>NZ_BAABJW010000018.1:0-41431 GCF_039543505.1 Litoribaculum gwangyangense | reverse complement strand
GTGGCAATACCGTGCACGAACGTTTGCCCATTGATGGTCATTGTGCCGTTGTTCAAGTTGGTGTTCTTTTTGGTGGTTCCCCAGCCTTGTAAGGCAGAGACCCAATTCAAATCACTGAGATTGGTTTCGGAGGGCGCGTCGCAAGGGCCTGTTGTTGGCTCTTTATCCGTAGTTATAAGCAGAGTATTGCTCATAGCACTTTCTAAACCATTAGCATCGACTGCGGTGACCGTAAAACTATAATCAGTCGAAGCACTTAGGCCCGTAACCTGATGGCTTAAAACATTGCCCAGGGTGAATTCTAAGCCACTGTCTTTATAGATATTGTAATTGGTAATGGGCGCACTACTTGTTGTGGCCGTCCAAGATAAATCAACCGTGGTATTCGTTATGGCCGTACTTGTTAAAGTTGGCTTTCTTGGTGGTTGTATGTCTGAGCAAAATGTTAAAACGGCACCAGCCCAATCGGCATGATCAAACGAATTGGAACCCATAGAATGCACGACGAGTCTTAACTGCGTCATACCGTTTATTTGCACCTCAACAAGTTTTGCATCATCGGCAGCGGTTAGGGTTTCACTTCGAAATAAAGAATTTTCATCACCAAATATTTCAAACTGTACGCTGGCAGAAGAGGTTGTGGCAACGTTATCATCCACTCCAATATACGATTTGAAAGTTTGGTAATCACCAGTGGTTAGGTTATAAATAATTTCAGATTGAGCATGGGTGCCAATACCATGGGTAAAGGTTTGTCCATTGATAGTTAAAGTATTACCATTTAGGTTGGTATTTTTTCGGATGCTACCCCAGCCCTGAACGGCAGAGACCCAATTCAAATCACTGAGATTGGTTTCATCAAGAATCTCACAAAGGATATCATCAGTTGTAACTGTAATGGTATTGCTTAAAGCACTTTCTATACCATTGGTATCAATGGCTGTTACGGAAAAGGTATAACTAGTTGAAGCCAATAGCCCAGTAACCTGAAAATTTAAGATATCGCCCAAAGTAGTTTCCAAGACACCATTTTTGTAAATATTATAATTGGTAATGGATGAACTACTTGTTGCGGCCGTCCAAGTTAAGTCAACTGTCGTCTCAGTTTGAGCTGTGCTCGTTAATATAGGTTCTGTAATAGGTGCTGGGAGTAATGTAGGTTTCCATTGTTGGTTTTCCGTAGTATCTTTGGTCCAGCTTATAACTGGTTCGTTTTCCGCTAAACTATTTCCATTCACACTAAGTTCTAAACCATTATACACATTAATTATCCGATAATAGGTACCATCTAATGCGTAAAAATACCATAATTGATGTTGTTTGCCAGTCCAGGGTTCTTGAATAATTTGTACGCCACGGTCTGTTCTCAAATCTCTCAATGATAAGACCATATTGGAATGTTTCGCTTTTAGTCTATAGGTCTTATTGCCGATCTCTTCAACCAGCCAATTGGAGTGATTTTCTTGATCTGAGACAATTTGCACCACATTGGCACCCTCTGTATTGGAACCGTTTGCAACGGATAAAAATTGGTCACTATGTTTGGCTTGAAAAGTATACCAACCTTCGGTTATTGATTCTGGGCCATTTTGATCAAGACCATCAATCCATCCAATGAGTGCATTGATGTAATCTTCATCTACCAAATTTCGTCCAATAGGAGGCATTTTATCATTGGAGGTACTGTTATCTCTCATGTATAACATAGAGTTGGCATGGTCTTGCGGTTTTACTATTTTATAACCCGGTAGAGACGCATGACTCACTACATCCGTATCAATCAAACCCTGGTCATATAGTGCAGTTAAAGCACGACCATCAAAAGCACCCTCAACACCGTTTGGCCTATGACAGTAAGCGCAGTTGGAATCTAAAAAGGATCGGACTTTCATTTCGCTACTGGCTAGTTCAGAAAGGATGTTGGCTGAAGCAGGCAAGTCTTGTGTCGACCCAATATCTTGAGTAAACATATTTAAATGATTCCAAGTTTCCAACTGATTGCTCTGAATACCCGTGGAAGGATAGGTGAAATTTTTATTAAGTTGCCTTGTTTTTAAACCAAGAGAATAGCCAGCCACACTGGTATGGCATTGCATACACTGTGAACGGGTTGGAAAATCCCATGTTTGATTGATAATGCTTCCATCACGTTTTTTAACGATATAATTTTGGGAAACTTGTTCATCAATACCTATTAAAAAAGCGTCGGTTTGTGCCTCATTCCATTTGTAAGTGAGCCCATAAGCTTGATTATCTTCAGTAAAAACTAAGAAACGTGTTTCTAATTTGGTGATTTTTGAGGGGTCGTTTTCATCGGTTGGTAATTCAAAATGTTTGATGGTAACGGTACCAGGAGGAAACGACCAGTTTTCTTCACTTTCGAAGGTAATTTGTTCTGAAGCGGTATTATGGGTTCCGTCATTCGGTAAAGCAATCCATCGTTTCTTTTTAGCACCATCAGACCACAATGGGGAATTCACATCATACGGGATAATGCCATCCACTGGTGTTAAAGATTGTAAATCGGAAAATACATTCAAATCCGACAATTTTTGAGGGGGGTCGGGTATGCCGCCTGTACTTACTATTTTGCGGATAACACCACCGTCTTGAGCGGTTCCAAACAAGTCTAATATATAAATATTTCCACTGGAATCAACTGAAAATGATGAGATGCCATCCTTAGTACCCACCCCGCTAATAGGCACTCTGAATAAAAAATTGACATCGCCTGTGTTGTCTCCTGTTTTGGTCAAAGTCCAAACATCTTGGGTTTCATGGTCGCCAAAAAAGTATTTGCCATATAACCCTGGAAATTTGGAGCCACGATATACAAAACCTCCAATAACGGATCGTCCTATGGTGCGACCATAAGCATGAATAGGGGGTTTATCAGTACCAATAATAGGGTCTGGTTTTTGTTTAGGTCCTGCTTGATCCCCTTCTCTGTAAGGCCATTGCAAATTATCACCTTTTTTAACTAAAGTGATTTCTTCCTTTGCACCTTGTCCGATATCACCAAGCCAAATATCTCCTGTTGGGGGGTCAATGGTCATTCTGTGTGGACTACGGGTTCCAATGGCAAAAAATTCTTCTAAAACACTGCCGTTAGGGTCTAGCCATGGGTTATCATTAGGAATATAATAACCCTGGGTAAACGATTGTGGCCAGCCAATAGGTGGGGTCCCTGAATTTAAGGGTTGTTTTCTAATGGGATGGCTGATGTTACCACCTCTTTGGTTCACATCAATTCTTAAAACACCAGCAAATAGCAAGCTATTGATTTGTTGAGTCACATTAAAAGAATCATTTGCAGCACCTTCATCCCCAATGGATAAATATAAAAAGCCATCTTCAGGTCCAAAAAACATACCACCGCCATTGTGCCAGTCATGTTTATCAAAAATATTGATCAACACTTCCTCACTAGAGGGATTTATGGCATTGGCTCCGAGTGGAAGGTTAAATCTGGACAGCCGCATATAACCGTTTACAGCCGAAGTGGTTTGGTCAGTTCCTTGCACGGGTGTATAGCGATAAAACACATAGAGATATTCAGAATTGGGTGAACCGGGAACCCCATATTCTGGATGTAAAACAGCACTAAGCATCCCACCATCTTGAAAACTTACTACATTTTCCGATAAATCCAAAAGGAGTTGTTTGGAAGTTGTATTGGGATTGTTTGAGAATTTCCAGATATGGCCCTGTAAACCCACGACCAAAAACTCATTATTGGGTAATTCAACCATATCCACCGGATCAATGAAGGTTAAATTAGGAAACGCGTTTTCAACAGTATAACTCAATGCAGTACTGGAAATGCCGGTTGGCGTCAAACTAGGAAAAGCCCCGTTAAGATAAGCACCCATAGGTTTGGCGGTTAAAAGACCGGGACCATAGTTGATGCTTTTGTAGGAGAAAATAAATAGCGTTGCTAAAGTTAAACTTACTAATACTATGATTTTAGGGTATTTTTTTTTCATGGCAAGCTCATATAATATATGCAAAAATAACTATTAAAGCGCTAAAGGCTAAATAAATACCTTTGAATAGCTTCTATATTCGATGAGTAACATAATTTTAACTTTTTATAAATTTCGAATTTCAAAATTCTTTTTTAAGGGAGATATATGGTCTGTTTTTGTCGATTAAATACATTTTAAAAAACTATGATTTCAAGAATTTAAATGAATGTAATCTATTCTTATTGTGCATTTTGAATGATAATGGGTTTGATGTTATATTGTCTAATAAAACTAACCAAAATGTTTCAACTGTAATTAAAGTTGCATATTTGTCTGGGTTTTGATAGCCTTATTTCTTAAGAAAGACAAACAACTCACAATAAAAATCAATTGAAAGGGCTTGGATTTTAAAAGTGGATGATTACTTGTAGATCAACATGGTCATTTTCCAGAATCGTATAATACTGAATTTATTTCATTACCAAATTTTTGCTTTGGATTGGCAAAATACATAAAGCAAAGCATAAATATAAAATAAAGGATTGAAAAGGTAGCGTAAGTTAAGACGCCACCAATGGAAGGCGCTATGGGAAAAACTAAAAGTGATGTATTCAACATAATTTGAAGTAACCAAACAAGGAGTCCACTTTTGGTATGAGCATAAATGATGGTGCACATGCCAGCTGCTGCCATCATATTAATCATTAAAGGCCATAGGGGGAGGTCTGGAATAACACCCACGTTGAATTCAACGAGAGGCAACCACCAAAGCCCCCAAACGATTCCTACAACCTGACTGGCATATATGGGATTCATTATTTGGCATAACTTACGCACGGCATAGCTAATCCAAACGACTTCTCCCACAAATGCCCATAAAATTAAATTAAACATGAATCTAGCATCCACTAAATAGGAAATATTGATGCTAAACAAGGAAACATAGTCCATCTCATAAAAATATCCTTTTAATAAAAGAGTTAAGCAGGCAATTGTTATAGCAAAGGTTAATACTAGAAAAAACCATTTCAGAGGAACTTTCCATTTTTTCATAGGTGTAAACAAGTCCTTCAAGCCTTCTTTACCGCGGGTAAACCATATCATGCCCATTAAAAGGAATAAAAGAATAAAAAAACGGCCATGCATATAAAGGCGACCAGGAATCACATCTATAGATATACCATAAATAAAAATCCCATTCATGATTGGAGCGAGTATTAGGAATATCCATATTTCGTATTTTTTTAGAAACTCTTTCATTATTAATATTGTTCTTAGTTTTAATTAATATACCAGTTATACACTTTTTTAATACCTGTTTCCAAGTCTATTTGGTGTTTCCAGCCCAGAGCATGAAGTTTTGAGGGGTCTGTTAGCTTTTTCATGGTACCATCGGGTTTGGAGGTATTGAAATAAAGAGTGCCTTGAAAACCGATGATGTTTTTAATGAGGTTTGCCAAATCTTTTATGCTAATATCTATTCCAGTTCCGATGTTGATATGGGTGTTTCGTATTTCTTTGGTATGGGTGATACAATCTTTAAAGTTACGCTGTTCCATTAAAAACACACAGGCATCAGCCATATCCTCGCTCCACAAAAATTCGCGCATGGGTTTCCCACTTCCCCAAACTTCTAATTGTATGGTATCATCCGTTTTTTTGATACCATATTTTTCCAAGATGGCGATGATGGATGCGTCTGAAGAATCGCCGGTAATTCCCTCTATGGGCATCGTGTTTAAATCTTTCTTAATGCTATCCCAATCTTTGTTATACAAGGCTTTACCCAAGTGTATTTTTCTTATTAAAGCAGGAAGCACATGGGATTTTTCCAAATCAAAATTATCATGGGGGCCATATAAATTGGTGGGCATCACCGATATAAAATTGGTGCCATACTGCAAATTATAGCTTTCACACATTTTAATACCTGCTATTTTGGCTATGGCGTAGGGCTCATTGGTGTATTCTAAAACATCGGTGAGCAAATAATTCTCTTTCATAGGTTGCGGGCAATTTTTCGGATAAATACAGGTACTCCCTAAAAACAACATTTTTTTTACGCCGTGCAGGTAGCTTTGATGGATGACATTATTCTGAATACAAAGATTTTCGTAAATAAAGTCGGCTCTATAGGTGTTATTGGCTACAATACCACCAACTTTGGCCGCTGCTAAAAACACATATTCTGGTTTTTCTTGTGAAAAAAAGGTAGCAACGGCTTGACTGTCAGTAAGATCTAATTGTTTATGAGTTTTGGTAATGAAATTTTCATACCCCTTGGCCTTTAAATTTTTTAAAATGGCACTGCCCACTAAGCCTCTATGGCCTGCTATATAGATTTTTGAATTTTTTTCCATTAGAATTTTGCCAAATTAGCACATTGTTTTAGTTAAAGTAGTTTTTAGGGATTTACTCTGCCTGAGTTAAGATATCGTGGCCACCTTTTAATAAATCCACATCTTTTTTAACCAATTTAACATCCGATGCCATCATGTCTTTTACCAAGTCTTCCAGATTATATTCTGGCACCCATCCCAGCTTTTCTTTGGCTTTAGTGGGGTCGCCTATTAATAAATCCACCTCGGTTGGACGGAAATACGCTGGGTCTATGGATAATACTTCTTTGCCAATTTCCAATTGGAAATCTTCATGATTGCAAGCTGTAACATAAGCTTTTTCATCGACGCCAACACCCTTGAATTCGAGTTCAATACCCACTTCTTTAAATGCCATACGCACAAAATCGCGTACAGTTGTAGTGACTCCAGTGGCTATGACCCAATCTTCAGCTTTATCTGCTTGTAAAATCATCCACATCATTCTTACATAATCTTTGGCATGGCCCCAATCGCGTTGGGCCTCTAAGTTGCCTAGGTATATTTTTTCTTGTAATCCTAAGGCTATTTTAGCAACCGCCCTGGTGATTTTTCGGGTTACAAACGTTTCACCTCTTCTGGGCGATTCATGATTGAATAAAATACCATTACAGGCAAACATATCATAGGCTTCGCGGTAGTTTTTAGTAATCCAAAAACCATATATTTTGGCAACCCCATAAGGCGAACGCGGGTAAAAGGGCGAGTTCTCGTCATAAAAACCTTTGGCGTTTTTGTTTTCGGGTAAACCACCGTATAACTCGGATGTGGACGCTTGGTAAATTCTGGTTTTCTTTTCCAGACCTAAAATCCGTATGGCTTCCAGAAGCCTTAAGGTTCCTAAGCCATCTACATTTCCAACATATTCGGGCGTATCAAACGACACTTTAACATGCGACATGGCACCTAGATTGTAAATTTCATCGGGTTGGCACTCTTGGATGATACGTGTTAAATTTAACGAATCCGTTAAATCGCCATAATGTAATTTCAACCTTTGGTTCGGATCGTGGGGGTCCTGATATAAATGATCGATTCTATCGGTATTAAAAAGAGAGGATCTTCTTTTTACACCATGCACCATGTATCCTTTCTCTAATAATAATTCGGCTAAATAAGAGCCATCTTGACCTGTAATTCCTGTGATTAATGCTACTTTCATTTACAATGAATATGTGAAATTGTTATGTTAATGGATGGTCATCAACCTATTTGAATATATGTTTTATCAAGGGTTGATGGCCAAAACTTGGTTAAAAATAAGTGAATAAATTAGTTTACAAAAGCCAACTACGGTAAAGTTTAAAAAAATTAGTTAATGTGCATTTATCGTTGGTTTTTTAAACAATGTTGTAATAATTTTAAAAATTTTTACAGATGAGTTAGTGTATCTTAAACTTTTTTCTTTTGAATGGTTTCGTATTTCATCCCTTTTTTTGGCATTAAAGTTTATAATTCTATAGTTAAAGAGTTTTAAATCGAAAAATTTATAAAACTCAACGAAAGCGTTATGTTTTAGGTCATCAGTTTTGAACAAAGCATTATATTTATCCCTTAATTTATAATATTTATGTTATTCAATTTCATTGATTTTACGACATTCTTGACAGTTGCTTTTTATTGGCAGGTCAGTTAGCTATCGAAAATGAATTTTAATTGGCACGCTGTTTTTAAATGAACTCTAAAGTAGTTATAAACTGTTACCAATGATTAATCACATTCAATAAGACTTAAATAGATAATGACTACATCCGAAAATAACAAACGCATTGCCAAAAACACAGCCCTTTTGTATGTGCGTATGTTGTTTACCATGGGCGTTGGCTTTTACACCTCCAGGATCATATTGGATGCCTTGGGTTTTGTAGATTATGGCATATACAATGTGGTAGGCGGTATCGTATCGACGCTTTCCGTCCTAAATGGCTCTATGGCTGGCGCCACCCAGCGCTGGATTACTATCGCACTAGGAAAAGAAAACCTTGAGTATTTAAAAAAGGTCTTTACCATTGGGGTAACGGCACAGGTAATTATAGGGATACTTGTGCTCATCATTATAGAAACGCTTGGTTTGTGGTACCTGTATCATTATGCGGTGATTCCAGAAGACCGCATGATTGCCAGTTTTTGGGTCTTTCAAATCTCTGTATTTACTATGCTATTGAGTATTTTAAATGTGCCTTTTATGGGGGCTATTATGGCCCATGAGAAAATGGGTGCTTTTGCTGTGTTTTCGATTGTGGATGTGGTGATGAAACTGGTGATATGTTATGCAGTTTATATTACTACTACCGATAAATTAATTTTATATGCCTTGTTGTTAATGCTTACCTATTTAATTAATTTCTTTATTCAGCAAATTTATTGTTACAAAAAGTTTGAAGAAGCGCGTTTTAAAATGGGTTGGGATAAGGATATCTTAAAACAAATGTGGTCTTTGGCCTTCTGGTCGATGTCTGGTAACATAGCCTACATAGGATACACGCAAGGGATTACTTTATTGATTAACTTGTTTTTTGGTCCGGCGATGAATGCTGCGGCCTCCATTGCAAGTCAAGCGGGTAACATCATCAATCAGTTTAGTAGTAATTTTCAAACAGCCATGAATCCACAAATCACAAAAAATTATGCTAAAAGCCAATTTAAAGATATGCATGATTTAGTATTTCGGTCGGCAAAATTCTCGTATTTTTTAATGTTGATTTTTGTGGTGCCCCTATTTTTTGAGGCGAATCTATTGTTGAGCCTATGGTTAAAAGAGGTGCCAGAGCATTCAGTATATTTCATGCGTTTGGGCTTATTTATTTCCATGTTCATGGCCGTTCGAAACCCGCTTATTGTTTCGGCACAAGCCCATGGGGATTTAAAAAAATATCAATTTGTAGTCATTCCCATCCTACTTTTGGTGACTCCGGTTAGTTATGTCATTCTAAAATTGGATGGTATCCCCGAAACAACCTCCTATGTGATGTTGGTGATTATTATCATAGCGGTATTTGCAAGTGCCTATATGTTGCGGAATATGGTACATCTTGATTTTATGGATTTTGTAAAACGCGTCATGTTGAAGATATTCTTGGTTACCATAGCTGCCTTTTTATTACCAGCTATGGTCTATGTGTTAATGGATGAGGGGTTTTTACGCTTTTTGATTTTGGGCTCTGTTGCTTTCCTTTCTTGCACTATAAGCATTTTTAGAATCGGATTAACCTCTTCAGAACGTATTTTTGTAGTTAATATGTTAAAATCTAAACTTCCTTTTTTTAAAAAATAATAAAATGATTAAAAATTTCGCCTTTTGCCTTAATGATAAATATGTTGACTTTTGTTATGTCACGATGTTTTCAATTATTAATAACAAAAACCCAAACGATAAGCTCACTTTTCATTTGTTAACAGATTATTTCAGTACACAAGATGAAGAAAAATTTAAAAGTCTTGTTGAAAAATCAAACGACGAGGTTAAAATTCATAAAATTGATAAAAAAAGATTTGATGGGTTTAATATGAATTTTTCCGTTTATGTGTGGTTCAGAATTTTGATTCCTGAAGTTGTTGATAAAAGTGTTTCTAGAGTATTATATCTTGATTGTGATATTGTAGTTAATTCTGATCTAGATTATTTATTTAATCTAGATTTTACCAATAAAGCTATAGCCGCTGTTATTGATAGAGAATCCTTTAATAGTTTTACATTTGAGCGTTTAAAGTACGCTCCAGATAAGAAGTATATTTGTGCGGGTACTTTATTGATAAATGTTGATTATTGGCGAGAGAATAAAATAACGGAAAAGCTATATAATTATGGAAAAAAATATCCTGTTGAAAGTATTTTTGCTGAACAGGACGCGATTAATTATATCTGTCAAGATTCTAAGATTATGTTACCATTAAGATTTGGTGTTATTAACAATTTCTTCTCGGCATCTCATAGATACGACAGATATCAAGTGAAGGAGTCCATGGATAATCCGGAAATAGTCCATTATGCTGGAAATTCTCCTTGGAAATATCCTTCGAATCATCATTTTCATAAAAAACTATGGTGGGGTTATTTTAAAAGGGCGAATCTTGGTCCAAACAATATCAAGTACAATTACATAAAATCAATGTTGGTTTATTACCTTAAAATAATAAAATTTAATATGACTAATTTTAAATCTTATCCATACCCTAAACCTAGAACAATTTCTAAAAGGGAAGTATTAGCAAATTTAAAATAAGAAAACATGAATTTAAAAAGGCTCTTAATTAACTTTATTTATGAAAAAAAACTCATCTTTCTTCTAACGGGATCCAAAGTAACCATTGAAAAAGGAGGGGTTTTTAAGTTAGGTAAAAATGTCAAAATATATAAGAGTACCATATATGTAAAAAAGGGAGATAGTCTCATTATTGGAGATTATTCAACCCTATCTCGTGTTTCCTTAAGTATGATTCTTGGAGGAAAAAGTGAGATTTATATTGGAAAGAATTGTTCTATTGAAGAATTTGATATGAGTGTAACCAAAGGCTATATTCATATTGATGATAACAACATACTTTCAAAAGGAGGTAAATTAGAGAGACCTCATTTTGAGGTTGAAGGTGGATTAAAAATAGGCAGTTTTAACTCATTACGGTGTTGTGCCTGGATTCGTTTTAATGGACAGGTAGAAATTGGCTCTCGTAATGCCATTAACGAAGGTACCGAAATACGATGTGATGAACATATTATTATTGGTGATTATAACCAAATATCCTACGATTGCGTATTTTGGGATACTAATACGCATGTTATATATAAAGCTGAAAAACGAAGAGAAATAACCGATAGTCAATATCCTGAATTTGGTATGGAATTTGAAAAACCAAAAACAACACCTATAGCTATTGGTAGTGATTGTTGGATAGGAAAAGGCGTATCGGTTTTAAAAGGAACTAACCTAGCAGATAAATGTATTGTTGGTTATGGTACCTTGTTAAGCAATATAAAGGTTTCCGAAAATAAGACCATTTTCAACCAACCCCATTTAAAAATTATCGATAACCAATTATAAACAAACCATGCGTGTTCAATGGGTCACATATTTAGAAAAAATTGCCTTTCCGGTAATTCATGCGGCGGCTCATGATAATTTAAAAAAAACCATGCCCGTTTATAAAAATAGGAGTGCATTTCAATATTTGGAAGCTGTTGGTCGTTTGGTATGTGGGATAGCCCCTTGGTTGAATCTGCCAAACGGCCCTTCAAAAGAAGGTAATCTCCGTTCAAACTACAGTCAACTTACAGTTAAAGCCATTGGAAATCTTGTAAACCCAAAATCAAAGGATTATGTTGATTTTGGTACCGGCGCACAAGCCTTAGTAGATGCGGCATATTTATCACAAGGGTTATTAAGAGCCCCTAACTTATGGCGTGCCTTAGGAAATGAAATACAAAAAAAACTATTATTTGAAATAAAAAAGACCCGTAAGTTTCAACCTCCAAAAAACAATTGGTTACTCTTTGCTTCGATGATTGAAGCATTTTTATTGACCTATGATAATAATTGTAATAAAAAAAGGCTCCATTATGGTGTCAAAAAATTTGTCAACTCCTATTATATTGGCGATGGACTTTACGGCGACGGTGCGCATTTCAGCATGGATCATTACAATAGCTTTGTGATCCACCCGATGCTTATGGATGTTTTAGAAGTGATGAAAATCCATGGATTGAAGAATTTCAATCAACATTTAACTAAACAATTACCTAGGTATCAACGTTATATTGAAATTCAAGAGCGTATGATATCACCAGAAGGGGCTTATCCGCTTTTTGGAAGAACTTTAATTTGTAGGTTTGGAGCCTTTCACGCCTTATCCCAAGCAGCACTTATGGGGTTTCTTCCAAAACATATAACCCCATCTCAAGTAAGATGTTCTTTGAATGCGGTTTTAAAACGGCAGATGGAAACGCCTGATAATTTTGATGCCCAAGGGTTTTTAACAGTTGGTTTTAATGGCAAGCAAGAAAAAATGGCTGAGCAGTATGTGTCTTCAGGAAGCGCTTATCATTGTGCAACCCTTTTTCTTCCCTTAGGATTGGATAGCCAACACCCCTTTTGGACGGAAAAAGATGCTGCGTGGACTTCATTGAAAGCATTCGATGGTCATGAGTTTGAACCAGATAAATCATATTATGAAACCCATATTACAAAAGACTTTTTTATGTCCATACTTTATAAATTTCAATCGGGGTGGAGGAAAATTAAAAATTTATTTAAAGGGCAATAAACCTAAGGGTTTCCTTATCTAGATACCTTTTTTGCCCTCGCAAAAATAGCTTAAGTTTCATATTAAAGTTTTATTTAAAACCGAATAAAATCAAGAATATATTTGGGGATTACATAGCTTTTTTGATTTAAATTACATTCTTAATAATTCTATTAAATCTGAAAGCTCATTTGATAAACTAATTACCGAAAATGAAGTTGCTAAAGAAGGAGTTTCTTCATAGGCTAGTGCCCCAATATAGTGATCTGTAATTTCAAAACCATGGATGTTCCAGTTTTTATTCCGTGCCATATCGGAGGTATTTAGATGATGCAAACCATCTAAGCTAGGGATTTTTAAAAAATCATCATCAATCCCTTTGCCAAGTGCTTTTACAAAGGCCTCTTTTCGAGTCCATAAACTATAAAAAGACTGTCTTTTGTCTTGAGAATTTTTTATAAATGAAATTTCTATATCACTAAAAATGTCTTGAAGTAAAGGTGTGAAGTTAAAATTCTTATTAATGTATTCAATATCAATTCCAATGGGACGATTAGCTATCGCAATAAACGCATAATTCTCTGAATGGGAAATGTTAAAAAATGTGGAAGGGTGCGATGATAAATGGGGTTTTTTATTGGCCTGATAGTCTATTTCAATGTCTTGTATATCCAATCGAGTATGTTTGGATAATAGATATTTAAGTATACTTCTACAAATTATAAACCTATTTTTATCTGTCTCATGATAATATCTATTAACCCTAGTAATTTCTTCAAAATTCAACAAAGAAATTAACGCATCAACAATGTCGAAATAATCAGGTAAATAAATTTGGTAGATAAAAATATCTGAATGATTCAAATTCAAATCATTGTAGATACTATTTGGTTTTAATTCTCCATAAGAACTACAATTTATTTTATGATTTAGTAACATTAGTTCTATTATTTAAAATATCTTGAAGAGTCCTTGCCAAAAATTTATCATTCGGTGGTGCTAAAATATCTAAATGATTACCAGAGATATCATGAATGGTAATACCTTTGGTAGCTGCTTTTTGCCATCCCAAATAAATGGGGTCTAATCTATCAAATGAATTTTCATCTTTAGATCGAAATAAATCAACACTAAAGTCTTGTGGCTTTAGGTGATAACGATCGGCAATTTTATTCACCATATTATTTGCCATAGTAAATTCCGCTAAAGCTAAAATTTCTTGCTTCGTCATGGACTTTTGGTAACCAAAATACTTTTTTAATAGATATACTTTTTTATTTTTGATATGAGCTTTAAAACTGGACCAACTTGATAGCATGTCTTTTAAAATATTTAACCTTCTTTTTGCTAGATCAGATGATTTTGCTATTATTTTCTGTTCATACGTCTTAAAGTAATATGAAGAATCGGCATAAGAGTCTAATAATCCTGTAAAAATCACCTTTTTCTCCTGTTCTTTTAATTGACGCGTCATTTCAAAGACAACAACTCCACCGAAAGAAAAACCTGCTAGGGCGTAAGGGCCTTGTGGATTAATTTTTATAATAGCCTCAATGTAATGGGCTGCCATGTCTTCAATCGATTCATACCATGTATCATAACTTTTTGCAGTACCTTGCAGACCATAAACAGGTTGATCTTCATCAAAATGTTTACTTAAATCGATAAAATTTAAAACATTAAGACCTGCTCCATGAACTATGAAAAGAGGTGTTTTTCCACCGTTTGGTTTTATGGGTACTAAACAATCTAAATCTATTTCTTTATCTGTTTCTAAAAGTTCAGCAAATTTCTCAACAGTGGGGTATTGAAATAAGGACGATAAAGGGATTTTTTTGCCAGTAAGTTTTTCGGTATCCAATATTATTTTTACTGCTTTGATGGAATGTCCTCCTATTTCAAAAAAATTGCTAAAAACATCAATATTTTCAAGATTTAAGTTTTCTTTCCAGATACTGGCTACTAATTTTTCGTTTTCAGTTCTAGGGCTAGTATATACTTTTTTACTATTTGAATCGGATCTATATTTTAGTAGCGCTTTTCTATCTATTTTGCCATTTTCAGTAGTAGGTATTTTGTCAACTACTTGAAAAATATTAGGAACCATAAAGGATGGCAATTGAGATGTCAATTCTTGTCGACATAATTTGACAGGGTTAATTTCTGGGTTTAATTCAATATCAATTTGAATAAAAGCTATTAGAATGTCGTTTTCAGCCAAAACTACTGCCAATTTAACACCTTCTATAGCCATTAAAACATGTTCAATTTCTTCTAACTCGATGCGATACCCTCTAACTTTCACTTGCCTATCTCTTCGGCCTAGGCATTGTATTTGACCACTAGGAAGAAGCTTACCTAAGTCTCCAGAAAGGTACATTTTACTCTCGGTTTCATTCTCAAAAGGATTGGTAATAAACCGTTCTTTATTAAGTTCAGGACGATTGAGATATCCTTGGGATACACCATCTCCAGCTATGGCAATTTCCCCAATTATACCAGGTTTTACCAGATTTCCTTTAGGGTTTAATAAATAAATTTGAGTATTGGCAATGGGTTTTCCTATGGTTATGGGATTATCGGTTTTTGAAATTTGAGTGAGGATACAACAAACAGTGGTTTCAGTAGGGCCATATATATTCCATACCTCACTGCATCTTGCTAATAATTCTTGCGCTAAAGATAAAGGCACAGGTTCGCCACCAATTAATACTTTTAATTTTAGACTTGTATTCCATCCAGTATCAATTAGGATTTGCCAAATACTTGGAGTTCCCCACATCATGGTAACTCCATCTGTTTCAATTTTTTTTAATAAAAGCTTTCCATTTCTTCTGGTGTCTTCATCAACGAGCACGACGCTAGCACCAAAAATTAATGGAAGATAGATTTCCATAACCATAGCATCAAATGAGATGGTTGTCACTGAGAAAATTTTATCTTTTGCACTTATTCCAGGTTCTTTGGCCATTGAAAAAATAAGATTAATGACGTTACAATGAGCCACTTGAACACCTTTTGGCTTTCCAGTAGATCCTGAAGTGTAAATAATATAGGCAGGAGATTCAGTAGTAACTTTTAAATTTAAAGGGTTTTTAGGAAAATTAACAATTTCATTTAAAATAGTTGTAATTGGAAGCGAAATTACATTTTTGGGAAGATTGGTTTTTGAGCTTTCTCCTATATAAAAGCTAGCATTTGAATCTTTAATCATCAAATTCAATCTGGCATCTGGATAGTTTACATCTATAGGAACATATGAAGCACCACACTGTAGGATAGCGAAAAGTGAGGCGATTAATTCTGGCGATCGACCCAAAGAAATAGCAACTACTTGTCTAGGCTTTAAACCCTTATAGGACAGATAGTGTGCTATTTGATTGATTTTTTGTCCTAATTCCCAGTAACTAATTTTTCTATCATAGTATTCTAGTGCTATGGCATCGGGGTATTTTTCTACTCTGTCTGCAAAAAGTTCATGTAAAGTACTTTTTGGATAGCTACTTATTGTGTTATTTAGTTCTTTGTAATGGCTAGTAAAATCTTGAAATACAATTTGACCTATATTTTTTGAAGAATCTTTGGTGATTTTCTCTATTATTTCTTCAAATGATTTCATCATTTTTTCAATAGTATCGGTTTTGAAGAGCTTTGCATTGAATGCCCATTCAAAACTTAAATTTTCTTGGGTTCCTGTTGCGTTTAGAAAAATCTCAAAAATCTCGTATTTACGTGGATTACTAATTAATTTATAGTTTAAATCATGGAAAGAAACACCATCAGTTAGTCCTAAATCAACATTAAAAGCGACTGGTATTAATGGTATTTTGGAAGGGTCTCTGGGTATTGAAAGCATTTTAAGTAAATGACCAAAACTCAACTGTTGATGGTCATAAGCGTCGAATAAATCAGAATTCCGCTGTTTTAAATAGTCATTAAAGCTTTGGGTACTATCAATTTTAGATCTCAATGGTAAGAAACTTACACAATGGCCAACTAGATGTGTCTTTCCAGTTACTGATTGACCAGCAGTAGGTAATCCAACAACGATATCTTCTTGTCCTGTTAACCTGAGTAATAGCAAGTCAAATACAGCTAATAAGGTGGTTACCAAACTACAATTAGCATCTCTTCCTGTTTTTTTGAGACTATTCAGTAAATCCTTATTTAAAATGAAATCTAAACGCTTGCTATCGTAATTTCGTAATAGGGGACGATCATAATCTGTAGGTAAAATTAATTCTGGAACGGATTCTTTATATTGATTAAGCCAGTATGTCTCTATTTCTTTATATGATTCACTTTCAATAAGTTCCAGCTGTTCATCAGCATAGGTGCTAAATTTTTCAGGTGAAGATATTTCGATTGCTTTATTTTGAACATAGGCTGAATATAGAATACCTAATTCCTGTAGCATAATACCTATAGACCAGCCATCACAAATAATATGGTGTGCCATCAAAACCAATTGAGATTCAGAATCTGATATTTTTATTAAACCACAGTTAATTAAAGGGCCTTTACTCAAGTCAAAAATATGTTCCGCTTGTTTGTCTAAATAATTAGCGATAGCCTTTTCTTTATTTTCATAGGATAAATCTGTAATATCTTCGAGCCAAAAAGGAATTTCAAGGTTTTTAAAGATGGTCATATAATACCCGTCGGTGCTAAAAACACACCTTAATGATTCATGTCTTTTTATTAAGTCATGAAATGCTGCTTCCATTGACTTTAAATTTAATTTTCCCTTCAATCTTAAGGATACAGATTCGTTGTAGGCTCTATTTGCATTATCACCTCCAAGTTTGCAAGCAGTCCATATTTCCTCTTGAGCCTGGGTAGTGTGAATTACACGCTCAATCTCTGGTCCAGCAAATGGATTATATATATTTTTATTTTCTAGAGTACTGGTTTGGCTCATGCTTTAGTTACTTTCGTTTTATGCATATTATAAAAAGTTCTAAGAATTTAATTAATAAATATGCTGTGTCGGATTTCAAATCTATTTTAATTTTTGCTAAAATATTATAATTTTATTTTAACAAATCCACTTTCGTCGCCCGTATGAGGTACAAACCAAGCGGGGTTTCCTTCCTCGTCAATACCTAAACGTGCATTGGGCACTGGTGGTTTATTTAAATCCGATGATTTTTTTTTGAAACTCTTTTCGTCAGAGGTTGTTGCATCTTCTGAGAGGAAAAAACCACCCAAAGTCATTTCGTCAAGGCTTTCCTTGATAGCTAAAACAATTTTATCTATATCAGCTTTTGTATAGGCCATTGTCAAAAAGCATGGGAAACCATCCCAAATATGGATGCCTTTTTCTCTTAAAAGAACAAATAAAAGTTCTGAGTATAGAATATCTTCAGTGAATTTGAGTCGCCACAATGAGCCAAATGAATTAATGATAATTGGTAATTTTCTTTTATTAAATTCTATGTTCAATTCATTTACTAACTCTTGGGTCATTTCAGACACATTTTCTTGAAGCTCAGGGCCTTTTTCTTTCATAAATATTAAAGAAGCTTTTGCGGTAGCTAGCACGAGTGGATGTCGAACAAAGGTGCCAGCAAAATAAGTAACTCCAACTTCAGGGTAAGACGTGTCGTTATATTGCCAAAAACCGCCATCTAGAGCATCTAAATATTTCTTTTTGCCTAAAATAGCACCTATAGATAGACCACCTCCTATTACTTTACCATAAGTTGCAATGTCTGCTTGAATACCAAACATAGTTTGGACTCCCCCAGGGTGCATTCTAAAACCCGTAATAACTTCATCAAAAATTAAGGCGGTTTCCGATTTTGAGGTAATTTCTCTAAGTTCGTTTAAAAATTCAATAGGTTGAAATTCTGGTCTTCTACTTTGTACAGGTTCAACAAGTACAGCAGCCAATTCATTTGCTCTTTCACGAATAATATTTAAACTTTCTTCGGTTCCATAATCAAGTACAAGCATATTTTTTACAGCTTCTGACATGATTCCTGCTGCGGCAGGGAAAGTCATCATTTTTTTCGATCCTCTTACCAAACCTTCGTCATTAATACCATGGTAGGATCCTGTAAATGCTACAATCAACGAGCGTCCGGTTACCGTTCTGGCAATACGCATGGCTCCAAGAACGGCCTCTGAGCCTGTATTACAGAGTGCAGCTCTATCATGTCCTGTAAATTCGCAAAGTAAATCGCAAACCTCACCTGCTAATGGATGTTGCGGACCAACCTCAAAGCCACTTTCTATTTGCATATGTAAAGCTTCCTTTATGAATTCAGGTTGATGCCCAAAAAAACAGGATCCAAATCCATTGAGGGCATCTATGTATTCATTTCCATCGAGATCCCAAAGTCTATTTCCTGATGATTTTTTTATTACTAAGGGATAAACAAGGTCTTTAGTAAGAGGTTTGAAACCAGAAACCACTCTAGGATCAGCCATTTTAGCACGGTGCTTTTGTGCATAACTTTTACTGGCAGCAGTTTTTTTATTGTAGCGTTTAGTAAGTTGTTTTAAAAATTTTAATTGCTTAGCATTTAAATCTACAACTTGTTTCTCAATTTTGGGAGAGGCACCAAAGGGTTTTTTATGTTCTTGTTTTTCTTCCTCAGATAGAACATCGATTTCAGGTTGTTTAGTAACAGAAACTGGTTTTATATTTACCATATCTGTAACGCTGGTGTTAAGGTTTGCTATGTTAGTGTTTGACGTAATACTCTTGCCCTGCATGAGTTCTACTTGTTTACCAAGTAATTGTAACTGTTGAGCTATTAAACTAAGTGCTGTTTGGTTTTGCGAGTTATTCAGGGGGGCAGAATTTTGCTTTATTGCCAAAGGTGAAACGGATCCATTTTGATGTGGATTTAGTACTGGTGTTTCTGCTACTGTTGCCGCAAACATATCTTCAGGCATATTCTTGTCCAGATAATTTGCCAAAAGTTCTGGAGAGCTAAACTCCTCATTAAGTTGCCTAAAGGTAATAGGGATTTTAAATTCTTTTTTACAAGTAATAGCAATCTGTGTGAGTACTAATGAATCTAATCCAAGTTCTAAAAAACTATAATTAGCCTCAGATGCTTCAACTTCAATTCCGGATGAATTTGAAATGAGTTCAGAAATTTTCTTTAATATGAAAGGTTTTCTCATTGCTTTAGTTTTGTTAATATTACTGATTTCGGGCAGTTCTTCTAGAGGTGTTAAAGTTTGTAAAGATGATAATATTTCATTTTTGTTAATATTGTTTTCAACAGGTTCTACCCAACACACTTTTCTGTCAAAGGCATATGAAGGAAGTTTTAATTTTTTTCTAGACTCGCCTAAATAATATGCGTACCAGTTGGGCTCCATGCCGTTTAGCCAAAGTTGACCCAAAGCTTCAAGCAATGCAGGATAAGCATCTTCGTCTGGTTTGGGTATAGGTAAACTTGTAATAACGCTCATTTTTTTGGCAGCGCCTTTTTGGCTGGCTAGTGTGCTTAGCGCTTTCCCGGGACCAACTTCTAATAAAATACCTTCTTCTAATTTTAAAATGGTATCTATTGCAGCTGAAAATTCTACGGTTGCTCTTAAATGATTGGTCCAATAATCTGCATCCATGGCTTCGGCATCTGTAAGCCAAGTACCTGTGACAGTTGAAATTATAGGAGTTTTAGGAGCGTTTAAGGTCGTTTTTTCAACCTCTTGCTTGAAGGTTTCCAAAATGGGATTCATCATGGTTGAATGAAATGCATGACTTGTAGCTAATAATCTATGAGGTATTTCTTTATTTTGTTGTTTGATGCTTTTTACAAAATCTTCAATCTTGGCATCTGGACCTGAGACCACGCACAAGCTATCCGAATTTACAGCCGCTATACAAAGATTACTTGGTAGGATCTCTTTTAAGGTATCTTCGGATAACCTTATTGAAAGCATACTACCTTGGGGTAATTCGCTAACCATTTTTCCTCGTTTGGCAATTAAAAGGAGCGCATCTTCTAAATTAAAAATACCAGCTAAATGTGCTCCTACAAACTCTCCAATACTATGCCCGCAGAAAGCAGTAGGATAGATGCCCCAACTCATCCACAGTTTTGCCAATGCATATTCTGTAACAAATAAAGCGGGTTGAGTATAACGTGTATCTTTTAATTTGAGTTCAGCTTCTACTGAATCTATTTCGGGAAAAATAATGTCTTTTATATCAAGGTTTAATTGGGTTTTTAAAATGTTATTACAGTTATCAAAAGCTTCTTTAAAAACCATCTCATGATCATAAAGTGCGCGTCCCATGTGCAAAAATTGTGCACCTTGCCCAGGGAATAAGAAAATAACCTCGTTGGGTATGGCATTTAAAATTTTTGTATTGGCTTTTTTAGTGCTTTCTGATAGTAAAATATCGGATGCCTCAAAGGTGTTTTTAGCTATTATAAATTTACGATGATTAAAACTGTCTCTGGTTGTTTTTAAAGAGAACGCTACATTGGCTAATTCAACAGAGCTGTTTTCTATTAAATAATTCCCCATTTTTTTTTCATAAGTATCTAAACTATGTCCAGTCTTGGCAGACCAAGTTAAAATTTGTAAGGGACGTTTTGTTTCTGAAAATTCAGGTAGCTCCATGGGATATTCTTCAAGAATTACATGGGCATTAGTGCCCCCAACGCCAAAAGAACTTACACCGGCGAGCCTAGTTCCTTTATTAATATTCCAATCTCGTAATTTTGTATTTACGTAGAAAGGGCTATTTTCAAAATCGATAGCAGGATTGGGCTTTTCGAAACCTATTGATGCTGGAATTTGTTTATGTTGCATGGCTAGTATTGTTTTAATTAAGCCAGCAACACCTGCAGCAGCCGTAAGGTGTCCCATATTACTTTTTATGGATCCTATGCCACAATAGTTTTTTGTTTTTTGTGCTCCAAAAGCTGTATTGAGGCCTTCTACTTCAATTGGATCGCCTAGGGGTGTGGCAGTTCCATGGGCTTCTACATAACTAATTTCAGATGGGGATACTTGGGCATCAAGAAGTGCTTTTGAAATAGCATCAGCTTGACCTTCAACACTTGGTGCGGTAAAACTGCCTTTGCCACCGCCATCATTGTTTAGACCAACACCTTTTATGATGCCATAAATAAAATCGCCATCTTTTTTGGCAGCTTCTAGGCTTTTGAGCAAGATAACTCCTGCACCATCACTAAACACGGTGCCCTTTCCTTCGGCATCAAAAGACCGGCAATGTCCATCAGAACTTAGCATAGAGCCCTCTTGATAAAGATGCCCACTGTTAATAGGTGAGGTAACGCTTGAGCCTCCTGCTAGAGCAACATCACACTGACCATTTCTTATCGCTTCAACCGCTTCGGCGATGGCAACGAGTGAGGTAGAGCAGGCAGAATGTATGCTTACAGCAGGGCCTTTAAGATTTAAATGATAGGCAGTTCTAGATGCTATATAGTCCTTTTCATTAACAGTGTCTACTATTAAGTTTCCAATAAGATTTATAAGTTCTTTGTTTGGTAATACATTGTTTTTATAATAAGTATTGGTTCCAGTACCGGCATAAACTCCCACACTGCCGTTGTAGTGTTTAGGTAAATATCCTGTCTGTTCTAATACTTCCCAAGCTATCTCTAAAAATAATCGTTGTTGCGGGTCCATGGCCTCAGCCAATTTTGGGTTGATACCAAAAAATTGAGCATCAAATTCTTTAGCTGATGGCACAACACCTCTTGCTTTTACATAAAGCGGATCGTTTATAAGGGATTCAGGAATGCTTGGGTCTAACTCTTCTATTTTAAAAAATGAAGTGGATTCTTTTCCATTGCTTAATATATCCCACAATTCATCTATTGTTGATGCGCCAGGAAATCTTAAAGACATACCAATAATGGCAACATCTTTAGAGGACTTTTGTGATTTGGATATGTGCCGATAAGAAGTTTCTTTAGTTGTTTTCTGATCCTCTATATACTTGGATATAAGGGCGACTGTTGGAAATTGGTAAATTTTTGTAACAGGTAATTTTATGTCTAAACTTTTTCTCATCGAAGTAGCTACTTTCTGCGTTAGGAGTGAAGTGCCTCCCATTTCAAAAAAGTTATCGTCAATACCCACTGCTGGTATTTGTAAATGTTCACGCCATATTTTTTCAATATTTTTTTCTACCTGTGTTCTAGGTTTTCTGTAAATAGGTGCGGAGTCGGGTCTTATATATTCGGGTTTAGGCAAACTATTTAAGTCAATTTTACCATTAGTTGTTATATGAAATTCATCCACCCACATAAAGACGGATGGGATGAGATAATCAGGCAAAATTTCTTCAAGTTGCTTTCTTATAATTTTAGAATCTTTAGTTCCAATGGATTGGATATATGAGACCAATTTTGGTTCAGTTCCAAAGTGATTACTGGCTATTACTACAGTTTTTTTAATACCAGGTAATTTACCAATAACGGATTCTATTTCTCCTAATTCTATTCTATGACCTCTTATTTTAACCTGGTTGTCTATGCGTCCAAGACACTGTACTTGACCGTTAGGTAAAATTTTACCTAAATCACCAGAAAAGTACATTTTTTTTCCTTTTACAGGATTAATAAAATCTTCTTGAAAACGTTCTTGATTAAGTTCTGGGCGATTTAAATACCCTAGTGAAACACCGTCTCCACCAATTACAATTTCTCCTATTTCACCTATTGCTACTGGGTTTTTATTTTTATCCAATAGATATGCGGTAGTATTTGCGATTGGTTTTCCTATAACAATTGGATTGTCATCTTTTGTAATTCTGGTTAAAAAAGCACAAACAGTTGTTTCAGTTGGTCCATAAATATTCCAAACTTCATTACATCTCTCAATTAATTCTAAGGCTAATGGTCTAGGCACTTGTTCGCCACCAATCAGGGCTTTTATTTTTAAAGGTTTTTTCCAACCAGAATCTAAAAGAATTCGCCATATACTCGGTGTCCCCCAAATAAGGGTGATGTTGTTTTTACGTGCTTTTTTTAATAAAACTTCTCCATCTAATCTCATTTCTTCATCTACTAGAACAACACACGCACCCATTAGTAATGGCAGAAATAATTCCATAACCATGGCATCAAATGAAATGGTGGTTATGGCAAAAATTTTATCATTAGCATTTATTCCAGGTTCTTGGGCCATTGAATAAATAAGATTAATCGTATTTTGGTGAGATACTTGAACCCCTTTAGGTTTACCTGTTGAACCTGAAGTATAGATGATATAGGCTCCTGCTTCTGAGGATATTTTTAAATCCAGTGATTTCGAATCGTATTTTTTGGATTGAGTTAAAATATTTTCAATAAAAATATTTTTAGTTTTTTCAGTAAGAATTCCTCTTGATTTATTACTTATTAAAAAATTAGAATTGGAATCTTCTATGATTAGTTCCAATCTCTTAATAGGATAACTAGAATCAATTGGCAGATATATTGCACCACATTGTAAAACGGCAAATATAGAAATAATTAACTCTGGTTTTCTGTCTAAAGAAATAGCAACAATTTGTCCAGGACGCACTCCTAAATCCCAAAGGTAATTTGCAGCTTGGTTTATTCTTGAATTTAATTCACCATAACTAATTTTTTCATCTTCATGTTCAAGTGCTGTAGTGTTTGGATTAATCTGTGAACATTTTTCAAATAGTTCATGAAGTGTAGATTTTGGATATGTAATGGTTTTGCCATTAATTAAAGATTGGGAAATCATCCTGATTTGTATTTAGTTATTTTTCACGTTAATAAATATAACTCTGAGTTATATAAATAATTCAAGCTACTATAAGTGGAGGGAAATATTATTAATAATGCTAAAGTAATGCTTATTTAAATTGGAAACAAAATAAGGTCTGCCATCTTCTATTTTTTTCGTTAAAAACAAAAATTTAGGATTAATTTTGTTTTTTATTAAATTTTTCAAATATTTTATTACATTTAAAAGAACTCTTTAAAATTGATTATCAAACTATTAAGAATGTTTTAAAATCCAAAATATGAAAATTGTACAAAAAGTAAAAACCCGATTAAAATATAGTTTGGGCGTTTTTTTTATTTTTTTACAACCAAAATATGCTAATAATTTATTCGAAAAAAGTATTTCATTTAATATGCGTTTACCTTTAAAAGATCGTTTGATGAGAGAGGTACTCTTAAAAAAATATAAAAATAGAAAAGACTTTGAAACATTGTCTAAAATTCATAAAAATTATTGGACCAATAGAGGAAACGAATATTTTTCAAGTCAATACAATAACAAAACACTTGAGGGTTTTTTCATACCCGAATGCTCCTTTATCTTGGATATATTAGAAAAAAAAATAGAATCCGTAAATGAAAAATATACTACATTGGTAGAAATCGGAACTGGAGATGGTTCCGTATTAAAGTATTTAAGTAACAGATTTCCAGCAATAAATAAATTTATTGGAATTGATTTGAGTGAATCTCAAATCTACCATAACAAAGAAAAATTTAAAAATAATAAAAATCTTGAATTTATATCAAATGATGGTGTTGAATGGATTAAGGAAAATGGTCAAAGTAATTCTATTATATTGACCTCTAGAGGTGTACTGGAGTATTTTACTCAGGATAGATTGGAGGAACTATTTAAAGAATTGAGTACTATTGGGAAAATTATATTTATTGCTATTGAACCTACCGCGACTAATCATGATTTTTCAATTAATCCTAACTCTCAAATATATGGTTATGAAAATTCTTTTTCACATAATTATGCCCAATTGTTTGAAGACTGTGGTTTTACAATTTGGCATCAATCAAAAAAACTATTTTCACCAGAAATATACTTTAACTTTTTTGGGGCAGAAACAAATTAAACCTTTAAAAAGTGCGCACGAGAAGACTCGAACTTCCACATTCTAAGCGAATACCAGCCCCTCAAGCTGGCGCGTCTACCAATTCCGCCACGTGCGCATTAAAGAAGTATGTAAAAATAAAAAAAGTTAAGCAACAATGCTTAACTTTTTTGTGACCGGGCTGGGGCTCGAACCCAGGACCCTCTCCTTAAAAGGGAGATGCTCTACCAACTGAGCTACCAGGTCATTTTTAAACAGCCAACTATTTCCGTTAGCGGGTGCAAATATAAAATGTTTAATTAATAAAACCATACTTTTTTTAAAGAAATTTTTCGTTTTTTTGCACCTGTTTTAAGTATGTTTTTAATAATCAATTTATAGCAAATAAATGATACTAGTTTTAATTGGGTATATGGCTTCTGGAAAGTCCACATTGGGAATCATATTAGCTGAAAAATTGAATTATGATTTTATTGATTTAGATGATTATATCGAAGAAAAAGAAGGCCTAACGGTTGCAGATATTTTCAAAATAAGAGGAGAAATCTATTTTAGAAAACAAGAAACCTTTTATTTGGAACAGGTACTCCAAACTGAAAAAAATATTATTTTATCGCTTGGTGGTGGTACACCCTGTTTTGGAAACAACATGCAACTTATTTTAAATGCCGAAAATTCAAAAAGCGTATACTTGAAGGCTTCTATTCCACAATTGGTCAAAAAACTATTCAAGAAAAAAAGCAAGAGACCTTTAATTGCCCATATTGAAACTAAGGAAGCACTGACCGAATTTATTGGTAAGCATTTGTTTGAGCGTGTTCAGTTTTATAACCAAGCAGAAATTCAAATAAACACAGATCATAAATCAAAAAATAAAATAGTTAAAGAAATACTATCAAAATTATTCTAAAACAGCTTCAAAAGTTTTGCCTTCCAAAACTACATGAACATGCTCGTGCAAAGACGTTGAAAGCGAAATGCCTTTAAAATCGGCCTTAACAGGATACTTTTTATGGTTTCTATTAACTAAAACAGCCGTTTTAAATTGCTTCAGAGGTACATTTAAAAAATGCTTGACTCCATAAATTAAGGTGGTTCCAGAATTTAATACATCATCTACAAGGATAAGTGATTTATTTTGATAGTCTTCCGAAGGAATAGAAGTTTTAATCTCTAACCACGGATTTTTTTTATCAATAGTAACTTTACAAAGAATAGGCTTGATATCAGAGATTTTTTGAAGAACAGCCTTCAATTTTTTAGCAAAAACGTATCCATTTTTATCTATTCCTGCTAAAATAACTTCTTTTTCATTCACATTAGTTTCATAGATTTGAAAAGCAATACGTCTAATTTTATTATTAATTTGATTATGATTAAGTATTTGGTTATTATCAGTGGTCATTGCTTTATTTTGTAAAATTATATGATAAAATTACTCATTTTTATCTGTTCATTGATTATTTTCCGTAATCGGATTTAACATCTTAATTAATTTTCTTTCAATTAAAATTCATTAGGAGAAGAATCATCAGTAAAATCATCAATATCCCGTCTGTCTTTTTTTGTGGGTCTTCCTGCACCTTTCTTTCTGTAATAATCTTTCGAATATTTTAAAAGTTCTTTGGCTTCAAACTGCTCTTTGGGTGTATTATCAGTTCTATAAATGTCAACTAATTTGGCGCCAATTCTACTTTCAGGGATATCATTTACGGTCAGTTTATAATTTATTTGGTCTTTTCTAAGTTCAATGATATCCTGAGCATAAACTTCCCTACTGGGTTTCACCACATCGCCATTTACCTTTACTTGTCCTTTTTTACAGGCAGTAGTAGCAATCGATCTTGTTTTGTAATACCTTATACACCATAAATACTTATCAATCCGCATACAATTATTATAAAAACTACGTTAATGTTGTTGTGCAAGATGGTATTAAAATTGTATCTTGCGACCTCAAAAATAAGCAATAATGACATTAAGAAAAGTTACTTTTTTCATTTTAATTTTAATAATTGGTGTTGTGTCTTGTAAAAAAGATGACGATTCTTTAGATATACCTGTGGTTGAGATTAGAGATCGTACAGAGCAACAACTTGCAGATAAAGATTCCATATTAAAATATTTAAATAATCATTATTATAATTCAGATGAAGTTAACAGTCTTCTGCCAAATGTGGGTATTAAGGATATTGTAATTAACAAACTTTTAGAAGGAGAAACAGAAGCTCCTGTAGGAAGCACGTTATTAATCAATGCCTCTAATTTGGAAACTAAAACGGTTACCTATGCCGATACCGAATATGAATATTACATTTTAAGAATAAATCAAGGTGGTGGTTTGGAATCACCAACCTTCGCGGATAATGTGCTTGTTAATTATGAAGGGTTTACACTTGCCGATGATGTTTTTGATAGCTCTGTGAGTGCAGTTCCTTTCGATTTAACAGAGGTAATTTCAGCTTGGAGAAGAGTTATACCAGAATTTAATGTAGCTGAAAGTTTTAGTGAAAATGGCGATGGTACCATTAGCTACTCAAATCAGGGAACGGGTGTTATGATTATCCCCTCGGGCTTAGGGTATTTTTCAAATGCCACTGCTGGAATTCCTTCATACTCTCCCTTAATTTTTAAATTTGAACTTTACAAAATGTCACAAAATGACCATGATAGTGATGGTATTCCTTCTTATTTGGAAGATTTAAATGGAGATGGTGAGTTTATTGTAAATTTTCAAGATTTAAAGGTTAATACAGACGATGACAGTGATGGGGATGGGACACCTGATTATTTTGATTCTGATGACGATGGCGATGGCATATTAACCATTTATGAAGATATCAATAAAGATGGAAATCCAACGAATGACGATAGTAATGGTAATGGAATCCCGAACTATTTGGATCCGAATGATATAATTTCCAACAAGAATAGTTAAAAAAAACCTCGCTATTAGCGAGGTTTTTTTAATACTAAAGAATAAGAGATAAACTCAAAATCAATTGATCGGGTCTAGTATCTAATCTACTTGTTCCAATACCATTATTTCCTAGGAAAGTAGCCTCATTGTTATTAAAACCACGTTCGTATCTTAAATCAATTCCTAATTTATTTAGGTTAAGCCCAATTCCAAAATTGAGACCCACCGTAAAATCATTGGCCACTTCTCTGATAGCGATACCTTCAAATTCTGTGTCTAAAATATATTGGAATGAAGGTCCACCAAATATACTAACCGGTCCTATAACTTTTAAACCAACTAACATGGGAGCATCTAATTTTTGCATTTTAAAACTATCATCGTTATAGTCACTTTTAGTACTACTGTAAACCAATTCTGGTCTAAAATATACTTGTTTTCCAATTTTCCCAAATACTCCAAAATGATATCCAATGTTTCTGTCAGGATTTCTAGCATTAGAGCCTATGGATTCAAAATAGTCACCATTGGCATTGTAATTTAATCCACCTTTTAATCCAAAACCTGTTGCTGTTTGAGCAAATGAAGTAGCTGGGATAATAGTAACCAACAAAATAAAAAATAGATTTTTACTTAGGACACTATTCTTTTTCAAATGTCCTAGAGATGTTTTTAAACTTTTCATAATTTATTCGTTTTAAGATTTTGTTTGTAATATCAAAAACGTTGCCAAACCCCAATTATTTCCTTTTTATAAATATGGTATTAGATTTTTAGTTATCTATCTTTGCCACTTGAACTAAGGATGTACATGAAATTTGAACTAAAAGGAAAAGACCCCCTAAGTAAGGCCAGAGCTGGAAAAATAACCACAGACCACGGTGTTATTGAAACCCCTATTTTTATGCCAGTAGGTACTGTTGCTACGGTAAAAGGTGTTCATCAACGCGAGTTAAAAGAGGATATAAACCCCGATATTATACTAGGTAATACCTATCATTTATACTTGCGACCACAAACCCAAGTTCTTGAAAAAGCTGGTGGCCTTCACAAATTTATGAATTGGGATAGAAATATTTTAACCGATTCTGGAGGTTATCAGGTGTATTCTTTGTCGGCAAACAGAAAAATTAAAGAGGAAGGGGTAAAGTTTAAATCCCATATTGATGGAAGTTACCACGTGTTCACACCAGAAAACGTTATGGACATCCAACGTACCATTGGTGCCGATATTATTATGGCTTTTGATGAATGCACCCCATATCCATGTGACTATAAATATGCGAAACGTTCTATGCACATGACGCATCGTTGGTTAGATAGGTGTATCAATCATTTACAAAAGACGCCTTTAAAATACGGTTATGACCAAGCATTTTTTCCTATTGTTCAGGGTAGTACTTTCAAAGACTTGCGTATTCAATCAGCTGAATATATAGCCAATGCTGGTGCTGTTGGAAATGCTATTGGAGGTTTATCGGTTGGAGAACCTGCCGAGGAAATGTATGCTATGACTGATGTGGTTTGTAGCATTCTTCCCGAGGATAAACCAAGATATTTAATGGGTGTGGGTACACCAATCAATATTTTAGAAAATATCGCGTTAGGTGTAGATATGTTTGATTGCGTCATGCCAACCAGAAATGCGAGAAACGGCATGCTTTTTACAGCTTACGGTACTATTAATATTAAAAATAAAAAGTGGGAATCCGATTTTTCGCCTATCGACGACATGGGGATCACGTTTGTAGATACTGAATATACTAAGGCCTATTTAAGGCACCTATTTACCGTTAACGAATTACTAGGTAAACAAATTGCTACCATTCATAACTTAGGGTTTTATTTGTGGTTGGTTCGCGAGGCCAGAAAACATATCTTAGCTGGAGATTTTAAAATTTGGAAAGACAAGATGGTTAAACAAATGGATAATCGACTTTAGCGATAATGAAGATTTTAGATTGGTACATATTAAAGCGCTACTTGTTTACATTTATCATGATGTTATTATTGTTTATTCCCATAGGAATAACTGTACATCTGGCTGAAAAAATTGGTAAAATACTGGAGAACGAAGTGCCTTTAAACGAAGTCTTAATGTATTTATTTGACTTTACTATTTATTTTGCCCATATTCTATTTCCATTATTTTTATTTATATCCGTTATATGGTTTACCTCAAAATTAGCTAATAACACCGAGGTTATAGCTTTTTTAAGTTCAGGCGTTTCATTTTCCCGTTTTCTTAGACCTTATTTAATTGGGGCTTTTATTGTAGCCGTATCCTCAATCATTTTAGGATTGTTTTTGGCACCAAAAGCCAGTGAGGGGTTTAATGATTTTACCTATAAATATTTTAAAAAGGGAAGAAGTACAGGAGAAAACACCAATGTTTACAGACAGATAAATGATAATGAAATTATTTACGTTTATAGTTTTGACGTAAAAAATAGCTTAGGCAGTAACTTTACCCTTGAGCATTTTGAAAACAACAAACTCAAATATAAAATATCTGCCAGTAATATAAGATACATTGAAGATGATACTCTATATAGATTAACAAATTATATTAAAAGAGATATTGGAGAAAATGAGGATGCAATTGAAAAAATTAGAATTAAAGACACTCTTTTTGATTTTGATGTGGATGACTTAATACCGGTAATTTATGCAGCCGAAACTAAAATGTATGGTGATTTAAAACAATTTATTGCAAAGGAAGAAGCTCGTGGTTCCTCCAATGTAGGTCGATTTAAGTTGGTTTTATACAGAAAATGGAGTTTGCCTGTATCGGTATTTATATTAACCATTATTGCAGTGGCAGTTTCTTCAATTAAGAGGCGAGGTGGTATGGGTGTTAATTTAGCCATAGGAATTTGTATTGCGATGGTATTTGTATTTTTTGATAAAATTTTCGGAGTTATGGCAGAACAATCCGATTTTAATCCCATTATAGCGGTTTGGTTTCCAAATGTCGTTTTTGGTATTTTGGCTATATACATGCTCTACCATGCTAAACGCTAATCTTAAAAATCATATACATCTTCATTTTTTGGTTTTTATAGCCGGGTTTACTGCTATTTTAGGTGAGTTAATTACCATTAAAGCTGTATCCTTGGTTTGGTACAGAATGGTGATTGCTTCCATTTTAATGTTCATATACATTAAAATGGCTAAGGTGAAATTGAATGTAAACCCCAAGGCCATACTACGCTTTTCTATCGCCGGTATCATTATCGCTTTGCATTGGATTACTTTTTTTGGAGCCATAGATGAAGCCAATATATCAGTGGCTTTGGCCATGTTTTCTACAGGTGCTTTTTTCGCTTCATTTATTGAACCAATAATTTACAAACGAACTATTATTTGGTATGAAATTGTTTTTGGTATTGTCGTAATTATCGGTGTTTTTATAATTACGCAAAGTGAAATAAAATATCTTACAGGTATTCTTTTAGGGATTTCATCTGCCTTTTTTTCTTCATTATTTGCTGTACTAAATGGTAGCTTTTTAAAAAAACACACGGCTACAGTGATTTCATTTTATGAATTTTTAAGTGGTGTTTTTTTTATCTCCATGTATATTTTGCTTTTCGATGGAGGTTTTTCAAATGGGTTTTTTAGCATCACTCAATCAGATTTTGGTTACCTGTTTATATTGGCATCTATCTGCACCGCTTATGCTTTTATTGCTGCGGTGTATGTTATGAAGGTTATTAGTCCCTACACTGTCGTTTTAACTTATAATCTAGAGCCAGTTTACGGTATTATATTGGCAATTATTCTATTTCCTGAGAAAGAAAAAATGAGTTTACCATTTTACTATGGGGCTATTATTATCATAGGTGTTGTTTTGTTAAATGCCCTTTTACAATATAGTAGAAAACGAAAAAGAAGTCGTCGATAACATATTATGCAAATTAAAGTTTTTATATTTGTATGCTAACTAAAAATTAACCAAACAATAAAATTCTTATGGAATATTTAGAATTTGAACTCCCTATAAAAGAACTTGAGGATCAGTTGCTAAAGTGCAAAGTTATTGGTAAGGAAAGTGAGGTAGATGTAACGGAAACTTGTGCAAAAATTGAAAAAAAGTTAAAAGAAACCCAAAAAGATATTTACAAAAATCTCTCACCTTGGCAACGTGTTCAACTGTCCCGTCATCCCAACAGACCGTATACCCTTGATTACATAAGAGCTATTTGTGGAGATACATTTCTTGAGTTGCATGGCGATAGGAACTTTAAGGATGATAAAGCCATGATTGGTGGTTTGGGGAAAATCGGAGACCAAAGTTTCATGTTTATTGGTCAACAAAAAGGATATAATACAAAAACACGACAATACAGAAATTTTGGGATGGCAAATCCTGAAGGTTATAGAAAAGCACTGCGCTTAATGAAGTCTGCTGAAAAATTTGGTATTCCCGTTGTAACACTCATAGACACTCCAGGGGCATATCCTGGTTTAGAAGCCGAAGAGCGAGGACAAGGGGAAGCCATCGCCAGAAATATATTGGAAATGACCCGTTTAAAAGTGCCAATTATCACAGTTATTATTGGTGAAGGAGCTTCTGGTGGAGCTTTGGGAATTGGTGTAGGTGATGTGGTGCTTATGTTAGAAAACACTTGGTACTCTGTCATTTCTCCAGAATCTTGTTCATCCATTTTATGGCGTAGTTGGGAGTACAAAGAACAAGCTGCCGAAGCCTTAAAATTAACAGCAGCTGATATGAAAAAACTTAAATTGGTAGATGAAATTATTAAGGAACCATTGGGTGGAGCACATAGAGATCGAGAAAAAACGTTTTCTTTAGTGAGTAACACCATAGCAAAAACCTATGAAGCTCTAAAAAACTTATCACCAAAAGATTTGGTTTCTAAGCGTATGGAAAAATATGCGGAAATGGGTGTTTTTAAAGACTAAAGCTTTAAGAATCATATATTAAAAAAACTTGAAGTCAATGGCTTCGAGTTTTTTTATGCTTATTCACAATATTTCCAAGTTATTAACAGTTAAATTGTTAAATACTGGTTAACAATGATAAATGTTTAAATCCCTAAAATTCTATCATTTTAGTTACTTTCGTAGTTATGAAACAACCCAACCAATTACAAGGATATAAAGTAGATAAAAGCACAATTATCAGTCTTGAAAAGGGGAAAATACCACCTCAAGCACTTGATTTAGAGGAGGTTGTGTTGGGTGCTATGATGATTGATAAAAAAGGTGTTGATGAGGTCATAGACATTTTAAGTCCTGAAGCTTTTTATAAAGAAGCACACCAACATATTTTTGAAGCGATCTATCAGCTGTTTGAAAACAGCGAACCAGTTGACTTATTAACCGTTTCAAGCCAATTAAAGAAAAACTCAAAGTTAGAACTTTCTGGTGGTGATTTTTATCTGATTTCCCTTACTCAAAAAGTATCCTCTTCCGCACATATTGAGTTCCATGCGCGTATCATTTTACAGAAATTTATTCAACGTAGTTTAATTAAAATTTCAAGCGAAATAATAGAGGATTCTTATGATGAAACTAAAGATGTATTTGACTTATTGGATAAAGCAGAAGCAAAATTATACGAAGTAACTCAAGGCAATATCAAAAAATCGAGTGAAACTGCCCAAGATTTAGTGATTCAGGCCAAAAAGAAAATTGAAGAAATTTCTAATAAAGAAGGTTTGAGTGGTATTCCTACTGGATTCAATAAGCTAGATAAATTAACTTCGGGTTGGCAACCATCTGATTTGATTATTGTAGCAGCGCGTCCTGGTATGGGTAAAACCGCTTTAACATTGTCAATGGCACGAAACATAGCTGTGGATCAAAACATTCCGGTGGCGTTTTTCTCTTTGGAAATGGCATCAGTTCAATTAATAACGCGTTTAATTTCTAGTGAAACAGGGTTGTCTTCTGAAAAATTAAGAACGGGAAAACTTGAAAAACACGAATGGGAACAACTCAATGTTAAAGTTAAAGGTTTAGAGAAAGCACCTTTGTTTATTGATGACACACCATCGCTTTCCATTTTTGATTTACGTGCCAAAGCTCGCCGTTTATCATCACAACATGGTATTAAATTAATCATGATTGATTATTTACAATTGATGACCGGAGGCAGTAGTCATGGTGGAAACCGTGAGCAGGAAATATCTATGATTTCCAGAAATTTAAAAGCGTTGGCCAAAGAATTGAATGTTCCAGTTATTGCGCTTTCACAATTATCGCGTGCTGTGGAAACACGTGGAGGGAGTAAACGTCCGTTGCTATCAGATTTGCGTGAATCAGGTGCCATTGAACAAGATGCTGATATTGTAAGCTTTATTTACAGACCTGAGTATTACAAAATTGATGAATGGGATGACGAAGAACGTTCGCCAACAGAGGGACAAGCTGAATTTATAGTCGCTAAACACCGTAACGGAGGTTTGGATAACATCCGTTTAAAGTTTATCGGGCATTTAGGTAAGTTTGACAATTTAGATGATTTTGATTCGCCTTTTGAATTCCATTCTAAAATGAATGCTGCAGCCAATGATGATACTTTCAAAACTGATAATTTTAAAGCTAGCCCTGATCAGGCATTTGGTAGTTCTTTTGATGATGATGAAGAAAATGATGTACCATTTTAAAAATTAAACTCCTGTTAAACGCTACCATAAAAACCAAATTTTGAGTATCTTTCGTTCCATGAAAAGATTGAGCCTCATTATTTTTTTGTTATTCTCTATTAAGACTTTTGCTTCTTACATCCTAATCCCTATGGATGTAGAGGGTCAAAAGAATCATTTAAAAGCTTACGGCATAACCTATTGGACACTAAACAAAGAGTTAAAAGTGAAATGGTTACTCAATTACAGAGGGGGTTCTTTTTTATTGCCCGATACCGAAAATATTCAGCGCGAATGCCAAATTAGAGGCGTATCCTTTGAAGTGATTTCTAATACAAAAGCAGAAAGTATCTTGGAGGAGATTAACAGTCCAAGCCAAAATATGGAGGCTGTTTTTTTAGAAAAAGCACCAAAAATTGCTGTTTATACCCCTAATGGTAAACTTCCTTGGGATGATGCCGTAACTATGGTGTTGCAATATGCTGAAATACCTTATGAAACCGTTTATGACGAAGAAGTTTTAAACGATGGATTATTGCTTTTTGATTGGTTGCATTTACATCACGAAGATTTTACAGGGCAATTTGGCAAATTCTATGCTCAATACAGAGCATCGTCCTGGTATATTGAAGAGAAAAAGGAAGCGGAAGCCTTAGCTGAAAAATTAGGTTTTAATAAGGTGTCTGAAGAAAAACTTGCAGTTGCCTTGAAGATACGGGATTATGTTGTAGGTGGTGGTTTTATGTTTGCTATGTGCAGTGCGACTGATAGTTTCGATATAGCTTTATCTGCGGAAGGAGTAGATATTTGTGAACCTATGTTTGATGGCGATGGTACCGATCCTGGTTATCAAAATAAAATAGATTATAATAAAACTTTTGCTTTCACCAATTTTACTTTAGAGCGAAACCCTTTGGCTTATGAATTTTCATCCATAGATATGACTAGAAATCGAATGATCCCAAAAACCAGTGATTATTTTTCCCTTATGGAATTTTCAGCTAAATGGGATCCTATTCCAACGATGCTTTGCCAAAATCATACGGCTTTGGTTAAAGGTTTTATGGGGCAAACTACCTCATTTACCAGAGATGAGATAAAGTCAAATGTATTGGTGTTGGGTGAAACTAAATCGAATGGTGAAGCCAAATACATTCATGGAATTAAGGGAAAGGGTTTCTTTACATTTTATGGGGGCCATGATCCTGAAGATTATCAACATCGGGTAGGAGATGCAAAAACCGAACTGGATTTGCATCCAACATCACCAGGTTATAGATTAATTTTAAACAATGTGCTGTTTCCTGCCGCTAGAAAGAAAAAGCAGAAAACTTAAAGATAAACATGAAATTTTTTCAGAAAGAACTTCAATTAAAACCACAAAAACGTGGATTTCATTTAATTACCAATGAAATACTTGATGCGATTCATGAAATAAAACAAATCAATACAGGCCAATTACAAGTTTTTATAAAGCATACATCGGCAAGTTTAACAATTAATGAAAATGCCGATCACACCGTAAGGAAAGATTTTGAAAATCATTTTAATGTAATGGTTCCTGAAAATGCAACTTATTATAAACATACTTACGAAGGATTTGATGATATGCCAGCACATATTAAAGCCTCAGTGCTCGGGGCATCAGTAAATATTCCAATAAGTAATGGGAAACTTAATTTAGGTATTTGGCAAGGGATTTATTTATGCGAACATAGAGATTATGGTGGTTCACGAAGTATAGTAATTTCGGCTTTTGGTATTTAAGTTTTTGCGCGAATCAATTTTTTCAATATAAATTCAACACCAAACTCATCATTGCTTTTGGTACTAAAATTAGCTGTGTTTTTTACATTTTCGTGGGCGTTTTCCATAGCAAAACTATAAGTAGCTCGCTTAAGCATCTCTATATCATTATTGTAATCCCCAAATATTAATGTTTCATCATTTGTAATGTTGTAATTTTTTTGAAGCAACTCAACAGCATAACCTTTATTCGCTAAATTATCTGAAATGTCCACCCAATGTTTACCCGAGATCTTGATGTTGTAGTTAGATTCAAATTTTTTAAAATGCGGATAAATATATTTTTCAGAATCTTCATTGTGGTATAGAGCTATTTTTATAATGTCTTCTTCAATATCTCTTATACTTTCAATAACTGTAAAAATCGGATAATATTCTAATAATAAATTGATGAAACCATTGGAGCTATTTTTAAAATAGGCTTTTGATTTTGTACAAAATACAGGATGTATATGATTGTTGGAATCTATTAAGGATTCCACTTCAAACAAACTGTCTTTTTTGATAGGTTTGGATAATAATAGGTTTTCCTTTTCAATAACAAGGCCACCATTTTCTGCAACGATAATGATATCATCTTTAATGGATTCTAATTTATGGATAATGCTATAATAAGGTCTTCCGCTAGCTGCTACAAAAAGAATTTTGTGCTTTTTTAATTCTTTAAATAATTGTAAAAACAAGTCGCTAACTTCATGATTGGAATTAAGTAATGTGCCATCCATATCGGTGACAACTAATTTTATTTGGGATAAATCCATGTAATTATTTTGAATTGCAAACTTAGTATTAATTTACTTAAGGAATATTGTTAAAACATTAACGAATAAAAAAATCCAACTCTTTCAAGTTGGATTTTATTAAGCGAATAATATGTTTTACAATAGGCGAAGCGCCTTATTTTACTTTCTCTATTACGGCTTTAAAGGCCTCAGGGTTATTCATAGCTAAGTCTGCTAAAACCTTACGGTTTAATTCAATATCATTAGCTTTTAATTTCCCCATAAATTGAGAATAAGATAAACCATGTTCTCTGGCTCCAGCGTTAATACGCGTAATCCATAAGGCACGGAATGTTCTCTTTTTGTTTCTACGGTCTCTATACGAATATTGCATCGCTTTATCAACCGCATTTTTAGCTACTGTCCAAACGTTTTTACGTCTTCCAAAGTAGCCTTTTGCTTGTTTTAGAACCTTTTTTCTTCGGGCTCTCTTTGCTACAGAATTTACTGATCTTGGCATAATTTAATTGTTTTTTTGTAGTAGGCGGTTAATGATTTAACGCTTTTATTTTGCCTAACTCCAGGGTTTATAAATTGTTTTAACCGGTTAAAACGATGTTACTTTAATCGCAACATGGTTTTAACATTATTCTCATCTGCCTTATCTACTAAGGTATCATGAGTTAAAGCAAGTTTACGCTTTTTAGACTTCTTTGTTAAGATATGACTTTTAAAAGCGTGCTTTCTTTTTATCTTACCAGTACCTGTTAACTTAAAACGTTTTTTGGCACTAGATTTTGTTTTCATTTTAGGCATTTCTTTTCCTAGTTTTAAATTATCGCTTAATTATTGTTATTCCTGAAAAATCAGGTTTCTTACTTTTTAATAGGAGCAATGAACATGGTCATCCGTTTACCCTCCAACCGAGGCATTTGCTCTACTTTCCCATATTCTTCAAGGTCTTGTGCTAAACGCAACAATAAAATTTGACCCTGCTCTTTAAATATGATGGAACGTCCTTTGAAAAATACAAAGGCTTTTAATTTGGCGCCTTCCTTCAAGAACTTCTCAGCATGTTTCTTTTTAAATTCGTAGTCATGGTCGTCAGTTTGAGGACCAAATCGTATTTCTTTAATAGTTACTTTAGTAGCCTTAGCCTTTAAAGCTTTATCTCGTTTCTTTTGCTCATAAAGAAACTTTTTATAATCCATAACTTTACAAACAGGAGGATCGGCATTTGGCGAAATTTCAACAAGATCTAACTCTTGCTCATTAGCTATTCTCATAGCATCACCTTTGGTGTAAATACCAATCTCTACGTTGTCACCAACAAGACGTACTTTTTGAGCAGTAATCTTCGAGTTAATTTTATGTTTATCCTCTTGTGAAACCCTTCTTGGTTCCTGTCTTCTTCTAATTGCTATGGCATTATGGTTTTAAATTAAACTTATTTTATTTAAACGTTTTTAACGTTTTATTGATCTCTTCTTTTATTAATTTACTAAATGCTTCTACAGAAATCATTCCTAAATCTGCACCACCGTGTTGTCTTACAGTGATTTTCTCTTCTTGCTCTTCTTGTTCACCAATGATAATCATATAGGGGTGTTTCTGCATTTCAGCCTCTCTAATCTTCTTCCCTATGGTTTGGTTTCTATGGTCAACGAGGGCGCGAATTTCGTCATTTTCTAGCAAATTTAAAACTTTTTGAGAGTATTTTTCATATTTCTCACTAATTGATAGTATAATCGCTTGAGTTGGCATCAACCAAAGCGGGAAATTACCTCCCGTATGCTCCAATAATAATGCTACAAAACGCTCCATGCTTCCAAAAGGAGCACGATGAATCATGATGGGCCTATGCAGTTCGTTATCACTACCTTTATAGGTTAATTCAAAACGCTCTGGTAAGTTGTAATCTACTTGTATAGTTCCAAGTTGCCAGCGTCTACCCAAAGCATCTTTTACCATAAAATCTAACTTCGGACCATAAAATGCAGCTTCTCCGGTTTCAATTACAAAATCCAAACCTTTATCAGTCGCTGCGTTAATAATGGCTTGTTCAGCTTTTTCCCAATTTGAAACGTCACCTATATACTTCTCTGGATTTTCAGGATCTCTTACACTTACTTGGGCTGTAAAATTTTCAAAACCAAGAGAACCAAATACATAAAGTACTAAGTCAATGACGTCTTTAAATTCTTTATCTAATTGTTCTGGTGTACAAAAAAGATGCGCATCATCTTGAGTAAAACCCCGTACTCTAGTTAAACCATGTAGCTCACCACTTTGTTCATATCTGTAAACCGTTCCAAACTCGGCAAAGCGTTTAGGTAAATCTTTATAGCTCCACTGACTGCTTTTGTAAATTTCGCAGTGGTGCGGACAGTTCATCGGTTTTAATAAAAACTCTTCATCTTCCTTGGGCGTTTTTATAGGTTGAAAACTATCTTCACCATATTTAGCATAATGCCCTGAAGTTACATAAAGTTCTTTTTGCCCAATATGTGGGGTAACTACCATTTCATATCCGGCTTTTTTTTGTGCCGCTTTTAAAAAGTTTTCCAATCGTTCACGTAAGGCAGCACCTTTTGGTAACCAAAGGGGTAACCCTTGGCCAACTTTTTGCGAAAACGTAAAAAGTTCTAACTCTTTACCAAGTTTTCTATGGTCACGTTTTTTGGCTTCTTCTAAAAGCTCTAGATATTCTGTAAGGTCTTTTTGTTTTGGAAATGAAATCCCGTAAACTCTGGTTAATTGGGGCTTGTTTTCATCTCCTCTCCAATATGCACCAGCAACACTTAATATTTTCACCGCTTTGATGATGCCAGTGTTCGGGATATGGCCACCACGACATAAGTCTGTGAAAGTTGAGTGGTCGCAAAAAGTAATGGTACCATCTTCAAGATTTTCAATCAACTCCGTTTTAAATTCGTTGTCTTTGTAAAGTTTTAAAGCTGCAACCTTTGTGGCAGATCGCATTTTGAAATCATGCTTTCCGCGAGCGATCTCTAACATTTTGTTTTCTATATCCTTAAAATCTTTCTCAGAAATAGAATGCGCACCAAAATCTACATCATAATAAAAACCATTTTCAATAGCGGGACCTATGGTTAATTTAGAACCAGGATACAATTCCTCGATAGCCTGTGCCAAAACATGGGCACTACTATGCCAAAATGCCGTTTTACCTTCATCATCATTCCAAGTGAATAAAACCAATGAGCCATCAGTGGTCAAGGAGGTTACAGTTTCAACAATAGTTCCATTAAATTTCGCCGAAATCACATTTCGTGCCAATCCTTCACTAATGCTTTTAGCAACATCCATTGGCGTCACACCCGCTTCAAAAGTTTTTACACTGCCATCAGGTAAAGTAATATGTATCATTAAATTAAATTATAATCAGTCTGCAAAGATAACAGTATAAACAAATACTCACAATATATATATATGTAATATTTCTTTAAATATTCAGGGCCTTACCTTTTAACAATAAAGATTCGCACTATGCATTAAATCTTTACATTGTAATTCTAAGATTGATGCCATTACTATTGCCAAAATCATTCAAAAAAAGTTGAGAAATTTATTTTAGGTGATGAATTTTATAAAAGAATATAGTAAATAAGGTTTTTCAAGGAATTTATGTTAGTTCTTTTTAGACATCAAACATATATTTCCAGTTAAATTTGGGTAAAATATTTGGGATATTTTTTGTTAAGTATCAGGTTACAAGGTAATTGTGATTACAAAAAAAAGGGTTAAAAAAAAGTTTGAAAAAAGTTTGGTAATAATGGTTAAAGGGTTGTATGTTTGCAGCCGCTAAAACGGGTTCGCTTGTGATAGTAAAAAACGTTCATTCTCGGTATTAATTTAGGTTTTATTTTTTTAAAAAATATTTTTCAAAAAAAGATCAAAAAAGTATTGTGGAAGAAAAAAAAGGGTTTTATATTTGCACCCGCTTAA
>NZ_BAABJW010000017.1:0-10891 GCF_039543505.1 Litoribaculum gwangyangense | reverse complement strand
TTTGGCAGTTCAATAAAATAATTGACAGTAAAGTCAGAAAGTAAAATTTTCTCAATGTTCTTATTTTCAAATGTGTGGCAACGTTCAGTGTATGGTGTCGTAGCATCCCGCAGGGTGCTATGCACTATACACATTGTTGGCACCAGTTTTTATTTCTTCTTTTATTAATTCATTATAAATCCTTTTTCCTAAATCTTTTTCTAGTCTTCCCTCATCATTGAAAAGATCAGTAAAAGCTACTTGACAATTCAAGCTTTTAAATTTCTCACCTCTAAATGGTTTCTTGTCAGAAGATTCTAAAGTTGTTTTTGGATAAAGTAAAATACTTAAGTCAGTATCATAGTGCAGATTGTAAACAAACATTTGCTTGAGGTCAGCGTCAGAAGGTTTATTGTCCTTCAAAACTTTCCACTTTGTGTCTATTACTAGTCTTTTATCTTCAGTTTCGACAATTATATCAGCTCTTAAACCTCTAGTTTCCCAAAAAGGTGTTCTATTTTGTTCTTTGACCTTAACAATTGGATTGTCTAAATCATTTTGTAATGCTTTTAATTTTCGATAAACGTAGTTTTCATAAAGCATATTCATGTCAAACATAATTGCTAATACGTTTTCATTACCACCCTTTAAATCAGGAGAATATCTTAAAATTATAAGTTTAGCTAACGTGATTGCTTGTCTATATCGTTCTGTATTTCTGTCAAACGTTAATTTCTCAAACCATTTTTCTGTTATGCTTTCTTCCGAGACACCTTCGAAATTTAAGAGTAGTTTGTTAATTCTAATATTGTGATTCGGATTGTGAGCGATTGTTTTTAAAACTAGCAAAGCCTTGAGCAATATTTGATTTAGTGTATTATCGGCATCAAATATTTTATGTTCGACAAAGAACCGTTCCTTATGAAAAGCATTTTTGCGAATGTGATTTGTGAAAAGAATTTTACCCTTTACCTTATTAAGATTCTCTTCAATAGGTCTATAGTTTTTTCTTAAGCCGTGTTTAAAAATCGTTTCAGTTTCAGATAAAAACAAGTCATAATAAAGGTCTAAAATAGATGCAGATTTAAGCTTTAATTTAGCATTGGAGATTGTGTTAAGCTTTATCAGTTTGCACTCTTTTAGCATTGTAATTAGTGCATTATGCCATTTATCTTTTGATGCTTTGTCTTCACTGTTATTATCCGCTTTTGGAAGTATTTCAATTGTAAGATTCTTAACTTGAATCACGCCAACATAATTATTGAACTTGATTCGTTTATTCCCTACAGAAAAGAATTTTTCCTTTGTCTTATATCCATACTTTTCAAGGGCATTAAAGTGAACCATTTTAAAAGTGGACTCTTCATCAACTTTCAAAGTATGATGTTCAAAAACTTGTAATATGTTTTTGGAACTACTCATAAATAGACTTGAAGGAATCTAATGTCCAACTAGTTGGATTGGTGAAATTGTAAATCGGTTTTTCGTCATATTCTTCAAAGTCCTCATAACTATCCGTAGAAAGAAACTTGATGGTATTTTTCTTAGTTTCTACAAATTCTTTCCCAATAACCAATAGTATTTTGCCCCAATCACCATAAAAGTATTCTTGTAAAAGTGGGAGAATTTTATTCTGAAAAATGGTTTTCATTTCTTTAAGTGGTTCCTTTCGATTTGTAATAGTCATAAAGTAGGAGTGACCAATACAATAATCTTTATCAAGTAGTTTCTCTATACGAGCATTTATGGCATTTAATAAAGCTTCTAAATCAATTCCTATGCATTTAAATTCATCCGTATTTAATTTCTCAGGCTCTGGATTCATTTCAATAAATGAAAATCTTCTTCTTAGTGCAGTATCCAAAGCTTCAACACTGCGGTCAGCAGTGTTCATTGTGCCAATTATGTAAAGATTGTTTGGTACGGAGAAATGTTTTTTAGAATAGGGAAGAGTAGCTTTTATTTCATTTGGTTTTCCTTCTCGTTTATCATCTTCAATAAGAGTTATCAATTCTCCGAAAATTGAAGAAATATTGCCTCTATTAATTTCATCTATGAAAATTGCGTAATTATTTGAGGAATCATTTCTAGCTCTATTACACATTTTTTGAAAAACACCCTCTTCTATTTTATAGGAAACATCACTTTCAGAAAGTTCTGGTTTAATTCCTTCAATAAAATCTTCATAAGAATACGATTGATGAAATGTTAGAAATTCGAATCGCTCAATTCTTTTATTTGGAACACTTTCAAAGTTTTCAATTTTCAATTTAAGTTCTAACAACTCTGGTGATTGTTCTTCAACTTCATTTTGAAGTATTTCCCATTCTGATTTTTCTGTCTTATTGAAAATCATAGGAGGCATTCTTCTTGCAACTTTTACGTGTTCACAATCTTCTACTGTATGACTTTGTAATTGACCCCAAATTGTTGGAGTAACGGTTGTAGAATTTGAAAGTTGAGCTTTTACTTGTACATATTCGTGATTGAAAATGTCTGCAACTTTTGTTTTTCCTAATTCTAAAACGGCTAAAGCTATCACTTGCCACCAAGAACAATTTTGAATTATGTCTTTTAGAAAGTCTTGTCTTGTAATTGAGCTTTCAGATGTTGTAAACATATCCATGAATTGATTTTTTAGGATATGTGTTTTACCCGTTCCTGGAGGCCCGTAAAGTATTGTGTTTAGGCTTAATTTCATGTTGTCATTGTTCATGATAGTTTCTTTAGATAATTCGAAAACATAGTTTTCAAATTCTGAATTATGATGTCTTATAAATCCAGATTTCGTTGTTCGATTTAGTTCATCTTTAATAGCTTCTGTAATTGAATCCCAGTCTTTGTTTGATGGCTCAAAATCTGTGTAATAATTATAAAATGGTTGTGGAGGATTGCCATCATAAGGCTCACTGCTATCAAGAAGTTTTTCCTTTGAAATAACCCCATAAACTCCTCTTGAATCATTTAAATATAGATTGAAGCTATAACGTTGTCCAACTGTAAAATTCAGTCGACTATCCCTGACGCTATAAACCACGCGTTCATCATTAGGCATAAGTCCTAATTCAGAATTAATTTTTCTGAGAAACTTGATATAATTTTCAAAAATTGAATTTTCAAATTTGTCTTTCGTTTCAAGAAATAGACTTCTCTTTTTATTAGTTTGATTGAAAATTTGATTTATATGGTCTTGTTTAGATAATTTGTGAACTGTTGAGCCATACCCACCGAGTTCGAACTCTTTATAAATGGGGGCATCTACAACTTTGACATTAAGTGTGTGACCCAAACCGTCTGGATCATGGCTGTATACTTCTCCATCTTTATTTTGTACAACTTCAAAGATGCCAACAATTGACAAAAAACCTTTTTTACCCTTCGGTGACCCACTTGCTTTAATAGCGACTTTGTCACCAACTTTTATATTTAAGAATAGCTTTAGTGCATTGTAAGAATTGCGAACTTCATTTTCTTCTTTCAGATATTCGACAATTTCAGCATCATCAGTTAAGTAGAAGTCACCTAAGTCAAGATGAGAAGCGAAGCCAACCGAAACGACATTGTTTTCTAGCATTTTTGGGAATACATCAACATCATTATTCTCTCCATATTTCGAGCCTATTAGATAATAATTTGGCTTCCGTTTGTAGCCAGTGATTATATCAAAATAGTGGATGTTTAGTATTTTGTTTCTGATGTATTTATAATTCTTATCATCCTCTTCTTTAATAATTTGATTCTCCGAAATCTTTCTTGCAAGTACGGTTCCTAAAGCCCCAAAGTATGTTCCCAAACTAAGGTGTTTTGGGGATGGTATAGTTTGATAAAAAGAACAAAGGCTATCATAATCATCATCTTTTTTTAAAACCTCACCTAGTATGTTTTTCCAATATTTATAATAAATAGGATAGGTGTCTGGCGATTGACAATGCTTAACAACGGAGAAAAGGTGTACAATAAATGACTTTAAGTTTTTGTTAAGGGTAAAATCAAAATCAATAAATTGTTTGGTTGCTTTTATCGTGTTGAATAATTCAAATAGCTTCAGCGTTTGACTATTGTCTAATGTGGTACCTTCTTTAAAGTTATTTATTCGGTTTGCAATTCGAATGATTCCGTTAATTTGGCTAATAAATAGGGAAAGCTTGTCTGTGTCAGATTCTTTAAATCTATACCTATCTTCTTTAAGCTTTGTAATTACATATTCAATATCGTCACGTACATTTTCGGATAGGCGAAAAGTTTTTTCTTCAACATTGTTTAACCAATCCTTTTCTCGATTAAATATTTGGTCGTAATCAATTTTATAGTCTTCAGTTATTTCAGAAAAAGATAGTTGACAATCTTGTATTACTTCTTTAAGTGTTTTCATTCAGTTCTTTTTCTAATTGGTGCCAACGGTCTTGGCTATGGTTTCGTTGCGCTTCTAGGAAGTTAATAAATTTCATTCAGGTTCAGCGCAATGAACTATAGCCGTTGTTGCCCACAGTATTTATTCCGTACTAATATTTAATTCAGTCCAATTTAGTTTATCGGTTTTTATTTCGGTTAAGTCAATTCCATTTTCAGTTAAGAACTTATCAAAATCCGAAATTTCTTCACTATTACTCGCTTTTAATTCGTCAAACGGAATGCTCAAAATGAATTTTTGGTTCTTTTCCGTTATTCCGAAAACATCATCATTAGTTGCTATTTTTTCTCGTAAATCATAATCGTTGTAAATCAGATATGTCGATTCTCCGTATTTGTCGATTGATATTCCGATTGAGTATTCAGCATAATTTTGGTCTTCTGGTGGTGTTCCTAAAAACCAATAAACAAGGTTGTGATAATTATAAGCAGTTAACAATTCGTTTTCAGGTAATTTAATTAACGTCCAAGGATTAAAATCCGCTTTTTTTATTGTCATATTTACAGGTTCTCCTGCACCAAATATTTCCGCCCATTCTTTGATTTTCGGTTTGATGTTTTTTAGGCTTTTTCCCTTAACTAAAACAAACCGATTGTAAGTTTCTTTTTCAGTCGTTTCTTTAGTAAATTCTGTCATTTTATTTAAAGATTTGGTTTGGGATTTACACGAAAAACTGGTCAAAATCAGAAGTGATATTAATATTCTCAAAGTTTTTCTCATATTGTGGGCAACGGTCTAGTGTATGAGCAGTAGCGGATTAAAAACCACTAACTTTTCGGTTAAACACTTACCTTTATTAATATTCATTTCCTTTCAATTTTGCACAAAACCCGCTATTGCTTATACACATTGTTACCCACTGGCTTTATTCCGTTCTGATTGTTTTTAAGCGTTGGCAAAGACATACTCTTTTGCAATTTTTGGCTTTAGCTTTGGCTGGTGCGAATTGCAAATGTGTATGGCTTTTAGCGATGGCTTATACACAAAGTTTTATTAGTTTACAATCCATTAATTTAGCAGGATTATTCGGGTCTTTTATTTGTTTATCTTCAATACTAAATCCATTTTCTTTTAATCCCTCAAGTTTCGTTCTGCTGTCTTTTGGGAAACTACTGTATTTTTCGGTTGGAATTATACAAATCAATTCAAAATCTTTGTCGGTTGTTTCGTGTAAATAGTTAAATACTTTCCTTGGGTTTTCGATTTGCCACATACCTCTAATTCTCAAATTCGTTATTCCCAATGGGTCAACTTGATTTACTCGACCCAATTCTTTAGTGTCTGCAAAAACGACATCTGGAATTGTTTTTATTCCGCTTGAAATTGTAGTTTTTATTCTTTGGTAGGTTTCGTGTTTGGCTGCATAAGAATTACCATAAACCATCCACAAAGATTTTAAACTTGTATCAGTTGTATGCCCAACACAATAAATTAAATCTTTAACAGTCCAATCTTCACACTCCTTGCATTCCTTTGTAATCATTGGACTTGTATGTCTTAAATCCGTTTTTGGATAACTACTGTTTAAAGCCAAACTTGAATTTGCACTTTGTGTTTTCTTAACTTCAATTGCATCTCCACCTTTTATCATTATATCTGGCGGATTATTTTGTGAACCTAACCAAGAAAATTTTTGATTATAGGTTTGCATTTTTTGCAATTCGTCAGGAACTCCAAAAGTTCCTGCAAAGGCATCTTTGATGTAGCTTTCAAGAGCGTCTCCCATTCCGTTTGCTCTATTTCTGCCTGAATACATAGCACGTATTTCAAAGTTCTTTTGATTTACGATATTGTAAATTGCTTCTAAAATATTTGTCATACTGCTAGTGCTTCTTTTACTTTTTTAATTGATTTTGGTTTTTCAGCTTTATTTTCGTTTGCTTTTAGTTGTTCTTTGATACTATTAGCTAAAAACTTTGCTAAATTAACTGGAACAGCATTTCCAATCATTTTGTAACCTGCTGCAACTTTTTTGTAATGAAAAATGAAGTCATCAGGAAAAGTTTGAATTCTTGCGCATTCTCTTATGCTTAATCTTCTGTATAAATGTTCTTTCCCTGGAACAAAAACTCGAACATTTTGTTCAATAAATTTCATTTTTGGTGCTTGCGGATGAATAGGTGCGTGTCGTCCACCTGCTTGAATTGTAAATGATTGTTCATCCCAACTTCTCACACGATTTCTTGACATAAAAATAGTTGAAAAACTACCAATCATATATTCGTGATTTGGAACAACACAATTTTCTCCATTAGTATTATTATACTCTAAAGCAGGTAAAACACCTTCTTTTAAGTCCGAAATTGCTGTATCTAATGTTATTTTAGGAAATGTTTCAGTAGGAAATTGATATTTGAAATTTAAGTCTTTTCTAATCCCAATAAAGAATACTCTTTTTCGGTCTTGGGGTACATTGTAATCAGATGCGTTTAACATTTGAAAAGAAAGTTCATACCCAATTCCTGCATTTCTGAAAAGTTCCTTAATTCCTTCCAATGCTTCTGAATGCTTGGAAATTAGCATTCCACTTACATTCTCGGCTAAAAAGAATTTAGGTTGCTTCGCTTCTAATATTCTAATGAAGTCGTAAAATAATTGACCTCTTTTATCTTTAATTCCTCTTGCAGCTCCGGCTTCACTCCAACTTTGGCAAGGTGGACCACCAATAATTCCGTCACATTCTGGAACTTCATCTGCTGGAATGTTAACAATACTTCTTTTATCAAGGATTGTGTTTGGGTGATTTTTTTCATAAGTTTCCCAAATTTCTCTGTCGTATTCGTTTGCCCAAATAACGTCAAAACCTGCTTTTTGGAAACCTAAATCTAGTCCGCCTGCTCCTGCAAAAAATGATACTATTTTCATATTACTTTTTCTTTTAATGTTCTTCTGTATTCTGCTTTTTCTTCCGCAACTTTTAAAAGTTGTTTAGTGCAGTTTGTTTCGTAAATCTGTTTCCCGATTTGGTCGGTAACATATTCATTTCTTAATTCAGTGAGGTCGAGTTTGAAGATTTTAGCAAGTTTTGGTAATCGCTTTTCATCAAAATCTCGTTTTCCATTCTCAATTTTGCTCAAGTTTGCAGAGTCCAAATTCAATTTAGCCGCAAGTTGAGTTAAAGTCAATTCGTTTTCGTTTCGTAAAAGTCGGATGTATTCTCCAAAAGTGGTTTTCATAAGACTTGTCATTTTTTGACAAATTTATAAATTTTATTTTGATTATTCAATTCGAGCGTTGGAAAATTTTAGCTCTTTTGGTTTTTTTAGCGTTGGATTTGTGTGTCGGCAAAAATCAAAAGTGCTAAAATGTGCGGCTGGTTTCAGCTTGTGGGTAACGGTCTCGTATAACCGTCAGTTACGGGTTAATATGCGTTAATTTTCGGTTTGACACCGACTTTAGCAATTCCGAGTGGATTCGGACGCAGTCGAATCCGCCGTAATTGCGGTTATACATTGTTGTACACAGTACTTTTATTTCCATTTTTCTATCAATTCAGTCACACCTTTTTTAATTCCATTATAAAATTCTCCATTTTTAAATTCAGGAATTATGGTTTGGTCAATTACATTTTTGCATATTTCGTCAGTCAAAATCAATTCAGTTCCCAATCCAGTTGCGATTCCGATTTGTCGACAAGGATTGCATACAACGATTGTCAGTCCGTTATTTTTATCAGCGTCCCCAATTCCCCATTCATTTCCTAAATCAGTCGCATATTTTTGGATATTCTGATATGGTTTTATACTTTCAATTGTTACCACAACAATTTGTCTTGTAGTTTCAATATCATAGTCATAAAGTACTTTCGATAATTCAGCTCGCTGTGATTCGGTAAATATTTTTCCGTAATCATTAATTATTCCAATTGGTTTCGGAAAAGTGTTTTTTACAGTTTCCGACAATTGAATTTCAGTCGCGGATTTTTTGATTTCAGTTTCCTGTGCTGAACCTTTGCAAGAAAGCAAATTCAAGGTCAGAAATAGGATTAATATTTTAGTTCCGATTTTCATTTCAGGTATTGTGTACAACGGTTTTGTGTATGATTAGTTGCGGGAAAGGACGCAAGTCATTTTCCGCCGTAACCGAAAGATAATTAATAAGATTGAATTTCCGAGTAGGTAATTCAGCCGCAATTAATTATACACGGTGTTGGCAATAGTTTTTATTCTTTTAGCTTTTCTAGAACTAAGGTTATTATTCTTCCCATCGTCGTATATTCTGTAAATTCTTATAGCCATTGTGTCATTCGGTGGTCTTGGGATATCATTATTTATAAAAAAGTCACTTTTGGTTGTCACAGATAGACTTTCAGTAATAATTGAATCTGTGACTTTCTGGTCAGCATAAACACTCAAATAAAACTTTTGATTCCGCCAATCTTTAGGTCCAAAAAAAGTTCCTAATTTCTCCCTAAAACTTTTGATGTCGTTTTCCAAATTTTTTAGGGAATTAGAAAATTCAGTTTTTCCAGTCAATTGATTATTATCGTAGGAAATGAAGATTTTCATTCCGTAAATTGGGTCTACTTTTATCAAATCAGTTGAATTGCTTTTTGGTAAAGTAAATTCAACTCTAAATTTTCTATTCAGATATTCATTATAGTTTTCAGTTTTTAGCATACTAAATTTATGAACACCATAATTGTTTTTAAGTGTCCCAAAAAGGCTATCCTTTTTTTCTGAAATTTGATAGTCAATTAGAACTTTGTTTGTAGTATCAATAAATTTTCCAGCCGAATTCTGTTCGAAAGTCTCTATTTCGAATTCAATTTGGGATTTGTTAGCTTTCCAGTCTGTTTTTTCGTCAGGTTCTCCTGTTAATTTCAAAACAAGACTGTCAGGATAAAAATGCCAAGTGCTGTATTCATTTTCTATTTCACGCCAATTCCCATTCAGTTCTTTTTCAGATGAATTTTGTCCACAAGAAAAAAGTAACAGAAGAAGAAAGATTTTCGGTATGTAAACTAATTTTTTCAAATTATTGCCAACGTGTTTGTATATGGAAATTTGCGTGTTTGCGTGCGAGGATTTTCCGAAGGAAAATCAGACGTAGCAAACGTGCAACGACCTTTGATTTAGCACAACACCAGCAATTTTTTATATACGGTGTTGGCGTTAGTTTTTTTATTTAAACGATTTATAAGTATTCCAATTTTGGTCAGTTTTGTTATAAGTTGTTAGCTCATATTTCGGATATTTCTTTTTTAATTTTTCCAACCTCACATTAAATTCCGCTAAATCTTTTGTGTAAATCACAAATTCTCTAAATCCAGAAGTCGTAATAGTAATTGGAACAATTGAATTCAAGTCCGATTCTAAAAAGTCAAATATATCGTCTTCGAGATTATCCAATTCAGGTTCGTTTTCAATGTCAGGTAATCCGTCGGCATTTGGCGATAACATTTTGAAAGCAATTCCGCAATTCGTTGAATAATTTTTATTTCCAGCTATTTTGTCGCACGCAACGTTTTTCCGCACAAACATTGGTTTTCCATTATTTTCTCCAGTCAAAACACTCCAACTTTCGGGAATTTCAGTTATTAATTCTGATGAATTTGATTCGTTTTTTTTCTTAAATAGATTGTCAAAAAATCCCATAATTTTAATTTCTGTTCGGTTTTCTCAAATTAACGCCAACGGTTTTGTGTATGGCTCGTTGCGGGAAATCAGCTATGATTTTCCGCCGTAACCGAAAGATAGCAAATTGCAATGAATTCCGATTAGGAATTCAGCCGCAATGAGCTATACACGTTGTTGCCAGTAGTTTTTTATTCATAAATGCATTAAATTCAGTTCAATCGTATTTGATAAAGTGTCTACTTTAAAATAAAAAGGTTCGGCTCTATTAATTTCGTTTCCGTTATGTTCAAAGTCAAATCCGCTTAAATTACGTTTCCAAATTCCTTTTTCAGATTTCGATTTTATTCCGTTGTAAATTTGTTCCGTAATATGTTTTTCTTCTGATTCTTGGTATTTAATTTTAAGTCCGATTGAATAATCAGAGTCAAAAGCTCCTTCTGTGTGTTCGATTAAATTTTCCAAAATCTCAAAGTCATTCGGAATGGTCAAATCAGTTTTTTCTCTGATAAGTGGCTCAATTCTTTCTGAAGCTAATTTTTCGTCAGGTTTGTTCATCGTTCCAGCAAATAGGTAAACCATAAATCCGACAGCGAAAATTGGCGTTAATGCGGTTGATAATAATGCAAAACCAGTCTTTTTTTTGCCTTTTATTATCTGCCAAATAGATGAAATTATGAGTATCAGAACAGAAAAAGCAAATAAATTAAACCCAAAATCAGTATTTGGTAAAATAATTCCAGTTATAAAAATAATGAAAGATATTCCGAAAAAGAGTAGCGGAATCCACCATTTAATAACTAAATATTTCTTTAAAAGTTCTGTCATTCTCAAATTACTGGCAACGGTCTCGGCTATGAACAGTTGGGGATTTTCGCCTTAGCTTTTCAGTTTAGCACTGACTCTAGTTTTATGTTTATAGTTT
>NZ_BAABJW010000016.1:0-10140 GCF_039543505.1 Litoribaculum gwangyangense | reverse complement strand
TCGGAAGCCAAGTAACCGCCACCCAGTGTACAAACCCTGGTGGATACAGCTTAGTAGCACCTACCGTGGATGATTGTGATGATTCAAATAATTTAGTTTACCCAAATGCCCCAGAAATTTGTGATGGTATCGATAACGATTGTGATGGAGACATAGACGAAGGAGTAACAACAACGTTCTATGCAGATATAGATGGCGATGGTTATGGAGATTTTTCAAACGCATTAGAAGCCTGTTCACAGCCAGTTGGTTATGTTACCGATAACAATGATTGTGATGATACTGATAATACCATTAACCCTGCAGCTTTTGATGTCCCTGACAATGGTATAGATGAAGATTGTGATGGTTTGGACAGTACAACATTGGATGTAAAAATCTTTAACCTTAATAATACTTCAATTACACCAAATCCATTTAATGATATTATCATTATAAAGCTTCCATTAAGTTTTAATAATGATGAGTTTAATATTAAAGTATTTGATTTGAATGGACGCCTTGTTTTTGATAATCAGTACTTAAGCAAAAATGGTTCGATAAATGTAACAGGCTTAAGTAAACTAGAACAAGCTCCTTATTTGTTCAAAATTACAAGCAAAGAAACAGGTGCTAGTATTATGAAACGATTAATAAAACATTAATGAATTCGTTCAAAAAAAAGTAAATTATAAAAGGCCGAGTACTTAAGTACTCGGCCTTTTATAATCAAAGAAACAAAAAGAATAAAACAATATATTGACAAACAAATAGTTACGATAAAAAGTGAATAACAAAAATAATATTATAATAAAATATATTAAAACGCTAATAATCAGTAATTTAATTATATTAAATTGTATTTCATCGATTATATTTGTATTTCATAGAGTTTTACCTTAGATTTGAAGCTTAAATAATTAGTCCCAAACTAAAATTTAACCTCTTATGAAAAAAATTACTTTTTTAGTAAGGTCTAGTATACTCATAATAAGTATCCTAATTTCCTCAATTGCATTTTCGCAAAGTCAAACTTTCACAAATTCAGGTACTTTTACAGTGCCCGCTGGAGTTTCTCAAGTTACAATACAAGCTTGGGGTGCTGGTGGTGGTGGAAGTGACCGAAGTGGAAATGGGAATGATGGTGGAAATGGAGGTGCCGGTGGTGGTTTCCGTGGCGGAACTATAGCTGTTACCCCAGGTGATAACATAACCATAACGATAGGAGCCGGAGGTAATGGTGCAGTTGATGGAAATGGAAACGATGGTTTTAATGGTGGAAATACTATAGTATCTCATACCATTGGTACTATTACGGCTAACGGTGGTGCTGGAGGAGTTGTTGGTAATACCGCAGGAGGTCCTGCTGCCTTAGGTGGTGGGGGTTCTTTTACTGGAACAGTTACGAGCCAAATTGCCTTTGATGGCGGTAATGGTGGTATTGGAGATATCAATGCTGGCGGCGGCGGCGGCGGCGGTGCTGGAAGTAGCCAAAACGGCGGAAATGGTAGTACTATAACTGGTGGATTAGGTGGAACATCTAACGGTGGCAATGGTGGTAATGGCGGTAATGGCGGAAGCGGTTCTGTTGGCCAAAATTATGGTGCTGGGGGCGGAGCTGCCGGTGATGACAATGGACCTAGAGTTGGAGAATCGGGTGCGCCCGGTTTAGTTATTCTTAATTGGATAGTTACTATACCAGAAATAAATATTCAGGGTAACGCAACAAATATTGCAGATGGCGACACTACTCCATCAATTGCAGATGACACAGATTTTGGTAGTGTTGATGTTATAGCTGGATCTAATGCCAATACTTTTACTATTCAAAATTTAGGAACTGGAACTTTAAATCTTACAGGAGGCCCACTCGTGAGTATAACTGGAGCCCATGCTGGAGATTTTACAGTTACTGCAAATCCTGCCAGCTCTGTTGCAGTATCTGGAAGCACAACATTTACGATTACTTTTAATCCAAGCGATACGGGACTAAGAACAGCGTCCGTAAGTATAGCGAATGACGATAGCGATGAAAACCCTTATAATTTTGATATACGAGGAACGGGAACCACCACACTACAAGAAATAAACATTCAAGGTAATGGCGTTGATATTACCAATGGTGATATTACTCCAAGTTTAAGTGATGATACTGATTTTGGTAATGTTCTAGAATCAAGTGGTACCAATGCCAATATCTTTACAATTCAAAACTTAGGTACATTAAGCAGTTTAAATTTAACTGGAGCATCACCCTATGTAACTATTTCTGGAGCTAATGCTTCGGATTTTACACTAACAATCATTCCCGCTTCAACCATTGCAGCAAGTAGCACTACTACATTTGAAATCACTTTTGACCCTAGTGCTTTAGGTCTTAGAACGGCGAGCATTTCAATAGCAAATAATGACACCGATGAGAATCCATTTACTTTTGATATTCAAGGAACAGGTGTGCTTATAACTGCTCCCGGTGGTATTGATACCGATTTACAACTTTGGCTTAAGGGTAATGCTGGTTTAACTTATACCGATGGACAACCGGTTAGCACTTGGCAGGACCAAACAAGTAATGGCTATGATGCCGTTGCTCCTGTCGTAGGAGTGGAGCCAACTTATCGCGATGATCCGGCATTTAATATTAATTTCAATCCGGTCGTTGATTTTAATAATAATTCATCCAGTTTCAGATTAGATGGTGATTTTTCATTTGATGACACAACTACAGAGTTTTTACAAGGTACGGGCGGTTTCTATTCACAGGACTTATTTGTGGTATTACTACCAAATGTCACGGTTAATAATTCTTTTGGAAGTATGGACGTTTTTTGCGGCGATGAAAATATAGCAACTAATGAAACAGATGCTACTGGTTTAGGTTTAGGTGCCTATTCAGTTCGATTTACGGGTGAAATTATATCTTATGCCCATGGAACAACAAGTGGTGGACTAGGATATGGTGTAGCGGAAACTGGTACTGGAAACACCTATAGTAATGCTGGTATTATTAATGTTAGAAATAACTCTGGAGCTACACAACAAGAGCTATACTATAATGCAACAGATATAGAAACGGTTCAAAATGATATTCCAGATTTTGCCAATGTTAATAACTCAAGATATTGGATTGGACGAAGTGAAGGTTGGGAGGCAACTACAGACGCAAGAATCGCTGAAATTATTACATACTCATCTCGCAAAAATGATGCAGATGCGACACAAGAACGTAATAGAATACAATCCTACTTGGCTGTAAAATATGGAATAACATTAGCTCCCGATCAAACAGTTGGATCGAATTTTGGAGCAACAACACAAGATTATGTAAATGGTGGAGGTAACGTAATTTGGGATCATTCCAACAATGCTCCCTACAATCACGATATTGCAGGCATAGGACGTGATGATATCTCTGAGTTAAACCAAAAACAATCTAGTAGTATCAACAATGCAACAGATGGTTCTGGCCCTATCGAGGGTATACTTACTATAGGTTTATCAGATATTTATGACACAAATAATCAAAATATAAGCAATAATCCAGTAACATTCGGAGATAGACAATTTCTTATGTGGGGAAATAATGGTGCCGATTTAAATTTAGCTGCTGCAACCATAGCTGTAGACATGAGCGCGGGAATTGGTGGACTAAACACACCTGTTTCATTTACGGCAATGCAACGCGTATGGAAAGTGGTAGAAACTGGTGGAGATATTCCATCATGTAAAGTAAGGATACCCCAAAGTGCCATAAGAAACATAACCCCACCTGGAAGTTATTTAATGTTTATATCGGATACGGGTGTTTTTGACCCCACAGCTGACTATAGAGTTATGACGCCAGATGGTAATGGAAACTTAGAAACCGATTATAACTTTAATGCAACAAAATATATAACGTTTGGATACGCACCCCAAGTTATCGCCGAGCGATCTGTATATTTTGATGGGATTGTTGATTATATCGATGTAGAAGATAATTTAGATTTAAACGCAACTGAGTTTACACTATCGGCTTGGATTAAACGTGATACAGGAACTACCAATGCCTCTATTTTATCTAAAAGAAATGCGGCTAATAGCGAAGGATACGATTTAAGAATAAACGGTGCTGGCAGATTAGAATTCAGCTTAAACGGTGGCGCCGCTACTTTAACATCAACGGTAGCTATTCCAGAAAATGAATGGCATGAAGTAGCCGTAATTTACAATAGCGGTAGCGCTACATTATACATTGATGGTGTTGCAGATACATCTGCAACCGGCTTACCAGCTCCAATCGCTACGAATCAAAAATTCTTGATTGCAGCAGCTGATGGTTTTGACCCCAATACAACAGATTACTTTGCAGGAAGTATAGACGAAGTTCGTGTTTGGAACAGGGCGCTTACTGTTGGACAATTACACTATATTATGAATCAAGAGCTTGTTGACAAAAGTATAACTACAGGTTTAAATCCACTACCTTTAATTCAAGGGTATGTAATTCCTACAACTATTTCAAATAATGAAATAGCAACAATACCATGGACAGATTTAGCAGGATATTATCCTATGAGTATTTACACATATACAAATACCAATGATATGTCTGGCAATGGAAATCAAGGTGCGTTGAGAAATTTAGATACCGTTGATTATCAAACGGCTCCACTACCATATCAATCGCAAGCCGCTGGCTCTTGGGATGCCGATGCTACCTGGTTAAACAATGCAGAGCAAACATTACCAAATGCATTATCTATAGTTGACGGAACAACTCCAATTGATTGGAATATAGTAGAACTTAACCATGATGTGTACTTAGGCTCCTCTTCTACTGCTGCCAGAACAAGGGATTGCTCTGTAGAAGCTTTAATTATCAACAGTGGTGATTTACAGGTAAATGGTGATACCGCTTCCAATACTGGAATTGGTTTAACGGTAACCCATTATCTTAAACTAGATGGTACAATTGATTTAGAAGGTGAATCTCAACTAGTTCAAACAGATAGAAGTGATTTTGATACTGCCAGTACAGGTACTTTAGAACGCGATCAACAAGGTTATTCAAATACCTATTTATATAACTATTGGTCTTCTCCTGTTGCCCCAACTAGTAATTCTAGCTACACAGTAACGGATATTTTCAGCAATGTTGGTTTCTTGACCTCTGGCTATAATGGAACGGCATCTCCCGTGCAAAATGCCGATTATTGGGTGTGGAAATATGCGAATAGAGCAAATGACACCTACGCATTGTGGCAACAAGTAAGAAGCACAGGTTCATTATTAGTTGGAGAAGGATTTACGATGAAAGGCCCAGGGACTGCTACATTGGACCAAAACTACGTTATGCTAGGACAACCTAATAATGGAGATTTTAGCTTACCCATAACTTTAGATAATGAGTATTTGATAGGTAACCCATATCCTTCAGCTTTGGACGCTAATCAATTCATTCTTGACAATATTAGTGTGGCTGATGGAGGAACCAATGCTACAAATGTTATTAATGGTGCTTTATATTTTTGGGATCATTTTGCAATTAATAGCCATTATTTATTAGATTATCAAGGTGGTTATGCCGTATATACACTTTTGGGAGGTACCATAGCCATATCTACAGATACTAGAATTAATGCCTCTTATGCCTCTGGAACCAAACAACCTGAAAGGTTTATAGCCGTTGGCCAAGGATTTTTTGTATCAGCTGTTGATGATGGAGGAATAGCTGGATTGAGCCAACCCATTGTAGGTGGAAACATTTTGTTTAAAAATGGCCAAAGAGCATTCCAAAGAGAGATGATTTCAGGAAGCAATAGCGGTTCAGTATTCTTAAAAAACAGTAACAAAACTAAAACAACAACTAGTATTCCTGAAGAAGATACTAGAGAGAAAATAAGACTTATGTTTGATTCTCCAGAAGGATACCACCGCCAACTACTGGTTGGAGTTGATGAAAAAACGTCTAAAGATTTTGATTTAGGTTATGATGCCTTATTGTCGGAAAATAATAAAGAAGATATGTACTGGGACTTAAATGGTAGTAAACTTATTATTCAAGCCTTAGACAATTTTAATCAAGACCAAAAAATACCTTTTAATTTAAAAATAGCAAAAGAAGGATTGGCTACGATAAGAATTGATAATTTGGAAAATATTAATACTAGTAAAAACATATTTGTACACGACAAAGAACTGGATATTTACCATGATTTAAGACAATCAAATTACGATGTATTACTATTACCTGGAGAATATACCAATAGGTTTGAAATTACATTTGCTAATGCTACTTCTCTATCTGTTGATGAATTTGATGATACTTATTTACAAGTTTATTACTCGAATGAAAAAGCAAGTATCATGATTATGAATCCGCAATTAAAGAATATTCAATCTATAAAAATGTATAATGTTTTAGGACAGCTCGTTTTTGAATCTCATAAAAATACCGATGAAAAACATATTGAATTAAAAACAAATCATATTAAAACCGGCACTTATATTTTAAAATTAGAAACCAATGAGCGGTCAATGACCAAAAAAGTATTGGTTAAATAAAAATATAGTTAAGGTTGTTTACATCAAAAAATAAATTAACCATTTACATATCTATTGAGCCCTAAATTAGGTTTAGGGCTCTCTAATAAAAACGTATCGCCTAATCTTCAAAAAAATGCTTTAAAATCATATAAAATATGCTGAATTAGTAAACTAATACTTAGCCTTAACTAACCCCCTACCTATGAAGAATATTATTTTTAATATAATTACACTGATATGGCTTTGCCAGTGTAATTTAGAGTCTTATGCTCAACTTCATACAATTCCTAGTTGCGGTAATAATTATAGCTTAAATTGGAGCACGAGTACTACGGACAATAATAATTATTGGTATCCTGGAAGTTTATCTAACACGTTTACTAATGTAGATGGTTCTGGAATAGATATGACTATAACGTTCTCAGGAGAAACAAGTACGTTAGGTTTTTGGGCAGGAAACACACCAAAAGTAGGCACACAATCTAGCTATTTATACAAGGGAATTGATTTACTTTCTAGAGGTTTTACAGGTGAAGGAATCACTTGTACTATTACATTTAGCCAACCTGTATATGCCTTTTCTTTTGATATTCACCACATAAATAAATGGGAAACTAATGGCGATAAATTTACTTTTTCAGGCAAAGACTTAGAAGGAAATACTATTTATCCAGAATTTACTAATTCAGCAACAGCTTCCTATATTTCAGATACCAGTTCAGGGATTGTTAATGCTATTTCCAATATAACTTCAGGAGAAAGCTCAATTATAGGAGTTAATTTTAAAGACCCTAACTATATTACTAGTGTTTCGTTTTTATGGGAAGATTGTGACACCTGTGACCATATGCAACTACATGCAACTGGAATAGGAGATTTTAGCTTTTGTACCCCTCAAACATTAGATTTTGATGGTTTTGATGATTATATTAATAGAAGTGCTTTTTTAGGAGGTATGGATGAAGCAACCATGATGTCTTGGGTAAAATTGGATAATACCTCCAATGGTAGCGAAATTATGGGACAACGAAACTTTAGATTATATCTAGATCAAAACAAAACATTAAAAGCCTTCATAAAAACCAGTAATGGCACAGATATATACTCACCAGATTTAACCAATGCCATTTTAACAGAGAACATTTGGTATCATACAGCCTTAAAATTTGATGGCATCACAGGCAGGGTAACACTATTTTTAAATGGAAATATCATTTGGAACTATGTAGATAACTCTTTAATAGGAACATTTTTAAATGACTCCCCATTGTGGAATTCAAACCATGATTTTGAAATTGGTCGTAATACAGAGTTTGATAATAATTATTTTAAAGGGGCAATTAACGAGTGCAGAGTATACAATAAAGCTTTAAATATCAATCAATTAAAACAACAAATTAATCAAGAAATTGAGAATAATAATGGTAAGATTAGGGGTTTAATCATACCAATGGATTTAGAAGGATTAAATTGGAGTGATTTAATTCTTTACTATAAAATGGATATTTTAAATACAGGATTCACTCCAGATGCGTCTACAAGTAAAATAGATGGTAAACTTAATAACATGAAGTTTACTTACCAAGATTATACGGCTCCCCTACCTTATGTTACAACCCCAAGCTGTAACGGGAATTGGGATAATGAAAACAATTGGCTACATGGCGATGAATGGGATTTAAACGATGTCTTATCAAATCATTCAATAATTCAAGTTAAGGGAAATCTACAAATCGATAAAGATATTAACACCTTAGGCCTCATAATTGATGATGGTGCCACGTTGCAAATAAAACAAAACTCTGAATTGTATAATTCTTGGTACTTAAAACTTGATGGAACATTAAATTTAGAGGGGGAGTCTCAATTAATTCAAGCAGAAAATAGCATCCTCGATGTAAAAAGCTCTGGAACTTTAATAAAGGAGTTAAAAGGAACAGCCGATAAATTCACATATAATTATTGGTCATCTCCAGTTGGAAAACAAAATAATTCAACCATCAATAATAACTACATCGTAAAGGATGTGTTTACCAATATACAATTCTTAACCTCGGGTTATAATGGTGCTATAAATCCCGTATCCATTTCAGATTATTGGATATGGAAGTTTGGAAATAAATTAAGTGATAATTATTCTACTTGGCAACATATTCGAAGTACTGGTGAAATTTCAGCTGGCGAAGGATTTACGATGAAAGGCCCAGGCACTGGTACAATTGATGAATTTCAAAATTATACCCTTGAAGGTAAACCAAATAATGGAGACATTAATATAAAGGTATATGCTGGAAATGATTATTTGGTAGGTAACCCATACCCATCGGCCATTGATGGTATTAAATTCATTCAAGATAATAAATCGAGCCTTTCTAGTGAAGGAGCCTCAAATGGTACACTTTATTTTTGGAAACACTGGGGCGGTGGTTCACATATAGCCAATGATTATCAAGGTGGTTATGCCACATTCTCTCTCTCGGGAGGAGTACCTGCAGCATCAAGAATTACTAATGAAGATACTTTTTCAACAGGAGGAAACCCTGATGACATTCCAAATTTATATATACCTCCTGGTCAAGGTTTTTTCACAACGGCAGAAACTGATGGTTTTATTAAATTTAAAAACAGCCAACGTGTTTTTAAAATTGACGAGAGTACTATTCAGGATACTCGAATGAAATTAAGAATTGGTTTTAATTCTGTAAATAATTTACACAGACAGTTACTAGTTACAGAAGATGAACTTGCATCTCCAGGATACGATTGGGGATACGACTCCAAATACATCGATACACAAAGTGATGATTTGTATTGGTTAATCAATAATGAGAAATTCACTATTCAAGGTATCAATAGCATTAATGAAGAAACCGTTATGCCTTTAGGTATTCACACCAAAACAGATGGGTTTAACAGCATTTATGTTGATAAGGTGGAAAACACACCAGAGGCTTTAAATATTTTTTTGCACGATAAAGAATTAAATTTATACCATGATTTAAAACAAGGAAAGTATGAAACCTATTTAGTAGCTGGCGAATATTTAAATCGATTTGAGATTACGTTCTACAAATCTCAAACATTAAACACCGATGTAGTCGAAACAAAGTTGATTGAGGCTTATTTTTCAAATGAAAAAAACAAAATAGTTATTAACAATCCGGCTTCAAAACTAATTAAATCTGTTGAAATATTTAATATTCTTGGACAGTCCCTTTTCAAATTCAATAAAAACACTTATGAAACTTATTTAGAATATAACGCCTCCCAAATCAAACTTGGAAACTATATACTGACAATAGAAACTGAGTTTGGCAATGTTTCTAAAAAATTCATTATAAGGTAATTATAAATAAAAATGTCGGTGATTTCTTCATTTTTAATGTGGGAAAACCGTAAGTTAAAAACTAATGAATAAAGTTTTCATTTTTTCCTTTTTCTTTCAATTAAAATTTTTAATTTGAAAAAAATTCAACTAACCAAACAATTTACCAGTATGAAAAAATTATTGCTCCTCCTAGTTATTTTATTATCAACCTCGCTTGGCTTTTCCCAAAATCCAAATGAGGAAAAAGCTGAGAAGTATTTAGCTTTAAAAAAGGAACTAACATTTACTTTTAAAGTTAAAGACCG
>NZ_BAABJW010000015.1:0-5585 GCF_039543505.1 Litoribaculum gwangyangense | reverse complement strand
TTTTTTTAAAAAATATTTTTCAAAAAAAGATCAAAAAAGTATTGTGGAAGAAAAAAAAGGGTTTTATATTTGCACCCGCTTAACAAGGAAACGAGTTAAGAAAAGATAAAAAAAGTTCATAGACATATTGAATTGACAGCGTAAGGAAGTTATTGGAAACGATAATTTCCGACAAAGAGAATAGACCATTTTGAGTACTAGAGATTCTAATTAGTTGTTAAAGATGTTGCCTTAATTCAATTAAGAGCGACACACAAAAATTAACGATGAAGAGTTTGATCCTGGCTCAGGATGAACGCTAGCGGCAGGCCTAACACATGCAAGTCGAGGGGTAACAGGGAGCTTGCTCCGCTGACGACCGGCGCACGGGTGCGTAACGCGTATACAATCTACCTTTTGCTATTGGATAGCCCAGAGAAATTTGGATTAATACAATATAGTATCCCATTACCGCATGGTATTTGTGATTAAAGGTTACGGCAGAAGATGAGTATGCGTCCTATTAGCTAGTTGGTGTGGTAACGGCACACCAAGGCAACGATAGGTAGGGGCCCTGAGAGGGGGATCCCCCACACTGGTACTGAGACACGGACCAGACTCCTACGGGAGGCAGCAGTGAGGAATATTGGACAATGGAGGCAACTCTGATCCAGCCATGCCGCGTGCAGGAAGACTGCCCTATGGGTTGTAAACTGCTTTTATACAGGAAGAAACACTCCCTCGTGAGGGAGCTTGACGGTACTGTAAGAATAAGGATCGGCTAACTCCGTGCCAGCAGCCGCGGTAATACGGAGGATCCAAGCGTTATCCGGAATCATTGGGTTTAAAGGGTCCGTAGGTGGATAATTAAGTCAGGGGTGAAAGTCTGCAGCTCAACTGTAGAATTGCCTTTGATACTGGTTATCTTGAATCATTATGAAGTAGTTAGAATATGTAGTGTAGCGGTGAAATGCATAGATATTACATAGAATACCAATTGCGAAGGCAGATTACTAATAATGTATTGACACTGATGGACGAAAGCGTGGGTAGCGAACGGGATTAGATACCCCGGTAGTCCACGCCGTAAACGATGGATACTAGCTGTTCGGATTTATCTGAGTGGCTAAGCGAAAGTGATAAGTATCCCACCTGGGGAGTACGTTCGCAAGAATGAAACTCAAAGGAATTGACGGGGGCCCGCACAAGCGGTGGAGCATGTGGTTTAATTCGATGATACGCGAGGAACCTTACCAGGGCTTAAATGTAGATTGCATTAGGTGGAGACACTTATTTCTTCGGACTATCTACAAGGTGCTGCATGGTTGTCGTCAGCTCGTGCCGTGAGGTGTCAGGTTAAGTCCTATAACGAGCGCAACCCCTGTTGTTAGTTGCCAGCGAGTCATGTCGGGAACTCTAGCAAGACTGCCAGTGCAAACTGTGAGGAAGGTGGGGATGACGTCAAATCATCACGGCCCTTACGTCCTGGGCTACACACGTGCTACAATGGTAGGGACAGAGAGCAGCCACTGGGTGACCAGGAGCGAATCTATAAACCCTATCACAGTTCGGATCGGAGTCTGCAACTCGACTCCGTGAAGCTGGAATCGCTAGTAATCGCATATCAGCCATGATGCGGTGAATACGTTCCCGGGCCTTGTACACACCGCCCGTCAAGCCATGGAAGCTGGAAGTGCCTGAAGTCCGTCACCGCAAGGAGCGGCCTAGGGTAAAGTCGGTAACTAGGGCTAAGTCGTAACAAGGTAGCCGTACCGGAAGGTGCGGCTGGAACACCTCCTTTCTAGAGAAAGACGACTAAAAAGAAACAAAAAACTAAGAAAAAGATAGTTTATTCTCATTGCTGTTAATTTAAAAATAAGATAGATACAAGAGACAAGAAGCGAGGCATAAGACTTTTTAGTCTTTGATCTTGAATCCATAAGTCTTGAGTCTACTAAAACAGTCTCATAGCTCAGCTGGTTAGAGCGCTACACTGATAATGTAGAGGTCGGCAGTTCGAGTCTGCCTGAGACTACGGAAGGTTCAATAGGCCATTGGCGATTGAAAACGTTCATAAGATATTGAAAGGAAATTTTAGAGGTTGAGTAGCCGTTATAAGTACTGTTAACTGATAACTGTTAACTGATCACTAAAGAAACGGGGGATTAGCTCAGCTGGCTAGAGCGCCTGCCTTGCACGCAGGAGGTCATCGGTTCGACTCCGATATTCTCCACTACGGCATAAGGTCGTCTACTGATAGTAATTTATCAGTGTCGATTCGCCACACGTTCATTGACATATTGAAAAAAGATACATGAAAATACGATTAGATTCATCTAATCTATTTAAGTAATAATTAGGATTAATTAGAATCACGCGAGCGATATCTAATTAATCATATTATAGTTATTAAATCGTTTTAATAATTATAGTAAACTCATTAAAAAAGCAAAAAGTACAATAAGCTAAATAAGGGCGTATGGGGAATGCCTAGGCTCTCAGAGGCGAAGAAGGACGTGATAAGCTGCGAAAAGCTGCGGGGATCAGCACACATGAATTGATCCGCAGATATCCGAATGGGGCAACCCACTATATTGAAGATATAGTATCCGCAAGGAGGCGAACCTGGAGAACTGAAACATCTAAGTACCCAGAGGAGAAGAAAACAAAAGTGATTCCGTTAGTAGTGGCGAGCGAACGCGGATTAGCCCAAACCAGAGTTGTTACGGCAATTTTGGGGTTGTAGGACCACGACATTAGTTGCGCAATGAATTAGAACCCTTTGGAAAGAGGGGCCAAAGACGGTGATAGCCCGGTATAAGTAAAGAGCGTTAATTATAGTGGTATCCTGAGTAGTGCGGGGCACGTGAAACCCTGTATGAAACAGTCGGGACCATCCGATAAGGCTAAATACTCCTGAGAGACCGATAGTGAACTAGTACCGTGAGGGAAAGGTGAAAAGAACCCTGAATAAGGGAGTGAAATAGAACCTGAAACCATACGCTTACAAGCGGTCGGAGCCCTTTGGGGTGACGGCGTGCCTTTTGCATAATGAGCCTACGAGTTACCGTTGCTAGCAAGGTTAAGTGATTAAGTCACGGATCCGTAGCGAAAGCGAGTCTGAATAGGGCGCTTTAGTTAGTAGTGGTAGACGCGAAACCGTGTGATCTACCCATGGGCAGGTTGAAGCTGTAGTAACATACAGTGGAGGACCGAACCGGTTGACGTTGAAAAGTCTTCGGATGACCTGTGGGTAGGGGTGAAAGGCCAATCAAACTCGGAAATAGCTCGTACTCCCCGAAATGCATTTAGGTGCAGCGTTGGTTAATAGTTTTATAGAGGTAGAGCTACTGATTGGATGCGGGGGCTTCACCGCCTACCAATTCCTGACAAACTCCGAATGCTATAAAATGTTTACCAGCAGTGAGGGCATGGGTGCTAAGGTCCATGTCCGAAAGGGAAAGAACCCAGACCATCAGCTAAGGTCCCCAAATGTATGTTAAGTTGAAATAACGCGGTTGAACTGCTTTGACAGCTAGGATGTTGGCTTGGAAGCAGCCATTCATTTAAAGAGTGCGTAACAGCTCACTAGTCGAGCGGTTCGGCATGGATAATAATCGGGCATAAACATACTACCGAAGCTATGGACTTGAAAAAGTGGTAGGGGAGCATTGTAGTGTCGTCGAAGGTGTGATGTGAGTCATGCTGGAGAAGCTACAAAAGAAAATGTAGGCATAAGTAACGATAATGCGGGCGAGAAACCCGCACTCCGAAAGACTAAGGTTTCCTCAGCTATGCTAATCAGCTGAGGGTTAGTCGGGACCTAACGCGAACCCGAAAGGGGTAGTGGATGGACAACAGGTTAATATTCCTGTACCCGCTCTCAATAAAAGTGACGGAGGCGTATATTTGGTGCGTGCTGACGGAATAGCACGTTGAAGCCAGTGGCAACACGGCGATAGTACACTGAGGCTTCGGCCAAGGTGATAATCCAGAGAAGCGACTTCCAAGAAAAGCGAGAGAAGCGGCCCGTACCCTAAACCGACACAGGTAGTTGGGATGAGAATTCTAAGGAGCTCGAGAGATTCATGGCTAAGGAATTAGGCAAAATAGACCCGTAACTTCGGGAGAAGGGTCGCCCCACTTCGGTGGGGCCGCAGTGAAAAGGTCCAGGCGACTGTTTATCAAAAACACAGGGCTATGCCAAATCGAAAGATGATGTATATGGCCTGACACCTGCCCGGTGCTGGAAGGTTAAGTGGAGGGCTTAGCGTAAGCGAAGGTCTTAAATGAAGCCCCAGTAAACGGCGGCCGTAACTATAACGGTCCTAAGGTAGCGAAATTCCTTGTCGGGTAAGTTCCGACCTGCACGAATGGTGCAACGATCTGGACACTGTCTCAGCCATGAGCTCGGTGAAATTGTAGTATCGGTGAAGATGCCGATTACCCGCTGTGGGACGAAAAGACCCCGTGCACCTTTACTATAGCTTAGTATTGGTTTTGGACAAGTAATGTGTAGGATAGGTGGGAGACTTTGAAGCGGCATCGCCAGGTGTTGTGGAGTCATTGTTGAAATACCACCCTTTGCTTGTCTAGAGTCTAACCCTCAATGAGGGGACAGTGCTTGGTGGGTAGTTTGACTGGGGTGGTCGCCTCCAAAAGAGTAACGGAGGCTTCTAAAGGTTCCCTCAGCACGCTTGGTAACCGTGCGTAGAGTGCAATGGCATAAGGGAGCTTGACTGAGAGACCTACAAGTCGATCAGGTTGGAAACAAGAGCATAGTGATCCGGTGGTTCCGCATGGAAGGGCCATCGCTCAAAGGATAAAAGGTACGCCGGGGATAACAGGCTGATCTCCCCCAAGAGCTCATATCGACGGGGGGGTTTGGCACCTCGATGTCGGCTCGTCACATCCTGGGGCTGGAGAAGGTCCCAAGGGTTGGGCTGTTCGCCCATTAAAGTGGCACGCGAGCTGGGTTCAGAACGTCGTGAGACAGTTCGGTCTCTATCTACAGTGGGCGTTAGAAATTTGAGTGGATCTGACTCTAGTACGAGAGGACCGAGTTGGACGAACCTCTGGTGTACCAGTTGTTCCGCCAGGAGCACTGCTGGGTAGCTACGTTCGGAAGGGATAAGCGCTGAAAGCATATAAGCGCGAAACCCACCACAAGATGAGATTTCTTTAAAGGGCCGTGGGAGATGACCACGTTGATAGGCCACAGGTGTAAGTGCGGTAACGTACGCAGCCGAGTGGTACTAATAGCCCATAGGCTTATTGTACGCCTGTTTTTTTATAAGAGTGCAACATCTAATTATTACGCAACCATGTTTCTTGTTTCAATATGTTAAGATATTTGGCAGTCCACACTGCCAGTTAAAAGTTAAAAGTTAAAAGTGAATAGTTCAAACTGTTGTCTTTTACTTATTAACTGTTAACTTAAAATTTAAGGTGGTTATAGCGACGGGGCTCACCTCTTACCATTCCGAACAGAGAAGTTAAGCCCGTTAGCGCCGATGGTACTGCATTAGTGGGAGAGTAGGTCGTTGCCTTTTTTGGAGGCCCTTCATAGAAATATGAGGGGCCTTTTTGTTTGTGTTAAAATCCTT
>NZ_BAABJW010000014.1:0-2748 GCF_039543505.1 Litoribaculum gwangyangense | reverse complement strand
GATTCAGTATTTGAGCTCTGTCCTTTGGGCTTTCCGAAAAGATTGAAAAATTTCATTGGCGTTTTTTCAGCTTGTTGCTAACGGTTTGCATATGGCTTGTGGCGGTTTCGAAGCACTTTCCTGTCCACCGAAACCGAAGCTGGCTACGGAGCGAAAACCTTGCTGGCAGCCGTTCACCCGCCATAAGCTATATGCGTTGTTATGGGCTGGCTTTTTTTCTTTCTTTATTAACTCGTTCAATTAGTGCGTTAAATTCTTTGTTGTTCGAACTTCCATCTTCATCAACGTCAAAATGATTCAGTAGTCCCCATTCTATATGGTTAAGGATTAATATTTTCTGCTCATTGTCCGTTATTTTTTCAAGTCGCTTCATTACCAAGTCTGGATTACAAATAAAGCAGTCGCCAATTGAAAATGAAGGCATTTCATTGGCAGATCCTTGGTCTGCCCACATTGTCGCAAAGAACTTGTCAATTATTTCAATGTCGTTGGTAGAACAGAAATACTTCGGTATAACTTGAAGAATTGGGTCGTATTTGGTGTCGCTGTAGTTTTCTAATTCTCTTACGGTTGTTCGGTAAGCAAGACTGTCCTTTGCTTTCCAAGCAGTTCTAAAGTTGTCAGCCAGTACTCTTTGTCTGTCGAGCACATAGATTATCATTTCTTTAAGTGAATTTTTGTCAAGGTTCTTTACTTCTTGAATTCTGCTTTTATGGATAAAGCCTTCGATTTGTCTTCCTTTCCAAGCCGTCACTTTTGCCCAATCTGAGTTGTTGTCAAATTTGAAGTAGAAGAAGTCTTCGTTAAACAAGGTGTCAATCACGTCAAAGTCAGTCCCTGGTCCACTGCGAACATTTGTAAATCCGTCTGAGTCATTAATAATTGCTGGTCCATTCTGTGCCAATAATGTCAAAGAGCAGAAAGTCAAAAAGGTCAATATGTAGTATTTCGGTATCGTCATTTTAGCTTGCCCATAACGTTTAGTATAACCGCAGTTACGGGTTAATATGCGGTAATTTTCGGTTTGGCACTGACTTTAGCAATTTCGAGTGGATTCGGACGTAGTCGAATCCGCCGTAATTGCGGTTATATATTGTTGTAGCACGTTTTTATATTTCATCTAGTAATTCTGATTCAATCTTCGGATTGTTCTTTATAAAACTTTTCAATTCCGAAATAGATTTTCCAGCAATAGTGTCGGAATCCGTATTTTCAATCCGTTTCAACATTGTAATTGTCATATGAGATGGTCTTTCCATCAAAGAGTCATACAATTTCTGTTCATATTCCAGTGATTCAAGTCCGTGTAATATTGTCCAAAAAACTCCTGCTCCATCATCAGTCGGATTTTTTTCAAAGACTCCGAAAAGAGTATCAATTCCGATTTCGGGATTTCCGCTTTCCCATAATTCAGTTACTAATTCGTCTAATCGCAACCAATTTCCGTCATCACTTTCATATGATTCTATTTCCGATATTATTTCTTTTACCTGACGCATTTCTCAAATGTGCTACAACGTGATTGTATAAGAATAGTGCGGTTTTGTGTGCGAGGATTTTCCGAAGGAAAATCAGAAGCTAGCAAAACAGCACTAACCTTTGATTAAGCACTAAACTAAGCATTATTTTTATACGGTGTTGTAAGTAGTTTTTTATTTTTTGTCAGTTTTATTTTCTTTAATAGTGTCTTTTATTAGTGCATTATAAATATATTCAGGCGTCTTTTTCTTAATCTTAGCCATTTCTTTTTCGATGTGTTTAGATAGAAATTCTTTTTCCTTTTCGTTCAAATTTTCAAGAATACCAACTCGTCCATAAAAACTTATGTTTTCATCATCTTTATGCACAAGAACTATTAATGGATATCCATTTTGAGCTTCAAACATTTCCAAGTTATTCTCAATTCCCGTTTTTGGATTTGGTCGGTCTAAAAAATAGGTGAAACTCACATTTTTTTCGATTGTACTGTCGAAAGGGTCACTTGTCGGATTTGCATAATTTATAATTCCTTGAACCTCATAAAAATCCGTTTCGTTATAGTCCGAGTATTTCTTTTCAGACTTGCAAGAAAAAAGTCCGAATGACAGAATTAATAGTATGGTTAGCGTTTTTCTCAAATTACTTACAACGTTTATGTGTATGGAAAGTTGCGTGCTTGTGTGCGAGGATTTTCCGAAGGAAAATCAGATGCTAGCAAGCAAAGCAACTCACATTGGTTAAGCTAAAAATAGCAATTTTTTATACACGGTGTTGTGTACCGTTTTTATTTTTTCCGTTATCCTTTTCCAACAAATCTTGTTTTCATATATACTTCGCTCAAAATTATAAGTCCGATTAAAATTCCCATAATTAAAAAGGTCTTATTAAGTCGGTAAGTGTTTTTTTTAATCAGAAAAGTCAGTTGCGAGAGTATAAGTCCGCACAAAATCAGAGTTAGAATAAGGTTGTAAAATCCGTACTCTGTTTTGGTCAAATCATAATACGAATACATACTGCCCCAAAGTCCGCTTCTGTCCGACATTGTTGCAAAAAACATCCAAAAATAATTTGCAGAAAAGAGCAAAAAAATAGGAATCGTCAAAATCGGAATTATCCAATGATAAGGTTTCAGTTTATTATTTTCTCCGATTTTCATTCAATTTCGTGGTTTTTCTCAAATGGTACACAACGGTTTTGTGTATGGCTCGTTGCGGAAAATCAGCTATGATTATCCGCCATGTCCGAAAGATAGCAAATTGCAATGAATTC
>NZ_BAABJW010000013.1:0-1952 GCF_039543505.1 Litoribaculum gwangyangense | reverse complement strand
GAAAATCCTCGCGGATTTTCTATTCGGTTTTTATTTGCTAAATTAGGTGCTTAACCACGCCACTAATCATACACAAACACGTTACCTGCAAGCTAAAAAAATGACCGAAACAAATAATCAAATAGAAAATACTACAAAAGACATCAAACTTTATTCGTCTAAGGCAATCAGCGGAGCAACATTTTTGGGAGGGCCATTAGCTGCTGGCTATTTAATAAGCGAAAATTTTAAAGCGCTAAACAAACCTGATGAAGGAAGAAAATCTTTAATAATAGGAATTATAACTACAATTATACTATTTGGTGGAATATTTATGCTCCCCGAAAAGATTGTTGACCAAATTCCAAGACAATTAATTCCTCTTATTTATACAGGTATCATTTGGGGAATTGTAGAGTGGACTCAAGGTGTCCCACTAAAAGCTCATGAAAAACACGGAAATTCATTCTTTTCAGGATGGAAAGCTGCTGGAATTGGACTGATTTCACTATTAATAGTTGGAATTGGAATATTTGGTTATACTTATCTCTCGACAGACAGCGAAGTATATGAAAAGTACGAAAAAGAATTTACTGAATTTTCAAAAAACGAAACTGAGACTTTAGTCTTTTACAATAATTTAAATACTGGAACTAAACATTCTTTACTTAAAGAATTAGACGAAAAAACGATTCCTAAATGGAAAGAAAATATTGAGATAATTAATAAAACAAATAGATTCGAAGATTTACCTACTGAGTTAATTAAACAAAACGAAATTTTACTAAAATATTCAGAACTTAGAATACAAGCGTTTGAATTATTCAGAAAGGCAATTGAAGAAGATACGGACAAATATATCCAACCATTAAAACAAATACATTTGCAAATTGACAATGAGCTTAAGAAACTGAATTGAGAAAAGCCAGCAGGTAACACCGTGTATAATTAATGGCTAGTTCGAGCTTGCTTACGAAAATCCTCGCGGATTTTCTATTCGGTTTGTATTTGCTAAATTAGTTGCTTAAACACGCCACTAATCATACACAAAACCGTTGGCAAACATTTAAGAAAAACTGCATAACAAGAGAATGAAGAACTTTTTAATAATCGTTTCAATCCTATTTTTCTGTAATCTGAATTACGGACAAATTGCAGTTATAAAAGATGTTGATGGATTTACAAACGTTCGGAAACTTCCTAAAATTAATTCTGAAGTCATTTATAAACTCAAAGATTCCGAAGTATTTAGTTATCAAGAAAACAAAACAGAATCTGATTGGATAACCGTATATATTTCAAAAAACAAATTCCAATTGGAATGTGGAGAAGACGATACTTTTATGGGTTACATTCATAAAAGTCGTTTATGCCCAATTGAGGATTTGACTAAATACAACGGAACTGAATTTTCATTTGAGTATAAGTTAAAGGAATTTAGTCTGGAAAATAAGATATCTGATTTTGACGGAAAGTGGCTGACTAAAATTAACGGACGGAGAATTTACGGAACTGACGGAAATATTCCTAAAACAGAAGTTGTTGGAATTGAAACCTCAATAAATGGAAAATCTATTGAGATTCCGAGTATTCTTTACGAGGATATTTTTGAATGCGACAATGTATTTGAAATCAATAAAAACAAGAATGATTATATTGTCCATCAATGGAATAGTGATGGTGCTGGTGGATATTTAATTGTTTGGGTTTTAGGAAACGAGAAATTAAAACAACGACTGATATTAATACCATAAATAAAAAACGATTTGCCAACAATGGCTATAAGTAATTGCTTGTTCTCGCCTACTTCTGAAAATCCTCGCGGATTTTCAGTTTGTTGTGTACTTGCAAAGTTAATCGCTAAACCACGCAACTACTCATAGCCGAGACCGTTGCCACACATTTGAAAATAAGAACATTGAGAAAATTTTACTTTCTGACTTTACTGTCAATTATTTTATTGAACTGCCAAA
>NZ_BAABJW010000012.1:0-1492 GCF_039543505.1 Litoribaculum gwangyangense | reverse complement strand
CAAATCCGCTTTTGGGATTCAGTATGTTTATTTATTATTCCGACTATTTTTTTCTCCATCGTGTTTCTCAAATGTGTGGTAACGGTTTTGGCTATGGTTTCGTTACGGAATGGTGCGCGAGTATCATTCCGCCGTAACCATAAATTTAGCAAAAAGGCTTGAAATTCCGATTAGGAATTTCAGCCGTAATGAACTATAGCCGTTGTTGGCTACAGTTTTTTATATCTATTCACAAAGTCTGAAACAAAGCATAGAAGTGAGAAAGCTTTTAAACTATTCTTTTCTGTACCAAAATTCACGTCTAAACCATGGACTACAGCATGTCTATTCAGATTGCTGTCAAACTGTTCTTTTTTTGAATATCCAACATCAATTGCACTTTCGTCCGTAATCATTCCTAACAGAATATTTATAAAGTTTCCGTTCTCTGATTTCGATAGAAATTTTTTTAATGATTCTTTATCCTTTCTTGTCCTAAATAGTTGTCCATTGCATATTCCATCTGCCTGTGACAAGAATAAGATAGTGGATGCATAATACTTTTTTTCTTTATGGCAATCCAACGCTTCAATTATAATTTTCTGTCGAGTGTCTTGTCTATTTTTTAAAATTTCACTCAAACTGTCGATATTCTCTCGATAATATTTAACAAAAAAATTATCCAAAAATTCACTGTCACCATCTACTGCTTTTTCCATTAGATGGGTCGTATATCCCATTGTTATTCGACCATCAATATACCATCCAAAACCAGCAATACTTTTCAGGCCAATTTCCGATAAGCCTAAAAATTTACTGTAGCCTTCGACGGCTTTTTTTAGCATTTTTTTGGTTTCGGCTTTTGTGAAGTATTCTGTCATTTTTTGAAATTGTAGCCAACGTTTATGTATAAGAATAGTTGCGGTTTTGTATGCGAGGATTTTCCGAAGGAAAATCAGAAGTATGCAAAATTGCAACGACCTTAATGCAAGCCTAAAATAGCAATTATTTTTATACGGTGTTGGCAAACGTTTTTATTCCTTTATTAAATCCGATTACTCCAAATAGTATTGGAACTAAAACTGGAATGATAAAAGAAGAAAAGGCGTAAGGTAAAAATCCATAAGTTAGTGTACTTAAAATTCCAGCAAGCACAAGTCCGATTCCAAGTCCGAGTGTTGCTTTTCCAATCCCAAGTCCGAATAATTTATTTCTATCAATCAATCGGCTGTGAATAAATCCAGGTATTCCAATTCCGATTAACGCAAAGAGCATTACTGTCAGAAATGCGGTTATAATAGATAAATTCAAATCCAGAGTCGGCTTATTCGGAATAATTAATTTTGTTCCGAGTATTCCAATTCCAACCCCAGAAACTAATTCCAAAATGAAAAATATTATTTTAGTACTTCGTTTCATCTAATGTTTGCCAACGGTCTCGGCTATGAACAGTTGGGGATTTTCGCCTTAGCTTTTCAGTTTAGCACTGACTCTAGTTTTATGTTTATAGTTT
>NZ_BAABJW010000011.1:0-1478 GCF_039543505.1 Litoribaculum gwangyangense | reverse complement strand
TCCCAAAATCCAAATGAGGAAAAAGCTGAGAAGTATTTAGCTTTAAAAAAGGAACTAACATTTACTTTTAAAGTTAAAGACCGTTCTGAGTTAGATGCTTTAACAAAAAATTTATCCATTGTTAATTATAATGATAAATCCAAGACTGTAACCGCTTGGGCCAACGAAAATCAGTTTAGAGCCTTTCAATCCAAAAATATTCCCTTTCAGGTCCCTATTAGTGAAAATGAGGTGGACCCTAACGTTATTTACGACAATAAAAAAACCAAGTCATCTGAATCTAGGACCTCTAAAGCCTTGGCCAACACCCTTACATTTCCTGTTGCCAACTATCCCACGTATGCACAGTATGCGCAACAAATGCAAGATTTTGAAAATGATTACCCTAACCTTGTTCAAAAAATAAGCATTGGCAATACTGCCGAAAATGACGGTAAAGAATTGCTCTTTGTCAAAATCTCCGATAATGTGGCCGTAGATGAACTAGAGCCTAAACTCATGTACACATCCTCCATGCATGGTGATGAAATTGCGGGATACCCTATGATGCTCAGTCTTATTGACTATATTTTAACAGTGTATGGGGATACTGGACATCCTGACCATGCTAGAGTTAAAAATTTAGTAGAGAATACCGAAATTTGGATTAACCCAAGTGCCAACCCTGATGGTACTTATTATGGTAGTGCCAGCAACACTTCTGTTGCGGGGGCCAGAAGAGGTAATTTCTTTAACATCGATTTAAATAGAAACTATCCTGATAACGTTGCCGGTCCTCATTATGACGGTAATGCTTATCAAACTGAAACATTGGCGTTTATGGCACTGGCCGATGCCCAACACTTTGTCATTTCAGCTAACTTCCATGGAGGTACAGAATTGTTCAATTATCCCTTTGATAATGCCTATGTAAGCCAGTACACACATCCTGATGGTGATTGGTTTGAATTTACAGGTGTTGAATATGCAACTAATGCACAAAATGATAGCGACCCCTTTGGAGATACCACTTATATGACTGTCGATGATGATAGCAATGTATATCCTAGCCCTGGTGTTACTCATGGCGCGGAATGGTATCGTGTCTTTGGTGGACGTCAAGATTACATGAATGTTTACCAGCAATGTAAAGAGGTTACTGTTGAACTTTCTGATACAAAAATACTTCCTGAAAGCCAATTGGTTAATTATTGGCTTTATAATAAAAATGCCTTATTGGATTACCTAACACAAGGTACATATGGGTTTAGAGGGATCGTAAAGGACGCCAACACCAATAACCCTATTCAGGCTACAGTAACTCTTGTTGGACATGACGCATTTGGTTCTCATACATTCTCTGATCCAAACGGCGGTGATTACTATAGACCCGTTAAAGCTGGAACTTATGATATCTTATTTGAAGCCGATTGCTACCAATCATTTACCCTTTCTAATCAATCAATTGCCGATTATCAAACTAAAGTATTAAACGATGT
>NZ_BAABJW010000010.1:0-1239 GCF_039543505.1 Litoribaculum gwangyangense | reverse complement strand
CGTTGCCAGTAATATACAATGACCGAAGATCTAAAGAAATACGAATCGACAATTAAGAAAAAGCATAGCTTCAATTGGACGCCAAAATTTGAGGAAGAATTTAGGACTGATTTAAGTAAAACTGTTTTTGTGCCAATCGTTATAAAGACTTTTGAAAAGTTAGAATGGGATTTAGTGTTTCAAGACGAAGTCTCGGCAGAAGCCAAAAGAAAAGGAGACTGGAATAGATGGACAGAAAAAATCTCTGTGACATACAATTTTGGGAAAGTCAAAGTAAAGAGCGTATCACTTGGAAATGAAATGTGGGATAATGGACGTAATTCAAAGCGAGTTCGACTTTTTAAATACGCATTTCAACAAACAGAAAAAGAATTTGATAAACAAGCTTTAGCAGAATTAGAAAGTGAAGTTGAAAAAGCAAATAATTGGGATGATTATCAGATTCCTGAAAATTTACCACAACCAAAAAAGCAAAAAGAACCTAAATTGTGGATTCCTATTGTTGGTGGAATAATAACAGTACTCATTCTTGGATTCGTTGTCGCCTTTCTTTCAGTAAAAGGAATTTATATAATTGGTTTATTTGAAGTTGGAGTAGCTATTGTTATGGGATTTGCGTTAAAACAGCTTATAAAAGTTAGTAATTACACTTTTTATGACCATTTACATTATTTGCTAATCGGAATGATTTTAATAACATATATATCAAACCAATATTTTCAATATCAAATAATCCTAAATGAAAACAACTTTAGACCATTTAGTTTTTTGGAGTTTATGCAAGCAAGATTCGATGCAGGATTAACAATAAAGTCATTGAATACAGGCTGGATAGGTTTATTAATAAGTTGGGCTTTACAACTAGTAATTACCTATTTTATTGGAGCTTTAAGACTTTCTTCGGGACTAATATCTTATTCAATAGATAGAGTTCCAATGGAAGTTGTTGACTTTGCATATTACCATTTCGTAAAAGAAAAAACAGAAGACCAAGTAAGAGCAGAACTAGCAAAAATGGGTTGGAATAAAAAGCAAGACCAAGACGAAGTATTTGAATCAATTGGAGCTTTACAAGGAGCGACTGAATTTAGAAGAATGGAATAAAATACTACTGGCAACAATGGCTATAAACAATTGGGGTGAAATTGATTAAACGAAACTATAAACATAAAACTAGAGTCAGTGCTAAACTGAAAAGCTAAGGCGAAAATCCCCAACTGTTCATAGCCGAGACCGTTG
>NZ_BAABJW010000009.1:0-1123 GCF_039543505.1 Litoribaculum gwangyangense | reverse complement strand
CGTTGCCACACATTTGAAAATAAGAACATTGAGAAAATTTTACTTTCTGACTTTACTGTCAATTATTTTATTGAACTGCCAAAACAAAACGGAATTGAGAGCTGATTTAGAACCATTTTATTCAGATTACACAAACGCATTACAAGAAAAAAATCTATACGGAAAGGTTAAAAAAGTTGAATACTTAAAAACAACATTTCAGAACACCAAAAATGAAGATAAAGCTATCCTCAAAAAAATAGAAGAATACACAGATTTTGGAGAATTGAAAAAAGTAAAATACTTCGATAATTTTGGAGAACTTACACAAACTAATATTATTGATTATAACAAAAACCAAAAGTTCATAAAAAGTGTTTCAATTAACAAATCGAACAAATCAAACATAATTCAAACTTCGGAATATGATTCTATCAAAAACACGAGTGAATTAACTGTTTACGTAAATGATACGATTGATCATAAAACGACTTTTTATTATGGGAAAAACGATTATCAAGTAAAACGAATTTCTGTTAAAGGAAATGATACTACTGAAATAAACAGCGAACAAATCTTTAATGAGAATAATAAACTTGTATTTGCGACGGAAAAAGAAAAAGGAAATGACAAATCAACAATAACTATTCGCAACAAGTATGACAACAATAACAATTTAGTTGAGTCGTCTCATAAAACTGAATGGGTTGAAATGTTGAGCGAAACGGAATGGAAAGACGGACGAATTTCTAAACAAACTTCTTATACAATATCAGCGGATTTAAAAAAGCATTTAAATAATGTTACAGAGTTTGACATACTTTTTAATATAATCAACTCAAAAGAATATGAAGACTCGAAATTACATCGTGAATTGAAATTTGACTATGAATTTGATGAAAATGGGAATTGGATTAAAAAAAATGTATCAATGAAAGAACATTTTAATAACTCAAAGGAATTCGTTCCAATTTATGTTGATACGAGAAAAATAAGTTATTGGAAGTAAAAAACGTGTGGCAACAACGTGTATAGCTCATTGCGGCTGAATTCCTTAATCGGAATTCATTGCAATTTGCTATCTTTCGGACATGGCGGATAATCATAGCTGATTTTCCGCAACGAGCCATACACAAAACCGTTG
>NZ_BAABJW010000008.1:0-1076 GCF_039543505.1 Litoribaculum gwangyangense | reverse complement strand
TTATTTGAAGCCGATTGCTACCAATCATTTACCCTTTCTAATCAATCAATTGCCGATTATCAAACTAAAGTATTAAACGATGTAATGTTAGTACCTGTAGCCGGTTCAGCACCATCTAATTTAACTGCTTCAAACATTGGCTCAAGTTCAGCCACAATTAGTTGGGATGCAATTATTGGAGCCACATACGATTATCAATATCGATTGGTAGGCTCTCCTACATGGACTACGGTAAGCACCTCCAATGCTACAGTTAACTTATCCGGTTTAAATAATAGTTCACAATATGAAGTGCAAGTAAGGAGTACTTGTAATAGTAACACATCTTCTTATAGCGGTTCTACATTATTTACGACAACAACGCCTCCTCCTTGTTCCGGTATGTTGATATCGTCCTTCCCTTACAGTGAAAGTTTTGAAAATACCATTGGAGATTGGATTCAAGATACAAGCGACAATTTTAATTGGACAATTAACTCTTCTACAACTTCATCACCTAATACAGGACCTTCTATTGCGAACAGTGGAAATTTTTATTTATACACAGAAGCTAGCGGAAGAACAGCTGGCGATCAAGCTATACTAAATAGTCCCTGTTTTAATTTAAATAATACCTCTAGTGCAACCTTCAGTTTTTCTTATCACATGTATGGCAATCAAATGGGTACCTTAACTTTACAATACTCTATTGATGACGGGAATAATTGGAATAATTTATGGACATTATCAGGAGACCAAGGAAATTCTTGGGTAAACATTAATAATATTAATTTAAGTCCCTACATAAATAATTATCTTAGATTGCGCTTTATTGGTGTAAGAGGTAGTGGAAATAGAAGTGATATGGCCATTGATAACATAGGCTTGACTGTCATAAATGCTGCAACTACATGGTATCAAGACTCAGATAATGATAATTTTGGAAATCCTTCTGTAAGCCAAGTAGCCTTATCTCAACCTGCTGGATATGTTTCTGATAATACAGACTGTAACGATACCGATAGTGCCATCAACCCCAATACCGTGTGGTACTTAGGCGTGGATAGCGATGGTGATGGATTCTTCGGAAGCCAAGT
>NZ_BAABJW010000007.1:0-999 GCF_039543505.1 Litoribaculum gwangyangense | reverse complement strand
TTATTTGAAGCCGATTGCTACCAATCATTTACCCTTTCTAATCAATCAATTGCCGATTATCAAACTAAAGTATTAAACGATGTTTTTTTAATACCTACTTCTTCGGTGGTACCTACAAACCTAACAGCTTCAAATTTAACATCTAGTTCAGCTCTTATTACATGGGATTCCAGTTCAGGTAATAAGTATGATCTAAGATATCGAGAAATTGGAAATCCTGATTGGATTGATGTGCTAAATCTTTCATCTGCTCCTTATAACTTATCTGGCTTAACAGACTTAACGGACTATGAAGTACAAGTAAGAGCTAATTGTGGAGCCAATAGTTCTTCATATTCAAGTTCAAGCAATTTCACAACTTTACTATTTCAAATAAATTATTGTGATTCAACAAGTAGTAATGCAAATGATGAGTTCATTGGTAGAGTTCAATTAAATACCATTGATAATCTTTCTGGACCGCAATTATATTCAGATTTTACAGGTATTTCTACTACCCTAGAAACAAATTCTCAGTATACAATAACCATTACTCCAACTTGGAGTGGAAGGTCTTACAGAGAGGGGTATGGTGTTTGGATTGATTATAACAATAATGGAGATTTTTCAGACCCAGGCGAAGAGATTTTGATTCAGTCACCTACGCGCGCTACCTCTGTTAGCAGTAGCTTTGTTGTACCATCAAACGCCATTGAACCATCAGTAAGAATGCGAGTGTCAATGAAATACAATGGATCTCCTGGCCCATGTGAATCATTCACTTATGGTGAAGTTGAAGATTACACAATAAATATTCAGGGATTAATAGATACAACAGCTCCCGTTATAACTCTTAATGGGAACAGTATTATTAACCTAAACGTTGGAGATAATTATAACGAAATAGGAGCTACTGCAACCGATAATGTGGATGGGAATATTACTGCCAACATTGTCATTGGTGGCGATATTGTCAATACTAACATCGCTGGATCTTATATCATAACTTACAACGTAAGT
>NZ_BAABJW010000006.1:0-919 GCF_039543505.1 Litoribaculum gwangyangense | reverse complement strand
CGTTAGCAACAAGCTGAAAAAACGCCAATGAAATTTTTCAATCTTTTCGGAAAGCCCAAAGGACAGAGCTCAAATACTGAATCTGAAAAATCGGAATTTGATCAAATTAAGGTTTTTAAAAGTTTACCAAAAGAGCAATGGAAACCAGCTTACAACGAACTGAATAAAAGAATTGGTTTAAAACTAAAGGAATACGGGTTTAAAAAGAAAGGTAGAAAACATTATAGACTGACAAATGACTTACTTGAGGTTATTGATATTGATAATCGAGGAAGTTGGTCTGGAGCAAAAGACGATATTGAAATCCGAATTGGATTAGTGCCTTATTGTTGGCAAGGTCTTACGAACGAATATTATTTAGTAGGTTCAAAACCAATTGAGGAAATTGACAAAACAATTAGGAATCATTTTAGGATTTCAAAAGAGTATTTGATTTTGGCAGACTATTTAACGGAAAGAATAATAAAGAACGTTCTTCCATTTTTTGAGAAATATAATTCGACAAAAAAAATAACGAGTCAACCTTATATTTTCCCTTATTACACAAAATGTGGTGGAAATGATATTAGAAATTCTCATTTTTTGATTTTATTCTCGGAATTAAAGCAACATAAAAACATAAATGCAATTGAAATTTTAGAAAACGAGATCGAATTTGGTTCAGACAGTTTAAATGAAGTGACTTGGAAAGAATTAAAAAAACTCGTTGAAAACAAAGATTGGGAAACGATTGACAAAATATTTGCCGAAAACGAAAAGAATATATTAGACAAATTAAAAATAAAGCCAGTTGCTAACACCGTGTATAATTAATGGCTTGGTTCGAGCTTGCTTACGAAAATCCTCGCGGATTTTCTATTCGGTTTTTATTTGCTAAATTAGGTGCTTAACCACGCCACTAATCATACACAAACACGTT
>NZ_BAABJW010000005.1:0-309841 GCF_039543505.1 Litoribaculum gwangyangense | reverse complement strand
AAGGAGCTACGGCTTCTGATAATAAAGATGGGGATATTACTGCCAACATTGTCATTGGTGGCGATATTGTCAATACTAACATCCCTGGATCTTATATCATAACTTACAACGTAAGCGATGCCGCCGGTAATGCTGCTACCCAAGTAACGAGAACCGTGAATGTCACAAGTTTACCAACAGATATAGTCATCCATGAAGGTTACTTTGAAACTGGACTTGATGGTTGGACTGAAGGAGGAAATGATTGTTCCAGAATTTCATCTTCGAATTCTTATGAAGGTAGTTTTTCAATGCGTCTCAGAGATGGAAACGGAATTTCATCTTCAATGACATCCTCTACATTTAATCTTTCATCTTATAGTCAGGTTAAATTCAGTTTCTATTTCTATGCTAGTACTTTGAATAATGGTGATAGCTTTTCATTATTATATAATGATGGAACTGGATTTAGTATCGTAGATACTTGGTTAACAGGTGTAGATTTTCAAAGTGATACTTTTAACAACTTTTTAGTTACAATTGATACTTCAAGTTATAATTTATCAACAAATGGTAGGTTTAGAATTCAAAGTAATACTTCTAAAAAGAACGAACAAATCTATATAGATCAAATAATTATCACAGGAATTTCAAATAGTAGTGGTTCATCTGCAAAATCTAATCCAACATCTGAATCTGGAAAAGTATTGGATACTGTTGATAATACAATTTATAAAAACGAATTGACCCTTTATCCAAATCCTGTGAGAGGAGATATTTTAAATATTAAGTTATCTAAAGGCCTGCAAATAGTATCCTATAAAATAATAAATACTCTTGGACAGATAGTGAATCAAGGAAAGACTAATAAAGAGGTTATTGTAAACAATCTAGAAGCTGGTGTTTACTTTATAGAGGTAAATGATAACACTCAAATTATTACTAAACGTTTCATAAGAAGTAAATAATTAATAAAAAATAATTAATAAAAGTCCTGAAATTTTCAGGACTTTTTGTTTTTAATCGAATTTTTTGGCGTTTCATCGTGTTTTGTCAAAACAAATCACTATATTAGCCTCATAATCAAAATACTAAATTTAGTCCCAAACTAAATTAACCTACCTATGAAAATACTTGCTTTTGTTAAAGTAACTAGCTTCGTTTTAGCCTGTTTTCTGAGTTGTACTCTATATGCATCCAATGATAACGATTTACATGTTAAAAATCCAACTGAGACCTCATACAAATTATTATTATCTATTGGAGATTTTAGATCCATTTCAAGTGGTAATTGGACTACAGTATCTAGGTGGCAAACCTATGATGGTTCCAATTGGGTTGCTGCCACGCAGTATCCTGGTCAAACAACTGGTAGTTACACGGTAACCATACAAACAGGACATAATATTACTATTTCTACAAACTTAACTACCCAGCCCATGAGTAGTTTGATAGTTAATGGAACATTAACCATCTCAATATCATCATCACCGAATAATGCGACATTATCTACATCACTACTGGATATTAACGGAGGTACCTTAAGTTTCAATGGTGTTAAAGCCCATTTAACTTTACCGAATGCATCGGCTGTTTTAACCTTTGAGAATGGTGGAAAAATTACAACTACAAATTGCAACAACAATAATGATATTTACATTGGTACTAAAGTATATGCTGCCTGTGCAGGTGGAGGAAGTGATGTTTATACATTTGGAGAGGTCGTAGCTTCTGGCGGTAATGTAAATGCACAAATTACCAATCCAGCTTCCGGACCTGTTGCAGTTACTGGATTTAATTTAATAAATTTAACGGGAGGTTATACTGGTACAGAAACCAATGTTACTTATAAATGGACGTTAAGAAATCCTAGTTCAGTTATAACGACTCTAGGTACTGGAAACCTATCTACAAGTGCAAATAATACAAATTCCTCTTTTACTCCTACAACTATTGGTCAATATTTATTGTCTTTGGAAATAAAAACTTCAGGATCGCCTTCGACTTCGAATGTAGAAACAAGAATTTTTAATGTAACCGCTCCAGAAATAAAAGTTTTGGGCAATGGTAATGAAATTATAAATAATGATTTAACACCTTCTACTTTAGATTATACGGATTTTGGTACTGCCAATTTAGGCACCCAAATATCGAGAAGTTACACTATTAGTAATACCGGATCGGCTATATTAACAATTAGTAGTATTACACTTTCGAACACAACCGACTTCGAATTATTAACTCCTTTACCTACATCCGTTAATTCAGGAAGCAGTAAAACTATAACGGTTACTTTCAAATCTATATCAATAGGAACGAAAACAACAACAGTTACTATAAATAACGATGATAGTGATGAAGGCGCCTACAAATTTAACATAAGTTCAAGAGCAGAACAGAACTTTTTTGACAGTGATGGTGATGGGATTTTAGACAATGTGGATATTGATGATGATAATGATGGTATCTTAGATTATGATGAAGAACTTGCATGTAAAAACTCATCGGTCGCATCTACCACAAACTATAAGTTTTTAAATGAAACTTTTGGAGAGGGAAATAGAACTACAATCAATACTACCTACGATGCTTTAACAACTTATTGTTATGAGGATGGAACAGTAGGAACCAATACCTCTGCATGCCCAAGTTTATCTAACAATAGCCTAAATGATGGAGAATACACCGTTTATTATAAAGCTGGCGATGGTGATGGTACTAACGATACCCCTAACGGAGAGGTAGCTTCTTGGGCCGATGCCTACTGGTACACGGGTGAAGATCATACCCCTGGAGATACCAATGGTCGAATGGCCATGTTCAATGCGTCTTACGACCCAGGCACCTTCTACACCGCTACTATTATTGGAGCATTACCAAACATTCCTATTACTTATAGTTTTTGGGTATTAAACTTAGATACCACAACAGCCCCTGGAATCGCTACGCGATTACGACCAAACATATTGGTAGAATTCAGAGATGTAAACAACAACGTGTTGGCTTCAATAACAACTGGTGATATTCCACCATCCATAAACGGAGACCCTGCAAATAGTTGGCATCAATTCACTGCAAATTTAACATTCAATGTAAGTGAATTTTATGTGTACTTTATAAATAATGAAATTGGAGGTAGCGGTAATGATTTGGCTATTGATGACATTGTTATTTCTCAAACGCTATGCGATTCTGATTCAGATGGTGTGGCCGATGTATTTGATTTAGATTCAGATAATGATGGTATTCCAGATGTAGTAGAAGCTGGATTAGGAAACTATAGCCAGGGTAAAGCAACTTTAACTTATACTACTGGGTGGATAGATGCCAATTTGAATGGCATGCATGATGCTTGCGAAAATAATGTTGCACCCGATACAGATGGAGATGGAACTCCCGATTACTTAGATTTAGATAGTGATAATGATACCTTATTTGATGTTGATGAATCAGGGGCTGGAAATTTAAGCAATCCAAGCTATCAAAATGGAGATGGTGACGTAACTGGAGATGGCGCAGGAGATGGTCCAGACTCTGATGCTGTGAGGCAAACAGACATCAATTCAGATGGCACTATTGAATACTATCCTGATGGTATTTTAGATTTGTTTGATTTTTTCAATGGTTCCAATATGGCCACAGCATTTGGTAATTCTAACCAAGGTTCTACAGGATCGGGTTGGGGGTATTATGTAAAGGATACGGATAACGATGGCACACCAGACTATTTGGATATAACTTCTGATGGCACAACTTTCGACATATCGCATACTTTGTATGCTAATTTAGATGCCAATAATGACGGATTGATTGATGACACAATTGATATGGAAGGCGATGGTATAATAGATTCATTTGATACAGATGAAACCGTTTTTGGATCTCCAAGAGACTTAAATAGCAAGTATCAGTTGTATTTTGATGGTCGAAACGACTATGCCGATGAATCTTCAGTAATCAATAATTGGGAAGAGGGGAGTATAATGGCTTGGATAAACATAGATGCCTCCTCAACAGGCAACCAAATTATTTTAGGTCAAGATGTTTTTTACATTGAACTCAATTCAGACAAAACCATAAAAGCATATGCTAACGGAATATCTATTTATAGTGGTACTGCATTACCTGTTAATAAATGGGTTCATGTAGCCGCTACTTACAAATGTAATTATCAAGGGGGAGATTTTAAACTTTATATCAATGGCATGGAGGTAGCCAATGATGCTTCTACAGGTGCTTTAGCCGCCGATACTTCAAGTTTTACAATAGGCAGAAAACCAGATTCAAACACCAATTATTTTCATGGGTATATCGATGAAGTAAAAATATTTAGTAAATCATTGTCCGTAAATGAATTGCAAAAAATGCTTTACCAAGAAATTGAGAATAATTCGGGGATAGTAAGAGGAACCGTGATTCCTAGGGATATTACCGATTTTGTTGATAGCGCAACCATAACTCCATTGAATTGGTCAAAATTAGAGAGATACTATAGAATGGACAATTATAAAGATGACATTATTGATGACTTGTCGACTCCTGGTTTTGATGTTGGTTTTGGAACTAAAATTTACAATACAAAAATTATCAATACACAAACAGCTCCGCTACCCATGGTATCAACTACAAGCTGTAATGGGAATTGGAATGACCCTACCAACTGGGTCGGTGGAAGTTCATGGATTGTAGATCCCAACCATTCCTCAGGTTTGATAGCTAAAGTAAAGGGTAACTTAACTGTCGATTCATCAATATCTACAATGGGGTTGTTTATTGAGAACAGTGGTAAATTGACAATAAATAATAATTCACCGCTGTATATTAAATGGTATTTAGACCTAGATGGAGCTATTGATTTGGAAGGTGAATCCCAACTTATTCAAACTCTTGATAGCCAACTGGATCCGAGCAGCTCAGGAACTTTGGAAAGAGACCAACAAGGTAGCGCCGATACCTTTACATACAATTATTGGTCATCTCCAGTAGGTAAATCAAATAATTCAACAAATAACAATAGCTATAAAGTTCCAGATGTTTTTACCAATGTGGCCTTCTTAACATCTGGCTACAATGGAAAAGCCTCTCCTCTATCAGTTGCAGATTATTGGATATGGAAGTTTAGTAACAAGCAAAGTGATAATTACTCGAAATGGCAACATGTAAGAAGTTCAGGAACTATGCTAGTAGGTGAAGGCTTTACCATGAAAGGTCCAGGTACAGGCTCTATTTTAACTGAGCAAAACTATGTTCTAAAAGGTAAACCCAATAATGGAGACATCAACCTTACAATAAGTGCTGGCAATGATTATTTGGTTGGAAATCCTTATCCTTCAGCATTAGATGCAGAACAGTTTATTTTGGATAACGGTGCTACTATTTCAGGAACGGGTTCAACCACTGGTACTTTGTACTTCTGGGAACATTGGGGTGGTGGATCACATATTTTAAGAGAATATCAAGGCGGATACTCTACCTATTCTTTATCTGGTGGTGTTCCAGCAGCTTCCTATGGTACCAATGACCCTAATGTCGCTACCGGGGGCACACCCACAAAAATACCAGGAAGATACATCCCAGTTGGACAGGGATTTTTTGTGACCGCAGAATCGGGAGGTACTATTAATTTCAATAATGGACAAAGAGTTTTTCAAATTGAAGATGGTACAAACTCGGTATTTACTAAAAGTTCCAATACCAAAAAAGGAAAAACCGATATTACTACACCTGAGAGTGATTCACGTTTTAAAATTCGTTTAGGCTTTAATTCCAATGGAGGAATATACAGGCAACTATTGGTAACCCAGGATACGCGAGCCACTAAAGATTACGATTGGGGTTTTGATGCCAAATATATAGACACCCAAATTGATGATATGTATTGGTTAATTTCAAATGAAAAATATGCTATTCAGGGCATTAATGAAATCAATAGTGAAACCATATTGCCAATTGGCATACATACTAAAAGACAAGGGATAAATACGATATCGCTTGATAAGTTAGAAAATGCCCAAGAAAACCTAAATATTTTTTTACATGATAAAGAATTAGGCGTTTACCATGATTTAAAACAAAGCAATTACGAAGTTAGTTTGCCAGCCGGATCTTACCTTAATCGTTTTGAAATTACATTTTCAAAATCCCAAGTTCTTGGTTTAAATGAAAAAGAAAGTAAATCTGTAGATGTGTATTATTCAAACGAAAAAAACAAAATTATTATTCAGAACCCAAAATCCCATCTTATAGAAACTGTTGAAATGTTCAATATTTTAGGTCAATCTTTATTTAAATTCGAAACAAATACCAATAAAAACAATTTGGAATATTTGGCCAACCAAATTTCATCCGGAACCTATATAATCAAAATAAAAACAGAATTTGGAGAATTCTCCAAAAAAGTATCTATAAAATAAACAGGTTAAATGTTTAATTTTTTAAGATTTTAATTGGAATCCTAAAGGTGCTTTTGGGACTTTATTTACATTTTATCGTATTTTTTTGCATTTTATCGTATTTATTGAAAAAATAGTTGTATATTAGCCGTGTAAATAAATGATATTTAATAACAATGAGAATATCATAAGAATCAAAAAATATCAAAATTGTAAAGAAGTTACAATTACAAAATAGGTATTGATAGATTATTTTTTGTTTGAGTTAGTCGCTTTTTAAAAACACCCAAATCTACAATGCTATACAGGTCCTGAATTGACGTTCAGGACTTTTTTATTTTAAATGTTTAACCAAGGCTTCCAGTGATACTTTAAATTGCTCACCAGAAACCATATTTTTTAAGGAATAATTGTTTGATTTTATCTCCTCCTCGCCTACTAAAACTACAAATGGAATATTACGCTTATTGGCATGATTCATTTGCTTTTTCATTTTAGCAGAATCTGGATACAATTCGGCATTAACACCCTGTAATCTTAATTTTTTTATGGCTTTAAGGCAGAAAAGAGCCTCTTTATCACCAAAGTTTATGAACAAAACCTCTACGCTTTTACTCACCGTTTCAGGGAATAAATTTAACTCTTCAAGTACCAAATAAATACGATCCAGACCAAAACTAATACCCACACCACTCATATGGGGCATTCCAAAAATGCCCGTTAAGTCATCGTAACGTCCTCCGCCACCAATTGAACCCATCTGTACGGTTTTTGGCGCAGCCACTTCAAAAATAGCACCTGTATAGTAATTGAGTCCGCGAGCCAAAGTCACATCCAATTGTAAGGTTGCTGTGTTTAAACCTAATGCTTTAATGGCATTATTGATGAAGGCCAATTCATCAATGCCCTTTTTTCCCTCTTCGGACGTATCTAAAATGCTTTTCAAGCTTTCAATTTGCGATTCAAAAGTTCCTGATAAGGTAAAAAGAGGTTGTAATTTTGAAATACCTGCTTCGGATATACCTTTACTCAACATCTCTTCTTTAACCTTCTCCTCGCCAATTTTATCCAGCTTATCTAATGCGACTGTAAAATCGATTAATTTATCGGAAGCTCCAATAACCTCTGCAATTCCAGAGAGTATTTTACGATTATTGATTTTTATGCTAACGCCTTCCAACTTTAAAGCAGCAAACACCGCATCATATAATTGGATAAACTCCACTTCTTGCCAAAGGGAATCACTACCCACTACATCGGCATCACACTGGTAAAACTCCCTAAAACGTCCTTTCTGCGGCCTATCAGCGCGCCACACGGGCTGTATTTGATAGCGTTTAAATGGAAATTCAATCTCGTTTTGATGTTGTACCACGTAGCGTGCAAAAGGGACTGTTAAGTCATATCGGAGGGCCTTTTCTGAGATGCTTGAAGTTAGTTTGTTTGAATCTTTTTTATCAAAAGCAACTTTGTCAGCTTTAGCCAAATAATCTCCAGAATTTAAAATTTTAAAAATCAATCGATCGCCTTCATCACCATATTTCCCCATTAAGGTCTCGGAGTTTTCAAAACTTGGGGTTTCAATGGGTTGAAATCCAAAACGCTCAAAAGTCCCACGTATGGTATTGAAAATATAATTACGTTTGGCGACTTCTTCTGGATTAAAATCTCGTGTACCTTTTGGGATGCTTGGTTTTTGGGCCATAATAATGCCTGCGAAAGCAGGTATCTTTTTAAGATTACTTTTTATGTAAAGTTGACTCCTATCTGCACAGGAATGACAAAAATAAAAGAATTTAACTTATCAAGTTATCAAAATACTGAAATAAATCGCCTTTGGTTATTACTGCGCCTTGTTCAATCATTTTAAATTTATCAAGGTTTTTATCGTCGCTGTATGCTTTATCGGCTTGTAAAAACTCAACATTGTCATCCATTAAATTATCACGCAACCAATTATACCCTTCTTTGGTGGTAATATCTATTTCGGGGTTTTTAATGTTTACAACAATGGCTTTCATTTTTTTCTTTCCTAACCTAAATAAATACATATGTTGTGGCGCAAAATGCTCTAAATATTCTGCTTTATTTAAAACGCCTTCCCAAATTAAATCGCTAAATACGTCCAATTCCATTTCGGCAAGTTCTGGTTTATTGGCCTTTAAATTAGTCCACTCCTCATGAGTTATGGATTGTGTTGCCAAAAAATTTATGAATTCTTGGTGTAATTCTTCAAATTGTTCTTTTGTAAGTCTTCTATACTTCATTTTCTTCGCTTATATCTTCTTAAAAAAAGAAGTTATTTATTAGTAACAAAAAAGCCCCAACTAAGTTGAGGCTTTTAAAAATATATTTAAAGCTTAATTTGCTTCTGCTATAACCTCAAATGGTAAATCAAAAGTTACATCTCTGTGTAAACGAACTACAGCATTGTATTTTCCTGTACGCTTTACTGTAGTTACTGTAATGAATTTCTTATCGATAGAATGACCTTCTTTTTCTAAAGCTGCCGCTAAATCGATATTATTCACAGAACCAAATAATTTGTCTCCTGATCCTACTTTTGAAGTGATCTTGATTTCCAATGCTTTTATTGCTTCTGCAATTTTATTGGCATCATCAACAATTTTCTTTTCTTTAAAAGCTCTTTGTTTTAAGTTTTCAGCCAAAACTTTTTTAGCTGATACAGTTGCTAACATAGCTTTTCCTTGAGGAATTAAAAAGTTTCTACCATAACCGTTCTTAACTGTTACAACATCGTCTTTAAATCCTAAATTTTCAACGTCTTGTTTTAATATAAGTTCCATTGTTATCGGTATTTTATTTTAATAAATCTGCTACGTATGGCATTAAAGCTAAGTGTCTAGCGCGTTTTACAGCTACTGAAACTTTTCTTTGGTATTTTAAAGAAGTTCCTGTTAAACGACGTGGTAAAATTTTACCTTGCTCGTTTACAAACTTCAATAAGAAATCGGGGTCTTTATAATCGATATATTTAATACCAGATTTTTTGAAACGACAAAATTTCTTTTGTTTGTTTGTATCTATATTTAATGGCGTTAAATATCTAATTTCGCCATCTTTTTTTCCTTTTGATTGTTGCTCTATTGATGTGGCCATGATTATGCTTTTGCTTTAAGTTTTTCTCTTCTTCTCTCTGCCCATGAAATGGCATGTTTATCCAACGCTACAGTTAAGTAACGCATAAAACGCTCATCGCGTCTAAATTCTAACTCTAAAGCGCCAATAACCTCACCAGGTACGGTGTACTCAAATAAGTGATAAAATCCGCTTTTCTTGTTTTGTATTGGATAAGCTAATTTTTTAAGCCCCCAATCTTCTTTAGCTATCATCTTAGCGCCGTTAGAAACAAGAAAATCTTCGTATTTCTTTACTGTTTCCTTTATCTGGTCTTCAGATAAAACGGGATTTAAGATGAAAACAGTTTCATAATGATTCATAAAAATGTATTTAATTGTTAAAAATTGGGTGCAAAATTAGTGAATACATCTATATAATCCAACATTTATTTGAATCATATTTTAAAGTATATAATATTGTTGATATCTCTTTATAAAAAATGGCATGAATTTAGATATAAATATTAAATTTACGGCGTGTATAGTAAAGAGTTGTTTTGTTAAAATTATGTTAAAATAAACATTTCAACGATGTTTTTTGGTTTTTAACCGAATTTTTTGTACTATTGTCGATATCTTAACCGAAATAATATAAAATGTTATGACTTTAAACTGTGTAGTAGTAGACGATTCAGCAATACAACGTCTCTCTATTGTTAAGTTAGTCGAAAATCATCCTTCACTTAACTTAATAGCAGAGTACAGTAGTGCTTTAGAAACTAAAAATGGTTTAAATACGCATCAAGTTGATCTTATATTTTTAGACATTGAAATGCCAGTGCTAAATGGATTTGAACTTTTAGACGTATTGAACAACAAACCCCAAATTATTTTTGTAACTGGTAAAACCGAATATGCTTTTAAAGCATTTAATTACGATGCTACCGATTATTTACATAAGCCCATTACAAGAGAACGTTTTAACATCTCTGTTGAAAAAGCTTTAGAGCAACATCGCTTGACTTTAGACTTTAACGAAGAAGAAGGTGAACACATTTTTGTAAAGAGTAACCTTAAAAAACGTAAAGTTTATATTAAAGACATTAAATGGATTGAAGCCCTTGGTGATTATGTAAAATTAGTAACAGAAGAAAACAGTTTAGTGGTTCTTTCCACTATGAAATCTTTTGAAGCTGAATTACCAGAAGGTAAATTTTTAAGAATCCATAAATCTTACATTGTTAATCTAGATAAGATTGACAGGTTTAACAGTAAAAATGTTGAAGTAGGTGCTTATGAAATTCCTTTAAGTAGAAATAAAAAGACACAACTTGTTGACGCTTTAAATAACATTTAAAAAATCAACCAACAAAACTTTAAAAGTTATCGACATTTAAAATTACTTTAACCGACCGAAAATCTTTTATGCTCTGGAAGCTATTATTAATTTTAATGATAGCTTCTTTTGTTTTTGATAACGACTGTTGCTTCGGGATTTTTATCAAAATATTCTTATGGAATTGATTTCTTATTCTAGCAATAGGTGGTGATTCTGGTCCCAGAACATTGTTATGAAAAACTTGCCTCAACGATTTGGCAAACCAAATAGAAGCGGTTTCTACCCTATTGTAATCTTTGTGTTTTAAGCTGATTTTTATTTGCTTAAAAACGGGTGGATATTTATAATTATAGCGATCGTTCATCTGTTCATTAAACATATCGATATAATTATTAGTCGATACTTGTTGTAAAATATTATGGTGTGGATTGTAGGTTTGAATCAAAACCTTTCCACGCTCTTTGGTTCGTCCTGCCCTACCCGATACTTGAACCATTAATTGGAAACTACGTTCATGTGCTCTAAAATCAGGAAAGTTTAGCATGTTATCGGCATTCATGATACCAACCAACTTCACATTTCTAAAATCCAAACCTTTGGTTAACATTTGCGTACCCACCAAAATATCAATTTCCTGTTGCTCTAAAGCAGTGATTATTTTTTCGTAGCCATACTTACCTCGCGTGGTATCTAAATCCATACGCGCTACCTTATAATCTGGAAATAATACTTTTACTTCTTCTTCTATTTGCTCAGTTCCAAAACCCTTGTTATCCAAATCCTGACTGCCACAGGCCAAACAATCTTGCAACATAGCCATATTGTAACCGCAATAATGGCAACGCAATTGATTTCTGTATTGATGATAGGTTAAACTCACATCGCAATTTGGGCATTGTGGTGAATGCCCACAAGTATGACACTCAATAATAGGTGAAAACCCTCGCCTATTTTGAAAAAGTATAATTTGATGCCCTTCTTTTAAGGTTTCGTTCATTTCATCAATAAGTCTATCACTAAAATGCCCTTTCATGCGTTTTCTTTTTAGCTTATCTTTAATATCCACCAACTCAATATCGGGCATTAACACATCGTTAAATCGATGCGTTAATTCTACAAAACCATACTTGTTTTGCTTTGCATTGTAATAACTTTCTAAACTTGGTGTTGCTGAACCCAAAAGGGTTTTAGCCTTATGCATACTTGCTAAAACTATCGCTGTATCGCGCGCATGATAGCGCGGGGCAGGATCGAACTGTTTAAAAGACTGTTCGTGTTCTTCATCTACAATGATCAATCCCAAATTATGAAATGGCAGAAAAATGGATGAACGTGCTCCTAAAACAATTTGTGCCCTCCCAGAATTATTTAGGACATTATTCCAAACCTCAACACGTTCGTGGGATGAATACTTGGAATGAAAAACCGCTACTTTTTCTCCGAAATAATCTTGAAGTCTAGAAACTAGTTGCGTTGTTAAAGCAATTTCAGGCAATAAATACAGAACCTGCTTTTTCCTATTTAAAACCTCTTCAATAAGTTTTACGTAAATTTCTGTTTTACCAGAAGATGTTACCCCATGAATTAAGGTAATATTTTGTGATTTAAAGGATTCCTTTATGTCTTTTAATGCGGTTTTTTGGTATTCATTTAAATGTTTGGAATCTTCATTATCGTCACCTAAATATTGCACCCGATCTGTTTGAATGTAATATTCTTCCAGAATACACTTATCTATTAATGTCTTAATAATTGTTGAAGACGCATCGCTTTCGTTTGATAAATCAGATACTTTTACCGGTTTTTTGGTTTTTGCAGAAATTGAAAACAGTGTTAAAACCACCTCTTTTTGTTTATTGGCTCTACCTAGGTCTTCTAATAAATTTTTAAGTTGATTTTCAGAAGCATAATTAGTGTTCAATTTGACATAACGCACCAATTTGGGTTTATACTTTTCGTAAACTTCTTCTTCAACAGAAATAGCTTCTTTTTCTAAGAGTCGCTTAATTACTGGGAGTACATTCTTTTTATCAAGTATATTCGAAATATCATGAATCTTTAATGAGGATTGATGATGTAATGCCTCATAAATTAAAAACTCATCGTCCAGCAATTTAGATTCATCAATTGTTTTTTTGTTGTTTTTGATGACGATGGTTTCACTTTCAAGAGTATAGGCACTAGGTAAGGCAGCTCGCATAACATCTCCTAAAGTGCACATATAATAATTTGCTATCCAATTCCATAATTGCAGTTGTATTTCGTTTACAATAGGTGAATCATCTAAAATTTGATGAATTTGTTTTGCTTCATAAGCATTTGGCGGAGTGTTATGAATTTTATAGACTATACCGGTGTAAATTTTAGACTTTCCAAAAGGAACAGCAACACGCATGCCTATTTTTAAAAAATCAGCCTCGGAAACCGTTATACTATAAGTAAACAGTTTTTGAAGTGGAATGGGTATAATAACGTCTATAAAATTTGGCATAGCCAAAGGTAATCAGGTTAACTTAAAAATATAAATTATTGACTCAATTATTCTCTTTCGGATATTTCTTTAAAAATTGAAGCGATGCATTAAGTTCATAACCTAACAGTAGAATGTTGGAATTAAGCCATAAGTAAAAAAGTAAAATTAAAAGCGCTCCAATAGAACCATAAAGCTTGTTATACTGACCAAAATTCTCGATATATATTCCAAATAAATAGGACGTCAACATAATAAGCAAGGTAGTAAACAAAGCACCTATGGAAAAGAAATTTGAATGCTTACCTTCCTTGGTGCCAAAATAATATAAAGTGGCCGTGGCTATATATACCATCATTACAAAAAAGAAGTACTTTACCACGTCCGTCCAAAAAACACTATTGGCATCTACACCATAACCTCTGCTTTTTAGTGCATCCAATAATTCTTGAACAACATAAATTTGGAAATATCCTAAAACTGCAATAGTCATAATTAGTAAAAAAGCTAAAATCAAAGCTATGCTTAAAGCATATAAATACTGTTTTAATCCATTTCTGGATAACTGTTCGTGATAAGAATTTTCAAAGCCTGAAAACACAGCATTAATACCATTTGCCATAAGTGCTATGGACAATATAAATACTGACGATAATAAGCCACCTCTTTGGGGTTGGTCGATATTTTCAAAAATATTCTCGAAAAAAAAATCGGAGGTTGTTGGCGGTAAAAAAGATTCTAAAAATTTTAAAAACTCTATTTTAAAATCATCAATGGGAACATAGGGTATGACGATTAAAACAAATAGCAAAAAAGGAAATAATGCCATAAAAAAATTAAACGCTATGGCACTAGCTCTTGTTGTCAATGCACCTTTAACAATTCCCGTTATGTATAACTCCAACAAATCGTAAAATGATAACCCTTCAAGACCTGGGAGTTTTATTTTTTTGAAAAGCCTCACAAAGATATTAATCACAGGGATGTTATCTAGTTTGTCTTCAATAGGTTTAGTCATCAATAATTTGCATTAGAATAATTGCAAAGTTATTAAATTTAAGGTGGTTTCATGTTTTTTAAAACATAGATTGTTTTAAAACTATTTAATGGCTTTTAAACTTAAATCCATATTGTGTACCGAATGTGTTAAAGCCCCGCATGAAATATAATTCACACCGCATTCTGCATAGTATCTAATAGTTGCTTCATTGATATTTCCTGAAGATTCCGTTAAACATTTATTACCAATTAATTTTACGGCTTTTCTGGTGTCTTCATAATCAAAATTATCCAATAGAATTCTATAAATGCCTTCATTTTGAAGAATTTCCTCAACTTCAACTAAATTCCTTGCTTCCACCATAATGTCCAAATTTTTACCAGTATCCTTTAAATATTGTTTGGTCATTTCGATGGCTCTAGTAATCCCTCCAGCAAAATCGATGTGATTATCTTTTAACATAATCATATCATATAGAGCAAACCTATGGTTTTCGCCTCCACCAATTTTAACAGCCCATTTTTCAAGTACACGAATTCCTGGCGTAGTTTTTCGGGTATCTAGAATTTTTGCCTTGGTACCTTGAATTAAATCAACAAACATTCTGGTTTTGGTAGCAATGGCACTCATGCGTTGCATAGCGTTTAAAACGGTTCGTTCCGCTTTCAATATAGATTGTGAAGGACCTTCAACATACATAACAACATCACCAAAGGAAACCTCGGTTCCATCTTCAATTCTTACATCTAACTTTAAATTTTTATCTACATATGCAAATACTTTCTTTGCAAAATTAACACCCCCTATAATACCCTTATCCTTTACTAAAAGTTTTGCTCTTCCTCGAGCATTTTCAGGAATACAAGCCAATGAGCTATGGTCGCCATCTCCAACATCTTCTCTAATAGCGTTGGCAATTATCATTTTTACTTCAGTATCAAATTGTTCCTGTGTAATCATAATTTAATGAGAGTTTCCAACAAAAATAACAATTTGATTTACTTAATTAAATTTTACAATTACGATTTTTATATTTTTTTGTTATTTAAATACATTATTCATAATTACTAAGTTGTAATTTTGCCTTTATGACTATTAAGCTAATTGCCATAGGAAAAACTGATGATAAGAATCTCATCGCATTAATTAATGATTATAAGAAACGTCTTGGTTTTTACATCAAGTTTTCCTTAGACATTATTCCAGATATCAAAAACACCAAAAGTCTTAGTGAAATTCAACAAAAACAAAAAGAAGGTGAACTTATTTTGAGTAAACTTAACCATGCGGATACCCTCATTTTGTTGGACGAAAACGGTAAACTATTGGACTCTGTTGGTTTTTCATCATACCTACAAAAACACATGAATTCAGGCATTAAGCAATTGGTTTTTGTAATTGGTGGCCCTTATGGTTTTTCTGAGGAAGTTTACAAAAAAGCAAATGGAAAACTGTCATTATCCACAATGACATTTTCCCATCAAATGATTCGCTTATTTTTTATTGAGCAATTGTATAGAGGTTTCACTATTTTAAGAAATGAACCCTATCACCATAAATGAATTTTCAATCTATTTAAGTTTGAAACAACCTTCTTCTTTTTACTCTTTTTGTGTTAAAAGAGCATTTATTCTATTAAAAGAAATAATAGTAATGCTGAAGAAATATTTATAATCTTCATTATCCAAAAAAGATAGGATCCTACTGGAACAATGGTAGCCTAAAGTACAGTGTTTATGATACTTATTTTTTTAAACTAGTAGGTCATCATCTTATAATTATTGTAATATAAAAGGTTCATTTTATTAATGAACCTTTTTTTTTACTATTTAATATGTTTTGTAAACCTGCTTACGTTTCTTTAGTTGACGCTCCAAATCGTTAATAGTTTCCTTAACTGCAACTTCATAATTTCGTTCATTGGAGGTCGCAAAAATCCTTGGTCCGGGTAAACTCAATTCTATATTACAAATTTTACCAGAGTCATGCTGGCTTTCTTCCTTTTTAAAATGCACTGTTGCACTTATTAAAAACTCATATCTATTAAACAATTTTTCTAGTTTTTCTTTGGTGAAAGCAGTTAATGTTTCACTTACATCTACACCTACGTATTCAAAATTTACTGTCATAATCATTCTATTTTAATTATTAAACTTTTAAATATAATTATTTACAAATTAATTTATAGTGATATAAATCATAAAATAACTATAAAATTTAAGCTTCATAACTAATCCGTTTTTTTATATAAATAATGGTATTTTTGAATATTAATTTTTAATAAAATGACACTCGTTTTTGCTACTAATAACCTCAATAAAATTAAAGAAGTACAGTCTTTAATACCTGAACATATTAAACTTTTGAGTTTGAAAGATATTGGTTGTTTTGAAGATATCCCAGAAACTCAAAACACTATCGAGGACAATGCTATACAAAAATCAGAATATATAAAAACAAATTATGGCTACGATTGTTTCGCGGACGATACAGGTTTGGAAGTTGAAGTTTTAAATGGAGAGCCAGGTGTTTATTCTGCAAGATATGCGGGAGAACAACGTGATGCTAACGACAACATGAATAAATTATTAATTGAATTAATAGGTAAACACAGCAGAACTGCCCAATTTAAAACGGTAATTTCCTTACAACTTAACAACAATTCATATACTTTTAATGGTATATGCAAAGGTGAAATTACACATGAAAAATTTGGAAAGCAAGGGTTTGGTTATGATCCCATTTTTAGGCCACATGGCTACAACATAACATTCGCAGAAATGGATTTGAGCTTAAAAAACCGTATAGGACATCGTGGTAAAGCCATATCTGAACTGGTAACATTTTTAAACTCATAAAACATTTTAATTACTGTTAAAAAACCAAATTTGCTATTGGTGGTTAATATAGATTGTGTTACTTTTAGTTTATGACAGAGGAAGAGATAGAAAAAGAAAACGCAGCCATAGCCAAAGCCTACAAACAGTTATTGAAAGTTAGTTATACAACACTAACCGATGATGATAAAAAGCTTATTAGAAGCGCTTTTGAAGTCGCCTTAGATGGCCACAAAAATCAACGTAGAAAATCTGGAGAAGCTTATATTTTTCACCCGCTAGCTGTAGCTAAAATTGTAGCCCAGGAAATTGGTTTAGATGCCACATCCATTGCATCTGCTTTACTACATGATGTGGTAGAAGATAGCCCTGATTACGACATAGAGGATATTGAAAATCGTTTTGGAAAAACGGTTGCAACCATTGTTGATGGGCTCACCAAAATCTCTTCATTAAGCAAGGAAAAAGACATGGATGTGTCTTTACAAGCTGAAAATTTTCGCAAAATGTTATTGACGCTTAATGATGATGTTCGAGTCATTATTATTAAAATTGCTGATCGTTTGCATAACATGCAAACCATGGATTCCATGAGTCCCGACAAGCAAATTAAAATAGCATCAGAAACGCTCTACATTTACGCTCCTTTAGCACATAGAATAGGTCTTTACAACATTAAAACGGAACTTGAGGATTTAGGCTTAAAATATACCGAGCCAGATGTTTACAATGATATTTTAAGTAAAATAAAAGAAAGCAAAGAAGAACAAGACATTTATATCACTCAGTTTAGCGAAGTCATTAAAAATTCTCTCGATAAAGAAAACCTATCCTACACTATTAAAGGAAGACCAAAATCAATATTTTCTATTCGTAGAAAAATGCTCAATCAAGGGGTACCTTTTGATGAAGTTTACGACAAGTTTGCTATTCGAATTATTTACAAATGTGATTCTGATCCTAAAACCGAAAAGTTTTTAGCGTGGAAAATATATTCCATAGTTACTGACCACTTTAGACCTAACCCCATTAGGTTACGTGACTGGATTTCGTCCCCAAAAGGTACTGGTTACGAAGCTTTGCATATTACTGTTATGGGACCAAAAGGGCGTTGGGTTGAGGTACAAATACGAAGTGAGCGTATGAATGAAATTGCTGAAAAGGGATATGCGGCTCATTACAAATACAAACAAGGTAATGAAAAAGAAGATAATTTAGAAAATTGGATTAATCGATTACAAGAAGCACTTGAAAATCCAGATATGAATGCTGTTGATTTTGTTGAACAATTTAAACTTAACCTTTATTCAAAAGAAATATTTGTTTTTACACCTAACGGTGAATTAAAATCGCTTCCTAAAGGTGCTACAGCTCTAGATTTTGCCTTTAATATTCACACCGAAGTAGGTATGAAAACTCGAGGTGCCAAAGTGAATGGAAAACTAGTTACACTAAGTTATGAATTAAAAAGTGGCGACCAAGTTGATATTTTAACTGCAGAAAATGCTAAACCTAATGCTAACTGGCTAGATTATGCCACCACAGCCCGGGCAAGAAGTAAAATAAAATCAGCCTTAAAAGAAGACAAAAAACGCGTTGGAGAAGATGGTAAGGAAATTTTAAGACGAAAATTAAAGCAACTCAAAATAACCCTAGATGAAGAATCCGTTAACGAAATGGTTCGTTATTTTAAGTTAAAAACCAGTTTAGATCTATTTTACAGGGTTGGTGTAGGCACTATTGATAACAATATGCTCAAAAGCTATGCCTCTTCGAGAAGCAATGCTTTTATGAGTTATATAAAAAGCAAAATTTCCAGGAAAACTCCCATTAAAAAAGAAGAACTGGAAAAAGATGAAGTCACCGTAAAATATGACTCGCTTGTTTTTGGGAAGGAGGAAGAAAAGCTAGAATATAAACTTTCTAACTGCTGTAATCCCATTCCTGGAGATGATGTTTTTGGGTTTTTAACGGTAAATGAGGGATTAAAAGTTCATAAGTATAATTGCCCAAATGCAGTAAGTTTACAATCAAATTATTCTTATAGAATTATGCCAGCAAAATGGATAGATTCTACACAACAGGAATTTCTGGCAAAAATTGTTATTACTGGAATTGATCATATAGGTTTAGTAAACGAAATAACCACCATCATTTCAGAAAACATGCATGTTAACATGAAAAGCATCAGTTTTGAAAGTAATGACGGTCTTTTTTCTGGTAAAATAAATGTGGTTGTTAAAAATAATACCATCATAAAAAAGCTATTAGAAAAACTTAAAAAAATTAATGGTATCGATAAGGTTACCAGAGTGTAAAAAAAGTGTAAATTTGCAACGAAATTATGGACGCAAAGGCAGATACAAAAAATCAAGATATAGTAAAAGACGTTTTTACTAATTTTTTAGAAAATAAGGGACACCGAAAAACACCCGAACGCTACGCTATACTTCAAGAAATATATAACAACAACGAACATTTTGATATTGAGTCTTTGTATCTAAACATGAAGAATAAAAAATATCGTGTTTCTCGTGCTACTTTATACAATACGATAGAATTATTATTGGAATGTGGTTTGGTTAGAAAGCATCAATTCGGACAAAACCAAGCGCACTACGAAAAATCGTATTTCGATAGACAGCATGACCATGTTATCCTTACCGATACGGGTGAGGTTATCGAATTTTGCGATCCTAGAATTCAATCTATAAAAAAAACTATCGAACAAGTTTTCGATATAGAAATAAATAACCATTCACTCTATTTCTACGGAAATAGAAAATCAACTAAAAATAACTAACTTTTACAATGGCAGTAGATTTACTACTAGGATTACAATGGGGTGACGAAGGCAAAGGGAAAATTGTTGACGTACTTACCAATAATTACAATATCATAGCTCGCTTTCAAGGTGGACCTAATGCTGGTCATACATTAGTTTTTAACGGCAGAAAGCATGTTTTACATACTATACCATCGGGTATTTTTCATGAAGATGCTATTAATTTAGTAGGAAACGGTGTTGTTATCGATCCTGTAATTTTTAAGGGCGAGTTAGACAAACTTGAAGAACAACAAGTAGACTACCGAAAGTCATTATTAATTTCTAGAAAAGCCCATATCATATTACCAACGCATCGTTTGTTGGATGCCGCCAGTGAAGCCTCCAAAGGCAAAGCAAAAATAGGCTCTACTTTAAAAGGCATCGGTCCAACATACATGGACAAAACAGGTAGAAACGGTATTCGTGTTGGTGATTTAGAATTAAGTGATTGGAAAGAAAAATATAGAGCTTTGGCTGATAAGCATGAATCTATGATTGATTTCTACAATGCAAAAATTGAGTATAATTTAGAAGAATTGGAAGTTGAATTTTTTAAAGCGGTTGACATTTTGAAGTCTTTAAAATTCATTGATTCTGAAGAGTACATATATCAAGCACAAAAATCTGGTAAAACTATATTAGCAGAAGGTGCTCAAGGCTCCCTTTTAGATATAGATTTTGGAACCTACCCATACGTAACCTCCAGTAACACCACAGCCGCTGGAGCCTGCACAGGTCTGGGAGTTGCCCCTAACCAAATTGGTGAGGTATTTGGTATTTTTAAAGCTTACACCACTAGAGTAGGCTCAGGTCCATTCCCAACTGAACTTTTTGATGAAGATGGTGCCACCATGGGACGCGTTGGAAATGAGTTTGGAGCTACAACTGGTCGCCCAAGACGCTGTGGTTGGTTAGATTTGGTAGCCTTAAAATACGCTTGTCAAGTCAATGGTGTCACCCAACTCATGATGATGAAAGGCGACGTACTTTCAGGTTTTAAAACTTTAAAAGTATGCACCAAATACAACTATAAAGGTGAAATAATTTCGCATTTACCATATAATATTGAACCAGAAAATGTGGAACCTATTTACACAGAATTTAGTGGTTGGAATGAAGATTTAACCGGCATGTCCGATACGTCTCAACTTCCAAAAGCCCTCAATGAATATATAGAGTTTTTAGAAAAGGAGTTGGAAATTCCTATTACTATAGTATCCGTTGGACCAGATAGAAAACAGACCATTTTTAGACAACAATTGGTTTAATTACATATTGATAAAGAAATTAAAACGCTCCAAAATATTTTGGAGCGTTTTTTGTTCTACTATACTTAAACATAACATTATTCATTATTTTTGCGACAAACTTTTACATTTTGAATAAACTACAGGTTTTATTTACTACATTTTTGATAGCGGTTTTTTCTATTGTTAAGATTCAAGCACAAGAGGAAAAGAAAATAGAAATTGAATATGCGGGTAAATTAAATGTGGATGAAGAAAACTACCCAGGTGCCAGAGTTTTAACACGTGATGATTCGCAGCAAGTGCAAATAAGTCATCGAGGTACTAACTTATGGTGTGATAGAGCTCTATACTATGGTAAAGAAAATTTTATTGAAGCCTACGGTAACGTGATATTGATTCAAGGAGATACCATAAATATGACTTCAAAATATGTGGAATATAGTGGCTTTACTGAATTGGCTTTTGCCAGTGGCGATGTGATTTTAAAAGATCCTAATTCAACCATTACTTCTGACACTTTGTTTTTTGATCGCCTTAAACAACAAGCGTTTTATAAAAGTGGCGGTACTGTTGTCAAAGATTCCTCTGGCACCATTACAAGTAGAATAGGTAGATATTATATGGATTTGAAAAAATATCAATTTGTTGAAGATGTCGTTTTAGTAAACGACAGCACCACTATAAATTCCAATTATTTCGACTTTTATTCAGATAGTGGTCATGCTTACCTTTTTGGTCCTTCAACCATAACCAACCCAGAAAGTACAACCTATTGTGAAAAAGGATTTTATGATACCGAAAACAAGGTGGGTTATGCTTTAAAAAAAGCTAGAATTAATTATGACAATCGTATTATTGAAGGCGATAGTTTATACTTTGACAATAATATAAGTTTTGCCTCTGCAACTAACAATATTAAAGTTACAGATACCTTAAACAAGAGCATTATAAAAGGGCATTATGCTGAAGTTTTTAAGGAAAAAGATTCGGTGTTCATTACTAAACGCGCCTTAGCAATTACCATTCAGGAAAATGATTCCATTTATATGCATGCCGATAAAATCATGGTTACTGGTAAACCAGATAATCGTATTATCAATGCATACTACAATGCCAAAATATTTAAATCTGATATTAGTGGAAAAGCAGACTCTATACATTCTCATCAAAAAACTGGGGTTACCAAGTTAATTAATATTCCACGATTTTCACCTGGAGACAAGTTTTCAGTAAAACGAAAACCTATATTGTGGAATTTTGAAAACCAAATGACCGGTGATACGATTCATTTAATATCAAACAATGAAACTGAAAAATTAGATTCTCTTTTGGTTTTTAATAATGCCTTTATTATCAGTCAAGATACCATAAGCAAAACGGGATTCAATCAAATTTATGGGATGCGATTGGTTGGATTATTCAATGATGAAAACCAATTGCGGGAAGTAGATATTACAAAAAATGCGCAATCCATTTTTTATGCTAGAAATGACAAACAAGAACTGATTGGCATAGATAAAGCTAAATCAGGAAGTATCTCGATGTTATTTGAAAATGGTGATATTGAAGAATATACGAGATTCAACCAAATTGATGGGAATTTGTATCCAGAGTCAAAATATCCTGAAAACGAAAAAATATTAAAAGGTTTTGATTGGCGTGAAGAAGAACGTCCAATGAGTGTTGAAGATTTGTTTAAGGACGACCCTCCACTTGAATTACCAACCATAAAAGGACTTGAAGATTATGTACCACAAGAGGCTTTTTTTGATGATGAGATGATGGAACGCATACAACAGGCTGGTAATAGGCATATAAAAATTTTGACAGAGCCTTTGTTCCGCAAAGCAATAAGCAAAGAACCAAAAAACTATTTTCAAGTGATCATAAGTTTACTTGTTGAAAAAAATGATGACTTCCAACTATTTTATGTTGATGAAAATGCGAATCAATTTACTGAAAAGGAATCTATCACAAAAAAGGTTATTGGTAACAAGGAATTTCAAAAAATAGATTATGAACTTCCTTCGGGGATGTTTGTAAATAATTTAAGATTAGATATTGGTTCCAACAGAAGCCAGAGTCCGATTCAAATAAATTCAATAACAATTCGGTATCAGAAAAATGAGATTTTTATTCCTAAACATTTAATTCCAAAATATTTCATACCGAATGGCTATATTAAATTAAACGACGAATACAATTATATCACAAATACCATAAATAATAATAACGAGATATCATATGATCCATTTTTTACTTGCTCAATTGAGATAATTGATTTTATTAAAAAATTAAAAAACAATTAATATTATTTAAAACAATTTTAGTTGAGATCCAAAAAATTAAATTATTATGACATCCGATTTCTTCAAATACCAAGCACAAACAACACCCCACCCATTAGCAATGGAAATATCACATGCTAAAGGTTCTTACATTTATGATACTAATAATAAAGGGTTTTTGGATTTTGTTGCAGGAGTTTCTGCGACGCCTTTAGGGCATAACCATCCAAAAGTTGTTAAGGCCATTAAAGAACAATTGGATAAATATTTGCACGTTATGGTTTATGGGGAATATATTCAAAAACCAGCTGTTGAGCTCACTAAATTATTAGCAAAAAATTTACCGTATCCTTTAGAAAAAACCTATTTAACAAACTCAGGAACAGAAGCCATTGAAGGTGCTCTAAAATTAGCAAAACGTGCGACAGGTCGAAGTGAAATCATAGCGGCAAATCATGCTTATCATGGAAACACCATGGGCGCGATGAGTGTTATGGGGTATGAAGATCGTAAACAAGCTTTCAGACCACTTATCCCCGATATTAGGTTTATTTCATTTAATAATGAAGATGATTTGGCCCATATTACCCATAAAACAGCCTGTGTTATTTTAGAAACCATTCAAGGTGGTGCTGGCTTTATTCTTCCTAAGAATAATTATCTAAAAAAAGTTCTAGACCGTTGCCATAAAGTTGGTGCACTTTTAATTTTAGATGAAATTCAACCTGGTTTTGGAAGAACCGGTAAACTTTTTGGTTTTGAACATTATAATTGTACACCCGATATTTTAGTAACGGGCAAGGGACTTGGTGGCGGTATGCCCATAGGAGCATTTACGGCTTCCAGGAAATTAATGGATTTATTGCAAGACCATCCTAAACTTGGCCATATCACTACGTTTGGTGGTCATCCTGTAATTGCCGCTGCTGCATTAGCCACTTTAAAAGAAATTATCGAAAGTGATTTGATGCAACAAACTCTAGAAAAAGAAAAACTTTTCAGAAAACATTTAGTACATCCATTAATTAAAGAAATTAGAGGAAAAGGACTTATGCTAGCCCTTATCTTGCCCTCTGCTGAAATCACTAATACACTAGTTTTAAAATCCCAAGATGCAGGTTTAATACTTTTTTGGCTGCTTTTTGAACCAAAAGCGGTAAGAATTACACCACCATTAACCATTTCAAATGATGAAATCATTAAAGGGTGTAAAATAATTATTGATATTTTAAACGAAATACAATAAAATATATTATTTCAACCATCTGATAATCAAAATTTAAGGTTATAAAAAATGCTTTGCAAGTATGAATGTTCATTACTTTGTTAAAAACATTTATGAAACCAACAACATTAATAAAAATAGAACCTTAAATTTATTTAGCTAGAATCTTACAAATTTGCTTATGGAGTTTAGTCAAGACGACAACAACAACCTACCTCTTACAAAGTTTGAATCGATGTTAAAAACGAACCACGTTTTGTTCTTCGATTCTGAAGAATTCGAAAACATCATTCATCATTACCTAAACCAAGGAAAAATAGCCTTAGCTAAAAAAGCTATAAAGTTAGGTTTAGGGCAACATCCAACCTCTATAAACTTAAGGTTGTTTAAAGTGGAAGTTTTTATTTTTGAAGATAAACTTATAGAGGCTGATACCCTATTGAGTGAGCTTCATAGTTTAGACCCAATGAATGAAGAGATTTATATTCAAAAGGCTAATATCTTCTCCAAAAAAGATGACCATTTACAAGCCATAGAGGTTCTAAAGAAAGCGTTGGAACTTACTGATGATGCCATCGATATTTATTCTTTAATAGGAATGGAATATTTGTTTTTGGATGAATTTGAAAACGCAAAAGAATATTTCATGAAGTGCTTGGAGGAAGATTTTGATGATTACTCTGCGCTTTACAACATTATTTATTGCTTTGAGTTTTTAAATCAATATGAAGAAGCTATTTCGTATTTAAACATATTCTTGGATAATAATCCATACTGTGAGGTAGCTTGGCACCAATTAGGCAAACAGTATTATACTTTAAAAGATTACAAAAAAGCTTTGACCGCATTTGACTTTGCTATAATCTCTGATGATACATTTGTAGGTGCTTATCTAGAGCGTGGTAAAGTTCTTGAAAAGTTAAAACGTTTTGAGGAAGCCATTGAAAATTATACTATCACACTCAAACTTGACGAACCAACATCGTTCGCTCTTTTACGAATAGGAAATTGTTACGAAAAGCTAAAAAACAATGATTTAGCACTTCAGTTTTATGAAAGAACAGTTCATGAAGACCCTCTATTAGACAAAGGTTGGATAGCTATCACAAAATTTTATAACAGAAGAAAAAACTATCAAAAAGCCCTTTATTTTATAAACAAAGCCATAAATATTGACTCTGAAAATGTATTGTATTGGAAATTATATTCTCAAATAAACTACAGATTGAATTTTTATGAAGAAGCTGAACGCGGTTTTAAAAAAACACTCGAACTTGGTAATTACGAATTAAATACATGGTTAACACGAGGTGATTTATTAATTAAATTGGGAGAACCTGAAGCAGCCATTTATAATTTTGAACAAGCGGTGGAATTTTATCCAGAAAATCCTGAAATAGAATACCGCTTAGCAGGGCTATATTTCTTGTTGAATGAAAACGATAAAGGTACCTTCCATTTAAAAAACGCCATCAAACAAAATGAAGACTATTCATTCATTATTGAAGAACTATTCCCCGAAATTTCCAACAAAATGTTGGTAAAAAACTTACTAAAAACAAATCTGTAGGAACGTCTTATTAAAATACATATATTTGATTTTTTCTAGAAAATCGCCTTATGCAAAGACGTTTAATCGATTATTTAATAATTTCACTCAAAGGAATAGCCATGGGTGCAGCTGATGCTGTTCCAGGTGTTTCAGGTGGAACTATTGCCTTTATTTCAGGCATTTATGAAGAGCTCATAAACACAATTAGCAATGTGAATATTGCTCTAGTTAAAATCCTTTTAAGCAAGGGTTTTATGGCTTTCTGGAAACAATTAAACGGTAATTTTATAGTAGCTCTTTTAACTGGAATCATTATAAGTTTTGTTTCCTTTATGAAACTTGCGAAATATTTATTGGAAAATCACCCCGTGTTAATCTGGTCGTTCTTTTTCGGACTCATATTGGCTAGTATCTATTTTGTTGCAAAACAAATTACTAAATGGAATTTAGCAACCATTTTTACCTTAATAATAGGAACTGTTATAGCCTTTTATCTCAGTAAATTGCCATCTTTAGCTGCTAATGACAATCCTTGGTTTTTATTTTTAGCAGGTGCCATTGCTATTTGTGCCATGATATTACCAGGCATTTCAGGCTCTTTTATTTTGATTATTTTAGGTGCATACAAAACATTAAGTGATGCTATACATGATTTTGATTTTAAAAAAATCATCGTTTTTGCTGGAGGGGCCCTTGTTGGTCTTCTGAGTTTTAGCCATGTTTTAAAATGGCTTTTTAAAAATTATCACAATGCAACGTTGGCCTTATTAACAGGTTTTATTTTTGGTTCTTTGAACAAAGTTTGGCCATGGAAAAAAACATTGACATGGCATATAGACTCAAAAGGAATAAAATATCCATTGCTGCAAGAGAGTGTCTCACCATTCAATTTTGGTGATAATAATCAAATTCTATTTGCAATATTTTTAATGGTTTTTGGTTTTTTAACTATTTTCATACTGGAAAAAATAGGTTCTAAAAAACAGTAATGGAAAGTACCAGAACACTTACAGATAAAATTTTTCTAATCCTTAAGGGTTTAGGCATGGGTGCTGCTAACAAAGTACCCGGAGTTTCTGGTGGTGTAGTAGCCTTTGTTGCTGGCTTTTATGAAGAGTTTATTTATTCACTTAAAAAAGTGAATAGAAAAGCATTTAAATTGCTTTTTAATGGTAGGTTTAAAAGTTTTTACAGATACATTAATGGTAAATTTTTGGGTCTTCTTTTTTTCGGGATGATTGTAAGTTACTTTAGTATTTCTAAAATTCTTGATTATCTCATTAAATATTACGAACTCTATGTTTGGAGCGTGTTTTTTGGAATGATTATTGGTTCCATTTATTATATAAACAAAGATTTTAGAGATTGGAATTACAAAACCTACACCTCCTTAATTATAGGTATTCTAATGGGTGTTGGTATAAGTTTTTTAAATCCCGCTAAGGAAAATGACCATTTATTATTTGTTTTTTTCTGTGGAATAATTAGCGTTTCTGGTATGACGCTTCCCGGGTTCTCAGGATCCTTCATTCTTATTCTTTTAGGTAATTATGTGCTGCTTTTGGTAGATTCTGTAAATGCCTTGTTTGATACATTTTCAAATATTATTAGTGGCGACTTTAATTTCATTAATAACCCATATCGAATTAGAATGTTAAAGGTTTTGGGAGTATTTACTTTAGGCTCTGTAACAGGTTTGGTAACGTTTTCGCATATTTTAAGTTATATACTTAAACACTACAAAAGCATTACTCTTTCTGCAATTATAGGTTTTATTATTGGCTCCCTTGGAGTTGTTTGGCCATGGAAAAAAACCATTTATAAAATAAATGACCAAGGTGCATACCTATTGGATTCTACAGGGGAAAAAATTATCCAAAATTACCAAAGGTATTTACCGACTTTAAATACGGAAACTTATTATGCCATTGCTTACATTTTCCTAGGAATTGCAATTGTTTTAGCACTGGAATGGTACGGACAAAAAACTAGAAAGCAAAAATGAATAAATTAGGTCTTTTAGGTAAAAATATATCCTATTCGTTCTCAAGAACATATTTTAAAAAGAAATTTAATAATGAGAATATTATGGATACAACCTACGAAAATTTTGATATTGACAATATCGATTTATTTACATCTATAGTAAAAAACACCAAAGATTTAAAGGGCTTAAACGTTACCATTCCATATAAAGAAGCGGTGATGCCTTTTCTTGATAAAATAAATAAAAAAGCCAAAGAAATTGGTGCTGTTAACACCATCAAAATAACCAAAAAAGGCAATTTAGTTGGTTATAATACAGATTGTTACGGATTTAAAAAATCACTTAAACCGTTTTTAAAACCGCATCATAAAAAAGCTTTGATTTTGGGTACTGGCGGCGCTAGTAAAGCTATTGCTTATAGCTTAAAAGAACTTGGTATTTCTTATCATTATGTTTCTAGAAAACTATCAAATAACGTTACTTTTTCTTATGATACACTAACCGAAAACGATATAAATAATCACCAAATTATAATCAATTGTACGCCACTGGGTACATTTCCAAACGTCAATGATAGCCCCAATATTCCTTATGAAGCGATAAATGAAAACCATATCCTTTTCGATTTAATTTATAATCCTGATGAAACCTTGTTTTTAAAGCAAGGAAAGAAAAATAAAGCCATCACCATAAACGGATTGAACATGCTTAAATTTCAAGCAGAAAAGGCGTGGTCTATTTGGAATTTACATTGAAACTTCCAACATAATTATTAAAACCTATTTTAAGACTTTGTAAATACTGTACTTGTTAGTATCTTTAATGTCAAAAGAATTGCACGAACCCTAACATTTTTTAAAATGTCTGATATTAATAAACTAACTGAAACTGGAGGATTACATGAGGATAGTCCTAAAGAAACGTCTTTGGAATCAAATAAAAACAAACAAGTTGAGGAAACAGCAACGCCTATTTTATCAACTGATGATCATGATGAAGTCTTGAATGAGATAGAGGAATCCAATGCGGAAGACGCTGAAGATGAAGGTAATAAAGACAGACATAAAATTGAAGTAAAAGAATACGATTCCATGTCTTTGGAGGCCTTAGCTATTGAGTTGGAAAAACTTATTAAGAACGAAAAAGTACAGGCTATTAGGTCACATGTACATAGCATAAACACTGAATTCAAGACTAAATTCCAAGCTTTACTAGATGAAAAGAAAGAAGATTTTTTAAATGATGGAGGTAACGAAATTGATTTTTATTACTCCTCTCCTATTCAAAAAAGATTCAAAGAAGCTTACAGGGAATACAGAAAAAAATTAAATGACCATTATCAAAATTTAGAAAAAAACCTTAAACAAAATCTAGCCGATAAACTCGAAATTATTGAGGAACTAAAAGGTTTGATAAACGTTGAAGAAAACATCAACACTACTTATAAGCACTTTAAGGAACTACAAGAGCGCTGGCGTAATACCGGCCCAATTCCAAGGGATAAGTACAATAATGCTTGGAACAGCTACCACCACCATGTTGAGATGTTTTATGATTTTTTACATTTAAACAGAGATTTACGCGATTTAGACTTTAAACATAATTTAGAGAAAAAATTATTGATTATTGAGCGTGCGGAAGAGCTTGCCAAAGATGATGATGTCATGCGTGCTTTTAGGGAATTACAAGAGTTGCACAAAATGTGGAAAGAGGAACTAGGACCTGTTGGAAAAGAACATCGCGAGGAAATTTGGCAACGTTTTAAAACAGCAACAAAAACAATCAATGATAAAAGACAAGTATACTACCAAGAGATAGATAAGATTTACGAGAAAAATCTTGATAAAAAGCTTGAAATCATTGCGAAAATAGATGCCATTACAGCTCAAGAAAATAAATCGCACGGTGGTTTACAAAACAAGATAAAAGAAGTTGAGACCTTAAGGGAAGCTTTTTTCAATGCTGGTAAAGTACCTTTAAAAGTGAATGAAGATACTTGGGCAAAATTTAAGGACTCCGTAAGGAGGTTCAATAGAAAAAAGAATGCGTTTTATAAGGAACTCAAAAAAGACCAATACAACAATCTTCAGAAAAAGTTAGATTTAATAAAAATTGCTGAAGATAATAAAGACAGTGATGATTTTGAAGTTACGACGCCTTTGATGAAAAAAATTCAAAGCGATTGGAAGAAAATTGGGCATGTTCCCAGAAAAGACAGCGATAAAATTTGGAAACGTTTTAAAACAGCATGTAATTACTATTTTGACAGAATACATGCCAATAAAAATGCTGCAAATAAAGAGTTTATTGAAGCCTTTAATAAAAAAAATGAGTTGCTAGACACTTTAAAAGAATTAAAACTAAAAGGTTCTAAAGAAAGTAATATTGAACTTATCAAAGGATACATTTCACAATGGCAAGATATTGGAAGAGTTCCAAATGATAAACGATACATTGAAGGTAAGTTTCAAAAAACAATTGATAGTTTGTTAACGAGTTTGGATATGGAGAAAAATGAAGTGGAGATGATTAAGTTTGAGAATAAATTAGACACCTTAAATGCCGCTGATGATAATAGAGATTTAGATAACGAACGAACTTTTATCAGTAAAAAAATAAGTGAAGTGAAAAGTCAAATCAATCAGTTGGAAAATAATTTACAGTTTTTCACTAATGTTGATGATGATAATCCACTTGTGAAAGAAGTTCATAATAATATAAAAGCCCACAAAGAATCTTTAAAACTTTGGAAAAGCAAACTCAAAAAAATCAAGGATTTATATTAAATACAGCTTATCTAACTAAACTAAAGTGCCCTTTGTAGGTTCTTATGTTTCCTGTACTTTCAACCAATTCCGCTACAAACCAATAATCCGAATTTGGTAACTCTTTACCATTAAAAGTCCCATCCCAAGCACCGTTTATGGCATTTATTTGTCTTATTAATTTTCCATACCTATCAAAAACAGTCACTTTTGATGCATTGGTGAAATCGGTTCCTAAACCTTTTATAGCCCAAAAATCGTTCGTTCCATCCCCATTGGGTGTGAAATACTTAGGAAATCCTAGAATAAAAACTTCTAGGAATACTATACCACAACCATTTTTGTCTCTTACATAAATAATATGTGAACCAGCTCCTACTTTATCAAAATAAGTTTGACTTCTATAAGGCCCGTCAATATTATCCAGTGAGAATTCATAATCTCCAATTCCTAAATTATTATTCTCATTATTGATGGTGATACTATTATTATCGGAGAGTTCGACAATGGTTATGTCATCTAAATCAATGCTCGCAACAGCAGACTCAACAACCGAAAATATCACTGGAAATGAATCGCAACCAAAACCTGAGGTGGCTATAACAGTATATTCTCCACCTGAAATAACTTCAGCAAATGCCATGTCACTAACAACATCACCATTAGTGTTAACCCATTGGTATGTAAAATTCCCATTCGGGTTAAAAGTAGTTAGTGTAATGGGATTGTTATCCAAACAATAAATCTCAGAATTATCTACCTCAAACTCAGGTCTGGGATAAACTGTTAAAAGCAAATGCGGACCAATGCCAAAACAATCACCATTATCATCGCTTTCAACACGCACAAATAAAGTTTGTGAAAAAGGGGTGGTACTCATGTAATTTTCAGTTTGAAGAATTTCATTTTGCTCCAATTGGGCGTCATTTAAAGTTTCAAAATAATGAACACTTAAATTTTGGCCCGATGGGAATTGTGCCAGAAAATCATCAGAAACCTGGGTTAAATCAAAAACATGCAAGCCATCAATGGTATCGTCATCATCACAAGTATCCAATTCTTGAAGAAAACCTTGAGGGAATGATGTAGTTGAAACCTCTAAATTTATAGTTGAAATTCTGAAACATCCAGCACTGTTTTCAACTCGAGCATAAACCGTATTTGAAGTTTGATTATTATAAATTGATGAAATTTCATTAGTGCCAAAATTAGCATCAACTTCAGATAAATAATAAGTTATTGTGATACCAGAGCTGTTGATATTGGAAATAATGTCGTTAGCCTCAGTTAAATTAAAATCGGTAATACCATCTGCAAAACCATCTTCGTCACAATTCTTAAAAACAATTGAATTTTGTATTTGAGGTAATTCATTTACCTGAATATTAAAAAAAGTATCTGTATAACAAAAGTTATTGAAAATATTAGTGATTCGAACATAAATGGTTTGTCCACCTACGATAGTATTAATAAATTCATTTGATGGCGTAGAAATAGGGTTGGAATATCCTGCATCTGTAAAGTAATTAAATGAAAAATCAGCATCAGATTTTCCATTCAATAAAATAGATTCATTAGTTGTTAAATCAAAAGTTGTGAATCCATTAGTATCATCGCCGTCCAAGGATGAGTCGCATTCGAATAAATTTAGAATTGTTGAGACATCTGGTAAAACAACAGTTTGGTGTATGGTAACATTAACGGGGGTTCTGTCAATACTTTCGCAACCATCAATGGTTTGGGAAACATAATAGGTCTGAGAAGTCAATAAATCTGAACTATTAGCGGGAACACCTCCAGAACTTGTTAAATACCATAATAATGTATTTCCAGCAGCTGAAAGATTTGCAATAGTAGCTTGTTCAATATCACAAAAGTCTTGGTTTGAATTAGCTGTTGGTAATGGTGTTTTTTGTACGATTAATGAAACAGGGGTTCTTGAAGCACTTGTGCAACCATTTACTGAAGCCTCTGCATAATAGGTCGTCGTGTTATTTAGAATGGGCGTGGTAAAAGAGTTACCCGTAAATATTGAGGTACCACCAATTGGTGAATTATACCAATTAATTTCTCCAGTAGAAGTAGTCGCTAATAAAGTTCCAGAGCCAAATTCACAAACCAAATCCCCTGAAACAGATTCAATACTTGGTAATGGTGTAACGGTAGCAGTAACTGGCACCCTTTGTCCTTCTAAACAACCATTTACCGATGCTAGAACATAATAGGTAGTGGTTGAATTTATGATAGGTGTTGTAAAAACTGTACCACTAAATAATGCTGTTGTACTTGATATTGAATCAAACCATAGTACATCGCCCTCTGACGCTGTTGCCTCTAAAGTAACACTACCAATACCACATATACTGGCAGGAGTAGTATCAATAATGGAATAAACAAATAAATTTGAACTTGCCGATATATTTAAAACGGGGTCTCCAGGTGAACCACCATACTCTACAATGTAACCTTTTGGCTGATAAGGCCCAAATGCTTCACCCGCATTTGGTAAATCGTTCCAAGCACCTCTATTTCCGATTGATGGATCTGTTATATGAACATAATCCTCATCTCTAAACTGATTAGGTTCTCCAATGTTCCAATTCGCATAATTAGGTGTTGAACCGTTACTTAAACCATTCCAAAAAATAGTGCCAGCTTCAGGGCCTGTAACCCATTTCCAAACGCCTTCCGTTTCAGCATCACTTCCTCCTATCCAACCGGCGCCAGCAGCTTGTTCTCCTGACAATTGAGCTTCTTCAGCCGATGTAATAGTTGCTAAATACCCTTGTAAACCAAAATAGGTGCGGCTAGCAGCAGCTATTCTAGCTGACGTCCAGGTAATTCCCAAATTAGGAACATATTCATAATAATGATCTGTAGAAGGCAGGTAATTAGCATCTCCAATAGTTATAGAAAAACCTTTATCGATAGGAAAATTGCTTGTACTTTCAAAAACAACATTTTTAGTAGCTGCGATTAAATCGATATAACTAACTGGATTAGATCCCAAACCAAAGAGTGTAAGCTTCCCTTGCTCTACATTCCAAGAAGTTAATATGTTTGGATGTAAACCAGTTAATATAAGGTTATCTTCTCCCTGAATGTATCCTTTAGAAATTTGGATATATAATGCCTCTATTTCTGTATCATCAGGATCCGTAATATTAAAATCGGTAACAATATTTATTTGACTTTTAGGACAATAAGTTTGATTACCGGAAGCTGTTAATACGGGTGCTTCATTTTGTGCCAAACAAGAAATTCCTAGAAAAAAAAATATTATATATGTGAACTCTATTTTTTTGAACATTGAAAGCAATTCATTAAAAAAACTGATAATTTTAGATTTAGCAAATCTATCCTGCGTTAAAGACAAAAAACACTATAAAAACATCAAAGCTCTAAAGCATTTTCGCTTCCTCCCAAAATACATCCATTTCGGCTAAGGTCATATCTTTTAAAGGCTTATTTAAACTCTTAGCCTTATTTTCTAGGTATTGAAATCGTTTTGAAAATTTTTTATTGGTTCTTTCTAAAGCATTTTCTGGGTTTATATTCAAAAAACGGGCATAATTCACCATCGAAAACATGACATCTCCAAACTCACTTTCCATTTTGTCTTGGTTGCCAGATTGCACTTCGGCTTTAAATTCATTTAATTCTTCCTCAACCTTTTCCCAAACTTGATGGGGTGCTTCCCAATCAAAACCAACACCTGCTACTTTCTCTTGAATTCTATTGGCTTTTACCAAAGCAGGTAAACTCTTAGGTACGCCTTCCAAAACACTGTTTTTACCCTCTTTAAGTTTTAAGTTTTCCCAATTACGTTTCACATCTTCTTCATTATCAACTTTCACGTCTCCATAAATATGTGGATGTCTGCCTATCAACTTGTCACAAATACCATTACATACATCGGCGATATCAAAATCGTTGGTCTCACTTCCTATTTTGGCATAAAAAACGATATGCAGAAGCACATCACCCAATTCTTTTTTAATCTCTTGCAAATCATGATCTAAAATAGCATCACCTAGTTCATAAGTTTCTTCGATGGTCAGGTGGCGTAAGGTTTCCATGGTTTGTTTTTTATCCCATGGACACTGAGCCCGAAGTTCATCCATAATAGTCAATAAACGGTCAAAAGCCTGTAGTTGATTTGCTCTGGAGTTCATAGTACGTGTTTTGGTAAAAATACAATTATATATTGTTTTTATTAACGACTGAAAAACAAAAAATCCAGCAAAATAAGCTGGATTTTTCAGTTTATACTATATATCATCTACTACGATGCATTTTGTATTTTGATTAAGTTTAAAGCAGAACCTGCATTAAACCATTCAATTTGAGCTGCATTGTACGTATGATTCAATTTAACAATATCTTTTGACCCATCTTCATGAATGACTTCTACAGATAAAGGTTTTTCTGGAGCAAATTCATTTAAATCCAAGAAATTGAAGGTATCATCTTCTTTGATTAAATCGTAGTCATTTTCATTAGCAAATGTAAGTGCCAACATACCTTGCTTTTTAAGGTTTGTTTCATGTATACGGGCAAAAGACTTCACTATAACCGCAGCTACACCTAAATGTCTTGGCTGCATAGCAGCATGCTCACGAGAAGAACCCTCACCATAATTATGATCTCCTACAACAATTGATTTAATACCAGCTTTTTTATATTCCCTTTGTACATCTGGAACGCCACCATAATCACCTGTTAATTGATTTTTAACAAAGTTCGTTTTCTCGTTAAAAGCATTTACTGCTCCAATTAAAGTATTATTGGCAATATTATCTAAATGTCCCCTAAAACGTAACCATGGCCCAGCCATAGAAATATGATCGGTTGTACACTTACCTTGAGCTTTAATTAATAGTTTAGCTCCTTTGATGGTGTTTCCAATAGGTTCAAAAGGGGTTAATAACTGTAATCTTTCTGAATCCTCAGCTACTTTAACCTTAACATGACTTCCATCTGCCTCAGGTGCTAAATAACCATTATCTTTTACATCAAAACCTTTAGGCGGTAATTCCCAACCTGTTGGCTCATCTAGCATCACTTCTTGTCCCTTTTCATTGATCAACTTATCCGTCATCGGGTTAAAATCCAAACGACCAGCAATAGCTATAGCTGCAGTAATTTCAGGAGATGCCACAAAGGCATGTGTATTAGGATTACCATCTGCGCGTTTGGCGAAATTTCTATTGAAGGAATGCACAATGCTATTTTTAGGGGCATTTTTTGGGTCACTATAACGTGCCCATTGACCGATACATGGGCCACACGCATTTGTGAATATTTTAGCATCTAATTTTTCAAATATGCCTAAAATACCATCTCTTTCAGCAGTATAACGGACTTGCTCCGACCCTGGATTTATACCAAGCTCCGCTTTCATTTTTAATCCTTTATCTAAAGCTTGTTGAGCAATAGATGATGCTCTTGATAAGTCCTCATAAGAAGAGTTTGTACAAGACCCTATTAAACCCCATTCAACTTTTACTGGCCAATCATTAACTTTAGCCTTTTCAGTCATTTCACTACCTACAGTGGTTGATAAATCAGGAGTGAATGGCCCGTTCAGGAGAGGCCCTAATTCTGATAAATTAATATCAATTACTTGATCAAAAAACTGCTCAGGATTTGCATATACCTCAGCATCCGCAGTTAAATACTCTTTAATATTGTTGGCTGCATCGGCAACGTCGGCGCGGTCGGTTGAACGTAAATAACGCTCCATGGATTCATCATAACCGAATGTAGAAGTTGTTGCACCTATTTCAGCACCCATATTACAAATAGTACCTTTACCTGTACAAGACATTGCTGTTGCACCCGGTCCAAAATATTCAACAATGGCTCCAGTCCCACCTTTTACAGTAAGGATTTCAGCTACTTTTAAAATCACATCTTTTGGAGCTGTCCATCCAGATAATTTTCCGGTTAATCTAACTCCTATTAATTTTGGGAATTTTAGTTCCCAAGCCATACCTGCCATTACATCAACCGCATCAGCGCCACCAACACCTATGGCAACCATACCCAAACCACCAGCGTTAACTGTGTGCGAGTCGGTACCAATCATCATACCTCCTGGAAATGCATAATTTTCCAAAACAACTTGGTGAATAATTCCAGCACCCGGTTTCCAGAAACCAATGCCATATTTATTTGAAACTGATTCTAAAAAATTAAATACCTCACTACTGACACTATTAGCATGTTTTAAATCGGCTGTTGCACCATCTTTGGCCTGGATTAAGTGATCACAATGTACTGTAGTTGGAACAGCCACTTTGGTTTTTCCAGCTTGCATAAACTGCAATAAAGCCATTTGAGCTGTGGCATCTTGACATGCAATTCTATCTGGTGCAAAATCTACATAATCTTTTCCCCTAACAAAAGCTTTTGTAGGATTACCATCCCATAAATGTGAATATAAAATCTTTTCTGAAAGGGTTAAAGGTTTACCCACAATATCGCGTGCTTTATCCACGCGCTCTGCCATTTTGGTGTAAACACCTTTTATCATATCGATGTCAAATGCCATAAAATATATTTTTAATTTGGTTTTTTAAAAAGTAATGCAAAATTACGAAAATAATATAAAGTTATTAAATAAACCATGTATTATAGCTGGCTTCTATATTAAATTATTATAGTGCCATTATAATTTAATATGATTTACTTTTTGGTAGTATTTTTTATTGAAAATGATGATTTGTTAACTTTCCAAATGAAAAGTGAATTAAAATAAACTCTTAATGACTTGTTCTTCTGAAATACCCTCGGCTTCTGCTTTGTAGTTTTTAATGATTCGGTGTCTTAAAATACTATATGCAACTGCCTGAACATTCTCAATATCTGGAGAAAATTTGCCATTGATAGCAGCATGTGTTTTTGCAGCCAAAATTAAATTTTGTGAAGCTCTGGGTCCTGCTCCCCAATCAATGTAAGTTTTAACTAAATCTGAAGCTGTATCAGAATTTGGTCTTGTTTTTCCAACCATAGAAACGGCATACTCAATGACATTATCAGCGACAGGAATTCGACGAATTAAATGCTGAAAATCCATAATTTGTTGTGCTGAAAATAGCGCATTAATTTTGGCTTGGGTATCCGTAGTTGTTGATTTAACCACCTGCACTTCTTCTTTAAAAGAAGGATAATCCAAATTAATGGCAAACATAAAACGGTCTAATTGAGCTTCAGGCAAAGGATAAGTTCCTTCTTGCTCAATGGGGTTTTGAGTTGCCAATACAAAATAAGGCAAACTTAACTTGTAATGATGTCCAGCAACCGTAACAGCACGTTCCTGCATGGCTTCCAATAAAGCTGCTTGGGTTTTTGGTGGCGTTCTGTTTATCTCATCTGCCAAAATAATATTAGCGAAAATAGGGCCTTTTATAAATTTAAAATGACGGTCTTCGTCTAAAATTTCGCTTCCCAAAATATCACTTGGCATTAAATCTGGTGTGAACTGGATGCGTTTAAAATCCAAACCAAGAGCCTGTGCTATCGTATTTACCATTAAGGTTTTAGCTAAACCTGGAACCCCAATGAGTAATGAATGCCCTCCTGAAAAAATAGAGATTAGAATTTGGTTAACAACCTCTTCTTGACCAATAATAACTTTGGCTATTTCGGTTTTTAAATCTTTATATTGCTTAACAAATTGCTTTAGGGCAGTAACATCCGACATATACTTACTTTTTTAGCCAATTACTGGAAAACTTACAATCTCTATATTCACCACCAATTTTAATGTAAGTGTCCAATATTTTTTCCTCTTGCCATTTTTCTATGGCTCTAATTCTTTTTTCTTGAAGCGCCAATTCTTTTATTTTTAAGAAATCGCGCGCATAATCTGCTTCATGATCATCAACTCTATCCGTAACGGTTAAAATTTTGAACTTAATGTTTCCCATTCTGTCTTGCTCACTTAACACTAAACTTACTTCACCGTCTTTTAAGTCTTGAATTTGAGCATACAGTTCGGGGTCCATTTTAGTTAACTCAAAATTATAATCCTGCGTTGTAGGGTTTATCAATTGTCCTCCATCATTTTTGGTTTCTTTTTCGTCACTGGCTTCTTTGGCAGCGTCAGCAAATGATATATCGCCATCAACTATGCGCTTTCTTACTTTTTCAAGACGTTGTTTAGCTTCATTTATTGCGTCAGAAGACACTTTTGGTCTCAACAATATATGTGATACATCATATTCTTGTCCTCTAATTTTTTCCAAATAGATTATGTGAAACCCAAATTCAGTTTCAAAAGGTTCAGACACTTCACCTTCTTGCATAGCGAAAGCTACTTGTCTAAATTCCTTAACCATTTGTGGTTTCTTCCTATTCATAGTTGGGAGTTTTCCTCCTCTACTTGCCGAGCCAGGATCATCAGAATACAATACTGCTTTTGAACGGAAACTGGCTCCGTTTTCTATGATATCTGCTTTAAACTGTTTTAATCGATCTATTATTTTTTGTTTTTCTTCTTCTGATATTTTAGGTTCTGCAACTATTTGAGCTACTTTTAATTCGGTACCAAACCTTGGTCTTTCCTCTTTTGGTATTTTATTGAAAAACGTTCTAACTTCTTCCGGCGTTATTTCAACTTCTTCAACAATCTTTGATTGCATCTTTTGACTTAACTGTTGAGATTTAATTATTTCAAACATGTCATCTCGCAAACTCTTTTCATCATCTTTTTTGTAATATTCCAAAAGACGTTCCATAGAACCGTTTAACTGAGGTAAAAATTGTTCAATCGTATAGTTAACTTGACCTCTTATTTCAGCATCAGATACCTGTATACTATCTTGGATGGCATGATGTGCATATAGTTTGTTCTCTAACAGTTTTCCAAATAATTCACAATCTGAAATATCCTTAGTGTCGTAACCCCCAGCTTCCAACTGTAATCTTTCTTTAGACACATCGGATTCTAAAACAATGTAATCTCCTACTACAGCGGAGACACCATCCACCTTTATAGCATTTTTTGAATGGGTAGTATCAACTTTTTTAGCAACTTCTTCTTTTAATTCGTCTTCAATAATCTCTTGGGCAGAAATAATATTAACAGAAAGTGCAATGAATAAAAGTAATAGATATTTCAATTTAGTTATAAATTTCAAATTGTTTATTTTTAATGGCATCTTTAGTAATGTCTTTTTCTAATTGTCTAATAAGTTCGAGTTTGCGTTTGTTAACAACTATTTGGTCGATAGTCGGCTTTACATACTCTAGGGGCGCGGTATCGTTTCTAAACAAAACATCATTAACTTGCATCAAATATACTCCTAATGAATCTTTGAGTTGTACAAAATTAGTTTTTTTTAACAGTTGATTTTTATTTTCGGGAGTTACTACAGGAATTTTACTTATTACTTGGGTTAATTTTATCCAAATGGAGTCATTTAACGAAAAGGACTTAAATTGAATTGAGATAGAATCCAATATTTTTTTATCCTCTTGGTTAAACCGTTTAAAGCGCTCTTGAATTTTCTTATAATCAATAATATTTTCATCTACATGAATGTATCTAAATTTCAGAAGTTCCTCATTCAACTTGAAAATATCTTTATTGTTGTTGTAATATACCTCAGCTTCCTCTTTATTTACCAGCGTATCTATACTGCGTTTCACAAGAGCTTCCAAATAAGCTTTTGCATATAAATCATTCTTGTATTGAACTACCAATTTATTGAAAGACTGCTGTTTTTCATCACTTAAGTTCAATACAGCACCATCTACCAGTAGTTGTTGGGTTGCCCATCGATTAATGAAATTTTGAACCAATAAGGTGCTATCTTCTTTTGAGGTGCCTTCAGGAACCAAATCTTTAATATCGTCTGCATACAAATAAGATTGGTTAACTCTGGCAACCGCTGTTCCCACGGTAGTCGTTTTAAACATATCACAAGAGGTAACCACTAATGCCAATAAGAATATTATTATGGTTTTATTTTGCACTTACTGATTTTTAATTTGACTTTTCACATTTTTTAAAACCTCTTGGTTAATAACAACTGGATACTTTTCACTTAACTGTTTCAACCAGTTTTCTTCCTTAAAAGTTTGATAATCACTAATAATGCTTCCTTTTGCTTCTTCAAACGTTTTTTGGGACTCTGGAAAAATATCTTTTACTTGAATCAACACATAGCTATTGTTGTGGTGATAAATTTTTGAAAGGCCTTTCTTAAATTCGAATTCTTTAGGAATGGACTGGTGATTCTCTTCCAAAATACCTTGCGTGAATACTACGTCAATTTTATCATTGCCGTTAACTAATTTTTTGATTTGATCTAGAGCCATATTCTGCTCTAACAACTTAGTAACCTTTTTTAGTGTTTTTTGTTTTGCTGAGGATGCTACGACAGCCTCTATCCGTTTAGGTAAAACATAGTTACTTTTATGATTGTTATAATACTCTTGGATACCTATTGAATCTGTTTTAGCCGCATTCCAAATAGTAGATTCCATGAGTTCAAAAAGTAATAAGCCATCTCTATATTCGGCAACAATATGAGCAAAATCCTCATTTTCATCTTCTAAATTATCTTCATGATAAGCTATTAAATAATCATTTAAAAACAATTGATATTTATTGGAAATAATAGATTGATAACTTCCTTTAGGTATAGGATTACGTTGTGTTTTTAGTAAATAATCCCCAAAATCCCTATATGATAATTGCTTGTTTCCTATTTTAATTAGCGGTTTTTCACTGGTAAAATCATTGGGTAATTGCCATGTATTATTAAAATAATCATCATTTAAAATAGATTCAAAATAACCTAAAGCTAATTGCTTGTCATCAATATTATAGTACTTTTTTAATTTATTAACCAAAGCTTCGTCTATGAGTTTAGATCGGTCATCACGCTTTACCTTCTCAACCAATTCTGGTTTAATATCCTTAAATTCGGGAATTGGCTTTTTATCATATAACTTAATAATATGCCATCCATAATTGGTTTTAAAAGGTTTGGATATATCACCAATATTTTCCAGTCCAAAAGCAACATCCTCAAATTCTTGAACGCTTATTTGACCACCAGAAAACGGCGATAACATACCACCTCTTGGTGCAGAGTTCCTGTCTTCAGAAAATTGTTTTGCCAAGGATTCAAAATCTTCACCTTGATTTAGTTTTTTATACAATTCTTGAATTCTAACTTCCGGTTTTTCAGCCAATGAATCGCTTTTATTATTAAGTAACATAATGTGTGCTACGGTGCGTTCACCTCTTGATTTTCGTTTATCCAATACGTTTAAAATATGGTAGCCAAAACGGGTTCTAAAAGGTTGAGATATCTCACCAACTTTAGTTTTAAAAGCTACATTTTCAAATTTATAAACCATTTTAAAACCTGAAAAATACCCCAATTTTTCTCCATAAATGGTTTGCCCATTATGTACTTCATCCCTAACTTTTTCAAAACCTTCATTTTTAGCTCTTTCACGTAATTTCATTATTTGGTTATACGCTGCCAGCGTGTCTTCTGGGCTAGCATCTTCTGATAATTTAATGAGAATATGACTTGCGTTCACGTCGTATGAGATACGCTCATAAGCCTCCTCAACCAAAGCATCTGTAACCTTTGTATCTTTCATAAAACTATTGGCTAGCTGCTTTTTGTAATTGGAAAGTTCTCGCAGATATGATGGCTTTTCATTTAAACCTAAAGCCTTAGCTTCCTTTAACTTCAATTTATAATTGGTGAAAAGTTTTAAATACTCGTCAACATCTTTTTGCGATTCGTCTTGAACTAAATCTAAATTTTTGTTATAAACCCTCAAAAATTCAGAGGTGTAAACGGGTTCACCATCAACAGAAAAAAGCACCTCTTTGGAATTTGATTGTGCCGTAACCTTTAACAATAAAAAAGTTGCAAATAAAAAAGCAAAATATCTAAACTTCATGGAATTAAAATTTATAAAACGGATACAAAAATACTAATATATACCTATTACACAAGTCCATTTAAAACGGATAAAGAAAGCAAATATTATTTTATTAATGGTTACTTTTAGCATTGTTTTAAGTAAATGATTAAAAATAAAAAATAGATGCGAAAACTTAAATTGATTTGGGATTTTTATGGCCCCAATGCCAGCAAAACAGCACAACACCACGAAACCCATTTGAAAGAGTATATAAAACTAGAAAAATTAAATATCTCTATTACGGGTTTTGAAACTTTAAGCGAAGTACACACCATAGCTTATTTAGTAGTTGATGAAACCGATATGAAGCCAATTAGAGATGCTTTAAAACCGCATCGAGGACAGGTTTACTCTATTTAACTATAAGTATATTTATTTTGCCATGGAGTAACATTTTGCTGTATTGGTTTGTAGTAACACACAAATTATTTAAGGATTTTGTATGCTTACAGATAAAATCATTTTCACCAAAGACGAAATTTAATTTGACATGTATCTAAGGCATTGCATAAAAAAGTAAATAAATTTCATCTTGGGCTTTGGCTTATTTTTTCTCTCTTAAAAATATAAGTATAAAGCCACATGAGTGTAAAGGTGGGTATTACATCAAAACCAGGTAAGGCTTCTTCTACAAAGGCAACGACCCCCGCTATTTTGCCGGCTTTTCCTTTGTAAAGCTTCGTCATTAACCAACCAGAAAGTGGCGCCCAAACAATATCGGAAAATTCACCAATACCTGGTATAATGAAAGACACATATCCCATGGCATCTAACACTACGCCAATTATTAATTTTTTGTATTTGTTCATTTACTATTTTTAAACAACCTAAGGCAATAAATATACCAAAGCTTATTTTCCAATAAGTTTTAAAAATTCGTTTCTGGTTTCAATTTTTTCAAATTGCCCTCTAAAACCAGATGTCGTTGTAATGGAATTTTGTTTTTGCACACCACGCATCATCATGCACATGTGTGATGCTTCTATCACTACAGCTACTCCTTGGGGTTTTAAAGTATCATTGATACAATCTAAAATTTGTTCGGTTAATCGTTCTTGTACTTGCAGTCGCCTGGCAAAAACATCAACAATTCTGGGAAGTTTACTCAAACCTACTATATATCCATTAGGTATGTAAGCTATGTGAGCTTTTCCAAAAAAAGGTAAAATATGGTGCTCGCAAAGCGAATAAAGTTCAATATCTTTTACAATCACCATTTCATTATATGATTCCTTAAACATAGCCCCTTTGAGGATTTCAACAGGATCTTGATGGTATCCTTGGGTTAAAAATTGCATGGCTTTTGCAGCCCGTTCAGGGGTTTTTAATAGACCCTCACGCTTCGTGTCCTCTCCCAAATCATTAATTATATTTTGATAACGTTCTTTAACATCATCGGTTACCTGCATGTTGTATTCTTCAAAACTTTTGTAAGGCATGTTAAATTTCCTTTTTATGTGATTTTTAGTTAATTAAATATAACCCTAAATATGTATTTAACAATAAATTCGATACTTAATTGTGCATCACATCTTAAAGTAGTAAATTCACCCTGTTATTTTTTTCAGATGATTCAAGCTAAAAACATTCATAAATATTACGGGAATTTACAGGTTTTAAAGGGTGTGAATATCCATATTGAAAAAGGTGAAATTGTTTCCATAGTTGGAGCATCGGGTGCAGGAAAAACAACACTTTTACAAATTTTAGGCACTTTAGATAAAGCTACTTCTTCAGAGGGACTTCAGTTGATTATTAACAATACTCAAATAAATTCTTTAAACGACAAATCATTAGCAAAATTTAGAAACGAGCATATTGGATTTATTTTTCAGTTTCATCAATTGTTGCCAGAATTTACATCTTTAGAAAATGTTTGCTTACCTGCTTTTATTAAAGGCACAAAAAAAATTGAAGCCGAAAAACGCGCCAAAGAACTATTGGATTTTTTAGGACTCTCCGCCCGTTACCACCACAAACCAAGTGAACTTTCAGGTGGCGAACAGCAACGAGTTGCAGTAGCTAGGGCACTTATTAATAACCCCGATTTAATTTTTGCCGATGAACCTTCAGGAAATTTGGATAGTGAATCTGCTGAAAATTTGCATAACCTCTTTTTCAAGTTAAGAGATGAGTTTGGACAAACTTTTGTAATTGTAACTCATAATGAGGAACTCGCTAACATGGCAGACCGGAAACTAACTATGGTTGATGGTAAAATAATAAGCTAAACACTCTAAAATTAAAATTATTATCTTCTTAATAATTAGGTTGTTATATTTTTTTGTAAATTTAGAATAGACTTAAACTAACAACTAAACTTCTCTTATTATGAAATTTTTAACCACCACCTGCTTAGTCGCCTTTATTCTTTTGTCATGTAAAAATGATCAAATGCTAAAAAACAAAGAAACAACCATTAACAATCCTAGTCTCGAAGGTGTATGGCAAATGGTAGGGTACTACAACTACCAAGACAATGAAATAATCGACTCGTTTATGAGTAGCGATAACTATAAACAAATAAAAATTTATACACCTACCAAAGTGATGTGGAGTAGATTAAACAAATTGGACTCTACAGATTGGTTTGGTTATGGCGATTATAAAATTACCGATAGCACACTCACAGAAACTATAGTTTATGGTTCTAACTCCATGAATAAAGCCATTGAAAGAAGTAATATTTTTAATTTTGAATTAATACTGAATGACAGTACATACAATCAAATTGAACTTGATGAAAATGGCGATCGTATTTTATCAGAAAATTATATTAGGATAGAATAGATTTAACATAAGCTTACTATTCTTAGTAATTAGTAGTTCTTACATTTGTTGGATAAAACACAATCATTGTCCTATAAATTAAGTAACTCAGAATTAAAAGATTTCCTCGATATAAAGGTCGAACAATACAACAATATAAAGTTTATTGAAAGCGACCCTATACAGATTCCACATACTTTTTCATTAAAGGAAGATATCGAAATTTCTGGTTTTTTAACCGCTACTATCGCTTGGGGAAACCGTAAAAGCATCATCAATAATGCCAGCATACTGATGCATTTACTTGATAATGCTCCTTTTGATTTTGTTTTGAACCATCAAGAAACCGACCTAAAAAAGCTTAAACCCTTTGTTCACCGAACATTCAATGGAGATGATAGTATTCAGTTTATAAAATCGCTTCAGCATATTTACAAAAATCACAACGGTTTAGAAGCTGTTTTTTCAAAACATGCCAACAAAGAGTCCATGCAAAAGGCCATTTCAGAATTTAAATCTATTTTTTTGAACCTGAACATTTACAACGCACACTAAAACATATAAGTGATCCTCTTAAAAATTCGGCTGCAAAACGCATCAATATGATGCTTAGATGGTTTGTGAGAAAAGATCATTGTGGTGTAGACTTTGGCATATGGAACACCCTCTCGCCCAGCCAATTGTCTTGTCCTTTGGATGTGCACTCTGGTAATGTGGCTCGTAAATTAGGTTTACTAAATAGAAAACAAAATGATGCCAAAGCATTAATGGAGCTAGATAAATCCTTACGAAAACTCGATAAACACGACCCTGTAAAATATGATTTTGCATTATTTGGTTTAGGAGTTTTTGAGGGATTTTAAGAAACTTTAACTATCCAAAAAAATTATTCTAAGAAAATCAAGTATCTAGTTTTCAAATATTTCTGTATTAATTAATTCTCCATTTTCATCATAAAATTTCCATTCTCCAATTTCTTTTGCTTCATTTAAAAATCCACGTATCTTTCGTTTTCCGTTTTTATGATATACCAACATTTCCCCATTTTCTTTTCCATCTTTATAATAAACCTTAACATGTAACTGACCTTCATCATAATAACTTTCAAAAAGACCGTCTTTTTTTCCTTTAATATACTCACCACTACTCTCTAAATTACCATTGTCATAATATTCTTTCCATAATCCATCTCTCAAACCATCGATATATAATCCTTTACTTTTTAATTGATTATTGTCATAAAACTCTTTCCATATGCCATTTCTATTTTCTTGAATAAAATTTTCCTTATTTTTTATGGAACCATTTTTATTCAAGGCTTCAATAGATTCATTGTGCGCATCCTCAATTAAATTAAGATGTTTTGAAATTTCATTATTAACTGACATGTTATTATATTCTTTTGAAATATAAGCTTTTTGTTCCTCTGAGTAACCCTGAATGGAATTAATTGGCTCATTGATATTATTTTGATTAATCGATTGATTCATGGGGAGATTCATATTATTACCTGAAATATCCATAACTATGTCAGTTACAAATGCGCCCGCTAAAAAAACATCTCCTAAACCTGATGCTTTTGGCATTACTAGATCATCATTAATCGTAACCCAACCCAAATTATCAGGTTTACCTTTTGATACCAAAATATATATCTTTGCTTTATTCTTTTTATTATATCGAACCACTCTCCCAGAAACTAAAATTGAATCTGCTTTAAAATAAATTAAATTATTTATCTCTAATACATCTTTATAATTGATATCATTTCGATGTTCCTCCATTTTAATTTGCCCGAAACTCATGAGAGGTATTAATAAAATTACAATTGATAGTTTTTGCATGTATAAGATATTATAAATAATCTTCAAGGTAAGTATTTATATTTGTAACATTGGGTAATTTTAAAAATGTTATCTCCACATTTTCTTTATGAGATACCTTAAGAATTATTTAAGACATTTTTATACTTTCTTATCTTACCTTTAGCTCAAAAATTTCAAAATGAAAAATTGTTTTACATTACTTTTGTTAATTTCTACTACCATTCTTTTTTCACAAAAAAGACAACTTCCCATAGATACTATGGTTATTACCCAACATAATACCACTATAAAAGGAGTTAGTTTTTCATACACAGCCACCACTGGAACACAACCTGTTTGGGGTGAAAATAATGAACCCATAGCAACTTTGTACTACACCTATTATGAGCGAGATAATATTAAAGACAAACCTAGGAGGCCTTTAATTATTTCCTTTAACGGTGGACCAGGTTCTGCCTCTGTTTGGATGCATATTGCCTACACGGGCCCAAAAATTTTAAATATTGATGAAGAGGGCTATCCCATTCAGCCTTATGGAATAAAAAATAACCCACACTCCATACTTGATGTCGCAGATATTGTTTATGTAAACCCTGTAAATACTGCTTATTCGAGAATGATTGAAGATAAAGAGGGGAAGTTGCCAAAACGCGAAACCTTTTTTGGAATCAATGCCGATATTAAATACTTAGCAGAATGGATTAATACCTTTGTAACAAGAAAAAATAGGTGGGAATCTCCTAAATATATTATTGGTGAAAGTTATGGTGGGACTCGCGTGATGGGATTAGCCAAAGAGCTTCAAAATAGCCAGTGGATGTACTTAAACGGCGTGATTATGGTGTCCCCGGCCGATTATAAATTATATAACACCTTACAACCTGTGTATTCTGCTTTAAACTTACCTTATTTTACTGCCGCTGCTTGGTATCAGAAAGTGCTTTCACCCGAATTACAGCAAAAGGATTTATTGGATATTTTGCCGGAGGTAGAAGAATACACCATCAATACCGTGATGCCTGCTATTGCCAAAGGTGGTTTTATTTCAGAGAATGAAAAACAGGATGTAGCAGAAAAAATGAGCTACTACTCTGGGTTATCAAAAAAATCTATTTTACAGCATAATTTGGATGTGCCAACATCTTTTTTTTGGAAAGAATTGCTGCGCGATGAAACAGGACAAATCATAGGTAGATTAGACTCTAGATATTTAGGTATTGACAAAAGGGAAGCAGGATCTAGTCCAGATTACAATCCAGAAATGACCACTTGGAACCACGCCTTTACACCTGCCATAAATTATTACATTAGAGAGCATCTTAATTTTAAAACTGATTTAAAATATAACATGTTTGGTCCTGTAAACCCTTGGGACCGACAAAACGATAATACAAGAGAAAATCTGCGTCAAGCCATGGCACAAAACCCTTATTTAAAGGTGTTGATTCAATCCGGATATTATGATGGGGCCACTACCTACTTTGCAGCGAAATATACCATGTGGCAAGTGGACCCGAGCGGAAAAATGAAAGATCGTTTTACCTTTAAAGGCTACAGAAGTGGGCATATGATGTACTTGCGAAAAGAGGATTTGAAATCAGCTAACGATGATATACGCGAGTTTATAAAAAACTCGTCATCGCAAGGAAGGGCTGCTAAGTATGAAAAGAATTAATTTGAATAAACTTTTCAATTAACAAAAAGACTGGTATTGCCAGTCTTTTTGTTTTTACTTAATACTAATAAATCTTATCCTTTTAACCAAGCTTGACGCAACGCTTTTTGGGCATTGGTAGCATCGGCTTTTTCCATAATTCCTTCACCTTTAGTATAGGTTGGTGTGACCGCAGTTTTTATAGCTACTTCTTCGGTATTCCTTTCTAATGTTACTTCCACCTCTTGCCCTGGTTTCCAGCTAAATATTTTTTGCAATAATTGGTTAGCGTTTTGTAATGTTAGTGCTTCTCCATCAATGGTTTTAATCACATCATTTGGTTGTGCTCCATTTTCAACCCAAAAACTATTTTGCAATACCAAGTCAGTAAAAAAAATGGTTCCCTTTTGTGGATCGCCACTAACTATGGGCATTCCATTCATTAAAATATAATTGGTTTCAACTTTACCTTCCCCAATCTCTAAACCTACTTTGTTAAAAAATTCGTTATAATCAATAGGAATATCACCAACTACATGTGTGTTTAAAAACTCGCCAACGGATGGATAAGTCATCGCGGTTATTTCTTCGATAAGTTTATCATCCTCAAACGGCTTATTTTTTCCGTATCTGTTTGATAGTTCTTTCATTAAAGATAAAATGCCTCTATTTCCATTGCTTTCCTCACGCATTAAAATATCGATGCACATTCCTATTAATGCACCTTTTTGGTATACATTTAAATACTCATCTTTATAAGGTTCTTTTAATACATTTTCACTCATTATGGTAAAACTCATGGCATCGTTCATACGCTTAGACCCCTGAATTTTATCCATAATTTTATTATAAAAGTCCTGCTCGATTACCAAATCCTGATCTACTTGAAAAAGAGTTGCGAAATATTCTGTAACGCCTTCATACATCCATAAATGCTTTGAGAACGTTGGATTGTTATAATCGAAATAATGCACATCCTCAGAATGCACGCTTAGCGGGGTTACGATATGAAAAAACTCATGAGAAACCACATCAATCATGCTTTCCTCCAACGCAATTTTATCCATAGCTTCTGGTAGCACTACAACGGTTGATGTATGATGCTCTAAAGCTCCAAAACCTTTAGGGGAGTCTTCTTTCCCTTCGGATAGGTATAAATAAATATCATAACGTGGTGTTGAGTTGATATCTCCCAAATAAGCCTTTTGTGCTTGCATCATTTTAAAAACCGTTTCCTTTAAAGACTGTGCAGAATGCAGTTTATTTGGTGAGTATACACTTAAAACTATTTTAATATCGCCCACTTGAAATTCTTCAACATCCAAATCGCCATACATCATAGGGTTATCGGTAATGTCGAAATATCGTGGAGCAAAATAACTTGTTGTTATGGTTTTGCCATCGTCACTGATTTTTGAACTTACATTTTGTAAAGCAGAAGTGCGAACAAAATCAGCATCAGCTGTAACATCCAGTTTATATTGATTGTTTTTTAAAGAATCGAAATACCCTATAAACCCATGTAAATTCAATACATAATTTGTTGGTTCAATATTGGTTCCAGATGGTGAAAAAGGTTGCTCCTCGCCTATGCCACCTTGTTCTTCAATATCAAACGTATCGTTTACCAAATAGGTGACTTTGTCCAATTGTTTTGCATTGGCAATCGTCCAAGAATTCGTATCTACCTTGTTTACTGGCATTTCGTTTCCGTTGTAATCATAAGCTTTAAAATCGTCTACATATTTACCAAAATCGCTTACGGAATAAGTTCCCTGTACTACTCTTGGCAGTCTGTAAGTGACCGTTTCAATTGCAAAACGCCCCGGGTTAATAGTCACTGGCGCTTTATCATTGGTTACTTTAGTTAAATCAATGGACGTTTCAATAGGCAAGGCTGTTGCTAAATCGTTACTGCTGTTTTTTGTGGAACCACAGCTAGCCAACAACATACTTATTATTAATAGGGTAGAAAAAAATCTAGTATTCATCTATGTTTTTTTAAGTTTTAAAAGTGACGTCGAAAATACTATTATGTTACTTGTTATACTATTAATTTTTTGTTAAAAACAGTAATTATGTATATTCGGGTCATGCAAAAAAAATTGGTTAGCATACTCATTCCTTTCAAAAATACCGAAGTGTTTATTGCAGACTGTATTGAATCTATAATAAAACAGACCTACACATTTTGGGAAGTTATTATGGTTGATGATAATTCAACTGATAAAAGTTTTGATATTGTTAGTGCCTATGTGGAAAAAGACTCCAGAATAATCCTTCTAAAAAATACAGGAAATGGTATTATAGATGCGCTGCAATTGGCATTTTCCAAAAGCTATGGCGAATTTATAACCAGAATGGATAGTGATGACTTGATGCGCCCCAACAAACTGGAAGTTTTAGTAAACAATTTGTCAAAATATGGTAAAAAACATGTCGCTACGGGGTTGGTAAAATATTTTTCGGATGAAGGTATTAGCAGCGGCTACCAAAAATACGAGCGATGGCTAAATAACCTAACAAAATCGGGAAGTAATTATTCTGAAATTTATAAAGAATGTGTCATTCCGTCGCCTTGCTGGATGATCCATAGAGATGATTTTCTATTATGTAATGCATTTAATCCACACAGATATCCAGAGGATTACGACCTGACCTTTCGGTTTTATAAACATCAATTTAAATGTATCCCTTGTGATCTTATTTTACACGATTGGCGCGATTACAGTTATAGAACTTCTAGAACGCACGAACATTACGCTCAGAATTATTTTTTGGATATCAAACTCCATTATTTTTTGGAAATTGATTACAACCCTAATAAAACTTTAGTGGTTTGGGGTGCCGGATTTAAAGGAAAGCAGGTGGCCAAAACCTTTATTAAAAAAAATATTCCTTTTGAATGGATTTGCGACAACTACAAAAAAATTGGCAAAACCATTTATGGTGAGATTCTAAAACCGTTTCAATATTTAGAAGAATTGGAAAACACACAAAGCGTAGTAACAGTTGCCAATGAGAATGCTCAAAAAGACATTAAAAACTACATGAATAAATTACACTTGAAACCTTTTGAAGATTTTATTTTCATGTGTTGATTTTTATTTCTTTTTAATGGTCACATGTAACCTTTGAAGTTTAAAATAATTCCCAGATGTGTGTTTAAAGATTATTTTAAACATGTTGGTTTGTTCTGTTAATTAAAAAAAATATGTAGCTTTGACAAATCAAAATCAGTATGCAGTTTAAACACCCTGAACTTCTTTACGCCCTATTTTTACTGATTATTCCCATCATTGTCCATTTATTTCAATTACGGAAATTTCAGAAAGTAGAATTTACCAATGTGGCTTTTTTAAAAGAAGCTATCCAACAAACCCGTAAAAGTTCACAACTAAAAAAATGGTTAATTCTGTGTACCAGACTATTACTTTTGGCAGCTTTGGTTTTAGCATTTGCGCAACCTTTCTCTTCAAAAAAGGATGCTTTTAAAACCGAAAAAGAAACGGTAATTTATTTAGATAATTCCTTTAGTATGCAAGCTAAAGGCAGCCAAGGTGAACTTTTAAAACGAGCCATACAAGATCTAATTAATAATATTCCTGAAAATGATAACATAACCATAATCACCAACGACAATACTTATAAAAACACAACCATAAAAGCTATAAAAAATGATTTATTACAACTTCATTATTCTTCAAGCAACTTATCTCTTGATGCTGCTTTATTGAAGTGTAAATCGCTTTTTAGCAATAAAAAAGGCACTTTAAGAAACTTGATTTTTATCAGTGACTTCCAATCAATGAACTCTATTTTTGAATTCAAACCTGATTCGCTCACCAATTTTAATTTTGTTAAACTCGAACCAGTCAACACTAACAATATCGCTGTCGATAGTGCCTATATTTTTGAAACTACAGCCAATACCATAGAATTAAAAACAATATTAAAAAACAGTGGTGCAAGGGTTGATAATCTACCTATTTCATTATACAATGATGACAGACTCATTGCTAAAACATCAGTTGAAATAGAAACCCAGGCCGAAACTACGTTTTCGCTTCCTACTAATCAAATCATAAAAGGTAAAATTTCCATAGATGAAGGTCATTTAGAATTTGATAACAGCTTATACTTTAACATAAACTACAAAGAAAAAATAAATGTTTTAGTTATAAATGAGGATAATGATTCTTTTTTGAGGCGCATTTATAATGAAGAAGAGTTTAACTATACATCAACCTCAGAAAACCAATTAAACTATAACATTATTGACCAACAAAATCTGATTGTTTTAAACGAATTAAGTGCCATTCCTGTAGCTTTAAATACTGCATTAAAGGCATTTACCAATCTTGGGGGATTCTTAATTATTATCCCTTCAAAAAATATAAATACGGATTCTTTCAATCAGTTTTTAATGAATTATAATGCAAGTTTTAGTGACCTGGTTTCATCTGAAAAACGAGTGACATCTATAAATTATGCTCACCCCTTATATAACAATGGTGTTTTTGAAAAACAAGTGAGTAATTTTCAATACCCAAAGGTAAATAGCTTTTATAATCTTTCTTCCAGCAAAGTATCGGCTGTTTTACAATTTGAAGATCAAAAAATTTTCTTAGGGCAAACTGGAAATACCTTTGTTTTTTCGGCTTCACTTAACCTTGAAAATTCAAGTTTCAAAAATTCACCCTTAATTGTTCCCACATTTTACAACATAGCAAAAAAAAGTTTTAAAATACCAGAACTATATTATACCATAGGAAAAGAAAATACATTTGATGTGAAAACGCAATTACAACAAGACGCCGTTTTATCACTTGTAAATAATGACAATAACATCATACCTAAACAAAAAATTTTCAACAATAAAATAGTGGTAACCACTTCAGAAAACCCAAGTAATGCTGATACTTATTCGTTAAAAAACAGGGATGAAATTATAAAATTTGTAAGCTACAACTACGATAGAAATGAAAGTAGTTTGGTTTATTCAAAAATTAAAAACGTAAATGGGATTAATCAAAGTAGTTCTATAACCGATGTTTTTGACAACATAAAAAGTAATACAAAAGTTAACGAGCTATGGAAATGGTTTGTTATTTTTGCTCTAGCGTTATTGATTGTTGAAATGCTCATCTTAAAATTCTTTAAATGAACATACTTATAAAATCTGCCACCATTATTGATTCCAAAAGCGAATTTCATTCTACAACTCAGGATATATTGATTGAAAATGGTACGATTACAAAAATTGCCAAAATCATTAAAAATCCTAATAATTTTCAAGAAATTAGACAAGATAATTTGCATGTCTCACAAGGGTGGTTTGATAGTAGTGTAAGTTTTGGTGAACCGGGTTTTGAAGAACGTGACACCATAGAAAACGGACTAAAAACGGCAGCCGTATCTGGTTTCACAGCAGTTGCACTAAACCCGAATACAAACCCAGTAATAGATTCTAACGCAGACATTGCTTTTATAAAGTCAAAGTCCAACAAAAACCCTGTGACGCTATTGCCCGTAGGCGCATTAACGAAAAATTCAAAAGGTGAAGATTTGGCTGAACTTTTTGATATGCATACAGCTGGCGCCAAGGCCTTTTACGATTATAAAAAACCAATTTCCAATCCTAATTTAATGAAAATTGCCTTACAATATGCCAGTAATTTTGACGGATTGGTTTGCTCATTTCCTCAAGAAAATAAAATTGCAGGTCATGGTGTGATGAATGAAAACATAACTAGCACCAAATTAGGTTTGAAAGGAATTCCATCTTTAGCTGAAGAACTTCAGGTTGCCCGCGATTTGTTTTTGCTCGAATACACGGGTGGGAAATTACATATCCCAACTATTTCATCAGCAAATTCCGTATCACTCATTAGGGAAGCCAAAAAGAAAAAACTGGATGTGACTTGTAGTGTTGCTATTCACAACTTATATTTCACAGATGATGCTTTAAATGATTTTAATACACATTTTAAAGTATTACCTCCTCTTCGCAATAAAACCGATGTAGAAGCCTTAATTGAAGGAGCTAAAGATGGCACTATAGATATGGTTACTAGCGACCACAATCCTATTGATATCGAACAAAAGAAGGTGGAGTTTGATCATGCTGAATATGGAACTATAGGTTTAGAAAGCGCCTTTGGTACTCTTCAGCGTATCTTCACTATTAAAAAAACCATTGAATTACTTACCAAAGGAAAATCTCGATTTGGTATGAATAGCACGTCTATAAATTTGGGAGAAAAAGCAAACATGACGCTTTTTAACCCAGATGTCAAATACACGTTTTCAAAGAGCGATATCGTTTCAAAATCAAAAAATGCTATTTTTGAAAACGAAATCCTAAAGGGAAAGGTTTATGGCATTATTTCAAATAATATTTTGCATTTAAATTAAAACTATGACCAGTCAAGATATTGATAAAGGAAGAACTAATGCTATCATCAGTTATTTAACCATAATTGGAGTTATAGTAGCGTATTATTTAAATAATGAAGATCACAAAAAAAGTGTTTTCGCCAGTTTTCATATTAGGCAATCTCTAGGTTTGTGGTTAACATTCTATGCCTTAGGTTACATAGTAGGTAGCTTTGACAGTTGGCTAATATCATCTGGTTTTTATGTGTTTTTTGTTGTGCTTTTTATTTATGGACTTGTTGGTGCTATAAGTGGAAAAGCCCAAATTGTCCCGTTAGTCGGTACATTCTATCAAAAAATATTCGCAAATTTTGGTTATAAATAATGAATACTTCACTTCCCTTATTTCATATTACCAGACCCTCTATATTAAAGGAAAAAGCGCCATTACTTATTATGTTGCATGGCTATGGTAGTGATGAAAATGATTTGTTTTCATTTGCGCCAGAATTACAAAAAGAACTCTTTATCATTTCAGTTAGAGCGCCATACCCTATGCAACCCTATGGAAATGCATGGTATGCTATTAATTTTGATGCTGAAAAAGGTAAATGGAGTGATAATGAACAAGCTATACAATCACGTGATTTAATTGCAGACTTTATTGATAAGGCTATAGAAAATTATCCTGTTGATAAAAATAATGTTACACTTTTAGGCTTTAGTCAAGGCAGTATTTTAAGTTATGCTGTGGCATTAACATATCCTTTAAAAGTAAGGAATGTTATAGCCCTGAGCGGTTATGTAAATCAAGGGATTTTGCCAGATAATATAAAAGATACAGATTACTCAAATTTAGATTTTTATTGTTCACACGGAAGTGTAGACCAAGTAATACCTGTAGATTGGGCGCGACAAACTGTTCCTTTTTTTAATCGCTTAAACATAAAGCATCAATATTCTGAATTTCCAGTAGGCCACGGTGTGGCACCACAAAATTTCTATGAGTTTCAGGATTGGTTGAGTAAGCGTATATAGTTTAAATTTATTTTGTTAAAAGACATCTAGCTTTAGTCTATGTGTTGAAAACAAATAAATTAATAAGTTGTATAAAACATCAATAAAATTAAATTAATCTAATAAATAGGATAAAAAAAAATCCAACTTAAAAGTTGGATTTTTAAATTTATAACTTATTGCTTTTAGTCGTTTATAACCAACCTAAATCCTTCACCATGTATATTTAATATTTCTACTTTTGGGTCTAGTTTTAAATATTTACGTAATTTGGCTATATACACGTCCATACTACGAGAGGTAAAATAGTTATCGTCTCTCCAAATTTTGGTTAGCGCCAATTCACGGGGCATTAAATCATTTTCATGCAAAGCCAATAAACGCAATAATTCGTTTTCTTTAGGAGATAATTTTACAGGCTCCCCACCGTCAAATTTTAAGAAACGTAGTTTTGAGTTTAAATCGAAACGTCCAATTTTAAACTCAAATTGTTTACTATCAGAAATGGTTTCGGTAGCTTTACGTTGAATAATGGCTTTAATTTTCATTAAAAGGACCTCGCTATCAAACGGTTTGTTTAAATAATCATCAGCACCTACTTTATAACCTTTTAAAACGTCTTCCTTCATCGTTTTAGCGGTTAAGAATATAATCGGTACATCGGTATTCTTTTCTCTTATTTCTTTGGCTAAAGTAAACCCATCTTTATATGGCATCATAACGTCCAAGATGCATAAATCAAAATCATCTTTTTTAAACTTTTCAAAGCCTTCCATGCCATTCTTAGCATGAGTAACTTCATAATCGTTCATCATTAAATAGTCTTTAAGAACGGTTCCAAAATTGGGGTCGTCTTCAACCAACAGTATTCTTTTCTTGTGATCTTCCATTTTGTTAAGATATTAGTGGAAGCCTAATTATAAAGGTGCTTCCTTTGTCTTTTTCTGTTTCTACTGATACATGACCTTGGTGGTCTTCTACAATTCGTTTTACGTAAGCCAAACCTAAACCATGGCCTTTTACATTATGAATATTTCCAGTGTGTTCTCTGTAAAATTTTTCGAACACCTTTTTGGCAGCAGCTTTACTCATACCACTACCATGATCTTTTATTTTCAAAAAAACATTAGTCCCTACATTTTCGGTATAAACTTCTATTTTTGGGGCATCTGGAGAGTACTTTATGGCATTATCCAGAATATTTACAATAACATTTGTAAAGTGAGTTTCGTTTGCCAAAATTGATGATTTCTCAGCTTCAAGAAACGTTTTTATGTAGCCTTGTCTGTCTTCAACTATAAGTTCTACATGTGTAATGGCATCTTCAATTAAGTCGTGCAAATTAACCCTATCCTTACTAATATTTAATTCATTTTTTTCTAGCTTAGATATTCTTAATACATTTTCTACTTGAGCATGCATGCGTTTATTCTCTTCTTTAATCATGGTAAGATAACGAAGCACCTTTTCTTTATCATCGATTATTTTAGGGTTTCTTATGGCGTCCAGAGCTAAATTGATGGTGGCAATAGGTGTTTTAAACTCATGGGTCATGTTGTTAATAAAATCACTTTTGATTTCTGATATTTTACGTTGTTTTATTAATTGATATAAAGCACTCGTATAAGCCAAAATAATAATAGACGTGAAAATTATTGACAACAAAATCATGCCAATTATTGTAGACAAAATAAACTTTCTGTCATCTGGAAAATTTACCAAAAGTTTGTAAAGACTTTGATTGTTTTCGTCATAAAAAATAGGAACACTGAACGTTGAATTTTTAATATTTTCAAAATTATCACTTTTTACTTTAGTTGCTAGATCGTTGCTGTAAATAGCAAATTCAAAATCGATATTAATTCCGTATTTTTTTAGTCTTTCAGTTAATAATTGTCTAATTTCTTCTTGAGAAACTCTTTTATGAATTGGCTTTCTTTTAAATACTTCTTTAAAATTTTTCTTGAAGGATAACTTTTGAGCTTCATCTATTGTACCACTTCGAATAATATTGGTAATGGGACTTTTTAAATCTTTTTCAGGAGATTCCAAATCACTGTATATTTCTGTACTGGAATTACCAATGATATTACTTATATCGAGACTATCTAAACCTATGTCAAAGAGCGAGGAAGAAAGCTTATAATTTTCTTCCAAAACATTACTTTTATAAATGAGCGTTTCTTTAGTGCTATTATTTTTTCTGTATATCAATAATTGCGATACAGCATCCTCATCAGATTTTTTTTCCTTATCTAAGCTTAAATATTCAGCAAAAAATTGTTCAAACTCATTTTCTTCAATGGTATTAGATACATTATTTAATACCGTTACAACATTATACTTAAAACGTTCCTTTTCGTTTTTTACTGAATCGTTAATATAATAAGCTTGAATAGATATTATACCAACAAGCGATAAACTCATTAATATTATTAGTAGGATAAATATTCTTTTGCTCATCAATCAAAATTAACATTTTAACATTTAGCAGTCCTTTGTTTTAACCTTACATTAACAAAAATGTTAAAATACTAGCTATTAATCCTTTTTAAAATCTCATTATGCGTTTTGAGGACTTGCTTTTTGGTATTTGCAATACTAATATTGTTAATAACAAAATCGGATTTATCTATTCTTTTTTTATCGGTCCACTGGTTTTTCATAATGGCTTCAATCCTTTCCTTAGTAGTATTATCACGTTTTAAAAGACGTTCTATACGCAACAATTTATTGGCAGTAACCGTGATAACATAATCACAAAATTTGTCTCCTCCGTTTTCAAATAGAATAGCAACTTCCTTGATGACGTAGGGTGCATTTTGCTTTTTCAACCATTTTTCAAAGTGGTTAGCAACTCTTGGGTGTACAATATTGTTCATTTTTCTTAAATAAACCTTGTCTTTAAAAATGATATCTGCTATGTAAGGTTTATTCAATTTACCATGAATATAAGCTTGGTCTCCAAATAATTCAATAAGCTTTCTTTTAATAATTTTAGATTTTTGCATTAGTTTTTTAGCTTCTTCATCAGCTATATAAACAGGAATGCCTAAAATGGCAAACTGTTTTGCAACCGTTGTTTTGCCACTGCCAATACCTCCAGTAAGCCCTACAATAATCATTTGGTTATTATAAATTCAATGTGTTGTTGACTAATTTTTACATTTTTTACATTCTCCGGAATTTTCGCGAACTCTGGGATTAAAAACGATTGATTATCACCTGTTTTATTATAATCACAAACCACTTTAAAATCTTTATTTGATATTTTACTATAATCACTTAAACTAACATTATAAGATACATTTACTGTTTTCGGAAAATATTTTAATTCTATATCTTTAGGCTTGTTTATAATGGTTATGGGTATGTTTAATGAGCCTTCTGTAAACTTTTCAACCTTGGCTTTTATTAAAACTTGATTATTTGAGAATCTTAAATTCGAATTGTTATTTGGTAATTTCAATTTTACTTTGGATGTCAAATCCGATTTAACAGCGTTAAACATTACGCTATCTGTTTCAACAAAATTAATTTCTGAAACCAAAATATTTGGCCCTACAACAACAATAGAATCGGGTTCTGAGACAAAATCATTTGAGATGTTATATCCTGGACTAAAATTCAGCTTTACGTTCACTTTTACAGGAACCTTTTTAACCATATTTATTCCATACCTAAAGGTTAATGTATCAGGTGATATATTGAGTAACTCAACTTGTTTATCAAACTGTGTATTATTTAAATAAGCCATAGATTTATTCCAAGTAAATACTCCATCCTTTTTATACACATCTTTACTGAAATCAATTTTAATTTTTGGTTTAGATATATAATAATTTAACCATTTAAAACCATGGGTTTTTAGAGTAACAATCAATTTTACCGAGTCGTTTAAAATTATATTTTCCTGAGGCACATTTTGCTTTTCAATTTCGAAAGCCAAAGTATTTGTATATTCTTTAGAAAGTTTAGTCAATAATAAAATAACAATCGACGACAACAAAAACAAGAAAAACACATTTATTTTTCCGTTTCTAAACGAAGTAATAATTTCTAACCTAAGTTTTTTTATCATTTTGATTTAAAAAATAATTTAGGAAAATATGTTTCTGGTTCCATATTCAAAATTGATGTGGCCAAAGTAGATATTAAAAATCCAAAGCCATACCCGAAAAATTGTACAAAAATAGCTATTAATGAAAGTAGCGATACAACTATATTATTATTTGATATTAAAGCTACCATAAAAGCTATTATAAAGTACAAAATATAGGTATAAAATAACCATTTAAAGTTGAAAAATAAGAGCACAACAGATATTATAAAGCCGATACTAAAAACCGTTGGAAACCAATAAGTGATTTTATTTGTTGAAGGATGCCATTGATTTAAAATGGGGCGTACCAAACCAAATTTATAAACCTGCTTGTAAAAGGTTATCCATGAAATACGACGTTTGTGATATACAAAGGCTTCAGGAATAAGTTTAGTTTTAAAACCTAAATTCCAAAGACGAATAGACAAATCAGGATCTTCTCCTGGATGAATATGAGCAAATCCTTTTGAAGCGTGAAAGGCTTTTTTGGAAATACCCATATTAAAACTTCTTGGTTGAAATCTATCCACGCTCTTTTTTTTGCCACGAATACCACCAGTAGTAATAAATGATGTCATGGAAAAATTAATGGCTTTTTGAAGATTAGTAAACGATTGGTGTGCCGTATCGGGCCCTCCAAAACAATCTACAAAATCTTCATTTAAACTTTTTTCAACTTCGTTCAAATAGTTTTTAGGCAAAATACAATCACTATCCAAAATGATAAAATAATTACCTTTAGCATGTAACATTCCATAATTCCGAGAATCTCCCGGACCAGAATTTTTTTTGAAAAAATATGAGATGTTCAGTTTATCATTAAAACTGTCAACCACATTTTTCGATGAATTTGAAGATCCATCTTCAACAATTACAATTTCGTATGGCGTATTAGTTTCCAAAGCTTCAAAACTTTGCAAAAGTTCTTGTATTTCGTCAGGGCGATTATACACTGGAATAATAAATGAAAATTGTAATGGCATAACACAAATGTAACCAATCCAAACAAAAAAGCCACCTTATTAAAGATGGCTTGTTTTGTGATTTTTAAAAATTTATTCTTCTCCCATGAAGGTTTTCATTACTGCATCGCTTACCCCCATATTACTGAAACCACCATCGTTATATAGATTTTGCAAAGTTACACGTTTGGTTAAATCACTAAACATAGCCACAGTGTAATTAGCACAATCTAAAGCCGTAGCGTTTCCAAGAGGCGACATTTTTTCGGCATAAGCAATAAAGCCATCAAATCCTTTTACCCCGCTACCGGCAGTTGTTGGCGTAGGCGATTGTGAAATGGTATTGACACGCACTTTTTTATCGACACCAAAGAAATACCCAAAACTACGGGCAATACTCTCTAAATAGGCTTTGTTATCAGCCATATCGTTATAATCTGGAAATACACGTTGTGCAGCCATATAAGTTAAAGCCACTATACTTCCCCACTCATTCATCGCATCACTTTTGTAAAGTGTTTGCATTAATTTATGAAAAGACATCGCAGAAACATCGGTTCCTTTTTGTGTCCAGTCATAATTTTGGTCTGTATAATGCTTTCCTTTTCTAACGTTTATAGACATCCCAATAGAATGTAAAACAAAATCGATTTTACCTCCTAAAATCTCCATGGATTTATCTACTAAATTCTGCAAATCTTCCAGAGATGTTGCATCGGCAGGAATAATTTGAGATCCGGTTTTTTCAGCTAACTCATTAATCTGACCCATTCGCATGGCTACCGGTGCATTTGTTAAAACAAATGTACCTCCTTCTTCATGAACACGTTCTGCTGTTTTCCAAGCAATGGAGTTAGAGTCTAGAGCTCCAAAAATAATACCTTTTTTTCCTTTTAGTAAATTGTATGACATGTCTGGTTAATTTATGAATTTAATAGTTGCTTTGTATATTTATATGGCTTCAAAGATAATATTTAATTATGAATTTTATAATGGAATCGGGATTCCGAAAGAATGGCAGGCTAATTCAATAATTCTTTAGCATGAGCAATGGCAGATGAAGACATGTCAATCCCCCCAAGCATCTGCGCAATTTCCACAATACGCTCATCGTGATTTAACTTAACCATATTGGTTTGTGTCACTTCATTAACATCTTCTTTAAAAACCTTAAAATGCGAATGCCCTTTAGCCGCGATTTGTGGCAGATGTGTTATGGAAAAAACTTGCATAGTTCTACTCATTTCCAACATAATATCTCCCATTTTATTGGATATTTCACCTGAAACACCCGTATCAATTTCATCAAACATGATAGTTGGCAATTGGATATACTTTGCCAAAACCGATTTTATAGCCAACATAATTCGAGATAACTCACCACCAGAAGCTGCTTTTTTAAGCTCGTTAAAATTACCCCCTTTATTGGCCGAAAACATAAGCGATAATTCATCTTTTCCATTAGTAAAAAACATATCGCTGAAAACCAAATCTATCTTAAACTGGGCATTTGGCATACCCAAACTAAATAAAATAGTTTCGAGTTGTGATTTTAATTTTGGAATAACACTTATTCTTTTGTCATGAATGGTTTTAGAAATGGTATTTAATTCTCTTTCTTTTGAATTGATTTCAGTTTGTTTTTTAGTAATCGTATCATCCAAATTCTCAGTAAACGCTACCTTTTCCTCAAGTTGGTTTTTAATGTTTAATAATTCTGAAATATCATTGGCTACATGTTTTTGCATCAAATTATGAAGCATTTTTAATTTAGCATCAATTACTTCTAACCTATTGGGATCTGCATCTAAACCATCTTGCAGCCTATTTATTTCAGTAAAAACATCATCTAATTCAATCAAACTACTTTGGGTTCTATTAAAAATATCCTCATATTTTGAAGAATAATTTGCTAGTTTTTGAAGCACATTTTTTAAAGATGTAAGCGATGTTAAAACACCTATTTGTTCTTCATTTAATAATTGATAAGCTTCAGAAAGTTTTTCTTGAATACCCTCTATATTATTCAAGGTCTCGTATTCCTCTTCTAGGGTCTCCAATTCACCCTCAACCAATTTTGCTTCTATCAATTCATTAAGTAAGAATGAGTTGTAATCATGTTCTTTTATGGCTTCTGCTTGAAAATTTAAAAGTTCTTTGAACTCTTTTTGTAAATGCTTATAAACCTTTAATTCTTGTCTGTAAATTTGTAAATCTTCATCATTTTTAGCCAAAGCATCAATTACTTGAAACTGAAAATCATTACTTGTCAGTTCCAGAGTTTGGTGCTGTGAATGTATATCTACCAGACGCTCTCCTAAAAGTTGCAAACTATTCAGGTTTACAGGCGAATCATTTACAAAGGCTCTTGATTTACCTGATGGCAAAATTTCCCTACGTATAATGGTTTGCTCTTCGTAATCAAAATCTTCAGCCTTAAAAAGCGCTTTTAAATTATAATTGGAAACATTAAAAACGGCCTCAATAACACACTTCTCTTCCTTATTTTTTAAACTACTCAAATCGGCTCGTTTACCCAATATTAAAGATAAACCACCTAGCAAAATGGATTTTCCTGCTCCAGTTTCGCCCGTAATTATTGAAAAGCCATCGTTAAAATCTACTTGAAGGTTATCGATTAAAGCGTAATTTTTTATGGAAAGTGAGGTTAACAATGTTTTTTAAGCTATAAAAATTTGAAAATAAATATAAGAAAATGCCAATTAAAATAGTTACTCTTAGAACTTAATATTTTGCCATTTACCGCTATGCATTGGTGCCACTTTTTGAAGCGTTTCTTTAACCTTGGCTATGTTCACGTTAGGTCCATCTGTGAAAATTTGTTCAATTTCATCTGCTTTGGCATCAAAAAAAGTTCGAAGCAAAAACGAATTTGGTCTCCTACTGTTCATAGCCTGAAACTGTTGTAAAGATGAGGCTATGACATCTTTACCTTCTTTTGTGTTGTCACTCATAACGTCCAACCCATTTCTGTGGTAATTATACATCACACTTCTATACTCCTTGAAAGTAGGAGATAATACGTTATCAATAAGTGCAAATCTACTTTGCAAACCATCTTCCAATTTCCAACCTTTAAAATTACCTTGTTGTGAATAATTTAGAATGGTTTGTGCCTGTTTATAATACTCATCCCCACCATTTTCCGAAAAGGAATCCGCATCTAAGGCTAGTATCATGTACACATGAAAAGCTAAAACAGATACCAAATTAGATTCAAATTGTGTAGGATTGTAGATCAAATTTTGAAATTCCAGATATTGAAAATTAAAATCCTTGTCATTAAAGCTGTAAAGTGGCGTACCAAAAGATGATCCATAAACCGGACGAGAAGATTGCACTTGCAACGAAGCTTGAAAAGATTCGCCACTGTAGTTGGTTATGTTTATAACCATACTACAATTAATGCGCTCTTGGTTTTTAAAGGTTTTATTGGTCCATTTCGTGTTATTTATAAACTCGGTAAGTTGCTTTTCTAGGGTTTTAAAAATGGGAAAATTTTCATTACCGGTTTGTTGCGCATTTACCACTAAATTGCAATTCAATTCTTGCGAAAATCCATTAAAAACAAAACTGAATAAGAGTATAATTAAAATATTACGCATGAATTACTGATATAATTTTATTTAATAAATCCTTAGCTACTTCAGCTTTAGATTTTAATTCGAATGAGGTGATGGTTTCTTCATCATCAATAAAAGTTACCTTATTGGTATCGCTTTTAAAGCCCGCACCTTTATCATTTAACGAATTTAAGACAATTAAATTTAAATTCTTTCTTTTTAGTTTGTCTTTGGCATTTTCAACTTCATTATTGGTTTCCAATGCAAATCCAACCAAATATTGCTGTTTTTTGATAGCTCCTAAAGAAGCTAAAATATCTTTTGTTTTTTCTAACTCTAAAATTAACGTATTGGAAGTCTTTTTTATTTTCTGAGAAGCTACTTCTTTTGGTCTAAAATCAGCTACCGCGGCAGAAAGAATGGCCACATCTACATCATTGAAATATTTATGTGCCGCTTCAAACATGTCTTGGGCACTCATTACCGGAATAACATCAATTAAATTATGATTCACTTTTTCGTGTGTTGGCCCTGAAATTAAAATAACCTCAGCTCCAAAATTTGCAGCGGCTTTAGCTATTTCAAACCCCATTTTACCGCTGGAATGGTTTCCAATAAAACGTACGGGGTCAATGGCTTCGTAAGTTGGACCCGCAGTAATTAATATTTTTTTTCCACGAAGAGGAAGTTTTCCTAAGATATCATCTTCAATAAAAGCTACAATGTTTTCAGGTTCTGCCATTCTACCTTCGCCAACTAAACCACTTGCTAATTCCCCACTAGTGGCAGGAATAATGATGTTTCCAAAACTTTTCAAGACCTTAAACGAGCGACGTGTGCTTTCGTGCTTATACATATCCAAGTCCATGGCAGGAGCAAAATAAACGGGGCATTTAGCGGATAGGTAAGTTGCTAATAATAAATTATCGCAAACCCCATTTGCCATTTTAGATAGCGTATTCGCCGTGGCTGGAGCGATAAGAAATATATCTGCCCAAAGCCCTAAATCCACATGATTGTTCCAAACAGCGTTTTCATCTTCTTCATTTGTAAAAGATGAAAACACAGGGTTTTTTGAAAGTGTAGATAAGGTTAACGGTGTAATAAAATCTTTTGCAGAAGGTGTCATAACTACTTTGACGTTGGCACCCGATTTTATAAACAATCTTACAAGTGTAGCTGTTTTATAAGCGGCAATACCACCACTAATTCCTAATAGTATGTTCTTGCCGCTTAATATTGACATTTTAAAAATTATTCCTGATTATCTTCCTCAGTATTTCTAAAATAAATTTTATCTGTTAACCATTCTTGAACAGCTAACGCATGAGGTTTTGGTAATTTTTCATAAAATTTAGATACCTCAATTTGCTCTTTGTTTTCAAAGATCTCTTCCAGACTATCATTGTAAGTTGCAAATTCTTCTAACTTATCAATTAATTCTTTTTTGATCTCTGTGTTAATTTGTTCTGCACGTCTTGAAATGATAGAAATAGACTCATAGATGTTATTTGTTGGCTCATCTATTTGATTTCTATCATACGTTACCGTATTAACTGGAGCATTGGTTTTTTTTAAATCCATTTTGATTATAATTTAACTTTGTGTGCGATAATTTTTTAATTCTTCTTCTACAACTATAGCCATTTCATTTACTTCATCCAAGAATTTTGAATTGGTAAATGTCTTTTTAAATGCCTCGGAATATTCTTTTGCCATTTCTAAACGTTGCTTCTTTAGAGCTACCAAACCATCTTGTACGGTATTTTTATATTCAACACTGTTAATGGCTTGTTGGTAAATAGCATCCAGCCTATGAAACATTGCGTCCTCTCGCAAGATTGAACCCGGAAAATCAAAAAGGAAATTGTCAAACGATTTTATGGCCGCATTGAAGTCTTTGGTATATCCTGGTGCAATCACCTTGTATTGTTTAGCAATTTCAAATGCTTTTTTCTCAAGTTTATAATCCAGCTCCTTAATTAAAGTATTAGCCTCTGCAACATACTGAGAATCTGGGAATAAATTTATGAACTCCTGTAATTTTTCGATAGCTTCTTTAGTCTCTGTTTGGTCTTTGGTGTAAATTGGAGAAAGCATGTAATAGCTTTTAGCACCTAAAAACGAAGCCTCTTCTAACTTTTCACTATTTGGGTAACCCGATGCAAAGCGTTCAAACTGATAACCAGATGTATAAAAATCCTCCATTTTGTAAAATGAATTCGAATATAAATACATTAGCTTTTCAGCTTGAGGTTTTCCTCTATAATCTGGCACTATTTGGGCAAAAAGCCTATTGGCTTTTGCGAATTTACCTTCGTTATACAAGTCCTCTCCCATTTTGAATTTAGTTGCAATATCTTCAGACTTTAATGCTTTTTGATATTCACTGCAACTACTTAAAAGCGTGATTGTTAGTAATATGTAAAAAAATTTATTCATAGATTTTTAAACAGGATGCAAAATTACGTTATTAATATGGATTTTAAAAATATTATTTTGTAGCTAAAATAATAGCTTAATCCTAGTAATTACGTGGTTTAAGTAATATTTAACAATACTAAAACGCATTGACAAAATGTTGAATTTTCTTTTTTAAATTATTGGATGCGGGCACCAATGGTAATCTAACCGTATCATCACATAATTTTAAGGCCTCAAAAACCGCTTTGATACCAGCAGGATTATTTTCTTCAAAAATATACCCAATTACATCCATAAGTTTGTAATGTAACCTATATGCTTCCTTGGCATTGCCCCTTAATCCTAAACGAATCATCTCAGAAAACTCCTTTGGAAATCCTTGACCAATCACAGAAATGACACCAGAACCGCCAGCCAAAACCACACCGAGAGCTAAATCGTCATCACCTGAAATGACCATGAAATCCTCGGGTTTGTTTTTTAATAACTCTAAATATTGAGCCATATTGTTGCCTGCCTCTTTTATGGCAATAATATTTTCAAAATCGTTTGCCAATCGCAACGTAGTGGCTGCTTCCATATTTTTTGAAGTCCTACCAGGTACATTATACAAAATAACATCTATTGGTGAGGCCTCTGAAATAGCCTTGAAATGTTGATACAAGCCCTCTTGTGTTGGTTTGCTATAATAGGGTGATACCGATAAAATAGCATCGATTTCACTTAAATCTGTCGATTTAATTTCTTCTATAACTTGCATAGTGTTATTGCCGCCAATACCTAAAACCATGGGCACACGACCGTTATTAGCCCTCGTAATTGTAGCAATAATATCCTTTTTTTCTTGTTTGGATATGGTAACACTCTCACCAGTTGTTCCACATATCACTAGATATTCAACGCCATTTTTAATATTGAAATTTACAATATTTGCAAGTGCATCGTGGTCTATACTCAAATTAGATTTAAAAGGTGTAACCAGGGCGACTCCAGTTCCTAAAAACTTATTATTCATTACTTTTTAATTTTATTCAATATAGTTAGGTATTTAAAAACCTCATCCTTAAACAAATCAAATTGTTTAACATTGGTTTTTAATATAAGGTCGTTTAAACGTTCATCGGTTTGTAAAATCCCTATTTTAAATTTTGCTTTTGAAAAAGCGGTCATTAGTTTGATTTCTATGACTTCTTTTTCATAATAACTGATTAAGGCATCGAACCTAGTATCTAAAAACGTTTGTAATTCCGAGTTTTTTATAATGCCATTCCATCCAAAATCTTTAGGGTTAAAACACAAATCCCAAGAATTCAAATCATCTTTTCTATTTTCAGAAAATGCTACTATTTTTATTTTGTTGGGGTGAACTTTTAAATAATCAGCAAATTTTCTAAACAACTCAAAATCATCAACTTCATCAATATTTAAGATAATACCTAAACTTTCAATCTTACTATCACTAACATTTACGTGCCTTTCTGACAACAATTTGTTTAAGCATTTTTTAATAGATTTTTCTTTAAAACCTTTTAAAATCATTTATCTTTATACTTTGCGCAAAGGTAGCAAAAGTACATTCAAATTTTCCGTTTTTTAAATATGAGGTTTACACATTTATTTTTTTTGTTATATATTTTTATTTTTCTGGGTTGCAAACAAGAAATTTACCATTTAACAAAAATTAAGGGCGAGCGCATTGAGATAAATGATAGCATAACTTCAGATGCTGAAATTGAAGCATTTGTAAAGCCTTTCAGGGAGCATATTCAAAAAGATTTAGACAGCGTTTTGGCATATTCGGTCGATACTTATTCTAAAACCGATGGTGAATTAAACACAGCTATTGGCAACTTTATGGCAGATGTGGTGTATGAAGAAACAAACCCTATTTTTAAAAATAGATCGGGACATGACATTGACATGGTATTGTTAAACCATGGTGGAATACGCTCAATACTATCAAAAGGTAATATTACCAAAAGAACTGCTTTTGAGTTAATGCCTTTTGAAAATAGCATTGTTGTTGTAGCTCTTGAAAGCCCACAAATGGATAGTTTAATTACTTATTTAAGTAAGGCAAGAAGAGCACACCCAATATCAAAACTTAAATTAACATTGGACAAAGATTTTAAGGTGCTTGAAGCTACAATTAAAGGACATGCTATCGAACCCAACAAAACGTATTATGTTGCCACTAATGATTACCTATATAATGGTGGTGATAACATGAATTTTTTTAAAACTAACGATAGTCTTTATGTTTTAAATTACAAAGTTAGAAATGCTCTAATTGATTATTTTATAAAAAAAGATACCATTAACCCTTTGAGGGACGATAGATTTATCCAAATTAAGTAAGCAGATGAACCGTAGAGATTTTATACAACAAGCAACGGCAGGAACGGCATTGGTAACCCTTGGGAGTTTCGGATTACAATCATTTACGCCACCGGTAAAAACATCAAAAATAACTATTTTACATACCAATGATGTACATAGTCATATAGATGCTTTTGGGCCAGAAGACGGTAGGAATGCGAATAAAGGTGGTGTTGCGCGTCGTGCTAGTTTAATTGAATCTATTAGAAAAGAAAACCCAAATACACTTTTGTTGGATGCTGGTGATATTTTTCAGGGTACCCCTTATTTTAATTATTATGGAGGCGAGTTAGAATTTAAACTAATGAGCAAGTTAAAATATGATGCATCAACTATTGGTAATCATGATTTTGATAATGGCATTGATGGCTTGTATGCGCAATTACCACACGCCGAATTTGAATTTCTTTCGGCTAATTATGATTTTTCAAATACCGTTATGGATACACATACCAAACCCTACAAAATCTTTAAAAAAGATGGTATTAAAATTGGCGTTTTTGGTTTGGGAATTGAACTGAATGGATTAGTTGATCCTGCTTTGTTTAAAGAAACCAAATATTTGGACCCAATTGAAATTACTCAAGATATTACTAGCGCTTTAAAAGAAGAAGAACAGTGCGATTTAATAATTTGTCTCTCGCATTTAGGGTATCATTATAGAGATAACAAAAATAAAATAAGTGATTTAAAACTTGCTGCCGGTACCAAAAACATTGATTTAATTATCGGTGGCCATACACACACCTTTTTGCAAAAACCAACTGTTGTTAAAAATGTTGTGGGCAAAAATATGCTTGTAAATCAAGTGGGGTGCTACGGGCTTTATCTCGGGAAAATAGATTTTTATTTTGATGCTAATAAAAACAAATCTGCAAGCGGAACTTCCATAATTGTATAAAATAACAAATAAAATGATAGGTTATTTTGTGTTTAACGTCTAAAGAATGGAACACTTAAATGAAGCTCATTTTATGAAAAAATACATACCCTTAGCCTTAAGGATTATAGTCGCGATTATTTTAATTCAAACTTTACGTTTTAAATTTTCCGCGCATCCAGATAGTGTTTACATTTTTGAAAAAGTGGGCTTAGAGCCATACGGAAGAATTGGCATAGGTATTTTAGAATTAATTTCTGGTATTTTATTGTTGATACCCAAAACGGTTTGGATTGGCGCAACGCTGACCATAGGAATTATTGGTGGCGCTATTATGATGCACTTAACGCTATTAGGAATTGATGTTAACAATGATAATGGCTTACTTTTTACAACTGCGGTTGTAACATTCATTTTATCAACGGCAATTCTTTATATGTACAAAAAAGATATTCCTTTTTTAAAACTTCTATGATTTAGTCAAACTACGGTATCATGTAATTTTTCTCCCCATTGCTCTCATATAACAATTTGGATTGCTGAAAGTAAAAGTAAAAGGCACCCAATGCCAGTGTGGTTCCCAGGAAATTTATTAAACTCCTCTGTGTGATATAAATATAAGCTATATCCAACACTTCAGAAAACACAATACATAATGAACCTATGAACAAATACAAAGATTTCTTATTGTCTCTGTAAAAAAAGTTTATCAAGGATGCTGATAAAACCAAAAGCATTATCAAATTATAAATTAATTCAAATCCAAATTCATGCTTATAACTAAGATGAGGTTCTACAATTAATTGTAAGACATAAATCAAATAAATATTTAGTATTGTAAGAACTACTAAATGTATTTTGTAATTTTTAAAAACGTATGGTAATGATAGCGAGTAGGCTATTTTAATGAAAAGAAAGATATAAGCCATAATATATAAGCCTGTACCTATATAGTAATCGTATTCATAAAGAATAAAACCCTCTTTATATGGCACGTAATAATACAATAAATTATCTGTAACAATTCCAAAAATATCAGATATTGAGTAAAACAGTAAAAACAACAAAAACAACCTGCTCTTGTTTTTTACAAACAATATATAAATAAGAGTAATCAATGGAATAATGAGAGAATCCAAATGAAATGCTATAGTATATTGGCCAATGGCCTCAAAAAAAGCGAATAGGACATAAAGTGACAAAACACATCCGACCAAGATTTTAGACTTGTTCATAACAGCAATTTGGGGTTGATGGTCAAATATAAATAATTTTTACAAATAAACGATAAAAAAATACATTTTATCGATAAAAAAACTAAATTAATTTAATTTTTGTAGGAATTCATACTCATTTATTAATTCTATACCCAAGTTAATTGCTTTTTCTTTTTTACTTGGCCCCATATTATCCCCTGCAACAATATAGCTTGTTTTTGAGGAAATGGAACTACTAACCTTACCCCCATTATCCTCTATTAGTTTTTTTAATTCATTTCTTGAAATAGATTCAAAAACGCCTGAAATAACAATAGTTTGTCCTTCCAATATATTCGTTTTGCCCATGAGTTCTTCTGCACTCATTTCTAGTTGTACACCAAACTGCTTCAATCTATTAATAATGAAGATATTTTCTTTTGAAGAAAAGAAAGCTAATATACTTTCAGCAATTTTAACACCTATTTCATCTACATTTACCAATTCCTCCTCTGTAGCATCAATCATAGCATCTATACTTTTGTAATGTTTAGCCAACTTTTTCGCGACCGTTTCGCCTACATATCGTATTCCTAAAGCATACAAAACACGCTCAAAAGGGATGGTTATAGATTTTTTAATACCTTGAATTAAATTATCGGCACTTTTTTCTGCCATGCGTTCTAGGGGAATAACTTCTTCTTTGGTCAATTCATACAAATCGGAATAATTATTAATCAAACCTTCATTCACTAAAAGCGCCACAGTTTCGCCACCTAAACCCTCAATATCCATAGCTTTTCTGGAAATAAAATGCTGAATACGTCCTATTATTTGCGGTTTACACCCATTATAATTAGGACAATAATGTTGTGCTTCGCCTTCTTGCCTCACCAATTCCGCATGACACTCAGGACAGTGAGTAATGTATTTTGTAGGTTGAGAATTTAGTGGTCGTTTTGTTAAATCTACCCCAAGAATTTTCGGGATAATTTCACCTCCCTTTTCAACATAAACCTCATCTCCTACTCTTATATCTAATTTTTCTATCTGGTCTGCATTATGTAAAGATGCGCGTTTCACTGTGGTACCAGCCAAATCAACAGGTTCCAAATTAGCTACGGGTGTGATAGCGCCAGTTCTACCAACTTGATAGGTGATGCCATTCAACCTTGTCGAAACTTGCTCTGCTTTAAATTTATAAGCCATTGCCCAACGTGGGGATTTTGCTGTATAACCCAACTCTTCTTGCTGCTGAAGACTATTTATTTTAATCACTACGCCGTCGGTTTCATATGGTAATTTATGGCGTTCAGTGTTCCAAAAATCAATAAATTCCAGAACCTCTTTAATGGAGTTTACCAATTTGGCGGCTTTGGGTACTTTGAAACCCCATTGTCTAGCTTTTTCTAAGCTTTCAAACTGACTTTTAATATCCAGTTTGTTCGCGGTTATGTTATACAGTAAACATTCCAAAGGGCGTTTAGCAACCTCTGCACTATCCTGTAGTTTTAAACTTCCAGAAGCTGTATTTCTTGGGTTTCTATATGGCTCTTCACCTATTTCAATGCGCTCCTCATTCATTTTGTTAAAACCCTCAAATGGCAATACAATTTCACCTCGAATATCAAATTTTTCAGGGAAATCTCCTTTTAATTGCAAAGGCACCGATTTAATGGTTTTTACATTCGCCGTAACATTATCCCCTTGAAATCCATCACCTCGAGTAACAGCTTTTACTAATTTACCATCTTCATAAGTTAAACTTATGGAAGCCCCATCATACTTTAACTCGCAAGTATATTGTATATCGCCTTCAATAATTTTTTTTATTCGAGCTTCCCAATCCAATAAATCATCTTTTGAATAAGAATTGTCCAAGGAATACATTCGATGTTCATGGGGTATGGTTTCAAAGTTTTTGGTAACCTCACCACCTACACGCTGAGTTGGTGAATTAGCATCAAAAAACTCGGGGTGTTTTGCTTCAAGTTCCTGGAGTTCTTTTAGTTTTATATCAAACTCATAATCTGAAATCGTGGCATTATCAAGTACGTAATAATTGTAATTATGTTCTCGCAATTCGTGGCGTAATGCTTCTATTTGTTGTTGGATTGTATTCATTAATATAAAACTCCTTTTATCATTCTGTCCTTTTTAAAGATATCTTGTTTTAATTCTATATTGGAAAAATAAGTTTTCATTAAAGCCATCATATCTTGACCAAGATACTCATTGATTTCAAAAAACAACAAACCCTTCTTTGATAAATTATTAACAGCAAATTTTGAGATTGCTTCGTAAAACAATAATGGATTGTTATCTTTTACAAATAGAGCCAAATGAGGCTCATTTTCTAAAACATTAGGTTCCATAAGTTCTTTTTCTAGCTCTCTCACATACGGCGGGTTGGATACAATAATATCAAATTTTAAATCATTTATGCTTTCGATTTTCAAAATATCTTCTTCAAAAAATTTGATGTCTACTTCATTTCTTTGGGCATTTTCTTCGGCTATTTTTAATGCTTTTCCAGAAACATCCAAAGCATAAACCATTGCGTTTGGTAAATATTTAGCAATCGAAATAGCTATACATCCGCTACCTGTACCAATATCCAAAATACGTATTTGATTATTTGAATGAATATGTTTTATAACCCATTCAACCAGTTCTTCCGTTTCTGGCCTTGGAATTAAAACATCTTCCGTTACTTTAAAAGGCAACCCATAAAACACAGTTTCCCCTGTAATATATTGAATTGGTTTTTGTCGTTTTAAATCTTGTAATGCTTTTAGTATCGTATGCGCTTCTTCAACCTCGTATTTTGGATTCAAAGCCAGTTCCATTCTGGACACTTTATAGTAAAAATCTATTAGGATGAAAAAAAAGCTATCTACTTCTTCTTTGGAATAAATGGCATCCAACTCTTCATGAAATATATTTTGAACCGCTTTTAATTTCATCTGTTAATTTTATTTGTTTCTAAAAGGTCAGATGCGATGCCTCGATTATTAATGTAGGATTACAATTTTGTTAATAGCCATTTCATAAATCTTTAGTCATCCAAACACCACATGAATAATGCCCGGTGTTTCCCAGAGGTCCATTTAAATGTTCAAAACCATAGCTTTCATATATATGTATAGCGGCCTTAAGTTGTGAAGCCGATTCTAAATAACACGTTCTGTATCCCAATACTTTGGCAGATTGCATGCATTTCTCAAATAATTTTCTACCGTAACCTTTACCTCTTACTTTAGGCGAAAAATACATTTTCTGAATCTCGCAAACATCACTTTCAAAATCCTTCAAAGGCTTAATGCCCCCGCCACCTAGAATTTCTCCATCAACTTCAACCACATAATAAATATCATTGTCATTTTGATAGGATTCATACATTTTTTTGGTTTCAGGATCTGAATAAGCTGTACCTTCTAATGGAATTTTAAACTCGTGGAAACACCCTCTAATGACTTCCTCCAATTGTTTATTATCTTGAGGCTCAATTTCTCGGATAACTATATTGTTCATACCCACTTTTTAATCTTATTTTTGCAATGTGAATATACACGAAAAATATATAAAAAGATGTATTGAAATTGCCAAAAATGGATTGGGAACTACCAGACCCAATCCCATGGTTGGAAGTGTAATTGTATATAATGATACTATTATTGGAGAAGGGTTTACCAGTAAATACGGTGGTAATCATGCTGAGGTAAATGCCATTAATTCAGTTTCTGACAAAAATTTATTAAAAGACTCGACACTTTATGTGACTTTAGAACCTTGCTCCCATTTTGGAAAAACACCACCATGTAGCGACCTTATAATAAAACACCAAATACCCAATGTGGTTATTGGTTGTAAGGACGACAATGAAAAGGTAGCTGGGAAAGGTATTAAAAAACTTAAAAGTGCGGGTATTCATGTTACCGTTGGTGTTTTAAAAAAGGAATGTAAAAAACACCACAAACGATTCTTTACTTTCCATAATAAAAAACGCCCTTATATCATTTTAAAATGGGCCGAAACCAAAGATGGGTTTGTTGCACCAGAATCTAAAGGAGAGCAAAAACCAGTTTGGATAACCAATATGTTTTCTAGGCAATTAGTCCATAAGTGGCGAGCTGAAGAGCAAGCTATTTTAGTGGGCACCAATACCGTTTTGGAAGATAATCCTCGTTTAACCGTTAGGGATTGGTCAGGTGAAAGCCCTATACGAGTAGTTTTGGATAAAAATGAAACACTATCAAAAGATTTTAATATTTTCAATAATGAAGCTGAAACAATTTTAATCAAGGAAACTTCAACTAAAAAAATATGCCAAAAACTATTTGAGAAAGAAATACTCTCCATAATTATTGAAGGTGGCGCAAAAACTCTTCAAATGTTTATAGATGAAAATCTTTGGGACGAAGCCAGAGTTTTTACTGGAGATGTTTCTTTTAAAAAAGGTATTCTAGTTCCAAAATTTTCAGGTGAATTGATTTCTGAACAGAAAATAGATACTGATATTTTAAAAACTTACCTCAACAAATAAATACCATATTTGATTGAAAAGGATACATATAGAACCATTGAAACCGCACCTGAATCTGTTTTGTTTAAGGATAAAAACAGTAAATTTTACGGTTANCGCCATTGGTGTTATGCTTATCAAATAGGTACAGAAACCATAACCTATCGCGCCAACGATGATGGTGAACCAAATAACACGGCAGGATTGCCAATTTACGGACAAATACAATCGTTTGATATTACTAATGTTTTAGTGATTGTGGTTCGATATTTTGGTGGTATAAAATTAGGTATTGGTGGTTTAATAAGTGCTTATAAAACAACAGCACAAATGGTTCTTGAGAATTCAAAAATTATTGAAAAGACTATTGATAATGATTTTTTAATCCGCTTTGATTACAAGAACATGAACACTGTAATGCGAATCATCAAAGAAAAGCAATTGAATATTACAAATCAAAAATTGGAAATAGATTGCCAAATCACAATTTCAGTCAGGAAAAAAGAGGCAAATACCGTTTTTGAAATTTTCAATAATCTTTTTGAAATAAAAATCGAGAAATTATAATTAACTCTCCAAGGCTTTTAATATATAATCTGGTGCTTTAATAGGCCTTTTTGTCTTCATCTCTATAAATACTAAAGTTGTGCTGGCGGTCGTTAAAATTTCACCCAACTCATTAGTAATTTCGTAATCAAATTCAATCTTAGCTGTGGGTATATTTTTAAGTTGAGTTTTTACATGAATTAGGTCATCATAACCTGCTGATTTTTTATAGTTTATAGTTAATGAAACTACGGGTAACATAATACCATTCTCCTCCATAGATTTGTAAGAAATGCCTAACTTTCTCAACCACTCAATGCGCCCCATTTCAAGATATAGCGTATAATTACCGTGATACACCACACCCATTTGGTCTGTTTCTCCATACCTCACTCTAATTTGTATTTCATCGATTTTCATGATTGTATCTAAATATTTTTTTGTAGTTTCGGCTAGGGCTAAACATGAGAAAAAATTTCTTTAAATTCAATAGCAAATGATTTTTTTTTTAAGAATTTTGTTCACATATTTGCCTCACTATAAAAGGGGGATATGAAAAGTCATTTTTCATACGAATTCTAACTAACTAAAAACCAAATAGATTATAAAATGAGTATAACTGCGCAATCGGTATGGAATAATTGTCTTGAATTCATAAAGGATAATATTCAACCGCAAGCTTACAAAACTTGGTTTGAACCCATAGTTGCAGTGAAACTTACCGATAATGCTTTAAGTATTCAAGTACCAAGTAAATTCTTTTACGAATGGCTTGAAGAACACTATGTTAAAATCCTTAAAGTATCCTTGACTAAGGAGTTAGGAGAAAATGCCAAACTTGTTTACATTATTAAAATGGAAAACACCTATGGCAACAAAATACCCTTTACAGAAAAAATACCAAGTGCAAACAGAACTGCTTTAAAATCGCAAGACGTTGATGTTCCGTTGAACAATAAAAATCCTGAATTACGAAATCCATTTGTAATACCTGGCATTAGAAATGTAAAAATAGAATCTCAGCTAAACCCAAATTATAGTTTTGAAAATTTCTTAGAAGGTGACTCCAATAGGTTAGCAAGAAGCGCCGGATTAGCCGTTGCCGCTAAACCTGGTGGAACTTCTTTCAATCCTTTGTTGATTTTTGGTGGTGTAGGTTTAGGGAAAACGCATCTAGCTCACGCTATAGGGGTAGATATTAAAGATAAGTATCCTGAAAAAACAGTTTTGTATATTTCAGCAGAAAAATTTACACAACAATACATTGATGCTGTCAAGAAAAATAACAGAAATGATTTTATTCATTTCTACCAAATTATTGATGTCTTGATTATTGATGATGTACAGTTTCTTTCTGGAAAAACTGGTACGCAAGATGTCTTTTTCCATATTTTCAATCATTTACATCAAAATGGTAAACAGGTTATTTTAACTAGCGATAAAGCACCTGTAGACATGCAAGACATAGAACAACGTTTATTATCTCGTTTTAAATGGGGATTATCGGCTGAGTTACAAAATCCAGATTTTGAAACCAGAGTTTCCATTTTGAAAAACAAATTATATCGAGATGGGGTTGAAATGCCAGATGATATAGTGGAATACGTTGCTAAAAATATCAAGACCAATGTTAGAGAACTAGAAGGCGCCATTATTTCGCTGATTGCACAATCTTCTTTTAACAAAAAAGAGATTACCATAGATTTAGCCAGAATTATTGTTGAAAAATTTGTAAAAAATACAAAACGTGAAGTTTCTATAGATTACATCCAAAAGGTAGTATCTGACTATTTCCAAATGGATATTGATACACTTCAATCAAAAACCAGAAAACGTCACATTGTTCAAGCACGTCAACTTGCCATGTTTTTTGCTAAAAAATTCACCAAAGCTTCATTAGCTAGTATTGGTTCGCAAATAGGAAAACGCGATCACGCTACGGTTCTTCACGCCTGTAAAACGGTGGATAATTTATCCTCAACTGATAAACAATTCAGGAAATACGTTGAAGATATCACCAAAAAGCTTTCTATTTAATTTTACAATAAATGACTAAAATTCTGATGGTTTGCTTGGGAAACATTTGTCGTTCTCCACTTGCCGAAGGTATTTTAAAATCAAAACTGGAAAAAGGTTCCATCATTGTTGATTCTGCAGGAACAGCGAACTATCATTTTGGAAGTGCCCCAGACAAAAGATCTATTAACATTGCTAGAAAATATGGACTGGATATTTCAAATTTAAAAGCCCGTCAATTTCAAGTTTCTGATTTTGATACTTTTGATTTCATTTATGTCATGGATGAATCTAACTACAACAATGTAACAAAACTTGCCAGAAACGATTCAGACATCCATAAAATTAATTTCATTTTAAATGAAGTTTACCCAAATCAAAATTACGATGTTCCAGACCCTTATTATGGAGGTGAAGAAGGTTTTGAAAACATATACAAAATGTTAGATGAAGCTTGTGATAGTATAGCCAATAAATTAAAAAATGGATAAACATTTAGGGAAATTGCACCTTGTTCCAACTACTTTAGGCGATAATGAACCCTTAGAGGTTTTACCTATGACCGTGAAACACGTTATTGCAAAAACAGATACCTTTATTGTAGAAAATGAAAAAACTGCTCGAAGGTTTATTAAAAGAATCTGTCCAGAAAAACCTCAAGCCTCACTCAAATTATTTATACTAAACAAGCATACGGAAAGTATTGAATTACAAAGTTTTTTAGATCCTTGTTTGAATGGTATTGATGTTGGACTTTTATCTGAAGCTGGCTGTCCTGGCGTTGCTGATCCTGGTGCTGATGTGGTGAAAATGGCCCACCAAAAAAACATAAAAGTGGTTCCTCTGGTTGGACCCTCATCCATATTAATGGCCATAATGAGTTCTGGAATGAATGGGCAAAGTTTTACTTTCAATGGATATCTTCCTATCGATAAAGGAGAACGTAAAAACGAAATTAAAAGACTTGAAAGGTTATCTATAGAACTTAACCAATCACAAATTTTTATAGAAACTCCCTACAGGAACAATAAAATGCTAGAAGACTTAACTAACTATCTCGATAAAAACACGGATTTATGTGTTGCCTGCGATATAACCCTTACAAGTGAATTTATAAAAACAAAAACGGCTTTAGAGTGGAAAAAAAATAAGGTAGATCTTCATAAAAGACCTACCATATTTATTATTCATAAAAGATAATTTAGCTTAAATTACTTTAGCAACTTTGTTTGGTTTAACAAAAGACGTGTCGTAACCAGAGAAACGTTTCATATAATAATGAACAGTAGTTCCGTAACCATCTGCAAAATTATCCAAACCGTAACTTCTTAAATATTTTTTGACACTACCAGGACCCGCTAAATGTGCTGCGGCCAAAATACCTGATTCTGTAACTATAATACCATTAATTCGTTTTCCGACAAAATTTTTAATATCACGCCTTAAGATCCATTTGTTTCTGGCTACATTGGCTACAAAAGCCTTTTCCTGTAACCTAGGATCCTTTAAAAAGTTAGAAGGATTATTAATCCCAATCAATTTCAGTGTTTCAGAACCAAATTGATATTTGCCCAAATAACCATAGGTATTAACAGAAAAATAATTTCCTCCAGATTCCTTGAACGCTAAGGCTTCTTTGAAACCAACAAAGGATTTCCCTAAATATGGCGTAAATTCATCGTCGGAAGCAGTGTTTAAAGTTAGAAGGTCACTATTTTCGGTAGTATCATCACTGACCGTGTAATTTAAGTTTAAGCCCTCAGTAGAGTACTTACTCAAATCTATTGTTTCATTTGATTGAAACGAAATATGTAACAGTATACATATTGTAAGTGCTATTGTAATGTAACTTGCAATATTTCTTACCATAGTTTTAAATTTTTTCAGCATATTTCAATATAAAATACACCTTGAAATTTGAGCGTGCAAAATTAGAATTTTTTTTAATACCATCAAAATTAATCGTTTACATGTAATTTTTAGTTGTAGAATAGATGAAAAACACCTCTATTTTTATTAATTTCTATAGTTGGTAGCGGTATTTTTATCATATTAAAAACATCAAAAACTGTTCGCAATAATTTTGAATTTGTCCTAATCGCATTTAAATTTACATCAAAACTTAAATAGTATTGTCGATACCTTGTATTACTTGTTAACACCTGATTGTCAATATCTTTAATCCCACTCAACATGCCTTCAGCCCCGTAACCTATGGCCAAATTTAGCCATTTTGGTATTTTACTATTTTTAAAAAATGAATATAAATTAAAACTTAGCCAATAGGTTTGCCCATTATAATCTTTCAAAGTTTGCTCTAAATACGTTTCACCGAGCTTGTCTGGACGTTGTGAGGCAAATTTTGTGTGATGAAAAGAGTATTTTAAGGTAATTCGTTGTTCATTCCAGAGTAATTCTTGCCCTATATATAATCCAGTACCTGCGCCATTAGCTATAATATCACCCCATGAAAACCCCCATTCTTCTGAAAACCCATCCAGAACTTCAACCGCAGCTAAAAAGGTAAAACCGAGTGTAGCACCATAAAGTATTTGGTCTTTTTTTCTGACCCCACTCCAATTTAATAACTGGGCGCCATGTTTTCCCATTTGATAGGATGTAAAAACGTGTCCAAATTTATCCATTTGCAACCATTCATCATTATCATTAATGGTACGAAACTTCGAACGATCATAATCGGCATACCAAAGCTCATTCAAGCCCAATAAGGTTAAACTTGCTAAAGAAGCTTCAGAAATAACTACCGCATTTCTTCTTGAAATGTTAAGCGTATCACTTGGGGTTAAAAAATTATCAAGACGAGATTGTGAAAGCGAAAAAATGGGTAATAAAACAAAAAGAGCAATATGATTTAATTTTATCCCCTTCACTACCTATTGATACCTTGTGCGGATAAATAACGTTGGTATTCCCGAGCATTTATATTATGCTGTGTAAGTGTTTTAGCAAATTTATGGAAACCAAAACGGTTGGCATCGGCAGCAAAATATAAATATTGGTGCTTTTCGTAGTTCAACACAGCATCTATGGCTGAAATATCGGGCATCGCAATAAGTCCCGGTGGTAATCCTAAATTCTTATACGTGTTGTATGGTGAATCTATTTCTTTATGAACATTTAAAACACGCTTTATAACCGTGTTTTTATATTCAGGAAGTTTATATGCAGCAAATTTTAAAGTAGGGTCTGCTTGAAGTGGCATACCAATTCTTAGTCGATTCATATAAACACCAGCTATTCTGGGTTGTTCATTAGCTTGTTTTGATTCTTCATATACTATGGATGCTAATGCAATAACTTGATCTTGGGACAAGCCTATGTCTTGAGCTTTTTGTAATCTGTCTTGAGTCCAAAATCGATTGTATTCCTTTAGCATTCTACTTCTAAAATCTTCCGCCGAGGTGTTCCAGAAAAACTCATAGCTATTGGGTAAATACATTCCTAAAGCCGTTTGATCTTTAAACTTGTTTTCTTTTAAAAAAGCATCATCCTTCATGGCAATTATTAGAGATAGGCTATCCGCTTCAATTTGGTTGGCAACCCTGCCTGCTAATTTTTCTAAGGTTTCTTGATTGTTGAATGATAATTTTATGGGTAAATTATTACTTCGAATAGAGTTAATAATATCGTTATTACTCATACCCTTTTTTATTTGATACCTTCCTGCTTTGATATTTGTGGTATACTTTTTACGTTCAGCTAAAACGTCAAAAGAATCTATATCATCTAACAACGGCTCTAATTGATTTCTTACCTCAGCATAAGAAGCATTGGTTGGAATAAACACATAAGCTACCTCGTTATTAAAATTCGTATTGGGTTTTAGCATAGCTTTGTATACAAAATTGGCAAAAAAAGCGGCTACTACCAATCCTATTAAAACTATAGCTATGAGTATTTTTTTGATGTACATTTAATTATTGATTAACTGAAATATATATTCATTTTTATAAGAACCATCAACGAAGTTCCAATCCCGTTTTAATCCTATTCTTTCAAAACCTTGATTGGTGAAAAGTTTTATACTAGGATCGTTGTTTTCCGAAATATTGCAATATAATTGATGTAAACCCAAATGCTTAAAGCTGTAATTGATTAATAATTTCAATGCTTCTTTACCATAACCTTTTAATCTATCATTGGGTTCTTTTACTAAAATACCCACTCCTGCCCTTTTGTTTTTAAAATCAAAATCAAATAAATCTATCATTCCCAACGTAACATCCTCATAACTTGAAATTACCAAACGTAATTGTTTGACCTCAAAAATATCTTTGTGGGCATTTTCAATATAATTCTTTATCAGAAATTTAGAATATGGTGTTTGGGTATTACTTAGTTCCCAAATATTTTCATCGTTTTCGATATTATGAACAAATTCCAAATCTTCTGGCTCCAAAGCCCGTAAATAAATATGTTCTCCTTTTAGGGTAGTCATATCTCGCCTTTAAAAACAAATTTTGCTGAACCAACAAGCCAAACGTTTTTATACAAACCGTTTTCAACATCAAAAGTGACTTGTAATTCACCTCCTTCGGCATGAATCGTAATATTATTTTTTTCTGTTTCACCTATGTAGTGCATTGCTAAAGCGACCGCTGTAACGCCCGTACCACATGACAAAGTTTCATCTTCCACACCACGCTCGTAGGTCCTAACTCTAAAAGTGGTCTCTGATATTTTTTTTACAAAATTCACATTACTGCCAGCTTCGTTGTAAGGTTCCCCATATCTGATAGATGCTCCTTTATTTTTAATATCGAAATTATCAATGGCTTCTTCAAATTGAACGTGATGCGGAGATCCCGTATTTAAAAAAACATGGTTTTGATGTTTCTCAATTACCGGTACATCTTGCATTTGAAGTTTTACCATATTACTATCAATAGAGGCGTGATGTACTCCATCAATTGCTTCAAAAACCGCTTTATTATCTATAACACCTAAATGTTGGGCAAAAGCCACCAAACATCTGCCTCCGTTTCCGCACATAGTACTTTCCCTACCGTCAGCGTTGTAATACACCATTTTAAAATCTAAATCTGGATGATTTTCAAGTAAAATAAGTCCGTCAGCCCCTATGCCAAAACGTCTGTCGCATAAAAATGAAATGTATTTGGTATTATTTTTGTCGAAAGTTTGTTGACGATTATCAATCATCACAAAATCGTTTCCTGTTCCTTGATATTTGTAAAAAGTTTGTAACATAACTAAGCACAAATATATAAATATTAAACCGTTTTTTTGTGTGTGTTAAATAGTCGTTAAAATTGAAGTTAAAAACCGTTAAAAGGAGATTTGAAATTCAATAAATATTTAATTTTAATCGTTATCATTATAATTTAAAATTGGAAAAAATTATGAAGAAAATTTTAACATTAGTATTGGTTTCAGCATTGGGAGGTATTTTTACCCTAGGAACCTACAAACTTTTTTTAGAAGAAGAAAAACAAGTTGTGTTAACCACAACAGATAAAAATCCAACATTTTTACCCACAAGTAATGTAAGTACTTTATTTAACACAACAGAAACTCCGGACTTTACCATTGCAGCGGAAAATACTGTAAATGCAGTGGTACATGTTAAAAATGTTACTATCAGTTCTGGACAAATGACCTTTCAAGATTTGTTTTTGGGTAGAAGTCCACAACGTGCACAAATGGGTACGGGTTCTGGAGTCATTATTAATGCGGATGGGTACATTATTACCAATAATCATGTGATTAACAATTCTGATGAGTTATCAGTTACTTTAAATAACAACAAAACTTACAAGGCGGAAATTGTGGGTTCTGACCCAAAAACCGATATTGCACTTTTAAAAATTAACGCCGATGAAGACTTACCTTATGTCACTTTCGCAAATTCAGATAATGCAAAAATTGGTGAATGGGTGTTGGCAGTTGGTAACCCTTTTAATTTAACATCAACAGTAACTGCGGGAATTATTAGCGCTAAATCTAGAAATTTAGACCCAACAGGCAAATACACACAATCTTTTATACAAACTGATGCTGCCGTAAATCCAGGTAACTCAGGTGGTGCACTTGTAAACACTAATGGGGAATTAATTGGTATTAACACAGCTATTTCATCACAAACGGGTTCTTACATAGGCTATTCGTTTGCTGTACCGAGCAATATCGCAAGAAGAGTTATTGAAGACATCATGGAATATGGGAATGTGCAAAACGGCATACTTGGTATCAGTGGGGTTTCATTAAGCAGTTCGGTTACAGATGAATTAGGAGTTAATGATACTGAAGGAATTTATGTTGGGGAAGTCATTGAAGATTCTGGCGCTGAAAAAGCTGGTATAGAAAAAGGGGATATTATCAAAGAAATTGATAATATCAAAATTTCAAAATTTGCAGACTTAACGGGACATATCAGCGCAAAACGGGCAGGAGATATCGTAAACTTAACTCTTTTAAAAAACGGTAAATTAAAAACGGTACCCGTTACATTAACCAGAAATGAAACCTACTCCCTTCCTCTAGTAGGTCGTATAAAAAATGCTAAAAAAGAAGATTTGAAAAAATTAAATGCTTCTAATGGTGTTAAAATTATTGAGTTAGACAATGAATATGAATCATACTGGACAAAAAATAACGTAAAAGAAGGCTCCATAATTACAGCCATCAACGATACTAAAATAAATTCCGTTGATGATGCTCAAGAAGCCATAAAAAACAGATCACCTTATGAACCTTTAAGAATTGAACTTATTAACTCTAACGGTGAAAAGGAACGATACAATTTTAGATAGTTAAATTCTTTTGTCCTCATAGCCCTTCAAAAAGAAATTGTTTTTGAAGGGCTATTTTTTTTTGATGATCCGCTTACGAAAACGTTTGAATTGTGGTATTTTTGCGAAAAATTTTCAACAAAACTAAATTATTTAAACTATGAGTTTTACCAAAACTTATGAAAACGAATTAGCCTTTCAAGCTGATCGAAGAAAGGCAACTGTAGAATTTATTAAAATTGTAAGCGATTTGTGGTATGACAAATCAATAGAATTAGTTCTTTTTAGAAACCAACTTATAGACAGGAACGTTAGCCAGATTTTAAATCTACATGAGTATGCCGGTAAATTTGTTCAAAAACCCATCTCCATTTTTGATTCCGTTGAAATTGCACAGGCTATTAAAACTCTAAACATTCCACCAGCAAAATTAGATATTGGCAAACTAACTTACGAGTATCATTTAATAGACAATAAGCACGGAAATGCTACTGCTTTTGTATCATCAAAGCTAAAAGATGCCAGTAAAAATGGTAATATAAAACCAAAAGATGTGGTGCTTTATGGCTTTGGGAGAATAGGTCGATTAGTAGCTCGTGAACTTGTGGCAAGAACTGGTAAGGGAAGTCAGTTGCGCTTAAGAGCCATTGTTACTAGGGGAAATATTGATGAGAAAATACTTGAAAAAAGAGCTTATTTGCTAAGAAACGACTCTGTGCATGGCGATTTTCCTGGGACTGTTTCTGTAGATGCTAAAAATAGTGCTTTAATCATCAATGGAACTACAGTTAATATTATCTCGTCTAATGCTCCTGAAGATATAGATTATACAAAATTCAACATCAATAATGCTTTAGTAATTGACAACACGGGAGCTTTTAGAGACGCCGAATCCTTGGGTAGACATTTAAAGGCTAAAGGAGTTGACAAAGTTTTACTTACAGCACCCGGAAAAGGGATACCAAATATAGTTTATGGAGTAAATCATTTAGAAAACAATCCAGACCAAATAGATATTTTTTCGGCAGCATCCTGTACAACTAATGCCATCACGCCTGTTTTGAAAGCTATTGAAGATTCTTTCGGAATAAAGAGTGGCCATTTAGAAACGATACACGCTTACACAAATGATCAAAATTTAGTTGATAATTTCCACAGTAAGTACCGTCGAGGAAGAGCCGCAGGTTTAAATATGGTGATTACAGAAACTGGTGCCGGAAGTGCTGTTGCAAAGGCACTGCCAAGTTTAGAGGGTAAACTTACTTCCAACGCTATTCGTGTTCCTGTGCCCAATGGCTCATTGGCCATCCTTAATTTGGAATTGAAAACGAAAACCTCACTTGAGGGCGTTAATACCATTTTAAAGAAATACGCTTTAGAGGGTAATTTAGTAGAACAAATAAAATATGAATTAAGCGATGAGCTAGTTTCATCAGATATCGTTGGAAGTTCGGCTCCCTCTATTTATGATAGCAAAGCTACAATAGTCAGAAAAGATGGAAAGAATATCATTTTATACATATGGTATGATAACGAATATGGATATAGCCACCAAGTAATAAGACTCGCGAAATATATAGCTAAAGTTAGACGTTATACCTACTATTAACTTAAAACATCTAAATTAAAAATTCAATCGTATATAAATTAGCCTCATTTTATGAGGCTTTTTAATTACTTTATAATAGTATAGTAAACATTATTTTTTAAATTAGTAAACCAAATACAACTATTAAATCCTATCTGAAAATGAATTCTATCAAATTTGTAATTATTATTGTATTCACTTGCCTTTTAAATCTAACATTATTTTCTCAAACTAACCAAACCGATGACATGGAACTATCATTAAACAGTGGTACTATTGATAATCAATTTGAATATGTATTAAGAAAATCTGGTAATTTCAGAGGCACTAATGGGCAAATGTATGAGGCAGTTAATCTTAACATGTTTCTTACTTTACGAGCTCATACGATAGATTCCTTAAAGACTGCTTATAAAGATTTAGCTGATACCCAAGCGATTGTAAAGGCTCAAATCAAAGAAATTACCGATTTAAAGGCAAATCTTTCGGAAACTAAAAATGAATTGGAAAATACCAAGCAAGAAAAAGATAGTATGTCATTATTTGGAATACAAATGAGTAAAACGGGTTATAATGTCCTTATGTGGACTATTATAGGAGGTTCACTGGCCTTGCTACTTTTCTTTATTTATAAGTTTAAAAATAGTAATGCAATAACTCGTGATGCCAAAAAGGCTTTAGATGAAATAGAAGAAGAATTTGAAGAACACCGAAAAACAGCTTTAGAACGTGAGCAAAAAGTAAGACGGCAGCTACAGGACGAAATTAACAAACAAAAGAAAGGTTAATTTCAGTGCAAACAACATAGAAAATCCACAAATTAAAATTGTGTATTTTTTTATTGTTTATAAAATCCTCCAATAAAAATTAATGCTTTTGAAAAGCTTTTACTCCAGCTTCAATTCTTGTTTTTAAGTAGTTAATTCGTGGAACTATAGGGCAAGAATATTTATCATTATAAGCACAATATGGGTTGTACGATTTATTAAAATCTATTTCAAGGAATTTGCCTTCAGGAATTCTTAAATCAATATAACGCCCGCCTCCATAACTTTCAATTCCATTGGTTTCATCTAAAAAAGGAAGAAACAAGGAATCTTCATAACCTTCTTCTTTTATTAAATCTTGGTTTTGGTATATATTTAACTTAAATTTTTCGTTTTTTAAACTAAACGTTAGTTCACCATATTTCACATAAATAGGCAGTCTATCTGTAGTTGTTTTCATCTTAAAAGGTTTTTCATCAGGCGTTCTTGTAAAATATGCTTTAACAACATAAGAAGAATCGAACTTAAAAAATTCGAGCCCTTTAAAAGTCTTTCTATCCTTGTCTTTTAATGGCGATGTAGTAACGTCCTTATATTCTGCATTAAGTTTTCTTTGAAATTCGGTTTCACCTACTAAGGGCCTTTTTTCTTGAGCACAACTAAATGCTGTGATTAACAGTAATGATATAACTAAGTACTTCATTTTAAAAAAATTCAATTCAAAAATACAACTTCCAATTATTTTATATAGATTTGAACTGACAAAAATAAAAACATGCGTAGTAACGTCACAATTTTTCAGAAACAATGTACCTCTGCAAATAGAAAGAGTGGGGCTTGTTATATGTTGTGGTGATATGATTTTAAAATATTACAATATGTAAAAGTCCGACTTCACAGTCGGACTTTCTGTTTTTAGTCGATATCAAAATCGGCTTTAATAAGAAAAGATTAAACTTAGGTTAATGAAAACACTTTTTAAAAAATACTTAAATACCTTTAAGGGTCTATCACAGGAAATCTGGTGGCTTGCTTTAATAACGTTGATAAACAGAGCAGGAACCATGGTCATTCCTTTTTTATCATTGTACCTAAAGGAGGATTTGAGTTTTTCTGTAAGTGATGTGGGTTGGGTTATGAGTGCTTTTGGCTTAGGGTCTGTAGCAGGCTCATGGTTAGGTGGGAAATTAACCGATACTCTAGGATATTACAAAGTTATGGTTAGAAGTTTACTTCTAACTGGATTTTTATTTATTGCCTTGCAGTTTCTACACACATTTGTTTCTATTTGTATTGGAATTTTTGTAGTGATGTTGGTTGCTGATTCTTTCAGGCCTGCTATGTTTGTGGCTCTAAATGCTTATAGCAAACCTGAAAACAAAATTCGGTCGTTAACTTTAATAAGGCTTGCTATAAACTTGGGGTTTTCTGCAGGTCCTGCCATTGGTGGCCTCATCATTACTGGTTTGAGTTACGATGGATTGTTTTGGGTTGATGGCATCACTTGTATTTTGGCAACCATAGTTATGGTAAATGTATTGCATCCTAAAAAAGCAAAAGTTTTAGACGATGTTAAAAATGAAAATCCCGTTTCAGCTTACTCTGATAAAGCTTTTTTAGTATTTTTAGTTGCCATGACACTATTTGGTATTGTATTTTTGCAATATTTTTCAACCATTACCATTTATTACAAAGATGTTCATTTTTTAAGTGAACTTGAAATAGGCATTCTATTAGGACTTAATGGTTTTCTTATTTTTATCTTTGAAATGCCCTTAATTAAATGGCTTGAGAATACAAAATACACCAAACTAGGTTTAATGTTTTATGGTATTGTATTAACGGGTTTAAGCTTGTTTATATTAAATTTAACGAATTGGTCTGGTGTTTTGGTAATTGGTATGTTGTTAATGACATTTGGTGAAATGGTAGCCTTTCCCTTTTCAAACGCTTTTGCTGTAGAACGTGCTAAAAAAGGAAATCAAGGTGAGTATATGGCGTTATATTCCATATCGTTTTCAATCGCCCACATTTTTGGACACAATGCAGGTTTACAAATGACAGCACATTTGGGATTCGACAACACGTGGTTTATTATTACGGGTATTGCAGCTATTTGCGCCTTGATATTATTTGGTTTAAATAAAAATTTAAAAACTCAAAAATCTATTAAAATTTGGAAAACAAAAAAGATATCATAATCGTTGGAGGTGGCCCAATAGGAATTGCATGTGCTTTGGAATGTGAAAAACGTGGTTGGAGTTATGTAGTTTTAGAAAAAGGGGCGTTAACAAATTCATTATTCAATTATCCGAAAAACATGACTTTTTTTTCAACTTCAGAAAAATTGGAAATTGATGGCATTCCTTTTATTAGCAACAATCCAAAACCAAATAGAGATGAAGCTTTGGAATATTACCGTCGCGTTGTAACCTCTAATAATTTAAAAATAAACCTATACGAAAAGGTAATAAGTATTAATAAAGAAGCAGACATATTTTCGGTCACAACCAATAAAAAAGCATATCAATCTCATTATGTTATTATATCAACAGGTTTTTATGATATACCTAAACTATTAAATGTTCCAGGTGAAGATTTACCAAAGGTAACCCATTATTACAAAGAAGCCCATAATTATTCCTTGCAAAATGTTGTGGTAGTTGGCGCTAGTAATTCAGCTGTCGATGCCGCTTTAGAAATTTGGCGAAAGGGTGGGCATGTCACTATGGTTGTTAGAGGTGAAAATATAGGTGAACGTGTTAAATATTGGGTACGCCCCGATATTATGAATCGCATTGAAGAAGGAAGTATCAAAGCGTATTTTAATTCTGAAATCACTGAAATAAATACAGATTCCGTAAACATAAAAACACCAAATGGTAAAATTAATATATCTAACGATTATGTGGTAGCGCTAACCGGATATTTACCAGATTTTGATTTGTTAAAATCGAACGGAATTATTTTATCCAGTAATGACAAAATGATTCCTAAATATAATCCCGACACCATGGAATCCAACATTAAAGGATTGTATTTGGCAGGCGTTATTTGTGGTGGTAAAGAAACCCACAAATGGTTTATAGAGAACTCTAGAGTACATGCCAAATTAATTGCAAACCATGTAGAAATGGTCTCTAAAACTATTTAAAAGGAATAACCTCCTTTTGCTTTACAACTCTAGATAAAACTATTTGCGTCTTAGACTCCCCGTAAGTTATTAACTGATCTATGAAAGATTCTAGATGTTTATTGTTTTTTAAAACCACTTCCATTACTATATTTTCGTCTCCAGTAATCCTATAACAATTAATAACCTCATCATAGGTTTTTACCTTTTCCAAAAAGGGTTTAAGTTTCCCCATAAAAGCCCTAAGCGTAATAATAGCTTTTAGTTGATAACCAATCTCAAAAGGAGACACCAATGCTTTATAGCCTTCAATAATACCCATATCTTCCATCTTTTTTATACGTTCAGAAACTGCTGGTGAACTTATCCCTACTTGTCTGCCAATTTCGGCGTTAGAGAGTCTTGCATTTTCCTGTAAACACTTCAAAATCTTACTATTAAGGGAGTCTATGATCATTTAAAAGAATTTTTGCTATAATAAATTAAAATTTAAATCAAATATACAATTTTACTTTAAAATCTAAAGATGAATGTGGTTTCTTGTGAGTAATTTTGATAAAATTGCTGAGAAAAATTAATTATGTCTTACAATACCCCATTAAACCTATCGGAATTACCGATTTATCAGAAGGCTCTAGAGATCTTTGCTTTATCACAGAGTATTTCTATGTATTTAACCGATGATCTATCTAGCTTAAAACCTGATGGCTCAGAAGACAATAATATTTATTTTTCAGGAGATATAGTACAGCAATCTGTTTCATTAGCACCAGAAATTGTTAATGCCGAATTAGAGCGCTATTCAGAAAATAAATACAAACATATTGCTTCCCTTAAGCGACTTACCAATAAACTATACAAAAACTCCTATCGATTAGAACGATCAAATAGTAATGGTAAAGATTTTTTACCCATTTTAAGAAGTGAACTTAAAAAATTCAAAAAACTTCAAAGTTCATGGATGCTAACACTTTAAATTTATTGAAATAAAAAACCCCAAAGTATTTAAATGCTTTGAGGCCAATTTTGAGGGTTCTTAATAGATTATAACTAATTTATATGCATTCCATTTTTGTCGATAATACAAGCTTCCATTTGATAATACTTTTCAGACTTGATAAAGTTTACCAACCAATCTATATAACTCTTTGATTGTCTCTTGAAATTATAATTAAGTTTAGCTTCCATAGGCGTAGATTTTAATTATTTGGGGTTGAAAGTCCTTTGGTTATAAACTTCCAACTATTCAAATCTACATTAGGATTTAATTTTGCAGTAAAAACAAAAAATAAATTAGTTGAATGGTTTACCTTCAACCATGAGCAGCATAAGAGTGCAAAAATTATCGATAAAAATGCTTTTACATATTCCTACGATATTGACCTCCTACTTCAAATAACGCATTGGTAATTTGTCCTAGAGAACAGGATTTACAAACCTCCATTAAAGCTTCAAAGATATTTTCATTATTAATGACCTTATTCTGAAGCCTTCTTAACAAATCCTTAGTGTCATTTGCTTTATGAAGATTTTGTAATGTTTCTATTTGAATTTGCTTTTCTTCTTCGGTAGCCCTTATAACCTCTGCTGGCAAAATAGTTGGTGAACCCTTGCTGCTTAAAAAAGTATTTACGCCGATAATAGGGAAATCACCATTATGCTTCAAAGTCTCGTAATACAAACTTTCTTCTTGTATTTTACTGCGTTGGTACATGGTTTCCATGGCGCCTAAAACACCACCACGCTCTGTGATTCTATCAAATTCTATTAAAACGGCTTCTTCAACCAAATCGGTTAATTCTTCAATAATAAAAGAGCCTTGAATTGGGTTTTCGTTTTTTGTAAGCCCTAATTCTTTATTTATAATAAGTTGAATAGCCATGGCACGACGCACCGATTCTTCGGTTGGGGTTGTTATGGCTTCATCGTATGCATTGGTATGTAACGAATTGCAATTGTCATATATTGCATATAAGGCTTGAAGGGTTGTACGAATATCATTAAAGTCTATTTCCTGCGCATGCAAACTGCGGCCAGAGGTTTGAATATGGTATTTTAGCATTTGGGCTCTGGCATTGGCACCATACTTATGCTTCATGGCCTTTGCCCAAATTTTTCGAGCCACTCTGCCAATAACAGCATATTCTGGGTCTATACCATTGGAGAAAAAGAACGACAAGTTAGGGCCAAATTTATTGATATCCATACCCCTTGACAGGTAATATTCCACATAAGTAAAGCCATTGGATAAAGTAAAAGCCAATTGTGAAATGGGATTCGCTCCGGCCTCAGCAATATGATAACCCGAAATAGATACACTGTAAAAATTACGCACACGGTTCTGAATGAAATATTCTTGAACATCACCCATTAAACGAAGTGCAAACTCGGTTGAGAAAATGCAAGTGTTTTGTGCTTGGTCTTCTTTCAGAATATCAGCTTGTACGGTCCCGCGAACTTGAGCTATAGTTTTAGCTTTAATGTCATCATAAATAGCTTTTGGTAAAACTTGATCGCCGGTAATACCCAAAAGCATTAACCCTAATCCATTGTTGCCATCTGGAAGCTTCCCATGGTATTTTGGTCGCTCTTTTCCTTTGTAAAGTTCAGCTATTTTAGTTTCTACGTCTTTCTCTAAATTATTTTCCTTGATATAAATTTCACATTGTTGATCAATCGCTGCGTTCATAAAAAACCCTAAAAGCATGGGTGCAGGCCCATTAATAGTCATGCTCACCGAAGTCATTTCATCGGCTAAATTAAAACCAGAGTACAATTTTTTAGCATCATCCAAACAACAAATTGAGACGCCCGCATTACCTATCTTTCCATATATATCAGGTCTGTAGTCAGGATCATTTCCATAAAGCGTCACACTATCAAAAGCCGTTGACAAGCGTTTTGCTGGCAAGCCCATACTCACATAATGAAAACGACGGTTGGTGCGTTCGGGACCGCCTTCACCTGCGAACATGCGAGCCGGATCCTCGCCCGTTCTTTTAAAAGGATAAAGGCCTGAGGTAAAAGGAAACTCACCTGGTACATTCTCTTGTAAACACCATTTTAATATATCACCCCAAGCTTGGTATTTTGGTAACGCTACTTTTGGTATTTGCGTATGCGATAACGACTCGGTGTGTGTTTCTATTTTAATTTCTTTTCCGCGAACTTTGAATGCATAAATTGGATTTTTATACCTGTTTACTTTTTCTTCCCATCCTGTGATAGTTTCCCAATTATGTGGGTCTAAGTTTAGTTTTATACGATCGAATTCTTGAAATAGTAACTTCAAAAAATTCCTGTCATTCTCATTTTGCGCTAGTTTAAGAGCCTTATCTTGGTCGATACCATTTTTGTCAATAAAAGATTGCTTCGTTTTACCCCACATGACATTTAAAACCGATTCAATAGTTTTATAAACTCCGTAAAGTTTTTGCGCTACTTCTACCTGTTCGTCAACAGTTTTATCATAAGCTCGATTATTTTCGGCAATTTCAGATAAGTATCGCGTACGGTTTGGTGGAATCACAAAAATCTTCTCACTCATTTCATCCGAAATCACAAAAGAGGATTTCAAATCTGCTTTTGCTTTCTCTACTAACTTTTCCACAATAGCGTTGTAGAGCGTATTCATGCCTGGATCGTTAAACTGTGATGCAATCGTCCCGAAAACAGGCAATTTATCTTGGTCAATATCCCATAAATTATGATTTCGCATGTATTGCTTTTTCACATCGCGCAACGCATCTAATGAGCCTCTTTTATCAAATTTATTAATGGCTACCAAGTCGGCAAAATCGAGCATATCAATTTTTTCTAATTGAGTTGCTGCACCAAATTCGGGTGTCATCACATAAAGTGATACATCGCTATGGTCAATAATTTCAGTATCCGATTGCCCAATACCAGACGTTTCCAAAATAATTAAATCATACTCGGCTGCTTTTAAAACTTCAACCGCTTCATTTACATATTTTGATAGCGCCAAATTAGATTGGCGTGTAGCCAGACTACGCATAAAAACACGAGGATTATTAATGGCGTTCATACGAATTCTATCACCTAAAAGGGCGCCACCAGTTTTTCGTTTCGATGGATCTACTGATATAATCCCAACAGTCTTTTTTGGGAAATCCATCAAAAATCGACGCACCAATTCATCAACTAAGCTCGATTTTCCTGCACCTCCAGTACCTGTAATGCCAAGAACAGGTGTTTTTGAATTTCTATTTTTTTCATGGATTTTATTTAGAGTGCTCTTGGCAACTTCTGGAAAATTTTCAGCAGATGATATTACTCTAGCAATATCTTTGGAGTTTTTATTGGAAAGGTTTTCAACTTTAACATTCAATTTCTCTCCAATAGCATAATCTGATTTTTCAATCAAATCATTAATCATCCCTTGAAGTCCCATTTTACGTCCATCATCAGGTGAATAAATTCTGGTTATCCCATAAGTCATCAGTTCCTTAATTTCTGATGGCAAAATAACACCACCGCCACCGCCAAAAATCTTAATATCTCCAGCACCTTTTTCTTTTAAAAGGTCAAACATATACTTAAAATATTCATTATGCCCCCCTTGGTATGAAGTTAAACAAATAGCATTCACGTCTTCCTGAATAGCAGTGTTCACAACTTCTTCAACACTTCTGTCGTGTCCCAAATGTATGACCTCTACACCAGTTGCTTGAATGATTCTACGCATGATGTTTATTGAAGCGTCATGGCCATCAAAAAGTGAGGCCGCAGTAACTATGCGAACTTTGTGTTTAGGACTGTATGGCGAAGATTGGTTCATTCTTAAAGAATATTGAATTTTAGAGCTGCAATTTACGAAATATTCAAAAAAATAAAGTGTTTACATGAAATTATCTAAAATTTTTATACAAATTCTAACCTATATTATTTTTAACCTAATTTTAGACCATCTAGATTATTAATTAAATGAATAAGATTACCATTTTAATCCATTGTAAAGACCGGCCAAATATAATTGCATCTGTAACCAATTTTATTGCTGAAAAAGGTGGAAATATTGTTTACATAGACCAACATGTTGATAGAGAACAGAATATCTTTTTTATGCGCTTGGAAAGTGAATTTTTTACGGAATCGTTTTCAACTGAAGATTTTAAAATTGCTTTCAAGACGGCACTAGCAAATAAATTTGAAATGAAATGGCGCATCTACTCATCGGAAGCCAAACCAAAAATGGCCCTTTTTGTATCAAAATATGATCATTGCCTATACGATTTATTAGGCCGTTACAACTCGGGAGAACTAAATTTAGAAATTCCTTTTATTATCAGTAATCATTTGGATTTAAAATCCATTGCAGAAAGTTTTAAAATTGCTTTTTACCACGTACCTGTTACCAAAGAAACCAAAGAAGACGCCGAAAACAAACAATTAGAACTTTTAGAAAAATACGAAATTGATTTTATTGTTTTAGCCCGTTATATGCAAATAGTTTCAGCTAAATTAATTAATAAGTATAACAACAAGATTATTAATATCCATCATTCATTTTTACCTGCTTTTATTGGTGCTAAACCTTATCACTCCGCTTATAAACGCGGAGTCAAAATTATAGGTGCTACAAGCCATTATGTCACTGAAGAGCTTGACGCTGGACCTATTATTGAGCAAGATGTAACGAGGGTAACACATGCCCATGCCATTGAAGATTTGATAGCAAAAGGACGGGACTTGGAAAAGATAGTTTTAGCTAATGCCGTAAAACTTCACGCCAATCGTAAGGTGATGGTTTTTAATAATAAAACTGTTATTTTCTCATAACGAAAAATTGTCCCCTTCTTTTGCAAAATTAAATCCTAAATTTTGTATGCTATCCTTTAGTTTATGCGACTTTTTAAGTGCTGGATTGGTATGGTTTAGATGAATAAAATAAATTTTTGATTTTGTTTCAATTGATTCGTTTTCAAAAAGCTTTACAGTCTCAAAAATAAACGGATGGGGTATATCACTCATAGGCCTAGGAACTTCGCCATCTTTAAAAAAAGTAGCATCTAAAAAGGCGTAATCAACTTTTTTAACCTCCTCAACAATCTGCTTATTCCAAATATTCCATTTATTAATATCTGGAATGAATAAAGCCGATTTATTTTTACTTTCAATTTTATATCCAACCGTTTCAGAAAACTCATCCCTATGTGGCACTAAAAAAGGCGTTACTTTTAAATTTGAATTTAAAACAAGTGTCGAATCCTTTTTTAAAGGTTGCAAGTCAATATTTTTCAAGTTCACTAACTGTTGCCAAGGCTGGTTGTTTTCAATGAAATTTTTCATTTTTGGCATCGTGTAAACAGGTATATCATTTGCATTCATAGCTTCTCTACCTAACTGCATTAACCCCGTGTAATGTCCCATGTGCGCATGCGTTAAAAACACACCATTTACAATGGAACCATTACTTAAATGGTTAGTCTTTAAAGTTTCAACTTGTGAGGTAATATCTGGTGTGGCATCAAAAATCCATTTCTTTTCATCATCCAAATCAACCAAACCTAAACAAGATACCAATTTTTTGTCCTCTTTTCCATTATAAAATGATTTACAGCACGGTTTTTCACAATCAATTTGTGGAAAACCCGCATCTTGAGCGACACCCAAAACAGTAATATATTGGTTCGTTTTTAGGGTTATTTGTGAATTAAAAACCCTTTCGTTTTGTTTGTCGATACAATTCACTAAAAATAAAACAATAACGAGGTGAGGTATTTGACTTAGTTTCATTTGTAAAATATCTATCTTTGTTAAAGATATAAAACCCAATTTATATGATACGCAAAGCTTTAACCATTTTACTTATTTTTAATTTAACAGCATGTGCAGAATTGCAGCAAGTAGTAAATCAATTACCACAAGGAGGCACTATTGGTAACGAAGAAATTGCTTCAGGTTTAAGACAAGCTTTAGATTTTGGTATTGATAAACAAGTTACCAAACTTACCCAAACCGATGGGTTTTATAAAAATGAATTGGCAAAAATTCTTTTGCCACAAGAGTTACAAAAAGTTGATAAAGCGTTAAGAGATATTGGCTTAAGTAGTTTGGCCGAAGAAGGTTTAAAAGTACTAAATAGAGCTGCCGAAGATGCCGTAAAAGAAGCAACACCCATTTTTGTGGATGCGGTTAAAGGTATTACGTTTGCCGATGCCAAAAATATTTTGTTAGGTAATGATGACGCTGCTACACAGTATTTAACCAGCAAAACCCAAAATGCTCTTTACAATAAATTCAACCCGATCATAAAAAACTCGTTCAGTAAAGTGGGTGCAGATGAAATTTGGAATAATTTAATTAATAGATACAATGCCATCCCCTTCACCAATGATGTTAACCCCGACTTAACCGATTATGTAACTGGTGAAGCTTTAAAAGGAGTTTACACCATGATTGCTGTTGAAGAAAAGGAAATACGAAACAAAGTGGCTTCCAGAACGACCGATTTATTGAGAAGGGTTTTTGCTTTGCAAGATTGAAGCCTATCCTAAATTCCTTCCAAAGGGATTCGCTTAATTTGTTTTTTTGTACAACCCGTCAAAAGCTACAGTAATTTTATTATCGTTTATAATAGTTTCCCAATACTGACGAACAGTACCATCATCATACAACGTCCAAGTTACTTTGTGGTAAAAAGGCTCGCCTTTTGAATCTTTAGTGGGATCAGTTCTTAAAATCATTTGGTTACCAATCCTGTTGCCTTTTAAATGTAGACTGCCGCCTTGGTTATCAATCCAAATCTGTTCCCATTGATTTGTTGCTTTATTATAAAAATTATTGCTGGTTCCTGTAACACTTCCGTTAGCACTTTTCCAGTTTTCACGCAAAATACAATTATCTTGAATTTTATCAATTTCGTTAGTCCCGACTAAAACACCTTGAGGGTTTATCACATTCCAACTGCCAATCCAAAAATCAAATTCAGAGTGCTTTTCAGTACAACAATTACATTGATTATTTTGAGCATTAATATTAAATGAAACGGTAAAAAAAACGACTATTAATAAGGATCTCATACCGATTATTTAATTTGATTTATTACTAAAACTAACAAAAATTCATGTGAGTAATGAATCAATTAACAGAACATTATAATTTCATTTTATCGATGTTATAAAAAAACAAATAAACATTTGTTTCACTTTAAATAAAAAAATGTATATTTAAATACCTGTTTTTCAAGTAGTAAATGAAACCGATTGATAACATAAAAAATAAACAGCTAAAACTCATTGACAAATATAAAGTGCTTATTGAGGAAGCTTATAATTTACGTCAAACGGATTCTGCTTTAAGTGACATTTCAGAATTTGATGCTATCAAGTTACTTAACAAATTAAATAGGTTGAAATATCTTTCCAGAGAATTCAAGCATCAAGTCGCTTCTTAGTTTTTTTGTAATTTTTTAACCTTTTAAAAACATCTAATTATCTCATTTACACGTATTTTATATATAAAATAACATGTTATGAGTCCCCATTTTTGTAAAGTTGGAAAAATAAAACCCAACTTAAATAAATTATTAAGTTTAAAAGAATTAAAAAACAATATTGCAAATTTTGTTGAAGATGTCAGTAAAGTTGAATATGAGGACGGATTTGATACAGCCTCTATTTAGACAAAAGCTGCTCCATTTCCTTTTGAATTTCACTTGCTTTAACAGTTGCAGCTTGTGAAAAATCTTCTTTGTTTGAAGCATAAATAATACCTCTCGATGAGTTAATAAGCAACCCTACGTCTTTATTTAATCCGTATTTGCAAACATCTTGCAAATTTCCACCCTGTGCTCCTACTCCTGGCACCAACAAAAAACTATCAGGAACAATTTTTCTGATGTCAGCTAAATACTCTGCTTTTGTAGCACCTACAACATACATTAAGTTTTTAGCGTTTTTCCAAGTTTTAGAAGTTTCTAAAACCTGTTTATAAAGTTCTTTTCCATCCACTGTTTTTGTTTGAAAATCGAAAGCGCCTTGATTGGAGGTTAATGCCAATAAAATGGTGTGTTTATTTTCAAAGTCTAAAAAAGGCTCTACAGAATCTTTTCCCATGTAAGGCGCCACAGTTACCGAATCGAAAGCTAAATCATCAAAAAAAGCCTTCGCATACATACTACTAGTGTTACCTATGTCACCTCGCTTAGCATCGGCAATGGTGAAAATTTCTGGATAGTTTTCATTTAAATAATGAATGGTCTTCTCTAAAGATTTCCAACCTTTTAATCCGTAAGCTTCGTAGAACGCCGTATTGGGTTTGTAAGCAACACATAAATGATTGGTGGCATCTATAATGGCCTTATTAAAACTGAAAATAGGATCTTCTTGTTTTAGTAAATACTGAGGAATTTTATTTAAATCAACATCCAAACCAATGCATAGAAAGGACTTCTTTTTTTTGATTTGTAGAATGAGTTGGTTTGTTGTCATATTTTATTTTACAACGAATTCACTACTGACTTTTTAAATATATGTGATTGTTGGGTTCCAGCATTCATAGGAAACATAATTAAATCACATCCGTATTAGCTTTAAGTTTTTCTGTGTTTTCAGCCAATTGCAATTCATCAATTATTCTTTGGATGTCGCCATTTACAATATTACCTAAATCGTAAAGTGTTAAACCAATTCTGTGATCGGTTACACGCCCTTGTGGGTAATTATAGGTTCTGATTTTGGCACTTCTATCACCACTACTTACCATACTACCACGCTTTGCAGCATCTTCTTCCATTTTTTTAGCCAACTCCATATCGTATAAACGTGAACGCAATACCCTGAACGCCTTTTCTTTATTCTTATGCTGCGATTTTTGGTCTTGACATTGCGCTACTAAACCTGTTGGAATGTGTGTTAAACGCACTGCGGAATAGGTCGTGTTTACTGATTGCCCACCAGGTCCTGATGAACAGAAAAAATCTATTCGAACATCTTTTGGATTGATTTCTATATCAAATTCCTCCGCTTCTGGAAATACCATAACCGTAGCCGCACTGGTATGCACACGCCCTTGGGTTTCGGTTTGTGGCACACGCTGAACACGGTGTACACCAGCTTCAAATTTTAAGGTTCCATAAACATCATCACCCGAAACTTCAAATTGTATTTCCTTAAAACCACCATTGGTACCTTCGCTAAAATCAACGGTTTCAACTTTCCAACCTTTGCTTTCACAATATTTGGTATACATTCTAAACAAATCGCCTGCAAAAATACTGGCCTCATCACCACCAGTTCCTGCACGTAACTCCACCACCGCATTTTTAGAATCTTCAGGGTCCTTCGGTATTAAAAGAAACTTGATTTCATCTTCTAATTTTGGAATACGCTCTTTAGCTTCATCGTATTGCATTTTAGCCATTTCTACCATTTCTGCATCCCCACCTTCAGAAATTATACTTTCAGCTTCTTCCAAATTATTGGTAGCTTCAATATATTCTTCCCTTTTATCCATAAGGATTTTAAGGTCTTTGTATTCTTTGTTTAATTCAATGTAGCGCTTTTGATCGGTCATTATATCTGGTTGGATAATTAAATCGCTAACCTCATCAAAACGTTGCTTTATTATTTGTAATTTCTCTAACATCTGCCTTTTTTAATTGGGATTCAAAAATACGATAATTTATGAATTTTAAGTGATTGCTGATAGAGTTATCTTTTTTAAAAAATATTATTTGAAAATTACCGTTAATACACTTATCATGCGGCCATTTTTATCCATATTATTTTTTTATAAACCTCTCATTTTGTGGTCCATGGCAATTAACATGTTATTTTCATTTCTAAAATTTGATATTTTATATATTCTTTTATTGAAGTTGTTTATGGCATTTTTTTTATGGTATTTTTTTAATGAAATTCATGCAAAGCGTACACTGAATTTGTATAGAAATCAAGAAATTTCAACTTTAAAATTGTTATTCTTTTTATTTTTATTTGACTTGATTTTGAGTTTACCCTTTTTATTGATCTTCCAAGAGTATATTTAAAAATCTACTGCAAATCCAACTCCTAAAAATTGTTTCCATTGAATTTTAGGTCCAGCTTCATCAAACTCACCTTCAATTTCTGAGGGCTTCGTGGTTTTAACATCATCGTCATAACGTAAGTGAGAACCTAACGTAGCTCTAATAAAACTATTCACCTTAAAGTCAAAATCAATACGCCAGTCAACATCCACATTTCCAAATTTATTAATATAGTCTGAATATAAACTCACTTGATGTTTTACGTTTACATTCTCTATAAATTCCATTTCGTAACTATTGGTTACTAAAACACCCACTTCTCTGCGAATCCTTTCTCCTGGTATTATTACATTACCAGCATCATCTAAAATGGCTGGTGTTACACCAAAAGAACCTACATTTGCTAAATCTTCATCTAAAACAAAAGTGGCCTTAAGCGTTATTGGAGAAAAATAAAATGACAATCTCTCTATATTTTTTCCATATTCTACACCTCCACCAAAAAATAAATATCCGGGAGCCATTAACCTTGAAATAGGGACATCTTTATTTGGATATTTGTAACCATTAGTAAGTTGAGTTCTAAAATTTAATCGAGCGGAATAAAACCAATTTGAAATACTATCTGGTTTGTAACCAATATTTGAATTAAATTCAAATAAATCATCGGTTTTTCTAGTCTCTCTTTTTTGTTGTTTGTTGATGCCATAATCAACCAAAGCATTGTTTTTCCAAACAAAAAATTTATCTTTATAATTATACTCCGATCTCAAACCAAGTAGGCCAGAGATGGAATTGGTTCCACCTGAATTCCAGTTGGTAAATGATACTTGATTTAAATCTAGGAGCGCCTTGTTTTTTTGAGTCCACTGTGGACCATCATATTTTTTTTTCTTGGGCTTTAAAAATAATGAGTCTGGTTGCGCATTAAGAAATTGAAATAAAAAACAAAAAAGAGGAATTACTAAATTTTTCATCTGTTGATTATTATTTTTTTATTTATCCAGATGTAACTGGCCATTTAATATCTCATTTGAAAAAAGGATTAGGCCTAGCCAATATCATCATTGGTAGAAATTATTTTAAAAATTAAATTTTCATCAATAATTGTTCCATTTGAACAAAAAAGGATGAATAATTAATAATTAAACTCACCAAACTCTGATTTTATTGTAAGCTTTTTACTTTTTGATTCGGCTACTCTACCAATTATTTTGGCATCTACTTTAAAGGACTTCGATATTTCAATAATGGTTTCGGCGATTTGTGGAGTTACGTATAGCTCCATCCTGTGACCACAATTAAATACTTGATACATTTCTTTCCAATCTGTTTTGCTCTGTTCTTGTATTAATTTGAAAAGTGGCGGTACAGGAAACATATCATCCTTTATAATATGAAATTGATCAATAAAATGAAGGATTTTTGTTTGCGCACCTCCAGAGCAATGCACCATTCCATGAATATCTTCACTATTGTATTTTGATAGGATAGCTTTTATGATAGGCGCATACGTACGCGTAGGAGAAAGCACTAATTTACCAGCATCAATAGGTGAATTTGCTATAGTATCCGTTAATTTTATATTTCCAGAATAAACCAAATCTTCAGGAACCGAAGCATCAAAACTTTCGGGATATTTTTTTGCTAGATATTTACTAAATACATCGTGGCGTGCTGAAGTTAATCCATTACTCCCCATCCCTCCATTATATTCTTTTTCATAAGTAGATTGTCCAAAACTTGCCAAACCTACAATAACATCACCTGACTTTATATTGGAATTATCAATCACGTTTTTCCTTTTTATTCTTGCAGTTACTGTAGAGTCCACAATTATGGTTCGTACCAAATCACCAACATCAGCGGTTTCACCTCCGGTAGAATGAATGGTAACCCCAAAGTTTCCTAACTCTGAAATTAATTCTTCAGTCCCATTTATGATTGCAGAAATAACTTCACCGGGAATTAAATTTTTATTTCTTCCAATGGTTGAAGATAGCATAATATTATCGGTAGCACCTACACACAACAAATCGTCAATATTCATGATTAACGCATCTTGTGCAATGCCCTTCCAAACTGAAATATCACCCGTTTCTTTCCAATACATATATGCCAAGGAAGATTTTGTTCCAGCCCCATCGGCATGCATAATCAAACAGTAATCTTTATCACCGGTTAAATAATCGGGAACTATTTTACAGAATGCCTTAGGGAATAATCCTTTATCGATATTTTTTATAGCATGGTGCACATCTTCTTTTGATGCAGAAACACCGCGTTGTGCGTATCGCTTTGAAACTTCTTGACTCATAATGTTTTATTCAAGTGCAAATTTACTTTTTTGAATTAAAAAATCCCGTTTTTTTAAAACGGGATTTAACAAGTTTTGAACACTATCGTGTAAATAACAATTCTCTATACTTTGTTAACGGCCAAATTTCATCATCAACTAGCAATTCTAATTTATCACAATGGTAACGAATGTCTTCAAAAAACGGTTTCACCTTATTACAATAATTCAGAGCTCTATCCTCCACTGAACTTATGGCATTGGCCTTTCTGCGTTCATCAATCATTTTAGTTACTTTTGCATTGATAGCCTCAATATGACCTGATATTTCTTCAATTAAATTAATCTGTTCTTTAGAAACTGATGTGAAATTTTTATCAAAAATTTCTTTTAAACCTTTTACATTTTCAATCAATATATTTTGGTACTTAACTGCAGTAGGTACGATATGATTTCTAGCAATATCGCCTATTACCCTACTTTCTATTTGAATATGCATGATATAGGCCTCCATTTCAATTTCATATCGAGCCTCGGTTTCAATTTTACTCATTACATTCATTTCTTCAAATAATGAAATGGCTTCTTTGGAAACTTTAGCTTTCAAGGCTTCTGGGGTTGTTTTATTATTACTTAATCCTCGCCTTTTAGCCTCCTCTTCCCATGCTTTACCATAGCCATTTCCTTCGAATAAAATGTTTCTACATGATTTTATATATTCCCTTAAAACATTAAAAACCGCTTCATCCTTTTTTAGGCCTTTCTTTTCAATCAAGGCATCCACTTCAACCTTAAAATCTTTTAGTTGTTTAGCAACTATGGTATTTAAAACGGTCATTGGATTTCCACAATTTGCCATGGATCCTACAGCTCTAAATTCAAACTTATTCCCTGTAAATGCAAAAGGCGAGGTTCGGTTTCTATCAGTGTTATCCAATAATACATCTGGTATTTTACCAATGACGTTCAATTTAAGTTCGGTTTTTTCTTCAGGTGATAACTTCCCTTTGGTTACGCCTTCCAATTCTTCTAAAACTTTGGTTAATTGCTCTCCAATAAACACCGATATGATGGCAGGAGGTGCTTCATTGGCACCCAAACGGTGGTCGTTACTAGCCGATGCTATGGCTGCCCTTAATATCGATTCATTTTCATGGACCGCCTTTATAGTATTAACAAAAAAGGTTAAAAATTGTAAGTTGCTCATAGGTGTTTTCCCTGGAGATAATAAATTGACACCAGTATCTGTTGACAAAGACCAGTTGTTATGTTTACCCGACCCATTGATACCTGCAAAAGGTTTTTCATGTAGCAGCACTTTTAAATTATGCCGCGATGCTACACGTCCCATGATATCCATTAACAACGAATTATGATCTACGGCTAAATTAGCTTCTTCAAAAATAGGTGCCAATTCAAACTGATTGGGTGCCACCTCGTTGTGACGGGTTTTTACAGGAATCCCCAAAAGCATGCATTCGGTTTCTAATTCCCGCATAAAATTAAAAGCCCTTGTTGGTATGGCTCCAAAATAATGGTCATCCAATTGTTGTCCCTTAGCCGAGGAATGCCCTAATAAGGTTCTACCTGTTAATATGATATCTGGCCTACTTGCTGCCAACAATTTATCAATTAAAAAATATTCTTGTTCCCAACCCAAAGAGGATGTCACCTTTTTTACATTTTTATCAAAATATTTGCAAACATCGGTCGCAGCATTGTCAACAGCATTTAGAGCCCTTAACAATGGTGTTTTGTAATCTAAAGCTTCACCAGTATAAGCAACAAATATAGTAGGAATACAGAGTGTTGTACCATAAACAAAGGCTGGCGATGTTGGGTCCCATGCGGTGTAACCCCGAGCTTCAAACGTATTTCTTATACCACCACTTGGAAAACTGGAGGCATCGGGTTCTTGTTGAACTAATTGGCTACCACCAAACTTTTCAATAGCCATGCCACCACCAATTGTTTCAAAAAAAGCATCATGTTTTTCTGCAGTAGCTCCAGTTAATGGTTGAAACCAATGCGTGTAATGTGTAACCCCCTTAGACAATGCCCAATCCTTCATTGAGGATGCTACCTGGTCGGCCATATTTCTGTCTATTTTTTTACCATATTGAATAGCATTTAAAACACTCTCAAAGGCATCTTTTGTAAGGTATTGACGCATGGTATTTTCATTAAAAACATTTTTTCCAAAAATATCTGATCGCCTTTCTTTTTCTTGAATTTGAAGTGGTTTGAAAGACAAGGACTCTTTTATGGCATGAAATCTTAATGTTGACATTTTGTAATTTTTTAGTTTTAAATAATGAAATTAGCTTTACAAAAATAACTACCTAAAATTAGATTTTAGTTAAAACATGAAAATATTATTATTATTAATTTTTCAGTATATGAATAAAAAATAATGCTTTTTTTAAAATATACCCATAAAAAATAGGGCATAAATAAAAATAACTGTCATTTTTTATAAAACTACCCCTAAAATTTAAAGTGTCTTAAGAAAAATTTATATTTGTGTAATTATCAAATATTCAAAATAAATATAAACTATGGCAAAAATTAAATTAGAATACCTTTGGTTAGATGGTTACTTCCCAACTCAAAATTTAAGAAGTAAAACTAAGGTAGAGGAGCACGAGAATTTTAAGGGTACATTGGAGGAGTTAGGTAATTGGTCCTTTGATGGGTCATCAACTAAACAGGCTGAAGGAGGTTCTTCAGATTGTATATTAAAACCTGTAGCTATATATCCAGATCCAGACCGTATAAACGGTTATTTGGTTATGACCGAGGTTTTAAACCCTGATGGTACACCTCACGTATCTAATGGCCGTGCTACAATTGATGACTCTGATGATGATTTCTGGTTTGGTTTTGAGCAAGAATATTTCATTATGGATACTGAAACCCAATTACCTCTAGGATTCCCAGTAGGAGGCTATCCTGCACCCCAAGGTATGTATTATTGTTCTGTGGGAGGTAAAAATACTCATGGAAGACATTTAGTTGAAGAGCATGCTGACCAATGTATTGATGCAGGCTTAAATTTTGAGGGGATTAACCAAGAAGTTGCTTGTGGACAATGGGAATTCCAATTATTTGCTAAAGGTGCTAAACAAGCTGGTGATGAAATTTGGGTTGCTAGATATTTATTACAAAGATTAACTGAAAAATACGGATATTATATTGAGTACCATCCAAAACCACTAGGTAAAGATATGGATTGGAATGGTTCTGGTATGCATGCTAACTTCTCCAATACAACCTTAAGAACTTGTGGAGATAAAGCTGTTTATGAAAAAATATGTGAAGCGTTCCGTCCAGTAGTTAAAGAACATATAGCGGTTTATGGTGAGTTTAATGACCAACGTTTAACTGGTAAACACGAAACGGCTTCTATAAATGATTTTTCTTATGGTGTGTCTGATAGAGGTGCTTCCATTAGAATTCCTATTGGTACTGTGGAGAGAGGCTGGAAAGGTTGGTTGGAAGACAGACGTCCTGCATCCAACGGAGATCCATATAAAATTGCGGCTAGAATTATTAAAACTGTTAAATCTGCAAAAGTTTAATAATAACTGCAACAAGTTTTGTTCATTTAAAAAGCACTTACTAAATATGGTAAGTGCTTTTTTTATGGAATAGGATATTAGCTTTATTATGTTTTCATTTTAATTTACTCTAACTCCTAATAATAAAATTCGCAACCCTAGTTGGTAAAATTGAGACTAAAAATATTTAAGATTAATTACCAAATGAATTTAATCAAACCATTTAAAATTAGAAACAGGAAATAGTTTTAAAATTTATACTCTGAACTCAATTGAAAACCCAGTTTAAAAATTATCGTTCGGTATTTAATTCCTCCAAAAATCCTTTTTAAATCTTACCTTTAGTAAACACCAAAAACATAAAAACGCCATAAGCAATTACTAAAACAAAACCTTTAATTCTGCTAATTTGCATTTTGTTTTTAATAAATATCATTGGCAATAATATGGCAGCAAAACCCAACATCCAGAAAATATCACTGGAAAGTATTTGAGGCTCAGTAACTGGTATGGGTTTAATGATGGCTGTTAGTCCTAAAACGGATCCTATATTAAAGATATTGGAGCCAATTAAATTACCCAATGATATGGCTTTTTCTTGTTTTGCCGCCGCGATTACGGAAGCCGCTAATTCTGGTACACTCGTTCCAACGGCAATTAAAGAAACTCCTATAACAGCCTCACTTACCCCAATGGAAAGGGCTATTTCTTTTGAGCCTTCTACCAACCATTCGCTACCAAAATAAAGTGATACAGCGCCAATAAGCAACCATAAAATAATTTTAAAGTTAGAAACCACCGCCAACGATTCATCAACATCCTCAATAACCTTGTCTTTTCTTACACTTCTAATTAGAATGAATAAAAAGGCTATGAGACCTAAAAATAAAATAGCACCTTCCATAGCTGTAAGTATCTGGTCATTTTTCAAAAAATAATACAATGCTATGGAAAAAATTATCATTACAGGCCAATTGAGTTTGTAAAAGGACTTATCTACAGAAATAGCACTAACCATAGCTGTAATGCCGAGCACTAAACCAATGTTTGCAATATTGGAGCCCACTACGTTATTAATAGCAATAGCCGGAGAGCCCGTTAGAGCCGCTTGTAAACTCACCAACAATTCTGGTGCTGAAGTTGCAAAGGAAACTACCGTCATCCCTATCACCATTTTGGAGATGTTGAATTTAAATGATAAGGCCACAGATGAACGTACTAAAAACTCACCTCCTACTACCAACAATATAAAACCTAGGATCACCCATAGTAAACTCATAAACTATTTTTTTTGCGAAGATAAATGAAAGTGAAAATTGAGAAGTGAAAAGTGAAAAGTTTTTTTTGAAAACTTAAAATTTAGTTAAATAACTATATTTTTAGTTGTATAACTATAAAAATAGTTTTAAGTTTGTATTGTGTTAAGGATTAAAGAAAACTAACGCCTAGTACCGAAAGACCGACCCGATAGGGTAACACCAAAAAAGGATAAGCAACACATGGAAAAATTAACTAACAAAGAAGAGGAAATCATGCATATTTTATGGAAGCTAGAAAAGGCCTTTGTAAAGGATGTGCTTGCCGAAATTAAAGACGATAAACCTCATTACAACACGCTTTCTACCATCATAAGAAATTTGGAAGAAAAAGGATATGTGTCTTATAATGCCTATGGAAAAACACATCAATACTATCCTATTGTAAGCAAAGAGGAGTACCGTAAAGGGTTCATGAATAATGCCATTGACAACTATTTTAACAACTCTTACAAAAACATGGTATCATTTTTTGCTAAGGAAGAAAAAATAAGTGTTGAAGAGCTTAAAGAGATTATTGCTTTAATAGAAAAAAAGAAATAACATGGAATATTTATTGAAAGTTAGTGCAGTTGTTGTCATTTTTTATTTTATCTATAAACTATTTTTACAACGTGACACTTTTTTTGAGCAGAACCGATGGTTTTTGTTAGTTGGGTTGATTTCTGCTTTTCTGGTTCCTTTATTTGTAATTACCGAGTATGTTGAATATACTCCTATGGTTATTGATACCAATGCTTTTGGTGAGGTAATTGCCAATAAAACCGTTAACAGTTTTAACATTATGGACTATTTACCTTTGGTATATGCTACAGGTGTTGTGTTTTTTGCTTTAAGATTTTTAATTCAAATAAGCTCTTTATTCCATTTAATTTCCAAGAATAAAAGCAGCAAAAAGGGCTCGTATATTTATGTGGAAACTAATAAAGATATATCTCCTTTTTCTTTCTTCAATTATATTGTTTACAACCCAAACCAATTTAGTGAAACCGAGTTGGAGCAGATTATAACCCATGAAAAAATACATGTAAAGCAATACCACTCTGTGGATGTTCTGTTAATACAAATAACTTGTATTTTCCTTTGGTTTAATCCGTTTATATGGCTTTACAACAAAGATTTAAAACAAAATTTGGAGTTTTTGGCAGACCATGCTGCCATAAACTATTCCCATTGCAAAAAAGCGTATCAATACACCTTACTTAAAACAAGTTTGCCAACTCATCAATTGGCTTTAAGTAATCATTTTTATAATTCATTAATAAAAAAACGAATCGTTATGTTACACAAATCAAAATCAAAAAAAATCAATCAAATTAAATTTGCTCTAGTTATTCCATTATTGGTGCTCTTTTTAATGAGCTTTAATACTAAAACGGTTTATGTAGAAAAGGAAATTCCGGTAAACGAATTACTTGTTCCTGAAATTGCTTTGGAAGTTGATAATAAACCAATGACTAATAATATTACAGCTATTTCTCAAAGTAAAATTGAGGAACCTGAAACCCCTGTAAAACCAAGTCTTGAAAAACAGACAAAAAAGGCATCTCCAAAAAAAGATTTGGTAGAAGCTATGGTTACAAAAAACACTACCGATGCTGAATTTGATAAAATAGCATCTATGTTGAAAGACCATCGTGTTACAATTAAATTTAAAAGTGTTAAGCGCAACAGCAACGGTGAGATAACTGCAATTAAAATTGATGCGAGCTCAAAAAATTCGAATACGAATTTTAATCTGAACTCAGATGAGCCCATTAAACCCATAAAGATTTCATATAACAATGAAGATGATTCCCTCTCCATTGGTAATTTAGGAAAAGCAAAAGGAGAATCTTATGTTTTTTCTAAAGATGATAATGTAAAAGTCCATAAGGTTCATGCTTCAGGAAAAGGTTCTAAAGCTTACTTTATTTCGGATAATGATGAAGTACATGAAATTCATGGAGATTCTATCCATTTTGTTACTTCAGGTAATGAAACCAAACACATAAAAATTAGAAGAAACAATAACGTGGAAATTATTTCTGATGATGATAAGGAGGTAGAAGTTATCGTTGAAAGCGATGCTGGAAATGAAACTGAAGATATCATTATTGCTAAAGTGAAAACTGGGAAAGCTTATAAAGCAAAAACCATTGGTAAAACCAAAGGTGATAGCAAAATTATTATAACCACTGAAGATGATGGAGACCCTTTATATATCATTGATGGAAAGGTAGAAACGAAAGTTAAGATGAAGGATCTTGATCCAAGTGATTTTGAAAGTATCAATGTTTTAAAAGGTAATTCTGCAATTGAAAAGCACGGTGAAAAAGCCAAAAATGGTGTTATTGAAATTATCACAAAAAAGAAAAACTAGCTTACTAAACAAAATAAAAGCAAACCTCTTCAAATTTCTGATTTGAGGAGGTTTTATATTTTTTAAAACATAACAATCTTTTTTATCACCTTTTTCTCATCAGAATTTATCTTCAATAAATAAATACCTGTTTGAAGGTTTAATTTTAAAGATGATTCTTTAAAATTGTGATAGGTTTTAATCTTTTTGCCTTCAATTGAAAATATTTCAATCATGGCTTTGCTATGAAGTCCTTTTATAAAAATTTCACCATCGCTTGGGTTTGGATACAATTGAACTTTTAACTCTGAATTCTCGTTAATACTTAAAGATTTACTCCAAACTTGCCCCACCATGTTACCCCAAATATATTCTACCAAATCAGGTTCGTCAATAAACGGGTTTCTATTAAACTGCCACGTGTAAACTACATTGTTTCTATTCATTTCAAAATCATCAGGAGGATCATTTCTATGCCAATTTAGAAGTGTTGCCAAATCCCCCATCTGACCAGTAACATTGGGAAAACCATTCACAATTTGTAACCCATTATATCTAATTTCCATGTATAAAAGGCTTCTCGCTACATCACCATAAAAGCTACCTGCATTTCCTGAAGGACCCGTATATTGACCATAGTGTTGGTTGTTTCTAATACTATTCTCGGGACCATCGGCAGCTCTAAGCCCATGGGCATCAGAGTTTCCATGTCGAAGTGAATCTGCTTTTGTGGTCCAGAAAATATTTTTACCATCGGCTATATCATCAGCCTCTATACTAAAATAACCTGCCAAAGAACGTGGAAAAGTGTGTTCCCTATTCCATTTCCCTGTATTATTTGATGATGTTTGGTAATCTAATTTGGCTCTACCCTGTTCAGTATATAATAACCATACTTGGTTGCTGTTTGCTGGGTTTTGATCGGCTTCTTTTAAAATATCTACAATATCGGCATAAGTTTGTGCTCTTACAATAGCTGGATTAGCTATAATATCTTGTAAAGCCTGCTTTAAAGGATCACCAGACAATCCATCGAGACTATCATAATAGCCATTCGGTTGTGTACTAGTTACTGTTCCAAAAGTAGGATTTAATGGGGTTCCAAAAGATGCTACACTAAAATCATTGTCAACTACTCTAATTTGTAAATTACTATTCAAGACTAAATACTCAGGTGGTAAACTAACATAACTAATTTTTAAAACTTCATCGCCTTCATCATCTGAATCGTCTGTTAATGTGATAGTTGTAAAGGTTGTGTTTTGGCCGCTTGGTATTGTTAAGGAGGTATTTCCTGTAAAATCTGAAGTGTTGAATGTACCAAAATCCAAAATAATATCGAAGTTTAAATTGGATGTTACATTTTGTTCCGTTGTAAAAGTGATATCAAAAACATCACCTTCGTTATACTGGTTTTGGGCAATGGTAATGGCAATACCATTAAGTACTACTCCACTGCCGTCATTTAACTGTCTTGGTGTTGGGCTTCCAACAAAATAAGACCCATCACTATTTCTTTGTATGGAATTAGTATTATTTCCAGGTCCTTCATTTATTATCTGAATGTTTGAATTGAATTGAGAGAAAATTGGAATTAATTCTGCACCGTCACTGTCATTTGTTTGATATAACAACACATCAATAAGCGTTTCATCTACATAAGCGAAAGTAGGTATCTCAAAGTCTAAATCATCTGCCTGGTAAATAGCAACCGCATCGGCTCCATTTTGAATAGTATTTTCAGGAATTATTAACTGTGGTAAAGGAGACACTGAATTACTCCCAATTAATAATAACCCATTTACATCAGTTATATATCCATCTAAATCTAGCGCTAAATAGCTTCTACCCTGTCCTGTAGTAGTATTAGTAGAACCATTGAAAAACACGACAACATAACCATCTAGAGGAAAATTTGGTGTATCAGATTTTAATTCTACAAATTCAAGTATGTCTATTCCAGGTGTATCACAATCCAATTCATTTATAACTATTTGTGAAATTGCAAATTGGCTTAGTAAAAAAATAGCAAAGACTAGTAGATTCTTTTTCATAAAGATGATTTATGCAAATGTACACTTGTTATTTGAATCACTTAAAATCTCAAACAATATAAAAAACATTAATAATGGGCTTATTGGTTTATTTAGATGATAATTAAAAAAGAAAAAAGATAAAAATCAAAAAAATAGCATTTTTTTTAATAAAGGCTCTCTAGGTTTAAAAAAAGTAACTTAAAAATACGCTACAATAATTACTATTTATAACCAAAAACCTATTTATAGTTACAAATAAATACTTTATTATAGAATAATATATAATATTTAAAACAATATTGATTTTTTTAGTTACTAATCTGTATTCAAATTTATAGATTTTGAGAAAAAATCTTGGAAGGAATATTGGCTATTATATATCTTCAAAAAACATAATTAAAAAACAGCCTATTTGCTAACCTTTAAAACCTAAAAACTATGATACTACTTGCAGAATTTGTAATCGATATAATCATGTTAATTATATCATTAATTTAAATTAACAAAAGGTAAAACTTAGTCTAGAATAAGTTTTACTATTTTTGTAATACAAGCCAAATGATGTGAGAAAGCAAGTTTTTAAATTCTTATCGAAGATTAATAAGTTAATTTTACCCAGTTACTCAAAACAACGCTTAGATTTAGCCAAAGCCACCAAGCTTCAAATGGCTATTATTGGCTGGAAATGGTTTGTTACTAAAAACGCCTTAGATTAGTTTTTGCAAATCTGTAACTCCTATTTTATTTAAATTATATTTAGAAAACATGATTTGAAGTTTATGTTAGAAAAAAAATAGTTGTACCATTTTCTAATAACATCTAAAGTTTTCTCAACCCTTTTTATTCCCTAATTTATATCCCCAAAAAGCAAAAAGCAATATAATTGTGTAACAGGGTATTAAAATCCAGTAACTACGTGTTGATGCAGAAGCGGTTGCCAAAGCTTCATCCATTCCATTGGATAATAAGGCATGTTTACCCGCATCTACCAATCGCCCATAAAGAGGAGGTATGATAGCACCTCCAGCGATAGCCATAATTAACAAAGCTGATGCTGTTTTTGTAAACTTTCCTAAACCTTCTAAGGTAAGTGGCCAAACAGCCGGCCAAACTAAAGCATTTGCAATTCCAAGAGCTGCAACAAATAATACAGATGCAAATCCAGTTGTCGATAAAATACATATACTAAAAACAATCCCTAAAATAGCACTGATTTTTAAAGCAGCATCTTGTTTTAAATATTTAGGTATTAAAAATACCCCTAAAGCATAAGTTACCACCATGGCTAATAAAGTAAATGTGGTGAAAAACTTAGCATCTTCAGATGAAAAACCTAATGAAATACCATATGCTATAATACTGTCTCCAGCGATAACCTCAGCCCCAACGTAAACAAACAAAGTTAAAACACCAAACCATAAATGTGGAAATTGAAAAATACTCGTTTTTTCAGTCTCACCTGCTTTCACTTCTTCCGATGAAGCCGCTTCAACGTGCGGCAGGGGTGCTTTTCTAATAAATATTCCTAGAATAAATAGTACAGTGGCCATTACTATATAAGGCATAACCACACTATCCGCCATTTTATCTAACAATTGGACTTTATCTACATCTGAAACTGAACCTAACTTATCTTTCACTTCATCTATACCAGACAGCAAAATGGCACCAAATATTAACGATCCGAGGGCTCCAGCTACTTTATTAGCTATGCCCATTATTGCTATTCGTTTCGCACCACTTTCAATGGGGCCTAAAATTGTAATATATGGATTTGCGGCCGTTTGTAGTATGGTCATTCCTAAACCTTGTATAAAAATTGCAAGTAAGAACAAACTATAGGTACGTGCCTCGGCAGCAGGTATAAAAACTAAGGCTCCAATTCCCATAATAATTAAACCCAATGACATCCCTTTTTGATAGCCAATTTTATTTAAAATGTAAGAAGCTGGTAAGGCCATTACAACAAATGAAATATAAGATGCAGAAGCTACAAGATAAGATTGCGCTTCAGTTAATTCATTGATAGTTTTCATGAAAGGAATTAAAGCTCCATTAATCCAAGTAACAAACCCGAAAATAAAAAATAGTCCAGCTATAATGATTATGGGCACTGTATTGTTTTTATTTGATGACGACAATTTATTTACGCTAGACATTTTTATTTTTTAGTTTATTAATACAATTGTAATGGCTGCAATTTATAAAAATATCAACACTTAACGATTGATGTTTTAAATGAACCTTATGGAAAATAATTTAATCTTGGCTTTTAGATTCAATAACAATAATTTAATTAAAATCCTCTATCTGGATGAAATGGTGATAAATCCATTGAGGTATTTTTGTTTGAAATAATTTCTGAAACTAACTTACCCGTCGCAGTAGCCATACTCCAACCCATCATAGCATGGCCTGTTGCTATGGATAAGTTTTTACATTTTGAAGATTTCCCAATATAAGGTAATCCATCTGGTGATAAAGGTCTTAAACCACAAGCAACCCTGCTTTTTTCTTCTGATGTTAAATGAATGTCTGGGTAATATCTAGTTACAGCATTTGCAATAGCCTCAACACGTTCTTTTCTTATATTAGGGTTTATTCCTGCAATTTCCATGGTGCCAGCAAAACGTGTAAATCCATGCATAGGAGTTACCGCTACTTTCGCTTCGGCTAATATGGCTGGTATTGAAATTCCAGTGTGTTGAAAAGAATTAATACGATATCCCTTACCTGCTTGAAGCAATAATTTTAAACCCAACTTTTTACTCAATAAAGCGCTCCAAGAGCCAGCGGATAAAACAAACTCGTCAGCTTTTAAAGTTTGTTTACTTGTTTGAATGGTTTTTATTTGACCGTTTTCAACCTCTAAATCATCAACAGTTTCATTAAAATAAAACTGAACACCTTCCTTTATTAAGTGCTTTTTTATTGATTCCATAAATTCATTTGGCGTAGAATGCGAATCACATTTATAGTAAGTAGCACCCTTAACATCCAATTTCACATTGGGTTCTAATTGTTTTATCGCTTCAGTGTTTAACTCCATAACATCCAAACCCTCTTGTTTAGCCAATTGAGCGGTTTTAAATTCTTCCTCTAGCATTTGCTCTGTTTGGCAAAGCATCAACAATCCTTTCTTTTCATAATGGGAATTAAATCCTTCCGTATTATTAATATCCTCATATAATCTTTGACTTAATAAGGATATTTCCTTAATAATAGGAATCGCTTTTTTTACATGATTTACATTACAAGATTTGTTGAAAGCTAAAGTCCATTTGAAAAAATCCAAATCTAGACGAGGCTTGATGTACAATGGACTTGAGGAATTGAGCATCCATTTTAATCCTTTCTTCATAACACCCGGAGCAGATAACGGAATAATATGACTTGGCGATAAATAACCAGCATTCACATAAGAGGCTCCAGCATCCATATTCGATTGGTCTATTATCGTAACCTTGTGGCCCTCATTTTTGAGAAAATAAGCAGTACTCAAGCCTATAATTCCTCCTCCAATAATAATAATTTTCTTTTGCATATTACATTACCTGAAATCCGTGAGCATAGGGGTCTTCTTTATCATCAATAAAAATAGTGTTATACCCATACACTTTTGCCCAACCCTGAATACTTGGAATAATAGCAATTTTACCATCTAAAATAGTTTCTTTTTCAATACGACCAATAAATTTACTACCAATAAAACTTTCGTGAATAAAAGGCTCTCCAATTTTTAGTTTTCCTTTAGCATATAACTGAGCGAGTCTTGCAGAAGTTCCTGTTCCGCAAGGTGAGCGATCAATAGCTTTATCTCCATAAAATACGGCATTTCTACTTGATGACGCAGCATCGATTGGATTCCCTGTCCATAATATATGCGAAACATCTCTAATAGTGTCATTTTCAGGATGAATAAAGAAATTTGGGTATTTGTTTTTGATTCTTTCTCTAACTACTTGGGAATAGTGTATAATTTTACTTGCGGTGAAATCATGAATTCCTGAAAAATTTTCTTGAGGATCTATAATAGCATAATAATTTCCCCCATAGGCTACATCAAAAGTAATCTCTCCCAATTCTGGACATTCAATGGATAAATTTTCAGCGGCTAAATAACTTTTTACATTGGTTAATTTTACCCAATCAACTTTATCATTAGTTTGCTGATATTCAATTTCAACAAGTCCTGCAGGTGCTTCCATTCTAATTTTACCGGGTATTTTTGGCATTACCAAACCTTCTTCAATAGCCACCGTAATAGTGCCAATAGTTCCATGCCCACACATGGGCAAACATCCTGAGGTTTCGATGAATAATATAGCAAAATCGTTTTCTGGATTATTAGGTGGGAATAAAAAACTTCCACTCATCATATCATGTCCACGCGGTTCAAACATAAGGCCTGTGCGAATCCAATCATACTCTTTCAAAAAATGTTGTCGTTTTTCGTTAATAGAATTACCAAATAAGTTTGGATGTCCTTCAATTATAACGCGAACCGGATTACCACATGTGTGCGCATCAATACACACAAATTTTGATTTACTCATTTAATAAATTATTATTAAATACTTTCTTTTGTCAATTTCCCATTAACAATTCTAAATATCCCTATAGGATTTTCGTTTTTTAATGCGTCAGGCAATAATTCATTTGGCCAATTTTGATAACTAAAAGGTCGAACCCAACGCTTGATAGAATCGACTCCAACTGCTGTAAAACGACTATCTGTGGAAGCGGGATAAGGCCCCCCATGTACCATTGCAGGACACACTTCAACACCTGTTGGAACCCCATTAAAAATAATTCGTCCCACTCTATCTTGAAGTGCATTCACTAAACTTGAATAACTAATTAGTTCATTATCATCTGAAATAATTGTACCTGTAAGTTGACCTTCTAATCTTGAAATAATGTCTTCTAATTGTGAAGAATTCTCACATTGAACAACCATGGAATAGGGTCCAAAAACTTCTTGATGCAATGCTGAATTATTTAAAAAAGTATCGCCTTCTACTGTTGTAACAACTTGTTTTGCGAAGTTAGGTTTTACTTCATTTTTATAACCAGCTAAAAGTTGCGTTCCTGTTTGTGATAATGCTCTGGTTTTATTTTTTTCGAAGGCTCCTATAATGTTAGGGTGTAACATCACAGTTGGCTGTATATTTACGATTTCTTTTGCAAGTGTATTTGCAAAATTAGTAAGACCCTCAGATTTAATTCCTAAAATTAAACCCGGATTAGTACAAAATTGTCCCGTTCCTAAAGTAATTGAACCTGCATAAGTCTTAGCAATATCTGTAGCTCTGTTATCTAACGCTTTTGGTAAAAGTATCACTGGATTAACACTGCCCATTTCTGCAAAAACTGGAATGGGCTCTGCCCGCTGAGAAGCCAAATCATATAAAGCTCTACCACCAACAATACTACCAGTAAAACCAACTGCTTTAATATTGGGGTGTTTTACCAATAATTGTCCAACCTCAATACCACTACTATTTAAATTTGAAAATACACCATTTGGCATTCCTGTTTTTTTAGCTGCTTTAACAGTAGCCGAAGCTATTAACTCGCCTGTTCCCGCATGCATAGGATGCGATTTAACGATAACCGGACAACCAGCTGCCAAGGCTGCGGCAGTATCCCCGCCTGCTGTTGAGTATGCTAAAGGAAAATTACTAGCTCCAAAAACTACCACCGGCCCTAAAGGGATATTCATTTTTCTTAAATCTACTTTAGGAATTGGTTGTCGTTCTGGTTCTGCAGTATCAATTGTTGCATCAACCCAATTTCCTAATTCAACATGATTTGCGAAAGCTCGTAATTGCCCTATGGTTCTGCCTCTTTCTCCAATTGCTCTCCCTTTGGGTAAACCGCTTTCTGAGGTATAAACATCTAGTAATTCCTCGCCAAGTGCATCAATTTCATATGCAATAGCTCTTAAAAATTCAGCTTTTTTGGGTCCAGGAAATTTTGAATATGTTTTAAATGCTTCAGAAGCCAATGACGTAGCCTCATTTACTTCTTGGATAGACGCTTCTGTAAACTTCCAATCGTTTTCAACATTCAATAAAGGATTAAATGTTTTAAAAACTTTGGTTCCGCTTGCTGACGCTTGATGCCCTATATAATTTTTTCCTGTAATCATGTTTTGTTAATCTTTGTGTAGTGCGTTACCAAATTTACTGGTTTATAAACCATTTTTATTAAAACTGAATCTCTTTTTAATAGTTGTTTTTGTGTTAGGGATTGTAACGGCATCCTTTTGCTTTTGCAAAAGATATCGTGAAAAGCCCGACCTAAAGGGTAATACCCAAATGATTTAAACTAAAATACTCAAGTTTTTGTAATCGGGTAATGTTGGTCTTAAAGCTAATGCATCTGTTATTATTTTTTCAATTCTTTTACGTTCTTCTCCTTCCAAAACTAATCTAGGTGCTCTTACATACTCTGCGCCTATGTTGGTGTGTACAGAAGCTAATTTAATGTATTGCACCAATTTAGGATGAATATCTAATTCTAACAATGGCATAAACCAACGGTAAATTTTGATAGCTTCTTTTATGTTTCCAGCTTTAATCAACTCGTAAATAGCAACAGTTTCTGCTGGGAACGCATCCACTAAACCAGCTACCCAGCCATCGGCACCAAGCACTAAACTTTCTAAAGCGAGGGTATCAACACCCGTCATGATTGCTAATCTATCTCCAAAACGGTTTTTTATTCTGGTAATATTGGTGGTATCTCTGGTAGACTCTTTTACTGCTTGAATATTAGGACATGCTACTAATAATTCTTCAAACATATCTAAGGTCACTTCCAATTTATAATCTATAGGGTTGTTGTAAATCATGATAGGTAAAGAGGTACTATTTGCAACCGCTTTAAAATAGGCAACAACTTCATCATCACTAGCTTTATAGCGCATTGGTGGCAACATCATTAAACCTTTTGCCCCATCTTCCTCAGCTATTTTTGCCAAATTAATGGCGGCTTTAGTAGTTTGTTCTGCGATATTCATTAAAACAGGAACTTTACCTTCTACCAAAGCGACAGCTTCTCTAGTTAGAATACGTCTCTCCTCATCAGTTAAAGTACTTGCTTCTCCAAGAGTACCTCCTAGAACCAACCCGTGTACTCCCGCATCTAATTGTGCCTTAATATTAATTTTAAATAACTCTAAATCTAGCTGGTCACTGGCTGTGAACTGTGTTGTTATAGCAGGCATTACCCCTTTCCATTGGATACTCATAATTTAATTTTTTAATAACACAAAATTACCTATTGAAAAGGCTTTCAAATAATGAATTATTATCCTTAAATAGTACTATATTATCCATTTTATTAATTTTAAATATATATTTGAATATTATTTGCACAATATTGATATATTACAATACTACCTAATGAAAGTATTACCTTTTAAAATACCTAAACCAGAGCCAGATGCTTTTGTGTTTCAAATAGATAATGATATTACTTTTTTTGACAAATTACATCAGCATGAAGAAATACAGATAAGTTTTATTGTTGAAGGTGAAGGCACTTTAATTGTTGGCGATCGTGTTAATTATTATAAAAAAGATGATATTATAGTTCTAGGAAGTAACATTCCACATGTATTTAAAAGTGATTTGAATACTTCTACAAACTCAAAAATGCTTTCTTTATTTTTTACTCAAATTTCTTTTGGAAAGTCGTTTTTTGAATTGGAAGAACTAAAAGAAATTCAGACCTTTTTTAAAAGGTCTAAACAAGGGTTTAAATTGACTTCAAAAAACAAACTAGCTAAAAAATTATTTTTAGACCTCGAAAAATCTACAAAACTTGAAAAACTCTTGATATTACTTCAGCTTTTAAAAATAGGTTCTAAGTGCAACTATAAAAATTTATCATCCTACATATACGATAAAAAATACTCTGATAATGAAGGATATAGAATTAGAAATGTATTTGAATACACCATGAATAATTTTGAAAAAGAAATTTCTTTACAAACCATCGCTGGTATAGCAAATATGACCAAAAATGCGTTTTGTAAATACTTTAAAAAAAGAACTAATAAAACATACATTCAGTTTTTAACAGAATTAAGGATTGAAAATGCTTGTAATTTATTAATAAAAAATAAAGAAATAAGTATAGCTGAAGTAGCGGAACATTGCGGGTATAATAATATTTCTAATTTTAATAGGCAATTTCAGATTTATAAAAAAGAATCGCCATCCAAGTACAGAAAAATGAATATCTAAAAACAATCGTTAATAAAATAAATCCGTTAAAAACCTATGTAAAATAAAAATCCTAGTACACAAATTTGTGCATTAGGATTTTATTTTCGTTTAAAAAAGATTAAATTTTAAAACCTATCTAGTAAGAACTTATCAAATAATAAAACATGAAAACATTTGTTTCTTTATAAATAGGATTTTATTGTTCATGTTATTTATTTAAATTTTTAATGATGTTTAAAGCATTGGCAACATCTTGCTTAAGCTTATCATAATCTTTATTTACGAGAATCTCTTTTGATATTAATTGAGACCCCATTCCAACACAGGTTACACCAGCATCAAACCAGCCTTTTAAATTTTCTTCTGTTGGTGATACACCACCTGTTGGCATGATACTTGTCCAAGGTTGCGGCCCTTTGATACCCTTTACAAATTTAGGACCGTATAAGTCTCCTGGAAATAATTTTACTATTTCACAGCCTAACTCTTCCGCTCTAGCAATTTCAGTTAAACTGCCACAGCCTGGAGACCATAAAACTTTGCGTCTGTTGCAAACAATAGCAATATCTTCCCTAAGAACTGGTGTTACTATAAAATTTGCTCCCAAAGCCATATATAGAGATGCTGCGGCTGCATCCGTTACCGAACCTACACCCATAATCATGCCTGGAAGTTCTTTAACCGCGTATTTTGTTAACTCACCAAAAACTTCGTGAGCAAAGTCACCACGGGCTGTAAACTCCATTAATCTGGCACCTCCATCATAACATGCTTTTAAAATGTTTTTACTTAATTCTAAATCGTTATTAAAGAACAGAGGAATCATACCTGTTTCTTTCATGGCTTGCGCCACTTCTAATCTTGAAAATTGTGCCATTTTATATAAATGTTTATTTGTTGAATGGTTTATTATCTAGCTACTCTACCTGAAGCATCGCCACCCATTAATTTTGTCACTTCCTCAACCGTTACTAAGTTAGCATCACCTTTAATAGTGTGCTTCAAACAAGATGCAGCCACTGCAAAATCTAAAGCATTTTGATCGTTGTCTGGATAGATTAACAAACCATAAATTAAACCTCCCATAAAGGAATCGCCACCACCTACGCGATCTACAATATCAGTAATTTGGTACTGACGAGTTTGCAACATTTGCTTACCATCATATAAAACGCCAGCCCAAGTATTATGAGATGCTGAAATAGATCCTCTTAAAGTAGTAATTACTTTTTTAGCTCTTGGGAATTTTTTCATCATTTGCTGACATACAGATAAAAAGGCTTCAGCCTTTACATCATGTCCATGAGTTTGAACGGCTAATCCTTCTGGCTTTATTCCAAAGTGCATTTCTGCATCTTCTTCGTTCCCTAAAACAACATCACAGTAAGATGTTAATTCTGTCATTATTTTTTCTCTATGAGCTGAATCACAATATTTCCAAAGCTTAGCTCTATAATTCAAATCTGTAGATATAGTAATCCCTTTCGAACTAGCCGCTTTAACAGCTTCCAAACAAACATCAGCCGAACTTTGAGAAATTGCCGGTGTTATTCCTGTCCAGTGAAACCATTCAACGCCTTCAAAAACACTATTCCAATCAACCATTCCAGATTGAATTTCTGCCATTGCAGAATGGGCTCTATCGTAAACCACTTTACTTCCTCTAGATACCGCTCCTGTTTCTAAGAAATAAATACCTAAACGATCACCTCCCCATACAATTTTATCAACACCAACGCCGCGCTTACGCATTTCCATCATCGCGCATTGCCCAATATCATTTTTTGGCAAGCGTGTTACAAAATCGACTGAAATGCCATAGTTTGCTAATGACACCGCTACGTTAGATTCTCCACCGCCATAAACCACATCAAAATTATCGGCTTGAGAAAATCTTAAAAATCCTTGTGGAGCTAATCTTAACATGATTTCTCCAAATGTTACTACTCTACTCATATTAATTGGTTTTATTTTAAATTTTGTATTTGCTTAAACGTTTAAGCAATATTTTAAAATAAAATCAAAACCACATATTACATGTCTTGTTTTGATTATACAAACTATTACAATATATTTGCTTAAACGTTTAAGCAAATATATAAAAAATTTGAATACGAAAAAAAAAATAACCATAAAAGACATAGCCAATGTTCTTAATATTTCCCCAGCCGCCGTATCTAAAGCTTTACATGATGACTCTCGCATAAGTAAAAAAACAAAAGAGGCCGTAAAAAAAGTTGCCAAAGATTTAAATTACCAACCGAACCATTTAGCTAGTGCCTTACGTAAAGGGAAAAGTAATTTAGTTGGGGTTATAGTACCAAGAACCAATAGTAATTTCTTCTCCTCAGTTATTGAAAATATTGAAGAAGTTTTAAATAAAGAAGGTTATCATATCATCATAACCCAATCCAACGAATCCTATAAAAAAGAATGTGCTAACATAGACACCTTATTATTTACTCAGGTTGATGGCATCATAGCATCTATGGCTAATGAAACCGTTGATTTATCGCATTATGAAAAAATAAAATCTAAAGGAATTCCACTCATCTTATTTGATAGAGGTGAAAATGATTTAAATGTTGATTATATAGGAATTAATGATTACGATAGTAGCCACATGATTGTAGAGCATTTAATTTCAAAAGGTTGTAAAAGAATTGCCCATATAGGTGGTTTTAAAAGAACTCGGATTTTTAATAACAGAATTAGAGGTTATTTAGATGCCATTAAAAAACACCATTTGTCTTTTGAAAATGACTTACTTATTGAAAGTGATTTAACACTTGAAGATGGTCGCATCCAAATGCAAAAATTATTAAACCTAAACAAGCAACCGGATGCAGTTTATGTAGCTGGTGATTATGCCGCATTGGGAGCTTTACAAATTTTACAGGAAAATAATATTAAAGTACCTGATGATATGCGTTTAGTGGGATTTGGCAATGAGCCTTTTACTTCATTAGTTTCACCTTCTATTACCAGTATAAATCAACATAGTGCCGATATTGGTAAATTAGCAGCAGAAACTTTTTTAAGCCTGGTTAAATCTGAAAATTTAAAACAAAGTCTAACTAAAAAAATTCTGGATGCCGAATTAATTATTAGAGATTCTTCCAAATAAAACGACTTTAAACTATAAGATAAAATTTAACGAAAATGCAATTATAATTTGTTAAACCATTAAGCTTTTTTTTAACTATTTAAAAAAATGAAGCCAAATAAACAAATGTATTTGGCTTCATTGGTAAGAAAGATTTATAAAGCTCTATTTTATTATAATACGCTTAACCGTTTTTTGCCCTTCACTTTGAATTTCCATCATGTGTAATCCACTTGACAAGTCAGAAACATCAATTTCTTTTTGGCTATAAACGACTTTTTCTAGAGTTCCCAATATGGAGTAAACTCGAACTAAATCAATATTTAGAACTCCACTTATCTTAACCAAATCATTAGCTGGATTAGGAAAAATTCTTACATCTAAGCCTCCTGAAATTGAATTGGATGTGGATAGGGTACCTGCAAACTCAAATGCTCCAGCGTCATTTATTCCTTCACGGTTAAAGCCCCTTTGATCAATTGTAGGAATAGTTTCTCCAGTGGCAGCCGTACAATAATCATCAGCTGCACTACCATCGGTTATGGCCATTACCAACGTATTTCCTCCCTCATCTGTAAGTGCTCCAGTTAATCCAGATTGGTTTGCAGTTCTTCCTTTTTGATTGTTTTTGGCAACATCATCAATAATTGCTAAAGGTGGTGCATTAAGGCCTCCAAGAATACAATTAACTACATCAGTTGTGTTGCTATTAGCAAAATTTAATGCTTTGGTAGCCACATCATCTCCAAAACTAACAATAATAGAATTAAAAGCACTTAAATTTGTAGCAGCACCCGAGCCAAACTGAAGCCCTGACTTATTTAAAGCTGCATGTGTATTATTATAAACAGTTGCGTGTACTAATTTCAAAGTTACATTGCCAACAGATGTGTTGGAAGTCCAGGGAAATGACGCCGAAAAAATAGCACCGCCACCATTACCGCCAGATGCACTGAAAGCTGAGTTTGTAGAAATAGTGCTGTTCTCTATATTTACATCGATTAAATAATCGTTTCCAAAATTGTTGTTGCCATTAATGTAAATACCACCACCATTTCGTCCTAAATTATTGAATATTAAAGATTGGGTTAGATTTACAGTGCTGTTTATTCCTGAGCCATTATTTGGGGCAGCTATCATACCTCCACCATCTAAAGCTGATGAATTGTTTCTAATAATACATTTAACAATATTGGCATTAGAGCCAGCTACTCCAATTCCACCACCATTTTTAGCTGTGTAATTTTCTTCTATAATCACATTATTTAGAGTAACGAATCCAGTTACTTTATCTATGTTTACACCTCCTCCATTTTCAGGATCGTTGCCATATCTCACACCTAAATTTTCGATATTGATTGTAAAAGCTCCTTCAGATATACTGATTGCTCTACTCCCTGCTCCATTTGAAACTGCCGATGCTGCCGCTTGAATTATATCAGTTAAAGGGTCTGTCCCTCTTATTGTGATACTTTTGTCTATTGTAATGGGCTCAGTATGAATCCCAGTTATCAAAATCACATCTGCAGCATTTGTAGAAGCCGCAATAGCGTCGGTAATAGTGGCGTAAGGATTACCTGCATAGGGGTCTCCTTCAATATTTACTGTTTGTGCAGATAGCACCAGAGAAAAAACAGTAAAAAATAAAAAAGTAATTTTTTGAATCATAATTTTAATTTTTAATTGTTTAGTTAATTATTTCGTTTTTGATTTATAGGCCTTCCATTGTTTTTGGCGCTCAACACCAATAACATTTTTTACTTGATTGTAAACTTTATTACCTAATTCTTTTTGTTTCTCTTTTATAATTTCAGGGTCACCGGCATATTCCTTTTGAATAGCTTGATTTTCTTTAAATCGGTCTAATTGTATTTGGTAAATAGCTTTGGACTCCTCCTTGCTTAAGGATAAAACTTCTGTCATTTCATCTGCAAATTTTTGTGCTTTTTTTGCAGGGTTTGGTTGAGCGCCTAAAGTTAGCGCGAACATTAATACCATTATTGTAATTAAAAATCTCATAGTTATATTTGTTTAAGTTTACATAAAAGTAGATAGTTATAAATTGAATATGGTTTTCGCACTAATCGAAAAGGTTTAAATACTAACCACTCAAACTATAAACGATTTTAAATGGAAGATTTGAAGTATCTATGTGAACATTTTTGTGACTTTTATAGAATAATTGATAGAAAATTTATTATCTAATTTCTATTATCGGTTCCTTTTTTAAGTACCCAAGCGTCTGTAAAAATGTATCCGTTTTAGAAACTGTATCCTTGTAATTCTCGATTTTATTATAATTAAAGAATCCATGTTCTTTTCCTTCATACAATAAAAGTTCACATGGGCTTCCTACTTTTTGCATAACGGTTTGGTAGTATTTTACGGTTTCAACGGGAATTAAATTATCTATAGTTCCCTGAAAAATAATGGTAGGTGGCGCGCCTTTTTCAATATTGTGCAGTGGTGAAAAATTTTTATAAGCGTTACCGATTCTATCATAACCTACACCAGCAGGACCATTATCAATTGCCGGATTAAAAAGAACTAAAGCATTAGGCTTACAACTTATTATTGTATTATCTGTGTCCTCATTATAACCCTCAATCAATGCGGCCGCAGCAGCCAATTGCCCTCCTGCAGAACCACCTGAAGCAATAATTTTTGAAGGATCTATATGATATTTAATTGCGTTTTCTCTAACAAATCGAATAGCCGATTTAGCATCTTTAAGCGATTCAAATGGTGTGCTTTGGTGTCTATTTGTTACTCTATAATCCACAAGAAAACAAACTAAACCACGTTTAGAAAAATATTTAGCATGTGGTTCAAATTGTTTCATGCTGCCCTTATTCCAACCACCGCCAAAGAAAAATACCATGGCAGGGTATTGTTGTTTTGCATCCATTTTTTCAGGATAGTATACTTGCATAAATAATTTAGTACTATCTATTTGTTTATACTGGATTTTTTCTTGGGAAAAGCAATTAGTTTTAATAAATAATAAACTAATTAGTATTGTAAAAATATATGCTCCCTTCATAATTGTTTTTATTTGCTGGATTTTTATTTTATTGATCATTGGAACCATTAAAAAGAATTAAAGTGATTAAAAATCAATCTATTGCCAAGGAATAGAACCAGAAGTTTGGATGTGTTTCGTTAATTCTTTGAACAAGGATTCTTCCTTAGTTTTAAGGTTAATTGGCTTTGTTTCCAAAGGGTCTTCCAACAAATCAAATAATTTATAGGATGAAAAAGGATCATTTTGTAACAGTTTGTATCGACCATCAGTAATCGCATAATAGCTCCTACCCCCATACTTATGTCCTTCGCGGCGCATCCAAATCAAACTTCTATTGGCATTAATAGGCTCTTGAGGGCTTGTTAAAATAGGAATTGGTCTAGATGGAAGATCAAGTTTTTTATTAAATCCAGCTAACTCCAAAATAGTTGGATAAAAGTCCATTAAAATTAAAGGTGTGTTAACAACTTCGTTTTGTGATTGATTGGGTAATTTCACCAAACAAGGCACGCGAATACCACCTTCTAACATATCGCCTTTACCTCCAGAGTAAGGTGCATTACTTGCACCATATTGAAGCGCTCCACCGTTATCTGAAGTGAATACAATGATGGTATTTTCTAATTGATTAACTTTTAAATGATTTAAAATACGGCCAACACTATAATCTAAATGCTCGATTAAGGCAATCATCTTTTGCCTTTTTAATGTTAAATGAGATTCTCTCCTTTGAACTTTAATCAACCACTCATTGGGGGGTTGTACTGGATCGTGAGGAGCATTATAAGCTAAAAACAGAAAAAAAGGAGTTTTCTGTTCTTGAATATAATCCAAAGCCCAATCTGTAAACAAATCCGTAGCATGCCCTTCAAGTTTGATTTCCAAATTATTTTCTCGCATCCAGTTTATACCATGTCTTTGATGGGTATAATAATCATCCATCATGTCGCCTACATAACCTTTAAAAAAATCAAAACCTCTATAGTGGGGTAAATCGGGAGCTTTATAGCCTAGGTGCCATTTTCCAATGAGTGCCGTTGAATAATTTAAGGTTTTTAAAGATTCTGGAAGTGTTTTAACATCATCCTTTAAGTTTCCCCAAGAGTTGTAGGGCATATCACGAATCACACCTGGCACACCAACCATGTCGGGATAATTCCCAGTAAGAATAGCTGCGCGACTAGGGGAACAAACCGTGCTGTTTGCATAAGCTCTAGTAAACCGAATACCATCTTTACCCAATTTGTCAATATTTGGAGTTTGTATATCTTTTGCGCCATAACAACTCAAATCGCCATAACCAAGATCATCCGCTAGGATGAAAATAATATTGGGTTTTTCTTGACTGCTAACGCCGATAAAAAACAAAGAAAAACCGAGAATAATGATTGTTTTTAATTTACTTTTTTGAATAAATTTTTTCATTTTTTCCCGGTTTTTAAAATTTGAACTATTAATCAAATTCAATAATATCGGATATTGGGAGTATGTACGAATAGTCTTTAACAGCTACTGGTACAGATTCACCATAAAAATCAGAGGTTTTAGTTAGTTTTGGTGAAGCTAATACCCAATAAAAGCCCTTTTCTTTTGGTGCGTAAAACGCTTCCTCAATATTATCTTTCAATAAAAAAGCATCTTTACAATCAGGGTTTTTTGAATAAAACAACGAATATGATTTAAAGTCGTTTGTAGCATTCCAGCTTATTTGATTGTTTTTAATAGTGGTTTTTATTGGGGAGTACTCTTGAAATCGCCATTCGGCCATAGTTTGGAAATACATGTCCTTATATATGGTTTGATGGGATTTACTAAAAATTAAGTTATTCAGTTCGTCTGGATCGTCTTTTAAATTATAAAGCTGATCAATAATACCGTGAGTATAAATAAACTTATAATCCCCTTTTTTCATCATTCTTGAAGGTAGATTTTTGATACCTGGTATAAGATTATAATCGGTTCCTCTAAATTCTGAAAATACCACTCTGTCCTTAATTTCTGAATTATCTTTAAGTAATTTTACTAATGATATGCCTTGAGCAGTTTCTGGTATTTCACCATCAATCAATTCGATAAGAGTTGGCATAACATCAACAAAACTAACATTCGTATTATTGAATACGTTTTGTTTGAATAATTTTGGGTATGAAATTATAAATGGCACGTTAACCGCATCTTCATACATATTATGTTTTCCCCTTAAACCGTGTTCAAACATATGCTCTCCATGATCTGTAGTATAGATAATAATGGTATTTTCATATAAGCCATTATCTTTAAGTGATTGAACAACTCTTCCAACCATATCATCCATTTCTGTTATACAAGCATTGTATGCCGCCATGACATTTTTAGCATTTTGAAGTTGCTTTGGTATTCCTGAATGCACCCAATTAGAGACCCACGGATATTTACCTTTTTTATACCAATCATCATGGGTTGTGGGTAATTCAAAATCATCGGGATTATGCATGGCCAAGTATTTCTTGGTAGTCGTAAAAGGGGCATGTGGTTTTTCAAAGCCTACGTGTAAAAAAAAGTTTTTTCCGTCTTTTCCCCTTTTTTCTATAAACTCTGTACTTTTTTTGGCAACCACCATATCAAAATTGTCTTCATCATTTTCTACTAAACTAGGAACGTACTCCTCGTTTAAATGCATGGCACCTCTTTTGTAAACATCGCTGTATTTTTTAAATTGTCTGTAGCGCATATAAGCATCTTCACCAACCTCATCTTCATAATGACCTCCAGGGAAATAAGTGTAATAACGAACACTAATTTCATCAAATCCTAAATCGTTTCCATCTTTAAAATCCTCATCAACATTTTTTTGTAATTCACCATGAACGTGCATCTTTCCAGGAGAAGCCGTCATATAATTTTGTTGCCTAAAAACTTCTGGCATGGTTTTAATACCCTCATGATAGCCTGTTTCCCTTAAATAACCACTTCCAATGTTTTTTATTTTTCCGTTAGGCATGGTAACTGGGGCTTTATGATAAATAGCTCCGTTAGCATAAGGATACATTCCTGTAATTAGGGAGGCTCTTGCAGGTGCACAAACTGGTGCCGGCGTATAGCAATGATTAAAAATGACCCCAGTTTTTGCCAATGCATCGATGTTAGGCGTAATTGCTAAGTCGCTTCCATATGCTCCAGTGGCTTCTAATTTATGCTGATCGGATATAATTAAAACAACATTGGGCTTTTGACTTTCTTGACAAAAACCAAATATTGTAAATAAGGATATAATTAAAATATTAGCTCTTGTTTTTTTCAAAGTATCATTTTAAATTAATCAATATTCTCGTTTGCAGAACTTTCAATCAGCGGAATAGGCCAAGTATAATCCTCCGGTCCTCTTGCTCCAACTGAATTACCGTAGGTTATTCTGCAATACTCGTCGTAAACACCCATTCTAGTTAAATCAAAAAACCTGTGACCTTCCATATATAATTCTACGCCTCTCTCTCTTAATAATTCTTTCCTAAAATCATCCATGGAAAATCCAGAATAATCTACATCATCTAATCCTACTCTATTTCTTAGCGCATTAATATCATTATTTGCCAATTCGGGAGATTGATTTGCCTCTGCCAGTGCCTCTGCTCGAAGCAAATAAACATCGGCAAGTCTAATTACATGCCAATTTTGTTGACTTGTATATTCGGTAGTAGCATCGGTATCTATGTATTTACCTGTAAAAACTCTAAATAAATTACCTGCTGGAGAACCATTTTCAATTCTTGTTCTTGCATAACCTGTTAGACCAGAACCTAATGCATAAATAAAGTTTTCATCTTGATAATTTTGAATGATTGTATTAAGATACCTTGCATCAAATTTATCTATACTCGCGTTGATAAATTGTGGTTGTAGCATATTTGTTCCTCCAAAACCACCACCTGCAAGACCAGAATTTCGAGGCGTAAATAAGTTAGAAACAGCAGTACCTTCACCTGCTATAGATGCCCCTTGGATATCAAAAAGCATTTCAAAATTGTTGCCGTTTTTAGCATCAAAAATTGTTTCATATTCTTGTAAGTCTGTTGATAGTCTATAAAAAGGTTCTTGAAGCACGAAATTTGCCTGTTCAATGGCCTTTTGATAATAAAAATTTGGATTGTTGGTGAATCCTAAATACTTAGCATTGCCTTCAATACCAGCTTGTGCCGTTCTTAAGGATGAAGCTATTTGAATATAAGCCTTGGCTAAAAGCGCATGAGCCGATGCCTTGGTTACTCTACCAATGTTGTTACTAAACCCGCTTCTAGTTTCATTGTAACCCCAACAATGTTCGCTAGCAAATTCTAAATCTTCGATTATTGCCCCATATATATCTTCCAATGGTGATAATGGTAAACCTTTTTCACCAGGCAAGACTGGAGTTAATCTAAGAGGTACTTCCCCATAGCATCTCGCTAAGTTAAAATAATGTAATGCTCTTAAAAATCTTGCTTCACCAAGAATTCTTAACTTTAATTCCTCATCCATTTCTGGCACATCTGGTACTCTTGCAATAACATTATTCGCCTCCTTTATGGCTACATAAATATCTACCCAAGATCTTTCTATCAAAGGTTCTGCATTTGTTATAGTCCCAAACCTAAAGTCGCGATGATTAAAACTACCTTGCCCTTGATCTGAAGCTGCATATAAGTTGGATAAAAATTGTTGCCTATAATACCCATTAGCACTTTTAAGCTGAGCATAAGCACCCGTTAATCCGGCCAGAGCATTGGATTCATTTTGATAAAAAGCATCGATATCAACCTGTATTCGTGGTTCTTCATCAAGATATCCTTCACAACTTGTAAATACAGCCGAGGTTAACAGCAAAGTGATAAACAATATAATTTTTTGAATGTACGTCGTTGTCATGTTTGTTAGTTTTAATAATTGAAATTTAAGCCAAAAGAGTAGGTTTGAACACCAGGGTATCCTCCAAAATCCACACCTCTACGTTGAGGGTCTTTGTTAAAAGTTGTCACTTCAGGATCATATCCTGGATAATCTGTAATAGTTACCAAATTTTGAGCTGTAGCATATACTCTAAGGCTATTGCTATTTTTAAAATTAAAAGTGTAACCCAAGTTGACGTTTTTTAATCTTATGAAAGAGCCATCAAACACGTTTCTATCGGATGAAATTATTCTTGGGCTATTGGCATCGATAATTGGAGCTGGATATGCAACACCTGATGTTTTGCCTACAGATGGATCAGAAAAGACATTACCTGTAGCATCAACATTTAGCGGCGCTTGCCAAGAATCTTGGAAAGCAGAAGCTAGACCATTTCTAGTATTTGAGTTGCCAGCTATTGGCCAAGTATCTACCCAAAAAATATCGCCTCCTTTTTGTGCTGTAATAAGCATACTCAAATCCCAATTTTTATATTTAAAATTGTTATTTATAGCAATATTAAAATCAGGATTAGGGTCCCCAATTTGTGCGTAATCATCAAAGTTAATAACTTGATTGCCATTACTGTCAACAGTATTCGTATCATTATTGATATATCTTCTTTCTCCTGGTGCTGCACCTGCTATACCGCTGGCATTAGCTTCTTCCCAAGATTCGTATATACCATTTGTTTGAGCACCCCAGAAAATTCCTAAAGGACTACCAACATTGAATAAAATAGGATTTTCTTGAGCAAAACCCACGTTGGGTCCCAATTGAAAATCTAAATTCGAATTTAAACTTTTAAGATTATTTCGGTTTAGGGTAAAGTTGGTTCCAAAATCCCATTTAAAATTATCGTTACTAATAATGTTGGAGTTTAAAGCTATTTCGAGACCATAATTTTCTACTTCTCCAAAATTGTCTAATATTGTAACAAAACCATTGGAAGCTGGAAGAATAACATTTTGCAATAAATCACTTGTAAGCTTGTAATAGGTATCTATAGTAACATTTACCTTATCATTTTTTAATCCTAAATCTACACCAAAATTAAATTGGTCTGTAAGTTCCCATTTTAAATTGGGATTTGGCAAATTAGATTCTATGAAACCAGTAGCTATTTGACCATTAAAATTATAACGAATAGCTTCACCTAGCGATAATGATTGGAATGGTGGAATGGCATCATTACCCACTCTACCGTAGGATAATCTAAATTTAAGATTGGAGATTGCTTCTGATTTTCTTAGAAATTTCTCATCAGATGCCAACCAAGCCAATGCCACAGATGGAAAGAAATTAGCTTTATTTCCTTTGGCAAGTTTAGATGAAGCATCTATCCTAGCGTTAACGTCTAAAAAATACTTTCTTTTATAATTATATCCTACTCTTAGGATACTAGATAACAACCTAGAATCCAAAAAATTAGACTCAGGTGGTAAAATATCAGTTGCGGCGCTGAGATCGTAAAATTCCAACACATCACTCCCAAAACCAAAGGCTCTATTAAACATAGTTCTTATTCTGACATCCTCCACGGTTCCTATAGCTACGGCATCGATTCTATGTTTTCCGAAACGGTTTCTGTACCTCAAATTAACTTCACCATATAATTTTCTGTATTGTCTGGAGGCTTGAGATGCTTCCCCATTGTTTCGTCTCCCCCTTGTAGTGTTAGTTGGGTAATAAATATCACGGTCACTTTTTTGAAAATTATATGCTCCTTTTACAACACCAGTAAGATTAGGGGTAATCTTTGCCGTTACAGCCAGATTCTGAATAAGGTTGTAATTCTCTTTAAGATCGGTAACATCTCTTGCTAAAGTGAAAGGATTAGAAATTATGTTACCTTCATTGAGCTCTGCATATTCAGTGTCATCTTCACCAATAGCTAAAAGTCCAAAAACAGGTTGAAATTGAAGAGCTTGAGAAGTCACACTTCTATTTAACAATAAGTCGCCATTTCCTACTGAGGCAGAATTTCCTTTGTTATAAGCAATATTTGTTTTAGAAAAAATATCTATTTTATCATTAAATGCTTTTCTACTTCCATTTACATTTAAGGTAACTCTTTTATTGCCTGTATTTATAATAACACCTTCAGTGTCAATAAGACCCAGACTTACGAGGAAATTATTTTTTTTATCACCTCCTCTATAAGACAGATTATATGATTGTGAAAAAGCCTCTGTAAAAACCACATCTTGCCAGTCTGTATTAACACCTGTAGTTGTTGGATAAGGAATGCTAAACCCATCTAATTGAGGGTAATTAGCAACCGTTAAAGCTTGAGAACCATCAAATGGATCCGTATTATCCAATGGATTTGTAATATTAATATATAATTGATTAATGGCTCTTCTATTCATGTAATTTTCAAACGTAGGACCATCCATAACATTTATCTTATTGGTAATGGTGGTTAAAAAATTATCTACTGTAATTGTCAGATTATCTCTTCCATTTGTACTACCACCTGTTTTTGTAGTAATTAAAACTACCCCATTCGCACCCCTTGCCCCATACACCGCAGTCGCTGCAGCATCTTTTAAAACTTCAATTTTTTCAATATCATTTGGATTAAGAAAACTTAAAGAATTTTGAGAAGCTCCAGCACCTGCATTTCCTTGTGCGTCTTCTACCGAATCTACTGGTAAACCATCAACAATGTATAGAGGCTGGGTACCTCCCAGGAATGAGTTTGTACCTCTAATAGAAATGGCTACACCCCCACCAGGTTCTCCATTTTCTGTAACCACAACACCTGCAACTTGGCCTTGCAAAAGTTGTTCTACAGATTGCGTTCTTTGTTGCTCTAATTTTTCAGAATTCACTTGGGAAATAGAGCCTGATAAGTCTCTTTTGTTTATGTCAAAATAACCAGTACTGATAACAATTTCATCAAGCTGTGAAATATTTGTTTCTAAAAAAACCTCAACAGTAGTTGATGACACCGTAATTTCTTTGGATTTCATACCAATGAAAGAAAATACCAACACATCACCTTTTTTGGCATCCAATTGGAATTTTCCATCAAAATCAGTAACGGTTCCTTTTGCGGTACCTTTTAGAAGTACCGAAGCTCCTGGAAGTGGTTGCCTAGTTTCTTCTTCCATAACAGTTCCGTTTATTGTAATTTCTTGAGCTACCAATACCATAGGTAACAATAAAATTGATAGAAATAATTTTCTCATTAGTTTAGATAATTAGTTTATAATTAGTTTTTTAAATACAATTGCATTATAAGAATCTTGAATTTTTACAATGTAAGTCCCTGATTTAAAGTCATTAATATTTATTATATCATTGTTTGAATAGGGTAGTGATTTTAAGATTCTTCCATTCATATCAAAAAATGAAATTTTATTATTGTCTTTTAGACCTTTAAACTGAATAAAACTTTTAGCTGGATTTGGAAATAATTTAATTTGATTTTTCAATGCTATATTTATTTCAGAAGAAAGCGTCGAAGCCCATTGTTCCATCAAAAAACTGGCAGCAACACCCCAAGTTCCATCTGGTTCTTTTATCCACTTACCAACTAAATATTGGTATAAGAAATTTGTATCATATTGCGTGTCCTTTTCCCAGGTAAAACCGTTAGGTCCAGCCTTGTCGTTTCCATACAAATTCCATAAATAAAAGTTTGGGATTCCAAGTCCAAGGGCAACTCCTATATATCTTGCATACCTATTAGTAATGCCCGTTGGATTTGATATCCCTTGGTAATATGGTGGATTTTCATTAATTCCAAACTCGCCAATCTGCACAGGAAAAACTGCACCCAAATCACCTGTTTCATTAGTAAAATAACGCGCTATTTCCAATCCCTTCCACATAGCGTGTCCCAATGGATTATTGGTATCAAACCAACCTCCATCATAAGCTGACCAAGATGATAAATCGATTCTAGTAGAAGGAATTACATTACCTAAAACACTAGGGGTATTATTTTCCATCATGGTAATCCTGCTGCCATTTTTAAGCATCCAAAGTTTATTGAATTCAATAGCATAAAATACTTTTGCAGTAGCACCAATAAATTCATTTCTAGCACGCTCTGTTCCTCTTTGTCTGGCTCTAAATAATCGGGCCATACCTTCTGTGAGCCATTCTATATCGTCGGGAATAAGAGATGGATTATCTTCCCATAAAACTCCTTGTCCTCTTAACATCCAATCACCTTCCCAATTTTGATAGGTAAATGTTTTGTCCAAAGATCCATAGGTTTCTAATAGGTGTTTTGTTAACTCGTAAAATTGTTGTTCTTGGTCAAGATAATTTTCGTGATTAAAATCGGGACCGTTTTTATAGAACGATTGATTTTTAGTGGTGGTCCAAAAAGTGTGTTTTTTAATATGTGAACGCTTAAACAAGGAGTCAACATATTCATGTTGTGCAACTTCTTTTAGGGAATTAAAATTTGGCCAAGTATGATTAAAATGATAAGCCGATTCCATGTTACCATTAATGGAGGTAAGGGTAGTTTTTAAGGAGGTTGCTCCAAACTCTTTATACACATCTAAACCTTCTAAAAGATAAGGTCTATCCGTAAAATTATACCATCCAGAAATATGACTTGCCCCGAATACATCTTTAATTTGAGGAACATTAGCACCTTTATTGGGATCAAACTGGTCCAGAGTAGCAGTAATTTGAGCTTTGGTTGACATGGTTTCTGAATAATGTTTTCTTACTTCCCCATTATTAATTAGCAAGAAATTAGGATTGGCACTTGATAAATTATCGAAATCTACACCTTGCCCTAAACGCAAAAGCCCTCCGGGGTTTATAAATAATGAAAAGCCAGCTGCTTCGGTTTTCTTGTCTAGAATTCCTTTATTGATTTTTTGAGTATATAGGCTACCTTGACTGGATATAGTCAAAGAAGATGATTCCCCTATGGAAGTATTCTTTGTAAATAAACTTACATCGTTAGTAACTACGATACCATGAATAATTAAGTCAGATTTAGCTGTTGGCGAACTGAATTGATAATCACTTCCTGTCAATCCTAAAATTCCTTTAATTCTAAGATATGCATAATGGCTTATTGTAACATTTACCCGATTATCTGATTTTATGGCGAAATTCTCATTGATAATAATGTTATATAAATCAATTGTTAGATTTTTATTTTCAAAATTACTGGAGATACTTAAAGATTTTGGATTGAAAAAGCCAGAACCAGAAACAAAGGTTTCATCCTGGGTAAGATTTAGGTAAATTCGACTATTATATAGATATATAGACCCATCACCAGATCCTGATGGTTGGTTTCGTCCAGAGGAAAAAGTACCATTACACAATATACTCCCATTGATTCTCAAGTCTTTTGCAAAATTTGGGGTATTATGACCCATATCAAGAGTAGCCGTCTTTTTTACTTGAAGGTTCTTACATAAGTCTACAATTTGTTGTGATACTGCTCCCTGAATATCTATATAAACCGTATGTCCATCATTTATAATCACATCTGTTGAAGCACTAGGAATTTGCCCATTACTCCATATGGCAGGGTTGCTCCAATTTCCACTAGACACAGTAGTAATGGCAGTTGAAAAATCAATATTTTGATTGCTTACCAATGATAATTGAGCAAAGTTATTGAGTGCAATTAGAAAGAATACAAATGAAACTCTCGTTCTATTTATTTTAAATGGAAGCTTCATTTTTTAATTTAATGATGTTAAAAGCTCTGTTCTTATTTCCTTGTAAACACCTTCCAAAATATTCAAGGCTTCCTTCTTAAAATCTTCGTAACCCGGATATTCTTTATGTTCCACCCTATAATTTTTTAGGTACTCATTAACTTGTTTGTAGTAATTTTGATGCAAATAGTACATAGGTCTTTTCTCTCCTTTTTCGTTTATTAACGACATGTTCTTAGACTTACCGTCTTCAGTGTACTCATTGTTGTACAATTGCCAATACAAGGTAAAGGGTAAATCCTCTTCTAAAGATATTTGCATAATATCTTTAGCATTGTCAAACTGTTTAAGGTTTGTTTCTGGCCTATCTTCAAAGGCATGACCTCCGTATTCACCAATAAAAACCCTGCGCTTAAAAGGCAATCCTTCTTTGGGTTTTAATTGGCCTTCAATGTAATTCAACACTTTGGTCATAGATTCCCTATTCGCTTCATAATCCTTTTTCTTACTAGATTCGTAGCTTGAATAGGATACAAAATCTACATCCACATTAGGTAGAATATCCTGAGCAATACAGGTTTTTCCTTCCATTCCCTTTACCGCTAGGTTCACTTCTATATAATAATACAGAGACACATTTTTTGACTTAGTTTTAGCTTTTGCATCGGCGATGGCACGTTGTCTTATTTGAAACCACTTAGTCATATTTTCTACATCTTCTTTTGAAGGGGTTTTGTTTCTACCCCCTTCACCATGAAGCAACCAATCGCCTTCCCAATTACCAATAAAGAAGGTTTTACCGGAATTGTTATGTTTTTTAAGGAGATAGGAAGTAAAATCAAACATTTCGTTGTAAAGTGTCTTTTCTTGTTTTTTACTGATTCCTTTTTTCCATTTAATCCCTGTAGTAGTATGCACCCAGAAAAAATAGTATTTAAAGTCCATGTCAAAAACCTTGTCATAATCTGGTATGAGATCTATAACATCCATAATTTCATAAGCATCGGATGGTTTAAGACCATAATTTTTTAAAGTCTTTTCAGATATAGTCGTCTTAAAAATATTAGACCCCAAGGCTCTAGTTTGTTTGGCTTGTTCTATTAATTTTGAGTCTTTGGTAAACTGATATTTTGTAGGGAAACTATTTATACCTAGGACAAAATTGTAATTCTCTAATTGAAATGGTGCATCATACTGACTATTCTGTCCAGATATTGCGGTACAAATAGAGAATAGCAATAAAAATATTATAGATCGATTCATTTTATATTATGGATTTAAGCTTTTAAATTGAAGTGCATTTTTTCTGAAAACATCAAAACTTGGAAGCTCATCGTTTGCTTTTTGGTAATTAATTAGAAATTCTTTTGATTCATTATAAAATGAATTATGGGTGTACCATATGGGTTGTTTTTTTCCTTTATCGTCAATGAGCCAGTAACCTACTTGCTCGCCAGTGTCTGGTTTAATTTCATTATTATACATTTCCCAATAAAGAATAAAAGGTGAACCCCATTCTAATGCCGCTTTAATCGTCCAAATGGATCGGTTATTTTGCATCTCATCACTATGATGTAAACTAGGGTTACCATATTCTCCAATCCATACGCGCTTTCCTGATGGTAATCCTTCTTTAGGAGACAATTGGGACTCTAAAAAATTTAAAGACTTTTTTAGATTTATTCTAAGCGAGTCTTCTGTTTTATATGGATTTGTTGAATCGTAAGACGAATACGATACAAAATCTGGATTTACCACATTTACTACACTATTGGCAACAACTTTAGTCTTTGCTTCATTAAGGGCTTTTCTAACCAAATTCACCTCTATGTAATGGTATACTTCAACATTTTTATGCTGTATATCTCGTTTAGCATCATCGATAGCCTTTTGTCTTGTTTTTGCCCATCGAATCATGCCATTTAATGTATTTGGGTTTACAGGTTTAGTTCTATCGTAATCCGGTCTTAAATGCCAATCCCCCTCCCAATTACCTAAATAAAACACTTTACCAGTACCACTGTAAGTTTTTAAGAGGTAGGAAGTAAATTCATAAAGTTCCTTATAAAGTGCCTTTTCATATTTTTTAGGAAAACCATTGATAAATTTTATTTGAGCAGTATCATCTTTTTTTCCAACGGGTTCTGGAGTATATTGCGAAAAACAATAGGACCAAATATGGTAATATTTAAAATCCATATCCAAAACCTCTTTAACTGATGGTTCTAACGTCGCTAGGTTTGTTAAAGAGTTTATTTTTTCATTTTTTGGAAGGCCATAGTTTTCAGAGAAGTATCTCGGATTCATGGAAAATTTCAAAAGATTCGATCCCATTTTCTTTATCTCCAAAGCTGTTTCCAGCAACATGGTTTCATCCGTGAACTTGTATTTTGAACCGACGGTTTGGGTTCCAATAACATAATTATAAGATTCGATTTCTGAAGTAATTTTGTCACTTGTTAGTAAATCTTTACGAGTAATCATGCTCACTATAAAATAACTGATTCCAAAAACAAAAATCAATTTTAATAGAACAGATAATGATTTAACTTTTTTCATTGTATGGCAAAAGGTTTAATAGATGCAATTTCTAAAAAACCATCAGAAAAAAGGTTTAGGAGCAATTCGACTAGGTTTAAATTTCGGTCAAAAACCAAAACACGCCAGTCTTATGGTAAAATAACTACTAGCCGCAATGATAGTTACTAATTTTCATCTATGAACTCCTTAGGTGTTTTACCGTAGTGTTTTTTAAAGAGTGTACTAAAATATTTTGGATCATTAAAACCAGATTCGTAGGCTATATCGGAAATCCTAGCGTGAGTTTTGCTTTTCATCAATTCTTCAGCATGAGATAATTTTATTTTTATTATCAAATCAGAGGGAGACATTTGGATTAAACCTGTTAGTTTCCTGTATAGATTTGATCTACTTAATCCCATAACATCACATAAATTGTCTATAGAAAAATCTTTCTCCTTGATATTTTGCTTAATGATTTCAATAACATCCGATAGAAAAAATTCATCTGGGCTCAGCTGTTTTTTAACCTCTTTATCCTCTAAAATATTTGTAACATTATTCCTTGATTTTATGAGGTTGTTGATTGTAGCTTTTAAGACTTCTACATTAAAAGGTTTTTCAACATAGGCATCTGCTCCTGTTTCTAATCCTTGGATTTTATCATCTATCTCCGACAAAGCAGTTAGCATAATAACAGGAATATGACTGGTTTTAAAATTTGTTTTTAGCAAATTACATAATTCTTTACCGTCCATTTCTGGCATCATTACGTCTGTTATGATTATATCAGGGCTTTTGGAAAGTGCAATGAGCAATCCTTCTTTTCCATTATTAGCATCAATTACTATATAATCCTTGGTAAGTTCATTTTTAATGGCCTTTCTTAGCTCCTCATTATCTTCAACCAAAAGTATTAGTTTGCTCTTATTGATTAAATCATTCACTTTATATTCCTTTTGAGGAATTTGAATTTCATCCATAAGTTCGTCATTATGGTAATGTTCCGTTCCATTGGGTAAAACAACAGTGAATTTAGATCCTATATTTTCTTTACTTTCCAAAAGTATTTTTCCTCCATGTAGCTCTACAATCTTTTTTGAAAGCATCAATCCTATACCAGTTCCAGGAATTCCCTTGTTTGAAACATTTGTGCCTCTTGTAAATCTCTTAAAAATAAGTTCTTGTTGATTTTCAGGTATGCCAATACCATTATCCTCAAAATCAATTTTAATCGTATTATCATTGCATAAGTTGACCTTAATATTAATTTCACCACCTTCATTACTATATTTAATGGCATTTGATATTAAATTATAAAATATCCTGCTCATTTTTGGTTTATCAAACCAAACGGGAAGATGCTTCACATCCATATTAATATCTATCGATTTCTCCTGCAGAATGGGGGTAAAGTCATTTATTATTGAAGCAAGGCAGTCCTTTAAGTCTACTTTACTAACTGAAAGTTTAAGTTGCTTTTTATCAATTTTTTGGAAATCCAAAAGTTGAGTCACATACTCATTAAGGTTTTCAGTGTTCCTTTGAATAAGTTCTATCGATTTTTCTACATTCTCTTGATTGGAAAGCTGCTTAACAAGGAGTTGAATTAAAGATACTGGTGTTCTAATATCATGTGCTACTTCAACAAAAAATTTAATTCTATTTTCATCAAATCTTTTACGAATATTAGCTTTGGTTACTTTGTATATTAGGAAAACAAAAAAGCAGGAAATTAAAAAATAGGAAATGAACGCTACTGTAGTTTTCCAAAAAGGTTTTTTTATTTTAATGTTCAAAACAAAATCATTCTGTGCCTTTTCCCCATCGGCATTAAAACCTGTTGCCAGAAGTCTATAATTACCTGGTTTTAAATTTGAGTAGGTAATTTTTTCGTTCCCATATGAGTTCCTTAAATTCTCATCATATCCACTTAATTTCCACTCAAAATGATTTCTTTTAGACCCATGAAATTTTATAGTTTCAAAATTGAACGCTATCGTATTCTGATCGAAGTTTAAGACAACATCTTTTACAAAATTGATGTTTTTACTAAGTGTTAAACTATCTGGTTTTTTTCCATTTATTTGAAAATTTGATACATAAATATTTTTTATGGTACGGTCTTTTTCAAAATCTATTGGCTGAAAAATAACTGCTCCATCGGGTCCACCAAAAGCCAAACGACCATCCTTAAGTTTAGCAGAGGCTCCAGTTCCAAATTCTTCTATGTATAGTCCATCTTGATCGCTATATTTTCTGAATAGTTTATTTTTAATGTCATACCTCCACAATCCCGATATACATGCTAAATACAAATTTTGTAAATTATCTTTTTTAACAGAAAAAACAGTGCCTATTTCTTTGTTGGTGTTTAAACTAATATTTTCTAATGATTCATCGCTTAGGTCAAATTTGTATAATCCATTTGTGGAGCCAATCCAAATGGCGTTGTTTAAAGGATCAAAATTTAAATTGTGTATTTCGTTTAAGTTGCTAAAAATGTCTTCTTTTAACCTACGAACGCTTCTATTTCTTTTATTTATCTCATAAAACCCATTGCTTGAACCTGCGTAATTTATATCGTCATAACCTTTCACCATATACCTTACCAAACCAACATCATAATTATTGACATGTCTACCTTGATAATAATGCATTAAAGGTCCATCATTTCCAATCGCAATCCATAAATCGTCATCAAAAACAGAAATATGAAAAATTAATTTTGAAGGCACCGTTGGTTCCAACTCTGAACTAATCATTAAGTTTTTATCTTTATCGAAGGTTAATAGGCCTTCACCATATGTACCTAGTAAAAGATGCTCTTTGTATTGGGCAATAGCCAGTACTGCAGTATTGAAAAGTTTTGGATTATTAGTAAAATTAATAAACTCTTGGTCTGCAAATTTGCTTAAACCATTTTCAGTACCAAACCATAAATCTCCATTACTAGTTTCAAAAATAGATCTTATGGTATTGTTATTTATACTATTATCATCATTAAGTATATGGCTTATTTCTTTGAAAATATTGTCATTTTCATAAATAATGTTAATTCCCCCCTCTCTTAATCCCAGCCAGTAGGCATTTAAATTATCAACATAAATCTCGTATATACTATTTTGACTTATGCTGTTAAAATTATTTAAATTATGGCTAAATGTTTTGGTTATTTTAAGGTTTTCATCTATCACAAAAAGTCCTAATCGGTCTATAGCAACAAGAGCATTTTGCTGATTGTCGAATTTTATTTTCCGAATCGCGTAAGTTTTTTTCTGTAATTCATTAATGTAAACTTGTGTAATTTCCTTGTCATCTTTTATAAATAATCCTTCAACTTCAGTACCTATCCAAAGCCTATTTCTAAAATCTAATGCAACGTGAATAATGTCTTTATTCTCTAATATTATTTCTTTAAGCAATAATGTACTAGACTCCTTTTTAAACTCATATACATAGCAGCCTTTACCAGTGGCTGAATACACTATATTATCAACGACTAAAATTTTTCTATTAATAAAGGTTTCTGGATGTAAAATATCTGAAGCTTGATGCAATTTTAGATTGAAAATAATAAACCCATAATCCAAACCAATTAAAATTCTATCATCATCTAATTTTGCAAGTGATAAAAATCTCTTTTTTTCTATATGCAAAATCTCGTCAAAACGATCGTACTCATAATCATATTTAATTAGATAGCCATTAAGACTTATCATGTATAAAACCCCATTACTATTTAATATATCTATGATACCGCTACCCTCAACATTTGTAATTTCATTTAGATCGTAATTCTTGAACTCTACACCAGAGTATCTATTAAGACCTTTATCTGAACCAATCCAGAAATATCCTAGGCTATCTTTTTCAAAAATATTTATTGTGCCGTTAATTAGACCCTCTTTAGTGTCCAACCTTTTAACTAGTTGAGAATAGGCAGAAAAATGAAAGACTACAAAAACGATAAATAATAAAAAGTAGTTTTTAAGGCAGTTCATAAATGTGAAAATGTTTTATTAAACATAGTAAAAAAATAAATACCCAATATGAACTTATTGGGTATTTGCATTATTTGCTTTGAGTGACTTGAGTTCTTAACCACCAATCGCGATCAGGATTATATTTATATTTAATTTTCTGATTTTCAAGTTCTGCTCGAAGTTCTTGCTCCACAAGGTCATATTCGGGATCATTAATTAGGTTAATCATTTCCCCGGGATCTTTTTCCAAATCATACAATTCATCAATATCATTAGGTAAAAAGGCGTCCACCAGTTTGAATTTATCAGTTCGAATCGCTAACATATTTGGACCCGCATAGGGATAAGCATCATCAACATAATATTCAAACATAAATGATGTTCTCCAATTACTATTTTCTGAATTATCGTCAAATAGATTTACCATTGATGTTCCCTGCATATAATTTGGTGTTTCAATACCTGCTAATTCAAGTATGGTGGGCGCTAAATCGATGTTTAAGCCTAATTTATTTATCTCAATTCCTGTCCTTATCTTTTTAGGATATCTTATTAGCATTGGGATTCGCATCGAATTGTCATAAGCAATTCGTTTATCCCAATAACCGTGCTCACCCATAAAATAACCATTGTCGCTACTATAAATAATAACGGTATTATCAAGCTCCCCCATCTCTTCCAATGTTTTTAAAACCTGACCCAATGATTCATCAACAGCACCTAAGCATTCCAAAAGTTTTTTAAATTTATCGCCTTTAATGGGCCATGGTTTTGGTGCTAATGTATCGCTTTGAACATATTCTTTCCATTTGGAGTCCCAAGCTTTAATCCTTTGCCATTCAGGTTTGCCCTTAAAGTTCTCAAGATGCGTATTGAAAGGTGGAACAGGTAGAGAATCCTCTGCATACATATTTTCGTGTCTTGGAGCAGGAGAATGATTTTCATGCACTGCTTTGTGCCATAAATTTAGACTAAAAGGTTTATCAGGATCTCTCTTTTCTTTCAACCAAGCCAGTGCTTTCTCGGTTAAAATATCGGTCATATAGCCCTTTTCCTGATATTCTTTTCCATTATTATTAACCATTGGATCAAAATATTCCCCTTGTCCTATAAAACTATACCAATAATCAAAGCCCGGCCTAATATGCTTTTTTCCTTCATAATGAGCCATATGAATTTTTCCTATATGAGCCGTTTGGTAACCTTCTTGTTGTAACAACTGATTATAGGGTTGGTAGTTCTTCCAATCAGGATCTACATGAGGATTATTTTGATTAACCCCGTGAATATGAGGATATGTTCCCGTTAAAAAACTTGCTCTAGAAGGCGAACAAATGGATTGGGTTACAAAGAAGTTATTAAATTTTGCTCCTTCATTTTCCAACCGTTCCATATTAGGGGTTTTCAAAAAAGGATACCTCCCACTGGATTCCAAAGCATCATAAGGTTGGTCATCTACAAGAATGAACAAAAAATTTGGTCTTTTTTCTGGATATTCTTTTTTACAAGATGAAATAACAAATGTAAGTGTTAAGGTTGTTAATAATATTTTATAAAAATTATTTCTTTTCATTATGTGTTTTTTACCAAAATAAAATTAAAATCAATACTGAAAAGGCCAATAGCAAATATGACCAAAATCGATAGCTCTTATAATAAGGTTGACCTTTCAGACTAAGTGTTTCCGACTTAAATTCTGCCATTGAAAACGTTAAGTTTTCAGTTTTTTCAAGAGGCGGTTTTGCTGTTAATAAACTTACAATAATCATTACTAACATACTCCAAACAAAATAGAATGGAATGGTTAGGAGAAAGTGCATATCTCCAAAAATGGAATGCCCATAGTTTATTGTAGAAAAAATATTAGCTATCCCTAACAATATTCCAGCTATCAGTCCAGTAAAAGCGCCCGTTGCGTTGGTTCTTTTCCAAAATATACCTAAAATAAATGCAGCAACAATGGGAGGTGCCATCATAGACAGCATTTCCTGATAATATTTTAATAGCGTACCAAATTGTTTACCAATTTGTGGAGCCCACATAACGGCTATTATTAACACCGTTAAGGAAGCCATTTTACCAACTCTTACTTTCTTCTTGGAAGTACTGTTAGGAGCTATCTTGTCATAGAAATCCATGGTAAAGAGTGTCGCAACGGAATTTAACAATCCACTTAAAGAAGATGTTAGAGCAGCTACCATAGCCGCTATCATAAAGCCTATTAAGACATTGGGAAGAAGTTCCATGATTAAATTAGGGTAAACCATGTCTGGTTTGGGCAACCCTGGAAATAACTTGATAGCCATAACCCCAGGAATTATTATTAAAAACAATGTTAACATGGTTAGGAATCCAACAAGCAAAACCCCTTTCCTTCCTTCATCAATAGATTTCGCAGTCAGAACACGTTGCACCAATTGCTGATTATTTCCCCAAAAAAACAGTCCAATAATAGGTATGCCAACAATCATTCCTAACCAAGGCACCGAGGTATCATCATTTGGTCTCACTAATTTCATTAAAACATCACCATCGGCAAGTAATTCCCTAACATATTCGGCGCCTCCATTGTAGGTAGCGTAAACCGTTAAAACCATAGAACCAACTAAAAGAAAAATTCCTTGCATTAAATCTACTCTAATAGCTGCTGAAAGTCCACCAGGAATGGTATAAGCTGCTACGACAATAGCAAATACAATCGACAAGGTTAATATGGAAGCTTCTGGAAATACTAACTTCATGACCATGGCTGCTGCATACAAAGACCCAGCGGCATCTAAAAATATATTAACAACAATTGTTATTGCTGAAAAATAATACCGAGATGCTACATTAAATCTTTTTTCGAGAAACTCAGGTATTGTAAATATTTTCGATTTGATATAGAATGGTAAAATAAACCATGCAAAAAATATCATGACTATAACCGAAATCAAATTGTAATTAAAAACCGCAATACCCGTGCTGTAAGCATCACCAGCTTGCCCAATTAGGGTGGAGCTGGAAATACTTGCTGCGAATAGAGAAAACCCAATAACGCCCCAACCCATACCTCTTCCTGCTAAAAAATAAGAGTTTTCGTCTTTGCTTTTGCTGTACTTAACACCAAGGTAGACTATGAACAAAAAATAAAATATAATTATTATAATATCTGCCCAAGAAAGCCCGTTTACCCAAGAAGGGCCATCTGTAATGAAGTTAGTTGATTCCATTTGGTTGGTATTTATGAATTCTGTTCTTTGCTTAATGTGAATTCTATTAATTCGTTTACATTGCAGGTCGCCAAACCAATATATTTATCTGCACCTCCATAATAAACGTAAAGTGTATCATCTATAATCATATTTCCTGTAGGAAAAACACACCCCTTATAATAACCTTCAATCTCGTAATCAAATTCAGGCTCCATGATATAATCTTTAGTTCTGCCTATAATTTTTGTGGGATCTTCTAAATCTAACATGACAGCTCCTACTCTATAATAACCTAAGCCTCCATTTTCCACGCCATGATATAAAACTAACCAGCCCCTGTCTGTTTTTAAAGGTGGCGTGCTGCCCCCCACTTTTTCTTCCCATCCACCATTAATACCAGCAATTAGCATGGTACTTGGTTCTTTCCATAATAACATATCGTCACTAAACCTTATCCAAACGGCAGGTTTATCAAGACTATATGATTCACCAACCCATTCTTTTGGACGATGCAACATGGCATATTTTCCGTTTATTTTTTCTGGAAATAAAATAACATCTCTGTCATCTAAATTAGAATCGGTAATTCTTCCCAGTTTAATCCAGTTTTTAAAATCTTTGGTCATAGCCAAAGCAGAATTTGCCATATTCTTCTTAATAAAATGAGGTGCATGAGGGCCATGATCTGATGTTAATACTTCATCATGTCTGAATTTCCAGTATTGACCAGGGGGAAATGGTCTAAAAGCATATGTTACATAATAATAATCGTCCAATTTAATGATACGAGCGTCTTCTATACAACCCATGTCTGGGCCTTCATCGCTTGGCCCCAGTACTGGCTCATCTGAAACACGCTCGAAATGGTACCCATCATCACTTATTGCTAAACCAAAGCGGATCACATGCTCTTCATCATCACCTGCTGCTCTATAGAGCATGTAGAATTTTCCGTTATCATAATAAACTCCTGGATTACAAACAACCAGGTTTTCCCAATCGTTTTCAGGATTAGGAGATAATATAGGGTTACCTTCAAATTTTTTAAGTTTCATTTTATTAAAAAAGTTAGTTATTATATAAGTACAATAATACTTTTATGAATGTAATTAAAGGTTTTAAAATAGTTCAATGTGTTAGAAAATATGTTCAGAACATGTAAAATGAAGGGAAAATTTACTGAGGAATCATTAGATCTTATATTGATTTAATAAGTATTTTAAAAAGTTTAATATCTTAACTTCACTACATAATGGTCAATAAAAAGAGTACTTTGCTTGAAAAACAAACTGCATTAAAAGTTTGGTGCCTTAAATTTGTTTATAATCTTTATTTATTTAAAAAGTTTTATGAAAAATGTTTTTGTTCTATTGTTTGTTTTTTCTTGTTCTGTATTCTCGCAAAGCAAAAGTTTTGACTCTAAACGACCAAATATAGTTTTTATACTTTCTGACGATCATGCTACTAATGCTATTTCAGCGTATAATGATTTTTTTAAGGATATAGCACCAACTCCTAATATTGATAGAATTGCTAATGAAGGTGCCATACTCACCAATGCGCTTTGCACGAACGCCATATGTGGACCAAGTAGAGCGTCCATTTTAACAGGAAAATACAGCCATATCAATAAATATTACAAAAACTTCCAGGGTGGAAACTTTAATGGTTCTCAGTGGACTTACCCAAAGGCATTACAAAAAAGGGGCTATCAAACAGCGTTGGTCGGAAAATGGCATCTCGCTTCCGAACCTCAAGGTTTTGATTATTACAAATATCATATTGACCATGGTGAACAAGGTGTTTATTGGAATCCAACTTATAGCGAAAACGGTATAGCTGTTAAAGAAGAGGGCTATGCTACTAACTTAACAACCGATTTTGCTTTAAACTGGTTGGAGCAAACAAACAAAGAAACCCCTTTTTGTTTACTTCTTCAATACAAAGCACCCCACAGAGAATGGGCTCCAGATAAAAAATATGAAGATTTATGGGAAAATCAGGATTTACCATATCCTGACACATTTAATGACAATTATATTGGTAGAGAACAAACTGCCGGAGACACCCATATGACCATGGATTTCTTTAACAGAAGAGATATGAAAATGAATCCACCAGATACATTAACCCCAAAAGAGGTTAGAAAATGGCTTGATTATGGTAATAATCCCGGAGAAATTGTAACTCCCAACGATTCACTTTCTGGAGAAGCTCTTAAAAGATGGAAATATCAAACTTATATTAAAGACTACTTAGCCACCATTAAATCTGTAGATGAAAATATAGGTCGTGTATTAAACTATTTAAAAGAAAACGGACTAGAGGAAAATACGATTGTTATTTATGCATCAGACCAAGGTTTTTTTCTGGGAGAACACGGTTGGTTTGATAAACGCTTTATGTACGAGGAATCTTTGAGAATGCCATTTTTAATTCGTTATCCTAAACTGATTAAACCTAAAACAGTTGTTAAAGATATCGTTTCTAATATTGATATGGCACCAACTTTATTAGATATGGCGGGAATTCCTGTTCCCAATGAGATACAAGGTAAAAGTTTTTATCAAAACCTAAAAGGCAAAACTCCAAAAAACTGGCGCCAATCTATGTATTATCATTATTACGAATATCCCTTTTGGCATCATGTACAGCCGCACTACGGTATAAGAACGGAAAGATATAAACTCATTCATTTTTATTATGATGTGGATCTTTGGGAATTGTATGATTTAAAAAAGGACCCTTCAGAATTGAACAACTTAATAAATTCAAAAAAACATACCAATTTAATAAAAAAATTAAAAGAAGAATTGTATGCATTAAAAAGTAATTATGGTAATACACTTACCATCGAAGAGTTAAGAGCCATTTCGGATACTAATTTTGGAGGTCTTGAATCTGATAAATAAAATAATCATAGATAGCCTTTGAAATTTAAACTTAATAGAGATACAGAAGTTTTTGTAGAATAAAACTGAAGTGCTAAAAAGAGTACATAAAAGAAACACAAAACCTTAGATCTTTCGAAAATCTAAGGTTTTTAAATTTAATAAAATTGGAAAATAGGGAATGATTAAAAGATTTATCAACGGACTCTCACATACTTTTGCAATTTCCGAGGCCCTGGTTCTCCTCCAAAAATGTTTCCATATTTATCAACTGCAATAAATTCTGCACCGTTTGTTTTTGTGTTTTGTGGATCGAATGTTGGCAAACGTATGAAGTAATCTACCCAACCTAAATTTGCATCACCGATACGGATTCCCATTTCCCAGCCAGGATTTTGTAAATTGTCTGATTCAGAATCAGCTACATAAATTTTATCATGTTCATCGAAAGCCAGACCACTAGGTTTTCCAAATTGAGTCCACTGAGAAATAAAATTTCCTTCTTGGTCAAAAATCTGTAACCTGTTGTTTCCTCTGTCGGCGACAAAAATCCTGCCGCGAGAATCTATATCAAGTGCGTGAAGACTTTTAAATTCGCCTGGTCCATATCCAGTCTTTCCCCAAGACTTAATAAAAGTTCCGTCAGGTGAAAACTTCATGACCCGATTATTGCCCTCTTGACTATGTCCATCAGCAACAAAAATATTACCATTGTCGGCAACAATAATATCTGCCGGAGAATTGAATTCATATTCTCCATTTCCTGCTATTCCAGGTTTTCCTAATACCATTAATACTTTTCCATCAGGACTAAATTTTATGACCTGATGACCTCTTTTATCCCCTTCAGGTCTTCGCTTATCTGAAACGGCTTCTGTAACCCAAACATTACCTTCTTTATCAACATCAATACCATGGGGCCAAATAAACATTCCAGCACCAAAGCTTTGGACCACATTTCCATTTTGGTCAAATTTGAGTATTGGATCCAAATCTGAATCAAGGCACTCATCACCAAACCGATCAGGTTCTATTGCATCACATCTAATAACTGCCCAAATATGTTCACCATCAGGATCAATAGTTACCTTACCAACAGCCCCCATAGTTCTACCTTCTGGTAATTTAGCCCAGTTCTCAACTAGTTGATATGGATTAGGGTAGCTTTGGCAAAAACCTACTAAACCAGAAAATAATAAAATAAAACACAACATCACGTGTGTCGCATTTTTTTCAATTGTTTTAAAATTAACATTCATTTTATTTATTTTTAGTAATTAATACTGAAATTATCCTATTTAAAGGCGTTTTTTATAATATTTGATGTATTGGGCTTATGCGATTATTTTACACCCAAATACTTAAGTTCTTCCAAAATTGCCATTCCAAAAAATCCAGTTGTATAAGCGCAACTGGCTGGAAAATACTGTCTAATTCCAACCATTGATGCGGGTGTACTGCCAACTAAGCCTCCCACGGCCTCAACATCTGGTCCTGTATATTGGTTTTCCAAGCACCATTTCAATGCACCTCTTGCTGTGTTTAAATATTCTGATTTCCCAGTAGCTTCATATAACTGATAAAATAGCAAACTCCAAAGTGCTGTGCCTTTTTCGGAAACACCAACCTCTTTCGGATTTTCATCAAATATAAAAGACCAAGAACCATCTTGATTTTGAGCATTTTTCAAATTTTCGGCAAGTTTTTTCGCATAATCAAGGTAGATAGTATCTGGATACATACGGTTCATTGCTAGTAAACCTTCCATGGCCCAACCTAAACCACGTGTCATTTTAATGGTTTCAATATGTTCTTGTTTTGTCCAATCATAAGCTCTGTGCCAAAGGCCATCTTCTCTTTGAAACACTTTCATATGCTTATCCATAAATTCCTTGCCTATTTCTCTAAAGCGATTGTCCCCTGTTAATTCATATAAAGCGGCATGTCCTTCAGGATCCCATCCTGTTTCATCTAGAATACGGTCATTAAATCGATTTTCGTCATATCTATAATAATGTGGAAGTACTTCAAATTCCTTTAACATTTCACCTTTTTTAAGACACCAATATTTTGAAGCTTCTAAATAGGTACTATCGCCAGTAGCCTCAAAAAGAGGAATCAAAGCCCAACGCACTATTACCCCAGAATCGGAAGTGCCTATCCATTTGGTATATCTATTAAACCTACGTGACCATATCACCATAAAAGAACCATCGGCTGGGTGGTTTTCTTCCTTCAACTGATATCTGAGTGCATTGCGGCCTATCTTGTCAACGGCGTGTAGTAATTCTTTGGTATCATATACTTTTTGTATTTCAGGTATTTTAATGGCGTCAACAACCATCTTTACATATTGAGTACCCGCCCAGTTCCAGTAATTGGTACGGTGTGTTTTTGCTTCCAAATCATAAAAAGCATAGAGGTTTCCATAGGTTGGGCTGTGTGGGTTGTTGTTTTGTCGTCGTAGTCCATCTTGTATTAATAAATCTAGTGCATTTATTAAACGCTTTCTGGATAGTTCACTGCCTTTCATGTCTTCAAGAACTTTTGCCTTCTCTAATAAACCTTGTTGCTTATCAATGTAAGCTGAAGCAATTTCTATAGACTTCTCATTTTTATTAACGGCAATGCTTACTTTTCCAGACCACTCTTCAGAAAGCAGGTTAATAGTATGTCTAAAATTTCTTAATATGACTGGAAACACCTTTCGAAGGTAAATCCTTTCAATATTAGGCGTCTCATGGTCTAGCATCAGTGAATTTTCCCAATACTCAAGTTTATGGGAAGGCAAGCAAATTACTTTTGACAAAGGCAGACTTTCTCTAAAAAAAGGACCTCCAAAAATGTATTCGCCTTTAGGTTCATTCTCAAAAATACAAATTCCGTCCATCCCTGTCTCCAATTCTATATCAACTATTGGGTATCTAACATCTAAAGGAGAACTTTGATACATTGAATCCCTAAATATGGGATCTGGGTCAGAGGAGGCGATATCTCGCGCGCTTGAAACTGGATAATTTCTATCGGAATCAATGCGGAGCTCAAATTCAGTAATACCTTGAGGAATATAGGCTTCAACCCTAATTTCCTTTCCTTTTTTTATTAGTGAGATACTAGCTTTATTGTCTGAAATATAGGTTTCAATATTTTGCGAGTAGGAGAAATAACTTAAAAAGAAAATAGATAAAAAAAACACATAAAGTTTATTGTTTTTATTAGTGTAGAAGGTATTTCTTAAATCTTGATTCATAATTAACTATAATGAGTTAGTTCATAAAAACATAATTGTATAATTAAGGTCTTTTCCGTATCAAGAGTTTTGTCATCTCATTAACAATATCTGGATGCAGGTTCGCAACATTTAAAATCTCATTATCATCTTTAGAATGGTCGTACAATTCTACAAACCCATCGTTATGAAGAATTAATCTATGGGTTTTGTTTCTAATAGTTCGCGCTTTTGGCGTGTAGGCTATGGCACCTTTTGAAAAAGTATTGTTAGCTTTTAATGTTGCCATTAAGGATATGCCTTCCGCAAATTCTGGAATATCCACTCCTGTTAATTCACATAAAGTAGGAAAAATATCTAAAGTTTCAACAACCTGTTTTACCTCCTGCTTACCGTGTTTGCTTATTGGATCGTAAATAATGAGTGGTGAATGCAAAGATTCCTCAAACAAGCTATGCTTACCCCAAATAGCATGTTCCCCCAAATGCCAGCCATGGTCCCCCCAGAGCACAACAATAGTATTTTTATCAGCGCCGCTTTGTTTTAGTTCATTCATTATTTTACCTACTTGTGCATCGGCATAAGTTACACAGGCCGCATAATGGCGACGCACGTCTTCCGCGAATTCTGGATCTGTATTTGGGTCTTTTCCCCAACGATTGTATTTCATAAATTCAAACGAGTTATGCCAAGTTGTTTTTTCCTTTGGTTTTTCTGGATGTGCAACAGGAGGTAAGGTTACATTATGATACAAATCATAATAAGACTTTGGGGCTCCAAAAGGTAAATGAGGTTTAATGATACCAACGGCTAGAAAAAAGGGTTGGTTTTTATTAGTTGTTAATTCCTTTAATTGATTGATTGCTTCATCAGTTATAAGGTCATCTGGATATTTAACATTGTTTCCTACTGCGGATTGAAAAACATCCATTTCATTGGTTATCTTTCTTATTTCTCCATTTGCGAGTCCATGCATAGTACCGCGTGGATGCTTCCACGGACCTACTGGCATAAGGTGCCTATCCCAAGCATTAGGAATTTCAATAACTGTGCTATCATTCCAATCTTTTCCGCCTCGGCCTCCTGGGTGATGGGATACTTTACCTACGGATACTGTTTTATAGCCATGAGATTTAAACCATTCGGGCATAGTAGGGTCTACATGGGTGCTTGAATCCGCTATTTTTTGAGCTCTTAGGAACAAAGCATCATTATTAGCAAGTCCATATTTACCGGCTAACAATGTATATCTGGAAGGCCCGCAGCTTGGGGCATTAACAAAATGCTTTTTGAAGGAAATACCTTTTTGAGCCAGATCATCCATGTTGGGTGATATGATATAATCTGCACCAAAAGACTTTAATTCTGGACGCAAATCGTCAATACAAATGAGTAAAACATTAGGTTTTTGATTGAAATCTTCCTGTTTTTCGAAGTCTTTAACTTGTTTACAACTAAATGAACAGATAGAAAAAATGAATAAAGCTAATTTAATATGGATAATGGAAATTTTAATATTCATAGAAAAAATCTTTTAATAGTCATATTATTCAATTTTAATAATAGGTTCAATCTCCAAATAACCAAGAGACCGTAAAAAATTATCAGTAGCTAGGACGGTTTTTTTATAATGCTCAAAACTTCTATCGTAGTTAAAAAACCCGTGTTTTTGCCCTTCATATAAAATAAGTTCACATCTACTTCCAACTTTTTCCATTACTTTTTGATAGTATTTTGCGGTTTCGACTGGCACTAAATTATCTTCGGTACCTAAAAAGATAATAGTAGGCGGAGCACCCGAAACAATATTGTGAAGAGGTGAAAAGTTTTTATATAAATTTCCAATTCTATCAAAACCATAACCCCCTGGACCATTATCAATTACCGGGTTCATAAGAACCAATGCATTTGGAGCTGGACTAATGGTTAAATTATCTGAGGACTCATTAAACCCACTTATCAGAGCTGAAGCCGCAGCCAAATGCCCACCTGCCGAACCTCCAACAGCAATTATTTTTGAACTATCTATTTGAAATATATTTGCCCGTTCCCTAATAAACCTAATAGCCGATTTCGCATCTTTCAAAGATTCTATGGGCGTTGTATTATATTTTTTAGAAACCCTATAATCTACTAGAAAACAAACTAAACCTCTTCTCGAAAAAAACTTAGCATGGGGTTCAAATTGTCCAATACTTCCTTTGCTCCACCCACCACCAAAAAAGAAAATCATGGCAGGGTATTTTTTTGAATAATTAAAATTTTCTGGACGATAAACATCCATAAATAGATTTACTGAATCGATTTGTTTGTATAAAAGTCGTTCTTGGGAAAAACCCACAGATTGAAATACTAGAAATACTAAAAGGATGCATGTGTTTAGTCTAAACATATATTAAAGTTTTTTCTATATCTGAAACATATTATTACATTTCACGATTTTGTTATTATACATAGCATCCAATCCCATTTGAACGCAAATAGCTGCTTTAGCGCCAGTGATGACATTAGATTGGGGAATTTTATTATTTAAAATGGAGGCCTTAAAATCTAAAAGGGCTTGCTTACTGGGGTCTAAGTGCTCTACATCTATTTTAGAACCTTTATCCTTATCCCATTGGGCAGTAGCGCCACTAACACCATCAACATCCTCTATAACCTTATACTTCTTTTTACCTTCTGGATAGAACCAAGCGTTCTTGGTATCAATAATAATAGTACCTAGATCACCTATCACCTTAATTTGGTAGCCATCTTTAGCATTACTTGTTAAGCAAGTGAATTTTGCCTTGATCCCGTTGGGATAGGTATACATTAAATGCACATTATCATAGGTTTCCCTTCCGTCTTGCCAATAATCTACTCCACCAACACCCATAACCTGGTTTGGTGTGGCATTGAGTACCCAGTTTACAAAATCGATTTGGTGTGAACATAATTCAGCAGTCAACCCTCCAGAGAATTCTCGATACATCCTCCAATTTATAGCCTTTTCAAGTTTAGGTTCGGGAACTGGTCTTCTCCAGTTTCCATGTCTGTTCCATTGGCACTCAAAGGCAGTAATATTACCAACTTTTCCCTGTTGAATTAAATCGACAACATGGATATAAAGTCTTGAGCTATGGTATTGATGGCCCGTTTGAAATATCAAATTTGAATCTTTTGTTTTACTAACTAAATCCATAATACCATCATAACCTTTTGCTAAAGTCTTTTCGCAATATATATGCTTGCCAGCCTCAAGCGCATCTATAGCCATTTTAGAATGCGTATTGAACGGTGTTGCTATAATAACCGCATCAACATCCTTATTGTCTAATAATTTTCTATAATCTAAATACCCTATTGGATTTGAATTGGCTTTAGAAACCCCTGCCTTTAATCTGAATGGCAATATATCGCAAGATGCCACCACTTTTAAATCATTTATAGAATTTAATAGTGTTGTAAGGCCTCCTCCACGATCTCCTGTGCCTATAACTCCAATGTTTATAGTGCTATTCGCATTTATATTAGACATTACCTGGCCATATAAATAGGATGAACTTGCAATACCTGCAGTAACTGTAGCTGTTTTCTTTATAAATGAGCGTCTTTTCAAACTTTATAATTTAGGATCCCAACCTGGCTCGTAAGTTCTTGACCATAGTTTCATGGCCTCTCTATTGTACATCACGCCCGTTTTATCATCGATATCTATGCCATCATTAATTCTATAAGCAATATTGGCGTAATGCACCATAGCCATACTCTTACTAGCATCATCAATAGGGGCCGTTAATTTTGACTTGCCACGAATGGTTTCAAAAAGGTTTTGAACATGTTGAGTTGATGTATCGCCACCACCACCTAAAGCTGTACCTGACTCTTTTGATGCCGAATTAAACTCTTTAACCAATTTTCCTTGGCGGTCATATAACATGTATTTGTTCCTATCAACATAAACAGACCCTTCTGTACCATAAATTATGGTGCCACGTCCGGTTCCATAAGTATTGTAACTGTTTCTTGATTTTCCATCCCATTTAATGACTTTATCTTCTGCAAATTTAAAGGTAGCTTCCATATCATCATACATTTCCCAACCATCATTTATAAAGTGTCGCTTTTCTGCCTCTACTTTTACATGTTGAGGAAAATCTACCTGTAAAGCCCAACGTGCCACATCCAGTTCATGAGTTCCGTTGTTTCCGGCCTCGGCTGTACCATATTCCCAGCCATACCAATGCCAATTATAATCCCATGTTTCGGAAGTATAAGAGCGTCTTGGTGCAGGTCCTTGCCATAAGTCCCAATCTAAACCTTCCGGAATTGGAGCGCTTTTTTGTAATGGAACCTCTCCTCGTCCATTGTTATAAAAAGCAACAGCCTTATATGGTTTTCCGATAACGCCCTTATGTATTTCGTTTATAATTGCAATGGTATGACCAGATGAACGTTGCTGATTTCCCATTTGAACCACTTTGTTAAAGTAGTTGGACGCTTTTACCAATTGTTCATTTTCATACATATTGTGGCTGCATGGCTTTTCTACATAAACATGTTTACCTGCTTTCATAGCCATAATAGATCCTGGTGCGTGCCAATGGTCTGGAGTAGCATTAATGAGAATGTCAACATCTTTATCTTCTAAAACTTTTCTAATATCGTTCTCCAAAGCTGGGTTGTAATTTATGTGTTCCCTGAAAGCCTTAAGACCCTTTAAACGCTGACTTTCCATTACATCACACAAATAGAGTAATTTAACATTACTTTCTTTTATAGCTATGGGTGCCTTAAAGGCGTTTAAACGTCTGCCCAAACCTGCAATGGCAACGTTTAGCCTCTCATTTGAGCCTATAATACCGTTATAACTCTTGGCGGTCATACCCATAGCTGAACTTCCTATTGCTAAAGCAGCACTTGCCATTGATGTTTTCTTTATAAATTCTCTTCTAGATGCCATTATAATTCTTTTATTTTAATACTTCTAAAACTTACTTCGTTACCGTGGTCTTGTAATAAAATGGTGCCTTCTGGCCATCTTCCAAAATTTGGCCATTGTTGGTATTTACTATAATTTACCAACGCTTCAAACATTTGTGAAAAACGATCGTACTCTATTACTTTTTCATTGTTTAACCAATGCTCAACTTTTCCATCTTTAGAAACAATTCTTGCTTTGTTCCATTCGCCAATACCCTTGAAATCTTTGTTTCTGCCTTTGGTAGAAAGATTTGTTGCCGTAATCAAATCATATAGCGACCCAATGGTTCTATTCCCCAAAGTACCCATTTTTGCATCTGGATGGTTTTTATCATCCAAAATTTGAAACTCACAACCAATAGCTGAGCCTGAACCCTTGTTCAATTCAGGGTCTACAAAATATTTGATTCCACTATTTGCACCTTCAGTAATTTTGAATTCAAGTTCTAACTCAAAGTCACTATACATTTTGGTTGTAACAATATCACCAGGACCAGTTGATTCGCCACCATCTGTAGCTTCAATAGTTAGCTCACCATTATTTATAGTCCAACCATTATCAGGAAAACCATCTAATTTAGCGCCTCTCCAACCATTGGTAGTTTCACCATCCCAAAGTAATCTAAAACCATGATCTTTTTCCCATGGGGTCAACTCATTTTTAAGGTAACTTACTTCGGGCACTTCAGGATTTGCCGTTGTAAGATGCTCTTGAACGTTATCGGTTATAATACGTATGTTCTTCCACATTACTTTTCTTCCAACCTCCTCTTCTTTTACACGATGTACTTGCAAACCTATAAATCCAGCAGACGTCATATCATCTACCATTCTACTAGAATGTTGCCCATTTATAAACGTATTGATTTCATTCCCATAGGCTTCAATTCGTATCGTGTTCCATGTAGCCATTAGAAATGCATTTTGAGCTTTTGGATTTCTTGATAAAGGATATAACCATTTTCTTCTACCTTCATCATAGATACCTCCCGTCCATTTTCGAGGTGTTGGGTCTACTTCGCATTGGTATCCAAATACCCTTGTTCCGTTATCTTCTTGTCTCGTATTGCTTCTAAATTGCACACCAGAATTTAACACATTGGGAAGAAATATTTCTAACTCCAAAATAAAATCTGAATATAATTTTTCTGTACATAAAAATGTATTAAGTTTTTCGTTTTTTGAAGTGCCCGTAATAATGCCATCTTTTACTATGTAGGGAGCAGTTCCTCCAACAACTTTCCAACCTTTGAGATCTTTTCCGTTAAATAGGATTTCCCAATTTTGACTGTAAACTTTACTACAGAAGGTTATAAAAGCTATCGCTATTAATCCTTTGAAATACATGTGCTTTTTTTTAAATTTCATTTTTAAGGGTTTAAGTTTGTTATTTTTAAATCCAATATTTGCATGTGGTTTCTGACAGTTCTGAATCCGAACCAACCTTCATTATAGGCTAATGTATCATTCATTTTGAAAATGATATTATCATTGTGAGAATAAGTTATAATTTCTTTTTGTACCATGATTTCAACTTTAATAGGCTTGTTCGGTTCAATAATATGAGGAAATCTCAAATCGTGATTTTTCAACAGAGGTCTTTCACCATTATATCCTGTGTATCTGCGCATCCTAGTTGTAGTATTGTCGTGCCCACCATAACCTACATAATACGTTCTAAGTCTATGATAATCTCCAAAACGACCAGAACGAATACTATCAGCACATTCCAAAATATTTGAAGGACAATTTGGATCTATAGCCATAAAAAAGCAATTTAGATCACTTACCCTATCATTAGCCCCCCCTTGGTCTATAACTACAGCTGTATATTCAATTTTTACAGGGGCCACCAATTTATTCTTGAACCAAACGGTTGCACCTTTAATGGCATCAATATCTAGACAACTATTTTTTACGGAGACCTCATCATCACTGATTTCGGTTTCAGATTTAAAATAGTTCAAATCCTCTAATTCATTAAAGTCTATATCATAGAGTATACCATCCAGTTCTTGATGGTTCTTGTTAACTTTAATGCATGAAAAAATTGACAAAAAGATAATGACACTAAGAATTAGAAACTTAAAACTTTTTCGAAAAAGCATTATCTATATTTACTAATATTCTTTATTATTTATCAATTTTAAAAATGGTAGTTTCAAATATTATCAGTAAGAAATATCTGAAACTACCCAAAAACTAACTCAAACTATTACTGTCTATCGTCTATAACTGTTAACGGTGGTATATTTTGCTCTGCACCAGGGAATCCTTCATTTTGGTTAATAATACCCTGAGAATTATTGGTTATTGTTACAGATGGAATTGGCCAGAAAATAAAGTGTGGTTCAATGGTTGCCTTAACACCTCTAATTGTACTACCAATCTGATAGAAAATGTTTTTATCTATAACATGGTCGTAATAAAAATTATTTTGTGAAATGTTATTTATAGAATAGCCATTAAGATTATTATCGGCCATAATCAAGGCAACACGAGTTAATTCTACTTTTCTAGGTTCCTCGGTGTACAGTTCTTTGGCACGTTCCTCCAAAATCTTCTCTATAGTTACATCACCCGCAGTTATAAGGGACGCTTGTGCCCTATTTCTAACTTCATTAATATCATCTGCAGCGGCACCCGTATTACCTAACCAATAATTGGCCTCTGCACGCAGTAAATAGGTTTCTGCTAAACGGTAAATATAACCATTACCTTGCCCACCATCGGGTCTTGAATCATCCAAATCATTATGAGGAATGAATGTTTTGTATTGTGGGAAGGCATAATAAAACTGCAAAGAGTCTTGAGCTGGACTTCCAAAATTATTTGGATTTACTGGCTGCAGGTAATCTGCCGAACTTGGATTATTATAAACAAGTTCATCCTTATCCACCCAGTTAGCGTCGCTACGTCTTAAATCATTGGAATCATCCCACATTTCATAGATGTAATAGGGGGTTCCTCTGGACCATCCATTTCCTCTACCTATAGTATCAGCCATTGTTGTCCAAACACCACCTATCCTATCAATACTTCCTCTTGCCCCATTGCCATCCCTAACACCACCGTTCCACCATGCAGGTACATAATCTCGCATCGTGGCACGACCTGTACCATCACTATTCGCATTTTCAGGTGCTTCAAATCTATCTAAAAAACCTAGTATGGTTTCAGTGTTGGCTCCGTCGAAAATATTATCGGGTCTTGCTAAATCCCATATCACATTTCTACTTGAATCTCCGCTATTAACACCAAATCTATCAGTTACTAACGAAAATGGCCCATCTATAACTTGGGTTGCTGACGCTATTGCCTCTGAAAAATGACTATTGGCCAATTGAATTTTAGTAAGCAGGTGATACCCTGCCCATTTAGTTTCTGCACCCTCTACATTAGCTTCTGGCAACCACTGTACTGCGAACTCCATATCTTCTTCAATTTTATCCAAAACCGTTTTTCTGGCATGGGTAAAATAATCTAATTTGGGTCCAGTAATTACTTGTCCCACAAATGGTACGTCACCATAAAGGTGAACTAGTTGGTAATACCAGTAAGATCTGTGAAAGTAGGCCGCTGCAATAATTCTATTTCTCTCATCTTCAGATTCTAAATCGGCTCCTTCAGCATAGAAAATAAGTAAATTTGCTGTACTAATAGACCTTGAATAAGCTCTATCAAAATAATCTAGCATTGTATACCCTCCATCGTCATTAGGTGTAAACTGCAAGGGCAAATTTCGAGGCACAATCGTGTTTCTTGCCGGTGCAAAACCTAAATCGGTGGTAATTAATTGTGATGCAATACCACTGCGGTCACCGTCGTATTCCCATCTAAGTTCTTTTCTCAAAGTAATTAATAAAGCATCAAAACCTGCCGCGTCTACCAGGGTATTTTCTGGCGACAAGAACGATAAAGGCTGGGGTTCTAAATATTCGTCATCACATGAGACGATTACTATTAAGGCCAAAATTAATATTGTAAAATATTTAAACTTACTTTTCATAATTTCATATGTTTTTTATTAAAGACTAAATCTAAATCCAAAGGAAAAAATACGTGGTAAAGGCGTGCTATCAGACTCCGGGTCTAAGCCTTCCCAGTCCGTAAATGTGTACAAATTCCTTACAGAAGCATAAATACTTGCACTATCAAATTTGGTTTTATCCAATAGTTTTTTCGGGAAAGTATAAGACAAGCTAACATCCTGTACTCTCAAGTAAGAGCGGTTTCTATAGACATCAAGACCCGTTTCAAAAGCCTGATCGTTTTGTAATAAACTACCATACTCATTGGATGGGTTTTCAGCAGACCAATACGGTAGGTTATAGGTGTTAATACGATCGTAAATAGCTGTTCTTGCATGGGTTAATTGGTTTAACCTACCCTTATGGCCAAACTCACCTCTTAAAAATGTGGATAGGGTGAAGTTTTTAAGAAATGTAAAATCGTTTCTAATACCCAATCGCCAGCGTGGAGTGGTATACCCAATAAACTGTTTATCCTCAAGTTGTGTAAATTGTTCATCTCCATTAACATCTTCTGCCTTATAATCTCCTGGCACCTGACCAAATAAAGCTGCATCTGCTTCTTGACCTTGCTGCCACACCCCTGTTATCTTATAACCCCAAATGACATCAATATCTTGTCCAACAAACCAACCGTTTTGAATATCACTTACAGGTCGGGTAACTTCTTGACCATTTATTGTAACAGTTTCAGTATCTCCAAAAAGATCAATAATTTTGTTACGGTTTAAAGAAAATACCACACCAGAATTCCACCTGAAATTAGGTTTGTTGACATTGATAGAATTAATGGATATTTCTATCCCTTTGTTCTCCACTTCACCGATATTTGTGTTTACATCTGTGAATCCAGAAATTGCAGGTAATCCTCTGTTTACCAAGAGGTCTGTGGTATTGGCTTTATAAACTTCCACTGTTCCATTAATCCTATTTTTTAATAAGCCAAAATCAAGACCAAGATTAAAGGCTTCGGTCTGCTCCCATCGCAAATTAGGATTGGCTAAAGTGCCTCCAAAAATAACACCTTGTGCAACTCCATTTAAGGTTAAATATTGGTTGCTATTAAGACGTGCTAAAGCAGCATAAGTACCTATAGATCTATTTCCGTTTTCACCCCATGAAAACCTTAGCTTAAGGTTGTTTACAAAATCTCCCTTAGGAAAAAAGGATTCTTTAGAGATAACCCAACCCAATGCTGCCGCTGGAAATGTAGCTCTTGGATTTCTTTCTCCAAAAGCAGAAAAACCATCTCTTCTTACCGATGCAGTTAGCAAATACTTATCCATATATCTGTAGTTTACCCTTGCCATAAGAGCATCTCCACGTCTTGTAAGATCATTATTATCGACCACAAGAAATTCAGGATTTCCTAACTGAAGCCCATTAAATCCTAAATTTTCGTTAGGAGCAAAATCAGAAGCTTCTTGAAATGACCTAGTACTTGATAATTCTTCAACATTCCATAGGAACGTGGCATCGAAGGCATGATCACCAAATTCTTTATTCCAACTTAAAATATTATCTACCATCCATTCGTGCTGATAGAAATCTGTTCTACTACCAAGGCCCAAACCTTGAATTCTAGTACTGGATGGGAAAAACTCATAGTTTTTATCAAAGTCGAAACGGTTTTGGTAAGATATTTTAAAATTAAACCCATATGGGAGCTTAATATTTGCATAAAGAACACCAAAGAGTCCATTTCTAATGTCTTCTTCTTGTTTGGCATAATGGTCTGCCAATGGGTTTTGAGATAACGCATAACCATGCGGTATAAGCACAAAATCTCCATTTTGATCAATATCAGTTCCATACGGACTAACTCTAAAAACACTCCTATTACCGTTCGTAAAATCAAACTCAGCAGGTACCGCACTAAAGTCACGGCTAGAAAATTGTGCATTTACACCAAAGCTAAACCAGTCATTAATTTCTGTTTCCAGATTTACACGAGTACGATATGCTTTAAATTCATCACCTACTATAACCCCTTCGTTATCAGTATATCCAAAGGACAAGAAAAAAGAAGTGTTATCCGTTTTACCAGAAACATTGACATCTGCTGATTGGCGAATACCCGTTTGGGTTACTTTATCATACCAGTTGGTAGTTCTGCCATTGATGTAGTTATCAATTTCCTCATCAAAGAAATTCAACCTGTTTAACCATTCCAGAGTGTCATCTGCATTTGGATTATTGTTGTAATTTCTCCATTGGTCTAGAGTTAACCCTGAAGGTAAATTATTCGGATTTTGATAAAAAGCCTCAGGTGCTCCAGGATCCACCTGAATGGAGTGATCTCTCCTAAAATTTAAGTATTCTTGGGCATTGAATGGTCTCACATGATTTGCTATATCAGATATCCCAGTTTCAAAAGCTAAGTTGACTTTAATTTTATCGGTTCCTTTTTTTGTGGTTATAATTACAACACCATTAGCACCTTGCGCTCCATAAACGGCAACAGAACTCGCATCTTTTAATACATCTACGGATGCAACATCGTTAGGATTTATATCTAAAAGCGATCCTCTGTAAATCACTCCATCCAAAACAATCAAAGGCTCAGTACTGGCCGTTAGCGAGTTAGCACCCCTTATTTCTAAGGAACCCCCACCAGCAGCGGTTGCACCTTGTGTTGAATTAAAACCTGCTACCGTACCATTAAGGAGTTCCACTATATTGGTGGCAGATTGATTTTCATACTTGGTAGCGTCTAATCGTGTTACCGCTCCAGTTAAGTCACTCTTTTTAGCAGTACCATAACCTATAACAATAATTTCGTCCAAGTCGGCCGCGTCTTCAACTAAATTTATAGACATGGCATTTTGCCCATTCACCGGAATCTCTTGAGTTAAAAATCCAAGATATGAAACCACTAATATGGCATTTTCACTGCTTACTTCAAGTGAAAATTTACCATCGAAGTCAGTTTGTGAACCATTACTAGTTCCCTTTTCTAAAATATTGGCTCCTGGTAAGGGTTGTCCTGTTTGGTCTGAAACGATTCCATTAACAATAAATGGTTGTAGTTCTAAAATCTCTTTTTTCCTCTTAACAATCACTGTGTTATCTGTTCCCACACTTACGGTAAAATTCCCATTAGATAAACTTTTTGCCAATAGATCATTTGCTCGAATAATTCCCTTTTTAACTTCTATTTTCGGGTAATCATTAAAAATACCTTCTTGGTAAATAAATTTGTAATCTGTTTGCTGCATAATCAAATCAAAAACTTCATCCACGGACAAGTATTGATCATTTTGAATACTGATTTTAGCATTTTGAGATAATACATTATTTGGTGTAATACTGAAAGCCACAGTAAAGCATAAGAAAATAAAGGTTCTCATAATGTAAATTAATGACTTCCTTCTCACTAAAAGAAGGACATAGTTTAGTTTAATTTTCATAAATTTGTCAGTTATTAGTTGGTTAAACTTTTAATTAATTGGTAACTTAAAAAAAGGGGATTAAGTCATCTACTTTCCACGGTATGAACTTTGTTCCCTTTGTTTTTATTTTAATATTATTTGTTTTCCATGTATTTCATAGTTTTTAATTATACTTAAGTTTTTAATAGTTTCTAAAATGGTTTCTAAATCTTGATTTTTACCAAGCACCCCTTTAAATGTAATACTTTCAAGATCTTTATTTTCAAAAACCACATTTACATCATACCATCTCGAAATGACCTTCATTATATCCTTTAGAGGTTTTTCCCTAAAACTAAAAACGCCATTTCTCCATGATGTCTCAGACTTAGCATCTACATCGTGAACAGTAATTTTATGACTCTCCAAATGGAGCTTTGTCTGATGATTAGGGCTTAGTTTTTTGCTTTGCTCGCCAGAAGTAACAGCTACTTCACCCTCAACTAAAGTGGTGTAAATGTTAAAATCGTCATTATAGGCCTTTATGTTGAACTCTGTACCTAGTACCTCAACTTCTTGCAACTTATTAAGTACTTTAAATCTTGAACCTTTATTTTCGTTACTTGGAGAAACATCAAAATACGCTTCACCATAAATCAATTCCACAACGCGCGTTTCTCCTTCATTGAAACTTACTGGGTACTTCAATTGAGATTCAGAATTTAGCCAAACTTGTGTTCCATCAGATAATCTTAAATAGAACTGTCCTCCTCTTGGAATAGTAAGATAATTATAAGTGATTTTAGAGGTGTTCTTATTTTCATGGTTATATATAATTTTTTGACCATCACTATGAGCACTTTTTGTTTCAAAATCATTTCCTTTTTCTAAAGCAACCACAGAACCATCTCCTAAAGTCAAGGTAGCTTTATCGGTTCCAGGATAAATAATATCCTGATTGGTGTTAACTATTATTGGGGTAATTTCTTCCTTTGATTGGAAAATTTCTTTTTTAAATAAAAAAGTAGTCACTATACCAACGACTATAGCTGCCGAGGCATATTTAAACCATGACCTTCTTGTAATTACAAATCTGGATTTATTTTTTCTATTTTGATACTTATTTTGAATAGACTTCCACGCTTGTTCTTTATCTATGTCAGAATAGGCCTCTATTTCCTCTAATAAATCTTCTACATTGACTTCTTTTAAAAAAGGGTATTTCTCATTAAATTTTTTAAACTGCATCCTATCGTGCTCATTTAAAACATTTAATTTTTTTTTGATTAATAATCTTGATATGGGAAAAATTTCGTTCATTCTAATTAGCATATTTATTAATAGAACAACTAAGTTTTAAAAAGGTACTATTAAAAATGCTATTTTTTTACGAAATTTTTTATTATGGGGATTATTATTGCATAAATAATAAATCTATTTATTTAAAATTTTCAAAATAAAGAGGTGAATTTCATTAAATTTTGAGCTAAAATTGACTTAAAAGTTTATTGAAAATTTCAAATAATCAAAAAATAAATAATTGTATCCAATTCTTTAAACTGTTCTTTTAAAATTTTGTAAGATTGAGATTTTAAAGTTTTAACCGTTTGCAATTTTATTCCCAAATTCTCTGCAATTTCTGAATTTTTTATCCCTTTAAGACTCATTTTGATTATTTCCTTTTTTCTTGATGGCAATATTTCAATAGCCTGATATAATTGTCGAACGATTTCTTCTTCAAGAATTTGTTTTAAAAATAAATTATCGTCTTCCAAATTTTGAATAGCGCCCTCTGCATACTTATTTTTAACTTTATTATGCTTCAAAACATTATAAGATTTGTTTCGAACTGCTTTATATAGGTAAACTTTTAATGAAGTTTCATCAAGGAATATTTTTTCACTTTCCCATAAACCAACAAAAACATCTTGCACTAAATCTTCACACTCATCTTGAAGAAACAAAAATTTATTCGCATATTGAACGAGTGCTTCGTAATATGTATCAAATATTTGTTTTAAGGTGTTTTTGTTTATGAGATTTTCCTGAGAAATCAATGTTTAGTTTAGTTTTTGGTTAGTTTAGTTTTATGATTTGCAAAATAAACAATTATTGAATTACAAGATAATTAACAATGAAGATTTTATTGTAAAACTAAAAACAATGACCATTAATCATGTAAAATTATTTAGATATAAAATAATATTTTTTAAACTATCACAAGAAAGAATAATTAAATAATGTTTTGAATTTACCGAAAAGGCAAAGGAATGACTGTTTTATACTAAAAAACCTAACATGTTAATTTTTAACATATTAGGTTTTTCATTGTGACCTCGACAGGATTCAAACCTGTAACCTCTTGAGCCGTAATCAAGTGCGCTATTCAGTTGCGCCACGAGGCCATTTTTGTGGGTGCAAATATAGTATTTTTATTAAAACTCTACCAAATATTTAGTTCAAATTTCTATTTCATTACTTTTGGATTTAAATAAGTTTTTAATTCTTTAAACTCAATTAAATTTTGTTGGCTTAGATGAATACCATAGAAATTTTAGGATATATTGGCGCATTAGTTGTTGGCTTAGTTTTAGGACTTATTGGAGGCGGTGGTTCCATTTTAACGGTTCCCTTGTTGGTTTACCTTTTGGGATATAATCCTGTAGTTGCCACAGCTTATTCCTTGTTTGTTGTTGGTACTTCATCCTTAGTAGGTACGTATCAAAAGTATAAAAAAGGATTAGTAGATTTTAAAACAGGATTAGCGTTTTCATTTCCATCTTTCATGGCTGTTTATTTTTCAAGGAGATATCTTGTTCCTGGTATTCCCGATACTCTTTTTTCATTTGGTGAATATCGTTTGACTAAGGAAATGGGAATCATGATATTTTTTGCCATTATAATGCTTCTGGCTTCTATTTCAATGATAAAAAAAGGAAAGGAAGAAGTATTGAATAAAATAAAACAACCATACTACAAGACCTTCATTCAAGCATTAATTATTGGAAGCATCACGGGCATTATTGGTGCTGGCGGAGGTTTTTTATATGTTCCTGCATTGGTAATTTGGGCTCATATACCCATGAAAAAAGCAGTTGGTACTTCTTTAATAATAGTAACCATTAACTCCTTAATTGGATTTATGGGTGATTTGCAAACATTAGAAATAGACTGGCTTTTTCTATTACTTTTCACGGCCATATCTATTTTAGGAATTGTTATAGGGGTTTTCCTATCAAAATTTATAAGCGGAAATAAACTTAAAAAAAGCTTTGGATATTTTGTACTGCTAATGGCAGTATATATTATTTACAAAGAGTTGAAATAGTAAGTTAAACTATTTCGGCACTTAAACCAGCTTCTAGCAACATGGAGCAACGCGGCTTTAAATCGTCATACAAACCTGTTTTTACAGTGCATTTGCCTTTGTAATGTACAATTAAAGAGCATTGTTCTGCTTGTTCTGGCGTATGATCGCAAGCGTAAATTAAAGTTTCGATGACATGATCAAAAGTATTAACATCGTCATTGAATAATACAATTTCATTTTGAGTTGAAATTTCTTCTTCAAGTAATAATTCTTCTGATGCTTTTTCCTTAGAACTCATATCTAGCAATTTTGGGTATTTCATTACCTCTAATTTAAAAATTTTAATGAAACCCAATGGTTTCTTTCCAATTTTTCTTTAAATTTTAACATATGCTTTTCACATTCTGTTTGAATTAAAGGGATATCATCATTATAAAATCCACTTAAAAAAAGCAAACCATTTTTGTTTAAACAAGACGCATAAATAGCCATGTCTTGCAATAAAATGTTCCGGTTAATATTTGCGATAATGATATCGTACTTTTTATTTTTTAGAACTGAGGCATCACCTTCAATAACCGTTATGTGTTTACAATTATTTCTTTCTACATTTTCTAAACTGTTTAAATAACACCAGTTATCAAAATCAATCGCTTCGATAGATTTGCCACCTTTCATTTCTGCTAAAATGGCCAAAACGCCTGTACCACAGCCCATATCCAAAACCGATTTGCCTTGAAAATCATTTTTTAAAATATGCTGAATCATCATGTGGGTTGTTTCGTGATGTCCAGTCCCAAAACTCATTTTAGGCTCGATAATGATATCAAATTCTGTATTGGGCTTTGGATGAAATGGTGCACGAACCGAACAAATATGATCAACAATGATGGGGTTGAAATTCTTCTCCCATTCAGCATTCCAGTTGGTTTGTTCAATTTCTTCAAAAGTGAAAGTGATTTCAAACTCATTGGAAGCCATAATTTGAATATGATCTAAAATATTTTCATGCCATTCATCTTTTTGAATGTAGGCCGTAACACCTTCATCGGTTTCAACAAAGCTTTCAAAACCAGCATAACCAAGTTCTGCGATTAAAATTTCAACGCCCGGTTGCAAAGGATTTACCTTAAAATAATAACCTAAATAAATGATATAAGACATTTTAAATTAAAACGCATTGACAATAGCGAAAAAATCTTCTGCGTTTAAAGACGCTCCTCCTATTAAACCACCATCTACATCTGGTTTTGAAAAGATTTCTTGAGCATTGTTTGGCTTTACGCTTCCGCCATACAAAATGGATACATCGTTTGCTATTTCATAACCATACTGGTCAGCAATCGTTTTCCTGATAAAGGCATGCATATCTTGAGCTTGCTCAGGGCTAGCAGTCTCGCCTGTACCAATGGCCCAAACAGGTTCGTAAGCTAGAATGATGTTTTTATAATCCCATGCTTTTAAATGAAATAAGGCGTTTTTAATTTGGCTGCCAACAACATCTTCTTCTTTGCCTGATTTTCTATCGGCTAATTCCTCACCAAAACAAAAAATAATGCGCATGTCTTTTGCTAAAGCCGCATCCACTTTTTTAGCGAGTAATTCATCGGTTTCGTTAAAATATTCACGACGTTCGCTATGTCCTAAAATAACGGTTTCTACACCCACGCTTTTCAACATACTGGCACTTATTTCGCCTGTGTAAGCACCATTCTCCGCAAAGTGCATGTTTTGGGCAATAACCTCGATTTTAGTATCTTTTAAAGAAATAAAAGCATGATGCAAATTGGTAAATGTTGGTGCTACCATCACCTCCGCATTTGATGTTTGAGTTTGCTTTTTTAAGTCCGTTAACAACAATTCCGTTTGTGATAAATCGTTGTTCATTTTCCAATTTCCTGCTACGATATTTTTTCTCATTTCTTATGTTTACCTGCCAAAAAGGAAGGAATTTATTAAAGTTTATATTCGTTTAAAATTTCTTTTATTTTTTCATCATCAGCGTTTACCGCTTTAAATAGTTTTATGTTTCCTTGCTTATCAACAACCATGTAACGAGGTATCCAATTTAAATTTACAAATTCTCCAAAAGCACCATCCCACCCCGATTGCATAAAGAAATGTTCCCCAACAACATCATATTTTTTAATTCCTCTTTTCCAAGCTTCCTGATTTCTATCTAAAGATAGAAAGATGTAGGTTACATCCTTATATTCTTTTTGTAAGGTTTTTACTTTTGGCATCCCCTTAATACAATCACCACACCATGATGCCCAAATATCGATTAACAAGGTTTGCCCTTTGTAAGTTTCTAAAGCCTCTTTAAAAGGAATATGGTTGCCCTCTAAAGTAACAAAGGTATCATTTAATGCTTCCTCAGAAAATTTTGCAGGCGTTTCTGTATTACAACTTAAAATACTTATCAGTAAAATAATTAAGTAATTCATTTTTTTCATATAAAATTATTCAAGTTTCACTTTTGGATCTAGCCAAACATAAACAACATCAACAAAAATATTGATTATTATGAATAATAGTGCAATTATTAAGACTGAACCCATAATTACTGGTAAATCCAAGGTATTTAGAGCGTTCACTATTTCTTTTCCAAGTCCATTCCAACCAAAAATGTATTCCACAAAAACGGCTCCTGCCAACATGGATGCGAACCAACCCGAAATAGCGGTAACAACAGGATTTAAAGCGTTTTTTACAGCATGCCGTTTTATAATTTGGAATTCACTTAGGCCTTTTGCCCGAGCCGTGCGAATGTAATCTTGATTGAAAACTTCCAACAACGAATTCCGCATGAGCTGTATAACCACTGCTAACGGACGTATACCCAAAACTACCGCTGGCAATATCAAATTTTTCCATTTAATATGCATGGCCTCACCAAAATCATCCAACTCATAAAGACTACCTGTCATTTCTAAATGGGTATATTTATGCAAAACATAACCAAAAAACCAAGCAAACAAAATGGCACTAAAAAAAGAAGGGATACTCATGCCCAAGGTGCTAAATATTTGAATGGTTTTATCGAGCCACTTATCTTTAAACAAGGCTGAAACGATACCCAAGAGAACCCCTAAAATGATGGCAATGGTAATAGCCGAAACTGCCAAAACAAATGTATTGGGAAGAGTTTCTTTTAATACTTCGGATACATTTTTACCTTGTTTAGTGAACGATTCCCTTAAATAGGGTAATTTTAAAACAAACGAAGTATTACCAATAGAAAATAGTTTGGCCGCCTTGTATTTCCCATCTTGTAAAAAGGTATAATCCTCCGCCTGTTTTGAATGGAATGAAATTGGTGACAAATCATTAATGTAATAAAAATATTGAGTACTAATGGGCTTATCAAAACCATATTTTTGTTTTACTAAAGCCAACTGTTCACTATCTTCGTTTTGTCCCAACATCATTCTTGCAGGGTCTCCAGGTAACACATTAAATAAAAAGAATATAACGGTTACTACCCCAAATAAGGTGAGAATTGCGTAAGAAATTTTATTTAAAAGATAACTAATCAGTTTTCTGGTTTTAGGGTAACTTTAACTATTCCAGTGTAAAATGTATTATTTTGAGAATTTAATTCTTGTAATTGAATGGAATCTTTAATGACATTAACACTCTCAATTTTCAAGGGGTCTAAAACTTCCACTTCCTCTTTTGTTGATAAATTTCCGTTAATATAATAGGCAATAACGGCAAGATCTCCTTTTTTTTCTTCAACTTGTCTTTCAACTTTTGGCAATTTTAAATCCTCAATATCGTTCCAATGCACTTTTTGTTTAACCGTACCCTTATCTAATTCTAAAACACCCGGGTTGGAACGTACAACGGTTTTAAGGGCTTTTTCATCGCACAAATACCAATCAAAATCTAAATTATAAATTTTGTTAATGTTGGCCTTAGCTTCTTCACCTGATGCTGTGAGTCCTATAATTTTATAATTATTAGCTTTTGCTTTATCTTGCAAAGTCTTTAATTTAGAAGCACCTCCTTTTTCAATATTTTCTAAACTGTAGGATACCACCACTATTAAGTTCTCTTCTCCTAAAAAATATTCAGTTAAATTTTCATCTTCAGATTCTATTGAAAAATCCTGAATTGAGGGAACATAACCTTCTTCGATCACTTTGGTATCCACACTTACAAAATCACCTTCAACCGATGGATAGGAACCATTAGTAGAAATAATTTGTTCCTCACCATTTACACTGAATTTCCAGGCATATTCGATAACTGGTTTTGGAGCATCTTCAGGAATCGACATCTCTTCACTTATATTATTCCCGATTTTGTATGCCCTAAAGTCAACAACTGGTAAATGCATGAGCACATAATACCCAAACCATAAACAGAAAATAAAACTCAATAAGGCCAAAATAGTAGTAGGCAATTTTGTAAAAACAGGTTTGATATATTTTAAACCAAAGAATAAAATCAGAATTAAAAACAACAGCAAAACGTCCTTTGTAAAGCTTTCCCATGGCGTTAATTTTAATGCGTCACCAAAACAACCGCAATCCTTAACCTTATCAAAATAAGCTGAATAAAAGGTTAAGAATGTAAAGAATATAATCATTAACAATAAGCTCCAAACGGTAAATTTTGGCTTATATCCAATAATTAAAAATACACCCAAGACGACCTCGAAAACAACAACTAATACTGAAATCATTAAAGCATAAGGCTCTAAAAATGGTATATTTAAAACATCCTGACTAAAATATTCTTGTAATTTATATGAAAACCCTAATGGGTCGTTCAATTTAATCATCCCTGAAATGATGAATAATGTACCCACCAATATCCTACTTATTGCTACTAATATTTTCATCCTAATTATTTAAATGAATTAACGCAAAAACCGCATAATTTATCATATCCTGGTAATTGGCATCAATACCTTCGCTTACCAAAGTTTTTCCTGCATTATCCTCAATTTGTTTAACACGTAAAAGTTTCTGTAAAATTAAATCGGTTAAACTGCTCACTCTCATATCCCGCCAAGCTTCACCATAATCGTGGTTTTTGTCTTCCATTAACTTTTTGGTAATGGCAACATGCTTTTCATATAATTCTAAGGCCTCATCAGTAGATAAATCGGGTTGCTCAACCACACCTTTTTCCAATTGAATTAAAGCCATAATACAATAATTTATAATCCCTATAAATTCACTTACTTCGTCTTCATCAACTTTTCTAACTTCATTCTGCTGAAGTCCTCTAATACGTTGCGCTTTTATGAAAATTTGGTCAGTTAGTGAAGGTAATCGTAATATTCTCCAGGCGCTACCATAGTCACTCATTTTTTTGATAAACAAACTTTTACAGGCATCAATTACGGCATCGTATTGTTTTGAAGTATCTTGCATAAATAAATTCAATTTTGCGTAAATTTCGCATAAATTATTAAAACCTTCAAGGTTTATGGTTTAAAGTTTTAAACTATGTACCAACACCTTACAAAACTTAATAAATGACTATTAATTGCAAAGGAAAACTGATAGATTTATCATCGCCTAAAGTCATGGGAATTTTAAATATTACTCCAGACTCATTTTATGATGGTGGATTTTATAAAGACCAAACCAAAATTTTCAATCAGGTCGAAAAAATGCTTACAGAAGGTGCTACTTTTATTGATATTGGCGCTTACAGTTCGCGGCCAAATGCCGACCATGTTAGTGAAGATGAAGAGTTAAAACGCATACTACCCATTGTAAATTCAATTTTAGTAGAATTTCCTGAAATCTTGCTTTCTATAGACACCTTTAGAAGTAATGTAGCTAAAGCGTGTATTGAATCAGGGGCCACTATGATTAATGATATTTCTGCAGGTAGGTTAGATGATAAGATGTTGCAAACCATAGCTAATTTGCATGTTCCCTATATCATGATGCACATGCGTGGAAATCCAAAAACCATGCAAAAGCTTACGGATTATGATGATTTAGTAAAAGATATTTTGTTTTATTTTTCTGAGAGAATAGGTGCTGCAAAAGCCTTAGGAATTATTGATATAATTGTTGACCCCGGTTTTGGTTTTGCAAAAACCCTGGAGCAAAATTTTGAGTTACTAAATAACCTAGAGCTATTTAAAATAATTGAAAAACCGTTGTTGGTAGGTGTTTCAAGAAAATCGATGATTTATAAAACTTTGGAAACCTCAGCTAAAGATGCCTTAAATGGCACATCCGTTTTAAATACCGTTGCATTGCAAAAAGGCGCTAATATTTTGAGGGTTCATGATGTTAAAGAAGCTGTGGAATGTGTTAAATTGGTTGAATCTTTAAGCTCATGAAACAAATAATTTTATTCATAATAGTTTGCATTGTTTTTTCTTGCGGAAATGAAAAAGTGATTCAATTGCCTGAAATAACCCATTCAGATATTACCGAAATACAAGATGTTTCGGCTGCTTATTTATTTTATGATGAAACCCAAAAAGATAATGTATTCCTTAATAGAAAAAACCTAATAAGTACCACCAATTGGTTGGTAAATGTAGACAAACGCTTAAGCTTAAAACAAGTGATTCCCCATATAACATTTTTACAAGAGAAAAAGGAAAAGGCAGGGCATAAAAATATAAATGCTAAAAACTATTTTACCTGTAATGATCTTAGTAGAAACAATTTAGGATTTTTGGAGTTTAAGAATCTGGTATACCATGAAGAATCAGCAGGTGAATATTTTTCTAAAATTTCAACTATTCCAGAAATCACAAGATTAAGTGTCATATGTCACTCAATGGAAAATATTGAAATTATGGGTTTTATAGATAGTTTGATTACAAAAAAAGCAAATTATCATAATGTGACTAATCAAATTAAAAGTTTAATGATGAAAACTAAGAGTTTTGAAATCATTTTAAATTTCAATGAAAAAATAACTTTCCAAGAATATATTTCTATTAAATCAGCGATTTCAAAAATAGATTTAGAAAATGTATTGTTATCAAATCACGAATTCATTTATAATTAACCCTTTTTTACTAAATTTACCAAAACCACTAGCCTTTGGAAATCTTTAAAGACCTATTGAAGTTGAGTGTTGTAGATGTTATCGATGTCATACTTGTTGCACTGCTACTCTACTACATTTACAAACTGGTTAAAGGTACCGTTGCGATTAATATTTTTATAGGTATCATTATTATTTACCTGGTTTGGAAACTTACTGAGTTTTTAAACATGGAATTACTAACTGGTATTTTTGGCGGTTTTATGAAAGTGGGTATCATCGCTTTAATAGTGGTTTTTCAACCTGAAATTAGGAAATTTTTACTGATGGTCGGTTCCACTAATTTTAATAGGCGACGAAAGTTTTTAAAACCTTTTAGTTTTCTTAAAACAGAAATCCAAAACGACACTAATGTAGACGCCATAATTTCGGCCTGTAATAAAATGAGCATGTCTAAAACGGGTGCGCTTATTGTTTTTGAACGCAATAATAACTTAGATTTCTTATCATCTTCTGGGGACGAGATGAATATAAAAGTTACTCAGCCCATTATAGAAAGTATATTTTTTAAAAATAGTCCGTTGCATGATGGAGCTATCATAGTTAACAATAATGTGGTAAAAGCTACGCGCGTTATTCTACCTGTAAACAATGAAAAAACTATTCCGCAACGCTTTGGTTTGAGGCACAGAGCAGCTATTGGCGTCACAGAAAAAACGGATGCTTTAGCACTGGTAGTTAGTGAGGAAACAGGGCATATTTCATATTTTAAGGATGGTGAATTTGTAGTGTTTGAAGACACCAATCAGCTAAGTTCAATGATCAAAAAAGATTTAAGTTAATGCATTGTAAAAACTGTGACACAAATTTAATCCCAGAAAGCGAGTATTGTCATACTTGCGGCGGTAAGATTATTAGAAAAAGATTAACTATAAAAAATTTGTTTGAACACATTAGTGAAACTTTTTTCAATTACGATAATAAACTACTTAGAACATTTATTGATTTGTTTATAAAACCAGAATTGGTTATAAATAGTTATATATCTGGTGTTAGGAAACGTTATGTAAACCCTTTAAGCTTTTTTGGAGTTTCGTTAACTTTAAGTGGATTGGCTGTCTTTGTTATAAAAAAATTCTACGTAAAATACTTTGACTTCTCTTCAATGTTTAGCTCACAAATTTATAATAATGATATTTCTAAACAATTGATGGAGAACTCAACAAATTCTGCTTTTGAATATAGTTCATTAATTTATTCTGCAATGGTGCCATTTATGGCTATGATATCTATCATAGTGTTTTATAATAAACGATATAATTTAACAGAGCATGTTATAATATATCTATATAGTATGTCTGCATTATCAATAGTTTCAGTAATTCTTGGGCAAATTGTATTGTTTTTAATTCCAGAAAAATATATGCTTTTTACAATTACATTCTATTTTATCATGTTTTTTTATCATGCTTATATTTTAAAGCGCATTTTCAAACTTAGCCCAGCTCAACTCATTCTAAAAATTCTGTTTTTTTTAGTCGTTTTTTTAGCTATGTATATTGTATTTTCTATTTTAATGGCAATTTTTATGATACTAACAGGAGCCATTAATTTTGAAAATTTTAAACCTGAAGCCAGTTAGTTAACTAAGCAACTTCATCCTTTAAAAACTGAACTTCGTAAAGGTTTTTGTAATAGCCATTTTCCTTTTTAAGCAATTCTTCATGGGTTCCTTGTTCTACAATTTCGCCAGCATCCATAACCAAAATTTTATCGGCTTTTTTAATAGTTGCTAATCGATGGGCTATAACAATTGAGGTTCTTCCTTTCGTGATTTTATCGGTGGCATTTTGTATGAGTTGCTCCGAGTAAGAGTCTACAGACGAAGTGGCTTCATCCAACACCAAAATACTTGGGTTGGTTACATAGGCTCTTAAAAATGAAATAAGTTGACGCTGACCAGAAGATAACATAACGCCTCGTTCTTTAACATTATAGTGATAACCGTTGGGCAAAGTCATTATAAAATCATGTATTCCAATATCCCTTGCAGCCTGTTTAACGTCTTCTTCTGTAATGTTAGGATTATTTAAAGTGATGTTATTCAAAATGGTATCTGCAAATAAAAATACATCTTGCAACACGATAGCTATTTGAGTCCTCAGAGAGGATAAGGTAACATCCTTGATATTGATGCCATCTACAGAAATAACACCGTCTTTAATTTCGTAAAAACGATTCAATAAGTTTATAATGGTTGATTTTCCTGCTCCCGTAGCCCCAACAATGGCAACCGTTTCACCAACATTAACTTCAAACGAAACACCTTTCAAAACAGTTTCATCTTCAACATAATTAAAATAAACCTTATCAAATTGGATGTGCCCTTTGAAAGATTCTGCAACATGAGTGCCCGTATCATCGATGTGTGACGTGGTATCCAACACTTTAAAGACTCTGGTTGCAGCCACCATTCCCATTTGAAGCGTGTTAAACTTATCGGCTATTTGTCGTAAAGGCCTAAACAACATGGGAATAAACATGACGAAAGCGACCAAGTCACCTTGTGATACCGAACTATTCTGCAAAACCATATTTAAACCGCCATACCAAGCCACCAAACCAATACTAACAGACGATACCAAATCGGCTATTGGAAAGAAAATAGAGTTATACCAAACCGTTTTTAACCAACCTTTTTTATGTCGTTCATTAATTATTTTGAATTTTTTATACTCAGTATCCTCACGGGTAAACAATTGCAAAATTTTCATACCCGTTAATCGTTCTTGGACAAAAGAGTTGAGATTAGACACTTCATTTCTTACTTCCTCAAAAGCTTTTTTCATATACTTTTGAAATAACCGCGTGGCATACAGTAGTAATGGAAGCATTAGAAGAACGATAAGACTGAGTTTTACATTAATATACAGCATCACACCAAAAACAACTCCCATGGTGAGTAAATCCCTAAATATCATAAACAACCCTTCACCAAAAATATCAGCTATTCGCTCCATATCGGTTACTGCCCTGGTTATCAATACACCCACAGAGGAATTGTCATAATACTTCATTTTAAAACTTAGTAAATGGTCAAAAAGTTTAACCCGAACATCCATTACGATATTTTGCCCTAACCAAGCTGCGTAATAAATAAACAGTAACTGAAACACGGTTTGTAATACTAATACAGCGAACATGAGCATAATGTAAAACATAAATCCTTTTTCTTGCTTGTTGGCTATACTATCGTCTATGGCATCTTTTGTAATATAAGGAGTAGCCGCACTAAACAAAGCTAGGAGAATGACCAATATTAACAGACCAAAAAAGATGCCTTTGTATGGTTTTATATACTGAAAAAGACGCTTAAAAAGCTTAAAATCGAAACTATTTTCTTTTGTTTTACTCATCTATTTTAATATCCTTTGGATATTCAATGTTAGTTAAATACAATCCATGTGCTGGCACCGAAAAACCAGCTTCACTTCTACTTTTAGATTGAATGGTAGCATGGAAATCTTCTAAATTGAGTTTTCCCAAACCTATATTTATCATGGTACCAACGATAGCTCTAACCATATTTCGCAAAAACCTATTGGCTTGAATTACAAAATGAAGTTCATCCTGTTTAAAAAACCATTCCGCTTTCATAATATCACAATAATACGTTTTTACATCGGTATTACTTTTTGAAAAGCATTGAAAATCTTTATACTCAAACAAAATTTTCGAGGCTTCATTCATCTTATCCACATTCAAGGCTTGCTTTACGTAATAAGCCTCATTATAATTAAACACATTCTTTTTTAAAGTTACTCTGTATAAATAGGTTCTACTTACGGCATCAAAACGCGCATGGGCCTCAGGTTTTACTTTAAAAATATAATGAATGGCAATATCCTGTGGTAAAAATGAATTAAGTTTATACTTTAAATCTTCTGGGTAAAAAGCTATATTCGTATCAAAATGGGCAAACATTTGTTTGGCATGTACACCAGCATCTGTTCGTCCTGCTCCAGTAATCGAAATCTCCTCATTTAATAACGTGGACACTGCTTTTTCTAAAACCTCTTGAATTGACAATGCATTGGGTTGATTTTGCCAACCATGGTACCCAGTTCCATTATAGGAAAGTTCTAAAAAATATCGCAATTTGTTTTAATACTTTTGTGAAACAACAAAGATAATATAAAGACCGAAGCTGGAAGGCAGAAGTTGGAAGTTTTAAGAATAGTTTATAAAATGAAAAAAATCCTATTACTATCTGACACTCACGGATACATAGATGATGATATTTTAAAATATGTGAAACAGGTTGATGAAGTTTGGCATGCAGGAGATATAGGCGATTTAAAGGTGACTGACGCTATTAAAGCCCTAAAACCTTTGCATGGTGTATATGGAAATATTGACGATGCTAAATTGCGTTTAGAATTCCCTGAAAACAAACGTTTTATGTGTGAGGAGGTAGATGTTTGGATCACTCATATAGGCGGCTATCCTCCTAAATACAATGCCAGAGTTTATCAAGAAATTGAGCAAAACCCGCCAAGGCTTTTTATATGTGGGCATTCACATATTTTAAAAGTAATACCCGATAAAAAACTAAACTTACTGCATATGAATCCAGGCGCTGTAGGTAAACATGGATTTCATAAAACACGAACTATGCTCCGTTTTACGATTGATGGCAGTAAAATTGATAATTTAGAAGTTATTGAGTTTAATAAAAGATATTAAAAAACCCAAAGTTTTCACTTTGGGTTTTAACGCACTAATACTACTAAGATGTTAGGTTTATCGTAATCTATCCACAGATTTTACAAGATCTTCATCCTTCTTGATGGCCTTATTGGCTAATGCCAAAAACACGATAGAAACAATAGGGAGAAGCATCCCAATACCTTTCTCAGAAACCGCCGTTTCTCCAGATACATTTAGTGATTGATACACGAAAAATCCTAGTAAAATAAAGTTTAATATGATGTTAAGTCGTCCCAAAACAAATTGCGACTTCCTATTTTTATACATAAATATGCCTATTAAAGACAATACTGCTGAACCTAGAAATAATCCTAAATATAGTATGTCATGTTTAGCAAACACCTCTATACCCTCGTTTGTGATCCATAAACGGAATACAAATATTAGCCCTGCTGAAATCCCTGCAGCACACAAGAGATAAATGGTTTGTATGCGTTGTAACATATAATTTTTAAAAACTAGACCGCAAAAATAATAGAATTAATGCTAATTATTAAAATAAAGTTGTATAATTGCAGTAATAATTCTCAACAATCGCACCTAAACGCGGTTAATCTTCAGAATAAAAATTCAATTTTTTTCAGAATAACCCAAGTTTGTATTCAAATAAAAATATCCAATTAAACATCAATGTTTGAAATTTCACAATTAAAAGAAAAGAAGCTCTCTGATTTACAGGAGATTGCGAAAAAATTGAACGTTTCCAAATACCGTTCATTAAAAAAATTAGATTTAGTTTATCAAATACTAGATCAACAAGCTGCCGACCCAACAGCAGTAAAAGCCGTGGTAGCTCCTACAGAAGCACCAGAAACAAAATCTGAAAACAAAAAACCTCGACAGCGCATTCAGAAACCTTCTAGAAAACCTCAAGTTAAAAACGAGGAAAAAGTTTCCACTGAAAATAAAGTTGAAACTCAAGAAAAAGTGGAAATCCCACAAAAGCAAAATAAACCAGCTAATAAACCTAACCCAAGACCTCAAAACGATAATCAACAAAAACCACATCAACAGAATCAGCATAAAAATCAGCATAAAAACCAAAAAAATGGGAATGTTGATGCAGGTAATAAAGACAACAGAAACCGCTATCGGGATCCAGATTTTGAATTTGATGCCATTATTGAAAGTGAAGGTGTTTTAGATATCATGCAAGATGGCTATGGTTTTTTAAGATCATCTGATTATAATTACTTATCCTCGCCTGATGATATTTATGTATCTCAATCTCAAATACGCTTATTCGGTTTAAAAAAGGGGGATACCGTTTTAGGTCATGTAAGACCTCCGAAGGAAGGGGAAAAATATTTTCCTTTAATAAAAGTGGTGAAAATTAATGGTCAGAAACCAGAGGTTGTAAGAGACCGAGTGTCTTTTGAGCATCTAACCCCTTTATTTCCAAAAGAAAAATTCAATATTGCCGAAAAGCAAAGTACCATTTCTACGAGAATCATGGATTTGTTTTCTCCAATAGGTAAAGGACAGCGTGGCATGATTGTATCGCAGCCTAAAACTGGTAAAACGATGTTATTGAAAGATGTAGCTAATGCCATTGCTGCTAATCATCCTGAGGTATATTTAATGATTTTATTGATTGATGAACGTCCTGAAGAGGTAACCGATATGCAACGTAATGTGCGTGGTGAAGTGATTTCATCAACCTTTGACAAAGAAGCCCATGAGCACGTTAAGATTGCTGATATTGTTTTAGAAAAAGCAAAACGTTTGGTAGAATGCGGACACGATGTAGTGATTCTTTTAGATTCCATCACACGTTTAGCTAGAGCCTACAATACTGTACAACCAGCTTCTGGTAAAATACTTTCTGGTGGTGTGGACGCCAACGCGTTACACAAGCCAAAACGTTTCTTTGGTGCGGCACGTAATATTGAAAATGGAGGCTCACTAACTATTATTGCTACGGCCTTAACGGAAACTGGCTCTAAAATGGACGAGGTTATTTTTGAAGAATTCAAAGGAACTGGTAATATGGAGTTACAATTGGACAGAAAAATATCTAACCGTAGAATTTTCCCTGCTATCGATTTAACGTCTTCAAGTACGCGTCGTGACGATTTATTGTTAGATGAAAACACCATACAACGTATGTGGGTGATGAGAAAATACCTTGCAGATATGAATCCTGTGGAAGCTATGGAATTCATTAACGATCGTTTTAAACAAACCAGAAATAATGAAGAATTTTTAATATCCATGAATGGATAATATGACTAACTAAACATTAAACTGAAAAGCCTTAACAAAATTTGTTAAGGCTTTTTCAATTTAAACGTTGGGCTCAAATTATTAATATTCTTTTACCACTAAATGAAAATTTATTTCAATAATATCTTTTACAACTATAAGTCCCAAAGCTTTTTTTGGCGGTTCTAAATTAAAATCACAAATATTCAAGTTCAAAACACCTTTAACAAATAAACTATCTCCATCTTCAAATTTTACTGGTGTTGTGCAAGATTTTGTAACTCCAGCTATACTGATATCTAGGAATGCAAGAATACTATTATCGTCTTTAGTATCTCTACAAATTTCTTTTAATTTAATTTGGGTTTGAGGATACACATCAGATTTTAAAAGTTCTTGAAAATCGTTGTTGATTCCTTTTCCTCCGCAATCAAAACAATCATTTTCCAGAACTAATACAGTATTATCAAATACCATTTTATCGCCTATCTTTTGAAAAACAACAGGGATAGGATTTTTCAACTTTAAAATATCAAATTCACACTTAAAACTGTTAACATTGGTTTTTCCTTTAATAAGCAATTTGCTACTAGGAGTAATCAAAACTGAAGTACTCCCTGTTATTACAGCAGTAAAAGCTAGTGTTCCTAATATTGAAACAAAAAACAATATTTTTTTTATGAAGTTCATTTGTTTGATTTTGTTTTCTGTACCTCTAATTTAAAAAAGTAAGCCTTAAAGTACAATATTTTATTTGTCATTTTGATCATACTTTTAGACTTACTTTTCTTATTTAAATGTCCTAGAAACTTATCACAGCTTCAGCCATTAGACCATTAAATTTACCATCATTAAAAATACTTGAGGTATTATAACCATCATGTTTTTGAGTTACATACTCTAATTTAAGTAAAATATTGTTGGTCATGAACCAGCCAGCTCCCAGTTGAAATCTAGATATTTCAATATCATCTCCACTTCTGTCCTCAGCATCTACTTTATTGTATCGAGTACCTAAGTAGAAATTTTCAGTACTTCCAAATCTGTATATAAGTTCACCAGCAAATTGTTTTGCGGTTCTTTCATCAGCTTCTGAATTTCGTTTACCTTTAGAGGTCTCAATCGTTCCAAAAAACTCTAATCCACCGTATTTCACAAATGGGTTAATCATGATGGCAGTGATTTCATTACCAAAGTTCGGATTGTAACGTCCAGATCTAAAATTACTAACGGCACTTGCATCTACATCTTCTAACACTAAGTAATATCTTGAGCCTGCACGATCAGCACTATATAAATAAGAAGTTCTTACAGCTCCTGTATTATAAAGTGACCCTGTTAATCTAAATCTAAAATCATCATTGATTTGTTTGTCATAACCCAACTTCGCTAAGAAAGAAGCCCCTCCTGTATCTGGGTTATCAACAGCCTGGTTTAGTTTACCGTTTGTAAAACCTACCATACCTAAAAATCCACTATTACATCTATAATAAAGTTCTGCACCCACTTCTGTTGTAAAGGCGTCCATTATCAAGTTACCTACAAATGGATTATAAATGGCTTGTGAGTTATCACTTCTTCTAAAGTGGGCATCACCATAGTTGTTTTCCATATGTCCAATTTTAAGGGTAACCTTTTGCATTAAGCCCTCAAGTAATCCTTCGCTTATAAAGTCTAGATTATCTATTTGAAAATACCCCCCTTTTACATAAGGCTCAGGATGGTGACGAGAAGACAAATAAGTTCTTAAATGCATGCGAACTCCTTTAGCTAGTGCTACATCCAAGTCTAAGTTTGCGGTTGCTAAATTGAAGTTACCACCAATTTCCTTTAATGCAACGGCACCAGAATTTTCATGACTTAAATCTTGATATTGTAGGGTTGAAGAGCCTCCAACACGAACTTTTACACCATCGAATGTTAATACGCTATCCTTTGGGGCTTCAAAAACATTTACCCCATTCTTATCAGGTTGCCTAAAATTGTCCAGGTTCCTGTTTTGGGCATAAAACCCAGATCCAATTAATAATGCTACTAATAGTATACTACTCTTTAATAATTTTTTCATGATTTCTAATTTTTAATTTGATTGTTTTGTTATTTATAAATTGTATTAAATTTTATGGTTATTTCGTTTCCTGTTGTTATGGTGCCCAAAAGAGCCTTAGGTGGTTCAACATTGAAATCGGTCATCTTTATGGTTTTCTCTCCTGTTAATACTACTTTGCCATCTGAAATTTCTGTATTAAATTCTAGAGGAATTAACTTTTTAACACCTGTAATAGTCAAATTACCAGTACATTTTAGCAAAAACTTACCTGTCCCTTTTTTTACAATGTCTTTGACATCAACAAGTTGAAATGATATATTTTTATGGGTATCTGTATTTAAAGCTTTATACGTGTTCTTATCCATAGATTTTTTGCCACTTTTAAGGCTCTCTGCAAAAACTGTAAAATCACATTTACTCAGTTGACCAGTTTCTAAATTTTCAAAGAAAATTTTACCACTTTTAGTTTCGGCTGTTATATGCCAGTCATGTAAACTGGAGGTCCCGTAAACTGTTAATGAAGATTCCTTGTTATTTAAATTGAACTCTTGTGCTTGAAACAAATTTGGTACGATAAGAAGTATTACCATCAAGCTGGCAAAAATTGTACTCTTATTTATTTTAATAGTCCACATATTATGATTAGATTAATATTACTATGCAAAGTTCTATTGAAACAAACTAAAAAAATATGATTTTTGTCATGTATAAATGCCAATAAAAACACCACATTAATAAGCGTTGACTATATAATTTATAAGTTCTTTATAAATAATTTATTTTTGGTGTTAACCAAGTATCGGATCACGATAGAAGCTGTTATTTTGGCTGGATGCTATAAGTCACCAAAAGTTAACCGTTATTATCGTTGTATTATAAAACTTAAACCCACAAAAAAAGCCTCTCATTTCTGAAAGGCTTTTTTTATATTTAAATTGTATGTTTTTACAAAGCAGCTACATGCTTTGCTAAACCAGATTTAAGGTTAGCAGCTTTGTTATTATGAATAATATTTTTCTTTGCTAATTTATCTAACATAGAAACAACAGAAGGTAATAAAGCCTCAGCTTCTTTCTTATCGGTTAACTCACGTAGTTTTTTAATAGCACTACGGGTTGTTTTGTGTTGATATTTATTTACAACACGTTTTGCTTCATTACTTCTAATTCTTTTTAATGCTGACTTGTGATTTGCCATTTGTTTTTTTATTTTTTTAAAAATTGTAGCCCGTAGGGGAATCGAACCCCTCTTACCAGGATGAAAACCTGGCGTCCTAGCCGATAGACGAACGGGCCATTTGTACTGTTTTGCTATTTATAATTAATTATAATTACAATACCTTTTCAAATAACTTACAATGTTTCCATTGCGGATGCAAAAATACAACTATTTTTAAATGTTGCAAGTGCTGTATAATCTTTTTTTAAAAAAAAATATTTTAGTACGCTTTCGCAAACAATACTCTGCATTCAGAGGGCTTTCCAGTGAATACACAAACTCCTTTATCAGGCTTTCCTTCCAAGGGAATACACCTAATAGTAGCTTTTGTTAACTCCTTTATTTTGTTCTCGGTTTCCGCAGTACCATCCCAATGGGCAGAAATAAATCCAGTTTTAGTTTCTAAAACCCGTTTAAATTCATCAAAAGTATCTACTTCAGTAATATGACTATTTCTGAAATCAAGTGCTTTTTTGAAAAGTGAATCTTGGATTTCAGTCATTAAAGTTTCCACTTTTTCAACTAATCCATCTATAGGAACAACTTCCTTAGTTAATGTATCACGTCTAGCTAATTCAACGGTTTTGTTTTCTAAATCTCTTGCACCAATGGCAATTCTTAATGGGACACCTTGCAATTCATGTTGAGCAAATTTTGCCCCTGGCCTTAACGTATCTCTATTATCAAATTTGACTGAAATATTTTTACTTCTTAAGTCTTTCATAATGCCGTTAACAACATCAGTCACAGCATCCAGCTCTTCTTCACTTTTATAAATTGGAATAATAACGACTTGGTTTGGTGCCAAAGTTGGAGGTAAAACCAAACCATTATCATCACTATGAGTCATAATCAACGCACCCATCAATCGTGTTGAAACACCCCACGAAGTAGCCCAAACATAATCTTGTTTCCCCTCTTTGTTTGCAAATTTCACATCAAACGCTTTAGCAAAATTCTGACCCAAAAAATGCGAAGTTCCAGCTTGTAAAGCTTTGCCATCTTGCATGAGAGCTTCAATACAAAAGGTTTCTTCAGCACCTGCAAAACGTTCGCTTTCTGTTTTTAATCCTTGAATAACAGGTATGGCCATGAAATTCTGTACAAAGGTAGCGTATACATTATTCATCAATTTGGCTTCAGTTATAGCCTCTTCTTTGGTTTCATGTGCTGTGTGTCCTTCTTGCCACAAAAACTCAGCGGTACGTAGGAACAAACGGGTACGCATTTCCCATCGTACCACATTCGCCCATTGGTTAATTAACAAGGGTAAATCTCTATAAGATTGAATCCAGTTTCTGTAAGTATTCCAAATAATAGCTTCACTAGTTGGTCTTACAATTAATTCTTCTTCTAATTTAGCCTCTGGATCTACTCGAAGTTTTCCTGGTTTATCTGGGTCATTCTGGAGTCTATAATGGGTAACAATAGCACATTCTTTTGCAAAACCTTCAGCATTTTTTTCTTCAGCCTCAAATAAACTTTTAGGCACAAACAATGGGAAATAGGCATTTTGATGCCCTGTTTCCTTAAACATCTTATCTAATTCTGCCTGCATTTTCTCCCAAATTGCATATCCGTAAGGTTTTATTACCATACACCCTCGAACGGCAGAGTTTTCTGCAAGGTCTGCTTTAACGACCAGTTCGTTATACCATTTTGAATAATCTTCAGCTCTACTAATAAGTTTTTTACTCATATATAAGTTTTGGCACAAATATTGTACCTATGTTAAATAAAAAAATAGTTCGACAAAACTAACTATTTTTGTTATGTTCAACAATTAAAATCTAGAGATATGCAATTTAACAACTACTTAAAAAAGAAAATACCAATGGTAGCCCTCTTTGGTCTATTATTTGGGTTCGTTTCCTGTGGTTCTTATCAATACGTTGGTGTGGACAATGATGGTATTTATGGTGACACTCAAATACCATATGAAGAAGCGGTTGTTGAAGTACCCAATCAATCGAACAGTAATTATTACGAAAATTATTTTAAAACCAAATCGATAGAGTCTGAAAATTTATATGCTAATGATGCTATTTTTACCGATATAGATGCTTACGAAAGTGGTAACTATGCTGAAAACGACGGCTCATCCAATGATTATCAAGGTTATGCTGGTTGGGGACAAAACAGCAATAGCGTTGTTATAAATTATATAGACAATGGATGGAACAACTGGGGATGGAACGCTGGTTGGAACGCTGGTTGGGGCTGGGGATGGAATGATCCTTTCTGGAATGCAGGCTGGGGCTGGGGTTGGAACAACTGGAGATGGAACAGATGGGGATGGAACAATTGGGGTTGGAATGCTGGTTGGGGCTGGAATGATCCTTTCTGGGGACCTGGATTTTATGGTGGCTGGGGATGGAATAATTGGGGTTGGAACAACCGATGGATAAATAATAGATACTATGGTGCTAGAACTTCCTACAGTGCCAGTAGAAGGGGTAGTTATTATGCAAGTAACAGAAGTAATTTAAATACGAGTAGACGTAGCTCTGTAACATCAAGAAATACCATTACATCAAAATATAATACTTCAAGGAGAAGCAGTGTAAACTCTAATGGTGTTTCAGCCGATAGAAGAAGTTATAATTCTAACGGAACCCGCGTGTATTCTAATACAGCAAGAAGAGCAACTTCAGCTGTGAGAACGCCTTCAAGTAACTCAACATCAAGATCTTCGTCAACTATGAGAAGAAGTTCAGGTACGTATAACAAACCATCAACTACAAACAGAAGTTATAATTCTGGAAGTACTTACAGAAGATCTTCTTCATCTAATAATTCATCCTACACACCAAGCAGAAGCTCAAGTTCTTCTAGTGGCAGTTCCGTTAGATCATCTGGTGGTGGTGGTAGAAGTAGTTCAGGTTCATCAGGTGGAGGAAGAAGACGTTAACATAATTATTAAGAAATAAAAAATCGATATGAAAAAGCTACATCTATTATTTATAGTTATGCTATCTAGTTATACCATTCAAGCGCAGGAGATAAGTGATGCGTTACGATATTCACAAAGTGAAATCCAAGGAACCGCTCGTTTCAGAGCCTTAAGCGGTGCTTTTGGAGCTTTAGGTGGCGATATGAGTGCCGTAAGTCTAAATCCAGCAGGATCTGCCATTTTTAGTCAAAGTCACGCATCTTTTACTGTTTCAAATATCGATACGGATAATACTACCAGATATTTTAACGGTTTAGTAAATTCTAATGAATCCAATTTTGATATCAACCAAGGTGGTGCCGCTTTTGTGTTTGCAAGTAAAAATAATTCGCCTTGGAAAAAATTCACCCTTGCCATCGCCTATGAAAAAACGGCGGACCATGAGGATAACTGGTTGGCGAGAGGCACCAATACCAATGATGACGGACAATTTAGTAATTCCATTGCAAGTTATTTTTATGATTTTGCAGACGGCAAAAGACTAGATGAAATATCAACTTTACCAGGAGAATCTGTATCTGAAGCTTATCGAGATATAGGCTCCGTTTTCGGATTTGCGCATCAACAAGCCTTTTTAGGTTTTGAATCTTTTATTCTTGAACCCGATGATATTAATGATGATGCCAATACCTTCTATTCATCGAATGTTTCACCAGGAAACTTTGTGCACGATTACTCCTATTTCGCAACGGGATATAATGGTAAAGTTACCTTTAATTTTGCTGCTCAATATGAAGATAATTTATATTTAGGATTAAACTTAAACTCTCATTTTATTGATTACCAGCGCACCAATCTATTATTTGAAGATAATATTAATGCTGGTTCAACAGTTAATTTTATTGAGTTTGAAAATAGTTTATCCACTAGAGGTAATGGTTTTTCATTTCAACTAGGCGGCATTATGAAATTGAGTCCAGAATTTAGAGTTGGGTTGACTTACGATTCGCCTACTTGGTATTCTATTGATGAGGAAACGACCCAATATTTGGCTACTGATGGTGATAATGGCTTCATTGAGATTTTTCCCGATGTCGTTAACATTTACCCCAGATATAGGCTTAAAACACCATCAAAAATATCAGGTAGTTTAGCCTATGTTTTTGCAAAACAAGGTTTAATCAGTTTTGATTACTCAAAAAAGGATTATAGTAAAACAGAGTTTAGACCAACATCTGATGCCTTTTTTTCAGATCAAAATGAGGTGATGAGCAATATTTTCACAGATGCTTCAACCTATAGAATTGGTGGTGAGTACAAAGTAAAACAGTGGAGTTTTAGAGGCGGTTACCGTTTTGAAGAAAGCCCCTATGCCGATGGCGTAACAATTGGTGATCTAAATGGGTATTCATTGGGTCTTGGTTACAGTTTTGGAAACACCAAATTAGATGTTACTTATGATGCTTCTGAACGTTCTTTTGCCACACCACTTTATAATGTTGGATTAATTGACTCAGCAACAATAGATAGAAAAAACTCAAATATCACGCTTTCATTAAGTTTCAATATTTAAAATATTCATAATCATTACAACAAAAGCTTGAACTTTTAAAGTTCAAGCTTTTTTGCTTTTTATGTAATAATTCATTGGATATTAAGACTAAACTGTCATATAATTGTTTGTTAAGATAAAACATAACAAAACGGAATTGTTTATCTTTGCAAACCTATAACACCACTTTTTACCAGATGAAAATTGACAATAATATAGAAGGATATGACTCATTAGGAGAAGACCATATTGGAACTTCATCAAATACACCGCTTCGTTTGGATGCCTTTAAACTTTCAAATGAAGAAAAAATTGAAATTATTAAAGATGATGTGCGCCATATTATGGAGACCCTAGGTCTTGATTTGACTGATGATAGTTTAAATGGGACTCCAAATCGCGTTGCAAAAATGTTTGTAAAAGAAATTTTTGGTGGTTTAGACCCAAATAAAAAACCAAGTGCATCCACTTTTGAAAACAAATATAAGTATGGTGAAATGTTAGTTGAAAAAAACATTACAGTGTACTCAACTTGCGAACATCATTTATTACCAATAGTGGGTAAAGCGCATGTTGCTTATATTTCAAATGGAACCGTGGTAGGTCTATCCAAAATGAATCGTATTGTTGATTATTACGCTAAACGTCCGCAAGTACAAGAGCGTTTAACCATTCAGATAGTAAAAGAACTTCAAGATGTGTTGAACACTCAAGATGTAGCGTGTGTGATTGACGCCAAACATTTATGTGTGAATTCCAGAGGTATTAGAGATATAGAAAGCAGTACAGTCACTTCAGAATTTGGAGGAAAATTTAAGGATAAAACAGTAAGAAGGGAGTTTTTAGATTATATTAAATTAGACACCAAATTTTAAGTCAATCATTCCATAATCAACCAATCGAATGCAACTTTACCAAAATCAACATATTCAAATATACAATTCTCTTAGTGGTAATAAAGAAACTTTCAAACCTATAAATGATGGCTATGTAGGTATGTATGTTTGCGGACCAACGGTTTACAGCAACGTGCATTTGGGTAACGTAAGAACTTTCATGTCCTTTGATGTCATTTTTAGATATCTAAAGCATTTGGGCTATAAAGTACGTTATGTGCGTAATATTACCGATGCAGGTCATCTCGAAAATGATGCTGATGTAGGTGAAGATCGCATTGCTAAAAAGGCCCGTTTAGAAGAAATTGAACCTATGGAGGTGGTACAACGTTACACCGTTGATTTTCATAATATTTTAAACACGTTCAATTTTTTACCACCAAGTATAGAGCCTACAGCTACAGGTCATATCATAGAGCAAATTGAACTCATAAAAACCATTATTGATAATGGGTTTGCCTACGAAATAAATGGCTCGGTATATTTTGATGTTCACAAGTTTAACGAAACACATGATTACGGAAAACTAAGTAAACGTAAACTAGAAGATTTAATACACAATACTCGTGAGTTAGACGGACAAAGTGATAAAAAAAATCCACAAGATTTTGCACTTTGGAAACGCGCCGAACCGCAACACATTATGCGTTGGCCATCGCCATGGAGTGATGGTTTCCCTGGTTGGCACTTAGAATGTACCGCTATGAGCACGAAATATTTAGGTGAACATTTTGATATTCATGGTGGAGGAATGGATTTAAAATTTCCGCACCACGAATGTGAAATTGCACAGAACGAAGCTGCCAAAGGGCAAACACCTGTAAACTATTGGATGCATGCCAATATGTTAATTATGAACGGTAAGAAAATGGCTAAATCAACAGGTAACTATATTTTACCCGGTGAAATTTTTACAGGAAACAATACCAATATTAGTAAATCGTTTGAGCCCAGTGTTGCACGTTTTTTTATGTTGCAAGCACATTACAGGAGTGTTTTAGATTTTACCAATGAAGGCTTATTATCCAGTGAAAAAGGCTTTTACAGATTAATGGATGCCATTAACAGTTTGGAGGGTATCCGCGCTTCTGAAACATCTTCGATAGACATCAGCATTTGGAAACAAAAGTGCTATGATGCGATGAATGATGATTTTAATACGCCTATACTCATAGCGCACTTATTTGAAGCCGTTAAATATATTAACCAGTTAAAAGAAGGTACCGAAACATTAAATACTCAAGATTTAGCAACTTTAAAAAGTACTATCAACGCCTTTGTTTTTGATATTTTAGGTTTAGAAAATTCTACTAAAAAAGAAACAGGAGCCGATAAACTATCTGGTGCCGTAGATTTATTGATTAAATTACGTCAAGAAGCTAGAGCTAATAAAGATTTTGAGTTATCAGATAAAATTCGTGATGAACTGTCGGAAGTTGGAATCCAACTTAAAGATGGAAAGGAAGGCACCACATTTTCTTTGAATTAATAAGAAGTTCAGTCGTTCGTTGTTGTGTTGCTTTACCTTTTATTTAACTCAACAATTAACGCATAAAAATAAATTGAAAAATCTTCTGATCGCACCGTTTTTGTTCTTGATAAAAGTATATCAAACGCTTATATCTCCCATAACCCCTGCAACCTGTAGATATCAACCCACCTGTTCTAACTACTCCAAAGAGGCATTACAAAAACATGGATTATTTAAAGGTGGTTGGTTGGCCATAAAGCGTATTTTAAGTTGCCATCCTTGGGGAGATTCTGGGTATGATCCAGTGCCTTGAAACTATAAAACTTCGTCACGCACCGAAGTGATTTGCTTTTTCGGATTGGCAGCATCCTCTATATCATTCACAAAAATATCATTTACAATTTTATAAAGATCCGGTATAACCGTTTGCGAAATTTTTGAATTGCTATTCAATAGAACACAAATACCTAAATCATCATCAGGGTACACAGCAATTTCATTTCGATAACTGTTAACACTACCTCCATGATGAACCATTGTTTTAAGGGTGCTTTTTTCTTTAAACTTATGAATTCTCCAACCAAAACCATAATAGGAACTTAAATGTCCTGGCCAACGCTGATAATATTTGTTATGCTCCTTCACTTTTACTGATGGACTAAATGCTTCATTTAAAACAGAATAATCAATAATTTCGGAACGATGACCTAACAAAAGTTGCATCCATTTGGCCATATCTAGCGCACTAGCATTGATACCACCTGCAGCAATAGCGTTGTAGTAATTATGATTTAACTTTAAGGGTCTCCAACCATATCTACTTTTTGAATGAGGCAAGGCAATATTATCACTACTCTCCAAGGAATTGTAATCCATTGAAACGCCAGTCATGCCCAATGGTTTAAAGAAATTATCATTCAACAAGGTCCTAATATCCTTGTTGGTTGCCATTTCCATAATTTCACCACTAAGTGCAAACATGGCATTTTGATAACTGTAAATTTCTCCTGGTTTTCCAACCGGTTTAAGCGTTTTAAAACGCTTTGCAATTTCCGATAGTGATAATCCAGCTTCTACCAAATTGGTATAGCTGTGATAAGGCGCTCCAGAGGTTTGTGATAAAATATGAGCTAATGTAATGTTATTGGTATTCGTACTGTCGCCTAATTTAAAATCAGACACATAGCTATTTACCTTATCGGTCCAATTAAAAAAACCTTCATTTTTCAGTTTAGCTGCCAAAACACCCGCAAATCCTTTGGATAATGACCCTAACCGAAATACCGTTTCGCTATTGACCGTTTTATTTAAAGTAAAACTTCTTTTACCAAAGCCTTCGGCTATTAGTATAGAATCTTCTTTAACAATACTTACACCTGCACCTACAATATCTCCGGAAGCTATGGCTTTTTGGAAATAAGCAGTCAAAGCTTCTTGCAATTTCTGTTGGTTTAACTTATATGCCTTTGTAACATTAGGGTCCACAAGCTTCGTTTTTATTTCAACATTCGACACCATCATTTCTTGCGCTTGGGGAGCAGCCACCTTAATCACACTGAAAGCTACCATTAAGCAAATGGCTATTAAAAGAAACGGCTTTTTAATTATGGCGTGTAGGTTCATAGGCAGTTAATGTTAAAGAATTAGATAAAACGTGTTAAATATAAGACGAAATACTTAAAAATACGATGAAAAGCTTATTTTTTTTAATAGTCTCCAAGATTTTTTCAAAAATTACCTCAAAAAAATGATTTTAATTTATTAAAAAGTTCAAAAATCACCATTTAAATTAAAGCAATACTAATATCTAATTATTGGACTTTGTCTTTATCAAAAAATTCAGCTACCTTCGTTTCATTGCAGATAAAAACAATTAAATAATCCATATCATTTCATTGTGCTTCATTACAAATAACCAATAATCAATGATAAAGTTCTTTAGAAAAATTAGACAAAAGCTGCTCTCTGAAAATAAATTCAGTAAGTATCTTATATATGCAATAGGAGAAATTATTCTTGTAGTAATTGGTATATTAATTGCGCTTCAGATTAATAATTGGAATGAAAATCAAAAAAATAATGAAAAAGAAATCAGTATTGCAAAGGAATTATATATAGAACTTAATGAAAACCAAATTTCGGTTAAAAATCAGTTAGAATTATGGGAAAACAGAGATAAAAAAATATCAGAAGTCATATCATTAATTGAATCAGAGAATGTAAAACTTACCAATAGAGAATTTGATAGTACATTAATTTATGTAATAGCATTTAGTAACTTTAAACTGAAGCAAAGTAAGTTTCAAAGAATACTATCTTTGGAAAGTTTTCAATTCAAAAAATCGCCCACATTAATAAATGATATGCTTTCTCTAAATAATATGTATACCACACTTATGGATTATTACAGACAGAATGATGATAATTATCACAAATTACTTCAACCTTATTTAATTGAGAATTATGCGACCGAAAATTTCAATAACATAATTACTGGTAGGAAAACAGAAAGTAAAGTAGATTATCATCAACTTCTTTATGATTTAAAATTTGCAAATATTATTCATAGTTCTAGAGGTAGCAGTGCACCTTTCGTACAGAGAATCAAAATAACAATAAATCGAATTGAAGCTCTAAAAAGGCAATTAGAGAAATTTTACCCAAGCATAATCATTGCAAATAATAGATGAAAAATAATGATTACGAAGTTACCATTCCGTACATATGTAATTGCTATCGCTAGTGCTTAACATGAAAATTCTTTCGGAATTTTCTCTGGAAAGTATTTGTTGCTAAATTAGTTACCAACCAAGGAACATGCATATACAAAACCCTAAAACGCCCCTTAAAAAATCACTTTTCTGGAATATTCTTCAAAATCGCTAAAACAAATTTCCAATATTTTTGAACAGATGAAATTTGTGCACGTTCATCGGGCGAATGCGCACCTTTAATGTTTGGCCCGAAACTAATCATATCCATATTGGGGTAGTTTTTCCCAAGGATTCCACATTCTAAACCTGCATGACACGCCGCCACTTTTGGTTTTTCACCATTCAAATCCTCATAAAGCTGTGTCATAACCTTTAAAATGGGTGAGTCCATATTGGGAGTCCATCCCGGATAATCTCCACTAAAATCAACCTCACAACCCGTTAATTCAAAAGTTGCTCTCAACGTATTGGCTAAATCCATTTTAGAACTCTCTACTGATGAGCGAGTTAAACAACCAATGTGAATATGCCCATCCTTAACCACAACCTTGGCAATATTATTTGAGGTTTCTACCAAATCAGGAATATCAGCACTCATTCTATAAACACCATTTTGGGCAGCATAGATAGCACGAGTCAATCCTTCCTGTACTCCTAATTCCATTATTTTCTTTGGGGTATTTACTTTAGAAACCTCTATTTTTAAATCGGGTTCCATGGTTTTCAATTCCGTTTTAATTGTTTTTGCCAAAGCCTCCATTTCTTTATTAAAAACTTCTTCATGAATAGCATCAATGACGACCACAGCATAACTTTCACGTGGAATGGCATTACGTAAACTACCCCCATCAATTTCAGAAATTCGCAAACCAAACTTTTCAAAACCATCAAACAACAAACGGTTCATTATTTTGTTGGCATTACCTAACCCCTCGTGTATTTGCATCCCAGAATGTCCGCCTTGCAAACCTTTTACAACTATTTTATACCCAATCTTAAACTCGGGTGTCGCGTCTTCTTCATAGGTTCGTTTGGCTGTTATATCAATGCCACCGGCACAACCCACACCAATTTCGTCATCCTCTTCAGTATCTAAATTCAATAAAATACCCCCTGAAAGCAAACCTTCTTTTAAACCCATGGCTCCCGTCATACCTGTTTCTTCGTCAATAGTAAATAAGGCTTCAATAGCTGGATGTGGTATATCGGTGCTTTCTAAAATCGCCATAATGGTTGCAACCCCTAAGCCATTATCGGCACCCAAAGTCGTTCCTTCTGCTTTAACCCAATCGCCTTGAACATACATTTCGATACCTTGACTGTCAAAATCAAATACAGTATCATTGTTTTTTTGGTGTACCATATCCAGATGCGATTGCATCACGATGGTAGTTCTGTTTTCCATTCCTACTGTTGCAGGTTTTTTAATGATGACATTTCCAACTTCATCCTCAACGGTTTCCAAACCAAGGCTTTTACCAAAATCTTTTATAAAGGCAATCACCCGTTCCTCTTTTTTTGAAGGACGAGGAACAGCGTTTAAATCGGCAAATTTATTCCAGAGTGCTTGTGGCTTTAGTAGTCTTATTTCAGAATTCATAATATTAAAAAATAATGTTATGCAAAGGTAGTTATTCTAAACAGGAATTATAAACATTTCCTTATTTTTGGATATGCTGAAAACAAAAAAATCCATACTTGCACTATCATTAATTCCGCAATATTTAATTATAAAATTACTATCACACTTCCCAGATTTTATTGAGCAATATTACAGTAACGGTTTTTATCAATTCACTTCAAAAATCTTCAGATTTACTTTGGGTTGGCTTCCCTTTTCATTTGGAGATTTGGTTTATGCCTTTTCCATTGTTTATATTATTAATTGGCTTTATAGAAACCGTAAAAGACTTCGTAAAGACACCAAACGTTGGTTTATTGATATTTTAGCAGCAGTATCGGTAATTTATTTTGCATTTCATGTGCTGTGGGGCTTGAACTACTACCGCTTACCGTTACACAAAAACTTGAATTTAAACGCCGATTATACCTCAGAGCAACTTGTTTCAGTAACAGAAAAACTGATCCAAAAATCCAACAATTTGCACCTAGAAATAACAAAAAATGATACTTTAAAAGTTAAAATGCCCTATACTAAAAGTGAGATTTTAGATCTCGCACCCTTGGGTTATCAAAATTTAAAAGATATATTTCCTCATTTGGAATACCATCCAAAAAGCATTAAAAAATCATTGTTCAGTTACCCTCTTACCTATATGGGATTTAGTGGTTATTTAAACCCTTTAACCAATGAAGCACAAGTTGACGGATTGATTCCATCATATAAATTTCCAACAACGGCTTTACATGAAATTGCACACCAGTTGGGATATGCCGCAGAAAATGAAGCCAATTTTATTGGCTGTTTGGCAGCCATAAAACATGATAACTTATATTTTAATTACACGGGTTATGCATTTGCACTGCGCTTCTGCTTAAATGAAATTTACAACCGAGACGCATGTCTTTTTGAAGATATGGTTGCGGATGTCAATATTGGTATTTTAAAAAACTACGAGGAAGTTAGGCTGTTTTGGGAGGCCCATCAAAACCCTGCAGAACCTTACTTTAAACTATTCTACAGCAACTTCTTAAAAGCCAATAAACAAAATAAAGGTATGGAGAGTTATAGTTATGTGGTGGCTCTAATAGCAAATTATTTTGAGAACACTAAATTATAAAGCGATTTAAACTACTTTTGTTCATTCTGATATGCTAAAACAAATTTTCAGTTTACAAAACCCGTTTATTAAACAACTGGTTCAGTTAAAGGACAAATCGCGTGAGCGCAGAAAATCGGGCACATTTCTGATTGAAGGGGTGCGCGAAATATCGCTTGCGGTAAAAGGTAACTACGAAATAGAAACTATTTTGTTTTATCCAGAATTTTTTTCACAAGAACAACTTAACAACCTAAAAGCTCAACAACTTAACACCATTGAAATTTCAAAAGATATTTATGAAAAATTAGCCTATCGCGATACCACCGAAGGTGTTCTAGCCATCGCCAAAAGTAAAAATCACGCCATTGAAGATTTAAAATTGAGTACTCAAAACCCTTTGATTTTAGTAGCCGAAGCGCCAGAAAAACCAGGAAATATTGGAGCCATTCTTAGAACCGCCGACGCAGCTAATGTTGAAGCTGTTATCATAGCAAACCCAAAAACCGATTTATACAATCCCAACATTATTCGCTCTAGTGTAGGTTGTGTATTTACCAACCAAATAGCAACGGGTTCAACTTCTGATATCATTGCCTTTTTAAAATCTAAAAATATTAACATATATTGTGCGGCTTTACAAGCTTCAGTTAACTATCACACCCAAGATTTCAAAAAACCAACCGCCATCGTGGTTGGTACTGAGGCCACAGGATTAAGTGATGACTGGTTAAAAAGTTCAACACAAAATATTATCATTCCTATGCAAGGAGACATCGACTCCATGAATGTTTCGGTTGCCTCCGGAATTCTTATTTTTGAAGCTAGAAGGCAGCGTAATTTTAAATAAAAATATGACATCCACTACCCTATTTTACATCATCATAGCCATCATAATAATCAATTTTTTGGTCGACAAAATTTTAGATGCTTTAAACGCCAAACATTTTAAGGATAAACTCCCGGAAGATTTACAAGATGTTTATGATGAAATTGAATATAAAAAATCACAAAACTACAAAGCGACTAATTACAAATTCGGAATTATAACCTCAACCTTTTCTTTGGTTTTAACTTTAGGATTTCTGTTTTTCGACGGATTTGCTTTTGTTGATGCTTTAGCCCGCAGTTATTCTGAAAACCCTATTGTTATTGCGCTTATTTTCTTTGGAATCATCATGTTTTCAAGCGATATATTAACCACACCTTTTTCTTATTACAGCACCTTTGTTATTGAAGAAAAATTCGGATTTAATAGAACTACCGTTAAAACTTTTTTCTTAGATAAATTTAAAAGTTGGCTCATGATGGCTGTTGTTGGTGGCGGTATTTTGGCTTTAATCATTTGGTTTTATCAATTCGCTGGTAAGAATTTTTGGTTGTATGCATGGGGTCTAGTGGCCGTTTTTACCTTGTTTATGAATATGTTTTATTCTAAACTTATTGTTCCCTTATTTAATAAACAAACACCACTTGAAACAGGCAGTTTACGCGATAAAATATCAGATTATGCCAGCACGGTTGGTTTTAAACTCGACAAAATTTTCGTGATTGATGGCTCTAAACGAAGCACCAAAGCTAATGCGTATTTTTCAGGTTTTGGAAGTGAGAAACGCGTCACGCTATACGATACGCTAATTAACGATTTAGAAGAAGAAGAAATCGTAGCAGTGTTAGCGCATGAAGTAGGACATTACAAGAAGAAACATATTATTTTTAATCTATTTGCATCCATTATTCTAACAGGTTTAACGCTGTATATTTTATCCTTATTTATTGCAAATCCTGTATTGTCGAGTGCCTTGGGTGTTGACATACCTAGTTTTCATATCGGACTCATTGCGTTTATGTTATTGTATTCACCTATTTCCGAAATTACAGGTTTAATCATGAATTGGTTTTCAAGAACATTTGAATATCAAGCTGATGATTATGCTAAAAAAACCTACAAGGGAGAACCTTTAATTACTTCCCTAAAAAAACTTTCTAAGAATAGCTTGAGCAATTTAACACCACATCCTGCTTATGTGTTTATGCATTATTCCCATCCAACACTTTTAGAGCGAATTAAGAATTTGAGAAAGTAAATTCTTGTCCTTTAATATAAACCCTTTCTACTTGTGATTCACCAAACGAATATGGTAAAAACCCATACGAATTAATGGGTTTGGTGACTATCAAATTTGCCAATTTCCCTTTAGTGATAGTGCCTACTTGGGTTTCTAAACCCATAGCATAAGCCCCATTAATGGTCGCCGCATTTATAGCCTCTTCGGGTGATAATTTCATTTTAATACACGCTGTAGATATTACAAAATTCATGTTACCCGAAGGTGACGACCCAGGATTATAATCGGTTGCTAATGCTAAGGGTAAGCCAGCATCTATCATTTTTCTGGCTGGTGTATAAGGAATCCCTAAAAAAAAGGAACATCCTGGTAAAGCTACGGGCATGGTTTTGGTATTTTTCAACGATTGAATATCTGCCTCTGTCATTTCTTCTAAATGATCAACAGAAAGCGCATTAAAATCAACACCAACTTTAACCCCACCAATGGAATGAAACTGGTTTACATGGATTTTAGGCTTTAAACCATATTGTTTACCGGCATGTAAAATATGTTTCATATCCTCCACTGAGAAATAGTCCTTCTCGCAAAACACATCGATGTAGTCGGCTAGATTAGACTGAGCTATTTCGGGTAGCATATTTTTAATAAGATGCCTAACATAACCATGTTTATTGTTTTTAAATTCTGAAGGAACCGCATGGGCCCCTAAAAACGTAGCTTTGATGGGAATTGGATAATTCTGTTTTAGCCGTTTGATAACGCGAAGCATTTTCAATTCGGACTCCAAAGTGAGACCATAACCCGTTTTTATTTCGATGGCGCCCGTACCCATTCGCATAACTGCTTCCAAACGTGTTTTACTTTGTTCATACAAAGCATCTTCGGTAGTTTCTTGAAGGGTCTTTGCAGAATTTAAAATACCTCCACCTTTTTCTGCAATTTCTTGATAGCTTAAGCCTTTTATCTTATCTACAAACTCACTTTCACGGTTTCCTGCATACACCAAATGTGTATGCGAATCGCACCATGAAGGTAACATCATTTTTCCTGCAACATTAATAACTTCTGAAAAATCTTCTTGTGGACAGTTTTCCATAATGCCAAAATCGGATATCAAGCCATCTTCAACTACTAAAAAAGCATTTTTAATGGTTGGCAGTGTTTTCATGGCTTCACCCGAAACAAACGATACGTTTTTGTCTCTTACTTGCAATAATTCTTTAATGTTTTTAAATAAGATTCGCATTAAAATAAGTTTTCCAGTAGTTTATTGTCTACTAAGATAGGCAAAGTTACTTTTAAATTTGGTGTGCGTGCCATTTCTCGTTTTATAGCGAATAAGGCTTCATCGTTTCTTGCCCAACTTCTGCGCGCAATACCGTTATTTACATCAAAAAACAACATGTTTTTTAAACGTTCATCGGCTTCTTTAGTACCATCGAGCAACATCCCGAAACCACCGTTCATAACTTCGCCCCAGCCTACGCCGCCACCATTGTGAATAGACACCCAAGTAGCCCCTCTAAAACTATCGCCAATAACATTGTGAATGGCCATATCGGCGGTAAATTTACTACCATCGTAAATGTTAGAAGTTTCGCGATACGGAGAATCGGTTCCGCTTACATCATGATGGTCGCGTCCTAATACTACAGGACCGATTATACGAGCAGCCACAGCCTTATTAAAAGCTTCGGCTATTTTAGCCCGCCCTTCGGCATCGGCATACAAGATACGCGCTTGCGAGCCAACTACCATCTTATTTTTCTTGGCATCTTTAATCCAAGTAATATTATCTTGCATTTGCAACTGAATTTCCTCTGGAGCATCTTTCATTATGTCTTGAAGAACATGCATGGCAATTTCATCTGTTTTATCTAAATCTTCTGGTTTCCCGGAAGCACAAACCCAACGGAAAGGTCCGAAACCATAATCGAAACACATCGGTCCCAAAATATCTTGAACATACGATGCATATTTAAAATCGATGTTATTCTCTGCCATCACATCGGCTCCTGCACGCGATGCTTCTAGTAAAAAAGCATTACCATAATCGAAGAAATACGTGCCGCGAGCAACATGTTTATTAATTGCCTCGGCGTGTCTGCGTAACGAAGCCTGTACTTTTTCTTTAAATAATAAAGGCTCTTCACGTATTAATCGGTTAGACTCGTCATAAGATATGCCAACTGGATAATAACCACCTGTCCATGGAATATGAAGCGAAGTTTGGTCGGAACCTACATAAATAAAAATGTTTTCATCATAAAAACGTTCCCAAACATCTACCACATTGCCAATAAAAGCTATGGAAACTATTTCGCTATTTGCTTGTGCCTTTTTAACTCTGGCAACTAAATCGTCTAAATTATCAATTAAAACATCTACCCAACCTTGCTCATGTCGTTTTGTTGCGGCTTTATCGTTTACCTCTGCACAAATGGTAATACAACCTGCAATATTTCCTGCCTTAGTTTGAGCGCCACTCATGCCACCTAAACCAGCGGTTAAAAATATTTTGCCTGCCGGCGTTTCGTTTTTAGGTAATTTTTTTCTGAAAGCATTCATAACGGTGATTGTCGTACCGTGAACGATGCCTTGCGGACCAATATACATAAAGGAACCCGCTGTCATTTGTCCGTATTGCGTAACCCCAAGTGCGTTGAATTTTTCCCAATCGTCTGGTTTGGAGTAATTAGGAATCATCATACCATTCGTAACAACAACTCTTGGCGCATTTTTAGAAGACGGAAATAATCCCATCGGGTGACCAGAATACATATGAAGCGTTTGCTCTTCTGTCATGTTTGCTAAATACTGCATGGTTAGCAGGTATTGTGCCCAGTTTTGAAACACCGCACCATTACCACCGTAAGTAATTAATTCTTCGGGGTGTTGAGCCACTGCAGGATCTAAATTATTCTGAATCATGAGCATAATGGCTGCTGCTTGCGTACATTTTGCCGGATAGTCTTGAATATCTCTAGCAAATATTTTGTATGATGGCTTGAATCGATACATATAAATACGGCCGAAATCCTGAAGTTCTTGAGCGAATTCCTGTGCTATTTCTGCGTGCCAATCTTTTGGGAAATAACGCAACGCATTTCGAATAGCCAATTGTTTCTCTTCTTTCGATAAAATATCTTTACGTTTTGGTGCTCTGTTAACACCCGTAGGATATTCGTATTTTGCAGGTAATGTATTAGGAATACCTTGTAAAATTTCTTCTTTAAACGTCATAATCTTTCTATTTTACAATGAATGCTCTATTTCTAACTAAATTTATCATCGCATTAATATCATCTTTAAGAATACGATCTTCTTCCAATTTCGGTACTTTACTTCTAATAATACTGAAGTTTTTCTCTAATATTTCCGAAAATGTGTTAGGTCTTCTAAATTCCATTGCCTGAGCCGCATACATGAGTTCTATGGCTAATATTTTTTCGATATTTCCTAGGATTTGGTTGAATTTACGACCAGAAATACTTCCCATAGACACATGGTCTTCTTGCCCTAATGAGGTTGGAATACTATCGGCTGAAGCAGGAAAACATAAAGATTTGTTTTCGGTAACCAAAGCCGCTGTGGTGTATTGCGGAATCATAAATCCAGAATTTAAACCACCACTAGCAGTGAGTAAACGTGGTAATCCAAATTTACCTTCTAGCAACAAATAACAACGTCTGTCTGAAATATTTCCTAATTCAGATGATGCTAAAGCTGCATAATCTAATACCATCGCTAGGGGTTGACCATGAAAATTACCACCAGAAATAGCTTCGGTTTCACTTAAAACAATCGGGTTATCAGTAACCGAGTTCATTTCAATTTCTGCTAAATCATTTAAGTGATAATAAGCGTTTCTTGAAGCACCATGAACTTGCGGAATACAACGCATAGAATATGGATCTTGAACACGCTCGCAATTTTCATGTGATTTAATATTATTAGAATTTTTAAACAACATACGCATACGTTCTGCAACCACTAAATTGCCTTGAAATGGACGAATACTATGCAGTAATTCTTTAAAAGGCGATTCGCTTCCTTGGTAGCCCTCTAAACTCATGGCACCAGCAACATCGGCTAAATCTAGCAGATATTCCATTTTTCGTAACCCAATAATGGCATGGGCTAAAATAAATTGTGTACCATTTATTAAGGCCAAACCTTCTTTAGCAGCCAATTCGATAGGCTCTAAATTATGAGCTTTTAAAACTTGCATGGCCGGAACAATCTCGTTGGCAATCCAAAATTCGCCTTCACCAATTAATGGCAAAAACAAATGCGATAACGGTGCTAAATCTCCCGAAGCACCTACCGAACCTTGTTCTGGAACTACGGGTAATAAATCGTTTTCAATAAAATAAATAATACGCTCTATAACCTCTAATCGAATTCCCGAAAATCCACGGCCTAATGCGTGAACTTTACAAATCAACATAATTTTTGATAATTCTTTATCAATAGGATTTCCAACACCAACAGCATGGGTAATTAATAGGTTTTTTTGAAGTAAACTGGTTTCTTCTGGCGAAATTTTAACGTCGCACAGCGGTCCAAAGCCTGTATTGATGCCATAAACAGCCTTTTTTGAGTTTGCCATAACCTCAACTTTATGTCTACAGTCATTAATCTTGTTTATGGCATAATCTGAAAGTATTGCTTTTAAGTTCCCTTGAGCAATAGCCATTGTTTTATCAGCTGTAAGTTTATCAATGCCGTATGCGAACATTTCTAAAAAGAATTATGTGATTTTTAATTTAATTAATACAAAATTATCGATAAATTTGATGCTTAATAAGACTATTAATTTTAATAATTAATAATTATGAGTTATCAATTAGAGCTTCGGCATCTCAAATATTTTTTAGCGGTTGCCAATGAATTACACTTTAGAAAAGCGGCTGAAAAACTTTTTATTTCACAACCTGGATTGAGCAGGCAGATTAAAGAATTAGAAGATTCTCTGGGTTTGAAACTTTTTGATAGACATAACAGGCAAGTGAAATTGACGCATACTGGTTTGTATTTAAAGGAAGAATTATCAAAAACCCTTAAGAATCTAGAGGCCATTATAAATCACGCGAAATTGTTGGAAGACGGGAATGATGGCAAATTAAACTTTGGATACGTTGGTTCTGCCATGCAAAAAATTATTCCAAACTTGCTACTAAAATTCACTAAAGACCATCCGAATATATTATTCAGTTTAAAAGAAATGGATAACAACAAACAAATTGAAGGGCTACTTTCTCAAGAAATAGATATTGGATTTGTTAGGCTGGAACGAATCCCGAGAGGTTTAAGTAGCCTTCCCATATTGAAAGAACCGTTTTGTTTGGTGTTGCCAAAAAATCATTCTATTGATGCCTCAAATTATAAAAAACTAACACAACTTAAAGACGAACATTTTATCTTGTTTGACCCTGAATATAGTGCCTCCTACTATGAAAAAGTTATGACCATTTTTGATGATCATGGCTTTACACCCATTATATCTCACAATACTATTCACGCAGGTTCTATATATAAATTGGTTGAAAATAACTTTGGTGTTTCTATTGTTCCAAAATCATTAATAAACGAAAACAATTCAAATTTAAAATTTATAGAATTACACAAAATAAAGCAGAGAACCACACTTTATGCTATTTGGAATAAAGACAATAGAAATCCTATATTAGATAAATTCATTCCATTATTGTAATCTAATTGTCTAAATAATTTGAGTTTTTAAATTATCTCATGACTAGGGAAAATTACCTATCGTGTTTTTAGTTTTAGTTGGAATTTGACTTTGAAAAAAATTTCATATATCTTCGTTTAACATCGCTTGTAAAGCATTAAAATGATTTTATTATCAAGTAGTTGTCCATAAAAATATGCCGTTAAATGGAAAAGAAAAAGAAAAAGAAAATCATATACATTTTACAGGAAATTGTAATTGTTGCAATTGGTATATTAATTGCCGTTTCGATAAGTAATTATAAGGAAAATGTAGACAACCAGAAGTATATCGAAAAGACACTATTGGCTATAGAAAATGAAATTAAATTAAGTCAAACAGAGGTAGATAGTGTATTGAACAGACATATAAAACTTTATGAAATAATTGACAATCACATTGGTAGCAATGAGTATACACTTAGCGAACTAATAACAAGTTCAGGAGGTTTTCAAGTTGCATCCATAAAAAATGTGAGTCTAAGATTTTTTATTTCAAACAAGGCTGAACTTTTAGAATTTCAAATTATTTCTCAATTATTGGATATTGAATCTCAAACTGATATTCTCTCTGATAAAATAAAACGTTTAGCAGATTTTGTTTATGATAATCTTAACGAAAGAAATGATGAAGGAAAAATAAAATTCTACCATTTGTTGGCAGATGTGATTGATGGTGAGCAGACTCTTTTAGAATCTTACTCAAGATTATTAGACGATAATAAAATTTATATAAAAAAGCATAAGTAAATAAAACCTCAATACTACAGCACTAGTATGTAATACTTCACGATAGACTTCGTATCGACTGATCCCTAAACACACCCATTTAAAAGAAAAAATAACTAATTAGACCTATTAATTTTTTTGATATGTACTTCAACCATTGAACGGCCTTTACAAAATCCTTTTTTGCTTATTTTTTATAAAAAATTTAGAAGTAAAAGCGAATTAAAACGCCCTAATAATCGTCAAAACATAAATGATAAGCCAAAAAACATTTATCCGAAATATTAGTGTATCTTTGCCGCTTGAAACCCAAAAAAATATTGGGTTTAGATTCCTCAGGGTGAGGATGTGTTACTAGAAGGTTAGGTTTAAGTATGTCGATTCGCTTCTTATGTAACACCGCATAACAAATCGCATACATTTAACAAAAGAATGAACACATTCCAAGATTTAGGTCTTAATGAAGACTTATTACACGCCATTACCGATTTAGGTTTTACAAAACCAAGCGAAGTACAAGACAAAGCCATCCCTATTTTATTGAACAACGAAACCGATTTGGTGGCGTTAGCACAAACAGGAACTGGAAAAACAGCCGCTTTTGGCTTCCCCATGCTACAAAAAATTAATATTGATAGCAGAACCACTCAAGGTTTAATTTTATCGCCAACCAGAGAACTATGTTTACAAATTACCAACGAAATGAAATTGTATGGAAAATATTGTAAAGGACTTAATGTGGTGGCCGTTTACGGTGGCTCTAGCATTACAGACCAAGCTAGAGATGTTAAAAAAGGTGCTCAAATTATAGTAGCCACTCCTGGAAGAATTAAAGACATGATTAGCAGACGTTTAGTTGATATTTCAAAAATTGAATATGCTGTTTTAGATGAAGCTGATGAAATGTTAAATATGGGGTTTTATGAGGATATTACCGATATTTTATCGAACACTCCAGAAGATAAATGCACCTGGTTGTTTAGTGCTACTATGCCAAAAGAGGTATCGGTTATTGCTAAAAAATTCATGGAAAATCCGCAGGAAATTACTGTTGGAAATAAAAATGAAAGTACCAGCAATGTCTCTCACGAATATTATTTAGTAAATTCTAGAGATCGTTATGATGCTTTAAAACGTTTGGCTGATGCAAATCCTGATATATTTTCAGTGATTTTCTGTAGAACGAAACGGGATACTCAAAAGGTAGCCGAAAATCTTATTGAAGATGGCTATAGTGCTGGTGCTTTACATGGGGATTTGAGTCAAAACCAAAGGGATTTGGTAATGAAATCTTTTAGAAACCAACAAATACAAATGTTGGTAGCCACCGATGTTGCTGCAAGAGGTATTGATGTGGATGATATTACACACGTAATAAATTACCAATTACCAGACGAAATTGAAACCTATACACACCGTTCAGGTCGCACAGGTCGTGCTGGAAAAACAGGTATTTCTATGGTTATTGTTTCAAAAAGTGAGGTTCGAAAAATTAAAAGTATTGAACGCATCATAAAACAGCAATTCCAGAAAAAAGACATTCCAGATGGTATGGAAATCTGCGAAGTGCAGCTCATGTCGCTCGCTAATAAAATCCATAACACGGAAATTAATCACGAAATTGATAAGTATTTAACTAGTATTAACGCCTTATTTGAAGATACTTCGAAAGATGAATTGATTAAAAAATTCTTCTCGGTTGAGTTTACAAGATTCTTCAACTACTATCAAAAATCTAAAAACTTAAATGTTTCTGAAAGCTCAAATGATAGAGAAGAAAGTGGACGCGATTACAGTCGTGGAAAATCAGATTCTACACGATATTTTATAAATGTTGGTAGCAAAGACGGTTTTGATTGGATGAAGCTTAAGGATTTCTTAAAAGAGCAGTTAGAGCTTGGTAGAGATGATATTTTTAAAGTGGAAACTAAAGAGAGTTTCTCATTTTTCAATACGGAGAACGAACTGAAAGAGAAAGTATTGGCGCATTTTACCGACTTCAAATATGAAGGTCGTTTTGTAAATGTTGAAGAATCCCAAAACCGTGGTGGCGGTGGAAGACGCGACGGAAAAAGAAGTGGTGGAAGACGTGACGATAAACGTGGTGGAGGAAGACGTGATGATAGAAAATTAGATTCAGGTAATAGAGGTGATAGACGTCGAAGTGAAGGAAATTCTAAACCAAGACGTTCTGGAGGCGATTCAAACTCTGATAGATCAAGACATTCTGATTCAGGTTCAAGACCCACTGTAGCCAGGCGATCAAGAAGATAGTTAAACTTTTTTGTTAATTTTAAGTCAAAATAAAACTGACAATTCGTCTTTTGATGTTTTGTTTAGTACTTTTATAACAAAATTAGCGTTGATAAAGAAACTACATGAAGAATAGCCTACTTCTTTTTATATTGCTATTTGTATCTGCTTTTGGGTTAACACAAGAGGCTGATAAGGTTTTGGGGGTTGTTGTAAATTCTTCGGATGACACCCCTTTGGAAAGCGTTAATATAGTTAACCTTAATCAAGTTATTGGAACCACTACCAATAGTAAGGGTGAATTTGCCATTTCAGCGAAAGTAAATGACACGCTTCACTTTTCTTATTTAGGATTTAAATCTATAAAAGTTAGGGTAACTAATGACTGGTTAAAGTTTGGAAGTTCTAAAATAGAATTAACTGAATTGGCTTTGGCTTTAGAGGAAGTAGTAGTAAATCAATTAAAACTAACGGGCTATTTAGAGGTAGATATTAAGCAAGTTCCTGCACCTAACGATAATTACCGTTACAGTATTTCTGGCTTACCAAGTAAAGGTTATGAGGCTGGAAAAACCTCTGGCTTAACTAAGGTTATAGGTTCCATATTTAATCCTGCTGATTTTCTTCACCGCATGTTTGGAAAAAAACCCAACGAATTGCGTAAACTAAAAAAGATGAAGGAAGATGATGAGATTAGAAATCTTTTAGCTTCACGTTTTGATAGAGAAATGCTTACCGTTTTATTGCAAGTGGATCGCGTTGATTTGGACGAAATAGTAAATCAATGTAACTACTCAAAAGGTTTTATACAATCAGCAAACGATTTACAAATATTGGATGCCATTAGCGAATGCTATGAGGAATACAAGCTTTTGAGCAGGGGCAGAAGCAAGCGATTATAAATATTAATTAAAAGAATAATAGAACTGTATATCCTTTTGTTTAACTATTCAGGCTGATAAAATCGCTCTACAATTTCATCATAACTTTTTATAGTTTTCTTGCACCAATCTAAACGTTTGCAATTTATTTCGTTTTGTGATAAATGCCAATCTATATCTGTTTGTCTCAATTTAGTAGTAACATATTGTAAAATAATGGCTGCTGAAACTGAAATATTCAAACTCTCAGTAAAACCAACCATAGGTATTTTTAAAAAGCAGTCAGCATTGTTTAAAACGTCTTCTGATAATCCCTCGGTTTCCCTCCCAAAGAAAAAACAGGCTTTTTTAGTAACATCAAAATGATGAAGTTCACAGTTATTAACATGCGGCGTTGTAGCTACTATTTGATAGCCTTTTTGTTTTAAATCGTCTATACAATTTTTCACCGTATGGTACCTATTTAAATCGACCCATTTTTGGGCACCCATAGCTATTTCCCTGTCAATACGTTTGGTGTTACGCTCTTCAATAATATTTACCTCTTGTATTCCAAAAACATCACAACTACGTATCACAGCGCTGGTATTATGCAATTGGTAAACATCCTCTGTGGCTACTGTAAAATGTTTTGTCCGCTGTGATAAAACCTTTGAAAATTTTTCCTTTCTGGAAGGTGTTAAATATGTTTCTAAGTGCTCAAGAAGTTTGATATCTATCATAATTCAAAATTAAGAAATGTCATAACGAGGTACAACGTAAGGTGATAATCTTTTTATCTAAATTCTGTTTAAAATTGGCACAGAACACAAAAATTGTAATTCGCAATGATACTAAAGTTATTATATTTATGAAATGAAACACCTAGTTGTACTTACAGGCGCCGGCATGAGTGCCGAAAGTGGCATAAAAACCTTTAGAGATGAAGATGGCCTTTGGGAGGGCCATGATGTGATGCAAGTAGCATCTCCAGAGGGGTTTAGAGCTAACCCACAATTGGTTTTGGATTTTTACAACCAACGTCGTCGCCAACTTTTAACCGTAAAACCCAATATGGCGCATTATGATTTGGCTAACTTAGAAAGCCAATTTAAAACAACTATAATCACTCAAAACATTGATGATTTACACGAACGTGCTGGCAGTTCTCATGTTGTTCATTTACATGGGGAATTATTTAAGGCTAGAAGCACCTTTGATGCTCATGATGTTGTGGAATGGAAAAAGGATATTATTCTTGGCGATGTATGTAAAAAAGGTTACCAGTTACGCCCACACATTGTATGGTTTGGTGAGGAGGTGCCTATGATTGAAAAAGCGGTTTCAATTTGTGAAACCGCTGATATTTTAATGATTATTGGTACCTCTATGCAAGTATATCCTGCAGCGAGTTTAATGCATTACGTACCACAAAAGACACCTACTTTTTTTATTGACCCGAAACCGAACATATCCAATCAAAAAAACCTAACAGTTATTGCCGAAAAAGCTACGGTTGGAGTTGAAAAAGTTATAGAAATGCTTCGTTATTTATAGGCATTTAGTATCTTCTTTAAGACCTTCCATTTTGTTTTTCGCGGTATTCTCAGTTACTTCCTCACAATACACATTATTAATTAAAACGCCCGTTTCAAATACTAGTTGAACATAAGTGATTTCACCAGGTTTTACGTCCACTTCAAATTTTTCAGCTTTTTCTTTTGATTTTTTTCCTCCAAATTGAACAGAACAACTATGAAGACCCACTGAAACTTCATGAAAAGAATATTTTTTGTTATTCAATTTACAAACAAATTCTTCGTCTATGAAAGTTTTAAAAGCCGAAGCCGAACCCGCAAAGCCTGTAGATCTTATAAAACAAATGGTACCTGTTTGTTCTTGACTTGTTTCAGAATCTTGGGCAGATAAATTTAAGGATGTAGAAAGCAATGCTACTGATAGCATTAATAAGAGTTTTTTCATAGGTTTTTTTGAGTTAAATATTAGGGCTCTAATATAATTTGCTGCCCAAATTAAAGCAACTTTTTTTAAAGAATTATTTGTTCTTCTCCTCAATCCATTTAGACATGTATTTTGTACTTTGAAAAGCATGGTATTGCAACATTTGCCCTGTGAAGTTATGGAGTCGTATTTTGTGGAGTTGTTTAGCTGTCTCTGTTATTACTTTTAAAAATTTGGCTTCAAATTCTGTCTTTTTAAATCGATTATTGATAATCACAAAACCATTTTGTTGTTTTTCTTTCCAAAGCATATCATCTTGATATAATTGGATAGCCTTATTAGCAAATTCCTTTGGATCATCTTCAACAAAACCGTTGGATTCCAGGTTTCCAAACATTCCTTCGGATGCTATGGTGCTCATAACACATGGTGTTCCGTTTTGCATCGCATCTACCAATTTACCTTTTAGGCCCGCGCCAAATTGTAATGGTGCTATACATATTTTAGCTTGTCGCATGACTAGGTTAACATCCTCAGTGAATGCTTTAATTAAAAAACCCGTCCTTTCATCGTGCAACTGATTCACTTTTTGGGAAGTGTAAGCTCCGTAAATATGTAATTCTGCTTTGGGCAATTGCTTTCTAATTAATGGCCAAATTGATTCTTTTAAATATAAAACCGCATTAAAATTGGGTTCATGTAGAAAATTTCCGATACTGATAAAATGTTGTCTTTGGCTAAATTTTGGCAAATTCTTAATGATTTCCTCAGAGATCTCATCCAACATAAAAGGTAGATATAGCAATAAGCTTTTGTCCACTTTAAACTGATTTATTAGGATTTCCATTTCAGCTTCTGAAATAATCAAACTTAAATCACACCTGTAAATACTTGCTATTTCCCTTATTGAAGTGTCGTTGAATAAATAAGATCTATCAAACGGTTTATTATCCTTAAACGCTTTCTGCCTCCCCTTTCTTAAACCATGTAAATCTTCGGTATCCAAAATTCGTATGGCATTTGGGCATTGTTCCGCGACACGCCATCCAAATTGTTCCTCGGTCATGAAACGGTCAAACAGCACGATATCTGGGTTGAGTGCTTTTATAAAATCATCGAAACTGGAATTATTCAGATCTATATTGACTTCTGAAACCCCAATGGATTCCAGATTAAAAGCATTATTGGTTTTGGAAGTTGTCGTAGCAAAAGTAATAGTATATCCAGCATTAATAAAGGCATTAATTAACTGCATCATCCGACTTCCAGCGGCAGAACTTTTGGGTTCTGGCCATACAAAACCAATGATAAGAAGTTTCTTTGCCACTAATTCACTACTATTTACTCTGGTTTTGGTGCAAGTGCATACATTGTACGTACATTTTTAGCCCAATCTACCACAGATTTTATTTGCGCATCGGTAAGATTAGCTTCAGAATGCGTCCAAGTGTATGACTCCAAAGGCATTTCTTTTTCCTCAACCATTTCAATAAGTTCTTCAAATTTATGGTCTTTACGTTTTATGGAGCTTCCTTCCCAATTAGACACATTAAAATGCTTTTTACCATCTTTTATGTGCTCAGCTAACCAATAATTTACAGGCGTAATATTATTATACCAAGGATATCTAGTAACATCACTGTGGCAATCATAACAGGTTTCTTTCAAAATAAATTTAACATCCTCAGGTGGGTTGGTTTCTACCAAAAAAGGTTCAACAGAAGTTAAACTACCTTCGTTCTTTTCTGGTCCAAAAAACTGTGCGATTACAAACAAACCCACTAAGAAAAATATTATCTTTTTTATTAATTTCATTTTGAATAATTTTAGAGGCCTAAAAATAGACAAAAATATCATGACGGTTGAAGAATTTTATGAAGAATTAAGCCATGTGAATGCCTCCAGAGAAAGTAGATTGAAATATGCAAATAAGGTATTAGATGATAGGAGTTTGTTTCCTAGTCTTTTAGATATTCTATTTATGGCTGATGATAAAGTATCGTGTCGTGCTGCATGGGTTTTTGAGTTTGTTTGCACCCAACACATCTACCATATTATTCCTCATTTGGAATTATTTACAAAAAACCTTAAAAAAATACATTTCGATTCTGCCGTACGTCCCGTTGCAAAAGTGTGCCAATTAATTGCCAATACATATTGCGGAAAAAAACCAAATCCTATAAAAAAACTATTAACTCACCAACAACAGCAAAGAATTGTTGAAGCTGCTTTTGATTGGATGATTAGTGACCAAAAGGTGGCTGCTAAAGTTTATACCATGGAAACTCTTTATCTCTTTGGGACTTGTAATTACTGGATACATGAAGAGTTAGCTCAAATCATTGAGCAAGATTTTTACAATCAAAGTGCCGGTTATAAAGCCAGGGCAAAACATATTTTAAAAAGGATTAAAGCTAAAAATAAAAAGTAAAAATCGACACTACGTAACCTAGTCTTCCGTCTAAAAAAACTATCTTTGCATCTTTAAAAAACCATTTCCAATATGTCATTGTCTGCATTAAATGCCATCTCACCAATTGATGGACGTTACAGAAATAAAGTTAATGAATTAGCACGCTATTTTTCTGAAGAGGCTTTAATAAAATACCGAGTTTTAGTTGAAATAGAATATTTCATCGCGCTTTGCGAAATACCTTTACCACAACTTAAATCTGTTGATACTGGCATTTTTGATGGTTTAAGAGCTATTTACAAGGATTTTTCTGTAGAAGACGCTTTGGCTATAAAAAAAATTGAAAGCGTCACCAACCATGATGTAAAAGCTGTTGAATATTTTTTAAAAGAAAAATTTGATGTATTAGGGTTATCCCAATACAAAGAATTTATTCACTTTGGATTAACGTCACAGGATATAAATAATACTGCCATTCCCTTAAGTATTAAAGAAGGCATGAATGATATTTATGTGCCTGAATATTTGATTCTCTTAAACAAACTTAAAGTTTTATCTAAGGAATGGGCAGGTATTTCTATGTTGGCAAGAACCCATGGACAACCAGCCTCCCCAACACGCTTGGGTAAAGAAATTGACGTCTTTGTTGTACGATTGGAAGAGCAGTTTAATTTATTAAACGATATCCCAAGTGCAGCTAAATTTGGTGGTGCCACCGGTAATTTTAATGCACATCATGTAGCTTACCCTAGTATAGATTGGAAAGCTTTTGGAAGTTCATTTGTTCAAGAAAAATTGGGTCTACAACACTCTTTTCCAACAACACAAATTGAGCATTACGACCATATGGCTGCTTTGTTTGATACTTTAAAACGTATTAATACCATCATTATTGATTTAGACCGAGATATTTGGACCTATGTATCCATGGACTATTTCAAACAAAAAATTAAAGCGGGCGAAGTTGGAAGCTCGGCAATGCCTCACAAAGTAAACCCCATAGATTTTGAAAATTCCGAAGGTAATTTAGGAATAGCTAACGCTGTTTTTGAGTTCCTTTCAGCTAAATTACCCGTTTCCAGATTACAACGAGATTTAACAGATAGCACAGTTTTAAGAAACGTTGGTGTACCGTTTGCACATACTTTAATTGGGTTTAAATCTACCTTAAAAGGTCTTGATAAATTACTATTGAATGAACCAAAATTTGCAGAAGATTTAGAAAACAATTGGGCCGTTGTTGCAGAGGCCATTCAAACTATTTTAAGACGTGAAGGCTATCCAAACCCATATGAAGCTTTAAAAGGACTTACTAGAACTAACGAAAAAATCAATCAAAATTCTATTTCAAACTTTATTGATACTTTAGAGATTTCAAATACAATAAAAGAAGAATTAAAACGTATTACTCCTAATAATTATACAGGAATTTAAACTTCATGCTAAATAATAAACAATCTTTGATATCTACGGGCATAATGGGTGCGGGTCTTTTTGTTTTTGGAATCCTTGGTATTCTGGATAATTTTGTTGTTTTAACGATTCTTACACTAGTGTTTTTTGCTATTATTTTTAACTTGTTTTATATGTCTTCAAAATCAAAAGAACATCAAGAGAAACAAGATGAATTAAAATAACAAAAGCTTCCAAAAAGGAAGCTTTTTTCAATATTAACATTCACTATAAATTACTTAAAGAAATTCATAATGTCTTGTATTTGATTTTCATCAACATTTGCTTTTTGAAAAGCATCAATCAATGTTATCATTTTTTCTGGATTCATATTGTTACCTAAAATTCTAACAATACCAAAGCCCATATCTTCGGAGCTGCCAAAAACAATTACCTCATCAGCTTCATCATCATCGCCTACATATTTAACAAATATTTTATTTCCTTTATCACTAAATTCCATCAAATCGTTGTACTTACTGTCTTTTAAAATGGTTTTTACTTTCGCAACCTCTAAATTATAACTCTCTAAATCAGTTTCATTCGATTTATATCCTAAGAAATTTAATTTATTTACAGAATTATAGGCTTCTAATTGCTCTTCAGTAAAAGTTGATTTATCAATATCGACCATTGAAAGTGGTATATCTTGTGTAATAAAGTTTTTAGACTCTTGGTTGTCTACATAATAACGTTGTAAACTTACACCATCGCCACAGCTTGTTAAAAAAACTGTGGCTAAAAAGGTGCAAATAATGTATTTGACTGCTCGTTGCATGATTGATGTTTTTTACTTTTTCTTTTTATCTTTATCTAAATGTTGTCCACCTGGGATATTCATTTTAGAGGTAAGTTTAGATATTTCATTTAAGTCGATATCTCCAGTCATGGATACCACCACGGTTTCAATGCGACGTTGTTGACCATTGATTTCAACGCTTTCTTTCATAACTTTATCAATACCGTTTACGAATATTAAAAGTTCTTTCACATGGTCAGAATCTTTACCCTCCTTTACGTAAAAATTCACATTGGTACCATCATCCTTAACCTCCATAAGTTCTTCTAATGAACTCGATCTAGATTTTACCCACTTCGATATATCTGTAGCAATTGCCTTATTATCGGTTACAATCGTTTTAAAACTGGTGATACTTTTAACCATGTTCATATAAGCTTGTGCTTCGGCATCATCGGTATCAATACCTATTTTGGCAATCATTTGAAACATTTTTGGTTTAATGTTTACGTAAGTAACGTTGGCATCATCACTATACTTTTCAAAAATATCTTGTGCCATTCCTGCTAAAGGTAATAACATAACGGCCATTACCAATACTACTAATTTATTCTTCATTGTTCTTGTTTTTAATGTATTAGAATTCTTCATTGTTTTTTGATTGTTTAATTTTTAAAAATGATATTTTTTGTGTTTTCAATTTCGTTGAGATACCCTAGTGTAGAAGTTCCTTTATTAACTTCTTCCAAATATCCAACGGTTGAAGCACCTTTGTTAAAGCTTTCTGAAATCATTGCTAATGATTTTGTTACTTCGTCAAGTGCCTTTTCGGGCTCACTGTAAGTACCATAAGCATATTCTTCATAAGAATTAACTATAGGTTCTTTCAAATAAATCCCTAACATTAGAACAGCTACTGCAGCTACTGAAATCCATTTATAGTTAAATACTTTTTTAGTTTTTAATGGAACGTCTTTAGTAAATTGTTCTTGCTGGTTTACCAAAAAATAGTCGAACATGGGTTTATACATTTCTAAATGTGGCGCAACCGTGTCGCTGGAAAAATAGTTTTTCAACACTTGCTCTTCTTTAAGGGATGTTTCCCCGTTTTCGTACTTTTCTAGTAATTTTTCTATGCTATTTAATACCATAATTATGAGTATTAGTTAATTTTTCTCTAATTGTTTTTCTGGCTCTCGATAAGTTTACTCGAACTGCTGTTTGGTTCATATCCAGCATTTTAGCAATCTCATCATAATCATATTCTTCTATATCTCTAAGTTGAATAATCATTTTTTGTTGTTCAGGTAAATCTTCTATTATTTTTGATACCCAGTTTACACTATCATTTAACTCAACTTGCTTTTGTAACGACGTGTTTCCGTCTTCATAATTACTATGTACAATTTTCAAGTTTTGCGCTTGTTTAGATTTTAATTTATCAAAACAAAAATTCTTGGTCATTGTCATAGAAAAAGCCTCGACATTCTTGTAGTCCTGTATCTTCTTTTTGTTATTCCATAATTTCAACAGAACTTCTTGTGTTGCATCTTCAGCTTCTTCAGTTGATACCAGCAACCGTTTTGCTAAACGAAAGACTTTATCTTTAAAAGGCATTACAATATTTAAAAACTCCGCTTGAGTCATTCTTGGTTTGGTTTAGTTAAAACAACTTAGTTATTGCTGTTTGATATTACGACGAAACACAATCTTTTTTGTTACATCAAAAGTTATTTTATTTTTTATTGTACAATATTGTAAGTAAATTTAGGGTTTTAATGACTAAACTTTGAAATTTAATATGCTATGAAAAATTTTAAAGCCATCATCTTGGTCTTGTGCATCGGCTTTTCTACATTAAGTTGTTTTGAGGATAACGATGATAACCTAGTTTCTGCTAGTGAAATAAGTGATTTTGTCTGGAAAGGCATGAACGTTTTTTATTTGTATAAATCCCAAATTACTGATCTTGAAGATGACAGATTTAACTCAAATGAAGAATACGCCAATTACCTCAACTCTTTCCCATCTCCTGAAGATTTATTTGAAAGTTTAATATATGAAAGGCAAACCGTTGACAGATTTAGTTGGATTGTTGATGATTATATCGCGCTAGAGCTACAATTTCAAGGAACATCAGCAGTAAATGGTATGGAGTTCAGTCTCTTTTTGGCACCTAACAGCACCACACAATTAATAGGAGTTGTAAGATTAGTACTTCCCAACACAAGCGCGGATTTAAATGGTGTTGAACGTGGAGATATTTTTTATGCTATAGACGGAAATACTCTTAACGAAAACAACCTTTCTCAATTATTAAACCAAGATTCCTACACTTTAAATTTAGGTGTTTTTGATGATAAAGGGACACCTGAAAATACTGATGACACCATTGAACCCACTGGCGAAAACATTAATTTAACTAAAGCCATTTATACTGAAAACCCTGTTTATTTGTCTAACATTTTCAATGTTGGTGGTGAGAATGTGGGCTATATCATTTATAATGGTTTTACTGCTGGCTCAGAAAACGAATTAAATACCGTGTTTGGTAATTTTAAATCTAACAATGTTCAGCATATGGTATTAGACTTAAGATACAACCCAGGAGGACGTGTGGATGTAGAAACCTATTTGGCCAGCATGATTACAGGGCAATTTCCAGGTCAGGTTTTCACCAAGATTATTTATAATGAAAATTTCCAGTCTCAAAATGCTAGTTATACTTTTCAAACTCAGTTACCAAATGGCAATCCCATCAATAGTTTAAGTCTTAATAAAATATATGTGTTAACAACCTCTAGAAGTGCCTCTGCGAGTGAAGGCCTAATAAATGGTTTGGCTCCTTATATTGAAGTTGTTCAAATAGGAACCAATACCACGGGAAAAACACAGGCATCCAGAACACTTTATGATTCACCAGATTTCACAAGACAAGGGGTTAACCCTAATCACACATATGCCATGCAACCATTAGTTGCTAATGGTGTTAATAAAAACGATGAGGCGGTTCCCGGAACTGGTTTAGTCCCTTCTTTAGGTTTTGAATATCAAGAAAGGCCACTTAACTACGGGATTTTAGGTGATGTAAATGAACCTCTACTAGCCTTGGCTATTGCCGATATAGAAAATTCAACTGGTAAATTTTATCAAATAAAGAACAATCCTTTATCACCTTTAAAACTTATAAAAGATAGTCATGATTTTAGTCCGCACAAAGGCGGTTTGATAATCGATTAAAAGTAAAACTCAAAAAAAAGCCTCTCTGAAAGAGGCTTTTTTCTACAAATTGATATTCAATCCTAAACTGATATTTCTACCTTTGGTTGTATAACCTAATATTTCCAAATAATCTTCGTTAAAAATATTAGTAATACTAGTAAAAATCTTTACTTTATTCTGAACTAATTTATGATTGAAATATAAGTCAACCAAAGAAAACGACTCCAATTCCACATTTTCAAAGGTTGAAAAATCCAAATCGGTTCTACTTCCAATAAATTGGTAATTCAAGGATACAAAAGTATTTTCAGAAAAATTATACCCTAAACTTGCATTTACTTTGTGTTTTGGCAATCGCAAACGTTCACCGTCTTTAACTTCAATAAAAGTATAATTGGCTTGTAAGTCTAAATTTTTAATGCTGTTATATTGTGTTTCAAATTCAAAACCCTGTACTACTGCGTTTGCTGATGCATTCTCATAATTGGTTGTATATATAATGGTGTTTTCTTCATTTCTATTAAAATAAACACCATTAATTCTAAATCCATTTTTAGTATTAAACTCTAAACCCGTTTCTAAAGTTGTATTTTCTTCTGGTTCTAAATCTGGATTAGGTCCAAAAAAACCAAATAATTGAGACAAATTAGGCGCAATAAAAGAGGTTGCATAAGAACCAAATATTTTAGCATAGCCTTCTCTTACTTTAACATTATAGGATGGATTTAAGCTATAAACAAATTGAGAACCATACGCACTGTGATTGTTTAATCTCCCCCCTAGATTTAAATTTAATCCAAAATCTGAAACATAAACTACATTTAAATAAGGGTCAGTATTTTTAAAGGATTCATCGGTATTAAATAAACTCTGATATTTACCATAATTAACACCCATTATGGTGAAAAATTTCTCAGCAATCACATATTTATTGAACGCATCAACCACTATACTTTCTGCTTGATTCGTTGTGCTGAAACTTGAGATGGTTTCTCTATTAATTTTGGAAACAGCAGCACTAACTTGAAAACTTCCATTTTTATAATTAAACTTGGGTATTAGTCCAAATCGTGTTTGCTCGGAAAAATAAATGTCTTCTGTATCAGCAAAAACAAAAGTTGGTGGTGGAAATCCATCTATATCCGTTTTAAAATTATCAATACTGGCAAAACCTATTATTTCTAAATTATTAGAAACATTATAACCTAACCTTAAATTGGTATTATACCTAGAAAATGGATCCTTTTCTGGTTTATTAGATTTTGCGGCAGATAACCCATCGACATATCTATTTCCAAAACTAATAACATAATTAAATTTATCTAAAGTACCGTTTACAGATACATTGTTTGTAAAACTAGCGCCATCATAATTTAAATCATCTTGCGTTTGATTGGTACCGATTACAGTAGAAAAACTCCCAGAAACCGAATTTTTAGATGCTTTTTTAGTCGTTATATTAATAACAGCTGTCGCAGCAGCATTACCGTATAATGTACTCGCAGCACCCTTAATTATTTCAATAGATTCAACTGTATTTAAATCAAATAATCTTAAATCAAAATCATTAGAAACTAAAGAGGGGTCATTGACCTGAATTCCGTCAATTAAAATTAAAACTTGCCTGTTATTTCCACCTCTAATATAGTAGCCTAAATTATTACCTTCGGCACTTCTACTTCCATTAATCTCTATACCACTTTTAGTATTTATCAACTCTGAAATAGTTCGCCCCTGATTATTTTCAATCTCATTTTTAGATATTTTAATAACTGTTTTTCCAGAATTTTCACGTTTTAATTCAAAACGCGAATCGGTAACAACTACCTCATTGAGTTGTTGCACTTTTGTTGAATCTGTTTGTTTTTGAGCAAAGCCAAACATGGACATGCTGGAGAACAATACACCAAACACACTTGTTTTTTTGTTCATTTTAATGAATAATTACTCGAGAATCGCATGGATTATCATACGCAAACTTTTATCCCGAAAGTTTAACTTATATCTTTTGAAAATGGCAGGTCTCCTGACTTGCGTCTTCATGTTTGTCTTCCCAAAGAAAAATCTTCAGTGACTTTGAAGTGTAACATGAAGCTTTTTAGCTTACAGTTGCGGGAACAGTTCTGGAATTTAACCAGATTCCCTTTTAATCCATTTAATTTAAAAATCAAATGAAACCAAAATTCTTGGCAAATGTAAACATCATTTTTATTTTAATGTTACAACTATTAGTATTATTTTTGAGGTATAAAAAAAATAACATGACTACTTTACTTAGTAAAAAACAAATCGTTATAATTTCATTCGTTTTAATTGCTGCAATAATCCGTCTATTTCCCCATTTACCCAACATGACTCCGATAACGGCTATGGCTCTTTTTTCAGGAGTTTATTTTACTGATAAAAAATACGCCTTTACGGTTCCTTTGTTGGCTATGTTTTTATCCGACTTGTTTTTAGGCTTTTCAACCATTTCCATATTTGTTTATTTGGCATTCATTTTAGTGGGTTTCATAGGAATAAAATCCAAAAAAATTAGTGTCACGAGTGTATTAATTTCCAGTATCAGCTTTTTCATTATTACCAATTTTGGTGTTTGGTTAATCGGCTACCCTAAAACCATGAATGGGCTATTGGAATGTTATACTTTGGCTATTCCGTTTTTTAGGAATTCATTGATAGGAGATTTTCTTTTCTCGGCTATTCTTTATTTTGGCTTTGAGTTTGTGTCAAAAAAATATTTAAAAACAGCATAATCTTAATAGGTAATACGTTAATAAAAAACGCTTTTTTAAGCGTTTTTTTTATTTATTAAAGTGTAATTTTATAGTTCTTAAATTTTAGTTTCATTAATATGAACGACAATATTATTCTTATTCTTACAATCTTAATTTTTACAGCCATTGGTTTTATTTTAGGAACTTATTTCACTAAACTTAAAGGCAAAAGTGAAAAAAGCACTTTGGAGGAACGTCAAAACCAAATGGGACTAACCATTGATGAATTAAAACAAAACATAAATAAGATAGAAAGTGAACGTGAGGAAATTCGTCGTGAAAAAGAGTTTTTAAATTCCGAATTAACAAGGAAAAATACTGAATACGAGAATCTTCAACAGTTAAATCTCAAGAGAGACCAAGAACTGGAAGAACGGCAAGAACAACTCCGTAAAGATTTTGAATTATTGGCCAATAAAATCTTGGAGGAAAAGTCCAATAAATTTACTGAGCAAAATAAAGAAAACATCAAAAACATTTTAAATCCGCTTCAAGAAAAAATTAAAACCTTTGAGGAAAAAGTAGATTTAACCCAAAAGGAAAGTATTAGTATGCACTCTGCTTTAAAAGAGCAATTACTGGGTTTAAAAGACCTAAATCAGCAAATGACCAAAGAGGCCACCAACCTTACGCGCGCACTGAAAGGCGATAGTAAAATGCAAGGTAACTGGGGAGAATTGGTTTTGGAACGCGTTTTGGAAAAATCTGGTTTAGAGAAAGATAGAGAGTATTTTGTACAACAAAGCTTTACTCTGGATAATGGCTCTCGTGTTTTACCCGATGTGGTTTTGCATTTGCCGGACGGTAAAAAAATGATTATTGATAGTAAAGTATCTTTAACAGATTATGAGCGCTTGGTAAATGCCGATGACGATGATAAACCTCAGTTTTTAAAAGCTCATGTAAACTCAGTAAAAAAACATGTGGACCAACTTTCAGAAAAAAATTATCAAGATTTATATGATATAGAATCACCAGATTTTGTGCTGATGTTCATTCCTATAGAACCTGCTTTTGCCGTCGTAGTCAATGAGGATAATTCAATATATAACAAGGCGTTCGAAAAGAATATTGTAATTGTAACCCCTTCTACCCTATTAGCCACTTTACGTACCATTGATAGTATGTGGAACAACGAAAAACAACAACAAAACGCTATTGAAATTGCTCGACAAGCAGGTGCTTTATACGATAAATTTGAAGGCTTGGTAAACGATTTAACGGGTGTTGGTAAAAAAATTGATGCCGCAAAAAGTGATTATTCTGCAGCTATGAACAAATTGGTTGAAGGTAAAGGCAACCTCATTACCAGTGTTGAAAAACTCAAAAAAATGGGTGCCAAAGCTAAAAAAGCGTTACCAGAAGCTATTATAAAACGTGCTCAAGAAGACGAATAAAATCAGTTTTATGTTTAAACAAATTAAAGATTCACAAATTACCATTTCACAACTGATGTTGCCATCACATTCGAATTTTAGTGGCAAAATACATGGTGGTTTTATTCTAAATTTAATGGATCAAATTGCATTTGCTTGTGCTTCTAAACATTCAGGTCATTATTGTGTTACTGCTTCTGTGAATAAAGTAGATTTTTTAAATCCCATTGATGTTGGTGAATTAGTTACCTTAAAGGCATCCATAAATTACACGGGTAGAACCTCTATGGTCGTTGGGGTTCGTGTGGAATCAGAAAATATACAAACAGGGAAAGTTAAGCATTGTAATTCCTCTTATTTTACTATGGTGGCGAAAGATGAAGACGGAAATAACGTTCCAGTACCAGGAATTATTTTAAACACAGAACAAAGTGTAAGGCGTTTTGCTAGAAGCATCACCCGACAAGAACAAGCTAAAAATAGGAATTCCAAATTTAAACCGTCTGAGTTTAAAATAGAAGAGCATTTAGAAGCTTTAAATGAACATAATGTCAAAATTGAGCTTTAAAAATGCACCCTGAAAACAGCATTGGGTGTTATCCCTAAAGAACTTTGTTGAGTTTCAATAATATTTTCATTATTTACGCGATAAAAATTATTGATTTGGTTTTCTTTATCTAATACATTCCAAACTGATATCCCTAAGTTAGCTTTAGCTTTTTTATTCAATTTGAAATCATAGATAGCCGAGATATCCAAACGTGCATAATCTATTAAATTTGAAGCATTAGTAGAGCCGAAGTTGACTTCATTATCTACTATTTCATTCCCTAAAACGGGTAAGGTTATTGGTTTACCAGAGTGCCAATTCAAACCTGCTGACAATTTTAAATGATTCCATTTATAAGCCGTTCCTAAAGTGATTGTTTGAATTACATTATAATTGCTCGGAAAAAAATCATCTTCTAAATCCTTAAATAAATACCTATTATTCATATACGAATAACTTAACCATGAATTAAATTTATTGAAATGTTTTCGGATTAAAACATCAATTCCGGTTACATTATATTCCCCATTACTCTTTACAAATTCATATTGATTTTGGAAACCCTGACTTTGCGTAGTTATGCCATTTACCATTTTATAAAAACCTTCAATTCCGAACAACCAACCAATGTTGTTATAGTTCAATCCAATAGAAATTTGCTTGCTGGTAATGACCGGAATGTCACGATTATTAGACAACTGCCATCTGCGTTTTTCAACTCCTAGAAAATCATTTTGAAAATTGATAACCTGAGAAGTATTTTGATGCTTGAATTCACCCTGAATATCCAGTGAAAAATGATTTAAAAATTGATGATTGAAACTGAGTCTTGGTTCCCAAATAGATTTATTGAATTTACTGATGTAATTATACCGAACCCCTAAATTCAAATTGGTCATGTTATCCGGAGACCTATAAGCAATTTGTGAAAATACACCATGGGTTCTTAAAACTTCAGAAACTAAGTTCCTAAATCTTGGAATATCAACATCATCTAAATTGGTAACCTCGGTTTCTATAAATTGATACCCTAACAAAAACTGTAAAAGCTCATTTACCTTATAGTTAGATTTAAGTTTCACACTCGTTTCAGAAACTATATTTTCTTGCAAAAAACGTTGTGCGTCTAAAAGATTTACATTAATCGCTTTTAACTTATAGTCCGTTTCATAAATCTCTAATGCCGTTTTAAAATAGTCATTCCATAATCTGTCATAATGTAATGCTCCAGCAATACTGTTTTGATTTAACCTACTTTCTCTGGACGCTTCTTCACCTTCAACAGTAGCGTTTTCATTAAATTGTAATTGGTTATGTACATTGATAAAATTGAGCTGGATATTATCTTTGTCGCTTAATTTATAAATCCATCTTAATGACGTGTCATAAAAATCGAATTCTTCATTGGTATTAGTTAAGGAACCTAAATTTGAAGATATTTCGGTATTTTGTGAAATCCTATCAAAGAAAGCATTATAAGTTGGTGTTTCCAAAAAATCATTTATAGATTTTCTGGCTGCAATTTGAACCGATGACACATCGCTTAGTGGAACATCAAAAAATCCACTAAAATCCGTTAAATTAATTTCTGCAACACCCTTAAAATTGGTGTTAATATTTTTATTGGTTTGCATTGATATTGTACCAGAAACACCATCTGAATAACTAACATCTGTTCCATTTTTTCGTAAGGAAACTTTTTGGGTAATCTGTGGGTTATACATAGAGATAAGTCCAAAAAAATGACCAGATTGGTACATTTTAATGCCATCCCAGAGGATTAAATTTTGATCGTGTGCGCCTCCTCGAATATTAATATTTGAAACCGTTTCGTTGACGCTTTGTATCCCAGGAAAAGCTTGAACGGATTGCAAAACATCATTATTGATTAAACCTGGCAATATTTCAAATCTCGAAAAATTGATTTCATAAGAACCATTATTAATCTTATTAATACCATTTGTGATGTAATTAGAAACGACAATCTCGGAAAGTAATTGAACATTGGGGATTAAAAAAATATCGTCGCAATTGGTTGTTGATAAATCCTCGAATTGCTTTAAGATGGTTTTATATCCTAAAAATCGAATGGTTATGGGTTTAGAAATATGATCTATTTTAATCTCAAAAAAGCCATCTTCATTTGTTATTGTTGAATTATTCCCTGTTTGGATTGTTGCTCCAACAAGGGGTTTTAAGGTTTCATTATCTTTCAGATAACCACAAAAAGTCATTTTTTGAATTTTGGGACTTACCAAAATAATCCCATCACCCATCATTGAAAAGGTCAAGCTTGTTGTAGTTTCTAAATAATATAGAATGTCTTTTAATTTTAAATTTTCAGCAGGTGGTTCTAAAAATACACCTTCAATGGAGTCTTCAGCATAATTAAATTGAACCTCATACGCTTTTTGTATAGCGTTTAGAATATAAACCAATGGTTCTTGTTTTTCTGTATTTTGTGATTGAGCAACAGAAAAAACAAAAAGTATTAAAAAAAAAGTGATGTTTTTTTTAATGCTTACTTCCATGAATAATTACCAGTTTTGAAGAACTCAATTCATAGGTCATATTCATGGGCTGGGTGATAGCAATCAGCGCATTTTCTAAATTATCATTCGGAAACCCGCCAGTGAACAATCTGTTAGCATCTATGTTTTTAATAATAACCTCTATGTTGTACTGTCTTTCTAATTCTGATAAAACTTCTTTAACTGGAATGGCATAAAACTCACTAATATTCTGTTGCCATTTTGGTGAATTTGACAAAACTTTTCCTTCATAAAATTTACCCTCTAAAATTTGAAAAATATCACCCGCCACTAATTGCCTTTCAATAGAATCGGAAACTACTTTTACGATGCCTTCAAAACATTTAACTTCAAAGTAATTATTGCGTTGTTTCACATTAAACGCTGTACCAACGACGGTAACCACACCTATTTTAGTGTTAACATCGAATGTTTTCCCTTGTTCAACTTTAAAATAGGCCTCACCATCTAAAGTTAATACTCTATTATTCTTCCAGTTTTTATCGTTGTATTCTATTGAAGATAAGGCATTCAATTCAACTATTGAGTGGTCTGGAAGCTCAATAGTAGCTTTTTGACTGGCTAAAGTTTCTATATGAGTATGATGGTTTGCAAAAAATGTAAAATAGATTCCCAAACTGACAACCAAAACACCAGCAATTCTTAAAAAAGGAGCTAACTTATTAAATTTCTTGACCTTATTTTTTGACAATTCATATTGACTCTTAAATATGTTGAAATCTTTTAAATTATCAAAATGAGATGCCTTGAAATGTCTAGCATTCTCCACGATTAACTGGTTTAACTCTGCATCATCTAACTTATCAAATGCCGTTTTTTCATCATCAGTAAGCGCTTCATTTAACCATTTTTGTATTAAGTATTCTTTATCCATGTATACTAATTGACTTTTTATTTATAACAACTTAAACCTTAAATCTCCCGATTATTTTATTTTAAAGCCATCCAATTCTCTTTTCAAAATAGTAAAAGCACTGTAAATCCTATACTCTACAACTTTTTGGGTAACTCCCAAAAGCTCGGCAATCTCTGCGTGCTTTTTGCCCTCAACTTTATTTAATAAAAAAGCTACGCGTTGTTCTTCGCTTAACGATTGTAAGACCTTCTGGTAGCGTTGTAAAAACTGTTCTTTCTCCAAAATAAATTCGGGGGTCTCATTTGTATAACTTTTTGGGTTTTCCAAATGGTATTTTAGCACTACTTTTTGATGCTTTATTTCATTCAACATTAAATTGTTAGCTACCGTATATAAAAACGCCTTTGCTTTGCTCAAAGTTACATTTTTACAGTTATCCCATAGCTTTACAAAGGCATCTTGAGCCTTGTCTCCAGGATTATATTGCGCTCCATATTTATAGTATAAAAAGTTTTGAAGGTCTTGGGCGTACTTATTATAAATGCGCTCAAAAACAGCATCTTTACATATATTATCGTTAAGTTCTTTTGGCAATTTTAAATTTTATGTCCTAAAGTTAGGTAAAATTTTTATTGAAAAGTTTCAGGAGTTTTTAAGATGAAGTTGTTTTAGAATAAAACGCTAGAGTTGATAGATATATTTTAATGAAAACACCATTAAAAAAAATATTGTCTTTTAATTTCCTTATCCTATTCGTTATAACTTCTTGTAGAACCGAGGAAACTGAATTCATTGAAACACCTCCTGAAGATGTATTAACGGTGTCTTCTACAATTGCAAGTTTAATGCAAAAAACATCAACTTATGATGGTTCAAAAGATAATATAATTGATTTTGCTAATTGCTTCACTGTAAAATTACCTATTACTGCTACTGTAAACGGTGAAGAACTTACCATAAATTCTGAAGAAGATTTAAAAACGGTAGAGCATATTTTTGATGATTCCGATGATGATAATGATACAATTTTAATAAACTATCCTATCCAAATTATTCTTTATGACTACACAGAAATAACCATTAATAATAACACTGAATTATCCTCATATTCCAATAACTGTAATGGTGAAAATGAAATTGATGATGATATAGAGTGTTTGGATTTTAGATACCCTATATCTGCCTATATATATAATACTAATAACGAAATAATTGATAATGTAACTATTAATTCGGATAGCAATTTATATCATTTTATCAAGAACCTAGATAGTTTTGACCTGGTTAGTATTGTGTTTCCATTAATTGTAAATTTATTGGATGGTACAGAAATAGTAATTAATGATTTATATGAACTGGAGAGCACCATTAACAATTACAAAGACTATTGCGATGAAGATGATGACTACGATTATAATGATGATGATTGTAATGATTGCAACACTCAAGATTTAACCTACTATTTAACCAATTGCTCTGATTGGGTTGTAGATAAATTAGAACGCTACGGAAACGATTATGACAATGTTTATGACGGTTATATATTCAATTTTTCCAATGACGGAATAGTAAGCGTTACTTATTCTGGAGGAACAGATTACGGCACTTGGACTGCAAGTGGAACAGGAAATAACATTAATGTAACCATCTATATTCAAGATTTACCGTATTGTAATAATGATTGGATATTGCATGAAATATCAAAATATTCCGATTCTAAGATAGATTTTAGAGTTGGAGATAATGATCGATTAAGATATAAAAATGATTGTAATTAAAATTAACCCTTAAAATCTATGTTATGAAAAGAAAATTTGTTTATGTATTATTTATGATGTTATTTTTATCACTGATGTCTACTACATGTTCATCTGATGATGATATTAACCCAATCGATAACAGTCTAGAAATAAATGATATCAAAAACACCGTTCAAAGTGGCAGTTGGGAAATAACCAGTTTCTTTGACTCTGGAGTAGACGAAACAAACCATTATATTGGTTATAGCTTCACGTTCAATTCCGATGGAACTTTGACCGCAAGTAATGGTAGCGAAACTGTCAATGGAACTTGGTCAGTTACAGATGATGATAGCAGTAATGATGATAGCGTTAGTAGTAATGATATTGATTTTAATATATTCTTTTCTGCGCCAGCTATGTTTAATGACGATTTAACTGAGGATTGGGAAATATTAGATAGAAGTGCAACAAAAATAGAATTAATACATGTTAGCGGAGGTAATGGTGGTACGGACACCCTAACCTTTGAAAAAAATTAGGCTAGTAGAAATCCTTTGATGAAAAAGAAAAATTTCATTCATTTTTGGTTGGTTTGTTAATCCTTAAATGACTAGCTCAAATCTGCTTCAGTTCTTAAGAACTGAAGCAGTATTTAAATTTAAATTACAATGAAAAGAAAAATTCCGCTTTTTATTTTATCATTCTCATTCATTTTATTGGCGTTGGCTATCGTTATATATAACTACACATACAAAAATCATAGAGATATTAAAACCGAAGAAGTAGAATTCTCCTTGACCTCAGAAGAAATTTTAAACGAATTTTCAATAAACCCAACACAATCTGAGAAAAAATATCTTAACAAAACCATTGAGGTCACTGGTACCATTTCTGAAAAAACCCCTACTACTATTACTCTAGACCACATTGTTTTTTGTCAATTTTCAAATGAAATTAAAACAGTAGTTGAAAACAATTCACTTTTGAAAATAAAAGGAAGATTCATAGGCTTTGATGACTTATTATCTGAAATTAAATTAGACCAATGTTTTGTTAAATAATCTTTCAAAATTAAAAATATGAAAAAAGAATTACTTTTTATTACACTCATAGTCTTGTCCATAAGCTCAAATGCACAGACAACACAAACCATAACAATTGAATGGGGGTTTAATTCAACTCCAAATGCTTCTGGTGCTGCCAATACCAATAGAACCATTGAAGTAGGCGATACCGTAGAATGGAGGTGGTATGATGGTGGTTTTCATAATGTCGCTTCAACTGGAGGTACCGAAAGTTTTAACAGTGGATCTACTACTAATACTAATGGAGTAAATTTTAGTTTTACTTTTAACCAATTGGGCACTACCAATTTTATATGTCAACCTCACTCAAGTATAATGTTTGGAGCCATTACCGTTGTTAGCGAAGGCACTTTAGGCATTGATGATTTGTCCCTCGAAAACTTTTCGCTCTTTCCTAATCCGGCTTCAACTGAAATTTCTTTAAAGTTACCAAAGGCATTAAACTTAAAAACTATTGCTATACATGATTTGTTAGGGCAGGAAGTTTTTAAAACCAAAACTTCTGTAAATACTATTGACATATCAAATCTAAATCAAGGTATGTTTTTTTTAAAAATAACATCTGAAGAATCCAGTTTTTCAAAACGATTTATAAAACTCTAAAACCAGTTTATGAAATCTATATACTTATTATTATTATTTCCAATCTTAATCTTTTCCCAAGACGATTTATTAAGCGAAATTGATTCAGATTCTTTAGTAAACCAATATGCAACCGCTGCCTTTAAAGGCCTTAAAATTGTGAATTTTGAATCTACCAAATTAGTAGCAAAAAAAGAACTCACTTTCATTGTTTCGCACAGATTTGGAACAGTTAAAAATGGTATTGACGATTTTTTTGGTTTGGATAATGCTGTTACCAGATTGCAATTCGTATATGGAATCTCGGATGGTTTCAACATAGGTGTTTCAAGAAGTTCTTATCTAAAAATCTATGATATTACAACAAAATATAGAATATTTCATCAAAAAGAAAATGGGTTCCCTTTTACTATAGTTGGCTTCAATGCCCTAGTAATCAATACTGCACTAGATAAAGTTGACTTACCTTTATTGGAGTTTAAAAATCGTTTGGGCTATACGGCACAAGTATTAATTTCCAGAAAATTTAATTCAGATTTAACATTACAGTTAGCTCCTACATTTTTTCATGACAATTTTGTATCTATTGATGAACAAGACAATTCCCAGTTCGCTTTAGGCCTTGGAGGTAGACACAAATTGGGCAAACGTTGGTCCATTAATTTAGATTATGGATTACATCTTAATCGTGCTGAAACATCCCCATATAAAAATCCATTATCTATTGGTTTTGATTTAGAAACTGGTGGACATGTTTTTCAATTGCATTTCTCTAATGCACAAGCAATGAACACAAATGGTTTTCTTGGGCAGGCAGAAGGTGATTGGGGAGATGGGGATTTCTATTTTGGATTTAATCTGAGTAGAAGGTTTTAATTTAAAAAAAGTTTAATTTAATATACATGTTATGAGTTTTAAAAATCTATTCTTATGTTTTTCTTTAATAGGTCTAATCTATAGTTGCTCTAGCGACAGCAATGACGACCTTTCGCCAACTCCAAATCCTGACCCTAATCCAAACCCTTCTGGTAAAGTAACGTACAATGGCAATATAAAATCTATCATGTCCAGTTTCTGTACATCATGCCATGGTAGCCCAACATCGAATGGTGCCCCAATGTCCTTAACAACATATGCCCAAGTTGTGAATGCTGTACAAAATAGGTCCTTAATTGCAAGAATAAACAGTACTTCAAATCCAATGCCTGTTGGAGGTTTAATGTCACAAACTAATAGGGATTTGGTTCAGCAATGGGTAACAGATGGCTTATTGGAGAATTAAATCTTTTAAGTTAAAAACATGAAAATGAAAAAATTGGTAATTTTTGGACTACTTATTTTTAGTCTGAATATATTTTCACAAACCAAGTTTTTGACTAAAACTGGTATTGTGAATTTTGAAGCCTCAGTTCCTTCATTTGAAGAAGTTAAAGCTAAAAACGAGGCTGTAACTGCTATTTTAAATACTGAAAATGGTGAGTTTGCTGCCTTGATTCTGGTAAAAGGATTTCGCTTTAAAAACGCTTTAATGGAAGAACATTTTAATGAGAATTATGCCGAATCTGACACGTATCCAAAAGCCACTTTTAAAGGAAAAATAAACAACTTCTCCTTAGAAGCCTTAAAAACAATATCTGATTTCAAAATTACAGGTGAATTGAATTTTCATGGAAAAACAAAAAAAATTGAAGTTTTTGATTTAAAAGTTACAAAAACTGATGATACCGTTTCTCTTATTGGAAACTTCAAGACAAATACATCCGATTTTGATATAAAGATTCCCAAAATCGTCCAGAACAAAGTTTCAGAAAGTGTTAATGTTTGGTTCGCTTTTAACCTTACGTCCAAGTGAAAAAAGCCGCTTTTATTAGCGGCTTTCTTATTTTATTTACTCAAATACATTTTTCTTCGAGAATAGAGCTCATAAAACTCGTCGTCTTTCAAACTGTCTATAAACAAAATACTTTCTCCTGTACTTTTCATTTCAGGTCCTAAACGCTTATCTACATTAGGGAATTTATTAAAAGAAAACACAGGTTGTTTGATAGCATAACCCTCTAATTGAGGATTGAATTTAAAGTCCGTTACCTTTTTTGCTCCCAACATCACTTTAGTGGCATAGTTAACATAAGGTTCCTTATAAGCTTTTGCAATAAAAGGCACTGTTCTGGAGGCTCTTGGATTCGCTTCAATGATAAATACCGTATCATCTTTAATCGCAAATTGGATATTAATCAATCCAACGGTATGCAACGCTCTGGCTATGGTATGGGTATGATCAATAATTTGCTGCATAACCAAATCGCCTAAATTGAAGGCTGGTAACGTAGCATTGGAATCTCCTGAGTGAACACCACAGGGTTCTATATGTTCCATAATACCGATGATATATACATTTCCATCGGCATCACAAATAGCGTCAGCCTCGGCTTCTATGGCACCATCCAAATAGTGATCTAACAATAATTTATTGTTTGGAATTTTACGCAACAAATCAACCACATGTTCCACTAATTCTTCCTTATTGATAACAATTTTCATGCCTTGTCCACCCAAAACATAAGATGGTCTAACTAGTATAGGAAAGTCCAATTCATCAGCAAGAGCTAGGGCTTCATCAGCATTTTCAGCAACACCAAATTCAGGGTAAGGAATGTTATTCTCTTTCAATAATTTTGAGAAACTACCTCTATCCTCGGCTAAATCAAGTGATTCAAAACTAGTTCCAATAATTTTTATACCATATTTAGTAAGCTTTTCAGCTAATTTTAGAGCGGTTTGTCCACCTAACTGCACAATAACGCCTTCTGGTTTTTCATGACGGATAATATCATAAATATGTTCCCAAAATATAGGTTCGAAGTATAATTTATCTGCGATATCAAAATCTGTTGAAACGGTTTCAGGATTACAGTTTATCATGATGGTTTCATATCCACATTCTGCGGCAGCTAAAACACCATGCACACAACAATAATCAAACTCAATACCCTGGCCAATTCTATTGGGTCCAGAACCTAAAACTACGATTTTCTTTTTATCGGTTACTACACTTTCATTATGCGAAAAACGTTGACCATCGGCGGTTTCCATTTCGCTTTCGAAAGTAGAATAGTAATAAGGCGTTTTTGCCTCAAATTCAGCAGCACAGGTATCAACTAATTTAAAAACACGCTGGATATTAAATTCATCTCTTTTATTATAAACCTGACTTTCTAGGCATCCCAACATGTGAGCTATTTGACGATCACCATAACCCTTTTGCTTGGCTTCAAGCAACAAATCTCTATCTATGTTATCAATGGTATATTTAGATATCTCTTTTTGGAGTTGGAATAACTCTTCATACTGCTTTAAATACCACATATCTATCTTAGTGATATCATAAATTTGACTCAACGGAATTCCAATTTCTATAGCATCAAAAATGGCAAACACACGATCCCAACTAGCATTTGTTAGTTTATCAATGATTTGACTATAATCTTTGTAACCTTTCCCATCTGCACCTAGCCCATTTCTTTTAATTTCTAAAGATTGAGTTGCTTTATGCAAAGCTTCTTGGAAGGAACGTCCTATTCCCATAACCTCTCCCACAGCTTTCATTTGTAAACCTAAAGTTCTATCAGAGCCTTCAAACTTATCGAAATTCCAACGAGGTATTTTTACGATTACGTAATCTAAAGTAGGCTCAAATAAAGCTGATGTTGATTTTGTGATCTGATTACTTAACTCATCCAAAGTATAACCTATGGCTAGTTTGGTGGCAATTTTAGCAATAGGATAACCTGTAGCCTTGCTTGCTAATGCCGATGAACGAGATACACGCGGATTAATTTCGATAGCAATAATATCTTCTTTTTCATCTGGGCTTACAGCAAACTGCACGTTACATCCACCTTCAAAATCACCAATGCTTCGCATCATTTTAATGGCCATGTCTCGCATTCTTTGATACGTTCTATCACTTAATGTCATAGCTGGTGCTACTGTAATGGAATCTCCTGTGTGAATTCCCATGGGATCCATATTCTCTATCGAACAAATGATAACTACATTGTCGTTTTTATCACGTAACAACTCCAATTCATACTCCTTCCAGCCAATCATGGCTTTATCAATCATAACCTCATGTATGGGAGATACTTCCAATCCTAAACGCAATAACTTGTCATAGTCTGCTTCGTCATGAACAATAGCTGCTCCGGCGCCTCCTAAAGTGTAGGAAGCTCTAATACATAATGGAAAACCAAAATCTTGCGCAATCTCTTTGCCTTTTAAAAAAGATGTTGCTGTGGCCTGTGGGGCCATATCTACACCTATTTTACCCATTAATTCCCTGAATTTCTCCCTATCCTCGGTAATATTGATGGCGTTAATATCTACACCTATTAATTCTACACCATAATCTTCCCAAATACCTTTCTCATCTGCTTCAATACACAAATTCAATGCCGTTTGTCCACCCATAGTAGGTAAAACAGCGTCAATTTGTGGATGCTCTTTTAAGATTTTAATGATTGACTTTGTTGTAAGAGGTAATAAATACACATGGTCTGCCATGGAAGGATCAGTCATAATAGTTGCTGGGTTGGAATTGATGAGAACAGTTTCAATTCCATCTTCTCTTAGCGACCTTAAAGCTTGAGATCCAGAATAATCAAATTCACATGCTTGTCCAATAACTATAGGACCTGAGCCAATAATTAATATCGATTTAAGTTTAGGGTTTTTAGGCATTTTAAATGGTTAATAGGTTTTATTATAATTCGTTACAAAAATAGCAATCAATAGATATAAAAAAAGGCGTTACACTTAAGTAACACCTTTTAATTATGAACAATTGTTAATCATTATTTCTTATGTCTAGCTTCAGATGACACAGATAATCTTTTTCTTCCTTTAGCTCTTCTACGTGCTAAGACTTTTCTTCCATTAGCAGAAGCCATTCTTTCTCTGAAACCATGTTTGTTTCTTCTCTTTCTTTTAGAAGGCTGAAATGTTCTTTTACTCATTATCGTGTATCTTTAATTCTGTATTGAAATTTTATAACTATGGGCTTTCTTAAAACCGAGGGCAAATATACAAAGCCTTTATTACTTTGCAAATCATTTTTCAAAAAATATTTTTTAATTTTTTTATGGAATGAAAAACCCATTGTACACCTTTATTTATTGAGGATAATCTTATTTTTTAATCAAAAATCTATAGCTAATTTTTCATAAAAATTTAGTTTCTTTGTACCCATAAATACTTTATTGAGTTCATTTTTACACAAAACCATCAGTTTTTTTATTACAAATTATTCATATGTACAATAAAATTATAAAACTTATTATAGCTCTGGGCATTATCGCTTATGCTGTTTATCAATTTACAGAAGGTTATATTGGAAATGGTATTATGCTTATTTTACTATCCTTGATTTTTATATTCCTTTATTTTAAAAATGAATTTATTCTGTTGGCTTTTTTAAGACTTAGAAAACAAGATTTTGAAGGTGCAAAAAAATGGCTTGATAAAATAAAAAATCCTGAATCTGCTTTGGTTACCAAACAACAAGGATATTACAATTATTTACATGGTATTATGGTATCTCAAACCAATATGAATGAAGCAGAAAAATATTTTAAAAAAGCCGTTTCATTGGGGTTATCTATGGATCACGATTTAGCGATGGCCAAATTAAATTTAGCAGGCATTGCATTTTCTAAACGTAGAAAGCAAGAAGCCCAAAAATTACTTACCGAAGCCACAAAGCTTGATAAACAAGGCATGCTTACCGACCAGATTAAAATGATGAAGGAAAACATGAAGCGTGCTCAAATACCAAACCAACATTATGGTACTGGTGGTTCGTTAAGAGCTCAAAAAAGAGGGCGCTAAATTAAAGGTGACCATAGCCTACAGTAAGATTCTTTAAGTTTATCAAACTTTGAGCGTTTCAAATATTGATTGTAATCTACTTGAATACTATCTTTCAAATCTTCTAAAAAATGTTGCTTTAAAAGTTTGCTGTTTTCTTTATCATAAATCAAAGTATTGATTTCAAAATTGATATTAAAACTCCTGTAATCCATATTAGAAGTTCCTACCGTTGAAAAAATATTGTCAACAACCATGGTTTTAGCATGAACAAACCCTTTATGGTACTTATAAACTTTTACACCGGCTCTAAACAAAGCATCTAAATAGGAGTTAGACGCATATTTTACAATCCAAGAATCTGATTTTTGTGGAATAATCAATCTAACATCCACACCACTTTTTGCTGCAATTTGTAATGCAACAATCATTTCATCATTGGGCACAAAATAAGGCGTAGTTATATATACATAATCATTTGCAGTTATAATAGCGGTTAGAACAACTTCCATGATGTTAGCCCAATCTGTATCGGGACCGCTAGCTGCCATTTGCAAAGCTACTTGATTTTTTTTCTTCTTTACATCGGGGAAATAAGACTTATAGATATTTGGCTTTTCATTGGAAACAAACGTCCAAGTTGTTAAAAAATGAATTTGCAAGGACTTAACGGCATCACCCTCTATTCTTAAATGAGTGTCTCTCCAAAAACCTTTCTTGCTATTTGAATTTAAATATTCGTCACTTATATTAATACCACCAACAAAGCCTATATAACCGTCAACAACTGCAATTTTTCTGTGGTTTCTATAATTCATTTTTCCAGTAAAACTGGAGAACAAAACGGGCATAAATGGAAAATGTTTGACACCTGATTTGGTCAACTTAGTCTTCATTTTTTTAGAAATATTGCTACCTACATCATCATAAATAAGTCTAACTTCAACACCCTCTATCGCTTTATCACATAATAGATTTAGAATTTTGGTGCTTATATCATCATCTTTAATGATGTAATATTCTAAATGGATATGGTGTATTGCTGATGAGATATCTTCAAGGAAATATTTGAATTTTATATCGCCATTTTTAAGTAATCTTAAATGATTATTCAAAGTTAATGGCGCGTTTTCATTATTATGAAGTAATTTGACTAGTCTTACTTTCTCGTCCAAATATTGGTCTACTTTTTTTAATTCTCTTTCATTAAACTCTAATTCTTTGTGTATGGATTTAACAACCTTTTTATTGAGAATGAATTTTCTATTGAAGATTTTAGTTTTTCGATATTCCTGTCCAAACAAATAGTAAACAACTATCCCCAAAAAAGGAAAAAACACTAAAACTATAATATAGGATAGTGTTTTTGTAGGATTTATATTTTTTAATATGACTGTAATTACCACAGAAATGGCAATTAAATAATTTACTATGACAAGTATTGTCCAGAAATATTCTTTTATAAATTCGAGCATTTATCGATAATAATTATTGATAAATGCCTTCTTTAGGAATTTCTATGTAGTATGGTTTTCTGGATCTGTTATTTAAATGGGGCTCTCGTAACCAAGGATTATGAAGTTTTAAAATTTTATAATTGATATTAAAATTTTGAGCAAATTTTGAAAAATCTGTAACTGCAGTATCTACTACTACCTTATAGGTGGGGATATTATTGTACAAATCTTTTTCCCTAAAATTAAAACCGTATTTAGCTGGGTGCGATAAAATTTCCTTTAGTGCAACAATTCTGAATAAATAACGACCTGTTTCTTCGCCCAATAGCAAATCATAATAATCGGTCACATTTTGCTCTTTTAATCGGTTAGAAATACCTGCATTACCCGCATTGTATGCCGCGGCAGCAAGCGTCCATGAGCCCAACTCTTGTTTTGATTTCAATAAATATTTGCAAGCAACCTCCGTAGCTTTTTCCAAATGATACCGTTCATCTACATTGTCGTTTACTTCCAGCCCATTTTCTCTACCTGTAGCAGGCATTATTTGCCAAACACCACGAGCTCCAGCTGGTGAAACGGCATTTGTTAAACCACTTTCAATAACAGCCAGATATTTAAAATCATCAGGGATTTTGTGCTTAGCAAGTATAGGCTCAATAATTGGAAAATATTTTTTGGCACGTTTGAACATTAATAAACCATTAGATTGCCAATAGGTATTCACTAATAATTCTCTGTCCATACGCTCCAAAATATCTGGATTTTTTAAAGGCATGGGCTCTCCTGCAAAATCTAAATTTTCCGGAACTTGTATAGCATAAACGTTGTAATCGTTAATTAATTTTTTTTCAAAATTCTCATCAGTTGGGGCATCTTGTAGGGCGTAAATAAAAAGGGCGCATAAACTTAATAATCCTACAAATGCTAATGCTTTTTGTATCATCTTCATCTTTATAAAGTTTTGCTAAATATATGAAAAAAATCGCTTAGTGATCTAAAATAATTTTTGGTAAGTTTTCATTAAACCACTTGTATTTATTAATAATCATGATGTGTGTTCCGCCCTTAATTGTAATACAATTTGATATATTTTTTATGGGAAAAACAGGGTCATTATCGCCATGGATATGAACAATATCTGGATTGTAAGTTTCTTGATTCCAACAAACCATATTTTCAATTGCCCAATCTAAGTATTTTGGATTATTAACGGACAAATATTTTTTATACAACTCCAGTCGTTTAGTGACATTGCTTCCAAAAGCGTATTTGGCAAAAACATCTATATTACCAGCCAATTGGGTTGGTATTAATTTGTAAGCTTTAGTGGCTTTTGCAATTAACATTCGCTTTGGTAGCTCTTGCTTCGTTTTAACACTAGATACAATAATGAGTTTTTTAACATTAATGAATTGACACATTTCTTGAACTAAAACCCCTCCAAAAGACACTCCAAGTAAAACCACCTTGTCGTGATTAATATATTTACACATCCTTGAAGCATAATCACTTAGTAATTCATTTTCCAAGGGAAGCACCCACTCTAATAAATGTATTTCAAACTGGTCCTCAGGCAATTTAATATTTTCAAATATTTTTGGGCTAGCAGCCATTCCTGGCATTAAATAAACATGTATCTTTTCTTTGTTTATCATTTTAAACTTATTGACTGGACTTATAAAACTATTTTGCTAATAGTTTATTTTAGAATAGATTAAGGTGAAAATTAATAATTAGTAACAATTTTTTTTGTACTTTTGCATCACAAACTTATATAAAATAGTCTTCACTATTTTAAGATTCCAAATAAATCTAAAAATTAAACCATGGTTGATGCAGCTGAACTTATTGACAACGATTTTTTACGACAATTTGAATTAAAAATTGATGACCATTTAGCAAAAATTGAATACTCTTTGCAGGAACGAAAGATTTTTTTAACCAAACTAATTATTCCAGATGAAATAAAGGATGAGGATTTTAAAAAAGAATTTTTAGCCGCCGTTTTTGAGCAGATTAATGAAAGAAACTTAAGCATTGTTCCCACTAGTCCTGAAATAGCAAAATTTGTTAGAAGCAATAGAAAATACAAACGTATGCTTCCTGTAGGGGTTAGAATATAGTATAGAACCTAAAATAAATTTATAAAATCCGAGAACTTTAAAACGTTTTCGGATTTTTTATGATGCTAATTCTTTTTTGAACTCAAACCGAACCAGACCATCCACATCAATTTCTGTGAGTTCAACTTCATGCACAGTGTTAACTAATTCAGGATTCCAAGGTGCTTTTACTTTAACGTAGTTTTCAGTAAATCCATGAATATATCCTTCCTTATTTTCACTTTCAAACAAAACAGTTCTAGAATTTCCAATTTGGCTTTCGTAAAACGCACGACGTTTTTTAACCGATAATCCTCGTAGCATTTTACTACGCTTACTTCTTATCTTTTTAGGTACAATATCATTCATTTTTGCTGCTTCAGTGTTATCGCGCTCTGAATAAGTAAACACATGCAAATATGAAATATCTAGTTCATTTAAAAATTCATAGGTTTCCAGAAAATGTTCATCTGTTTCACCGGGAAAACCAACAATCACATCAACCCCAATACAAGCATCAGGCATCACCTCTTTTATTTTTTTAACCCTATCAACATACAATTCACGCATATAACGACGCTTCATTTTTTTAAGAATATCGTTACTTCCGCTTTGTAAAGGGACATGGAAATGTGGCACAAATGCTCTAGATTTTGATACCAGACTAATAGTTTCGTTTTTAAGTAAATTTGGCTCAATGGATGAAATTCGCAAGCGTTCTATCCCTTCAACTTTATCAAGCTCGGTCACTAAATCCAAAAACGAGTGTTCATGCTTTTTGTTACCAAATTCTCCTTTACCGTAATCTCCAATATTTACGCCTGTTAAAACTATTTCTTTAATGTTTTGCTCTGAAATTTCTTTGGCATTTTTAATTACATTCTGCATGGTATCACTACGTGAAATACCCCTCGCTAGAGGAATGGTACAATAGGTACATTTATAATCACAACCATCCTGAACTTTTAAAAAGGCTCGAGTTCTGTCTCCTGTAGAGTAACTACCCACATAAAAATCAGCTTCTTCAATATCGCAAGAGTAAACTTGACCAAAATCATTTTTTGAAAGGTCATTTATATAATCGGTGATTTTAAATTTTTCGGTGGCGCCTAAAACTAAATCTACACCATTAACATCGGCTAATTCCTGAGGTTTTAATTGGGCATAACAACCTACAGCCACCACAAAAGCATCAGGATTTGTTTTTTGTGCTTGCTTTACAATAGTTTTAAACCGTTTGTCAGCATTTTCGGTAACCGAACAAGTGTTAATCACATAGATATCGGCATTCTCGGAAAAATCCACACGACTAAAACCTTCATTTTTAAAATTTCGGGCTATGGTTGAGGTTTCTGAAAAATTAAGTTTACAACCTAGCGTATAAAATGCGACTTTTTTATTCATTACTTTTTTCATTTCCATGGTTACCAATTGCTATCGGAAGGAAATCTCTTTATATTTACCTTGTACTTTTATAAAGATTGCAAATTTACGACTTATAAGTTATATGATAAAACCTATTTTTAAACAAATAATTAACTATTTATCAATTAGTTGTATTAGCCTTTTATTTTTTTCCTGTGGAAATAATTCAAACAATTTTAACGAAAACCTGGTTTTTCGCTATAACGAACATGCCAATATCAATACTTTAGATCCTGCATTTGCTAGAACTTTACAAGATGTTAAAATAGCTAACCAATTGTACAATGGGCTTGTTCAAATGGATAGCGCATTGAATATTATACCGAGCATTGCAAAAAATTGGACCATTTCTGAGGATGGCATTAACTACACCTTTTCCTTAAGAAACGATGTTTATTTTCATAATCATGAATTGTTTGGCAAAGATTCTACTAGATTGGTAACGGCCAAAGATTTTGAGTATAGTTTAAATCGTTTAAGAGATGAAACTTTGGCAGCACCCGGAAGCTGGGTTTTAAATAAAGTTGATAATTTCAGGGCCTTAAACGATAGTAGTTTTCAAATTACATTAAAGCAACCTTTTCCTGCTTTTATTGGATTGTTAAGTATGAAATATTGCTCAGTAGTTCCAAAAGAAATTGTAGAATATTATGGAAACGAATTTAGATCCCATCCCATAGGCACTGGCCCATTTAAGTTTAAACGTTGGGAAGAAAACATTAAGTTGGTATTTAGAAAAAACCACAACTATTTTGAGCGAGACCATAACGGCAATCAACTTCCCTATTTAGAAGCCATTGCAATTACCTTTTTACCTGATAAACAAAGTGAATTTTTACAATTTATTCAAGGTAATCTTGATTTTTTAAACAGTTTAGATGCCTCTTATAAAGATGAATTATTAACCAGTAACGGCCTTCTTCGAGATCATTACAATTCAAGTATTAACATGATTCGTGGTCCTTATCTGAACACAGAATATTTAGGCTTTTATTTAGATTCCAAAACCCCCGAAATACAATCCAAACTCATTAGAAAAGCCATTAATTATGGTTTCGATAGAAAAAAAATGATGCTTTATTTGCGAAATGGCATTGGCAATCCAGCTAATGGCGGTTTTATACCCATGGGTTTAAAAGGCTACAATGAACGTATTGGTTTTACCTATCAACCAGAAAAGGCCAAAAATCTTATTGAACAATTTAAAAAAGAAACTGGTATACATAATCCAGAAATTACTTTAACTACAACAAGCAACTACTTGAATTTTTGCGAATTTATACAACGGGAACTTGAAAAAACTGGATTGAAAATAAATGTTGATGTGATGCCAGAAGCTACTTTAAGGTCTGCTCGTTCAAACGGAAAAGTGGATATGTTTAGAAGTTCTTGGATTGCTGATTATTTAGACGCTGAAAACTACTTATCCATTTTTTATAGTAAAAATTTTGCACCAAATGGCTCAAATTATTTCCACTTTAAGAATGATACCGTTGATAGTTTATACAATAAAGCTTTCTCTATCACAGATATCGAGAAACGCAAACATATTTACTCTAAAATAGATTCTTTAGCCATGGATCATGCTATTATGATTCCTCTGTATTACGATGAAGTCGTTCGCTTTACCAGAAAAAATATAAAAGGATTGGGTATTAATCCGGTAGACATGTTGGATTTAAGATACGTAAGAAAGGATTAATCTCTTCTAAACTTTTTGGTCTCTTCAAAAATATGCTCCAAAATATTTTTATCTTCTTGGGTTAAGGCAACTCCACGTCTGCTCATGACGACTTGGGCCACTTCAAAAGCTTTTTTTGTTAAATAAGTTGTGAAACCTCCGTTGCCACCCCAACTAAAGCTGGGTACAAAATTTCTAGGAAAACCACTACCAAAAATATTTGCACTTACCCCAACAACAGTACCCGTATTAAACATAGTATTAATGCCACATTTACTATGGTCTCCCATCATGAGTCCGCAAAACTGAAGTCCTGTCCTAGCAAAACCTTCGGTTTGATAATCCCATAAACGGACCTCAGCATAATTATTCTTTAGATTTGAGGTATTGGTATCTGCTCCTAGGTTACACCATTCACCCAAAACCGAATTACCTAAAAACCCGTCATGTCCTTTATTGGAATACCCAAAAATGACTGAGTTATTCACCTCGCCTCCAACTTTACTATGAGGCCCCACTGTAGTAGGACCATAAATTTTTGCACCTAATTTTATAGAAGCATGGTCACACAATGCCAATGGACCTCTAATTAAAGAACCTTCCATAATTTCAGCATCTTTACCAATATAAATAGGGCCATTGGTGGCATTTAGTGTTGTAAATTCTAATTTAGCACCTTCTTCAATAAAAATATTTTCTGCGGCAATAACATTATTGCTAGATGGTATGGGTTTAGATTTTCGATTGGTGGTTATTAAGATAAAATCTTCTTGAATGGCTTCACCATTTTTTGAAAAAATGTCCCAAGTATGTTCTATTTTAATAGCTTCATCATTAAACTCAATCGCTTCAAATGTTCCAAAATCTATATCTTCTTGTGCTTCCTTTGTAAAAAATGCAATAACATCCTCTCCCTTAAAGATAGCTTGATTCTCTTTTAACTCCTTAACCATTTCAACCAATTCCAAATTTGGCAGGTAGGCAGCATTTATAATGACATTTTCGTCCATTTCAACCATCGGATATTTTTCAGAAAGATAATCCTCGGTGACTGTTGTAGTGGTAGAATCTAAAAACGTTTCCCACTTTTCACGAATGGTTAATATACCAACTCGGATATCTGCAACAGGACGTGTAAATGTAAATGGCAATAAGTTATTTCGAGAGGGCCCATCAAAAAGAATGTAGTTCATAAAAAGTTGGAAGTTAGAAGCTTGAAGTTAGAAGTTTTCACTTATAACTTGTCACTTTAGTTTGAACAAAAATAGATGAATTGAATATAATAAAAAAGCCTTTCAGTATTGAAAGGCTTTTTAAATATAATATGTCTCTTAAATTATTTTTTAAATTTAGAGTATTTATTTTTGAATTTATCGATACGTCCAGCAGTATCAACCAATTTAGATTTACCTGTGTAATAAGGATGCGAAGTTCTGGAAATCTCCATTTTAATTAATGGATACTCTACACCATCAACTTCAATTGTTTCGTTCGTATCTGCAGTAGATTTAGTTAAAAACACATCATCATTAGACATATCTTTAAACGCTACTACTCTATAATTTTGTGGATGTATACCTTTTCTCATCGCTGATTGCTTTTATTCATTTCAATTTTGGAAGTGCAAATTTAGGTAATTTTTATAAATTCGCAATAGTTTTTTTTATTTTTTATTATAGTAAAATATTTATCATTTTAGTATCTATATTTACCTCTCGTTAAGCTTATTAAAACTGGCAAGATATTATGGAAAAGTCACTAAAATCGCAAGCTATAAATTATGGGGTTTATTTAGGTATTTGCCTATCACTGCTATTCTTTTTTGCTTATATATCTGATTTGAATTTATTTGTAAATTTTTGGTATGGCATATCAATTTACCTAATTGCCATTATTTTTGGTGCTATTGCCATTTTAAAAACTAAAATTCGGCTCCATGGGTTTTTATCTTTTAAAAATTGTTTTTCTTTGTATTTTCTGACCGTTTTAATAGGTTTAACTATAAGTTCAATGCTAAGTTATATCATATTTAATTTTTTTGATACTGATTCAGCTGAAGTATTAAAAGAAAAAAGTATTGAAAAAATGGTTGAAGTGCTTGAACAAATGAAAAAGCCCTCAGAAGAAATTGAAGCTACTGTTGATGCTGCCAAATCTAATAACCTATACTCTATTTCAAATGTTTTTAAGGGTTTGAATTTTAATTATTTAGTTCCTTTAAGTATTATTGGATTATTGTTATCCGCTGCTTTACAAAAAAATAACCCAAACCAAGCATAAATTCAGTATTTTTGAAATATTAAAATTGAAATTATTTAAATGAATATATCAGTAGTCATACCACTACTCAACGAACAAGATTCTTTAACCGAATTATACGATTGGATTGCAAAAGTTATGCAATCCAATCGTTTTTCATTCGAAATTATCTTCATTGATGATGGCAGCACTGACAATTCGTGGAAAATTATCTCAGAACTTTCCCTTAAGGATAAACAGGTAAAAGGCATACGATTTTTAAAAAACTATGGAAAATCTCAAGCTTTACATGCTGGTTTTGAAAAAGCCAAAGGCGATGTAGTAATAACTATGGATGCCGATTTACAGGACAATCCAGATGAAATACCCGAACTTTACAATATGATAAAAAATGAGGGATTCGATTTGGTTTCTGGTTGGAAAAAAAAACGTTTCGACTCGGTTATATCAAAAAACTTACCCTCCAAATTGTTTAATTGGGCAGCGCGAAAAACTTCAGGTGTCAAGCTTAATGACTTTAATTGCGGCCTCAAAGCTTACAATATTGATGTAGTTAAAAATATTGATGTTAATGGCGAAATGCATCGCTACATACCTTTGCTTTCAAAAAATGCGGGATTTACTAAAATTGGTGAAAAAGTGGTGCAACATCAAGCCAGAAAGTATGGGGAAACAAAATTTGGCATGAACCGTTTTGTACATGGGTTTCTCGATTTAATCACTATTTGGTTTTTATCTCGTTTTGGCAAGCGACCAATGCATTTATTTGGTGCTTTGGGCGTTATTATGTTTGCCATTGGTTTTAGTTTTTCATTATATTTAGGTATTGATAAATTATTTTTAAATCCTTCCGGAAGACTCATAACCCAGCGCCCTCAATTCTACCTAGCTCTTTCTACAATGGTTATTGGCTCCCAATTTTTTGTTGCTGGTTTTTTAGGAGAAATTATATTACGTAACAGACCAGACAAAAAACGTTATTTAATTAAAGATGAATTAAATTTAAATTAACAAGGCATTAAAATACTTTAATGAAATTCAAAACAATGATTTTTTTAAAAGTTATTACACTCAATTGTTTAAATTTGAAATTATAATTAGAGAATTATTATGATATACATTGAACCAAAAATTTTAGAGCGAATAAACGCTTGGTTAACACCAACTTTTGACACTGATACCCAAAGCATTATCAAGGATAGTATTGCAAACAATCCAAAAGACATACAGGAAAGTTTTTATAAAGACTTAGAATTTGGAACTGGTGGCATGCGCGGAATCATGGGTGTTGGCACTAACCGGATAAATAAATATACACTTGGTAAAAGTACGCAAGGATTAAGTGATTATTTACACAAACAGTTCCCTAATGAAACTCCAAAAGCCGTAATTGCTTATGATTGCAGACATAATAGTAAAACCTTAGCAAAGGTAGTTGCCGATGTGTTTTCTGCAAATGGTATTGAGGTGTATTTATTTGAAGATTTGCGCCCTACACCTGAGTTATCATTTGCTGTAAAACACTTAAATTGCCATTGCGGTATTGTTTTAACGGCTTCTCATAATCCCCCAGAATACAATGGTTACAAAGTATATTGGCAAGATGGCGGGCAATTAGTACCACCTCATGACGATGCTGTTATCAAAGTCATCAATCAAGTAAATTATTCAAATATTAAATTCAAACCTAACCCAAGTCTAATTCATAATATAGCAAAAGATGTTGATGATGTCTTTATCGATGCTTCCGTAAAAAACGGCAGTGTAGGCGCGACACAATTAGCAAAAGATAATTTAACCATCGTTTTTACATCGCTTCATGGAACATCCATTACCGCTGTTCCAGAAACTTTAAAACGTGCTGGTTACAAAAATGTACATATTGTAAAAGAACAAGAGGTTCCCAATGGAGCTTTTCCAACGGTCGCATCTCCTAACCCAGAAGAACCGGCTGCTTTAAAAATGGCTTTAGAATTAGCTGAAAAAGTTAATGCCGACATCGTTATTGGTACAGACCCAGATTGTGACAGATTAGGTGTTGCAGTGCGCAACTCAGAAAATCAATTACAGCTTTTAAACGGAAATCAAACGATGCTCATGATGACCGATTTCCTATTAAAAAAATGGAAATCCGAAGGCAAAATAAAAGGTAAAGAATTTATTGCATCAACCATAGTTTCAACACCGATGCTAAACAAACTGGCAGATGCATATGGTGTTGAGAGCAAAATTGTTTTAACTGGTTTTAAATGGATAGCTAAATTAATCCATGATTTCCCAGAATTAGATTTTATTGGTGGTGGCGAGGAAAGTTTTGGCTATATGGTAGGTGATTTTGTTCGTGATAAGGATGCGGTGACTTCTACCCTCTTAGCATGCGAAATTGCTGCGATTTCAAAGTCAAATGGAAGTTCATTTTATGAAGAACTTTTAAAACTTTATGTAGAACACGGTTGCTACAAAGAAAAATTGGTGTCACTTACCAAAAAGGGTATAGAAGGCGCACAAGAAATCAAACAAATGATGACAGATGCTCGTGAGAACCCTCATAAAATAGTAAACGGTTCCAAAGTGATGAAAATTGAGGATTACGACTTATCAATTTCAAAAAATTTAGTGACGGGCGAAGATACCATTATAGATATCCCAAAATCCAATGTGATAATTTATCACTTAGAAGACGGTAGTCAAGTAGCTTTAAGACCGAGCGGAACAGAACCTAAAATAAAATTTTATGTAAGTGTAAATACGAAATTAAATAATGTCGCCGATTTTAAAGAAACAGAAGCTAAACTTGACAAAAAAGCTGAAGATATTTTAAAAGACATGAAGCTTATTTAATGAACCATTTTTTAAACATTTTAAGGTATGCAAAACCTTATAAAAGTTATGCTATAGGACACATTATTTCTAATGTGTTTTTTGCTTTATTTGGTGCTTTATCTTTTGTAGCCTTAATACCCATGTTGGATATTTTATTTGAAAAAGATAAAGTAACTCCCATCATAAAGCCAGTTTATTCAGGAATTTCAAACTTGAAAGATTTCTATAAAGATTATTTAGCGTACCAGGTAAATCTATATGCGGAAAATGATCCTCAAAAGGCTCTTTTGCTAGTAGTTTGTCTTATCATTTCTTTGTTCCTGCTTAAAAATATTTTTGGCTATTTGGCCAATTACTTCATGGTTTTTTTAAGAAATGGTGTTGTTCGAGATTTAAGGAATGCTGTTTACAAAAAAACCGTAGAGTTACCGCTATCTTATTTTTCAGAACAAAAGAAAGGAGACATCATGGCTCGAGTGACTAACGATGTTTCTACATTACAATATTCTATGCTGCCCGTTTTAGAACTAATCGCGAGAGAACCATTGATGATTTTAGTTACCATAATCATGATGTTAATTATAAGTGCAAAATTAACACTGTTCGTTTTCATTTTCATTCCTCTTTCCGGTTTAATCATTTCAAGAATTGGTAAAAGTCTAAAACGGAAATCTGACCGAGTACAGAATGAACAAGGTGTTATTTTATCAACTTTAGAAGAAACTTTAACAGGCTTAAGAATCATAAAAGGTTTTAATGCCGAAAAAAAATTCGACACAAAATTTCAAGACTCTTCAACACGATTTTATAACTTTTCCAATAAACTATTAAATCGTCAAAACTTAGCTTCACCTACCAGTGAATTTCTAGGGATTTTGGTTATATCTATCCTGTTGTGGTATGGTGGGCAATTGGTACTAGTAGATAAATCTTTAGATGGTAGTTCATTTATAGCCTACATGGGTCTTGCATATAATATCATGGTTCCAGCCAAAGCCATTTCCAGAGGACTTTATAATATTAAACAAGGAAATGCTGCAGCAGAACGCATCCAAGAAATTATTGACACACCCAATCCATTAAAGGATAAAGAAAATGCTGTTGTTAAAAATAGCTTTGATTCAGAAATTGAATTCAAAAACATTTCATTTAAGTATGAAGACGAGTATGTTTTAAAAGACTTTTCTTTAACTATCCTAAAAGGAAAAAAAGTGGCTTTTGTTGGTCAATCCGGTAGCGGAAAGTCAACCATTGCAAACCTTATTACCCGTTTTTATGATGTAAACAAAGGGGAAATTTTAATAGATGGGCTGGATATTAGAGAGCTAACAACTAGCTCACTTAGAAATCAATTGGGCATAGTTACCCAAGATGCTATCCTATTTAACGACAGCATTAAAAACAACCTCAAATTAGGCAATGAAAATGCGAGCGATGAAGAAGTCATTGAAGCACTTAAAATTGCCAATGCCTGGGAATTCGTAAAAGACTTACCAGAAACCATCAATACCAATATTGGGGATTCTGGAAACAAACTTTCTGGAGGCCAAAAACAACGTTTAAGTATAGCTCGCGCAGTTCTAAAAAATCCACCTATCATGATTTTGGATGAAGCCACCTCAGCTTTGGATACGGAAAGTGAGCGATTGGTTCAAGCGGCTTTAGAGAATATGATGAAAAACAGAACTTCTATAGTTATTGCCCATAGATTGTCAACCATTCAAAATGCTGATGAAATTGTAGTACTCAATAAAGGGGAAATAGTCGAACAGGGAAAACATAACGAACTCATTAATAAAAATGGTGTTTACAAAAAGCTTGTAGATATGCAGAGTTTTGAATAAGACCAAAGGTTTATAAAATAAAAAAGGATAGAGATTTGGGTTTCTATCCTTTTTTGTTTATGCTAGACTTGGGGACGACTAACACCATAAGTAGGTTTCGCTTACAAACATATACTATAAAAACAAGTTGTGCAAGAAAAAATGTATTTAATCGTATATTTAATGCATTTCATCGATTTTTTATTATTCAAAATATTGTATTTCAATCACTTACTATATCCATAAAAATCTGATTAAACTTTTAGTATCTTTATTAGTCTAAAAATTAAACATTTTTTGTGACAGACGAAGCGCAACTGTTAGAACTATTAAAATCTCCAACCCATAAAAACCAAGCTTTCAAAGAGCTCTTAAGGTTGTATAAAGAGCGCTTATATTGGCACATACGGCATATTGTTAAATCTCATGATGATGCAGACGATGTACTACAAAATACTTTTATTAAGATTTACAAAAACATTAATGCTTTTAAAGGCGATAGTAAATTGTATTCTTGGATGTACCGTATTGCGACTAACGAGTCCATAACCTTTATAAACAATAGGGCAAAACAATTGCAAATAAGCAACGAGGAAGCACAACAATTAGCAATAAGCAACTTAACATCTGATGTTTATTTTGAGGGAGATGCCATTCAGCTTAAATTGCAGAAAGCCATATCAACATTACCGGAAAAACAACAAATCGTCTTTAACATGAAATATTTTCAAGATATTAAATACTCAGAAATGTCAGATATATTGGAAACTAGTGAAGGCGCCTTAAAAGCTTCCTATCATTTCGCGGTAAAAAAAATTGAAGCATATTTAACTAATAATTAAACTTTTAACAAAAAAATAAGTCTTAAACTTAAGATGAAAAAGAATCTAAAAAATATCCGTTCTACGGGGTTTAAAGTTCCAAAGGATTACTTTGAAAATTTTGAGGAAACGCTTTTGGGTGAAATTAAATTAAAAGAAACCATACATAAATCTGGTTTTAAAACACCTGAATCTTATTTTGAAACAATTGATGATACTGTTTTAAAATCAATTGAAACGAATTCAAAAGTAAAGCAATTAATCCCTTGGAAACAATTAACCTATATTTCTGGAATTGCTGCTTCTATCTTAATCATTATTAACTTGTATTTAAAAAATTCAAAGAATCAAGTCAGTTTTGATTCCTTGGAGACAGCTTCTATAACTCATTATTTAACTGAAGAAGAATTTAATGCCTATGAATTGGCTGGTCTATTTTCTGAAGAAGAATTAACTTCGGACAAATTCATTGAAGAACCCATAAAAGAGTCTGCTTTAGAAGCTTATCTTTATGAAAATGCTTCCATAGAAGACCTAATAACAGAATAATATTATGAAAAAAATAATACTCTTAGTTCTTTTAGTATTCACATTGAGTATAAATGCCCAACACAGAAAAGAACGCATCAAATCCTTAAAAATAGCTTTTATTACAGAGCGTTTACAACTTACTGAAAAAGAAGCAGAACAATTTTGGCCCATTTATAATGCTTTTGAAGATGCCAATCATGAGATTAGAACTAAGTCTTACCAAAACAAAAAAAATATTGATTTTGAAACTATATCTGAAAAAGAAGCTAAAGAACTTGTTGATAAAAGCATCATATTGGAAGCCCAAAAGTATCGTTTGGAAGAAAGCTTCATCAAAGATTTGCAAAGGGTACTTCCTGCAAAGAAAATCATTCTATTAAAAATGTCTGAAGAAGCTTTTAAACAGCGTATGTTTGATGAATTTAAAAAACGAAGGGAAAAACCATAGTTTAAAGGAGCTTATTAAGTTCCTTTTTTATTCTCTAAAAATTAGTTTAGAAATTCTGCCAGCGCCAGCAGCATAAGCAATACTATCATTTAAAAAGCGGATGGTATAAAAACCTTCATCACTTAAATGCTTCCAAGTTTCTCCAGTATCGTTGCTGTAATCAATACCTTTAAAGCCAACAGCAACCAACTCTCTTCCTTTCCTGTTTGGTATATACTGCACACAACTTCTATATCCAGGATTTTGATTCTTCGCTACTAATTGCCATGTTTTTCCGCCATCAATCGTTTTAATTTTGTTAGCTGCATTGTCATCGGGTTTGGTATAATCGCCTCCTATGGCAAATCCGTTGAGTTCATCATAAAAATCTATGGAATAAATCCCTTCCGTTTCTTTTTCTTTTACTATTGGAGTATCAAAAACTTCCCAAGTATATCCTTTGTTCGGCGAATAATAAACACGACCAGCAGTGGTTGCCACCCAAGTATTATCGCCCACAATGGCAATATTAGTGTCGCTTGCTGCAAAGGCCCCTTCGTTTTCTGTTCCTTTTGGCAACTCATCACAAGTTACTTTTGTCCAAGTATTGCCACCATCCCGCGTAATGATGACGCTTAAACACCCATCGGTAGAATCTCCTATGGCAATGCCTTCCTGATCATTCCAAAAATCCATAGAATCGTAAAAGGCTTTGGGATGGTTTTCTTGGTAAACGATAATCTTTTCATCATTCTTAATCTTATATAGTCTTGTTGGGGAACCAATATTTATGGCAAAACCATTTTTACCAGTTGATGAAAATGCTCTAAAATTATTTTCAACACTATCATGCGCTATAGGAATAGGGTACAGAATATTTGTTTTCTTATCAAATTCGCTATAATAAACACTACCACCAAAACCGTTTGAAGTAAGAAAAAAAACATTATCCCCATTTACTATTTCTAAAGCCCTAACATTCAAAAGCGAATCCTGTAAAAGCGTTTCAATTTCAACTTTACCAAAATCTCTGGGTATAAACTTTTCCTTTTTACCACAAGAAATCAAAAACGCTAAAACACAAAAACCCACTCGAAACTTTTTCATAAAATTGTAATTTTTATAAAAATAAAAAAGCTAAATCAATAAACTCATAAACGTTTAAACAAATACACATATAAAAACGTAACTTTGCAGCCTTATTTACACAACATGCGACTACACAGAAATTTATGCTTTGCGGTTATTGATGGACTAACCCTCATTTTTAATGAAGGTAACTATGCCGATAAGGTGATACAACAACTACTAAAACGTGATAAGCGTTGGGGTGCACGCGATCGTGCTTTTGTAGCCGAAACCACTTATGATATAGTACGTTGGAAACGTTTATATGCTGAAATTGCTGAAGTTAAAGAACCATTTGACCGTGATAACCTGTGGCGCATGTTTGCTGTTTGGGCTACCCTAAAAGGCATAAAATTACCAGATTGGAAATATTTTGAAAATACCCCATCGCGCAAAATTAAAGGGCGATTTGATGAACTTTCAAAAATTAGAAAATATAAAGAATCCATCCCCGATTGGTTGGATGAATTAGGCGAAAAAGAATTGGGAAAAGCTGTTTGGACTAAAGAAATGGCTGCATTAAACGAGCAAGCCGAAGTTATTTTAAGAGTCAATACTTTAAAAACCACTAAGGATAAATTACAAGCCGAACTTTTTGATTTAGATATTGAAACCGAGTTTTTAAAGGATTATCCAAATGCATTAAAATTAAAAGAACGCGCCAATGTGTTTTCAACCGAGGCTTTTAAAAATGGCTTGTTTGAAGTACAGGATGCATCCTCACAAGTGGTCGCAGAGTTTCTAGATGTTAAACCTGGAATGCGTGTGGTGGATGCCTGTGCTGGCGCTGGTGGCAAGACGCTTCATATTGCCTCGTTAATGGACAATAAAGGTCAAATCATTGCTCTAGATATTTATGGCAATAAGCTTAACGAGCTAAAACGTCGCGCCAAACGAAACGGTGCCCACAATATTGAAACACGCGTTATTGATTCTACCAAAGTAATCAAAAAACTATATGATAAAGTTGATCGAGTTCTGATAGATGCCCCTTGTTCTGGTTTAGGAGTTTTACGAAGAAATCCTGATGCCAAATGGAAATTACAACCCGATTTTATTGAAAGCATAAAAAAAACACAACAGGACATCCTGCAACAATACTCCAGAATGGTAAAAGCTGGTGGGAAAATGGTATATGCAACCTGTTCCATTTTACCTTCTGAAAACCAAAAACAAGTTGACGAATTCTTAACATCCGATTCGGGAAAAGATTTTATTTTTGTAGAAGATAAAAAAGTGTTGGTTTATAAATCTGGTTTTGACGGATTTTACATGGCCCTTCTAGAACGGAAAAAATAGATTACATGAAGCAATTTTACCTTTTATTTTTATTCATTTCAGTTTTAAGTTTTGCGCAATTAACACCCCCAACAAAACTGCAAGCTTACTACTCTGGTGTCGATTTTTCATTAACTGGAAATAATTTGTATAATGATTTAGCATTTGAAGTCATTGCTTCACATACTACATTTCTTACATACTCTCAAAGACATAATTATTTGTATGATGCAGATGAAGATTTATCAAATACTTCAAATGTGATTTTAATTTACAGTGGTGAGAGTAGAAATGAAAATGAATATGAATCTGGATCTAATACTTATTTACCCCAAACATTTAATACAGAACATGTTTATCCTCGTTCCTTATTGGATAATTCGAATGCGGAAGCAGATTTACATCTGTTGAGATCCTGTGATATCAGTACAAATTCTAGTAGAGGAAATGACCCATTTACAAGTGGTTCTGGTAATTATGGCTCAACGGGAGGCGCTTGGTATCCAGGAGATGACTGGCGAGGTGATGTAGCTAGAATAATTATGTACGTTAATCTAAGATATAATGAACCTTTTTCAGATGTAGGTAATTTAAATTTATTTTTAGAGTGGAATGCCATCGATCCTGTTTCACCGCTGGAAGACCAGAGAAATAGTGTAATAAGCGCAGTTCAAGGCGTTAGAAACCCATTCATAGACAACCCTTATTTAGCAACAGTAATATGGGGAGGCACTCTTGCAGAAAACAGATGGAGTACTTTATCTGTAAACAATGTTTCCAATTCACCTTTAAAACTTTATCCAAATCCGGTTAAGGGAAACGAGGTTTACATTGTATCCAATCAAGAAATTCTAGTAGAAGTCTTTAACATTCTTGGCAAAAAGGTCAAAACCCAAAGCATGACTTCAAATCAAAAAAATTAAACATATCGAATTTACCAAAAGGCCTTTACGTTTTAAGGATAAGGAATGGTAAAATTGATATAACCAAAAAACTCATCAAACAATAACATTTTAAGCGCCTTGTAGAAGGCGCTTTTTTTGTTCAAAACCTCGTGGATAACTATCTGTTTTACATGAAATATTTAATCAGAATTACAACTAAAAAAAGTAAATTTGCACTTTCAATAAACAACACAAATTAAGACCTAATGATTCATTTCTTTGGAAACGTAAACAGCGTGGTATTTGCTGTTCAAACAACAAAAGAATTATCAACCGAAACCATTTCTAAATTAGTATGGTTATTTGGTAACCAACCCAAAATAGAACAAGCATCGCTAGATGCTTTTTTTGTTGGTCCACGTAAAGCCATGATAACTCCATGGAGTACCAATGCTGTTGAAATCACTCAAAATATGGGTATTCAAGATATTATCCGTATTGAGGAATTTAAAGCTGTTTCTAAAGATTATAAGGATTACGACCCGATGATTTCTGAGAAATTTAACGGATTAAACCAAGAATCATTTACCATAAATATTGAACCTGAATCCATATTAAACATTGAAGATATTGCTGCTTACAATCAAAAAGAAGGACTATCATTAAGTGATGAAGAAGTACAATATTTGGAAGCGGTTTCTAAAAAAATTGGAAGACCACTAACCGATTCTGAAGTCTTTGGATTTTCTCAAGTAAATTCAGAACACTGTCGCCATAAAATATTTAATGGCACCTTTGTAATTGATGGAGTCGAAAAACCCACGTCATTATTCAAACTCATTAAAAAAACATCAGAGACACATCCAAACGAAATCGTTTCAGCTTACAAAGATAATGTAGCTTTTATAAAAGGGCCCATAGTTGAACAATTTGCTCCAAAACGTGCGGATGTACCAGATTTTTATGAAACTAAAAATTTTGAATCGGTTATTTCTTTAAAAGCCGAAACGCACAACTTCCCAACTACTGTCGAACCTTTTAATGGTGCAGCAACAGGTTCTGGTGGAGAAATCAGAGACCGTCTGGCTGGCGGAAAAGGTTCACTTCCCCTTGCTGGAACTGCGGTTTACATGACATCTTATTCAAGATTGGAAGAAAATAGGCCTTGGGAAAAAGCCATGAAGGAGCGCAAGTGGCTATACCAAACACCTATAGATATATTAATTAAAGCCAGTAATGGTGCTTCAGATTTTGGAAATAAATTTGGTCAACCGCTCATTTGTGGTTCAGTTTTAACTTTTGAGCACGAAGAAGATGCCAGAAAACTTGGTTTTGATAAAGTGATTATGCAAGCTGGTGGTATTGGATATGGTAAAGCAGACCAAGCAATTAAGGACAAACCTCAGGAAGGTGATAAAATTGTTATTCTTGGCGGTGAAAACTACCGTATTGGTATGGGTGGTGCTGCCGTTTCATCAGCAGATACTGGTGAGTTTTCATCTGGAATTGAGCTTAATGCGGTACAACGTTCCAACCCAGAAATGCAAAAACGTGCTGCCAATGCTGTAAGAGGTATGGTGGAAAGTGATGAAAATTATATTATTTCCATTCACGACCATGGTGCTGGTGGACACTTAAATTGTTTATCTGAATTGGTTGAAGAAACTGGCGGACATATCAATTTAGATAAATTGCCCGTAGGAGACCCAACGCTTTCATCCAAAGAAATAATAGGTAATGAATCCCAAGAACGTATGGGATTAGTGATTTCAGAAAAACATATAGAAACTTTAAAAAAAATTGCTGATAGAGAGCGTTCGCCAATGTATACTGTTGGTGATGTAACAGGAAATAACCGCTTTACTTTTGAATCTAAAACCAAAGGTGACAAACCAATGGATTTAGCTTTAGAGGATATGTTTGGAAGTTCTCCTAAAACTATCATGACCGATAAATTAGTAAATAGAAATTATGAGGATTTAAACTACCATCCTGATAAAATTCTTGATTACCTGGACCAAGTGCTACAACTTGAAGCTGTAGCCTGTAAAGATTGGCTAACCAATAAAGTAGACCGTTGTGTTGGTGGAAAAGTAGCGAAACAACAGTGTGCTGGTCCTCTACAATTGCCTTTAAACAATGTAGGTGTGATGGCTTTAGATTTTAAAGGAAAAGAAGGCATTGCAACATCTATTGGTCATGCACCTATATCTGGTTTAATTAATCCAAAATCAGGAAGTAAAAATGCTATAGCGGAGGCTTTAACCAATATTATTTGGGCCCCTTTAAAAAATGGCTTAAAGTCAGTTTCATTATCTGCCAACTGGATGTGGCCTTGTAAAAATGAAGGGGAAGATGCACGTTTGTATGAAGCCGTTGTAGCCGTTTCAGAATTTGCCATCGAATTAGGTATCAACGTCCCTACTGGCAAAGACTCCCTTTCCATGAAACAAAAATATCCCAACGAAGAGGTGATTGCTCCAGGAACTGTTATTATATCAGCTGCTGCGAATTGCAACGATATTTCCAAAGTTGTGGAGCCTGTTTTTCAAAAAAATAAAGGAAGTATCTATTATATCAACTTATCGCAAGACAACTTTAAATTAGGTGGCAGTTCTTTTGCTCAAGTGCTCAATAAAATTGGTAAGGAAACACCAACGATTTCAGATGCTAATTCTTTTAAAAATACGTTTAATATCATTCAAGAATTAATAAAAAAAGATTTCATAGTTGCCGGACATGATGTCGCCTCAGGAGGTTTAATAACGACCCTTTTTGAAATGTGTTTTGCGGATAACACTCTTGGAGCTGAATTGGATTTAACTACTTTGAATGAGAAAGATTCTATAAAATTGTTATTTTCTGAAAATGCGGGAATAGTTTTTCAAGCAAAAGATGATTCTATAGAAGACATATTAAAATCTGAAAATATTGAATATTTCAATATTGGAAAAGCTACTGAAAGTGATGTTTTGAGTATCATTAACCATAAGGAAGTTTTCACACTTACCATATCAAGATTGAGAGATGTTTGGTACAAAACCTCTTTCCTACTCGACCAAAAACAAACCGCTAATAACTTAGCAAAAGCAAGATTTGAAAATTATAAGAATCAACCATTAAAATATGAGTTTCCAAAACATTTTACGGGAATTCTACCAAAAATAGACGGAACTAAACCTAAACCAAAAGCTGCTATCCTCCGAGAAAAAGGAAGCAATTCGGAACGTGAAATGGCAAACGCCATGTATCTTGCGGGCTTTGATGTTAAAGATGTTCATATGACCGATTTGATTTCAGGTCGTGAAACCTTGGAGGATATTCAATTTTTAGGAGCTGTTGGAGGTTTTAGCAATAGTGATGTTTTAGGATCTGCGAAAGGTTGGGCAGGTGCCATAAAATATAACGAACGTGCCAACAAGGCTATTCAAAATTTCTTTAGCAGAGAAGACACACTCTCTGTAGGTATTTGTAACGGATGTCAATTATTCATGGAACTGGAAGAAATCAATCCTGATCATGAAATACATGGTAAAATGACTTACAACGATTCCCATAAACACGAAAGCAGCTTTACTTCAGTAAAAATACAAGAGAATAATTCAATCATGCTTTCAACACTGGCTGGAAGTACTTTAGGAGTTTGGATTTCTCATGGTGAAGGTAAATTTAAACTTCCTTATTCTGAAGACAACTATCACATTGTTGGGAAATACAGTTATGCTGAATATCCACATAACCCTAATGGTTCAGACTATAATACCGCTATGATGTGCGATAAAACAGGACGGCATTTGGTAACCATGCCGCATATTGAACGCTCTACTTTCCAGTGGAATTGGGCTAACTATCCTCAAAATAGAAAAGATGAAGTTTCCCCTTGGTTGGAAGCTTTTATAAATGCTCGACTTTGGATTGAAAAGAAGTGATTAAATAAAAAAACCCCGAAGTAAATTATTGCTTCGGGATTTTTAATTAACTTAATATGAAAATAAAAATATTAAACAGTTGCTTTTATAGCTGCCTGTGCAGAAACTAATCTGGCAATTGGCACTCTATAAGGCGAGCAACTCACATAATCCATTCCTACATTGTAACAAAACTCAACTGAACTTGGCTCACCTCCATGTTCTCCGCAAATACCAACTTTTAAATTGGGTTTTACACTTCTACCACGTTCTGTTCCCATTTTTACTAACTGTCCAACTCCTTCTTGGTCTAGAACTTCAAAAGGATCTACCTTGAGAATTCCCTTCTCAATGTAAATTGGAAGAAATTTACCAGCATCGTCACGTGAATAACCAAAAGTCATTTGTGTTAAATCATTGGTTCCAAAAGAAAAGAAGTCGGCACGTTCAGCTATTTTATCGGCCATCAAAACTGCTCTAGGAACTTCAATCATGGTACCAACCAAAAACTCTATAGTATCATTTCGTTCCTCAAAAATTTTATTGGCGGTTGTTCTAATAATGTTTTCCTGAACTTCAAATTCCTTAACTGTACCAACCAAAGGCACCATGATTTCGGGTTTACAAATAATGCCTTTCTCTTTTAGATTTAGAGCTGCTTCAATAATGGCCCTGGTTTGCATTTCGGTAATTTCAGGATACGTATTACCCAATCTACAACCTCTGTGACCCAACATCGGGTTGAACTCTTCCAACTCAGCTACTTTATTTTTAACGGCTTGCAAAGAAATATGCATATCTTCAGCTAGTTCTTTTTGAGTCGCTAATTGATGTGGCACAAATTCATGTAATGGTGGATCTAAAAGACGAATAGTAACCGATTGCCCTTGCATGGCCTCAAAAATGCCCTCAAAGTCAGAGCGCTGCATAGGCAATAATTCTAGTAATGCTTGTTTTCTGCCTTTCACAGTATCTGCCAAAATCATTTCACGCATCGCTTTAATTCTGTCCACTTCAAAAAACATATGTTCGGTTCTGGTTAGTCCAATACCTTGTGCACCAAAATTACGTGCTATTTTAGCGTCCTTGGGCGTATCTGCATTGGTACGAACTTTCATAATTGCGTATTTATCTGAAAGTTTCATGATTTCAGCAAACTCACCACTTAACTCAGGTTCAACCGTTTCCACTTTTCCTTCAATAATATTACCTGTAGAACCGTTGAGAGAAATCCAATCACCTTCATGGTATACATGGTCTCCCACAGTCAAGGTTCTGGTTTTATAATTGATTTTTAAAGCTCCGGCTCCAGATATACAACATTTACCCATACCACGAGCCACTACGGCAGCGTGCGACGTCATACCACCTCGAGCCGTTAAAATTCCTTTGGCTATGTTCATCCCTTCTAAATCCTCAGGAGACGTTTCTATTCTAACCAGAATACTATTTTTAAATTTTGAGGCTTCATCAGCGAAAAAAACTATTTTTCCAGTTGCTGCTCCAGGAGATGCAGGTAAACCTTGTGCAATTACATGAGCTCGCTTTAAAGCTTTAGGGTTGAATACGGGATGTAATAATTCGTCTAATTTATTGGGTTCAATTCTTAGTATGGCTTCTTTTTCATCTATCATTCCTTCATCTAATAAATCCATGGCTATTTTAACCATGGCTGCTCCTGTACGTTTACCATTACGGGTTTGTAAAATCCATAGTTTTCCATCTTGAATAGTGAATTCCATATCTTGCATATCTTTATAATGCGTTTCTAGAATTCTTTGATAGGAGTCGAGTTCTTTAAAAATAGTGGGCATTAATTCTTCCAAGGAAGGATAATTCGTCTTTCTATCTCCTTCTTCAATTTGAGCTAGTTCTGCCCAACGTTGAGAGCCCAATTTGGTAATTTGCTGTGGCGTTCTAACTCCTGCCACCACATCTTCACCTTGTGCATTAATCAAATATTCGCCGTTAAATACATTTTCGCCAGTACCGGCATCACGAGTAAAACAAACCCCAGTTCCAGAATTAGTTCCCATATTCCCATAAACCATAGCTTGCACATTTACTGCGGTTCCCCAATCGGCAGGATACCCATGCATGTTTCTATAATACACGGCTCTATCTCCATTCCAGCTATTAAAAACGGCAATCACAGCACCCCAAAGTTGTTCCCATGGGTCGGTTGGAAAACTATGCCCTGTTTGTTTTTTTACGGCATCTTTAAAATCATAAACGAGGTCTTTTAAATCTTGTATGGTGAATTCAGTATCTAATTTAATACCTCTTTTATCTTTTAGATGCTCCATAATTTCTTCAAAAGGGTCTATATCCTCTTTGGAAGCTGGTTTCATGCCTAAAACAACCCCGCCATACATTTGAATAAAACGTCTATAAGAATCCCAGGCAAACTGTTCATTGTTCGTTTTTTTTGCTAAACCTATTACCACTTCATCATTGAGTCCTAGGTTTAAAACAGTATCCATCATTCCTGGCATGGATACCCTTGCTCCAGAACGCACAGAAACCAACAACGGGTTTTCTATATCACCAAATTTACTACCCATTAATTTTTCAATATTAGCAATAGATTCTTCTACTTCTTCTTTAATCATAGCTACCACAGTCTCTTGTCCTAATAAATTATACTCGGTACAAACCTCGGTTGTAATAGTAAATCCTGGAGGTACTGGTATTCCAATAGCACTCATTTCTGCTAAATTGGCTCCTTTACCTCCTAAAAGGTTTTTCATTTTGCTATTCCCATCGGCAACTTTGTTGCCAAATTTGTAAACTCTTGTTTTAATATCTTCTAAAATTTCCATAATACTGTATTTATGTGTAATTATGATGTGAAATTAGTTAGCATTAAGTGTAATTTCAATGACTTATATCATATAATTTTAGGTTTTATAGTTATTTTGTAATTAACATATTCTCAAAAAACTATTGGTGTAAATAATAAAATGGCTCTTTTTTCCTAACATATTTGAAAATCCTATTTAATTTCATACTTTGCAAACTAGATTTTATAGACAAAAGAATGACAGAAATAAAAAGACTTTTTGACTTTGCATATTACCAATTGGAGAAATTGCCTAACGAAGCTGCTCTAGTGACAAAATATAACGGTGAATGGGTTAAAACTTCTACACAAGAATATTTAGATAAAGCTAATTCCATAAGTAGAGCTTTATTAAAACTAGGGGTGAAAAAGAATGATAAGATAGCTGTTATTTCTTCAACAAATAGAACCGAATGGAATATTATGGATATAGGGGTATTGCAAATAGGTGCTCAAAATATCCCCATTTATCCTACTATTTGTGCTGAAGATTATGAATATGTCCTTAATCATAGCGAGTCAATATATTGTTTTGTTTCGGATGAAGAAGTGCTTGAAAAGGTCAATAAAGTTAAAGCCAATACTAAGCTACGAGAAGTTTATTCATTCGACCAAATAAAAGATTGCAAACACTATTCTGAGTTATTTGAATTGGGAAAGGATATAAGTAATCAAAATGATGTTGAAGCAAGAAAAAAGGATGTTAAGCCATCCGATCTAGCCACCATCATTTATACCTCAGGGACCACCGGAAAACCAAAAGGTGTCATGCTATCGCACTGGAATATTACCAGTAATGTCTTAGATAGTTTCCCCAGAGTGCCATTAAAAGGCAGTAATACCAGAGTTCTTAGTTTTTTACCCATTTGCCATATTTTCGAGCGTGTATTAATTTATGTTTACCAATACGCTGGCACATCCATTTATTTCGCTGAAGGGATTGATAAAATTGGTGATAATGCCAAAGAGATTAAACCCAATTTAATGAGTGTAGTCCCCAGGCTTTTAGAAAAAGTTTATGATAAAATCATGGCAAAAGCTGAAGATTTATCTGGCATTAAAAAAATGTTATTTCATTGGGCTGTAAGTCTAGGAGAAAAGTGGGAACCTTATAAACAAAATGGTGCTTGGTATGAATTTAAATTAAGCATAGCTAGAAAACTTATTTTTAGTAAATGGCAAGCTGCCCTTGGTGGTGAATTATACACCATGGTATCGGGAAGCGCCCCTTTGCAACCTCGATTGACTAGGATTTTTTGTGCTTCTGGTATGCATGTAATGGAAGGTTATGGCTTAACTGAAACCTCTCCTGTGGTATCTGTAGGCTTGTATAAAAATAAAATGTTTAAAGTTGGTACCGTTGGAAAGCCCATTGATAATGTAGAAGTGAAAATTGCAGAAGATGGTGAAATTCTTATCAAAGGACCTAATGTTATGCTCGGCTATTATAAGGATGCCGAAAAAACGGCCGAAGTAATGACAGGTGATTATTTTCATACTGGTGATAAAGGTGAAATTGATAAGGATGGATTTCTAAAAATAACAGGTCGTAAAAAAGAAATGTTTAAAACTTCTGGAGGCAAATATGTAATCCCTACACTCCTCGAAAACGAATTAAAACAATCCCGTTTTATTGAGCAAGTGATGGTAATAGGTGAAGGTGAAAAAATGCCAGCAGCTTTAATACAGCCTAATTTTGATTTTATAAAAGAATGGATACAAAGAAAAAAACTTTCCGTTGGATCATCTTTTGACGATATAGCTAACTCACAAATCATCCAATCAAGAATCCAAAAAGAAGTGGACAAATGCAATGCGAAATTTGGTAAATGGGAGCAGATCAAACAATTTGAATTGACACCAGAAATTTGGTCAATAGACGCAGGACATCTTACGCCTACCATGAAGATGAAAAGAGATGTTATTAAGGAAAAATATCATCAACTTGTAGAGAAAATATACAGAGGTTAATACCACTATATAATTTTACTATTCCTAAAAAAATATTAAGTCTTTATATTTTAGTATAATACATTAATAATTTCATAATTTTTTAATACATTTAGTATCAACTAACTAAATTAAAATTAAAAATATGAAAACAAAAAATTTCTTAATTTCGGGTATTGTAGGGGGTATTGTAGATTTCCTTCTAGGATGGTTATTTTATGGTCTTATATTTAAAGACACGTTTCCTCAACCAGAAGAAAGTTCGGAAACCATGCTGTTTATATTTTTGGGTTGCATAACATTTGGGTTATTTATGTCTTACATCTTTACGCAATGGGCTCAAATATCTACGGCATCTACTGGGGCAAAAGCCGGAGCCATTATTGGCTTGTTTGTTGGTCTTTTTTATAACTTTTTTAATTTGGCAATGAGCAGTGATGCAACCATGCAATTGGCTGCGCTAGATGTAGCCATAGGCCTTGTAATGGGAGCTATAATTGGAGCAGTGATAGGTATGGTTAATGGTAAATTGGGGTAATATCAGATACATTTTCAAACAATAACTTAACACCTCTTCAATAGAGGTGTTTTTTTTGGTCTTATTTTTATTATATTTATTATGCGTGCATAATAAATTTTACTATATTTGGTCTCACCAATCAAATTTTATGAAAGATAAAACCATCGATTACATATTGAGAACGACGTGGCTAACGGTTCAAAAAATGTATAACGAGGAAGCTGCCAAATTTGAAAGTACGATGGCCACAGGCTTTACTTTACTAAGTATAGATCCTGAAAAAGGAACACCATCAACTGCTTTGGGACCAAAAATGGGAATGGAAGCTACCAGTCTTTCCAGAATTTTAAAGACAATGGAAACTAGAGGCTTAATAGAAAGACATCCTAATCCTGAGGATGGTAGAGGTGTCATTATTACGTTAACCGAATTTGGTAGAGAAAAAAGAGCTTACTCAAAAGAAAAAGTGCTCACCTTTAATGAAGCCATCAAAAGTCAGGTTTCAGGAGAAAAATTAAAACACTTTTATGAAGTTTCAGAAATCATAAATGATATGGTTTCTAACAAAAAAATATACAATCAAACAGATAGTAGTTTAACATAACATGAGCAAACGAAGAATTAAAAAAGTAGCCATTATAGGTTCTGGAATAATGGGAAGCGGCATTGCATGTCACTTCGCAAATATTGGAGTAGATGTTTTGTTATTGGATATCATCCCCAAAGAACCCAATGAAGCTGAAAAAGCTAAAGGTTTGACTTTAGATGATAAAGCCGTAAGAAACAGATTGGTAAACGATGCACTTACAACCTCGCTAAAATCGAAACCCTCACCTATTTATCATCAAAATTTTGCTGATAGAATTACCACAGGAAATCTTGAAGACGATATATCCAAAGTTGCCAATGTAGACTGGATTATGGAGGTGGTAGTTGAGCGCTTGGATATTAAAAAACAAGTTTTTGAGAAACTAGAAAAATATAGAACCCCTGGTACGTTAATAACCAGTAATACTTCTGGGATTCCTATTAAATTTATGAGTGAAGGCAGAAGCGAAGATTTCCAAAAACATTTCTGTGGCACCCATTTTTTCAACCCTGCGCGTTACTTAAGGTTATTTGAAATTATACCTGGACCTAAAACAGATGCTTCTGTTTTGGAGTTTTTAAATGGCTATGGCGAACAATTCCTCGGAAAAACATCCGTGGTTGCAAAAGATACCCCCGCATTTATTGGAAATAGAATTGGGATTTTTAGCATCATGAGTTTGTTTCACACGGTTAAAGAAATGGATCTGACCATTGAAGAAGTTGATAAACTTACTGGCCCAGTAATTGGTCGTCCAAAATCGGCAACTTTTAGGACTGTTGATGTTGTTGGTTTAGACACCCTTGTTCACGTAGCTAATGGTATAGCAGAGAATTGTAAAGACGATGAACGTTTAGAACTTTTCAAACTTCCAGATTTTATCAATACCATGATGGAAAACAAATGGTTAGGAAGTAAAACAGGACAAGGTTTTTATAAAAAAGAAGGAAAAGATATCAAATCGTTGGATTTGAATACTTTAGAATACCGTGATAAAAAATCGGCCAAGTTTGCCACCCTAGAATTAACAAAATCTATTGACAAAGTTGCAGACCGCTTTAAAGTGTTGGTGTCAGGAAAAGATAAAGCTGGTGAGTTTTATAGAAAAAGTTTTGCGGCTTTATTCGCTTATGTATCCAACCGGATACCTGAAATATCTGATGAGCTATATAAAATTGATGATGCCATGAAAGCAGGATTTGGTTGGGAACATGGCCCATTCCAAATATGGGATGCCATTGGTGTTGAAAAAGGTTTAGAGTTGATTAAAGCTGAAAAACTAGAAGTTGCAGCTTGGGTTAATGACATGTTATCTTCAGGTAATAAATCATTTTATACTATAATAAATGGTGGAACCCATGCTTATGATATTTCTAAAAAATCTCATGAAAAAGTGCCTGGTCAAGATTCATTTATCATACTAGATAACATAAGAAAATCAAACGAAGTTTGGAAAAACTCAGGCGTCGTTATTGAAGATTTAGGTGACGGTATTTTAAATTGTGAGTTCCAATCTAAAATGAATACCATTGGTGGTGATGTTTTAGCAGGCCTTAATAAAGCGGTTGATTTAGCTGAGAAAGACTTCGAAGGTTTAGTTATAGGAAATCAAGGTGCTAACTTCTCAGTAGGAGCCAACATAGGTATGATTTTCATGATGGCCGTTGAACAAGAATATGACGAATTAAATGCCGCTATTAAATATTTCCAAGATACCATGATGCGTATGCGTTATTCAGCAATCCCTACAGTGTCTGCGCCTCATGGAATGACCCTTGGTGGTGGCTGTGAACTCTCTATGCATGCCGATAAAGTGGTTGCAGCAGCCGAAACTTACATCGGTTTGGTTGAATTTGGAGTTGGTGTTATTCCTGGCGGTGGTGGTTCCAAAGAAATGGCTTTAAGAGCATCCGATACATTTAAAAAAGGAGATGTAGAATTAAATACATTGCAAGAATATTTTCTAACTATTGGTATGGCTAAAGTTGCTACCTCGGCTTATGAAGCTTTTGATTTGGGTGTGCTTCAAAAAGGAAAAGATATTATTGTGGTTAATAAAGACAGACAGATTGCTACTGCAAAAGCACACGCAAAATTAATGGCACAAGCAGGATATACGCAACCTGTTAAGCGTAAAGACGTTAAAGTTCTGGGCAAACAAGCGTTGGGTATGTTCTTAGTTGGAACTGATTCCATGGAAGCTGCCAATTATATAAGTGAACATGACCACAAAATAGCTAACAAACTAGCATATGTGATGGCTGGAGGTGATTTATCGGAACCAACCCTAGTAAGCGAGCAATATTTATTGGATTTAGAACGTGAAGCTTTCTTGAGTTTATGTACCGAACGTAAAACTCTGGAACGTATTCAACATATGTTGAAAACTGGCAAACCATTAAGAAATTAAGAAAATGAAACAAGCATATATAGTAAAAGCATATAGAACCGCTGTTGGTAAAGCTCCAAAAGGCGTATTTCGCTTTAAACGAGCTGATGAATTGGGTGCGGAAACCATCCAGTACATGATGAAAGAATTACCAAATTTAGATGTTAAGAGAATTGACGATGTTATTGTTGGCAATGCGATGCCCGAGGGGTCGCAAGGCCTAAATATGGCTCGATTTATTTCATTAATTGGGTTAAATAGTATTGATGTACCCGGTGTTACTGTAAATCGATTTTGTTCTTCTGGAATTGAAACCATTGGAATTGCTACCGCTAAAATCCAATCAGGAATGGCTGATTGCATCATTGCTGGTGGGGCAGAAAGTATGAGTGCAGTGCCGATGACAGGTTTTAAACCAGAATTGAATTATGATATCGTAAAAGCTGGTCATGAAGATTATTATTGGGGCATGGGAAATACTGCTGAAGCTGTTGCAAACCAATTCAAAGTATCACGTGAAGATCAAGACGAATTTGCCTATTACTCGCATATGAAAGCTTTAAAAGCACAGGCTGAAAACCGTTTTAAAGACCAAATCGTGCCTATTGAAGTTGAGCAAACCTATATCGATTCAAACGGGAAAAAAGCGACAAAAAAATATACCGTAACTAAAGATGAAGGACCTCGAGCTGGAACAAGTATGGAAGCGCTTTCAAAATTGCGCCCTGTTTTTGCTCAAGGAGGAAGTGTTACGGCTGGAAACTCATCACAAATGAGTGATGGTGCTGCATTTGTTTTAATTATGAGTGAAGACATGGTAAAAGAACTTAATTTGGAACCCATAGCACGCCTTATTAATTATGCAGCAGTAGGTGTCGAGCCACGCATTATGGGTATTGGTCCTGTTAAGGCCATTCCAAAAGCACTAAAACAAGCTGGACTTCAACAAAAAGATTTGGAGTTAATTGAACTTAATGAAGCCTTTGCTTCACAGTCCATCGCAGTTATAAGAGAATTAAACCTAAACCCAGATATTGTCAATGTAAACGGTGGTGCCATAGCATTGGGGCATCCTCTCGGATGTACTGGCGCAAAACTATCCGTTCAATTGTTTGATGAAATGCGTAAACGTAACATGAAAGGTAAATATGGAGCTGTAACTATGTGTGTTGGTACCGGACAAGGAGCATGTGGTATTTTCGAGTTTTTAAATTAAATAAGATAAAAAGAATAAAATAATGGAAGCAACAGAAAAAGATATTTTACGTGGTGGTCAATTTTTAGTAAAAGAAATTGATTGTGAAGATATTTTCACTCCAGAAGATTTTAATGAAGAACAGCTTATGATGAAAGAAGCTGTTACCGAATTCGTTGATAGAGAAATTTGGCCTAAAAAAGCGCAATTTGAAAAGAAAGATTACGCTTTGACTGAGGACGTTATGCGTAAAGCTGGTGAACTAGGTTTTTTAGGTATTTCTGTGCCTGAAGCATACGGTGGTATGGGTATGGGTTTTGTAGATACCATGTTGGTATGTGATTATATATCTGGTGCTACCGGGTCTTTTAGTACTGCTTTTGGAGCTCATACCGGAATTGGCACGATGCCTATTACACTTTATGGCACTGAAGAACAAAAACAAAAATACGTTCCAAAATTAGCTTCTGGAGAATGGTTTGGTTCTTACTGTTTAACAGAACCTAGTGCTGGTAGCGACGCGAATTCGGGTAAAACCAAAGCGGTTTTATCAGAAGACGGCAAATCATACAAAATTACTGGGCAGAAAATGTGGATTTCCAATGCGGGCTTTTGTAGCTTAATGATTGTTTTTGCACGCATTGAAAATGACAAGAATATCACTGGTTTTATAGTGGAATACGACCCAAATAACCCTAACGGAATTACAATGGGTGAAGAAGAACACAAATTAGGAATTCGAGCCTCTTCAACACGCCAAGTATTCTTTAATGAAACTGTGGTTCCTGTAGAAAACATGCTTTCAACCAGAGGAAACGGGTTTAAAATTGCTATGAATGCCTTAAACGTTGGCAGAATAAAATTAGCTGCAGCTTGTTTAGATGCACAGCGTAGAACTATTTCAGTATCTGTTAAATATGCTAACGAGCGTATTCAATTTAAAACCCCGATTTCAAGTTTCGGTGCCATTCGCCAAAAAATTGCTGAAATGGCAACCAATTGTTGGGTTGGTGAAACGGCCTGTTACAGAGCAGCTAAAAATATTGAAGATCGTATTACTCTTCGTCAAAACAATGGCAAAGACACACACCAGGAAGCAGAATTGAAAAGTGTTGAAGAGTATGCCATTGAATGCTCTATTTTAAAAGTAGCGGTTTCTGAACATACCCAAAGATGTACCGATGAAGGTATTCAAATTTTTGGTGGTATGGGATTCTCAGAAGAAACCCCCATTGAATCGGCTTGGAGAGATGCCCGTATTGCAAGAATTTACGAGGGAACAAACGAAATCAACAGAATGCTAAGTATTGGAATGCTTATTAAAAAAGCTATGAAAGGTCATGTTGATTTACTTGGTCCAGCGACTGCTGTTGCCAATGAATTAACTGGTATTCCCTCATTCGATACCCCTGATCATTCAGAATTATTTTCAGAAGAAAAAAGTATCATTGTGAATTTGAAGAAACTTTTCTTGATGGTTTCTGGTGCTGCTTTACAGAAATACGGTGAAGAAATAGAAAAGCACCAACAATTGATGTTAGCAGCTTCCGATATTTTAATTCAGATTTATTTAGCCGAATCTGCTATTTTACGTGCAGAAAAAATGGCTAAAAAAGAAGGCCAAGAAAAAGTAAAAGAACAAATAGCCATGGCTAAATTAAACTTATTCCATGCTATTGATGTTATTGAAACTGCTGGAAAACATTCTATTATTTCATTTTCTACAGGTGATGAACAACGTATGATGCTCATGGGCTTAAAACGTTATATTAAATATGTTAATATGCCTAATATTATAGAATTAAGAAACATTATTGCCCAAAAGGTGATTAAAGAAAACAAGTACTGCTTTTAATTTAAAGTAGTAATTTTTAAAGTGACTAACTCAATTTTTAAAAACGCTTCGAAATAAATTTCGAGGCGTTTTTTATTTTCAGTATTTTTAGAAAAAAATTAAAACATGAAAAATATATTTTTAATAATTATTCTACTTTCTACTTCTTCAATTTTTTCACAAAAAGACCAGCAACTTTATGATATTATTGATGCTGTTTCCGCTAAAAGAATAGAAAAAGACATTCAAACTTTAGTAGACTTCGGAACGAGAAACACCTTTAGCGATACGCTCTCTGATACAAGGGGTATTGGTGCAGCAAGGCGCTGGATTAAATCGGAATTTGAAACCATCTCAAAAAATTGTGATAATTGTTTAGATGTTTTTTATCAAAAAGATTTTGTAACCAAGGAAGGGAATAGTCGTGTACCGCATGATGCTTGGGTAGTAAATGTAGTGGCCATTCAAAAAGGTACAACATACCCAAACCGCTATATTATAATGAGTGGGGATATTGATTCAAGAAATAGTGATGGCTCTGATTTTACAAAAGATGCACCAGGTGCCAACGATAATGCTTCTGGAATGGCTGGAACTATAGAGGCCGCTAGGGTACTTTCAAAATATACATTCGAAAATAGTATCATTTACGTAGGCTTATCTGGTGAAGAACAAGGTTTATTTGGTGGTGCTGGATTAGCAAAATACGCCAAAGATAAAGGTTGGGATATCATTGGTGTCCTTAATAACGATATGATTGGAAATATTTCAGGCGTTGATGGTGTTGTAGACAACAGAAGCTTTAGGATTTTCTCTGAACCTGTTCCTCCAACAGAAACTGAAAGAGAAATGAGGATGCGACGCTTTTATGGTGGTGAAGTTGACGGAATTTCGCGTCAATTAGCGCGTTACGTGCATAAAAATGTAAAAACATACATGCCAGAAATGAATCCTATGATGATTTATAGATTGGATAGATTTGGACGTGGTGGACATCATCGCCCCTTTAACGATTTAGGTTTTGCTGGTATCAGAATTATGGAAGCCCACGAAAATTATACGCAGCAACACCAAGATATCCGTGAAGAAAATGGCATTAAATACGGTGATGTCATTGAACATGTAAACTTTGGTTACACAAAAAAATTAACCGCTGTAAATGCTATCAATTTGGCCAGTTTAGCATCTGCCCCACCGGCTCCAAAAACTGTCGGCATTGGTGGGATTGTAGAAGCCTCGGCTAAATTCAAATGGGATAAAGTTGATGGCGCTAAAGGTTATAAAATATATTGGCGAGATACCACCTCACCTACTTGGGACTATTCAAGATATGTTGGCGATATTACAGAATTTACCCTAGATGGAATAGTTATTGATAATTTCTTTTTTGGTGTAGCTTCAGTTGGCAAAAATGGTTTTGAAAGTATGGTGGTTTTTCCCAATAAAATAATGAGATAACTAAAAATGACAAAAAAGCTATTACTACTCGTTTTATTTATTGCAAAATTATCAATAAATGCCCAAGACGTGATTTATGAAAAATCTAAATTCACCCATCAAGACACCCTGCGAGGAAGCATCACTCCAGAACGTGCATGGTGGGATTTAACCTATTACCATCTAGATATAAAGGTTGATCCAGAGGAAAAATTCATTTCTGGCAAAAACACTATTCAATACAAAGTTTTAGAGAGTAACTCGCTAATGCAAATTGATTTACAAGCACCTTTAAAAATTACGGCAATTATTCAAAATGGTGATTCGTTGGATGTTAAACATGATGGTAATGCCCATTTCATTACCTTAAAAAATGTTCAAAATATTGGTAGTATTCAAAGTTTAGATGTCTTTTATGAAGGGAAGCCCCGAGAAGCTGTAAGCGCACCATGGGATGGTGGCATATCTTGGAAAAAAGATAACAATGGTAATCATTTTATAGCATCATCCTGTCAAGGTTTGGGGGCTAGCGTTTGGTGGCCTTGTAAAGACCATATGTATGATGAAGTAGATAGTATGCTCATTAGTGTAAACGTACCTTCAAAATTAATAGATGTATCTAACGGAAGACTTAGAAAGGTAGAGCAAATTGGCGATACAAAAACCTATCATTGGTTTGTGGGTAATCCCATAAACAACTATGGTGTCAATATCAATATTGGTGATTATGTAAACTTTTCTGAGGTATATGATGGCATGGCAGGAAATCTTGATATGGATTATTATGTATTGAAAGACAACCTTGAAAAAGCGAAAGACCATTTTAAAGATGCACCAAAAATGATGAAAGCCTTTGAACATTGGTTTGGTCAATATCCTTTTTACAAAGATGGCTTTAAATTGGTTGAAGTGCCTTATTTAGGCATGGAACACCAAAGCTCTGTTACTTACGGTAACCAGTATAAACAAGGATATTTGGGTACTGATTTATCGGGAACTGGTTGGGGATTAAAGTTCGATTTTATTATAATCCACGAATCAGGACATGAATGGTTTGCCAACAACATAACGAATAAAGATGCAGCTGATATGTGGATTCATGAAGGGTTTACGGCTTACTCAGAAAATTTGTTTTTAGATTATTATTACGGAAAAGAAGCTTCTGCAGATTATGTAATAGGAACCCGAAAAAACATAAAAAATGACCGACCCCTCATTGGACCTTATGGTGTAAATAAAGAAGGTTCTGGAGATATGTATTACAAAGGCGCCAATATGCTGCATACCCTTCGACAGCTTATAGAAGACGATGAAAAATGGCGACAAATTTTACGAAAAATGAATGTTGAATTTTATCATCAAACAGTTACCTCTAAACAAATTGAAGAGTATCTTAGTAAAGAAACGAGAATTGATTTGACTGAATTTTTTAATCAATATCTACGAACCACAAAAATTCCTACTTTAGAATATAAAATTGACAAAAAACAGCTAAAATATAGGTGGACCAATATTGTTGAAAAATTCGATATGCCAGTTCAAGTTAAAATTGGAGATAGTGACCAATGGCTTTTCCCAAAATCTGAATGGCAAACAATGGAAATACCTTCTAATAACATCTCTATTATAATTGATAGAGATTTTTATGTGGAAACCAAAGCGCTATAGTTTTGTCTGATTTAGAGGAATACTATTTTAAAACTGATAACGAGTGGCGAAACTGGTTGCACAACAATCATGCCTCCTCAAAAGGTGTTTATTTGATTTTCTTTAAAGTTGATCATGAAAACGATAGTATGCGTTGGGAGGAAGCTGTTAAAGTTGCTCTTTTCTATGGTTGGATAGACTCTACCGTTAAAAGTTTGGGTGATGGGAAACGTCGTCAATACTTTACACCAAGAAATCATAAAAGTGTTTGGAGTGCACTCAATAAAAGATATATTGAAGAATTACTTACTGAAAATTTAATGCATGAAAGTGGATTAAAAATTATTGAGGTTGCCAAACAAAACGGTAGCTGGACGGCATTGGACGATGTTGAAAATGGTATTATACCTGAAGATTTGCAAAAGGAATTTGACCACAACCTTGAAGCCTTCAAAAACTACCAAAATTTTGCGCCTTCTTACCGCAAAAGCTATCTCTACTGGCTAAACCAAGCCAAACGCAAAGCAACAAGACATAAACGTATTGAAGAAATTATTGAATTATGCGCTAAAAACATTAAAAGTAGAAGTGATGGGTAACCACTAATACATTAACTTTTTTATATTATCCATATAGCCTCTGCTAACACGAACCATATCACCATTTTGCATCGTAATATCGTAACTTTTGGTGTATTTATTTAGTTCCTTGACTTTATTTAAGTTAATGATTGATGAACGATGGACTCTAATAAAAATAGACTCGTTTAACTTTTCTTCAAGAGTAGAAATACCATAATTGCTTAAAAAAGTATCATTTGTAGTTATTAATTTCGAATAATCGCCGTAAGCTTCAATGCGGATAACATCTTCAACAGATATGGTCACTAATTTATTATGTTTTTGAACCAAAATTCGTTCAGGGTATTTGGATGATTCAATAAGTAAACTTTCTGCTAGAGGTCTTGCTTTGTTGATTTCTGAAGATTTTGATAAACGCTCTACAGCTACTTTAAATCTATCTTTTGTATACGGTTTTAATAAATAATCTACAGCATGCACCTCGAATGCTTTTAAAGCGTATTGATCATAAGCTGTTGAGAAAATTATTTGTGGTAATTCTTCTAAATGTGTTAACACGTCAAATCCTGTCATTCCTGGCATTTGAATATCCAAAAACACCAAATCGGGTTTAAATTCATTAATTATTTTTACAGCATCAACGCCGTTATTGGCTTCTCCTAAAAGAATTAAATCTTTAAAATCTTCAAGATATTCCTTTATTAATTTTCGGCCTGCGGCTTCGTCATCAATAATAATCACTTTCCTCATAGTTCAAAGCTGATTTTTAATCCCTGAGGTTGGTTATCACTTAATTTTAAAGTGCTTTGATACATTTTTTCAAGTCGTAAACGGGTGTTAGTCAATCCAATACCTTTATCAAAAATAGATTCTTTGTTTTTAATACCAACACCACTATCTGATATTACAAAGGCCAATTTCCCCTCTTTCTTATGAATTGAAATAGAAATTTTTCCTCCATCAATTAAAGAAGACAATCCATGTTTAACTGAATTTTCAACCAGTGGTTGTAATAACATAGGTGGCACCATTTCATTTAAAATATCTTGGTCCACATCCATATTAATTTCTAATCGTTCTTGAAAACGTTCTTTTTCTAAATCAAGATACTTTTTAACAAAATCCAGTTCCTCTTTTAAAGGCACCAATTCCACTTGGGAAGCTTTCAATTGATATCGAAATAAATCGGATAATTCAGCAATCATATGACGCGTTTTTTCATTTTCTGGAGGTACCGAGGCGCTGATTGTATTAAAAATATTGTATAGAAAATGTGGATTTAATTGTGCTTTAATAGCAGATAATTCACTTTTTAAAGCAGCATTACGAAGTTCTCCTTCTAATTTAATTTTCTTTTGATTCTCCTTAAAGTATCGATATGCAAAAAAACATCCAAACTGAAACATCATAAACAGGGTAGGAATATACCAATCCCAAATTCCAGATTTGCCCTCTAAATGCCATTCGCCCAAATTTTCTAATAATGAATACCTAATCTCCCTAACAAAATAAACTACTACAGGAATTAATAGAATTACAGTACCTATTTGAATCCATTTTTTTTGATTTTTTAAAAGTTTAATACCGATTAACCAAATAAATATGGATGCAAAAAAATAAAAAACATATTGCATACCAGATCTCGCCCAATAGTCTTCTAAATTCAACCATCCAAATAATCCACTTTTTTCATAGCCGTTTCCAAGATACCACAAAACTATGCTGTAGATAATCGAAAAGAACACATAAAATAAAACTACAATTAAGATGTCTCGTTTAGTTATTTTTTTCATAAAGATTTATAATAAGGAATAAAGATAAAATATCTGGGCGCATTTAAAAACCGAAAAAAGACGAGTGAACCCATACAGCGACGAATTGTCCATTCCAATTCGTCGCTTGATAGTCCAACTCATCAGATTGGGCGTGTACATTATTTACATTCGTCTCATATTTGTACTGTGACAAAATAAATCATGCTATGAAAACTATTTTCACTTTTATTATTCTCTTTACCATCAATCAGTCTTATTCGCAATATAGTATTAGCGGAAAAGTATTAGATTCTGAACAAACCTCTGTAAATGCCGCAGTAGTTTCTTTATTAACTTTTGAAAAAGGGTCGTTTGTAAAAGCCGCTATCACGAATGAATTTGGATTTTTCAGCATTCCAAATTTAGATAATGGGGACTATAAGCTTTTCATAACATATCTGGGTTCTAAAGACTATACCTCTACTAAAATTACCATTGAAAACAGCAATAAAACATTAGCCACTATAGTACTTGTTGATGAGGCAGAGTCGTTAGCTGAAGTTACCGTAGTAGCTGAGAAACCTCTGGTACAAGTGTTGGCAGATAAAACAGTTTTCAATGTTCAAAACTCTATAGGTGTTGCTGGCGATTCTGGTTTTGAACTTCTCCGAAAAGCACCAGGTGTTCTTATCGATAATACCGATAACATCATTGTTGAGGGAAAAGCGGGTGTTTTAGTTTATATTGACGATAAACCTTCTATTCTTCGTGGTCAAGATTTAGTAAATTATTTAAAAACCATACAAGCCACAGATATTGATTCGGTTGAAATCATTACACAACCCTCTTCAAAATTCGATGCCGAAGGAAATGCTGGTATTATCAATATTAAATTTAAGCGTGATAAAAGTTTGGGCACCAACGGAAGTTTAGCTTCTGGCGTTACTATTGGGGATTTTGCGCGATATAACAATTCGGTGTCATTCAATAACCGAAATAAAAAAACCAGTTTATATGGATCGTTTAGTAACCGTTTTGGAGAAAGTACCGGTTTTATGAATCTTGATAGAACTCAAAATAATACCCGTTTTGACGCACGAACTAAAACTGTTTATGACCAGAATAATAATAACATCCGTTTAGGTTTTGATTATTATGCGAATACTAAATCAACTTTCGGACTCATTATAAGTGGAAATTTTAGTGATAATGAAAATTTAAGTAATTCCAGAACACCCATTATTCCCCAAGACAATTCATCACCTAACGAAGTTTTGGTAGCAAGTAGCAACTCTAATTCCAAAACATCAAACCTATATAGTAATCTTAACTATAGACTAAAATTAGAAAACAAAACAACGTTGAATATAGATTTAGATTTTGGACGCTATAATCAAGACAGAACCAATTTACAACCCAACCAATATTTTAATGGTGATGAGTCGCAAATAATTAGTGAATCGATAAACTTTATGCAAACCCCAATAAATATTGATATTGTGACCGCTAAAGTAGATTATGAACAAGACTTTTTAAAAGGAAAACTGGCGTTAGGCGTTAAATATTCTAAAATTGGTACAGATAATCAATTTGACTTTTACGATAGAATTAATGGCGAAGACATCATCAATCAGAATAGAACTAATACCTTTAATTATGATGAAAATATTAATGCAGCTTATTTTAATTTCAATAGGGCCTACGAAAAATTTAATTTTCAATTAGGCTTACGAGTAGAACAAACCAATTCTGATGGTATTTTAACAAGCCTTCAAGCATCACAAAACAATCGTGTAAAACGAAATTATACCGATTGGTTTCCAAGTGGTGGCATTACTTATCAATTAAATCAAAAAAACTCCTTTGCGTTAACCTATAGCAAACGGGTTCAACGTCCAAACTATCAAAGTTTAAACCCATTCGAATACCAAATAGATGAACTGTCTTTTAGTAAAGGAAATCCTTTTCTTCAGCCCCAATACACCGATAATTTAAAATTCTCACATACCTATAATTATCGTTTTAGTACCTCTTTAAGTTATAGTTTTATTGAGGATTTTTCAGCACAAGTTACAGAGGCTGTCGGGAGTAACCAAAATTTTTTAAGTCCAAGAAATGTGGCCAATCAAAAAACCATAAATCTGGGAATCTCCTATCCTACAAGCTTTAACAAATGGTGGAGTATCTATCTTAGTTTAAATGCTTATAGAAGTATTTACGAAGCCACCAATGATGATTTTTTATCTACCAAACAAAATACGGCAAGTTTGTATGCACAAAATACGTTTAAAATAACAAAAAGTTTTAGTGCTGAAGTATCAGGTTGGTACAGTTCGCCATCTGTTTGGGGTGGCACCTATCAAACCAAAAGTTTAGGGTCGTTAAACATCGCGTTTCAAAAAAAGTTTTTGGATGATAAGCTGAATGCTAGACTCGGCTTTAATGATATTTTATTTACATCACCATGGCGAGGATTTACCCAATTTGGTAGTTTAAGGATTGATGGCAATGGTGGTAACGATAGTAGACAAGTACAATTTAATTTGACATTTAACTTTGGAAGCAATGAGGTTAAAAAAGCTAGAAATAGAGAAACAGGAATTGAAGACGAAAAAAATAGAATCTAAAATTAATTATAAACAAAAATTATTATGGAAACACAAGTAAAAGTAACTCTGTTTATTTTGATTGTAATGACATTATCAATTCAATCTCAAAACACGTATTTAAAAATTACTGAAGACGATAAAATATCTGTAAGTTATCCACCTGGAACAAAATTTGAACTTAAAGATAATCTTGGGTATATTATTTTAAAAGAAAGCGACACAGAACTAGTGTATAAAATCGATTCTGATTACACACTTGAAGTTTTCCCGACGTACAAAAAAGATAAAGACGTTTACAATTTAACAAACGGTAAAATTGAATTAGTATCTAATGCAGACTATATGAATGCCATAAAACATAAAAAAGGAGCTTACCAGTCTTATGGTGTTTCTTTAGATAAAGCATCATACATGGATTCGACCGTGAAAAAAGGAGAAACCAATACCGTTTTAGAATTTAGCAATGGTGTAGTATTTAAATATACCGATGGAAATGTATCTGCAATATGGAATGATGAAGAGGTTGAAGTAAAGGGTAAATACTTAATTTATTCGGATGCTGGTGTTGTAAAAATAAGTTACAATCCTAAAAACAAAGAGATGTGGTGGACATATGAGCCTAATGAGAAATAAAAAAAGGGAAGCCATCGCTTCCCTTTTCTGTTTATATACCACTTATAAAACTGCCATATGGGTCTTTAAATTGAATACCTTGGGAGAACCGGTACTTACTCAATAATTTATATTCTGATAAGGCCCACAACACAAACTCCTTAACAAAGTAACTATCTTGTTTAGATAAGTTTGGTTGGTGTTTTCCTAATAAATCATCAAGGGGTGAAATGGCATCTAATACATTTTTATATTCTTTATCTCTTAGATCATCCAATAATTCAAATCCATCCTTCTGGTTAAAAAACCAAGAAACAATATCATCATAAGGGCTTTCATCTTCTTGCTTTTTGAGCTTCTCTATTTTTGGAAAAAATTCCACAAACAAACTCTTAACCGCTTCCCCAATTAAATTGTAAGCAACCACGGCAGCACCTTCTTGTTCGCCCTCGTAAACCAATTCCACCTTTCCTGTAATGGATGGAATAATACCTGTGAAATCTGATAATCTTAAGGTAGTCTGCACATCACCAGCAATTAACGAACGTCTTTCAGCAGTACTTAATAAATTTTCTAAAGCAGTAATTGCTAATCGGGCACTCACCCCACTTTTAGCATCAATATACTCACTTTCTCTGGCTTCAAAAACAATTTGTTCCAGCAAGTCTCTAGCTAAATCTGGTACAATCACTGTTGTTTTTTGAGATTCTACTACTCTGGCCTCTTGTTCAGTGATTTTTCTAGCGGTTTCAATATCCTCAGGATAGTGTGTTAGAATTTGACTTCCTATTCTATCTTTTAAAGGTGTTACAATACTTCCCCTATTGGTATAATCTTCAGGATTTGCCGTAAATAAAAACTGAATATCTAAAGGTAACCGCAACTTAAATCCTCTTATTTGAATATCCCCTTCTTGAAGAATATTGAACAAAGCCACTTGAATTCTAGCCTGCAGATCTGGCAACTCATTGATTACAAAAATACAACGGTTTGCACGGGGAATCATCCCATAATGAATGACTCTGTCATCAGCATAACTCAATTTTAAATTGGCTGCTTTAATAGGGTCTACATCCCCTATAATATCGGCCACTGTCACATCAGGTGTTGCCAATTTTTCAGCAAATCGTTCACTGCTATGTAGCCAAGTTATTGGGGTATTATCGCCTTTTTCTTTTATTAATTCTTTAGCATATCTCGAAATAGGATGTAAAGGATCGTCATTAATCTCAGAACCTTCAACAACGGGTATATATTCATCTAACAAATTCAGCATTAAACGTGCTAACCGAGTTTTTGCTTGACCTCGCAACCCTAATAAATTGATATTGTGTCTAGATAAAATAGCCCGTTCCAACTCTGGAATAACGGTGTTTTCATAACCGTGAACGCCCTCAAAAGTAGTTTCCTTATTTTTTATTTTCTCAATTAAATTATCACGAAGTTCATCTTTAATAGATTTACTTATATATCCTGATTTATTTAATTCACCTAAAGTTTTTATGTTTTCTATCTTCATTTTTTTGTCTTGATTCTTGATTCTTGGTTCTTGAATCTTTTTTTATCCTCTAATTCTTTTCTTTCTGTTTGTTTCGTAATCTTCAAAAATCATTTCACCCAAGCCTTTTAATCCTGTATAAAACGCTTTTCCTTGGTTGGCATAAGTAAACTCTCTAACAAATTGCATCAAATACGGGTCTTGAGCAATCATAAACGTTGTGATGGGTATATGCAAACGTCGCGCTTGTTGCGCCATCATATAACACTTATTCATAATAGTTGGATTTAAGCCCACACTATCCTTAAAATACTCGCCATTTGCTAAACGCAAGCAACTTGGTTTACCATCGGTTATCATGAATATTTGCTTGTTGGTATTTCGTTTTCTCCGAAGTAAATCCATCGCCAATTCCAATCCAGCAACGGTATTGGTATGATAAGGGCCCACTTTTAAATAAGGTAAATCCTTAATTTCTATTTGCCAGGCATCATTCCCAAAAACCAAAATATCAAGAGTATCCTTTGGATAGCGTGTTGTAATTAGTTCAGCCAAAGCCATAGCCACTTTTTTAGCTGGTGTAATTCTATCTTCACCATATAAAATCATACTGTGACTGATATCAATCATTAACACCGTGCTCATTTGCGATTTATGAAGCGTTTCTTCTACAACCAAATCATCTTCCGATAAGGTAAAATCTGAAATGCCATGATTTATTTGAGCATTCTTCAAACTCTCTGTCATGGAAACCTTGTCTAAAGCATCGCCAAATTGATAGTTTCTAAAATCACCTGTATGCTCATCACCTATTCCAGGACTTTTACTTTTATGGTTTCCTTGCCCACTGCGTTTTATTTTTCCGAATATCTGGTCTAAAGCCTGCTGACGAATAGCGCGTTCAGTTTTTGCCGTAATGGCCATTCCTCCATTACCATCGTTGTCAATTTCTTCTCTTATGTAGCCTTTCTTTTTAAGGTCTTCAATGAAATCTTCAATACTATATTCTGGAGTTGTGAGGTTATATTCCTTATCCAATTCACGTAACCAATCAATGGCTTCATCAAAATCACCAGAAGTATGCGTAATTAATTCCTTGAAGATATCAAAAAGTTTATCAAAAGGAGATTGATTAGGTGCTTCATAGGTTTTAAATACAAAGCCTTTTCTGTGAGATTTATTTTTTATCATAGCTCTATAAAAATACTATATTTTTATACAACTAGCCTCTGAAAACAATTAGATTTATCTATGATAACAAAAGAAATTTAAATACATACTACTCAACTCTTTTTAAGGCTTGTAAGTCTTCTATTTTTATAAATTTTCCTATGGTTGAGATTAGACCTTCCTTTTTAAATTGTGACAAAACTCGAATGGCCGATTCGGTTGCAGTACCAACAATATTGGCAAAATCTTCACGTGATAAAAGAACACTTAAAGTACCATCAGGATTAGTTCCAAAACTATCATTTATGTAGATTAAAGTTTCGGCTAAACGTTGCCGTACCGATTTTTGAGCCATATTGACTATAATATCATCGGCTTCTTTTAAATCAATCGCCATGCTTTTCAACACATCAAATGAAAATTTTGAATTGTTTTGTAAGTCGTTTACAATTTCACTTTTTGGTATAAAACAAACCTCCATGTCATTGAGTGCCACAGCCTGCAAATTAGAACTCTCCTCGGTTACCAAAGAACGCTGACCAAGCAAATCACCTTTTACAACAATTTTAACAATTTGGTCTTTACCGTTTTTACTTAATTTTGAGAGTTTACATATCCCGTCTTTAATACAATAAACACCGTTTATCATATCGCCTTCATCAAAAATTACCTCACCCTTTTTTATAATTTTGGTGGTTTTACATCCAGAAATACGCACCAATTCGTCTTTAGTCAAAGATTTTAAGGAGTTAAACTGTTTTATGATGCATTGTTCACATTTAGACATACCTGATTTTTGAAAGTTATGTAAAAATAAACAAAACATGACAATTATCATATTTTAAAGCTACGTGATTTTACATTTTTGTTCTAGGTATAAATGAGCAAATATATATGGAACATAAAACATGTTTCCACTGTGGTTTAGATGCTAGCACATCTGAAATTACATTTGATGAAAAGTCTTTTTGTTGCAATGGCTGTAAAACAGTTTACGAAATATTTACGGTAAACGATTTATCATGCTATTATGATTTGCAACAAGCACCAGGGGCTACACCAAAAGAGATAGCAGGTAAATACAATTTTTTGGACAACCCAAAAATTGTTGAACAATTACTGGAATTTAATGATGACAAAACTCAAATTGTAACCCTTTATATTCCTCATATTCATTGCAGTTCTTGCATTTGGATTCTTGAAAATCTTAATAAACTAAACCCTGAAATAAGTGATTCAACTGTAAATTTTGGGAAAAAGACTGTTAGGGTTACCTACAATTCTGAAAACATTTTACTTAAAGATTTAGTAACTCTATTAAACAGCATTGGTTATGAACCTTTTATTAGTTTGGATGATTATAGTATAGGGAAAAAAGAAATTAATCGCTCCATCATTTATAAACTTGGGGTTGCAGGTTTTGCCTTTGGAAACGTGATGTTTTTATCGTTTCCAGAATATTTTGAAGTAGGCGAGTTTTGGTTAGAACAATACAAGCATCTATTTAGGTGGCTCATGTTTTTCTTCTCACTTCCCGTTGTTTTTTATTCTGCTCAAGATTATTTTATTTCGGCGTTTAAGGGACTTCGCTCAAAAATTTTAAATATTGATGTTCCCATAGCACTGGGCATTATTGTTTTATTCACAAGAAGTAGTGCTGAAATTATTTTAAACATAGGGTCGGGTTTTTTTGATAGTTTAACAGGACTTATTTTCTTTTTATTACTAGGGAAATTTTTTCAGCAAAAAACATATTCATACTTATCATTCGAGCGGGATTACAAATCGTATTTCCCAATTGGAATTACTAAAATTAATGAGGAAAAAGAAGAATCTATACAAGTTTATGACATTCAAAAAGGTGATAGACTTTTAATCCGTAATGAAGAGTTAATTCCAGTAGATTGTATATTAATTAAAGGAAAAGCCCGTATAGATTACAGTTTTGTTACTGGTGAATCGAAAACTGTTTCAAAACAATCAGGTGATAAACTTTTTGCTGGGGGAAAACAATTGGAAGGAAGTATTGAAGTAGATGTTTTAAAAACCGTTGAGCAAAGTTACTTAACCCAACTTTGGAGTAATGATATATTCAAAAAAGACAAAGCTTTAGCCTTTACAAACATAACCAATAGCATTAGTAAAAACTTCACGATAGCGGTTTTATCTATTGCTTTTTTGGCAACGGCGTATTGGATGTTTGTTGATTCCAATAAAGCATTAAACGTATTTACATCGGTTTTAATCATAGCATGTCCATGTGCTATTGCCCTTGCGGCACCTTTCACTTTTGGGAATATCTTACGCATTTTGGGCAAGAAAAAATTCTACCTAAAAAACGCATCTGTTATTGAGCAGCTTTCAAAAATAAACACCATCATTTTTGATAAAACAGGAACCATAACCACTAATAAAGAAACAACTATTAATTATGAAGGATTGCAATTAAGTCAGGAAGAAGAAATATTATTAAAAAGTACGTTACGAGGATCTAATCACCCTTTAAGCAGATCACTTTACGATATATTAAACGAACATGAAATTCTAACCTTAAATGATTACAAGGAGCACTTAGGAAAAGGTATTGAAGCTAACTACAACAACCAGAATATAAAAGTTGGAGCCGCTTCATTTGTTGGTCACTCTATGGATACAGCAACCTTAAATACTTGTGTTCATATAAGTGCTAACAATCAATACAAAGGTAAATTCACCTTTTACAACAAATACAGAAAAGGCTTATCAAAACTATTTAATAGACTGAAAAAAGATTATGACCTAGTGATTTTATCGGGCGATAATGAAGGAGAAAAAGATAACCTCACTAAATTGTTGCCAACAAAAACCAAACTACTGTTCAATCAAAAACCCGAGGACAAACTGGAGTACATAAAATACCATCAAACTGAAGGTGCCAATGTTTTAATGATTGGGGATGGTTTGAATGATGCTGGTGCCTTAGCACAAAGTAACGTAGGTATTGCCATTTCAGAAAATGTCAATGTGTTTTCGCCAGCCTGTGATGCCATTCTAGATGCATCAAAATTCAATCAATTACACCATTACATAAACATATCGAAATCGGCTATTAAAATAATAAAATGGAGCTTTTTATTGTCTCTCATATACAACATGATTGGACTTTATTTTGCTGTTACAGGTCAATTAGCACCAGTAATTGCGGCTATTTTAATGCCTTTAAGCTCTATTAGCATAGTTGTTTTTACAACCATTGCTACGAACCTATTAGGCCGAAAAATAGATTAAATAATAAACATGACAAAAGTCATTTTTTTGAAAATAGTATGAAAGTACTTTTGAACCATAACTTCAAACAGGTATGAGTGTTATATATATTTTACTAGCCATAAGCATTGTGGTAGCTATAGGTTTCTTTATTGCCTTTATAATGGCGGTAAAATCCGGACAATATGATGATAGCTACACACCCTCAGTTAGGATGCTATTTGAAGACGAACTCATTAAGGAAAATTCCAAAAAATCAATACTAACCAAAAAAGAATAATTTACTATTATGGAAATGCAGCAATTTCATTACGACAATAAAATCGTTACCAAGTTCATTTATGCCACTATAATTTTTGGGGTTGTAGGCATGCTAGTTGGTCTAATATTGGCCTTTATGTTTTTATTTCCTAACCTTACAGATGGTATTTCGTGGTTAAGTTTTGGAAGATTAAGACCATTACACACCAATGCTGTAATTTTTGCCTTTGTGGGAAATGCCATGTTTGCAGGTGTTTATTACTCCTTGCAACGGTTATTAAAAACGCGAATGGCCAGTGATTTATTGAGCAACATTAACTTTTGGGGCTGGCAATTAATTATCGTAGCTGCTGCCATAACACTTCCTCTTGGTATCACAACATCAAAAGAATATGCCGAATTAGAGTGGCCTATTGATATTGCTATTGCCCTTATTTGGGTGGTATTTGGTGTGAATATGATTTGGACTATTTTAAAACGCCGTCAACGCCATTTATATGTAGCCGTTTGGTTCTACATCGCTACGTTTGTAACGGTTGCAGTCCTTCATATTTTTAATAGTTTAGAGCTTCCTGTTAGCGCCTTAAAAAGTTACTCGGTTTATGCTGGTGTACAGGATGCCCTAGTACAATGGTGGTATGGGCACAATGCCGTAGCATTCTTTCTAACGACACCTTTTTTAGGTTTAATGTACTACTTCGTGCCTAAAGCGGCGAATCGGCCAGTTTACTCCTATCGATTATCTATTGTCCACTTTTGGTCATTAATATTCATATACATTTGGGCTGGACCGCACCACTTATTATACACCGCTTTACCAGAATGGGCCCAAAACTTAGGGGTTGCTTTTTCGGTTATGTTGTTAATGCCATCATGGGGCGGTATGATTAATGGTCTATTAACACTTCGCGGTGCCTGGGATAAAGTAAGAGTGGATCCCGTTTTAAAATTTTTGGTAGTAGCGATTACTGGTTATGGTATGGCAACTTTTGAGGGCCCAACCTTATCTCTTAAAAACGTTAATGCTATTGCACATTTTACCGATTGGATTATAGCTCACGTACATGTAGGGGCACTTGCTTGGAACGGGTTTATGGCGTTTGGTATTATTTATTACTTAATCCCTAGATTATTTAAAACCAAATTATATTCATTAGGTTTGGCCAATTTACACTTTTGGTTAGGCACTTTAGGCATCATAATTTACGCCTTACCCATGTATGTTGCTGGCTTTACTCAAGCTAGTATGTGGAAACAATTTAATCCAGATGGTTCTTTAACTTATGGCAACTTTTTAGAAACGGTTACAGAAATCATACCTATGTACTGGATGCGCGCCATAGGTGGCACCCTTTATATTGTGGGTATGCTAATTTTGGTATATAACGTAATAGCCACTGTAAGAAGCGGAAGCAAAGTACAAGACGAATTAGCTGAAGCTCCAGCCTTAGAGCGCGTTACCAAAAGACGCACCGCTAATGAGGGATGGCACACTTGGTTAGAAAGAAGACCTGTGCAATTAACCTTATTGGCGACGGTAGCCATTTTAATTGGAGGTATCATACAAATTGTACCTACCATCATGGTTAAATCGAATATACCAACCATAGCAAGTGTAAAACCCTATACGCCTCTAGAACTTGAAGGACGGGATATTTATATTCGGGAAGGCTGCGTGGGTTGTCACTCCCAAATGATTCGTCCATTTAGAAGTGAAGTAGAACGCTATGGTGAGTATTCCAAAGCTGGTGAATATGTATACGACCACCCATTCCTATGGGGAAGCAAACGTACCGGACCCGATTTACATCGTGTTGGTGGTAAGTATTCTGATAATTGGCATTTTAACCACATGTACGACCCACAAAGCACCTCATCAGGCTCCATTATGCCACGTTATCCTTGGCTTATTAAAAATGAATTGGATAAATCGCAAACAGAAGCTAAAATGAAAGCTATGGTTAGTTTAGGTGTACCTTATTCTGAGGAAGATATTGCCAATGCCAAAGCACACATGTTAGAACAAGGTAATATGATTGAAGAAAACCTGTATACCGACCCTGATTTTGTAAAGGCTTATGAAGCCGACAAAAAATATGCCTTGGAAAATGGCGAAGCCTTTATTGAAATGAAAAACCGTGAAATAGTTGCTATTATAGCCTATTTACAACGTTTAGGAACTGATATTCATGTAGAAACAGCTCAAAATTAACCATCAAAATTAGTTATTATGTTAAAATTTGTAAAAAACCATATGGATAGTATTTCGGGCATCGAAATTTACCCAATCATTTCCTTACTCATCTTTTTTATCTTTTTTGTGGTCCTTTTTTGGTGGGTAGTAACTGCTAAAAAAGAGTATATAAAAACGGTAAGTAAGATTCCATTAGACAACCAAAACGACGATATATTATGAGAAAATTAATTCCATCCTGGATACGCGTCCTAGTAGTATTCTTTATCATCTTCGGGCTTACAGAATACATCATAGATTCTGGAGAAAAACCTGCTTTTATCGAGTACCCAGTAGTATCCCTATTTCTATTATTGGTGCTATTAATTTTAATAGCTATTGAAGCCATTATTGGTGCGTTGGAAAATGTTATGCTATTAAAACTTGATGAAGAAGCCAAAGCACGTTTTTTAGCAGAAAAAGAAAGTTCCTTTAAGCTTACTTGGCTAAGCAACATTTATAAAAAACTTGTTGGAGCCAAACCCATTGAAGAAGAAGGTGATATTATTTTAGACCATAATTACGACGGTATAAAAGAGTTGGATAACAACTTACCACCTTGGTGGTTATATGGTTTTTATGCGACTATCATTTTTGGTGCGATTTATATGTTACGCTTTCATGTGTTTCATGGCGAAAATCAGTTTGATGAATTAGAAACCGAACTAGCAGATGCAAGAATGGCCATTGAAGAATACAAAAAAACCGCAAAAAATTTAGTGGATGTTAATACGGTTACCCAACTTACTGAAGCTTCAGACTTGAATGCTGGTAAAACTATTTTTGAAACCAATTGTGTGGCTTGCCATATGGCCGATGGCGGCGGTGGTATTGGACCCAATTTAACCGACCCCTATTGGATTTTAGGAGGCGATATTAAAAATGTTTTTAAAACAATTTCCGAAGGCGGTCGATCTGGTAAAGGTATGATTTCTTGGAAACAACAGTTAAAACCTCTTGAAATGGCACAAGTAGCTAGTTATGTTTTAACCTTTCAAGGTACAACCCCTGCTAACCCAAAAGCGCCAGAAGGCGATATTTGGGTTGATGAAACTATTGAGACCCCTCTTGAAACTGCCATAGACTCTATAGAAACTAGCACAAACTAAACTATTAGCCCAAACCTGTTGAATATATAACATTCAGCAGGTTTAAAATCATGAACTTTGGAAACTCCAGAAAACGAAATATTTAGAGATTCAATAAGCACAATTACCGAAGAAGGTAAACGGGCATGGGTATTTCCAAAAAAACCCAGTGGTAAATTTTATGAATATAGAAAAGGGGTAAGCTATTTTTTATTGGCATTTTTATTCTTCTCGCCTTTTATTAAAATAAATGGAAACCAATTTTTAATGTTCAATGTGCTGGAACGTCGATTTAATATTTTCGGGTTCCCCTTTTGGCCTCAAGATTTTCATTTGTTTGTGATATCCATGATTATTGGGGTGGTTTTTATCACGCTTTTCACAGTAGCTTTTGGTCGTATATTTTGTGGGTGGATTTGCCCACAAACTATTTTTATGGAAATGGTTTTTCGCAGAATTGAATATTGGATTGAAGGTGATAGAGGCAAACAAATGCGCTTGGCTAAACAACCTTGGAACTCCGAAAAAATAAGAAAGAGAGGTTTAAAACTTCTTATCTTTTTAATTATTTCATTTTTAATTGCAAACGTATTTCTGGCTTATTTAATTGGAAGCGATAAACTCATAAGCTATATTACTGATGGACCTCTTAGCCACATAAGCACCTTAATATCTTTACTCATTTTTACCGCTGTTTTCTATTTTGTGTTTGCATGGTTCAGAGAACAAGTGTGCATTATAGCTTGTCCTTACGGAAGATTACAGGGTGTGCTATTAGATAACAAATCTATTGTGGTGGCTTACGACCACAAACGAGGTGAAGCTGAAAATGGACGAAAAAAGTTCAAAAAAAATGAGGACAGAAAAACATTAGGCTACGGAGATTGCATTGATTGTTTTCAGTGTGTTCATGTTTGCCCAACAGGAATAGATATTAGAAATGGCACCCAATTAGAATGTATAAATTGTACTGCCTGCATTGATGAGTGCGACCACATTATGGAAAGCATCCATCTTCCAAAAGGGTTAATACGATATGCGAGTGAAGATCATATTGAAAACAAAGCCCCTTTTAAACTGTCGGCAAGAATGAAGGGTTATATGGCAGTTCTTACCATTTTAATTGGGCTTTTAACAGGAATGTTATTTTTACGTAATGATGTGGAAGCTACTATCCTAAGATTGCCTGGACAACTTTATGAACATAAAGATAACAACATAATTAGTAATGTTTTTACCTATAAATTAGTAAATAAAACCAGTAAGGAAATTGAAGATGTAACCTTAAAATTACTTTCGCACAAAGGCTCTTTAAAATTAGTAGCCACGAGCGATAGTTTTAAAGTTCCGGAGCAAGGTATAGCTAAGGGAACACTATTTATTGAAATTAATAATGCTGCTTTAACAGGTGATAGAAATAACATTAAAATTGGAGTTTATCAAGGAGATAAACTTATCGAAACTACTACGGCTAATTTTTTAGGCCCTAGAAGTTTTAGGTAGTGCATTAGGGATTAAGGCTTTGTTGGAGCTACTTGAAAAGAGCGACTGCCGAAAGCCCGACCCGATAGGGTAATGCCAAAAAATTAAAAAACAAATAAATAGTAACAAATGAAAATAAATTGGGGAACCGGAATTGTACTGGCCTTTGTAGGCTTTATAAGTTTTATAATGTACTTTATCATCACTATGAATGTGAATGATAAATACGATCACGATTTGGTAACAGAAGATTATTATGCCGAAGAATTGGCTTACCAAAACGATATAGATAAACTTAAAAACGCTAAGAGTCTAATTCAAAACATAACCTATGAACTTATTGATGAAGGTTTGATTATTCATTTCCCCACAAATATTGATTATAAAAAAATTACAGGTAATATGTTCCTATACAGACCATCTAACAAACAGCTAGATTTTGAAACTCCAATTTCATTATCTAAACCTTATTTGCTCATACCTGACAAACGTTTGGTAGATGGTCGATGGAACATAAAAATAGATTGGCAATATGATGGAGAGTCATATTTATATAAAGAGACCATAAATTATTAATATGCTTTTTTCTGCATTTTTATTAGGTTTATTAGGAAGTTTCCACTGTATTGGCATGTGCGGACCCATTGCTTTCATGCTTCCTGTCGACAGAAGCAATACCCTAAAAAAAATGACACAAATTACCATTTACCATGTTGGCAGATTGTTGGCATACTCTATAATTGGTTTAATTTTTGGACTCATTGGGAAAAGTCTTTACATATTTGGATTTCAACAACAATTATCAATTACTATCGGTGCTTTAATGATTTTAGCGGTTATAATACCGCAAAGAACTTTTAATACATACAACTTTTCTAAACCCATTTATAACACTATCTCAAAAATAAAATCTGGATTAGGACAAGCTCTCAAGAGAAAAACAACAGATACCTTTTTAACTATAGGTTTTCTTAATGGGTTTTTACCTTGTGGTCTGGTTTATATGGCTGTTTTTGCCGCCATTGCAAGTAGTAATGCTTTTAACGGCAGTGTATATATGGTGGTATTTGGATTGGGCACTATCCCTTTAATGACCACCGCTATATATTTTAGTAACTTATTAAAAGGCTCTTTAAGGCAAAAAATACAGAAAGCCATTCCTGTTTTTATTGTTTTTATAGGTTTACTTTTTATTCTTCGTGGTTTAGGTTTGGGCATTCCTTATATTTCACCTAAGCCAATTAATGATGTAGTTTCAAGCTCAATGAACTGTCATTAAGCTAGTTACCATCCATTTTATCTTTAATTTTATTCAAATCGATTTTTGATTGTTAAATATTTTATAAAATTTAATAGATTTATTTTCTTTTTTAATAGTATTACTATTATATTTGCGTTTTAATTGACCAATGATGATGAATCTACTTTCAAATTTAAAGATTTCAGTACCTGAGAAAATTTTTCTAAAAGATCCTGAATCTTCAACTCTTGGAAAGCGTATAGTTGAACATAGCATCATTTTAATTGATGACATTGGGTTTGACGCATTTACATTCAAAAAATTGGGAGCTGTGATTGGCTCTAATGAAAGTTCCATTTACAGATATTTTGAGAGTAAACATAAGCTACTTTTATATTTATCATCATGGTATTGGGCATGGATTGAGTATCAATTAGTTTTAGAAACACACAGTATTTCAGATAAAAAGGAAAAACTTTTGAAAGCTATTGAAATTGTTTCCAGGACCACTAAAGAAGATTCTAATTTTTCACATATTAATGAGGTTTTGCTCAATCAAATCATAATTAACGAAAATTCAAAATCCTTTCTTACCAAGGAGGTTGACCAAGAAAACAAGGAAGGTTATTTTGTTATATACAAACGTGTCGTTCAACGTTTAATGGCTATTATAAAAGAAGTTCAACCCGATTACAATTTCGCTTCCAGTTTAGCGAGTACCATTATAGATGGTAGTTTACACCAGCATTTTTTAAAAGAACATTTTACTTCTATTACCGATTGTAAATTTGGCATAACACCAACAGATTTTTACATAAACTTAACCCAAAACACTTTAAAAATATAACTTATGGATCTACCAAAAATGACACCCTGGCAACGTTTTTTAGGTTTACTACAATTAGAAAAAAAAGATATTTTTCAAATATTTTATTATGCCATTTTCTCTGGAATAGTAGCCTTATCGTTACCATTGGGTATTCAAGCCATCATCAATTTAATACAAGGTGCACAAGTTTCAACTTCTTGGGTTATCCTAGTTATTCTAGTAACGGTTGGTGTTGCATTTTCTGGTGCTTTACAACTCATGCAGTTACGTATTATTGAAACCATACAGCAACGTATTTTTACACGGTCGTCCTTTGAGTTAAGTTACCGCTTTCCAAAAATTAAAATGGCTGAATTACGCAACTATTACCCACCAGAATTGGCAAATAGATTTTTTGATACCTTAATTATTCAAAAAGGGCTTTCAAAAATTCTTATCGATGTTCCAGCAGCGATATTACAAATTCTATTTGCACTTTTGTTATTATCCTTTTACCACCCATTTTTTATTGTGTTTGGTATTCTACTTATGGTGCTAATATTTATAGTTTTTAAATTTACCGCAAAAAGAGGTCTAGAAACCAGTTTAGTAGAATCCAAAAACAAATATCGGGTAGCACATTGGATACAAGAAGTAGCCCGAACTATGGTAAGCTTCAAATTATCTGGTAACACAAGTATGGCGTTGGATAAAAACGATAAATTGGTCAGTGATTATTTGGTGGCCAGAGAAAGTCACTTTAAAATTTTAATGATTCAGTTTATACAAATGATCAGTTTTAAAGTGGTTGTTACAGCAAGTTTGTTGTTAATTGGTGGCGCCTTGGTACTGAATCAAGAGATGAACATAGGACAATTTGTAGCTGCTGAAATTATTATTTTATTGGTTATAGCCTCTGTTGAAAAATTGATTATCGGTTTGGAATCATTCTACGATGTATTAACTTCCATTGAGAAAATTGGACAAATTGTTGACAAAGATTTAGAAGATCAAGAAGGTGAGAAACCTTTATACACAGATACTTTTGAGATTGAATTAAATGAGGTTTCATATACAGTTCCCAACAGAGAAAAACCCATTTTAAATAACATTTCATTTAAAATTAGAAACCAAAGTAGAATACTAATTTTAGGGGAAAGTGGTTCTGGTAAATCCACCTTATTGAGACTTATTTCAGGAATTACTGAACCTACTTCTGGACATATTTATATTAATAATCAATCTATTCAAAGTCTAAATTTAAATCATTACAGGGCGCATTTAGGTTTATCTTTAACCGAGGAAACACCTTTTGAAGCTTCCATAAAGGAAAATTTAACTTTTGGAAATCCTAACATAACCGATGATGAAATTTTTGAAGTTTTTGAAAATGTAGGACTCATGCCGTTTTTAAAAGAACAACCTAAAGGCCTAAAAACTATATTGTACCCCGATGGTAAGCAGATATCGCATACCGTATCCAAAAAATTAGTCTTAGCCAGAGCCATACTAAAAAAACCCAAGCTTTTAATTTTGGAAGATGCGCTAGACAGGTTTAATCCTATCGAAACAAATTCGATTATAAACTATTTAACAGACAAAAGCAGGCCTTGGGCATTAATTGTAGTAAGCGGTAGCGATAACTGGAAAACAAATTGTACCGAAACCATACAGTTAGAAAAAGGAACCATAAAAAATTAAAAGAAAATGCTTAATATATCACATAACCAGTTGAATAAAAAAATATCGCTTTCCACATACAAATCTGGAAAGGACATATTTAACAAAGACTATTACAAGCAGTTCAATAAGTTTTTGTTGGTTGCAGCCATTATCTTGTTTATCGTCCTCTTTTTACCTTGGACACAAAATATTACAGGAGAAGGTTTGGTAACTACTTTAAAACCCGACCACAGACCACAAACCATACAATCTCAAATACCTGGGCGTATTGAAGAGTGGTATGTACAAGAGGGCGATGAAGTTAAAAAAGGGGATACCATTTTAAGAATTTCTGAGGTTAAAAGCGAATATTTTGATGATAGACTCGTTGAGCGTACCAATGACCAAATTCAAGCAAAATCATCTTCTGTAAACGCTTATCAAGGAAAAGTTGAGGCTTTAAATAGGCAAATTTTGGCTTTAAAAAATGAACAGAACTTAAAGTTTGAGCAAACAAAAAACAAGCTCATGCAAGCGAGATTAAAAGTACAAAGCGACAGTATTGATTTAGAAGCCGCCAAAACCAATTTAACCATTGCAGATCGCCAATTTAACCGTATTCAAACATTACAAGACGAAGGCTTGAAAGCGGTTAAAGATGTGGAAGAAAAACGTTTAAAACTTCAAGAAACTCAAGCTAAATTAATTTCTCAGGAAAATAAATATTTAGCAAGTAAGAATGAGGTTTTAAATGCACAAATTGAACTTTCTAGAATCCAACAAGAATATGTTGATAAAATATCCAAGGCACAAAGCGATATGTTTACGGCTCAATCCAGTCAATTTGATACAGAAGCCCAAGTCACCAAACTTGAGAACGAATATACCAACTATAAAGTTAGAAATAGCTTATTGTATGTGACAGCACCCCAAAATGGCTTTATCAATAAAGCGCTGAGAGGTGGTGTAGGTGTTACTTTCAAAGAAGGTGAAGAATTGGTTGGTATTATGCCATCAAAGTACGATTTGGCTGTTGAAACCTTTGTAAGACCTATTGATTTACCTCTTTTACATATTGATGAAAAAGTTCGCGTACAGTTCGATGGTTGGCCGGCCATTGTATTTAGTGGGTGGCCAAATGTAAGTTATGGAACCTATGGAGCAAAAGTTGTAGCCATAGAACGCTTTATAAGCGATAATGGAAAATACCGGGTGTTGTTAGCTCCAGATGAAACAGATCATGAGTGGCCTGAGGCTATTCGAGTAGGTTCGGGTGCAAGAACCATAGCCCTTTTACAAGATGTCCCTATTTGGTTTGAGTTGTGGAGGCAAATAAACAGCTTCCCTCCTAACTATTACCAACCCGAAGGTAGTAAAACGACCGCTAATAAAGATTCGAAAAAATGAGACTTTTAATCCTATACTTAGCATTATTTTTTAGCGTCTTTATTTCAGCACAAGATAGCACCAACGTTATAAGTCTTTCTGAATATTTAGGCTACGTTAAAACGTTTCACCCCATCGTAAAACAAGCCAATTTAATTGTAAATGAAAGTGAGGCTAAACTCATGAAGGCCCGTGGTGCTTTTGACCCAAAATTAGAGGTAGATTATGACAGGAAAAAGTTTAAAAATACCGAATATTATGATAGACTAAACGCCACATTTAAAATACCTACCTGGTATGGGATTGAGTTGAAGGGTAATTTTGAGGAAAATGATGGTTTCTTTTTAAACCCCGAAGCCAACTTACCAGATGATGGCTTATACAGCGTTGGAGTATCGGTTTCTTTAGCCCGCGGTTTTCTTGCCAATGAACGAATGGCGATGCTAAAACAAGGAAAAATGTTTGTTAAACAAACCCAAGCAGACAGACAATTGCAGGTAAACACCATATTATATAATGCCTCGGTAACTTATTTCAATTGGTTGAAAACTTACAACGAAAAACGGGTGTATGAAGACTTTTTAGAGAATGCAAAAATACGATTTAATGGTATCAAAAAAAGTTATGAAGAAGGCGAAATGCCTGCCATAGATACCATTGAGGCGCGTATAGCACTGAACGATAGAAAATTGAATTTAGAAAAAACACGTATAAAATTCATAAAATCCTCTTTAGAGCTTTCTAACTATTTATGGTTAAACGACAACACACCCATTGAAATTGAAGACAATGTGATACCAGATGTTAATACCATAGCTACGGTTGATGCTACCTTAAATACCTCGGAATTTATGATTGAAAATTTCGATTTAAGTCAGCACCCTAAACTTCAATCATTAGATTATAAATTACAAAGTTTAAATATTGAACGCCGCTTAAAGCTAAACAACTTGTTGCCAAAAGTAGATTTGCAATACAATTTTTTATCGGAAACACCTGAAATATCAAGGTCTTTTAGCACATCAGCGTATAAAAGTGGATTAAATATTAGCTTTCCCCTTTTTTTGAGGAAAGAACGTGCCGATTTAAAACTTGCTAAACTAAAAATGCAGGATACCGAATTTGAAATTCAGTCTACCCAGGTTACCTTAAAAAATAAAATTGATGCCATAAACCAAGAATTGGCGTCTTATATCACACAAAATGAATTTAACGGAGTAATTGTTAACGATTATGGCACCATGCTCCAAGCGGAAGAACGCAAGTTTTTTCTGGGGGAAAGTTCCTTGTTTTTAGTAAACTCTCGCGAATCAAAACTTATTGATGCGAAACTAAAAGCTATTGAACTGGAGAATAATTTTTTTAATACAAAAGCCACTTTATTTAACGTTTTGGCCATATCAGACGTTAACCCTAATTAAAAAAGCAGTCTAAAACATAGTTTTAAACTGCTTTTTCTAGTTTAGTTTAGTTGGTAAAATTTAAATCTTAAATGTCATAACAGGTAGGTTGGCATGATTTGCGATATCTTCGCCAATACTTCCTTGGAAAAAATGAGCTAACCCTTTTTTGCCGTGAGTAGGAACAGCTATCATATCAGCCCCTATTTTTAATGAAAAATTCAAAACACCATCTTCAACCGTGTAATCGGAAACGTAGTGTACATCTTTCATTTTATCTAAATTACCATCAGCTTTAGTGAAAAAATTAACCACTTTATTTTCTATTTCGATGGAACTTTGAAAATGTTCGTTTGGTAAATTCACATACACAAAGTAAACTTTAGTGTTCATTTTTTCAAAAATTTTAGAAGCGTTAATGTATGGCTTAATACAATCTTCAGAAAAATCACAAGCAAAAACCACCGTTTCAAAATTGATATCAATACCCTTATTTTTTACAACTAAAACAGGAATCTCGGCGTTTCTTACCACACGTTCGGTATTGGACCCTACAAAAAACTCTTTCATACCACTGGCTCCATGAGATCCCATTATTATCAAATCTGCATGGTGCTTTTTGGCTACATCATCAACCTCACTAAATACTTTAAAATGCTTGATTATAGGAGTAATATGAACATCTTTTAGATAGTCTTTCTTTAAAAATTGTTCAAATTTTTGTTCGGATAATTTGATAAAAAAACTGGCTTTTTCATATTGAAGTCCATCGGAGGCTGTTAGCATTAAATCGGACATTTCCAACATATGCAAGGCCAAAATCTCCGCATTATATTTCTTCGCAAGTTTTGTGGCTGTTCTAAGTGCGTATTCTGAGTGTTCAGAAAAATCGATTGGGACTATAATTTTTTTCATGATTTCTTTAGTTTAATTTAAACAGTCATTGAAAACAATTGCGTGTTGGGTTGATTTCGTTGCAATAACAAATCAAAAGCCATGCAAACATTTCTCACAAAGGGTTGTCCTTTTTTGGTAACCTCAATAGTATTGGAATTGATATTGACCAACCCATCATGCTCCATTTCTGTCAATTTATTCAAAACTTTTGGAAGATTATTAAAATAAAGAGATTTATCAGACCAGGAAGTTTTGAAACGACACATCAAGTTAAGAATATGTTTGCGTATTACCAAATCTTCTTCATTTAATATGTGACCTCTATACACAGGTAAAACATTTTCCTCTAGCAAATGATAATAAGCTTCGAGTTGCTTTTCATTTTGTGCAAAACCATACCAACTATCACCAATAGCAGAAATACCCAAACCAATCATAGCTTGTGTTTTTGAAGCTGTATACCCCATAAAATTTCTGTGCAAATTCCCTTCAGCCATAGACTGGTATAACGTGTCTGAGGCTAAAGCAAAATGATCCATACCAACCTCTATATAGCCCACTTCAGCTAAAAGTTTTTTTCCCAATTCGTATTGCTCCCGTTTTAATTGAGCAGATGGTAAATCTTCATCTTTAAAGCCGCGTTGCCCGTTACCTTTTTGCCAAGGCACGTGTGCATAACTGTAAAATGCCAACCGGTCTGGTAGCAATGCTTTGGTTTTTAATATGGTTTCTTTAACGTGGTCTATTGTCTGAAATGGTAAACCATAAATAATGTCATGCCCAACTGAGGTATAACCTACTTCTCTGGCTAATTCTGTAGCTCGTTTAACGTGTTCAAAAGGTTGTATTCTATGAATGGCCTTTTGTACTTTAATATTATAATCCTGAACCCCATAACTCACCCTTTTAAAACCAACATCATATAAGGCCTGTAAGTGTTCCTTGGTGGTATTATTGGGATGCCCCTCAAAACTAAACTCATAATGATCAGCTAGTTTGGCTCGTCTTAAAATACCCGTAATCAATCGGTTTAAATTCTCTGGACTAAAAAATGTTGGTGTTCCACCACCAAGATGTAATTCCTTAATAATAGGTCTGGCATTAAATAACTCCATATATAAACTCCATTCCTTTAAAACGGCATTTATATAGATACTTTCAACGCTATGTTGTTTGGTAATTCGTTTCGTGCAACCACAAAAGGTGCACATACTTTCACAAAAAGGCAGGTGAATGTATAGGCTTATACCCTCGTTAGCATTGCTTTCGTTAAACGACTGTATTAAAGACGATTTCCAACTATTTAAGGAAAAGGTTTCCTGGTTCCAATAAGGAACTGTTGGGTAACTGGTATAGCGTGGTCCCGCTACATTATATTTATTTATTAATGAACTTGACATACCTAACATTTATAATCCAAAATTATAGGATGAGCATTATAAAAAATATGATATATGTCATGTAATATTTGTATTTGCAGGAATAATCACTTAACTTTCGGATAAACAAAAATGATATAAAAAATGAAAAAAATAAGTGTTTTAATCCTAGCGTTAGCCATTAGCGCTATTGCTTGTAAACAAAATAAAAAAGAAGATACCATCGAAGACATTGAAGTAACAGAAACTGTGGTTCAAGAAATGGTAACGCCTAAAACCCTTACGATAGCATTGAGCGCGAAAAGCGACAGTAATGTTTCTGGTAAGGTCGTTTTTACTGAAGAAAACGGCACGGTAAACATGATGGCAACCGTTAGTGGTATAGAACCCGGAGAGCATGCCATTCATTTACATGAAACTGCCGATTGTTCCGCAAATGATGGCTCATCCACAGGAGGCCATTGGAATCCTACCAACCAACCACATGGTGCTTGGGGCGCAGAAAGTGGCTACCATAAAGGCGATATTGGTAATTTTACTGCCGATGAAAATGGCAATGCGACCGTTGAGTTTTCTACCGACTTATGGTGTATTGGTTGCGATGACGATACCAAAAATATTGTTGGTAAAGGCGTCATCATTCACGCTGGAGTAGACGATTTAACCTCGCAGCCATCGGGCGCTGCTGGAGCTCGGGTAAGTTGTGCTGGAATTATTGAATAACATAAAAAATAAAAAATCCACATTCAAAAGCTACTTTATTGAAATAAGTAGCTTTTGTGTTTTTTATTCATTAATTCCGAAAACTTTAATGCCCTTATGCAATTAGATACTTTAGTAGAAAAATTTAAACAGAAAGATGAAAAAGCTTTCGAATCGTTATACAATATGTATCGTGTAAGTATGCATGGGGTTATTTTCAATATTGTAAAAGATTATGATAATTCCGAAGAAGTGATGCAAGATGTTTTATAAAAGCCTGGTATAAAGCAGATTCCTATTCTTCAGAAAAAGGACGCTTTTTTACTTGGATATTAAACATCGTACGTAATGCCGCGATTGATAAAACACGTTCCCAAGCATAAAAAATCAATTAGGCCTTGAGAGTAAAGAAGCCAGAGTAATCGGCATAACTAAACCCAAATATAACTGGCTTACTTACACAGGTTGGGCAGCTTCCTTTATTTTAGCTGCTGGTTTATTATGGAAAATCAGCCAAAAACAGGGCCTTAAAATCGGAAGTTCAAGTTACCGAAACTCAAGTGGAACTATTGGAAACCCAAATTGAAAAATCCAAAAATAGTTTGGAGGAAGCCAATACCTTAATTACCGTTTTGCGCGACGATCGTATTACCCAAGTACCCTTAGAGGAACAAGGTAAATTTCCATCAACCTACGCCAAAGTGTATTGGGATAAAAATTCGAACCGTGTTTTTTTAGATGCTCAAGGATTGCCTGAACCACCAGAAGGTATGGTATACCAAGTATGGTCGTTAAAATTAAGTCCGTTAACTCCTACCAGTTTAGGAACTATTGACAGTTTTAAGACGGATGCTAATAAAATCTTCGAAATTGAAAATACTAACGAAAGTGAAGCCTTTGGTATTACTTTAGAACCTGCTGGCGGAAGCGAAACACCTACCATGGAGCAACTTTACACCTTAGGTTTGGTAAATAGCGTAACTTAAATTAATTAAAACTTCTTAATAGATAATTTTTTAGTTTATTTCTTATATTTGACTACTTGGTTTTCTATTTCAACCAAAAAACAAAATAAGGTCTGTTTTAATTTATTCCACTAAAAAGTTTCTAGCACCGATAGAACTTTACAAACCAAAATGCCACTATCTATAATCGAAAATGGTTTTAGGTTTATTCTACATTAAAAAACGACTTAATAGCTACATTCATTTTTAAATAATTGTTAAGTTATGAGACGTATAATTCTAACCCCTTTACAGCACAACAATACCATGCAAATTGCTATAGGCTTTAAGTTTGATGTTGAAACTAAAGAATATATAAAAACCATTGAAGGTGTTAAGTGGACTAGTACTTACAAAACATTTTACATAGCAGATAGCCACCATAATTTACACAGACTTTTTAAGGCCTTTAGAGAGAAAAATTGGTTTGTAGATTATAGTGCCGTTAAACTTCCTAGCCAAAAATCTGAGACTATAAAACCTCTAAAAACTAATATTAAACTTCCAGAATTAGATGATGATCAAGCGCATAGTCTTAAAAAATTCAAAAGATGGATGCAACAAAAACGCTTGAGCCATAATACCGTGAACACTTATATAGAAGTATGTAGCTTTTTTTTACGGTATTCAAAACTAAAGCAACAGCCCATAAGTAAAAAATTAGTTGAGCAATTCAATTTTGATTTTATAGTCAAGCCTCAAAAATCCATTTCTTACCAAAACCAATGTATTAATGGCATAAAAAAATATATGGAATTTGAAAGTTTACCCATTGAAAACTTCAACATAGAGCGCCCAAAAAAACCCAAGTGCTTACCAGAAGTTTTAAGCAGCGTCGAGGTAAAATCCATTCTGGACAATACAATCAATTTAAAACACAAAACAATACTATCCCTTATATATTCGGGTGGTTTAAGGGTGGGTGAAGCTTTAAACATGAAAATAAATGATATAGATAGTAAACGTATGCTTATACATATTAAAGCAGCCAAAGGGAAAAAGGATCGCTACACGTTACTCTCTGAAAATTTATTGGATTTACTCCGTTTATACTATAAAACCTATAAGCCAAAAGACTATTTATTTGAGGGGCAAAACGGAAAACTTTACAGCGCTTCAAGTGCACAAGTGATATTAAAAAACGCCATCAACAAAACCCAAATTAAAAAAAGAGTTACTTTACATACACTACGCCATAGTTTTGCAACGCATTTATTGGAAAACGGAACCGATATAAGATACATACAAAACTTACTAGGACATAGTAGCCCTAAAACAACCATGATTTACACTCATGTAAGTGAAACTAGCATCAGAAATATAAAAAACCCTTTTGACAGCTTGTAAATAAATACTATTTTGGTTAAATGAATGAATTTACAACAAAAACTGAAGAAAATATGCTGAACAAAAAAAAGCTAAACTTCGGCATAGCCACCCATATGAGTTGGCTATACAGTAGAAAGTTCAGCATATAAACAAGTTGTAGGTAATTGCCAAAAAAAATGACACCCATTTTATTTAAACATAATGACACTTATAATCCCACTCCAAAAAAGGATAGGATTACTTGGTTTAAAGGTTTGTTAAGTGGTCGAATGGAGGAATATAAAACTCAAAGAAATTTGGAATTGACTGAATACTGGATTACGGAAAGTGAAGACAATGGCTATATAAAATCAATCGGACTTGACTTTAGTAAGCGTCCATTATCCAGAACTAAAGATTTACTAAAGGAATATCCTGATAATAATTTCTCACAGGCTATTTCAAAAGAACTGTTTACAGATATTTATGAAATGGCGGGACTTAGAGATTGGGATAGACTTGTAAAGATTACCTCAAAATATTTGAATTTATGGTCACAACAGACTAATCCAAACGCTCCTGAGTTTCCCGTTCTGTTAATTGAACAAACTGGTATATATACTTATTTTTCTAATGTTGAAGAATTTACAAGAATTCATATCGCACAATACCCTTGGGATGGAGGAGAATATTTGATTGACAGAAATTTGAATGAATTTGAAACTGAATATTGGAATTTCGGACATCCAACTGGTGTCGTAATACCAAAAGGAATTAAACGCAAATGGACTAAGGAAGAACTTATAAAAAACCTTGAAGACGAACCTCCTGAATGGCTAAAATAAAACTACCTACAACACGGTATATAGCAAATAGGGCGTTCAATGGTTTACGAAAGTTCAGTGCTATTTACAAACACCGCCAAATCGTTGATTTGGCTTTTAAAATGAATAAGATAAAAACAAAATACAACGCTTTGGCTCAGTGCAAACTCGAAAGTTTATCGCTTTCTACTGCCCTACTTGCCATATACTAAACGTTGTAGAGCATTTGAGAAATGAAAAATCTGACTTTAATTTTCCTTCAAATTTTAATACTAATAGGTTGTAAATCAGAACCGAAAAAGATTGAGAATGTTACAGAATCTCAAAAATCAGAATCTGAAATCGGACAAAAAGACTCACAAGAATTTGTTCATCTTATAGACACTATCAAAATAAGCGGTAAAACTATTTTGATTTTGCGACCTGACAGTTTAAGATTTCAGTCGTATCTGGACTCTGGTAAGGAATGGATTTATGAAGTGGATTCAGACTTTGGATTTGGTTTCTCAATAGCATTGGACTCACTAAACTTTGATGGAGTTACTGAAGAAGTGACCGAAAAAAGATATGTTAAAATAATTGAGTGCAAAGGCTGTCCTTTAATTATTGACAGAGATACAATCGACTATGGCTTCATTTTGACTCAACCAAATAAGAAAATTGAAATTGACAATAATGTATTTCCATCGGAATATTTTATTGAAAGATTCGAAGAATATTTTAAAAAATAAAAACGCTCTACAACACCGGCTATAGTTCATTGCTTCTGACTTTCCTCTCGGAAAGTCGTCGCAAATTTGCTATCTTCGGTTTACGGCGGAAAATCCTCGCGGATTTTCACGCAACGAAACCATAGCCAAACCGTTGGCAAACATTTGAGGAATGACAGAAACGAACAATAATAACGATGGAATAATAGTCGGAGAAATTTCTAAAGTTGCGAATAGCAACCCAAGAATTAACCGAGTTTTAAGTATGCTTTTAGACCATTTTATTATGTGTCTTTTAATTGTGCCTTTGGGATTTTTGATTTTTGGATTAGGAGCATTAATGAAAGACAATTTGAACAACGGAATTGGAATGGTTTTAGTTTTTCTTCCATTTTTCGTTTATTTAAACAAAGATTTTTTCAATGCCAAAAGTCCTGCAAAACGGATTTTAGGATTTCAAGTAATTGACCGAAAAACAAATAATCCAGCGAACGAATTACAATGTTTCGTTCGGAATTTGACTATTTGTGTTGCTTGGCCATTAGAAGTTATTGTTGGACTAATAAATCCTGAAAGACGAATTGGCGATTTTCTGGCTAACACAAAAGTTATTACATCAGAAAAACAGAAGCTTAAATCAATTTTTACTGATTTGAAAAACACAAACCTGAAAATGAATTTTATTGGGATTTTAATAATTGGCGGAATTTACTTTTATGGCTTAAGTCTTTTATTACCAAGTATGAATTAAAAAAAACGATTTGCCAACAATGTATAAAAATAATCGCTCAATTTTGGGCTTAACCAAAGGTCGTTGCAAGTTTATTACGTCTGATTTTCCTGCGGAAAATCCTCGCACATAAACCCGCAACTATTCTTATACGTAACCGTTAGCAAACATATGACCAGACCAACAAAAATACTTCTACCATTCATATTTTTATTGCTAATAATAAGTTGTGCGGACAAAAAATCTGAAAAACAAACTTCTGAATTTGACAAAGTCTTAGGAATTGAAAACGTTGTTACTTTAAACTTTCTCGTTTCCGATTTTGAAAATGATTTTCTAAAAAGACAATATCCGAATTTGGATACTGAAAATGCCTATCGACAGTTTTTGACCGAATTGCGTGATGAAAAAACTGAAAACTGGAAAAGAATATCCGAAAAGGCAAGGAATAAATTTAAATCAAGTGACTTACGACTTGAAATGTATGAATTCCCAGATTCAGTTTGGATAATAGAAAATAGTTCTATGGACAAAATTGAATCTGATTCTTTAGAATATATTAAGCATCCTGTACCATATATAAAATCGAGATATAAATACACAAATCCTGATGGAACGACCGAATATACATTTGCAAGAGGGAATTCTTTCGAGCTAACGCCTAATTCTAATTTTGATTCTATTATAAACCGAGAAATGAACTCACCGAACTTTAACTATATCGGTAAATATCTGCGAGCATTAGAATCAATAAAAGACAAAGGAGAATTTCATAAAGAATTTTATGAGACAAAGAAAAACGCTGGATTTCTATTCCCTGAATCAACTGCAAGGGTTATGCTGAATTACGACATTGATTTGAATGATAAACTGAATAGAAAAATAATCGTTCTTGAATTAGCATATTGAAAATGAATAAAATACGTTTGCTAACAATGTGTATAATTCATTGCTAGTTAGAGCCTACTTACGAAAGTCCTCGCGGACTTTCTATCTGTGATTTATTTGCTAACTTTAGTGCTTAAACCACGCAACGAAATCATACACTAGACCGTTAGGTGCAATTTGATCCAAACGACATTACTTTCTGATAAACCTTGTGAAAAACTCTTTTTGAGAAGCTAATATTTTAATAAAGTAATGACCAGATTTCAAATTTGAGACATCAATTTTAATATGCTCGTTATTTGGTGACACTTTTTTTACTTCCTGTCCTAAAAAATTAAATATAATAATTGATTCAACATCAATTTGTTTTTTCATCTTAAGATTTAAAAAATCATTGGTTGGGTTAGGGTATTGAATAAAATAATCAGAAAATTCAAAACTAGAAACATCTAATAAACAACATCCGAATGTATGTTCTAAATTAAAAACATTATCGCTAGGTGTAATTTCAGTTAAATCAGAACTTATAGTTCCAGTAAAATTTAAAACATCACCTTCATTAATAGGTGGAACATTAAAATCTAATGTAAATTCAATTGACCTAGTTTCAAAAGGTTTAAGATCGCTAAATTCCCAAATTAACTCATTAGTATTTTGCTCTGACACCATTGGATTAGCCGAACTAAAATCAATTACGTTATCATCAAAACTGAAATTCACGAATCCTGACTGCGTCATAGTTCCTTGGTTTCTGTAATTAATTCTATAAGTAGCAGAATAATCATAATCAGAATTAATTGTTTCGATAGAAATTTTCAAGTCAGGATATGAACCAACTGGAGTCATACAAAAATCTTGAATAACTGGACTTGATTCGTCTGGAAAAATAACTGCAACACTTGTTGGAGAAATATTGAAATAGGTGTTATTCGACAAAACTGGTGTGATAGTAAAAGAACCCTCTTGCATACTGTATTGATAATTCCCTAACTCATTTGAAAACATGTCTCCTGAATTTATGCCATCAGACACTGTTAGCATTAAACCTTCATAATTTATATCTGTAGGCAAACATCCGTCATTATCTTCATCATACTTAACATTTCCAGCTAATGAATAAAAAGACTCTCCTTCACTAAAATCACATAAAGAATTGGCATAACAATCCACATAACCATATTGAATTATTTTTTCTTCTACACCAATCAATTGATTCCCATCTGCACATACATATTGCAAATTCTCATTATCCGAGAAATTCAAACTCTCTACCGATTCATTCTTTATATATAAAGTTGTCAAATCATTAAATGAACAATCTAAAAATATCAAATTACCCAAATTATTTACATCAATAGTTGTTAAATCATTGTTTTGACAATACAAGTAGCGCAATGCTTGTGTTTCATCTAAATTTAAAGATGCAATTTGATTGTTCCTAATATCTAAAACTGCCAAATTTGATAATCCTAATAGATTTATGGTTGTTAATTGATTATCCCTAAACGAAATATTATGGACTAATGATAAACCTGAAATATTGACATTTGTAAGTTGATTATTATTAATATCAAAACCAACCATATTTGTTAATGCTGATAAATCTAATTCAGAAATCGAATTATTATTACACTGCAAGTGTTCAAGGTTTGTAAAAAATTCAATTCCTGTCAAATCAGAAATATTAGAATCACTTATAGCCAAACTACACACTAATAAAGCCTCTGAAACTTCTATTTCTCCATCATTGTTAACATCAATCTTGATAGAATTACCATTATTGCATGCGTATGCAATCCCATTTCCTGATACTGCGGACAATAATTTTGCTTTGAAATTGGTGTCTGGAAAATTTATGATTTGTGAATATGATGATGTACATACGAGAAAAAACAAAAAATTAAATAAAATATTTTTCATAACAGTAGTTTAGAATGTTTAATAAAGGTAAATAAAAAACTGCACCTAACAACGTGTATAATTAATTGCGAATTGCTGGCTAAGCGCAGGATTTTTTCTCACAATTCACTATATTGCTTAACAAAGAATAACAGCGTATTTACACGCAACTAACCATACACATACACGTTGTATGTAATATCCCAATCAACCGTAAACTGAACTAAAAAATGACTGAATTACAAACTGTAAAAGAGAATTTTAAATCGGATTTAAAAAAATTACGGATTTTATTAATCATTCTGACTTTAATCCAAATAGGATATATGATTATAATCTTTGCGGACACTAAACTGTGGATTAAACTCGACTTTGACTATAAAGCAAATTGGCTGATTTGGGGACTGAATTTAATTGTGGCGGGAATTTTCTTGTGGTTTAATTGGACAAGAATGCCGATTGAAAAAAAGGCAAAAACAAACAATACGTTTATGATTTTGTTTTTAGGAATTATTGGAATGTGGTTATGGATTCCAAACAAACGTGAAATAAATAAACTGACTGAAAAATAAAAAATACTACATACAACAACGGCTATAGTTCATTGCGGCGGAATTTCCTCTCGGAAATTCCTGCGTATTTGCTAACTTTGGTTTACGGCGGAAAGAATCCTGCGGATTTTTCCGCAACGAAACCATAGCCAAAACCGTTGCCAGTAATATACAATGACCGAAGATCTAAAGAAATACGAATCGACAATTAAGAAAAAGCATAGCTTCAATTGGACGCC
>NZ_BAABJW010000004.1:0-543713 GCF_039543505.1 Litoribaculum gwangyangense | reverse complement strand
CCCTTACCCTTGTCGTCCACGATATGGGTTCCGATTCATTCGACCATGCCGACTGGGCTGGCGCCGTACTGAACACGTGTGGCAACACAACAAACACAGTAGCGTTAAAAACAAATACCACTAAAGAAGTCTTTAATTTTATGGATGTTACAACTATTAATAGCACCCATATGATTGATATTCTATGGGAAACTTCCAACGACATGGGCATTGATATGTATGTTATAGAACGCTCGGTAGATGGACACCATTATACGATTGTTAGCGACCAACCCAGTATTAAATCGAACAAAAAGGTAGGATACTCAGGTAATGATTACAATCCAGTAATTGGAAAATCATTTTATAGAGTAGTAGCCATCACAACAGAGGGTGAAAAGATGTATTCATACGATGTTGAAGTGGACTTTGATATTTTCAAAACCAAAGTGATGGTGTATCCAAACCCCGTGAGAAAAAACCAAATGTTGACGGCCGATATATTTGTAGATGAGGAGCACAAGGGGAATTTAAATATTAGTATTTACAGCATAGAAGGTAAACTTATTTCTACCAAAACAAAACGAATGAATGAACTTCAGGCTTTCGAACAATTCAAAGTATCTGAACTGGATAGTGGTCTTTATATTTTGGAAGTTAAAGGCTCTGATTGGACACGTATTGAACGGTTTGTTGTGAAATAACTTAAAAAAATAAACTCTATGTAGCTATTAAAAAAAGACTTTGATGCGCTGGATTAAAATTATAAATTTTAGGCAGCGCATTTTTTAATTTCAACATGACGAAACTAGATAGTCCTCAAACAACATAATTTAACCTAAAGACGATTTAAAAGCTTTGCTAAAAATTGATTATCATTAAAAATTTTTTTGTCTTTCCAATCGAAATATGAGGAATCCTCATTATAGGACGTCCAGTATCTCACGATAATAAAGTGATCACTCTGTTGAAATGACAAACCAATAAATCTCAGGTTCCAAGTACTTAATTTTTACTTCATTCTATTTTGAATTTAGCATAATTTACTAACAATATGGTATAAATTTATGTTTTAAGTTTATTTAAAAATTTGATATTCAGATTTTTAAATAAAAATATTTATAAACAAAATATTTACTTATCAACAAGTTTACACATAAATAGGTAATCCTTTAGCAAAACTTTATATTTGCAAATCCAACAGCACTAGACCATTTAAGCCATACATTAATGATAAAGTTTAAAATCGATAACATCCATATGATAATGGATATCGTATTTACATTAACCCCATAAATTAATAGTGTGCTTTCTCATAAAAATGCCATTCATCGAATTTATATTTGTATTTCGTCGAAAATAAATATTATTTCATCGATTTTATTTTGTGTTTCAATAATTTCGCTCCAAAACCTACTTAACCCAAAATAATTTTGAAGCATACCTACTTTAAAAAGAACACCTCAATCATTCTATTACTCATGTTTTTTACAATGGGTAGTTTTGCACAAAACAATGCTTTTATGTATTCCATAAATACCTCTGGCAAAGATTTATCTGGAAATGATGGAATTTTCAATTACTCCATCGGTCAGGTTTTTTACTCCCAAATCGATGACGCAACGCACATTGTTACAGAAGGAATACAACAAAGCCTGATAGAAGAACGCCCCAATAATGAAGATATTGATGTTCCTGAAGACCCCATGGCTCCCAATGCTAATATTCTTGTTTATCCAAATCCTACGAATAATCATGTGACATTAGTATCGAATGGTTTTAATTTCAATAACGATTTAAACTCGTACCAACTTTATGATTATCAGGGCAAATTATTAAAACAACAGGTCATAACACAAACCAACACCTCTATAGACTTAAGCCCTTTAAGCGCTTCCATATATTTACTTCAAGTATATAGTCAAGAAAAACTATTCAAAACCATCAAAATTGTAAAAAAATAACACCATGAAATACCTATTCACACTTTTTGTATGCTTCATTTGCACCTTATCCGTTTTGGCACAAACGCCTGAAAAAATGAGCTATCAAGCCATCATTAGAGCAAGTGACAACACTTTATTGGCAAGCTCTAATGTAAGCCTTAAAATTCTCATTCGCCAAGGAAGCACCACTGGCAACGTAGTTTATGAAGAGACCCATTCCGAAAGAACCAATAGTAATGGTTTGGTATCTTTGGAAATAGGCACTGGAAATAGTGTTCAAGGAAATTTTAGCAGCATTCCATGGGAACAAGGTCCCTATTTTGTTGAGACCCAGGTAGATGTAACGGGCAGTTCCAATTACACCATTACGGGTGTTAGCCAACTGCTGAGTGTGCCTTATGCCCTTCACGCCAAATCGGCTGAAAGCTTTACAGGAAACATCGTAGCATCCCCTTACAGGGCAGCAATTATTCCTTTGACTAACTCACGAAATATAGCAAATTTGGACATTAACAATACCATAGCCTGCACCAATTCTTCTACCTTAACCCTAACCTCCAACTTTTCAGCCATGGAAATTGGCGATACAGTAAATCTAGAAGCTCATGATGGTGCCATTTTAACGGTTACGGCGGGTGCTGGTGTTCGTTTAAATTATACTGATGGAGGCACAGCCGTATTTACCAGTCGTGTTGGAAACGTCCGCTTTGGATTGTTACGTAAATCTGCAACAAATGCTTATATAATTTCAGGACAATGAAAAATTACGTAATTATATGCTTTTTATTGGCGGCATCAACCGTTTTTTCGCAAAACTATTTTTATGCATTGGATGAAGAGCCAAAAGCACCAGATACTGAAGCCCCTTCGGCACCCCTTGATTTGGTGGTCAATAATGTAGCCTATACCACTGTAGATTTGTCGTGGTCATTGGCTACCGATAATGTGGCTGTTACTAATTACAAGATTTTGATTTACGATTCCAATGATGTGTTAGTAAAGACGAACACTATTACCAATTACAACAACTATACTGAAATTGATTTACAGCCCGACACCCCTTATTTCGTGAGTGTTCGCGCTCTGGATGCCGCTTTTAATGAATCTGAAGACAGTAACAAAGTAGCTTTTACTACCAAATCACATGGACCTAATATGTTGAGCGAACAACTATACTTTGATGCCGTTTTATTGCCATTATCCAAAAAAGACAGTTTACAAGCCTATATAGATTTGTATGACCACGTGCGCCTTGAAAAAGGCGATTATGGCAGGATTAGTGGTACCCCTATTAATTTATCAACCAACCAAAGTATATACGGGTTTCCGACCGAAACCAATACTCCTGAAATTAATGTATTGCCAGGAAGTAGTTATGTGGTAATTGATAATATTAATCCTTTTAAGGTCAACCTTTTGGAAGGTGCGCCCATTAGAAATATACTTATAAGCTGTATGTCCAACTCCACCATACGCTCAACGGGTGGTCAACTTGAGGACAACCTCTTTTTAAATATTGCTCGTTCTGGCATTCAATTAGATTTTAGTGCCAGTGGCTATTACAGGAACAACAGGGTGTATCGCCACATGACACAAGGCGGTTTTTTAGAACTATCAGGTAACTCATCAACCCCAAGTTATGGCAACCTTCATGTCTGGAACAACTTTTTAACACCAAACGGCGATGCTGCTTACATAAATGCTATACAAGATATAAGTTTTATAGGCTTTGATAGCGAGGGTTGGAATTTAAGAAACCAAACCACTAGAAACGCCATGTTTAAAGCCGAAAACATCGGCAACATCAAAATAACAGATTTCGGTGGTGGTAATGATTATTGTGCGGGGTGTGAACAACCTGCCTGGGACATACAAGCGGATAACCTATTTATTTTTAACAAAAAAATAACCGATAACTCCGTTGAAAAAAGTATTGCCAGAACTGATACTAATGTTTTTGTGTTGGAAGAAAATCACCAAAGAGACCCTTACCGAAAAGAATCAGGGGTTTACGACGTGAAACTTTCCACAGAATACGGGTTGGGTATTTATGATGACCACTCCATCTACATCAATGACAATCTTGTGAGTACCACCATTACAGACCCAACTACCATTGATAAAATCAAGGCTAACATCTTACAACCTAAACTAAAACCAATAGACAGACCCGTACATGAAACCCTGCCAGACCCCTTAGGACCCAATTGGGCAACAGAGCGTGTGGGTAAACCCGATAGTAGGGCGTATATCCAAAATTTAATAGATACCGATACCATTGCGCAATTGCCAGAAGGCGTTTTTTACATCAGTGGTACACTCAACATTAATGGTGATGATGCTTTTAAAGGAGGTATCATAGGAGCAGGTACGGGTAAAACCGTTATTTGTGGGCTTACCGATGATTTTCCTTTGATTACGGTGAACAAATTTGAACAAAACCAACAAAGCCGTATCAATTTAGCGCACCTAACTTTACAGGGTGGTAGTACAGGCCTGTTTTTTCCAACCTATATGGGATTAACCGCTTTAAATAATTGGCGTTACGTGATATTCAGAAACCAAAATATTGGGATTCATTTGGAGCAGATTTTTGGCATGGACAACTGTTTTTTCAACCACCTAAGCTTTGTGAATTGTGGTATAGGGATATATAATGACCCAAAAAACATAAATGACCCCGATTTTAACATGATGCAAGATGCTGGATACATTGATAAAGTGGTATTCTATAAGAATCAATTTATAAACTGCAACACCGCAATGCAAATAAAATCTTTTAGAGGAAGCAACTTAAACGCTTGGATAGAATGTAACTTTAACTCTAATGGTTTAGTGGGTACTATGGGCGGACAAAACTTTGCAAAGTTTGTAAACTGCGACTTTACAAACAATAGGGGCAACGCTACCGATAAAGCCCTTTTTAATGGTAACGGTGTAAGTTTATATAATTGCGATTTTTCAGGAAACACTTCACAATACACCTTTAACACTACAGGGTTATTGGCAGAGGGCTGTAGCTTTTTGGATAGCAACCAACTGATGAGTAGTGAGGTACATTTTAACCAGAGTCAATATATTGTAAACAGTATCATTACAGCTACAAGTTTAGGTGGTGGCTGGGGCAATAACCAAGGACAGTACATCAATAGCAGTTTTACAAACATTCCTGCCTTGAACAAGCTTATGGTAACCATGAAAGACAATGTGATAACCACTATTATTGATGAAGCCCCAAACCCGTATCCACAGTTTTTAGTTAAACATTAATTAAACCATTGTGGCATTGAAATCCAAAGTCTTAAAATAAAAGAATGACATGCTACCTTTAAAAAGCATGTCATTCGGACTATGACACGAAAAAAATTATATATTATTTAGCTTTTACCGCACCTAATCATTACTCTCCTGTTTATAATAGGAATGGATCCGTAGAAATGACAAACCAATAAATTCTAGGTTTAAATATGTAAGGGACAAGGTTCATTATACCCTGTTCTTAAGTTGTAGCACAAAAACAGACTTTTTTTATATCAAGCAAATCAATAGCAGACCAGGATCGCTTTAACATTTTCCTATGATGCTATGTTTTCCAAAAAAGTCTTCATTACATTATCAATATCCAAATAATTTTCAGCATAGCGTCGGGCATTTTTCATAATTTTTAGACGTTCCGGGCTTGTTAAGGCTTCTTCAATACCCTTATTAAGAGCACTTTGATTTTCAGCATCCACTAAAAACCCCATGTGGTATTTTTTGGTTACTGCATATATTCCAGAATCCTCATTAGCGGTTATGAGAACTAATCCGCCCACAGAAAGAATGGTAGTCAATTTAGAGGGCATGACCAAATCACTCGCTTTGGCTTTTTGAATGACTAAATGCATATCAGCCATGTTCAAAAATTCATTAAACTTTTCCATGGGTTGTAAGGGAAAAAACAGTACATTTTCTAGATTCAGGGTTTTTGCTAAGGCTTCCAGCTTCTTTTTATAGGGTCCCGTGCCACATATCACAAACTTGACTTCTGCCCTATCTTTAAACGTCTCGGCCGCATAAATAATAGCCTCCAAACCTTGTTTTTCTCCTATGGCTCCAGAATACAGTACCACTTGGTCCCTTTCATCAAAACCAAAGTCCTTTTTCAGCATTGCTTTTTCAGAAATTGGAGAAAAAAATGAGGTGTCTGACCAGTTTGGGAACAAGACGACCCCTTTTTGTGCTTTTTCTTCAATTTTGGAGACCATTTTTTCGGAAATACTACTAATCACATCTGTTTTGTCAAAAATAAATTGTTCTAGTTTATATAATATATTAATGACTTTCTTCGAAGTAATCATATTCAAATCCTGTGCGGCTTCAATTTGCATATCTTGGATATGATACACCGTTTTAGAGTTTTTAAATACTTTATAGAAATAGCCCAGTAAACCGAACTGAAAAGAGGGCACGACTGTGATAACCGTGTGACACTTTTTTTTAAACAATAACATGACTAATTGAAAAAATGCGGAAACCATAAAAGACACATCTAAAAGCATGCGTTTTTTACCCGTAGGTTCTGAAGGCACATACATGGGACAACGATACACCGTTATTTTGCCACCTGATTCAAAACTTTTAGTTTCTTTGAGGTACCAAAATCGATTTTTATGATAAGGCTCTTGCACTTTCCAAAAGGGGTAATAGGGGTACGTAGTTACCACTATACAATCATAGCCTGCATTGGCTAGCCAATGGATCATTTCACCACTATACTTCCCAATACCCGTGGGTTCTGGTGAGAAGTTATACCCTATCAATAATATTCTTTTACCCATTTTTTTTATTATGTGTTTTTTAATAATTTAGAAACAGCGTACATGAATAATAAACCCAAACCAGACCCCACCATACCCCAAATAATATCCATGATATCAAAAGACCTTAAAGGCCTGAATAGTTGTCCCAATTCTACAATCAACACCAATAAAACCTGCATCAACCAAGAACGGAGCCACCATAAATAGTATGCTTCTGTCATCACTATTAACATTCCAGAGATACATCCCAAAAAAACAAAAGGAATGGCTGTTCTAAAATTATAGTTTTCCTGTTTATCGGCCCAATAGGCAATCCAATCTGGCACATACGCATTCCAAGCCAGTCTGGGACTGCTTATCCAACTAAAATAGACAATCAATATTAATCCAACAGCTATCAAAAACCATAATAAATAACGCATTAAGTTTTAAAAAGATTTGGTTTGGTTTAATTCAACAATTTTACAATAAATTTGTGTAAAATAAGACATTTTCAGTATCGCAAATGCAAAACCCGTAGCGCCATCTTTCCAACCCCCATAAAAAAAGTAACTCCCCAAAAAATAAACAGGACCGATGAATGGGCTTCGTATCAGTTTATATTTTACTTTTTGTTTCCAAGTCCATTTGGCTTTAGCTTCAACATCGCTAAAGGTTTTTATAAATCTGTAAGCTTCCCAAGAAGCATACTCATTATGCTTAGTCATGTAATGTGACACCCCCCTAAAATCGCGATGGTCTATTTTACTTTTAATATAGCCTATTTCGCCAACTAAAATGGGGTGTTCATGAATTTCCATATCTAAGTTACTCCATGTATCTTCATCAATTTTTTCATATTCACCAGCACCCACCTTAAAAAGTGCTAATTTATTAAGTGGATACCCCCCCTTCAACTTTTTTCCCATAAAATAAATGGTATAATTAAGCCAAAAACCAACCTTTCCTTCCTGGGTTTCCAAGGTTTCTTTTAATTCCTTTTTAAACTCTGGTGTTAAATATTCATCTGCATCTAAAAATAAAACCCATTTTGTTTCCAACTTATAATTTCGTAAAAACCAATTACGTTTTTTAGGAAACTTACCATCCCAAACAAAATTAACAATGGAAACCCCTTTTGAGTCTGCAATATCAAGAGTCTTATCTGTACTACCAGAGTCAATAATGACGATATGTTTAACGAAATCGCTCCCAATGGCCTCTAAACAGCCCAATAGGTTTTTTTCTTCATTTTTAACAGGAATCGCTATGGTTAAATCTAAAATTTTCCTCATATTCTAATACTTATAAATAATAAACTTTACTAGGGCACATTCTCAAGTTATTTTTTTTAAAATATTTATAGACATTTTAAATAATTTCATAAAAAACTAATTTTTCATTTCTCTCATTTTTATAAATTTAGCAGGGTTTCCTCCTACAACAGTCCAAGGTTTGACATCTTTAAAAACAGCCGATCTAGCTCCTACAATAGCTCCCTCACCAACTGTTACACCTGGACCAATAAAGACATCAGCTGCAACCCATGAACCACTTTCAATAGTAATAGGTTTCGTTACTAAAGGAAGTAAATACTTAGATATATCATGAGAGCCCGTACAAATATAGCTGCCTTGTGATATCACTGTATTTTTCCCAATAATAATTTTATCTTTACTATAAAGCTCAACTCTCGGGCCTACGCAAGAGTGTTGCCCTACCTCAAGATTCCATGGTGCAAATATTTTTACGGATGGATAAATCAGAGCAGATCCCTTAAATGTTGCTCCAAAAAGTTTTAAAATACCATTTCTAACGAAAGAAAGTTTAACTCCTGGTATACATCTGAAAATGGTTCTATTTATTACCATCCATATAATTCTCTTTACAAAAAATGGTTTATCTTCTTTATAGGTGGACAAATCAAAATCACTCATAATCAAATATTTTTTATGTTAATAAAGTTTAATTATTTCTTCAAATAGTCAGTATTTTTATTTAAAACTTAAATGGCGTATTTTTGTATTATAAACCTTTTCAATAACACCTTCCCATTCCGCAACAATTCTATCTAAAGCAAAATGCTGAGATTTATCATAAGCTTCCTCAGACATTTTTCGGTATAATTCTTCATTCGATATTAATTTATTCAGATACTCTACTGTTTTATCTTTACTGTAAGGCGTAGTGGTTATAAAACCAGATTTACCATTTTCAATTATATCATATATTGCAGAATAACTACCGTAGACAATAGGTACTACCCCATATGTCATTCCCTCTATAACAACTAACCCAAACCCTTCCAAATCGGAAGTTAACATCAAAATTTTTGCACGTTTATAAAATTCTATAGGAGCCTCTTTTTTAAAACCTTCAAAAAATATCCTTTCTATATTTTCACTTTTTACATAAGACTCTAATGTATTTTTCTCAGGACCATCTCCAACTAACACCAATTTCCAATCAGGATACTTTTTGTATATCTGTTCCCAAGCTTCAACAACGCGATGTACCCTTTTATTAACATAATCCATACGGCCTAAGAATAATATTTCATTCTTTTTAGATTCTTGACAATTCTTATTAAAAGTTAAAGGAGCTTCTATTGTAATAGGGTTGGCTATTGATATCAATTTATTGTTATTCTTAATTTTAGATAGTTTAATAAAAATGTCTATGAAACTTTTTGACAAAACAATATATAAATCACTTTGCATATATACATATTTAAGATTTAGTCCTGTTAAGAATAGCATGGCAGCATGTAAAGAGGTATAAAATTGCTTTAATATTAAATTATTAGTATTATTTTTATAATGAAGAATTTTCAATAAACGCTTATTTTGATCAGGTACACCATGTAGTGCAGATATTAAAATACAATTCTTTTGCTTTCTAGCCCTGTTAATTAACAACGTAACATAATAGGGTAAACACCATTGATTTATGATGACGTCAATATTTTTGTCTATAATAATTTCTTCAAGTAATGGGATATTTGATTTTTTGCGTAATGGATAATTTAATGCAAACAATTGAATGGATGGTTCCAATTCTTCTTCTCCTAATTCCGGATTTGGTTGTACAAAAGAAACAATTGAAACCGAATGGCCTCTTTTTGCAAAAGCGTTTGCTAGAACCGTAGTAACCTTTTCTGTCCCACCATAGGACGGGTAAGTTCCAATAATAAACAAAATATTTCTCATAATTTAAATTTTATTCTAACACTACTTTTATTTATGCTCATCCCAAATATTCAATTGGTGAATCAAACACGCGCCAAGCGGTTTTTAAGGCTGAATGAGGGTCCGGAAAAGGTGTCTGTATTGGTCATTTATTTTTACTTTTTAAAATTTAATAGCATCAACAGTTATTCTTATGTTAAGACTTTGGTTGTCCAATTATCAATCAAGGCTTCAATTGAAAAACATGTTTTATAACAATGTTCTGCTTGTTGTGCCATCACACTTTTATCATTAAATGATCCATCCATCCACCTATTTAACAGTGTTATGGTTCCATTTAAGGTATCATCGTTCACAAAGCCTGCTTTTCCTTCCACAATTTCTTTCCAAATATTGATTTGATTAGAAATTAAAACGGGTTTTTTACATGCTAAAGCTTCCACTATGGCAATTCCGAAATTTTCCTGATGGCTTGGTAGTACAAAAGCCACACAATTGTAAAAGGCACCCCATTTGGCATCTCCGGCAAGCATGCCTGGAAAAAAAATACTATCTTTTAATTTCTCATCATCCGAAACAAACTTCATCATTTTCTTTCCATATTCAGAATCACCTCCCGGTCCGGCAATGACTAATGCAGGCAGAATGGTGTTATTCGATGGATTATCCCTTATCTTTTTATAAGCTTCTAACAATAGGTCCACCCCCTTTTTTTCATGTATCCGACTTAAAAACAATAGGTAGGGTCTCTTTTCCAAACCTTGACATTTATTGAAAAAGGCAGCATCCATTGGCGGTTGATACATGGGTGGTGCCTCTACCCCCAAGCCTACGACCAATTCGCTTTTAGGATGGTAAGGATGGAAGGGTTTTCTGGCCAATAGCCGCTCTTCTTCACAAGTGAATAGTAAGCCTTCTCCATAATTTACTACCTTATTTTCAATGCCTTTCCAATACAGCCAGTTTCTAATAGCTTTTAGTCGTCTGCCCGATGCCTTTTGAAAATAGGGGTCTAACATCCCATGGGGCATCACATAATATTTGGGGTGTTTTTGATGCTTTAACCCTAAAGCCCGTTGGTTTCTTTTAAACGCCTTATAAACCGCGAACGAATTATATAACCAGAGCCCATGAACAATCACATAGTCATAATTATGAATATGGTCTTGGAGCCATGGCAGTAACTTAGGATGATAACCCCAAGGATTGTTATGCTTACCTAGAGCATACAATTTAAAGGTTTCCTTTGTAACAAAATCATCATTAGGATGGTCTAGACACACCACTTCATTTACAATGCCTTGTTGTATTAAGCTCGTTGCAATGATGCGTACTGCTTTACAAACGCCTCCTAAAACGGGATCCATACTACTTACAACATGTAAAATCTTTTTGCTGGTCATGGCTTTTTACTTCTAATTTACAAATCCGTCTTTTCTTGAAAAATATTTTGCCGTTTTTGGTATGTCACTTATTTCTTTGGCAGGCACGCCTCCATATAACCGCCATTCGGTGTTAAACTTCTTATTCAATAAGGATTTAGCACCCAAAACAGAATACGAGGGTAAAACGGCCCCATTAAGAATGACGGAATTAGTCCCTACAAATGTATAATCGCCTATGGTTATGGGCGCACTATCTTGTCTGTTTTCTAAAACGTTGATGGAATGGGTTAAAAATTGGGTATTATAACCTGCTATAGTCGTGAATTTTCCAATTTTAATTGAATTCGTACAATCTAAATGATGGTTTTTTGTAATGGCCGATGATTCTCCTAAACACAATTCTGCTTTTCTATTTGGTTGATGCTTAAAATGTGCCGAATCGGTATGTGTTGGAAACCCTGTAATCCAATTGGTTCTCCCTATGGTTGCATTGGCATCCATTTGTATATAATCCAAATTTACGGCTACAGTAAAATGACCAATGTTGGTGTGCGGTCCCATCACCAATTTTTTTGGGAATATCCATGACAGGCCTATGCGAGCGGTTGGGTTTATTTCAAAACCATATAATCGTTGAAGCAAAAACCGCCGTATTTTCCATGGCATTAAAGTTGTTATAATTTTTAATATCATGACTGCTCTTGTTTTTTTAAATCAAATAAATCTAAATAGCCGTGTATCATTTGCTCGTTTGAAAACCTTTGAATGTTTTCAAAACCCTTTTCGATAAGTTCATTTCTAAAAGACTCGTTTTGCAACTTTAGAAACGCTTCTGCAAACAATTGAGGATTCAGAGGATCTGCATGTATCGCGGCGCCACCGCTCACCTCTGGCATAGGATTTAAATTACTGGCAATTACGGGAGCGCCACAAGCTTGGGCTTCTATCAGTGGCCATCCAAAACCTTCGGACAATGAGGGAAACACAAATGCCTTACAAGCACTAAACAAAGCAACCAACACCGTATGTTCTGGTCGCTCCATAGACATGACTCTGTGACTTAACCCCAAATGTGTCGCATAATCCATGAGCTCCTTCTCTAAAACATCACCAGCAAAACAAACATAACCATGCCATTTACCTTCCAATTTTTTAAGCATATCTATTAAAAGCTTTCTATTTTTTCTGGGTAGCGAAGATCCTACATGTAATATGAATTCATCCGCTTTGTCCATACCAAAAGGTTTGAGTAATGTACCATACTCTTCGGGCAGCATGGGGTAAAAAGGCGCATTAAACGCATTATGTATCACGCGCCATTCTTTATTCTTCCAGGAGGCAGATGGAGATAATTCTTTGAGCTGAAACATTGTATGGTGGGATACGCAGGCCATTTTATGGGCTTTGGATAAATTTTTTAAAATCCACTTTTGAAGAATCTGTCCCATTTTTGTTGCCGGACAATAAGCATCGGCATAGCCCAAAGCTCCACGAATGGCCAATACATCATGACAGGTAATTCCTGAATTGTTTTTGGGTAAATATTTTAAATAAGGTGCATTGGAATGATCGCACACATGATAAAAAACAGAGTTTGCTTTGTTCACTTTTGTTAAGATCCGGAATTTTAATACTAAAGGAAACACGAGCCATTTATCCAGATAACCCAAATATTTACCAAGTCCCTTGTAAGGATCTAGGGATTTTATACCAAAAAAAACATAAGGTCTCCAAATTTTTATTTCCATACCAGCATTGGTAAAGCCCTCTGATAACATGAGCGTAAAACGCTCCATACTTTCTTGTTTATCGGGTTTGTAATTGCCTATAAATATGATTGTCATGTTTAATAATGCATTTAAATTTCCTGATTGGGTTTGGCATCCGCTTTTTTGGAGGAAGCCAATATTAAGCCTCCCATCAAGGTACTAAAACCAAGGATGGTCGGTTGCGCCCATTGTCCTTGTAATATAACCGTGATGCCAAAGCTAAGCAATAACCATGGTAAAATGTTATCCATCTTGATGTTTTGATAACTTTTTATGCTAATATCGGCACAAAAAATAGCCCTTATTAATAATACCAAAACACCCAAAACAAAGCCCATCTCACCAATAAGTCTTAACCACTCTGCCTCAGCTATTAAAAAGGCTGATTTTCCTGTTAATAAAGCACTTCCCGCATTGGTACCCATGCCCAAACCATAACCAAAAAAGGGCAAATCACCACCCGAGATAGCATGAATCATATGGCCAAAAAAACGCTCAAACAAGGTGTTCGACATACCCCCCTCCACTTTATTGGCCGTTTCAAACCTATCGGTAAACGCTTCCGTGGCGGTTCCAAAAAATTCAGCATTACTCAGTACAACTAAAATTAACATAACAAATATGGCAAAAATGACCATACGGAGGATTAACTTTGGCTTACTGGTTACCGAAATAATCGTAAAAATAAACGTAACCGCTATCGAGAACATCAAAGTTCGACTTATGGACAAAGGTACCGCTGCCAATAATGCCACTGTAGCCAAGATTAATAGTCCGCGGTTGGTTTTTACCTTGGCCATCCAAAAATAAAAGATATAACAGGCCGCCATATTAAAAAACATGACATTGCCCGTGGTAAACGAAAAGGTACCAGGAGGTCTGAAATACCCCATGGCCCCACTAAATCCAGCCCCTTCTGTATCACCACCAATACCCCGATTGACCCAAGCGGTTTGGGGACTGTAAAACTGCAAGCCTATGAGCACTGCCATGCCTATGGCAATAACTAAAAGCACCTTGCCCATTTTAATTACATCTTCCAAATGAAATACCTTGCCTATGATAAACATAACCGGAAAATGAAGGATTAAAATACGAGCTCCAAAAACAGCCACCGTTAGGCTTCCGTGGCCAAACATCAAAGAGGCCGCAAAAGACAGCATGGTAATGAATGTAATGACCAACACATAAGCATTCGCCTTTATAATGTTGTGCTTCCAACAGATAAAAATTAACCACAAAGCCACAGGGTCCCTGACTATTAAAAGTGGGGTGGACAAAAAAGGTAAAAACCACTTACGAAGCGCCCCTTCAAAAATCAACAAGAAAAAGTAGAGCCAAATCCCTTTTTTAATGAGGTTCAATAGGGCTTCTTCCTTTGAAATACTGTCTTTATGTGTGGATAATTCGGTATTCATTTAGGTTTTTAATAGGGCTTCTGCTAATTCTTTTCCATAAACAGACCAAGGCCTTTTCTTCGCCGTTTCCAGAGCGGCTTTTCCAGCAGCGATGATTTTTTCAGGATTGGCAACTAAGGACTCTATACAGCTTTGCAAGGCCATTGTAGAGCCTGCCTCCACCAACCAACCATTCACTCCATGCTCTATAAGATCGGGGCCTGCCGTTCTATCGGTTGTTATAACGGGCGTTCCTTGAGACATCGCTTCGGTGATGACCAATCCAAAACCCTCAAAAAGCGATGGAAATAACAAAACATCATGTGCTAGCATTTGTGTAAGTATTTCAGAGTGTGGCAAACTAGGAATCCAGGTATGTTTTGACAAGGCCTTATCCAGTGCCTCACAATCGTTAGTACTTTTATTTCCTATAATGGTTAATTGTACTTTAGGAACGAAATAATCAACAGCTGCAAGCATATTGGCAATGCCTTTGCGTTGCGACAGCCCACCCACAAATAATAACTTTAAAGGGCGATTACTGATATCATACACTCTATTGGATACCGGTGTTGGAAACCCATAAGGTATCACTTGTACCGGTGCTAACTTTCCCGGATAGACCCTTAAGCTTTTGGCTGTAAAGGTACTGGCAACCAATATTTTATCGGCTAAGGCCAACTCTTCATCTTTGCGTTGGAGTTTTTGTTCGGAGTCTTTAAAGCCGGTTAAAGTCGCCGCCCAATCGGGCCATGCTTCCCGTTCCTTAGCTAATAACTGTCTTGCATAACGCCAATACCCAATGGGTAAATCGTATAAACATGTTATATGGTGCTTTTTTGCCTCTTGAAAGGAGTAATACGCCCCATCCTCATAGGCATACACAGCATCTAGGTGGTTTTTGGCATGTTTTTTTAAACTATCTGCTACTTTTTTATCAATATCATGATACACAGCATCAATGGAAAATAGTCCTGTTTCATGCTTTACTAAACTTTTTAGCCTAAACTTGGTGCTTAATAATCGCATCGTTTCTTTGAATGGCAGCATCTTGGTGACCTTCTTCAAGTCTTCATCAAAAGTTCTTCTGGACAATTCTTTTAAAGGGCCTATAGTTTTTAGTTTGTCTAAAAAGCCTCCAGAAAAAACAGCAATACAGGTATAAAACTTATAAAGTAGCTTCTGGTCTTTTAAACCTCTTAAAACCGCCCTATTGTTTTGATTGCTGGTTGGATGACTGACGAGTATCTTCATTATTTAATTATTATTTTAACCAATTAACCAAGCTCTGTTAGTTGCTAGAAACTCACACGGGTTGTAATCAAATGCTATGTTTCTATTCTTATTTAATACTTTAGCCGGATTTCCTACAACAATTTCACCAGGGTTTACCGACTTTGATACTACAGCCCTAGCCCCTACTACACAACCTCTTCCGAGACGAACACCAGGAAGAATCATGGCATCGGTGCCAATCCAAACGTAATCTTCTATGGTTATTTCAGCTTTCTTGTGTGGCCACTTTGGATCAAATACATCATGGGATGCCGTGAGTATTATTACTCCATCATTAATACAAACATTATCACCAATAATTACTTTATCATGCAATGCTATATTAGCTTTTCCGATGAATGAAAATGAACCGATAGTCAGCAAACTTTTGTTTCCCTTAAATTCTGCTTCACCAATTTCAGCCATTTTACTGATATTGGCTCCTCTCTTTAACAAATGATTATACCTCCTATTTTTTTTTAACAAATCGTTCATAAGAAACAAACGTTTGCCCCACGCCCGGTAAAAAGCTTTGCTCGTAACCGAGAACTTTGCTCGATTTTTCCATAAATATCTTAAACTTGCCATTCTTATAACAACTTTTAAATTAATTAATAGGATTATTAGCGTTAAAACCTTTTTTTATGTTTAGCAAACACGTTTCTTTTTATTCTAAATCTAAATCCGTTAAACACTCCTAGCCCTACAGCTTTCACATTTTTAAAAGGCACCAATACAACTTTTAAACCATAGTTTTTAATCATGGTAAAAGCTCTAACGATACCTGGTTGAACTTTTGTACCTATAAATAGCCCATAAAAAATGATAAATAAAATTTCATTAAAAGGTCTGAACTTGGCATATACATAAGCCATATTTTTTATATTGGTATAATTTATAACTGAAAAAACATCTCTTCTTTGGTCATATTGTTGACGTTGACTAATATAATGGAACAGGTAGTTTTCATTATCGTAAATGACCTTATAGCCGTTGCCTTGGATTTTTTGAACCAAATCGATTTCCCAACATTGTTCGGCACCGCGATCTTTTAAAAACATATCAATGGATAAATCTTCCAATGAGTCTCTTCTAAAAGAAAAATTGACGCCTTTTAACACATCCACCACCGCGGGTGACTCCTTAACTCCTAAATGATGATTCCCTACCATGCCATACCATCTAAATAAACCAACTTCTTTCACTGGATTATAGGCCAAGTCTTTAAGCTCCTCCGAAATAAGTTTATCGGGTCCTCCGTAGGCACCCATGTCTGTATTTTCCTTAAATGCTTTTTTTATTCTTTTGGCCCATCCTTCGGGCAACTCAATATCATCATCCGTCAAACACAAAATATCTTGTGTACTCGCTTGCAATCCCAGATTTAAAGCATGCACCACACTGGCTTTTTCACTTTGAATGACCTTCATATTCCTTAATTTACTTTTAAACGAACTAGCTAAATTGAAACTTTCAAGATCATTAGGACCAATGATGGTAATCACCTCATTGATATCTTCAATTTGCTTGTTTACAGAATGAAGCGTTCTTTCAAAGTCTATTTTCCGTTTGTATGTGGGGATTATCAAGCTAATGCCGCTCATGGTTAAGTGGTATCTTATAAAACATTCATTACTTTCCTTTTATTACTCCTTTAAACTTGAGTCTTATCTTATTGATAATATTTAATATTGGAAACAACTTAGGATGATTATTTCTTATATTATGCATAAACTTATCAAAACCTTTTTTTTCCAACCAACTCCCATTTATTAGATGGATGGCATACGAATTATTGTCTAAAAGCGTCAAATTACCCACCAAAACATTGGAAGGCAATATCAGCATATCCTCACTTAAAATTTGTTCTTTATCAATATATCTATAGCCATATTTTACTGCTACCCTACCCAATATGGCGGCTATTATAACTTCGTTGGTATCTTTCATACCACCTTCCTTATTCAAAAAAGACATATTATGATATTCTTCCAAACAGTCTTTTAAAAAAGGATGATTTGCTTTAGCGGCCATAATGGCTGATAAAATACAAAATCCATCAATGTATTGTTCCTTATCTATGGGTAAAAATTCTTCATTTAAATACTTAATTCCCTCCTGCTCAAACAAACCTGGATGATATTCATGTGCACTAAAAAACCCATGCTGAAACCATAAATCAGGAAATGGTTTTAGCAATTTAACATCTGTATCCATGTAAACCCCCCCTTCTTTGTAAAGCACATAGAATCTCGCATAATCTGAAACAAAGGCCCATTTCTTTTGAAGATAAGCCTGCTCTACAAATGCATTAGCCCTAACATCAAAATTTTTTTCAGACCAACACTTAATCTCATATTCTGGTAAATACTTTTCCCAAGTGCTAATGCACTTTTTTATAAAGGCAGATTTTTCCCCACCTCCAAACCAACAGTAGTGTATTATTTTTGGAATCATGCTATAAATTTAATGCTTTTATTATCCTAATGGACAATTTCCAACCGAACAACCATCTTAATACATTAAGTGCTTTCCGATCGGGTAAAATCAATTTAATACCGTTTTTTGTTAACATCCTGTTTATCCTTGGCATTAATGGTTTTATTAGTGGATAGTTTGTAAAAACATAAACGCCGACATATTTTGAACATATTTCACGCATTTCGGGAGTATCTTTGTAATTCAACAAAAGCCTAATTATAATCTCAAATGTATCTATTACAGTTGCAAACGCTTTTACCGAAATTTGTGTGCTCACGCCTTTTTTGGTTTGCCTCCAAATGGCAAAAACGTCATCAACTGACAATGCCATATCAGCCACTGCCGCCACCCTTGCAAAAAACTCCGCATCTTGGTTTTTAAGAACCGTTTCATCCCAACCACCCGATTTAACAATAAGATGACGATGCATTAAATGACAATGAGGCACATTCCATCCTTCTTGGTTCCATATAGCCACTAGTAACTCAATACCGGGAACAAAATCTTGATCTATAAATCTGGGAAGCGAATAAATACGACCGTCTGGTTCTAACATTTTTAACGGTGAGTGTATCAACGTCTCTTCAGTGCCATCTTTTAACATGCGCTCCAATTGCCTTTCTATCATCGTTTCAGAACAATAATCATCTGAATCCATGAATTTTATATAGTCGCCACTCGACTTTTCAAAAGCCAAATTACGGGCGGCATTACCTCCTTTTTTTTTATTTTTGAATACCTTTACTTTTTTTGATTCAAATTTTTGAGCTTTTTGATAAGAATCATCTGTGGAGTGGTCATCCACTATAACCACTTCAATATTTTGGTAGGATTGCTTTAAAATTTTTTGCAATGTCTCTTCGATGTATTCAGAGACATTATACATAGGAATACACACAGAAACTAGTGGACTACTGTAATTTGATTCAACCATTTAACTTAAAATATATTATAAACACATTTTTATTCTTACCTGTTATATCAATTATCTCCTCAATAAGCCTTTGAAACAAAATGTTCTAATTCTTTAAATGTTTTTTGTATACATTCAAAAAACTTTCAGCAACTTTAGTCATACTGTAAAATTGAGCACGTTCCTTGCAACGACGTGCTAATTTTTCATATGCTTCATCAGTCATATTTAATATCTCCACAACTTTTTTACACAAACTCTTAGTATCCCCAGATTCAATTAGTAAAGAGGAGTCTAAGGGTCCTAAAATATCAGCAGGACCAGGAACATTATAGGCAACCACCGGAATGCCACAGGCTAATTGTTCCACCACTGCCAACCCAAAACCTTCAACGTAACTAGGAAAAATGCCAACTTTTGAAGGTGATAGTAAAGAAATCAATTCATCTTGCTCGAATTTTGGAGTGATTTTGAGCTTAGAATAATTGTTTGCTTCAAATTCTTTTAAGACGACTTTTTCTGGCTGATCTCCACCTAACAAATGAAACTCATCTATGGGTAATTGGGAATTAATTTCGTTTAAAATTTGATTCAACTCAGTTATGCCTTTTCTAATAGTCCAAGATGCCAAGAACGATATGTTATTTTTTTTGTTATTCAACTCTTGTGAAGAAGCCTTCTCTATATATGTGTCTTGTAATCCATTAGGGAGTAATACAAGCTTTTCTTTCGGCACGCCTTCACTTGACAAAAAGTCATATTCATGACTATTAAGAACATGTACAATATCGGCATACTCTATGGAAGCATTTAGTTCTTTTAATCCTACCTTTCTGTCCAAGAATCTGTAAAGATTCCCAAACCTTGTTTTTATTTTAATGTTTTTTATAAGTCTATCATTTATTGTTTTGTAAGGTGGCCTGTTTTCATAAATTTCATATACTTGGGGAAGCCCATGAGAGCGGAATAAAAGAAGTCCATCATAATTAAAAGCTTTTTTTGGATATGGAACGCATTCAAAATTAGCATCAATAACATCATATTTATAAGCATTCTTTTTTAGATATTTCAAAATTAATTCAGGAAAGGTAGGCCCGAATATCCTAGCTAATTTATTTTGCCCTTTAGGATATAAATCATAATAAGATAATGTGTCAACATGATGCCCGATGCGTTCATATTCTCTTTTTAAGTCAAAAAAGACTTTTGGTATACCCATGGTATTTCCCCATGCATGATGTCCCATTACCAATAATATCTTGAATTTTGACATATTTATTTATTAAATTTGAGATCTAAATATTTATTTTTAAACACTAAATATTTTGCCTTTTAATGACATGAACTATATGGGTTGTTTGCCTATCTGGAAATATTCAAAACCCATATCTTTCATGGCTTTATCATCATATTGATTACGACCATCAAACACAACCGGTTGTTTTAATTGCGTTTTCAATTCCTCAAAATCTGGAATTCTAAATTCCTTCCAATCGGTTAATAACATCATGGCATCAGACCCCGGGAGCGTTTCATATTTTGAATTATGATAGGTTACTTTGGATACGCCTTTTAAATAAAAAGACTGTGCTTCGTGCATGGCCTTGGGGTCGTAAGCCTTTATACTGGCCCCTCGAGCTACCAAATCCTTAATAATGTAAATGGCTGGTGCTTCCCGCATATCGTCGGTATCAGGTTTAAAGGACAGTCCCCAAACGGCAAACGTTTTACCCGTTAGGTCTTCCCCAAAGCGCTTCACTACTTTTTTGGCAATAACCAATTTTTGGGCATCATTAACCGTTTCAACGGCACCAATTAATGATGCTTCGTATCCGTGTTCTTTGGCAGTGCGATGTAATGCTTTCACATCCTTAGGAAAACAAGACCCTCCATAGCCGCAGCCTGGATAAATAAAGCTATAACCTATTCTGCTATCCGAGCCTATACCAATACGAACATCATTGACATCAGCACCAACGCGTTCGCATATATTGGCGACTTCATTCATAAACGAAATTTTGGTTGCCAACATGGCATTGGCTACATATTTGGTCATTTCTGCTGAACGTACATCCATGGCAATGAAACGCGCTGAACCACTTCTAAAAAAGGTGGCATACAGTTGCTTCATTTTTTCAGCAGAAGCCGGATTATCAGCGCCAACGACCACACGATCTGGTTTCATAAAATCACTGATGGCATCCCCTTCTTTCAAGAACTCTGGATTGGAAACCACATCAAAATCAATGGTTACTTGACGATTTTCCAACTCCTGAGAAATAGTAGCTCTCACTTTATCGGCAGTTCCAACGGGCACTGTTGATTTATCGACTACAATGAGCGGGGTTGTCATGCTTTCACCTATCTCTTTGGCTACTTGCAGAACATATTTCAGATCGGCAGATCCATCATCACCTGTTGGAGTTCCGACGGCGATAAACGCGATATCGCAGCCATCCAGATTTTCAGAAAGTTTTGTGCTAAACTTAAGTGTATTTCTGTCATAATTTCTTATTACCATGGCTTCAAGCCCCGGCTCATAAATTGGAATAACGCCCTGCTTTAACTTATTGATTTTACTTTGATCGATGTCTATACAGGTTACCTTGTTTCCCATTTCTGCAAAACAGGTGCCACTTACTAGGCCAACATAACCAGTTCCTATAACTGTAATTTTCATATTGAAGTATTTTTTATTTTTACGATTTATCTATTAATTTATAATATTATTATATTTTAAATTTTTACAAGTAAAATGCGTTCTTTCTCTTTTCTCAAAAGCACCATTTAATTTGTGGTTCATATTAAAATCTTTAATATCTTTATTAACATACCTCATATAGGGTTCTGAATGGGTTAAAATAATGGGCATTTTCTTTTCTTGATCTAACTGGTTTTTCATGTTAATTACAACAGAGGTTTGATTTATGGAACAAAGTTGTATTGATATAACTTTCATGCATTACTGTTTTTGAATTTTTAAAAAAGTATATATCAAATAAATCACTGCCTGAACTGCATTGACATAAATATTGAATATTAATATGCCTTTAAGGGTCGCTATATTAAAAAACATGATTCCTGTAATGATAGTAACTATACTTAATGAAATGTATAGATAGGGATTTAATATCCAACCTCTACTGGAACTCATAGAAAAAATAATACCTGTAAGCAATCCAGCACAACTACCAACGATAAAAAGAATTAGTTCTTCATTCAAATTTGAATAACTATCGCCCAATACCCAAAGTATTTGATAGGAGAAAATCCAAAATAAAGCAGTTACTGTAATACATACTAAAATAAGTAAGCCAAGTGTTATTAAAAACCTTTTCATCAACAAGTTGGCATCTGCCTCTAATCTGGTAAATCTTGGCACCAATAAAGTAAAAAATACAGAACTAAATAATGTAAGCACTACGACTAAACGCCCTATAGCACCTAATTGAGCGACAGAGGTAACATTTCCAAAAACAGAAATTAACCAAATGGTTATTTGTCCGGATAAGGAATAATAAATGGCACCTGGAAGCACTCCACTAACCACTTTTAAAATTTTTTTTCTTATCAGTGCATCTGGCAATGCTGTTTTATCAACAAAATTTCGCGAAATCTTCTTCAACTGAATATTTCCATATATCCCGGGGATGCCACTGGCTAATATAGCGACAAATGTCCAAGGAAAAATAAACAAGGTTAAAGCTGTGAGACCAAGGCGACCCAAACCAACTACCATTTCGTTTTTTTGCAATGGCAAAATAGATTGATGCAATGTAGGCGCTATTTCAAGTAACGAATTGGAAAGTGCCGCGTAAAAAGCAGGAATAAGGGACAAAACGATTAATACGGATGATAACCAACTGGCACCATTATCAACTAATAAATAAAACAATATGGGGATAGATATCATAAGGCTTCCAATAGCAAACTTACGTCTTAAGTCTAGTCCTGTTGCTAATACAACACCTAACTTTTCCGGGTCCTTCCATACTTTGCCACCTTCTGCCGTAACTCCAGTAGAAATGCCACCATCAGAAAGAATAGCCATAGTACCCAACATTGTATTGGCTAATGTATATAGTGCATATTCCTGAATGGGCAAAAGCCGTATTACTAAAATACCACTCAAAAAACCAACAACTTGCACAACCATTTGGGCAAATCCAGTAATAAAAACCGCTTTCCCCCAATACATGATTTTATCACCATAGGGTAGCAATTGTATTCTTTTTATTTGATTTTTGATTTGGTTCAGTTTTAATTATTTTTAAGCGCTTTCTATGAATCAATAATCTTTCATAGTGTAGGTTCTAGCGTAAATTTATTTTTTAAATTCAGGTCATGATATGCAATTAAACGGGTTTTCCATAACCATAACTATAAACACCTGATTTTTCCATTTTTACATCATTAAATACTATCATAGGCTGTTTTAATCTTTTGTTTTCTGTAATTTCATTAATCACATTTAATTCCTCTTTTTTGGTATAATTAAACCGAACTACAAACAAAGTTGAATCGATATAGGGGTTTAACGAATAGGCATCGGCTACTTTTCCAATGGGTGGTGTATCAATGATGACATAATCAAATTTATCTTTCAGATCTTCTAATAATTCACCTACACGTTCATGAAGCATTAATTCCCCCGGGTTGGGTGGAATGGGCCCAGATCCAATAAAAAAGAGGTTTTTCTCTTTTTCATAGGGTACGATAAGATCATCAACACTTTTTTTGGAATCCACAATAAAATCGGAAAGACCATATTCGTAATCTAAATTCATATTTTTCATAAGTTTGGGAAGGCGTAAATCAAATCCTAAAACAACCACTTTTTTACCAGTTATAGCCAAACTTGCCCCAATATTAATGGAGACAAATGTTTTTCCTTCACCCGGTTTTCCTGAAGTAACCATGATCACTTGATTATTTTTACCTTGTGAAAGAAATTTTAAATTATGTCTCATCAATCTAAAAAGTTCTGCAACAGCTGATGCCTTATGTCCCGTTACAACTACCACATCTTTTTCCATACTACTAGGAATTTTACCTAAAATCGGCGTATTGGTAATGGCTTCAATATCTTCTTTTTCTAAAATTTTAGTGTTTAGTTTATCTTTTAAAAACACCCAAACAAAAGGAATAAACAATCCAAATATTAAAGCACCCATGTATATGGGGGTCTTAGCACCAGAAACGGGATAACTGGTGGCCTGTGGGGTTTCTATGATTCGCGTATCGGAAAAGGGCACGCTGATAGACAAGGCTTCCTCCTCACGTTTTTGTAATAGGTAAAGGTACAAGCTTTGTTTAATACCCTGATCCCTATTAATTTCTAAAAGGGCTCGCTCAGCCGTTGGAACTGAGGATATTTTTGACCGGTATTGAGATGATTTACTGGCTAATTCGCTTTGTGTTCTTAAAAGTTGGGCTTTGATATTTCTTACATTTTGTAATATCAGATTTTTACTTTCAATGAGTTGCCTGTCAAGTTCTGGCAACATGGGATTCCCAATACCCGAGGCACTAATTAGGTTTTTTCGTCTTTGAACCTCGGTATTGTATGCTAAAATTGAACCAGCAAGTACAGAACTATTGATATTATAGGAACTAATTGGCGAAAAAGATTGATCGGAGGATTGTATTAGACTGTTCTCCAGAGCATTTATTGTATTAATTTCTGAGCGTAATTCAGCCAACTCACGTTCTACCTCATCAGCTAAACTTACAAAACGAGAAGCGTCAGATTCCACATTAATCAAATCATTTCTTTGCTTATAGGTTTCCACATCCTTCTCGGCTACGTTAAGTTCACCAGTTAATAAATCCAACCGCTCATCTATTAATTTTAAAGTTGATTGCGCAAGGAAGTTTTTATTTTCTGCAGAACTCTTAGCATACACTTCAATTAGTTTATTGATGACATCCACCGCTCTGTCTGGAATAGGATCTGTTAAAGATATTCTCAAAAGTCCTCCACCACTTTCATACACGTTACTAATTCTAACTTTATTATTGTAAACGGAAGCTATGTTATTAATATTTCTAAACCTAACAAAAATGGGGTCCTGCGTTTTAAATTTATCAGATATTAAGTCAATGCGAAATTTTCCAAATTCGGTACTTAGTTGTTCTCCAAAATTGTATGTGGCTTTGCTAACACTTTCTTCATCCGCAAAGGTTTCTATCTGAAAGGTAAATTCATCAATAATGGAAACTGTTCCCAAGGTTCCATACTTCAAAATTGGCATGCTGTCATTTATAACAACTTTAAAGGGAACCGATTTATCATAAAGTTCTATTTCACTAAATCTGCCCTTAACATAATACGAAACATCATACTCTAACTCTTTCACGGTTTTTAGCATCAAATCGTAAGATGCCAAAACACCAATCTCATCATTAATATTTTTTGAATTCTTTATCAATCCTAAATTACTAAATGACTGCAAACCTTCTCCTTCCTCTTTATCATTTAGTAAAATTTTACCGCTTGCATAATACTCTGGAGTAACATTGTATCTTACGTAGAAATAAGCACCTACTAGGCAAATAATACTTGATATTAAAAACAAGTACCAATACCGTAAATAATTTAACAGAATTTTGAAAATATCTTTTTCCATATTTATAAATAACAATGAGGTTGATTACTTATGTCAAATTGCATTTTGACCTAATAATCATTTTTTAATGAAAGCTACGATTGCTTTTAATTATTTAATTTCAATAAATTAGAGTAAAGGAACATCTTTTTTTTAAAAATTCAAAGCAATGTAGTTCGCTTAAGATGAATATGCGTAATAAATTATATAATCAATAATATCTTTATCGATTAAATACAAATTTCTCAATTACGTTAAATGATTAGTCATAGGTATTTGATTTAGGGTCTATTAATTTGAGTCAATTAAACTACTTCTCTTAGTTTTTGTTTCACAATGGTATTCATTTCGTCAAGTAATACGGATACGTTGCTTTTTCCAATCCATTTAACACCAGAATTATTTTTCATTAACCACTCTTGAATACCAATTTCATTTCTAGAAATTAGTTTAGAAAGCATCACTAAATCATAGGTATCTTCTTTAATCCAGTTTTTTATAATATTGATTTCATCATCACCCACCATAGCAGGTTTTCCATCCAAAAACAAGTAGCCATTAACACCTGATATTCCAAAAACAATCCCTCTGTACTTTTCGCAAATATTAACAAATACATAAGATTTGAATAGTGGGGTTTCCACCACTTTATGACGATCACTCCAATATTTAACTTCCTTAATTAATGGATTAAATACTTGAATATTCATCTTATTTAATATGTCTGCAACTTTTTTTTCTTTGTTTCTTTTTACTGATAGTACAAACCAACTCATAATTTCTAATTTTTTATTCAATAATATTTAATAAGCTTTTTCTTCGCCTCTGAAAGCGTTGAAAATTGTTAAAAAAATAATTTTAAAATCTAATAAAAATGACCACTTCTCTACATATAAAATATCTAACCTAATTCGATTTAATATATCTGAAGGCTTAAGAATTTCTCCTCTATAGCCTTTAATTTGTGCTAGACCCGTAATACCTGGTTTAACAAAATGACGTACTAAATATTTGTCAACAGATATTTCATAATCAGAGGTATGCTGCTCCATATGTGGTCTGGGGCCAACAACACTCATATCGCCCATAAACACGTTGAAAAACTGAGGCAACTCATCAATACTCGTTTTTCGTAATATCCTACCTATTTTAGTAACGCGTCTATCATTTTTAGTTGCCATTTTTAAATTCGCTTCGCCATTACAAGTCATAGACCTAAACTTGATACAATTGAATGTTTGTCGTTTAAGACCATGCCGCTTTTGTGTAAAAAACAAAGGTCCTGGTGATTCCAATTTTATTAGCACATAAAGTAACGGAACTAACCAAGATAACAAGGTTATGATAACTACAGATGAAAACACCACATCAAAGACACGTTTTGCCATTCTACCAAAATCAGCTTCCAAAGGCACCGTTCTGAGATCTAAAACAGGTATTTTATCATACTTTTGAACAGTCATTGCTGCCGTATAAATATCTTTGTTATCTGGAATTATTTTGAGCTTAATCAAATTGTTATCTGCAAAATTTATTAAATTTTGCAAGTCAGACCTCGATAGCTTAGCAGCCGTACAATATACCTCGTCCACCCTATTATCTATGATATACTTAAAACAATCAATGATATTACCTAAATACGTAGGGCTTTCTGATTGACTGTCATCGAAAAAACCACAATAGCGATAGCCATAATATGGGTTATCAAAAACTTTACGTATTTTCTTTAGGTTTTTATCACGCCCAATAACCACAACATTCACATAATTTCCACCACTTAACCTGTAATTTCGAATGAACGCATAAAAAATCACTCGATATATGGTAAGCAATGCACATATTATCAAAAATATCAAAACATGATATTGAATATCTTTTGGTTGAATTGCTCTTATCCCAAACCATGAAAAGTAAGCCATTCCGTAAATAACATACAGATATAACACTTTTTTAATGTTGGTCATAAATTTTTCCTTACGAGCGGTAGGGTAAAAATTTAAACTGTAAGTGATTATTAACCAGGATATATTATAATATAAAATGCTAGGGATATTATAATACGTATCAGGAGTCATAATAAACAGTGTACCGTTTATTATCGTTAAATGGATAATTATAGAGAAAGGTATAATTAAATGAGAGTAACTCCTTGTTTTCATATAGCAATTAGTTAATTTTAAAAACTTTATAGACTTTAAAACCTACATTAAAAGTTTCTATTTAAATCCTTAACATTTTAAACATATTTTACTCATGTTATAAAATGCAACTCTTAGATTTTTATTCTTGCTATTAATCAAATCTTGAGGCATGAGAGTGTTCAATTCAATTTACAGATACAAAAAAACACAGAATTAATTAAATTTTATCATAATTTCTGTACATAGCTATAATAATCGTTAAAATACCAATTAAAATATTTATTGAATTTTTTCTTTCATTTCGTCGATTTTTTTGGTTAAAATATCGTGATTGATAAAACTCTTTGAGAATAATTTAATTTTCACAAAATGTAATTGAATTCAAAAAACATTTTTAAATCCCGAATAAAAGAAAAAAACTTTGCGAATTTTAAGAATTAATTAAAATTTATAACTACTTTTGTTTAACTTAAATTAAATATTGATGAACAATATTCAAGTAAACTTTAGTATTAAAGATCTAGAAAATTTAACAGGTATCAAGGCCCATACCATTAGAATATGGGAAAAACGTTATAATTTACTGAATCCGGAGAGGAGTGATACTAATATTAGAAACTACAGTCTAGCAAGTTTCCAAAAGCTTTTAAATATATCCTATTTAAATAATAACGGGATTAAAATTTCTAAAATAGCGAGTCTCAAAGAAGAAGAAATACCTATAAAAGTTAGAGAAATTGCCTCAAGAGCCAAAGTTGAAGACCATGCCATAAATTCCTTGAAAATGGCTATGATTAATTTTGATCAAGTTCTTTTTTACAGTACTTACAATAGCCTTCTTGAAAATAAAACTTTTAGTGAAATTTTTTACTCGGTATTTTTACCATTGCTAAATGAAATAGGATTGCTGTGGCAAACGAATACCATCACGCCTGCTCATGAGCATTTTTTGTCGGTGCATATCAAACAGAAAATTCTTCTTAATACAGAAAGATTGCAACTTCTAGAACCTAAACCAGTTTCTAAAACCTTTGTACTGTTTTTACCAGATGCAGAAATACACGATATTGGATTGCTATTCGTGAATTATCAATTACGAAGTAAAGGCTATCATACTATATTTCTTGGTGAGAGCGTCCCTATGGAAAGTTTAACAGATCTTCTTGATTTTTTTGAGGAAGTTACCTTCTTATCTTATTTTACGGTTTATCCTGAAGAAGAAAACATACCAGGATACATTAATAAATTTAATGAATTACTCTTACAAAAAAGTAACACACGTTTTATGCTTCTGGGTCCTAAATTAGCTAACTTTGACGTTAAAACTCTACCAAAAAAGGTAAGTATATATAATTCCATACAAAAACTAGTTGAACAATTATAGAACTATTTTCTTTTTTGTTTAGTCTTTAACTATATATGTTAAACAATATGAAGTCATCTATAAGCATCATTGGTTCAGGGTTTTCATCATTAGCAGCTTCTTGCTATTTAGCAAAAGCTGGATATCAAGTTACCGTATTTGAAAAAAACAAGACCATTGGCGGTCGTGCCAGACAACTTAAAAAAGATGGTTTCACGTTTGATATTGGTCCAACTTGGTACTGGATGCCTGATGTTTTTGAGCGATTTTTTGCAGATTTCAACAAAAAGCCTTCTGATTATTACACATTGGAAAAATTAAATCCTGCCTATAGCGTATATTTTGGGAAAGATGACTTTATAACGATAGAAGACACTTTAGAGAAAATCAAATTGGCTTTTGAAAAAGAAGAAGCTGGCAGTTCCAAAAAGCTTAATAAGTTTATTAACAGCGCAAAAAACAATTACGACATTGCTATAAAAGACTTGGTTTACAACCCAGGAGTCTCACCTCTAGAATTGATTACTCCAGCAACCATAAAGAAAATAAACCAATTTTTCAGTACGATAAAGAAAGATGTTAGAAAAGAGTTTAAAAATGAACGCCTTGTTAAAATCCTTGAATTCCCCGTACTCTTTTTAGGTGCAAAACCAAGCGACACACCTTCTTTTTACAGTTTTATGAATTATGCCGATTTTGGCTTGGGCACTTTTCATCCTAAAAAAGGCATGTATCAAGTGATACTAGCCATGGAAAGTTTGGCCAAAGAGCTTGGTGTTACCATAAAAACCAATGTTAACATTGATAAAATAATGGTGGAAAATGGCACAGCAACAGGTGTTGTAGCCAATGGAGAGATTTATAAATCAGATGTTGTGGTAAGTGGTGCTGATTATCACCACACTGAAACTCTTTTAGATTCACCATACAGACAATACTCTGAAAATTATTGGAAAAAGAAAACCTTTGCGCCCTCTTCACTACTATTCTATGTCGGTTTTGATAAAAAATTAATACATGTTAACCATCACACCTTATTTTTTGATGTTGATTTTGATATACATGCCGAAGCCATTTATGATAAACCTCAATGGCCTGAAAACCCTCTTTTTTACGCCAGTTTTCCTAGTATTACGGATGCTAATGCCGCTCCTGAAGGCAAAGAAGCTGGTATTTTTTTAATACCATTAGCCCCAGGTATAGAGGATACCCCAGAGTTACGTAATCTATATTTTGATAAAATAATAACACGTTTTGAAGATTTAACATCACACAATGTCAAAAAACATATTATATTTAAAGAAAGTTTTTGCATAAACGATTTTATAAAAGATTATAATTCATATAAAGGTAATGCCTACGGAATGGCGAACACCTTGTTGCAAACAGCTTTTTTAAGACCAAAATTGAAAAGTAAACTTGTTGAAAGTTTATTTTTCACTGGGCAATTAACCGTTCCAGGTCCTGGTGTTCCGCCATCACTGATATCTGGAAAATTAGTAGCCGATTTAGTAACAAAACATCACGATATTACTCATGAAAGTATTATTTGACAACGTATCTTTTAGTTGCAGCAAAATTGTAACGAAAACTTACAGTACTTCTTTTTCTTTGGCTACCAAAATGTTATACAAATCTATAAGAAGTGATATTTACAACATTTATGGATTTGTGAGATTTGCTGATGAAATTGTTGATTCGTTTCATGATTTTGATAAAAATTCTCTTTTTAACAGATTCAGTGAAGATTTAGAACTGGCTTTAAAAGATAAAATCAGTTTAAATCCCATTTTAAATGCTTTTCAATACACTTATCATAAATACAACATTGACAAATCACTTGTAGATGCTTTTATGAAGAGTATGCAAACAGATTTATATAAAAGCACTTATTTAACCGAGGAAGAATTTAAAGCCTATATATATGGTTCAGCAGATGTTGTTGGCCTGATGTGCTTAAAAGTTTTTGTTAAAGGCGATGATGAGAAGTATGAAGAACTTAAAGATACCGCTATGGCATTGGGATCAGCTTTTCAAAAAGTAAATTTTTTACGTGATTTAAAAGCGGATTATGATGGTTTAAACAGAACCTATTTCCCAAATACCGATTTGAATAATCTTGATGAATTGTCTAAACAAGATATCATAGATGATATTGAGAAAGATTTCGAAAAAGGTTTAAGTGGTATTAAAAAATTACCCATTGAAGCTAAGTTCGGGGTTTTTATGGCCTATAGATATTATAGCCAACTACTTAAAAAATTAAAGAAAACACCAGCTTTAAAAATAAAAGATTCTAGAATACGCGTTTCTAACCCAAAAAAAATTGAGTTATTGGCACGTAGCTATGTTAAGTATCAATTAAATTTAATGTAAATCTCAAATAATGCAAACCTTATATTGGATACTCATTTTTATTGCCACCTATTGTTTTATGGAATTCATGGCGTGGTTTACACATAAATACATTATGCATGGTTTTTTATGGAGTTTACATAAAGACCATCATCATAAAGACCACGATAGTTGGTTTGAGCGCAACGATGCTTTTTTTATTTTTTATGCCGTAGTGAGTATAGGTTGTTTTTTATTATGGAAATATGATATTTTTTGGGCGGGTTTACCCATAGGAGCAGGTATTTTTGCATACGGACTATCGTATTTTTTGGTTCATGATATCTTTATACACCAGCGTTTTAAGCTATTTAGAAATGCCAATAATTGGTATGCCAGGGGTGTAAGACGTGCCCACAAAATACATCATAAACATTTAGGAAAAGATGATGGTGAATGCTTCGGAATGCTATTTGTGCCTTTTAAATACTTTAAAAAATAACACTTAAAGCTTTCCATGACCCATAGTTCCCATTTCGATTACATCATTATTGGAAATGGTTTAGCGGGTTTACAACTGGCTTTAAAAATGGCTTCGGATTCTTTTTTTGATAAAAAGCAAATAGCCTTAATTGATCCTTCTGAAAAGAAAACCAACGATAAAACTTGGAGTTTTTGGGAAACTGAACCGTCTCAATGGAATGATATTACTCATAAAAATTGGGAAAAAGCGTCCATAATTACGCTAGAAAAAAACATTGATTTAGAGTTAAAACCTTATTCTTACAAAACCATTAGATCGATTGACTTTTACAATGATGCCAAATCAAAATTAAAAGCATATAACAACATCCATTTTTTTTTGGAGGAAGTATTATCTGTTGAAGAAAATCCAGAAATAATTGTTAAAACAAACAAACAATCCTTCAAAGCTTCCCATGTTTTTGATAGTAGAATTCCTGAAGGATTTTCAAAAGATTCCAAAGAATATCTTCTTATAAATCAACACTTTAAAGGTTACATCATCAAAACTAAATATGATGCTTTTAATGAAGATAAAATCATAATGATGGATTATCGTTTAAAAGATGGCCACCAAACCACATTCACTTATGTGCTGCCTTTTTCTAAGACAGAGGCCTTAGTGGAGTTCACTTACTTTACCGAAAATTTAGTGAATGAAAATACTTATGACACCTACTTAAAAACCTATATAAAAGAGTACTTAAGCATTGAGGATTATACGATTATTGAAACTGAAAAAGGAAACATACCTATGACCAATTATCCTTTTGAAAAATCAAACACCCAAAACATCACTAAAATAGGCACTGGCGGTGGTTGGGTAAAAGGTTCCACAGGCTATTCTTTTAAACATACAGAGAGAAATGTCTCAAAAATTATCGAAAATTTAAAAGCAAACCAAAGACCTTCAAAAGACTTATACAAAAGAAAATACAAGTTTTATGACACCGTTTTCCTTAAAGTTTTAAAAGATGAAAACCACCAAGGTGAATGGATTTTTGAACAATTTTATAGCAAGAACTCCACACAAACTATGTTTAGGTTTTTGGATGAGGAATCTACTTTTTGGGAAGAATTAAAAATAATGTATTCCCTTTTTTCATGGACTTTCATTAAAGCTTTCTTTAAAACACTCTAATATTCCATTAAAATTAAAAAGCGTATCATCTCATATGGATGACACGCTTCAATTAATTTAAAACATTTTTCTTCTTAATTAAAATACAAATAAACCTTAACTTTTTTAAATTCGATTTACTGTAATTGGGTTTGATAAATCGAAACAACCCTGTAAGTTATTGGCATTCATACCTACCGCTGCTCCTTGTAGTCCATCTTCAAAACGCAAATACCATATTAAACAAACACCAGTTCCTGCCCCATCAAAATTAACACCCTCTACATCTGCCAGAGTTGGTGGTAAGCCTAATATATTACCCAAATCATCAGTAATTACCCATGTGCTATTAGTACCAGATGCCGTTCCATCTAAAGTGATCCCACTCACAAAATCAGGTGTTCCATCAACATTAAAAGTAAATGGTCCTCCAGAAATCGTACCAGCCGTAACCTCATTTCTTGTTACAGTTATTGAATTTGAAAGACTAAAATATCCTTGTAAATTATTGGCATTCATCCCTACCGCTGCTCCTTGTAGTCCATCTTCAAATCGTAAATACCATATTAAACAAACACCAGCTCCTGCTCCATCAAAATTTACTCCTTCTAAATCCGATAACGTTGGTGGCAACCCTAAAATAATTCCCAAATCATCTGTGACAACGAATGTACTATTCGTTCCAACAGCGTTGGGATCTGTTGTTATTCCACTCACGTTATCTACTTGTCCGTCAATGCAGAAAGTAAAAGGTCCTCCAGATAAAACACCAGCCTCTGGCTTGGCTATTCTGTTCACTGTTATGGGATTTGATAAATTAAAAATACCTTGTAAATTATTGGCATTCATACCAACTTCTGCCCCAATTAATCCGTCTTCAAATCTTAAATACCAAATAAGACATACGCCTACCCCTGCCTCATCGAAATTAACGCCTTCAAGGGCAGTTACTGTTGGTGGTAAGCCTAAAATATTTCCAGATTCGTCTGTTACAACAAATGTACTATTGGTTCCAATCGCATTCATATCGGTAGAGATACCTGTTACATTATCGGGCATTCCATCGACTATAAATGTGAAAGGACCACCAGATAGCACTCCGGCATTTGGTTCGGGATTTCTAAAGACAGAAATGGAGTTAGATAAATCAAAACTGCCCTCTAAATTGTTTGCATTCATTCCAACTTCAGCACCTGTTAAGCCATCTTCATATCTTAAATACCAGATAAGACAGACACCTTCACCAGCGTCGTCAAAATTCACACCTTCAAGTGCTGTTAATGTAGGTGGTAATCCTAGAATATTTCCTAAATCATCTGTTATTACAAACGTACTATTGGTGCCAATAGCGTTAGCATCGGTAGAAATTCCACTCACATAATCAGGAATTCCATCAACAAAAAAGGTAAAAGGGCCTCCTGTTATAATCCCTGCATCTGGTATTATTGGTGAAGTTTCATCATCACTACAGGATAAAGCAAAAACACACAGTGTTAATAGAGCTAATGTCATTTTTCGAATCATCATAATTATTATTTTTAAGTTTCATACTTCAAAATTACAATCTGACAATTTTTTAAAATGTTAGCTAGCTAACACTAAGCAATATTTTTATGAATTCTAATTTCTTTTCTATTAAATTGAATAACTTTTTCGTCTTTCAATTCATTTAAAAGAATGTTTAATGTTGGTCGTGAAGTTCCTATTAAACTTGCTATATCTTTTTGAGTGTATGGATGTTGTATAATTTTATCACCTGTTTTATTACAATCGTATCCATACTCTGAACATAACTCATCAAGAAATTCTAAAAGTCTGGTTTTTGTATCTTTAAACATTAAAAGTTGTAATTGTCTTTCAAGTTTTTGAAGTTTAAAACCTATAAACTTGTATACTCTAAAACTAAATGTTTCATTTTTTCGCATTAAATCGTACATGGTATCAACACTAATTGGACATATTCTTGTAGAACTATCTATGGATTGTGCAAACTCTTCGCGTTTTCTTTCGCCGAGAATGGCTTTTTCCCCAAATAATTGACCGCGTGATAAAATGGCTTTGGTAACTTCGGTCCCATCTTCATTATAATAACCAATTTTTACTTTTCCTTTTTCAATAAGAAATACTTTATTTGATGAGTCTTCTTCAAAATATATATAATCTTGTTTTTTATAGGAATCAAAATCATGATTCTCTTTATATTCTTTGAATTTGTGTGGACAAAGCATTTGAAAAAGATTTACATCTTCAAAAAACCAAAGTGTATTCATGGTTAATAATTTTTTGTTAGTAAGAAAATAGTCGATGATTATTGCTTTAACTTTCAAAAAAAAGTATAAAAAAACCCCCTATGTAGGAGGTTTTTTTTAAGTTATCTAACTTTTAATTACTCTTCTTCGTCAATAGAATTAACTTTCTCATCCTCTATATCCAATAAGTCTAACATATTATGTTTTTGCAGTAAGTTATACCATTGCATAACTTTTTTTATATCGCTCGCATAAACCCTATCTTCATCATAATTTGGTAATACATCAAAGAAATATTCTTCAAGTTTATCTTTACTGTCATTAGATTTGATTGAGGTTTCATTTCCATTTTCCTTCTTCTTTATGTTTTGAAAAACCTGTTTTAAAGGAACTTCTTCCGTAAGTGTATATATGGCGATTTCACTTAATACACTTACATTACTTTGAACACTTACCGATATACGTTTGTTGTCAATTAACGATTCTGCAACAAAACCACCCCTGGTTTGTGCTATTAATTTATATAAACCAGGTTTACCGGATATTGATAATACTTTATCTAAACTCATACATTATTTTTATAAAGAGGCAAATATCAATTCTTTATTCAAGCCATGCAACAATTTATCGTTTCTTTTTTTGCTCTGGGAATCGCATTCTATAATCTACATTAATCTTTCCCTTTGATATGTTGGACAACCTTCCTTTAATTAAGCGCTTTTTAAAACTTGATAACTTATCTGTAAACAAAATACCTTCTATATGGTCATATTCATGTTGTATAACCCTAGCTATCAATCCATTAAAAGTTTCGGTATGTGGTTTAAAGTTTTCATCCAAATATTCAATGGTAATGGTTGGTTTCCTAAATACATCTTCCCTAACATCTGGTATACTCAAACAACCTTCGTTAAATGCCCATTCATCGCCCTCCTCATGGATTATCTTGGCATTAATAAAAACACGTTTAAATTCTTTCAACTCCCTTTGTTCTTCATCAGTTAAATCCTCGTCTTCAGAAAACGGAGATGTATCTACTAAAAATATTCTTATTGGTAAGCCAATTTGTGGTGCCGCTAGACCTACCCCATAAGCATTATACATGGTTTCAAACATGTTTTTTAAAAGGTCATCAAACTGTGGATAATCTTTATTTATGTCTGTAGCTTTCTTTTTTAGAACAGGATCGCCGTAGGCAACAATCGGTAATATCATTATACTTTTATTGTTAAATGCAAAAATACTAACTTATAATTTATTGAAAGTATTTGTATCACATTTATTCTTTATCTAGAATCTATTTTTTTGAATATAGATAACTCTGAAGAATAAGTGTTGCACTAATTTCATCAATTAATGCTTTATTTTTTCGTTGGTTTTTTTTTAAGCCACTATCAATCATCGTTTGAAAAGCTATTTTTGAAGTAAATCGCTCGTCAACTCTTGTAATAGGAATGTTTGGTATTTCTTTTTCTAATTTACTGATAAAAGTAGCGATGTGCATTTCACTTTCAGAAGCTGTATTATTCATTTGTTTGGGTTCACCAATTAAAAATAACTCAACGGATTCTTTTTTTGTGTAATCCTTTAAAAATTTCAACAAATCATTAGTGTTTACTGTTGTAAGGCCAGAGGCTATAATTTGTAATTCATCAGTAATGGCAATCCCCGTTCTTTTAGTACCAAAATCAATTGCTAATATTCTTCCCATATTTTTATTTATGCAAAAATAGTAATAAAAAAAAGGCTATCCATTTACAGATAGCCTTTAAACAATAGTTAACCTTAAATTATTAATATTTGAACATTATTTTTTAAGCTTTAACAGCTTTATTTATTTTAGGAAATACTAAACTGATATTTCCTTCATTTCTTTTACGGATTAGGTAAATTCTAATATCACTTGAACTACGCGCTATAGAAGCTCTTAATTGGATAGTATCAATCAATAAATTTTCATTTTCCTTAACTGTATTAACCTTAACATTACTCGCGTCAGTTGAATTTAAATCATATTTGGAAACAGAAATAGTATCAGCTACTTCAACTTCTACTGTTTTAGAATTGCTCTGAGCATTTCCCATAGAGAAAGAAAGTAATAAGACTAATAATATGTAAAATTTTGTTTTCATTTCTGTTTTATTGTTTGATGATTCAAATATATATCCAGATGAAGGCTAACGCACAATAAATTAGTTGTATACCGCGTATTTTCGATTATTAGAGAAGCGACTTATTTATATCGATAAATAGTTAAAAGGTGTGTTTTTTAGGGTGAAATACAATAAAAATGTATTTCATCGATATAAATAATTCACTTAAAGGAATAAATCAAGTAACACTAGGAACTTTTTGGTGGTCATTAGCACATTTTAAAGACTTTTTTAAATGATAGAATAAAGTTTGGATACTTTAATTTTTTAAATGATAGCTTTATATTTGCTCAAAATTTTTATATAGATGACAGAATTACAGAAAACCATAGAAAATGCTTGGGAAAACAGAGCCCTTTTAACTGAAGAAACTACAATTGCTGCAATAAGAGAAGTAATAGATTTATTAGATAAAGGCAAATTAAGAGTTGCACAACCTATTGAAAACGGATGGCAAGTAAACGAATGGGTTAAAAAAGCCGTTGTTTTATACTTTCCTATTCAAAAAATGGAAACTATCGAGTGTGGTCCTTTAGAGTTTCATGATAAAATCCCATTAAAGCGCGGTTATGCCGAAAAGGGTATTCGAGTGGTTCCGCATGCTGTAGCTAGGCATGGCGCTTATATTTCAGCTGGCACTATTTTAATGCCTAGTTATGTAAATATTGGGGCCTATGTAGATGAAGGCACTATGGTAGATACCTGGGCTACTGTTGGTAGTTGTGCTCAAATTGGCAAAAATGTCCATTTGTCAGGAGGTGTTGGCATTGGTGGTGTTTTAGAACCCTTACAAGCAGCTCCTGTTATTATTGAAGATGATGCCTTTATTGGAAGTAGATGTATTGTTGTTGAAGGTGTTAGGGTAGAAAAAGAAGCTGTTTTAGGCGCTGGAGTAACTCTAACTATGAGCACCAAAATTATTGATGTTACTGGAGATACACCTAAGGAATATAAAGGTTTAGTTCCTGCGCGTTCTGTAGTAATTCCAGGTAGTTATGCTAAAGAATTCCCTTCCGGAACTTACAATGTACCTTGTGCCTTAATTATTGGAAAACGTAAAGAGAGTACCAATAAAAAAACATCACTTAATGATGCCCTTCGAGAGCATAGTGTAGCTGTTTAAATAATAAACACTCTTAAGTTTTTCAAAAACTTACTAAACAACATAATAACTCTTGGAGTTTGAAAATCCTTATTATACAACAAAAAATGATTGGCGACGTGCTTACAAGCAGTATTCTGTTTGAAGTACTTCGCCAACAGTATATAAATGCCCAATTAGATTTTTTAATCAACGAGCACACCTATTCTGTTGTAGAAAATAATCCGTTTATAGATAATTTTATTTTATTTAATAAAAAGGAAGAATCTAGTAAAATAGCACTTTTCAACCTTGCAAAATTAATTAAAACACATCAATACGATGTTGTAATAGATGTTTATTCAAAATTCTCAAGCAATCTTATTTCTGCCTTAAGCGGAGCAAAAACGAAAATATCTAAGTACAAATGGTACACTTCCTTTATCTACACTAACACGTTAAAAGAAGGAAAAACACCCAAAACTATTGCTGGTTTAGCCATCGAAAACCGCTTACAGTTATTGGAACCTATTTTAGAAAAACAACCGCCAATTATTCAACCTAAAATATATCTAACAGAACAAGAAATTGAAGATTCAAAACAATTCTTGTTGTCTCATAAAATAAATTTGAGTGCGCCTTTATTCATGATTAGTGTATTAGGAAGTGGTAAAAACAAGACCTATCCTTTGGATTATATGGCCAAAATTATTGATGCCATCGTAAAAGAAACTCAAGTACAAATTTTATTTAATTACATTCCAAATCAAGAACCCGAAGCTAAAGACGTATATAATTTATGCAAACCTGAAACCCAAAAGCACATCTATTTTAATGTATTTGGGAAAAATTTAAGATCGTTTCTTGCCATTACAAAACATTGCGATGCTTTAATTGGTAACGAGGGAGGTGCTGTAAATATGGCAAAAGCGCTCAATATTTCAACATTTACCATATTTTCGCCATGGATTTTAAAAGAAGCCTGGAACATGTTTGAAGATGGAAAAATGCACGTTTCTATTCACTTAAAAGATGTAAATCCTAATATTTACTTTAATAAACCTTTAAAGAACATGAAAAAAGAAGCAGATAAACTTTATAAAATGTTTTTACCAGAATTAATTATTCCAAAGTTAAAAGCCTTCTTAAAAAATAAGTAATTTAATATTTATCAATACCAAAAGGTGTTCTCATTATTTTTTCCCTTTTAGTAGTAGCTCTTATTTTTTTATTTTTCTCAATCATATCTGGTTTTACATAACCTCGTTCATGATCTAAATGCAAACAAATAGCACTATATCTTATTTGTTTTGCTCTAATTCCATTATTAAAAAGACGCTCTCCTAATTCCCTATCCTCTCCACCATATTGCATACGTTCATCATAACCATTAGCTTTGATAATATCTGTTTTCCAACCAGAAGCATTATGGCCATTCCATGTTGCTGCGGTTGGCGTTAAAGTGTTTAAAAGTTTCTGCTTAAAGCCTTTAGATGTAATTTTATTATTCTTAAACGATTCTTTTAGACCATGTTTCCTCAACCAATGAATATCAAAACAACGTTGGCTTTTAATATCATCGATAGAAATGAGCTCACTAACATTCATAGGCAACTTAAAATAGCCTCCTGATAAAAAATACCCGCTTTCTCTATAATCAATATGTGTTTGAAGAAAATCCTTTCTGGCAATACAGTCGCCGTCTGTGTAAAGCAAATAATCAGCTTTTGCAGCTATAGTAGCTTTGTTTAAAATGATCGTTTTTTGAAAACCATTATCTTCATGCCAAATATGTTGAATGGGATAACTAACCTGCGACTTAATGGTTTTTATTAATAAATTAGTTTTTTCATCAGAGCCATCATCAGCTATAACAACTTCAAAATTTTTAAAAGTTTGAAACTCATAACTCCATAACACTTTTTCCAACCACTCTGGATTATTGTAAGTGCTAATGATTACTGATATATCTAATGCGCTCATTGAAACAAAAATAACTATTTTTACTAACCGAAAATCACTTGTTTTAATAATATTTTGGAAGAAATTCAATCAAAAATATCAGCTTTAATAATAACATTTAATGAAATTAATCATATCGATGAATTGATAAGACATTTAAACTTTGTTGATGAAATTATTGTTATTGATTCTTTTAGTACTGATGGCACTTTTGAAAAATTAAAAACCTACCAAAACATAAAAATTATTCAACGGGAATTTTTAAATTTTGCAGACCAGAGAAATTTTGCCATTAAACAGGCATCAAAGGATTGGATTTTATTTATTGATGCCGATGAACGTATTTCTCCAAAACTTAAAAAAGAAATTTTTGATGTCATAAAAAGTAGAAATAATGAAGTTGCTTATAAGTTTTCAAGAAAGTTTGTATTTAAAAATAAAATACTGCGCTTTAGCGGCTTACAAACAGATAAGGTATTTAGGTTATTTAAGAAAGGATATGCTAGCTATTTTGAAAATAAAATTGTTCACGAACAATTGGATGTTAAGGGAAAAACGGGCGTTTTAAAACATGATATGTTACACTATTCTTTTTCAAGTATACAACACTATAGGAAAAAAACCGAGCATTACGCATCTTTAAAAGCATTAGAGCTCTATAAAAGAGGAAAAAAACCAAATTACTTTCATTTTTATATTAGACCAGCTTATAAATTTTTGACAAACTATGCTTTAAGGCTTGGTTTTTTAGATGGAAAAGCAGGATATACTGTTTGCAGACTAAATGCGTATGGCGTTTTTTTTAGATATAAGGAATTAAAAAGATTACATTCGCTTCCAAAACTTTAGCCTCTTCTTTAGCCTTTGCTTATTATGATATTTTGCTTGAAAAGCTTGCGTTTCCTCCCACATTACATTAAAAATTTCATTATAATCTTTACCAGTACATTTAGCATATTCATCACTCATCACTTCAATCATAGATTTATGTATGGTTAATTTGGCAAAGTTTTTAACGCGTGTTTTAAAATCTAAAGGTTTAAATGCCATTCTATTCAAATCCACTAAATAAAATTTATAATCGCCTTTATTTAATTCGATTAAGGTATTTCCTGGTGAATGGTCTAAAAAATGAATGCTTTTTTCATGAAGTTCAAATGTAAATCTGGTAAATGCGCGAAGTATTGACTCGTGATCTGGATAATTTAAATTGATTGTAAGCTCTCTATATGTTAAATCGCAGTCTTGTTGTTCGCTTATATAAAAACTGTTTTTAAATAAAAAAGGAGTTGTAAACTCATAATAGGCAATGGGTTGTGGTGTCTCTACACCCAATTCTAACAATTTATTTGCATATTCAAAAGAACGATGCGCCTTACTTTTTCTAAAAAATTTGTAGGCTATTTGATTAATGATATTTGGAACCCGGAATGACTTTACATTTATAGATTTCCCCTCTAAATCAAATAACTTTAAAGAGTTCCTATCTTGATTTCCATAGGTTTCACCTTTGGTATCAAAATTTAAAATTATATTATCTAAAAAATTAGAATGTATTTTAAAACTGTTATGAATCGCCTTTTTAATTTTCATTCGCTACTTTGGCAACTGTTGCAAATTGAACATAACGCATATCGAGTTGCGTAAAAAGAGTCAATGCATAAAATAAATAAGGTTTTAGAGATTTACTTTTATTGATGCCCTTGTGTGTTACTATCTCAAACCCCAAATCTTCATACATTTTTTTTATGCTTTTCTTTGTAAAGAATCTTAAATGGGTCCTATCCATAATACCGTAATCTTCATACTCCCAATTTTTATAAAGTAAAACTTTAATAAAACTTTTATAAAATCTAACATTGGGCAATGAACTAATTATTTTACCATTTTCTGATAATTTATTCTTTAAAATGCTAAGCACCCAATAAGGGTCTACCAAATGCTCCAAGACATCGTTGCAATAAATAACGTCAAAATAATTATTGGGAAGGCCCTCAATAAAATCTTCACATTTGCCTATGTACACGGTATCCAGTTTTTTGTGTGCCTCTAAACCATGCTCATTAATATACTCAATACCCCAAACTTCAGCCTGATTCTTTTCTTTAATTATTTGTGCAAAAGCACCGTTACCACAACCAACATCTAAAATCCGTTTCGCTCCAGCAGGTAAAAACTCAAGCATTTCTGAACGCACATTGTCGTAATAGCCTTCAGGTTTATTTTCGTAATCCATTTTTCAAAAGTATAAAAATTCAAACTCCTATTTTAAACAATTTCTATTTAATAAAAAATACATTAATTTGCATACAAAAATAATCACATGCCACCGTTTCCTAAGTGCTCTTTAGTAACGCCAACCTATAACTGGCCAGAAGCTTTAGAACTTTTATTATTAAGTATAAAAAACCAAACTTATTTACCTAATGAAGTTATTATTGCAGATGATGGATCAAAAAAAGAAACAGAACATTTAATTAAACGCTTTCAAAATGATTTCCCTGTCCCTCTCCATCATGTTTGGCATGAAGATAATAAAAACCAGAAACCAGCCATCATGAACAAAGCTATCGCCATGGCAAAATATGATTATATTATTGAGATTGATGGTGACATTATCATGCACAAAGATTTTGTTAAAGACCACATAAAAATGGCAAAGAAGAATACTTTTTTATATGGAAGTAGAGTAAATATTCAAGAAAAACATTTGGATGATTTGTTCTACAATAAACAAATAACTTTTAACTTTTTTTCCAAGGGAATTAAAAAACGGGGTAGAACTTTACATATTCCGTTTCTTTCAAAACTATATAAAGAAGAAAATACAAGATCTCCAAAATTAAGAGGTTGCAATATGTCATTTTGGAAAGATGACTTCATTAAAGTGAATGGATTTAATGAAAACCTTATTGGTTGGGGAATTGACGATAGCGAAATGATTCAACGTTTATTGAATATTGGCGTTAAAGGAAAACGATTAAAATTTGCTGGACTGGCATATCATATATATCATAAAGAGCAAGATAAAAGTCATATAAATATCAATGAAATTATTGAAAGAGAGACTACCGAAAAGAAAATTACTTTTATTGAAAAAGGTGTTAACCAATATCTCAATTAATGGCCATTGATATTTCAGTAATAATCATAAATTACAATACCGAACAATACACAATTAATTGTTTTGAATCCATTTTAAAGTTCACTTCTAAAAATTTAAAATGCGAATATATAATAGTTGACAATGGTTCTGAATCGAAAAGCTACTTTGCTCTAAAAAATTATATAACCTCAATTGAAAAATCTGTTTCAGTAAAACTAATTAGAAGCCATATAAATACTGGTTTTGGAGCAGGCAATATGATTGGGGTAAATAAAGCCAGGGGAAACTATATAGCATTTATAAATAACGATGTGTTATTTATAAATGATTGTTTAACTATTCTTAAAAAATTTATGGATACCCATAAGCATGTTGGTGTTTGTGGCCCTCAAGCTTTTAAAGAAAACCATGATTTACTTCCTACAATTGATCATTTTGCATCATTGGGAAGAGAGCTTTTTGGACGAAAAGTATTAGAAAAAGTTAATCCAAAAAAATATCCAAAACGTAAAATCCTTTATAAAAAACCTCAAATAGGTCAATATGTTGCTGGCAGCTTTATGTTTTTTTCTTCGCAAGATTTTAATCAAGTTGGCGGTTTTGACACCAACATCTTTTTGTATCATGAAGAAACTGATATTTGTAAAAGACTCAGCAAAATAAACAAGTTTGCGTATTTAGTCCCCGAAGGTCAATTTTTACATTTTCATGGTGCTAGCACACCCAAATCGGTTGATTTAAAAATAGAACTAAAAATTTCTTTGCTATACGTTATAAGAAAGCACTACGGGTTAGTCTCCTTTTACATTTTATTAACCTATTTACAAATAAAATATTTTTTTAGTAGCTTGATAAAACTAAAAAACTGGCCTGTTTTTATGGCTTTATTTAAACAAGCACCATTATCAATGTCACTAAAACATAAACAAAAGATTCATCCCCTATAAGATGCAGAAAGAAATTACCAATGCATTAAAAGTATTAAAAGAAGGTGGCCTTATACTTTATCCCACCGATACTGTTTGGGCTATAGGTTGTGATGCCAGTAATACTGAAGCTGTTAACAAAGTTTATGAACTAAAGAAACGTGATAATAGAAGAGTGCTAATTTGTTTAGTGGCTGATGAAAGAATGTTGAAGAAATATGTAAAACATATACCTGAAACTGCCCTAAATATTATTGAAGTTACCGATAAGCCAACCACCATTATATATGATGATGGGCAAAATTTAGCATACAATGTAGTTGCGGAAGATGGCAGTGTAGCTATTCGGATACCTGATGATGAATTTTGTTATTGGCTTTCTAGAAAATTTAATGGTGCCATGGTTTCAACTTCTGCCAATATCAGTGGACTACCATCTCCAAAATCATTCAAAGAAATCTCTCCAGAGGTTTTAAAAGGTGTGGACTATGTCGTAAATTTGCACCATGAAAAAATCTGTAACAAACCATCGTCTATCATCAAGTTGAGTAACAATGGAATTGTTAAGATTATTCGAGAGTAAAGTCTCAAAAATTATCAATGAATTACAAAGAAGCACTTCAACATAATATCTTTAAAATCATTTCAAAATCAGCCTCTCAATTAGGTTTTGAAAGCTATGTGATTGGAGGTTATGTTCGTGATTTTATTCTAAAACGTGGACAAGTAAAAGACATAGATATTGTAGCTGTTGGAGATGGCATTAAATTGGCTGAACAGGTGGCTAAAAACCTACCCAATAATCCTCAAGTACAGGTTTTTAAAACTTATGGTACTGCCATGTTAAGGTATGATGATATTGAAATTGAATTTGTTGGTGCCAGAAAAGAATCTTACACTGAAAACAGTAGAAACCCATCTGTTAAAAATGGCACGCTTCAAGATGATCAAAACCGACGTGATTTTACCATAAATACCTTAGCTCTCAATTTAAATGAAGCCCAATTTGGTGATTTACTTGATTCATTTGCAGGTGTGAAAGATTTAGAAAACAAAATCATTAGAACACCCCTAGACCCTGATATCACCTATAGTGATGATCCTTTAAGAATGATGCGCGCCATAAGGTTTGCCACTCAATTGGATTTTATAATTGAAGAACAGTCACTCAAAGCCATTTCAAAAAATAGTGATCGAATTAAAATCATCACCAATGAGCGCATTGTTACCGAATTAAATAAAATTCTTGAAAGTAAAAAGCCCTCTATTGGCTTTTTGTTATTAGAAAAAACGGGGTTATTGAATTATATACTTCCAGAACTTACCGCTTTAAAAGGGATTGATGAAGTTGAAGGTCAGCGTCATAAAGATAATTTTTATCATACCTTAGAGGTATTAGATAACATCTCTGAGAATACCGATAATTTATGGCTACGTTGGGCCGCTTTACTACACGATATTGGAAAAGCACCAACTAAAAAGTTTAGTAAAAAAGTAGGTTGGACGTTTCATGGGCATGAATTTGAAGGGTCTAAAATGGTATTTCATTTATTTAAACGCTTAAAAATGCCATTGAATGACAAAATGAAATTTGTTCAAAAAATGGTTTTGATGAGTTCTCGTCCCATTGCTTTAGTTAATGAAGAAGTAACGGATTCCGCAGTTCGCCGTTTGATGTTTGATGCTGGAGAGTTTGTGGATGATTTAATGACACTTTGCGAAGCAGATATCACTACAAAAAATGCTAAAAAGTTCAATAAATATCATAATAACTTTAAAATTGTTCGTGAAAAAATTGTAGAAGTTGAAGAACGTGATCACATCCGTAATTTTCAACCTCCTATTTCTGGAGAAGAAATTATGAAGACCTTCAATATTAAACCATCTAGGGAAATTGGAAACATAAAAGAAACCATTAAAGAAGCTATATTAGAAGGCGATATTCCAAATGAATATGAAGCAGCTTATGAACTCATGCTTAAAGAAGGAAAGCGTTTAGGTTTAAAAGTAAGTGTTTCGCAATGATAAAAATTATTAGAGCTAACTCTGAAAATATTGATTTTGTTTATCTAGTTAAACAACTCGATGAGTATTTAACTATAATTGATGAGGACGAGCATGATTTTTACAATCTATATAACAATATTGATGTTTTAAAACATACTATAATAGCTTACTTAAACAACAAACCGGTAGGTTGTGGAGCTTTTAAAAAGTTTGATAAAAATTGTGTAGAAATCAAACGGATGTTTACATCTCCTGAAGCTAGAAGTATGGGGATTGCATCAAAAATTTTAAAAGAACTTGAAGTTTGGGCAAAAGAAATAGGTTACAATTCAACCATTTTAGAAACGGGTAAAAGACAAATTGAAGCGGTTAATTTCTATAAAAAGAATCATTACCAAGTAATACCAAATTTTGGTCAGTATAAAAATATGGACAATAGTTTGTGTTTTAAAAAATGCCTTATTAAATGAAAAATAACTTTCGAAACATAGCAAAAATAACACTCGTCTTAACATATTTGGTTATTATAGCCGGAGCTTTTGTTAGAATGACCGGAAGTGGCATGGGATGCCCAGACTGGCCAAAATGCTTTGGATATTATATTCCTCCCACAGAACATGAGCAACTCAAATGGAAACCAAATCATGAATACAAAAAAGGGCAAGTCATCATCTTAGATGAATCTTTACAAGTTGCCAAAACAGATTTTATAACATCTGATGTTTTTACAAAATCCAATTGGGAAACCTACTCCAAACATGATTATGCTGTTTTTAATCCATGGCACACGTGGGTTGAATATGTTAATCGCTTATTGGGTGCCTTAGCTGGTTTAGCAACTCTAATTATGGCCATAGCATCCATTAATTATTGGAAAAAAAACAAAGTCATTACACTGTTATCTGTTTTTGTAGTATTGGGTATGGGTTTTCAAGCATGGTTGGGAAAAACTGTAGTAGATTCAAACCTAGCGCCATTAAAAATAACCATACATATGGTTATGGCTTTGGTTATTGTAGCAGCCATTTTATTTATTATCCACAAAACAAATAATAAAATCAATAACTATAAATACAACTCAACTTTTAAAAACATATTAATTTTTGCATCGTTTTTAACATTGATTCAAATAATTTTAGGTACCCATGTAAGACAATTTGTAGATGAACAGGCTAAAATTTTAGGAGAAGAAAACACAAGTCTTTGGTTAAACAATCCAACTATTACATTTTATATTCATCGATCGTTTTCCATAATTGTGTTGTTGGTAAATGGCTATTTATTCTACTTACTCAAAAGAGCAAAACTTAACTTAAAAAAGCTAAACTGGGTTGTTTCCATTTTAATTTTAGAGGTAGTATCAGGTATTTCCATGGTTTATCTTCATTTCCCTTTTGGGTCACAAACCGTTCATTTAGTATTGGCAAGTATTTTATTTGGTGTTCAATTTTATCTTGTTTTAGAAACATTTAATGCCAAAAACATACCTCAAACTTTGTAAATTTGCATTTTAATTTTTCATTATGATCTACAGATTTAGAGTTATTTTAGATAATGACACCGATGAAGATATTTTTCGTGATTTAGAAATTCGTGAAACGGATACTCTTGAAGATTTACATAACATCATCACACAGTCTTTTGGATTTGATGGCACCGAAATGGCATCCTTTTATATTAGTGACGATCAATGGAACCAAGGAGAAGAAATTTCATTATTCGATTTAAGTGAAGATGCTTCTGCACGATTAATGAATGAAACGGCGATTAATGATGTAGTTCATGAAATTTCACCAAAACTTATATATGTTTACGACTTTTTAAGCATGTGGACTTTCTTTGTAGAACTTGCTGAAATTGTTGACGAAACTGAAGGGCATGACTACCCTAACCTCATGTTTGTTCAAGGGCAAGTGCCCGATAATGCTCCCGAAAAATTATTTGAAGCAGACGATGACGATTTTGATGAATTTGAAGATGGTTTGGATTTGGATGACTATGATAATCTAGACTTTGACGAAAACTGGAATTAATTTCATTTCAAATTCTCCAAATTAACATTCTCATAATTACGCGTTAAAAACTCCAAGGAAAACTTTAAAATTTCACCCATATTCTTGCAATTTTTAAAATTGATATCTTGGGTGTATTCAAAAATGGTAGTCTTGAGTAAATCAATATTTTCTTCTTTAGAAATAGAATCTTCCAACATACAGGCCAAGAGTTCGTCTATTCTATCGTGAAAACTTTTTAAGCGTTTTACCAAAATAGAACGTTCTTCAGTTTTATATTGGTGTATGGATAGTTTTTGCATACTTTCTGTAACCAACTCCACCATTTTTAAATTCTCTTTAAAAAACTGAGGACGGTAAATATTGAACTTCCCTTCGTAGGACTGCTGATCAAAATCAATAGGACGAATCTTATAAACCACATGGTCAAAATCATGCGTGGGAACAATCACATAATTGTAAGATCGCATATCGCCCAAAAGCCGAATCATACATCGCTCGTTAAACTTAACAAACTCTTTCGCTATTTGAGATTTTTCAGATTTATCGCATTTATCCAAAAAATTCTTAATGAAGTCGTCTCCTGGAATACCCGCAATATGCTCTTCAATCAACGTATTTTTGTAAACTAAAAAATTCAAGTTATAAGGCGACAGCATATGTTCCAATTCCAGCCCATAAACCCTTGAAGCATCAGCCGTTTTTACATAAAAATAGGTGTAATTATCGTTTAAAATATTTCTGATTTTGATGCGGAAAGGTTTAGAATTCCCGAAAGTACAGTAATCAATAGCATCCACATTTAAAAAAGGTATGGTGTCTTCATTTCCGTCAGAATGTAAAATGGTATATACTTTTTTTAGGGACAAATCAATTTCTTCCCTTTCAAAATCACTATAGTAAACCCGTATCCAAAGCGTGTCGTTATCCTCTTTATCATACACTACAATGGACCCTTGAAAACGTAACAAATCATCATAAAAAATAGGTATTTTTATATTTCTGTTATACTCCGTTAAATAATCGTGTAACTTTGATGATATAGGAAACGACGGCTTTTTTTTAGATATTTTTAAATCTTGCATACACTTGTAACTTATTCAAATTTAAAGCTTTTATTAATATCATTGTAACAAAAATTGAAGACCATCGTCATACTTTTGTAACTAACCACTGCTAATTTAACCATTGGCATTAAAACCATTATAGCTTGGAACCTATTCTTACAATTAACAATCTCACTAAAAAATTTGGCTATTTAACCGCAGTAAAAGATCTCTCTTTCACTATAAACAAAGGTAATGTATATGGTATTTTAGGACCTAATGGAAGTGGAAAATCCACCACGCTTGGTATTGTTTTAAATGTGATTAATAAAACTGAAGGCAGTTTTCATTGGTTTGACGGAAATACTACCACACATAATGCCTTAAAAAAGGTTGGAGCCATTATAGAACGTCCCAATTTTTATCCATACATGACGGCTTCACAAAACTTAAAGTTGGTTTGCAAAATAAAAGGTGTAAACAAGAGTAAGATTGATGAAAAACTTGAAATTGTCGGCCTTTTAGAACGAAAAGATAGCAAATTCAGAACCTACTCGTTAGGTATGAAACAGCGTTTAGCGATTGCATCTGCCCTATTGAATGACCCCGAAATTTTAATTCTTGATGAACCTACCAACGGGCTAGATCCCCAAGGAATCCACCAAATTAGGGAAATTATTAAGCAAATTGCTAGGCAAGGTACCACTATTTTATTGGCTTCACATTTATTAGATGAAGTTGAAAAAGTTTGTTCTCATGTGGTAGTACTTAGAAAAGGTGTGAAATTATATTCTGGACGCGTTGATGAAATGATTTCCAGTCACGGATTTTTTGAATTGAAATGTGATAAACAAGATGAGTTAGTTAAGTTATTAGAAAATAACAAAAGCTTTGGAAAAATCAAAGTACACGACCATTTGGTGACCGCCTTTTTGAATGAACCTATGAAATCGGATGATTTTAATAAATTTCTATTTGAAAAAGGTATTATACTTACCCATTTAGTACAACGCAAAGAAAGTTTGGAAGAGCAATTTTTACAATTAACCGATAACCAAAATAACTAAACCCAACCTCATGCTAAGACTTTTAAATTTAGAATTACAAAAACTATTACTTAATAGAACTAGTAAAATACTAATTTTTGTATCTTTCATATTACCATTTTTTGTAATCCTTCTATCCTCATTAAAAATAAATGTTTTTGGTTTTTTTACCTTAGAATTGGGTGAATTGGGTGTTTTTAACTTTCCAATTATTTGGCATTTAACTACCTTTTTTGCGGCCCAATTCAAATTCTTTTTTGCCATTGTTGTAGTAAGCATGATTGGTAATGAATATAGTAACAAAACCCTGAAGCAAAACTTAATAGATGGGTTAAGCAAAAGAGAATTCATTTTGTCAAAATTCTATACTATTGTTTTCTTTTCAATGTTATCAACCATTTTAATAGGGTTAATTTCACTATGTATTGGTCTCTATTATTCCAGTTATAATGAATTTAATATCATACTAAGGGAAACTAACTTCCTAGTGGCCTATTTGGTTAAACTAGTTGGTTTTTTTAGTTTGTGTTTGTTTTTTGGAATGCTTGTGAAACGTTCCGCTTTTGCATTGGCATTCTTGTTCATTCTCTACTTAGTAGAATGGTTGGTATTTTGGGGTGCTTATGAAATTTTTGGAAATGCCAGTGATGCTTTTAAAATTAAAAACTTCATGCCTTTGGAATCCATGTATAAACTCATAGATCAACCTTTTCAAAGAATCGCAATGACCAAATTTCCTGATAAGGCTGAATTATCTTATGACTATACAGTTCATTGGTATGAAATTGCTATTGTTTTAGGTTGGACTGCCGTATTTATCTTTTTATCGTACAGATTATTAAAAAAGCGGGATTTGTAATATCTTTACAGGCATTTGCTATGTAAAGATGAAAAAAGGAATATTACTTGCCGTTTTTAGTATTATAGGCCTGAGTGTTTTTGGACAATTCGAAGCTTCAAACTGGTATTTTGGAGAAAATGCAAGCATTAAATTCAATCTTGGAAATAACACCATTACAAGACCACAAGATGGCCAATTAAACACACGTGAAGGGTGTGCTTCCATATCTGATGATTTTGGTAATTTATTGTTCTACACTGACGGTATAACCATTTGGAACCAAAACCATAGTATAATGCAAAATGGCTTTGGGCTTAATGGCGATTCTTCAAGTACGCAATCTGCTATTATTGTTCCGAAACCACAAGCCGAAAATATTTATTACGTTTTTACAGTTGACAATCGTTTGGATGGATTTGATTTTGGGCTAAATTATTCTGAAATAGATATGACTTTAGATGGTGGCTTAGGTGCTGTGGTTGTTAAAAATACCAACCTATTACCTATCTGTTCAGAAAAAATTACTGCTGTTTTAAAAGATTGTATTACTAAATCTATTTGGGTAGTTACTTTGGCCTCAGAAAATGGTAATACAGATTCTTTTAACACGTACCACGCTTTCGAGGTTACCAGTAAAGGGGTAAATACCTCCTCTGTAAAATCAAATTTTAATTTATTTATAACAGATGCCAGAGGCTATTTAAAATTATCTCCAGATGGCACTAAAGTTGCGAGTGCCAATGTTGGTGGTGGATTATATATTTATGATTTTGACGTGTCTACTGGTAAATTATTAAATCAGCAACAATTAACCATTAACTCCGGTAATGGGGGTATATTTCCTTATGGTGTTGAATTCTCACCTAATAGTCAATTGCTTTATATTCATGCTTCCAATGATTTTTTTGATAGAGAAAACCCTCAAAGTTCAGAAAATCCAAACAATCATAAATCCACGTTAACACAGTTTAATTTGAATGAAGCCGATATCCAAGGAACTCAAATTACTTTAGAAAATCGTGACCTTTACCGTGGCGGATTGCAATTAGGTCCCGATGGTAAAATTTATAGAGCTCTGAGTGCCACCTATAATCAAGGCTTACCAAATTTAGGGGTTATACAAAACCCAAATACCGTTGGGTTGGGGTGTAATTATATCCATAATGCCATCAATTTGTCTCCTTTTAGATCTTCACAGGGATTACCACCATTTATTGCTTCATTTTTCAACACAGAAATTGATATTATTAAAAATGGTGAAAGCTCTAGCAACCTAGCAATTTGTGATGGGGATACTTACATCTTAAGTTCAGAAATTATTCCTGGAGCCACCTACATATGGACAAAAGACAATGTAGTTTTGGGGGATACAGATTTTGATTTAGAGGTTTTTGAAGCAGGTAGATATGAAGTATACATCGATCCAAACAATGGGGATTGTGCTATTGAAGGACAAGCATTTGTTGAATTCAATCCAAATCCCGAAGCTTTTAATTTTACATTATTACAATGTGATGAAGATGGTGTTCCTGATGGACGCACCTTGTTCAATCTCACTGAGGCCAATAACAGTTTGAATGGTGGAGTTTCTGGTTTAAATACCAGATTTTATACAGACCCCAGTAGAACCATTCCTATCAATGATACTTTTTTTAGGAATACCATAAACCCCCAAATAATATATGTTGAAGTTATAAATAATGAAACTGGATGCAGCAGCTATTCTGAATTAACACTGGATGTAAGTGTTACAGACGTAAATGATGTTGCTTTTCCTCCTTTATGTGATGATGATGGTATTGAAGATGGACTATATGAATTTAATTTAAATGATGCCGATAATTTAATTCTGAATAGCCTACCTATAACTGGATTGGATATTTCATATTATGAAACCTATGATGATGCCCTTCTGGAGCAGAATGTCTTAAATACATCATACACCAATACCAAACCATTTAGCCAAACCATTTTTGCCCGAGTAGAAAACGACAATAATTGTTATGGCATTAGCGAATTAACTCTTACTGTTTTGGAATTGCCCGATATTGCAACCCAGGATGTTGTATATTATTGTTTAAACAAATTCCCTGAAAGTATTGCCATTAATGCAGCGTTATTAAATGATTCACCAAATAATTACAGTTACAATTGGTCATCCGGTGAGAATACTTATGAAATTCAAGTGAACCAAGCTGGTGCTTTTAATGTCACTGTAACCAATGCCAATGGTTGCTCCAAAATAAGAACCATAAACGTTGAGCCATCAAACCTAGCCTCCTTTGAATCTATAGAAGTTTTGGATGTTACCACTAATAATACGATTACCGTATTCGTCTCGGGTGAGGGGCTTTATGAGTACAGTTTGGTTGATAGTAATAACATATTAGTGGCTCCTTACCAAGAAAGCAATGTTTTTGAAAACGTATCTCCAGGCATCTACACAATTTATGTTAGAGATATTAAAAATGATTGTGGAGAGGTAAATACTGGTGTTTCGGTAATTGGTTTCCCTAAATTTTTCACTCCAAATGATGATGGCTACAATGATACTTGGCAAGTTTATGGAGTCTCAGAAATGTTTCAACCTAACACCAAAATACTCATTTTTAATAGGTTTGGTAAGTTGGTTAAGGAATTAGACCCCATTGGAAATGGTTGGGATGGTACTTTCAACGGTGGTAAACTGCCCAGTGATGACTATTGGTTTTCAGTAAAATTGCAAGATGGACGAATTTTTAAAAACCATTTTACTCTTAAATATTAAACGAAACAACCAATTAAATTGTATTTACCCTAATATTTTTGGGTTTAAATAAAAAAAAATCTACATTTCGTTTAAATTTTTCCTTTAATAAAGGATTAATTTTCACCAAATAAACCCAAATAGAAAAGCCTACAATCTATGAGATTTTTTTACTACATCTTAATTATATGTATATGCAGTAGTAATTTTGCTTTTTCTCAACAAATTTCTGTAGATGATAGTGTGGGTTTAGAGGCTCTTATCCAGAATAATTTGGTTGATGGTTGTGTCGATATTTCAAATATTAGTTCATCGGTTAATGGTAATTCAACAGGATTAAACAGTTACGCCTATTTTGAAAGAGCTGGCTCCAATTTTCCTTTTGAAAATGGTATCATGCTTTCTACAGGCGCTGCAGCATCTGGAGGTAATGCAGTTAGAACACCAACTTTAAGTGAAGGTTCTTCCACTTGGGGAACAGACCCTGATTTGGAAACCGCCCTAGGTATAACCAATACGGTGAATGCGACATCTATTGAATTTGATTTTGTATCGATCTCAAATCAATTTCAGTTCAATTATCTATTGGCTTCTGAAGAATATTTTGGTATAAATCCATGCCAATTCTCCGATGGTTTTGTCTTTCTTATAAGAGAAGCAGGTACTACAAATCCTTACCAAAACATTGCATTAGTTCCTGGAACCACTACACCGGTAAACACCAACACCATTCACGATGAAATTTTTGGAGTTTGTGCTGCTGAGAACGATCAATATTTTGATGGTTACAATATTGGAGATACCAATTACAATGGGAGAACAACCGTGTTAACTGCTTCTGGAAGCATTGTCCCTAATGTAACATATCACATCAAATTAATTATTGCCGACCAAACAGATGGGACTTTTGATTCAGCGGTATTTATAGAAGGAGATAGTTTTAGGATTCTAGACTTGGGTCCAGATATTGAAACTTGTGCAGGCTCTGTGACATTAAATGCTGATTTACAAAATCCTTTAGCATCATATGCTTGGTACAGAAATGGTATTTTAATTTCTGGAGCAACTAATGCGACATTTAATGCTGTTCAGGACGGCACATATAGAGTTGAAGTTTCAGTGCCAGTTAATGGTTCAAATTGTTTAGAGGAAGATGAAATTATTGTTGTTTTAAATACTGAAGAACCTATAAGTGCTATTAGTAATTTTGAATTATGTGATGACTCTACTGATGAAATTGAAATATTTGACCTTAGCTTAAAAGATTCCGAATTAATTGCTAATATTCCCTTTACCAATTATGATTTTTCCTATCATTTTTCTGATGCTGATGCAAGGAGCAATACTAATCCCATACTTACACCAATTGCCAATACCACAAATCCTCAAACCATTTATGTTAGAATAGATGATCTGGACAGTAATTGCTATTCATACACTACATTTAATTTAATAGTAAACCCAATACCCAATATAGTAAACCCAACCCCTTTGGAAGTTTGTGATACTGATGATTTCCCTGATGGTTTTGCAGTTATATATTTATCTGAAAAGAATGACGAAATAACAAATGGAAACAACAACTTATTTGTTACCTACCACTACAATATGTTAGATGCCAATTCTGGTAACAACCCTATACCTATCCCATATATCAATTCCAATAGCCCTACAGATTTAGTTTACGTAAGAATAGTAGATACTGTTACTGGCTGTGTAACTACCACCGTATTAAATGTTAATGTTACCATAAGCCCCATCGTAAATAGAGATACACAATACCTTGATGCTTGTGATCGCGACCTTGATGGAAATGCTACATTTGATTTAACTGAAGTGATTGATGATATCTTAAATGGTTTAACAGGTGTTACTACAACATTTCACATTAGTTTTGCAGATGCCGAAACTGGTGATAACATCATTGCTGACGAATCAAATTACCAGTACACCAATGCCATTAATGAACCTGGTTCTGCAACACTTTATCTAAGAATTGTTGATAATGCCTCTGGTTGCTACTCGATTGTTCCTTTTGAAATACATACCAATTTATTATTGACAGGAACAGATACAGGTGACTTTGCACTTTGTGATGATAATGATGATGTAAATGACACATTATTATTTGATTTATTTGTTGTACAAAACAATATAGCAAATGATTTACCCGGTACAATTACCGTGACATTTTTTGAAACTGAGGCCGATAGAGATAGCAATACAAATGCATTAGATAAATCACAATTATATCCAGCGGTTAGTCCACAAGTTTTATATATAAGAATTGATAATGGTGAGTGTATTGAAAACACGGAAATAACTTTATTGGTAAACCCCATATTGTTATTTGATAATGTTGTTTTACCTTATTGTGATAACGATGACGACGGTATTGCCAGCATTGATTTACATTCATTGGATGATATCATAACAAATGGTAACATAAACTTTACTGTAACCTATTTTGATAATCCAACAGACGCAGACATCAATAACATTGCAAACCAATTACCGCCTTTTTATAATAACACAAACTCAATTGAAACCCTTTACGCTAGAATAGAAAGTATCAATTCTGGATGTGCAACAGTTAATCCATTTCAAATTGAAGTATTAGTTGCACCATCAACCACCACACCAAGCGATATCATTATTTGTGATACAACTGATGGCAACCCAGATGGTTTTTCAATTATAAACCTTAATGATAAAATACCTGAGATAGTTCCTAGCACCTCAGGCTTACAAATTGATTTTTTCACCTCACTCGATGACGCCAACAATAATACCAATATGATTCCTACATCAAACAGAGACGCCTATAACACGAATACTCAAACCATATATATTCGTATTGAGGATATTGTTAGTGGTACTGGATGTTATGCTATTGAGTTTTTTGAAGCCATTATAAATACATCACCTGTAATACCTTCAGGTATAGAATTTAAAGTTTGTGAAGATGATGGAGATTCTTTTGCAGACTTCTTACTAGTAGAGAATGACCCTGCAATTTTAAATGGACAAACAGGAAAAGAAGTTTATTATTTTGAAGATCCAATAGATGCTACCAATGGTAATTTAGCAAATGCTATTGATAAAAATAGTTTGTACCAGAACATTTCCAGTCCTCAAACCATCTATGTTCGAGTTGAAAACACAACGGATCCAAGTTGTTTTAACACCTCTTCCATAATCATACAAGTAGCTCCAGACCCTATTTACGACCCTATTATAGATTATCTTGTTTGTGATGATGATAGTAATGATGGTAGAAATGAATTCGATTTAGCGGCAAAAGCTGAAGAAATAAAACTAACCTCGCCTGATGAGTTGAATATTTCTTTTCATTTAAATCCCATAGATGCTGGAAATAATTCCAACCCTTTACCAGCTACCTATACCAATGTTACCAATCCTCAAAGTCTTTATGTTAGGATAGAAAGTGACGATTCATTATGCTATATAGTAGAGGAGCTTGGAATCAACATTATTGCAACTCCTGATATAACTGAAGTTACCGCTCCATTAATTGAATGCGATGCAGATTATGATGGTTTTACAACTTTTGATTTAACAACCGCCGATTTTCAGATTCTAGATAGAGTTCAAAGTAATTTGAGTGTCAATTATTTTGAAAATTTATCAGATATCAACCCAAACGATGGCAGGGATAATACAAATGAAATTCCAAATCCAACGGCATTCATTTCAAATACCCAAACAGTTTATATTAAAGTAGTGAATTTATTAACTGGTTGTTATAGTATTAACTCCCTCGATCTTATCGTCAATTTACCTCCACCAATTAACACCATAGGAACCATTGAAATATGTGATAATGAAACAGATACATATAATTTATCATTAATAAACGCTTTGGTTGTAGATGATACGTCTTCAGTAAACATATCGTTCCATAATGCTTTTAATGATGCAGATGACAATTTATCACCATTAAATAATATTTATAACTATACATTAAATAACCACACTATTTATATTAGAGTCTCAGATATTTCAACAGGTTGCCATATTACGACTTCTTTCAATTTACAAATAAATCCAAATCCAGTTTCTAATACACCTTTTGACTTAATAGATTGCGATGACGATTTTGATGGTTTTTTAGACTTTAATTTGTTATCTCAAAACAGTGCAATTTTAGGTTCATTAAGTCCTTTAGATTATACCATCACTTACTATAGCGATATTAATGACGCTAATACTAAAACGAATCCCTTGTCACTTACCCATTCCGGTTTCAATGAGGAAATTATTTTTGCTAGATTGGAAAACAACAATACAGGTTGCTTCGATGTAACTCAATTTACAATTTATGTAAACCCCTTACCAATTATTCCTATAGACGATTTTGTGCCATTATGTATCAACGATTTACCCTTAATTATTGATGCTTACACAGGAAATCCAGATGACACGTATTTATGGTCAACTGGAGCTACCACATCACAAATTCAATTAGATAATCCAAACCAAATTGGGGATTATTTTGTTACGGCAACAACACCCAATAGTAATTCTAACGACTGTTCTTATACAAAAAACTTTACCGTTATTGAATCGGAAAATGCCAATATAAACTTTACGACTAAAGTTGATTTTGCCGACCCAAATAGCATCACCATAGATATTAGTGGCATAGGTGATTATGTGTTTATTTTAGATGATGGTGAACCACAAACTTCCAATGTTTTTGAAAATGTAACATATGGTCTTCACATCATTACAATTAGAGACTTAAATGGTTGTAAAGATGTTACCACCGAAGTCGTTGTGATAGATATCCCTAAATTTTTCACACCAAATAATGATGCCATTTTTGATACATGGCATATAGTTGGCATAAGCGAAATACCGGGAACCATTGTGTATATTTATAACAGGTATGGAAAACTCTTAAAAACATTACCGCATACATCCGTTGGTTGGGATGGTACTTTTAATGGGCAAAATATGCCTTCAGATGATTATTGGTTTGTTGCTAATGTGATTCAAAATGGAGAATCTTTTGAGGTAAAGGGACATTTTGCCTTAAAAAGATAAATACTTTTTAACTCTAAAATTTCTCTCTAAAATACTTATAAACTACCTTTTTTATGCTTTCATCTAAAAAGAATAAACCATGAAGTATTTTTTCAGTCTAATATGTTTAATTAGCATATTTTAGAGATTATTTTTAGTTTAATACAGAGAGAAACATCAACAACAATGGGAAAACTTTTAGTTAAAAAAAGAGTATTCTTTATCATAACATTTTTTATTACTTTTTTCGGGTTTTCTCAATTAAGTAAAACACATTATATACCACCACTAACCTATGCAGATTCTAACAGTTCATTACCTCAAGATCAATATATTTATATTTCAACACCTTCCAGCCAAAATGTGCCTTTTGTAATAAGGCAATTAGGACAACCAATATCTTCAAATATTACTGGAACGGTTTCTAATGCCATACCAACTATAATTGAAATAACAGGAAATAACAGTGGTGACAACCAACTATTTATACCTTCTGGTCAAACAAGCGTGGTAACATCAAACAGAGGGTATATTATTGAAGCAGAAGCCCCTATATATGTATCTATACGAATGAATGGTGCCACTTCTGGTGCTCAGGCAGGGGCTTTGGTTAGTAAAGGTCTTTCTGCATTAGGAACAGCATTTAGAGTTGGATCGTTTACTAATGAAAACCCTCAAGACAATTACTTGAATTTTGTTTCTGTTATGGCTACAGAAGACAATACAGTAGTTAATTTTAATGATTTACCTGCTGGTTTAAACATTTTAAACTACACTGGTACAACTCCTATAAATAATATCTCTTTGAATGAAGGAGAGAGTTATACAATTGCCACCAATAGTTTTGCCACACCTGTAAACCGAGATGGTTTAATTGGTTGTTTAGTGTCTTCAGATAAACCAATCGTTGTAAACTGCGGTTCTGCAAATGGAAGTTTTCATAATGGAGGAGCAAGGGACTATGGTATAGATCAAATTGCTGGATTATCAAAAGTAGGAAGAGAATATATTTTTGTTAGAGGTGGAGGAGCAGACGGTTGGGAAAACGTACTCATTGTTGCACACTCAAACAACACTTCAATTAGCATTAATGGTAATGCCCCGATAGCAACAATAAATGCAGGAGATTATTACCTCATTGAAGGAAATAACTACAATGCAAGTGGCAATATGTATGTAGCCACCTCTGAAGACGTATTTGCTTACCAAGGAATTGGTGGGAATAGTGAAGCGAATCAGGAAATGCTATTTGTACCACCTTTAAGTTGTGAAACCAGAGGTAATATTGACAATATCGCAAATATCGATTTAATTGGTAATACAATTTATAGTGGAGGTGTTTCTGTTGTTACAAAAGTGGGTGCATCGGTAACAATTAACAATTTACCTTTATCCAACTATAGTACTACTGGTCCTAATAACGTAGATGGAAAAAATGATTATGTGACTTACAGAATTACTGGATTGAGTGGAAATATCTCTGTTCAAGGAAATGACGAATTGTATGTGGCTTATTTTAACCAAAATGGTGCCGCTACATCAGGAAGTTTCTACTCTGGATTCCCCACAAATCCAGAAATAAACTTCGATGCACAACTTGCGGCCTTAGGCAATTGTATTCCTAACATCACACTAGAAGCAGCAAACGCACAAAACTTTGATATCTTTGAATGGTTTTTTGATGACGGAAGCGGCTCTGGTTTTCAATCCGTTCCAGGATCATTAAATGTAGCATCTATAACGCCTACAATTCCTGCGCGATATAAATTGGTGGGTACCATAACCTGCACAGGAGAAACACTTGAATCTGTTGAAGTTCCAGTTAGTATTTGTCCAGATGATATTGATAACGATGGTATTATTGATAATTTGGATATAGACAATGACAATGATGGTATTTTAAACTGTACAGAGTCCAGAGGTGATGTAGTTGTTAATCTAAATAATTTAATCAATCCAATCCTCGAATTTCAAGATGCAACTACCAATGCATTAATAACATCAGGAACTTATACACCCACTAGCAGTTCAGGTGGAAATGTCTCCCTTGTTGGTAATGCAGTTGGAACCTTCACCAGCAATGTTGCACCAGCCACAAGTGCTGAAGGGAATTATTCTTTGGTTTTTAATGAATCTGTAAACGTTAAACTATCCGAGGATACTGCATACACCCATACATCGGTTGATGGTGAATATTTCATTGTGAGAGTGTTCCCTGTTAATAAAAATATTACTTTGATAGACCCGGATAACCGTCTGTTGGTTGATTCTAATTTTAAAAATGATTTTGAAACCGGTATCACACAAATTTCAGGTTCAGAAATTCGTTTTAAATATAACCCTTCACCATTAGGCACAACACCTTTTGCTTTTTTTGCAAATCAAGTGGATGGGTTTTCATTCATACATAGATTGGAGAACATCACTGATACCTCAAATTTTCAAGCTAATGTTTCTCTTACTTGTTTCAAAAATGATAAGGATGGTGACGGTATAAAAGATGAACTAGACCTAGACAGTGACAACGATGGTATTCCTGATATCATTGAAAACCAAGCTACATTGGTAGCTTTATCTGGAATTGATGCAGATGGTAATGGATTAGACGATATTTTTGATATTAATGCATTGCCTATTGATACCGATACTGACGGTGTTTTAGATTTTTATGATTTAGATAGTGATAATGATGGAATTTATGATATTAACGAAGCCGACCCATTATTTAGTTTCTTATCAGATACTGGTACATTAGGCATAGATGATGGTCCAGTGTTTGGGGTGAATGGTTGGACGGACAGAGCAGAAACTACTCCTGACAGTAATCTTATAGCCTACACTCCGGATGATATCGATGGTGATGGTATATTTTCTTATTTAGATTTAGATAGTGATGGTGATGGTTGTAATGATGTTATTGAAGCTGGTTTTACAGATTTGAATAATAATGGATTATTGGGAAATACTCCAACACTCTCTGATGTGGATATGAATGGTAAAGTTATTGGGGCTGGGGCAACTGATGGTTACACACTGTTACCAAATAACAACTTTATTACCGCTGCACCCATCATAATAACAACCCAACCTATAAGTGTTGAAATTTGTGAAGGTTCAGACCATAATATTTCGCTGATTTCTTCAACCTTTGATACCATACAATGGCAAGTATCTACAGATGGTGTAAATTGGAATAACATAATTGATAATGCGGTTTATAGTGATTCCCAAACCAACAGTTTATTAATCACCAATACACCCTTAGCATTCAATGGAAACTTATATCGTGCCTTTTTAAACAGAAATGGTAATAGTTGTGGATTGTATTCTGATGAAATTCAAATTACAGTAAATCCATTACCTGTAGTGAACTCTCCAATTGTTTTAATACAATGTGATGATGACGATTTAGCCACTTTAGGTTTCAGTTTCTTTAATTTAACAGAAGCTAATAATGAAATTTCAACCAATGCAACGAATGAAACTTTCACTTATTTTTTAGAGGAAGTTGCGGCAATTTCTGGTGATATTACAAGTCCTGATTATATTAGTAATATAACGGTATTTAAAAATAGGACTATTAATTCTGATGTGGTTTGGGCAAGAATAGAATCTTCATTTGGTTGTTCCAGCGTTGCACAAATTCAATTGAATGTTTCTACCACCGCTATTCCCTCAAACTTTTTGGCTACTTTCAATCAATGTGATGACTTTTTAGATATTGATGGAAATAATACAGCAAATAATAACAACAGAGATGGTATAGCGACGTTTGATTTTAGTAATGTAACAGCTACTATTTTAAGTTTTATCCCGTCAGGGCAAAACCCATTACCACCGCGCTATTATAGAAATGAAGCCGATGCTTTAGCTGAAGTCAATGAAATAACCAATACTTCAAATTATCGAAATATAGGATATCCTAATTCACAACTTATCTATGTTCGGGTTGATAGTGCCATTGCCAATGATTGTCTTGGTTTGGGTACACATATTTTATTAACCGTTGAACCCTTACCTATTTTAAACCCCATAAATATGCCAAGGCAATGTGATGATGATAATGATGGTAATTTTCCTTTTGATACTTCGCAAGTTGAAAGCGATTTATTAGGTTCTCAAAACCCAACTGACTTTACTATAACTTATTTTGATGAAAATGGAAACGCTTTACCAAGTCCGCTGCCAAATCCATTTTTAACCGGCAGTCAAACCATAACCATTCGGGTAACTAACAATGCTACTCTAGCTCCAGATGGGCCATGTTATGATGAAACAACACTGGAATTTATTGTTGATGAGCAACCTGCCGCCAATCCAGTAGCACAGCAAATAGTTTGTGATGGTGATGCAGGCGATATTGACGATGATGGATTTTATCCTTTCAACACTTCAACTTTCACAAGTACTATTTTAGGTTCGCAAACGGGTATGGAAATTTATTATAATTACATCGATGAAAATGGGAATAGTGTGGTAGATAGCTCAACTTTACCAAACCCCCTTAACTCAGAAAACCAAACTATTGTGGTTGAAGTAGTAAATCCAATAAATACAAATTGTAGAGCAGTAACCAATATCGACTTTATAGTGAACCCATTACCAGAATTTAGCATAGCAACTCCGCTAATTGTATGTTCATCAGACCCCACTTTTTCAATTGTTTTAGATCCTATTGAGACTAATACCACGGAAAATTTTGACTACCAATGGCTATTTTCTAGTTCAGATGGTACCATTTCAAATCAATTTTTATCAAACGATTCAAACATTACCATTTCAAATCCAGGAACCTATACCATTACGTTAACAAAAACTGATGGTACAGGATGCTCAAGAACCAGGGAGGTTTTTGTTGACGCTTCAGAATTGGCAACTATCACTCAAGATGATATAACTATTGTAGATCTTTCCGAGAATAATTCTGTTACAGTTGACACAACAAATCTTGGTCGAGGTGATTATGAATTTGCCTTAAGAGAGGATGGCTCTAATTTCATAGTTTATAAAGAAGAACCTTTCTTCGATAATGTAAGAGCAGGGTTTTATACCTTGTATGTTAAAGATGCTATTTGTGGTTTTGTGACCTTAGATATTTCGGTTATTGGACACCCAAAATACTTTACCCCAAATGGGGATGGCATTAATGACTTTTGGCAAATAAAAGGACTCAACCAAAATGTACAACCTAGTAGTAGTGTTTTAATATATGATCGATATGGCAAATTGATAAAACAATTATCGGTACGATCAAATGGTTGGGATGGAACATATAATGGCGCTCTATTACCAACTGACGATTATTGGTTTAAACTCAATTTAGAAGATGGCAGGGAGTTTTCAGGGCACTTCACTTTAAAACGCTAACTCCTATATTTTGCGTAATTTTGCAAGATGAAATTCAAAATAGAATCAGAATTTAGTCCAACTGGTGATCAACCTGAAGCCATAAAACAATTAGTTCATGCTTTGAATTCCAAGGAAAGGTATCAAACTCTGCTTGGTGTTACAGGGTCTGGCAAAACCTTTACAGTTGCTAATGTTATTGAGAAAGTTCAAAAACCCACTTTAGTTTTAGCACACAATAAAACCCTGGCCGCCCAATTATACTCTGAGTTCAAACAGTTTTTCCCAAATAATGCAGTGGAATATTTTGTATCGTATTACGATTACTACCAACCCGAGGCTTACATTCCTGTTTCTGGTGTTTACATTGAGAAAGATTTGTCCATTAATGAAGAAATAGAAAAAATGCGATTGAGTACCACCTCTTCACTCCTTTCGGGTCGTCGTGATGTTTTGGTGGTAGCCTCTGTTTCTTGCTTATACGGTATTGGAAACCCTGTTGAATTTCAAAAAAACGTCATTACATTAGAACGTGATCAAGTCATTTCAAGAACAAAATTGTTGCATCAATTGGTACAAAGTTTATACGCAAGAACAGAAGGTGAGTTCAATCATGGAAACTTTAGAATTAAAGGTGATACGGTTGATATTTTCCCGAGTTATGCTGATGATGCCTTTCGCATTCATTTCTTTGGTGATGAAATTGAAGATATAGAAGCCTTTAATATTCAAACTAATGAAGTCATTGAAAAATACGATCGCCTTAATATTTATCCTGCCAATATGTTTGTGACGTCTCCTGAAGTATTGCAAAATGCTATAAAAGATATCCAAGACGATTTGGTAAAACAGCACGATTATTTTAAAGAAATAGGTAAACATTTAGAAGCTAAACGTTTAAAAGAACGGACGGAGTTTGATCTAGAGATGATTCGAGAATTAGGCTACTGTTCTGGAATTGAAAACTATTCTAGATACCTTGACGGAAGAGCTCCAGGAACACGTCCTTTCTGTTTATTAGATTATTTTCCAGATGATTATCTTATGGTGGTTGATGAAAGTCACGTAACCATTTCGCAAGTGCACGCCATGTATGGTGGCGATAGAAGCCGAAAAGAAAATCTCGTAGAATATGGTTTTCGACTTCCAGCGGCCATGGATAACCGGCCTTTAAAATTTGAAGAGTTTGAAGCCTTACAAAACCAAGTTATTTATGTGAGTGCAACGCCTGCGGATTACGAATTACAAAAAACTGATGGTGTTTATGTGGAGCAAGTTATTCGTCCCACAGGTTTATTGGATCCCATTATTGAGGTGCGTCCAAGTTTAAATCAAATTGATGATTTAATAGAAGAAATTCAACAGCGTGTTGAAAAAGACGAACGCACATTGGTTACTACCCTAACAAAACGGATGGCAGAAGAATTAACCAAATATTTAGATAGAATTCAAATTCGTTGTCGCTATATACACAGTGATGTGGATACCTTGGAACGAGTTGAAATCATGCAAGATTTGCGTAAAGGGCTATTTGATGTATTGGTTGGCGTTAACTTATTGCGCGAAGGATTGGATTTACCTGAGGTTTCATTAGTTGCAATTTTAGATGCTGATAAGGAGGGATTTTTACGTTCAGCGCGTTCATTAACCCAAACCGTTGGTAGAGCTGCAAGAAACCTAAATGGAAAAGCCATAATGTATGCCGATAAAATAACCAACAGCATGCAAAAAACCATTGATGAGACCAATTATAGGCGTGAAAAGCAAATAGATTACAACACCAAACATAATTTAATTCCGAAGGCACTAAATAAAAGTTTAGATAATGCCTTATCAAAAAATTCAGTAAGCACCTATAGTTATGAATTAGAAGCCGCCAAAGCCGCTGAACCTGAAAGTGAGTATTTAAGCAAAGGAGAACTGGAAAAGAAAATTCGCGATAAGCGAAAACTCATGGAAGAAGCAGCTAAAGCATTGGATTTTATTGTTGCTGCTAAATTACGTGATGAAATTAAAAGTTACCAAAATAAACTAGAAAAGCTAAAGGTTTAACCTTTAGCTTTTCTAAAATAGTAGTATCTAATTTCAAAAATCAACACTTAAATTTTTATTATTGAAAATACTCAACAATAAAATAGATATACTAATTATATTGTGTTTTAAAAATATCTATTAAAACATCAGGTGGTACGATTTTATTTGGAAAACTTTCCATTAAGTACAATACCTTAGTAATAGATTCATGGCTTAGCCCCATTCGTAATCCAAAATTATATAATTTTATAGCGCCTGCTGAATTGTTGTTTTCCTCACCATATTCTTGCTCAATATTCATTAACAAAACCAATCTATGAAACTGAACAATTCGCTCACTATGAGATTTTAAATGTGTGTATGAAACTGGATTTTCCAATAAATATTCAAAATCCTCTCGAGATATATCTAATTGTTTTGCTACGCCTAACAAAAAATTATATTCGATTTTTATAATATCTTTATCATATTTAGCAAAAGCAATCATTTCAGATAAAAGACTCAATTTTTCTACTCTATTAACCATTTCTAAGGGATTAATTAATTACAATATAAAGTTAAGCAGAAAAGGCTTTTAATAATCGTAGATATAATGTAACTTATCGAAAAGTAGATAGTATTTGGTCGTAGATTTTATCTATTTCATCACTGAAAGATTATTATTCAGCTAATAAAATAGCATTTCATCATTTTAAACCAAAAGTTTTATACACATAAATAAAATAATAAAATATTGATTTTCAATTAATTAAAATTAAAATTTCGTTGTAAAATTGATGCCATAAAAAAATTGTAAATAGAGTATCTTTACCAAGAACATAAAAACGCTAGTTTCGATATATCAATTTTTAAAAATCGATAAAATGCATACTTAAATAAGGACTTAAATTAAGATAATGACAAATAATGATATTTTAAAAAAATTACGGGTTGCTTTGAAGTTTCGTGATGATGATATTGTGAAAATTTTGGAGCTTGTTGATTTTAGAATTTCCAAAAGTGAACTTGGAGCCTTTTTTAGAAGAGAAGATCACCCAAAATATATGGAATGTGGTGATCAAATATTACGTAACTTTTTAAACGGTTTGGTTATTCATCTACGAGGACCTATGCCTAAAAAAGAAACCATTAAAAAGCAGGAAAAACCAAAATCGAATTATAAAGAACAAAAAAAGAGCAACTAAAAAAGTTGCTCTTTTTATTTATTTCCTATTTAGTAATTATGCTAATACTTGTTGTACTTTGTCAGCAGCTTCTTGAAATTCAGTAGCACTTAAAACAGCTAAGCCTGAATTATCTATTAACTCTTTAGCAATATCCGCATTAGTTCCTTGTAACCGCACAATAATGGGAACATTAATGTTACCCATATTTTTGTAAGCATCTATAACCCCTTGTGCTACTCTATCGCAACGAACTATTCCACCAAAAATATTAATCAAAATGGCTTTTACAGCTGGATCTTTTAATATAATCTTAAAAGCAGCTTCTACCCTAGCAGCATCAGCTGTTCCCCCAACGTCTAAAAAGTTTGCTGGCTCGCCCCCTGCTTGTTTAATTAAATCCATGGTTGCCATAGCTAAACCTGCACCATTTACCATACAACCCACATTACCATCAAGATCTACATAATTCAAACCTTTTTCTCCGGCTTCAACTTCAATAGCGCTTTCTTCTCTAATATCACGTAGATTCACATAATCTTTATGTCTAAAAAGAGCATTATCATCTATGGTCACTTTAGCATCAACCGCCATAATTTTATTGTCGCTCGTTTTTAATACAGGATTTATTTCAAATAAAGAAGCGTCCGATTTTACATAGGCAGTATATAGAGCAGAAACAAACTTTGTCATTTCTTTAAAAGCATTTCCTGACAAGCCTAAGTTGAATGCAATACGTCTGGCCTGAAAAGGCATTAAACCTACAGTTGGATCGATTTCTTCTGTAAATATTAAATGTGGTGTTTCTTCGGCTACTGTTTCAATATCCATACCGCCTTCGGTAGAATACATAATCATATTACGACCTGTACCTCTGTTTAATAAGACAGACATATAAAACTCATCCGTTTCGCTTTCACCAGGATAATAAACATCTTCAGCAACCAAAACTTGGTGTACACGCTTCCCTGTAGCTGCAGTTTGCGGCGTAATCAAATCCATGCCTATAATCTTTCCTGCAATTTCCTCAACCTCCTGAAGATTTTTGGCAAGCTTAACACCACCACCTTTTCCACGACCACCAGCGTGTATTTGAGCCTTAATAACATACCAACTGGTTCCTGTTTCACTAGTTAATTGTTTAGCAGCTGCCACCGCTTCTTGAGCATTTTGTGCAACAATACCACGTTGAATACGTACACCAAAACTGCTTAATATTTCTTTACCTTGATATTCGTGTAAATTCATAATTTGCCTAAAAGTTTAATAGGCACAAAAGTAAATAATCATGTTAACTTACCCTAATATTTAATTATTAAAACTTACAATTAAAGTTAATATCTATTTAATGTTATTTATTTAACATTTTGTTTAATTTTAATAAATTTTTAATCGATTTATTATTTATATACTTTAAAGAAATATATTTGACAAAAAATTAGAAATTATGACAGAAAGTCAATTGCTTCAGACTGTAGAGGAATTTGGTAGCCCAGTATATGTTTATGATGCTGATAAAATTGAATCTCAATATAAAAGACTTACGAATGCTTTTAAAACTGTAAAGCATTTAAAAATTAATTATGCTGTAAAAGCCTTATCAAATATTTCCATCTTAAAATTATTTAATTCTTTTGGTTCGGGTATTGATACAGTTTCAATTCAAGAAGTTCAATTAGGTTTAGCAGCTGGCTTTAAAGCAGATCAAATTATTTTCACTCCCAATGGGGTTTCATTAGATGAAATTGAAGAGGCTGCCAAACTTGGTGTAAAAATAAATATTGACAATCTTTCCATTTTAGAACAGTTTGGAACCAAACACCCAAAAGTGCCAGTATGTATTCGAATTAATCCACATGTGATGGCTGGAGGAAATGCAAATATTTCTGTAGGTCATATCGATTCTAAATTTGGCATATCGATACATCAAATTCCTCATATTCTTCGCATTGTTGAAAACACCAAAATGACCATAAATGGTATTCATATGCATACGGGAAGTGATATTTTGGATATAGAAGTTTTTTTGTACGCCAGCGAAATTTTATTTGAAACTGCCAAACAATTTAAAAATTTAGACTTTATTGATTTTGGTTCTGGTTTTAAAGTTCCTTATAAAGTTGGTGATATTGAAACCAATATAGAAGAATTAGGTGAAAAACTATCTACAAAATTCAATGCCTTTTGTAAAGAATATGGCAAGGATTTAACTCTGGCATTTGAACCAGGAAAGTTTTTAGTTAGTGAATCTGGATATTTCTTAACCAAAGTAAATGCCATCAAACAAACTACCTCAACGGTTTTTGCTCAGGTAGATTCTGGTTTTAACCATTTAATTCGACCGATGTTTTACGGATCGCATCATGAGATAACCAACATTTCAAATCCTAAAGGTCGTGAGCGTTTTTATACTGTTGTAGGCTATATATGTGAAACCGATACTTTTGGAAACAATAGACGCATCAATGAAATTAACGAAGGTGATGTTTTATGTTTTAAAAATGCTGGGGCTTATTGCTTCTCTATGGCAAGTAACTATAACTCACGTTTCCGTCCTGCGGAAGTGTTATGGTTTAATAACAAAGCTCATTTAATAAGAAAAAGAGAAACCTTTGAAGACATTTTAAACAATCAAATTGAAGTTGATTTTTCTATCAAAAAAGAAAAACCTATGGTAAACTAATAAAAAAGGGTTTCAAATTTTGAAACCCTTTTTTATTCATAACTCTTTGTTATTTATTTCTTTAAAAATTTCTTAGTTACTAAACCTTTATTTGTAGATACTGAAACCATAAACAGTCCTGTTTCTAATTGACTAATATTTAATGAAGTTGCACTAGTATCTGTTTTATAAACAATCCTTCCAGCCATATCGGAAATGGTTATAGCCTTTATTTCAACTAGATCTGTAACAACAAAGTGAAGAACATCTTCAACTGGATTGTTTGAAAGTTTTAAATCAAAATCATTTTTTTGATTGTTAGTTGTACTTAAGGTATAAGATGATAAACTTTCCAAAGTGGTATCATCAATACCAGCTACTGGTACTTGTAGACGTGTTGATCTAAAAATCAAATCATCACTATTTGCATCATAATAAAAATACGAAGTTTGGGTTGCTGTTCCCGGAACAATGCCACCCACTAATAAATTTAAATTTTGAATTATTTTTAACCTTGTTACTGGTCCATCAAAAGTACCTACTTTTAAATTGCCCCAAGCATCAACACTAACATTAATGGTACTCGTATTTAAAACGTTTCCCGAAACCGCACCACTAAAAACACCTTCAACAGAATCAGTATTGGAATAACCAAAACTTAAAGGAAAGGTTCCAATAATGGCAAAATTTGTATAATTTAGTTGAATACCTGATGATAACGCAGAAGTCACCGCTATTTCACCACCATTATTATTAAGACCAATGGTGCTTATAATGGTTGAACCCTCATTCGTTTGAATAGTAGAATTAGGACCCGTTACCGAATAGGTGTCTGTTAATAAAATGGTTGTATTAGTTAAGTTTGTAAAATCCCACGATATGTTAGCACCATCAATAGACTGATCAATAGAACCGCTTAAAACTAGATATTGGGATCCCGTGGCACTTTGTAGTTGTTCAATGTTTGCTTGAGAAAAACCCAATAAAGTTGATATAAAAAATAGTGAGAGTAGTTTTGTTTTCATTTATGATTTTTTAATCAATTATTTAATTCAAATTTATAAAAAAATAGCTGCCTGATATCGTTGATATTCAGCACAATAAAGAAAATTTAAAAAACAAATTATTTATTGTTTTTTTACAAAAATGAAAAAGCTGAATAAAACCTTTCTGGTTTAAGGTGAAATGACAAAGTTAATTAATAAGTAAAAAAATACTTTTCACGAAATATTCAAAAGACCAAATTCATTGAGACTTTTGAGCATAAAAGAGGAATAGCTAAAAGAAAAATTTATTTGAATTTTAAACTTCAATATTTCCTTAACAAATGTTAAGCAATTATTGGTTTTTATTCTATTTAAGTTTATTTTCAATAAAATATTTGTTAATTCCCTGTAAATTATCTAATATTACAAGAGTTCCCTAAGTCTTTTTTATTAGCGCTATAATGATAAAAAGACGATATGATTTATTTGAGTTTTGATTTTATAAATCAATTTCATAGACTTTTCAATGGTATTATAATTCCTTATTTACCCTTCATTCATTTTAAAGGGTGCATAAATTATTTTGCAAAAACTAAAATAACAACCTAACTTAAACACTATATTATGAAACACTTTATTACCCTTTTATTTATTGCTACTACCCTTTTCCTAACTTCATGCAAAGATCCTACGGTAGAAAAAAACATCAAAGTATATACAAATACATGGGACGAAATTGTAAATCAAGGTAAGTTAGACTTAATTAATGAGAGTAATTTTTCTACCGATATCACCATGATTTCTCAACCCGAAAACATAGTAGGTATTGAGGATTTTAAAGCGTACTATTCAAATTTCATAACAGGCTTTTCTGATATTAAATTTACGGTTTTAGACGTTTTAGGCCAAGGTGATCAGGTTGTTAAGCATTGGAAATTTGAGGGCAAACATACTGGTGATTTTTTTGGAATACCCGCTACAGGGAAATCGGTTAATGTAGAAGGAGCTACAATCGCTAAAATGAAAGATGGAAAGATTTTGCAAGAACAGGATTTTATGGATAATCTCATTTTTATGGAACAATTGGGAATAGACCCGTATTTGAATCCAAATAACATCATGGTCATTCAAAAGATTTATAATGATTTTGAAAAAGGTGATATACCAGCGGTTGGTGAGGCAATTGCAGAGAATGCCATATGGAATGAAGCTGAAAATTTCCCACTTGCAGATGGAAATCCATACATTGGTTTTGAAGCTATTTTAAATGGGGTTTTTGCAAGAATTGGCAGTGAATGGGAATATTGGAAATTAACAGACCTAAACTTACAAGAAATGACCAATAACAAAATATTAGCTACTGGTCGTTACCAAGCTAAATACAAAAAAAATGGCGCTGAAATAAATCTTCAAATGGCACATTTGTGGACCCTTGAAAATGGTAAAGTTATTCAATTTCAGCAATTTGCCGATACTAAAGGCATAGCAGATGCCATGAATAAATAATTTAAAAATTTAATAATCAAAATTAACAACCATTACTAACAAAAATCGAAAATTATGAGAAAATTAATGTATTTATTATTGTTATTACCACTAGTAGTAATTTCACAAGAAACAGAAAGTTTTTTATTGAACTTAACAGAAATTACTGTAAAACAAGGGCATACTGCACAATTCATTGAAGGATTTAAAACATGGAAGGAATGTTACTTAGAAAATAATGGGGAAGATAAATGGAATGTTTGGCGCAGAGTTCAAGGAGAAGGATCCGTATTTACTATGACAAGTAATATGGCCAATTGGGCAGAAATGGATGAAAGTGGTGATGCTGCTGGAAAAGAATGCCGAATGATTATTGTAAATTTAATCATGCCACATGTAAAAAGTATTCATCGCAATATAGCAAGATCAATACCGGAAATGAGCCGATCAACACCTTGGCCCAGCGATACAGAATTGGTAAATGTTTTCAACTTTAAAACTTCAAATTCATCCGATTTTAGAGAAGTGGTTGGTGCTTTAACCTCTGCCATGAAAAAAAGTGAAGGAGATACCAGAGCTGTTTGGTATAGTGTGGTGGGTGGAGCACCAGAGGTAGCTGATTATTTTGTGAGCGTACCTTTTAAAAACTTCGCAGAACTTGATATAGAGCGAGATAATGTTTGGGACATTTATGAAAAAGTTAATGGTAAGGAAAAAGCCAAAGCGATTAGAGCTAAATTTAGAAATAGCCTATCAAACGAATGGTCTTATATGTATTCTTTAAGTAAATCCCTTTCAAATCAGTAATCTAATTACATAGCTATTAAATAAACTCGGGTATTATAATTTTAGTATCCGAGTTTAATTTATTTGAAACTATTAAATAAATCAACATCTCGAAAATGTATCTCAAACAATCTCTCATTATTGGAATAACTATCGGATTAATTTTTATTGCTGGTTGGGAACTTTATTGGCGTTCTCAAGGCTATTATCCAACACTAAACGACGAAAAAGCGCTTTGGGCCTTAGAAAGGGGCAAAGTTGAAAATGCATCAAAAGGAGAAATCGTACTCTTGGGTTCTTCTAGGACATTTTTTGATTTTCAAAGAAACGAATGGAAAGAATCTACAGGGAAAGAACCCATACAACTGGCATCTACAGGATCTTCTCCCTTACCTACCTTTCATGACATAGTAGTAAATACTGATTTTAATGGAACCGTAGTGATTGGGGTTGCCCCTGGTCTATTCTTTTCTACAACGTTTCCGGGAGCCTTTCCGTGGAGAAGGCCGCAATCTAAGGTAGACTATTATGAAAACGAAACTTACGCACAAAAATTGAATTATCAGTTATCCATTCCATTACAGAATAATCTAGTTCTAATGTCTGCCGACGAAGAAGAATGGGCCGATGATATTGATTTAAAATCCCTATTAAGAAATATTCAAATTGGAAACAGAACAGGAGGGCCCATTATGCCACCTTTTTATTATTTTGGTGATACCTCCATTCGCAGAAATATGGCGATGACCTCTCGGACCGTAACAGATACCGCATTTGCGAATACTATTATTAAGGTTTGGCATTTTTTTGGAAAGGGATCCCCTCCTCCAGACAAAGAATCCACGATGTCTTTCTTTTTAGAAGACTTAAAAAAATTTAAAGCAAAAGGAGGTAAGGCCATTTTAGTGAGATGCCCTTCATCTGGTGGAGTAAGAATGGGTGAAAAAATGGTAATGCCACGAAATGAATTTTGGGACGATTTGGTAAAACAAGCCAATGTGCCTAGTTACCATTTTGAGGATTATGAACAATTCAAGGATTTGGTTTGTCCGGAAGAATCGCATTTATCATTAAAAGATGCACAATATTTTACTACTGAATTGTGCAAGATTATGATACAAGATGGTGTTTTGTCTAATTCTAAAACTAACTAAGTATGTTATTTAATTCATTAAGTTTTGTTCTATTCTTGGTTATCGTTTTAGCACTTTATTATTCAAGAATTTTTAGTTGGACGGGTAAAAAACGTATGCTATTGCTAGCAAGTTATGTGTTCTATGGCATTTGGAATCCTCCACTAGTAATTTTATTATGGATTTCAACAGTGGTTGATTGGGTTGCTGGTAAAAATTTGGCCATTGAAGAAAATGAAAGAAAAAGAAAATGGTGGCTCATATTGAGCATGGTGGTAAATTTAGGTTTTTTGGCATTCTTCAAATATCGCGATTTCCTTCTGGATAATTTCACAACTGTTGTCAATACAGCTTATGGATACGGCTATAAGTCGCAACCAATGGATATCATACTGCCTATGGGAATATCCTTCTATACATTTCAAACCATGTCTTACACTATTGATATGTATAAACGTAAAACAGAAAGGGCAAAAACCTTTTTAGATTTCGCCTTATATGTTACCTTCTTTCCCCAGCTAGTGGCCGGTCCTATCGTAAGAGCTCAAGATTTGATTACCCAATTTTATGAAGAAAAAAAGGCTACTATCAATCAGTTTATTTGGGGATTGTTTTTACTAACCATTGGTTTGTTCCAAAAAGTAGTCATGGCCGATACGTTACTTTCTCAAACAGCCGATTCTGTATTTGGTTCAAATGAATTATTGCATGGTGTAGATGCATGGATTGGTACCTTGGCGTTTTCTGGACAGATATTTTTTGATTTTGCAGGCTACTCAACTTGTGCCATTGGAATAGCTTTAATGCTAGGTATTATACTTCCAGATAACTTCAAATATCCATATGCATCATTAGGATTTTCAGATTTATGGAAACGGTGGCATATCTCTTTATCAAGTTGGTTAAGAGATTATCTCTATATTCCATTAGGAGGTAATAGACATGGTATTTTGAGGCTTTATGTTGCATTAATGGTAACAATGCTCTTAGGTGGTTTATGGCATGGTGCTGCCTGGACTTTTATTGTTTGGGGTGGATTGCATGGTACTTATTTAATATTGGAGCGTTTACAGCGAAGGTATTTACCCTTTAAAATCACTGCCTGGAATGGTATCTTTCTTGCTTTTATTACTTTCTCATGTGTTAATATTACTTGGGTGTTCTTTAGAGCTAGAGAATTCAAAACGGCGTGGAATATGATTAAATCGATGTTCTATATGCAAACAGAAGGTGTTAAAATTTTAGATACATTCGCAATCATCAAAGTAAGCGTTGTTATAGGCTTTATGTTTTTATGTCATTGGTTCATGAGAAATACTTCTATGAAAGAGGTATCCTTAAAAATACCCTCCTGGGTTTTGGGAGTGGTTTGGGCCATCATGCTTTTCCTGATTGTAATAGCTCAAGGAAGCGGTGAACAATTCATATACTTTCAGTTTTAGCATAAGTAAATAGAAACCATTTCATGACATCAGAAACCACAAATATTGCTCCTATTCAAAAGGCGAATCGCATAGATTATCTTGATATTTTAAGAGGTTTAGCCATTTTTTTTATTTTCACAGCCAATATTCCTTTTTTTTCAGGGATTTGGTTTTTTCCAAACGATAGTAGTTTAAGAGAACTGAACCTACCAACAGATGAAGTTTTTGACTTTATTATGTATGCGCTCGTAGATGGGAAATTCTATTCAATATTCTCCTTACTTTTTGGAATTGGCTGTGTTATACAATATAACAACTTAACCTCCCATGGTAAGGCCTTCGCTCCCTTTTTTAGAAAAAGAATGTTCTGGCTTTTAGTAATAGGCCTTATTCATCTTTTCCTACTTTGGCCTGGGGATATTTTAACATTGTATGCTTTTTTAGGCTTTTTATTAATATGGTTTGTAAATAAATCCAACAAGACACTCCTTTTTACAGCTACCATACTCATTCTATTTCCAATAATTAATTGGATTTTTGTTCACCTCACTGGGATATTTTATCCAGGTTATTTTTACCAAAAAAGTAATGAAATCTATCAATATTTTGGTATGCCGCTTACCGAATTTAACGGGAATTTACAACCTGACTTTTCATCCTTTTTGCTAAACACAAATCTTTCCGATTATTTTAAAATGGGACTTGGTAATGGTTTCGTTAGAATCGCCAGAATTTTAGATGAGGGACGAGAATTTAAGGTTTTTGGCGTGTTTTTAATTGGAATTTGGGCTGGGCGAAACATATTGAAAGATAACTTATTAGATAATAGTGAGTTTCTTAAAAAAGTATTCATAATAGGTTTGGTAGTAGGATTACCAATGAACTTAATAAGAACCTATTTGGAATTTTATACTGAAACATCCGAAACGTATCTTTACAATATCATAGCGTATGCATTGGGCACCGTGCCCTTGGCTTTGGGTTACGCTGCTGGAATCGCCTTATTGTGCAAAAAAAATGTATCATTTTTGAATTGGTTTAAACCCATTGGCAAAATGGCTTTAACTAATTACCTCCTTCAAACTATTATTTCAATTACACTTTTTTACGGTATTGGTTTCAATTTTGTTGGAAAATTTGGTTTTACGATTGTTATGGGAATAGCAGTAATCATATTTGCTTTACAAATTATATTGAGCAGATTTTGGTTAAATCATTTCAAATACGGGCCCATGGAATGGTTATGGAGAAAACTCACCTATGGCATCACCATAAAAATTAAAAAATGATTCAAAAAGAGGAAGGCTTAAAAAGACATGTTGGTGTTTTAGGCTTATCTGCTAACATTATTAATATTATTATTGGTTCGGGTATTTTTGTGTTACCTGCTGTAGTAGCCGGTTATATGGGAGCCTCTAGTATTATTGCCTATCTTTTTTGCGGATTATTAATGGCTATGATAATGCTTTGTTTTGCAGAAGCGGGCAGCAAAGTAACCAACACCGGTGGTCCTTATACCTATATTGAAACTGCTTTTGGTGATTATGCTGGTTTTGTAGCTGGTTTTTTTGCTATTGGTAGTAACTTGTTTGCTGATGCTGCCGTATCTAATGCCTTAATAAATATTATAGCTTCTGCATACCCCGTTTTTGAGACTGGCTGGTTACGGTTTTTGTTTTTATTTGTTCTTTTTTATGGTATGGTTTACATTAATGTCATTGGATTAAAACAAGGCATTGGTTTGGTTAAATTCAACACGCTTATTAAACTTATACCATTGCTTTTGCTCATCATTGTAGGATTTAAAGATGTTTCTATTCATAATTTGTATTTTGAAAACTTGCCCACTTTCAAAACACTAGGTGAAACATCACTGATTTTGTTTTTCGCTTTTCAAGGATGCGAAACAGGTATTATTGTTGGTGGTGAAGTTATTAACCCTAAACGCACGATTCCCAAAGCCATTTTGGTTAGCATATCTACTGTTTTGGTAATCTATGTTTTAATTCAAACGGTTTCTCAAGGTGTATTGGGAATCGAATTAACTAATTTTAAAGCAGCTCCTTTGGCAGAAACTGCCAAAGTGGTTATGGGAAATTTTGGATATACGCTTTTAATTTTAGGAGCTATTATCTCAATGTTTGGATACATGAGTGGCACGATATTAAACAGCCCAAGAATAGTTTATGCCTTATCTAGAGATCATGTTATTCCAATAAAGGCTTTATCAAAAATTCACAAATCATATGCTACGCCATACATAGCTATTATTACATATGGTACAATTGGTTTTTCTTTAGCTATTTCAGGTAGTTTTGAGCAATTAGCAATTATAGCTAGCAGCGCTATGCTAATTCTTTATTTAGGAGTAGCATTATCTGTAATTAAACTTAGAAAGACTGACCAAGAACATAAAAATGGTTTTAAAATTCCAGGTGGGAGGATAATTCCTATTTTGTCTATAGTCATCATACTTTACTTTTTATCAAGTTTATCTAAAAATGAAATGATAGGTACTGTAATTGTAATTGGTATCTTAAGTTTAATTTTTTGGCTAATTAAAATTTTTATTAAAAAATAAAGAATGATTAAATTGTTTAGAAATATTCGAAAAAACTTATTGACTGAGAGCAAAAACATCAAATACCTTAAATACGCTATTGGGGAAATTATACTGGTAGTTATTGGAATATTGATTGCGCTTCAAATAAATACATGGAATGAAGAAAATAAGACTAAACATTTAGAAATCAAAATCCTCAAAGAGTTGCATAGTAACCTCAACATTGATTTATTCGGTATTCAGGAAGATATAACCTCTATGGATTTAATAGACAAAGCATGTAAAGAAGTTGTTACTTATCTTAAAACAAAAGACAAACCCGATTCTACATTTAATTATCTAATAACAGCCTTAAGGGTAAGGCCACATTTTGATCCTAACAAAAGTGGGTATGGTCTTTTGCAATCTAAAGGAGTGGAAGTAATTTCAAACGATAGCCTGAGAAATAATATTTCACTTCTATACGAACGTGCTTATACCTACTACAGAAGATATGAAGATGAAAGATTAGATTTTCAGAACTATAATTGCACTGCTAAATTTTTGGAATATTTCTATGAAAATTTTGATGTCAATTCTAGATGGTATGCCAAGTTTTTTATTACTCAAGAAGATTACGATAAATTGAGGAAGGATGAATCTTTTTTCAAACTTGCCTCTGCCATTGCCTTTGAAAACGCAACCCTTCAACATAGAGCCAAACGAACAGAAAAGCATATTATGGACTTATTGGAATTTATTGAAAAACAATTAAACCCAGATTTATCAAATGATTAAATTCTTCCGTAAAATCCGCCAAAGACTAGTTTTTGAAAACCGTTTTAATAAATACCTCCTGTACGCCATTGGCGAGATTATTCTTGTGGTGATTGGGATTTTAATTGCGTTACAACTAAATATTAGAAGAGAAGATTCTAAAGAAACTAAAGCTGCTGAAAAGCTTTTAATAGGTGTTCAAACTGATTTGAAACTAGAGGCTGAACGTATTGACTTTTTGGTGGCGTATTACAGTAAAATTACAGACGGCATTCAGCAGATTATTTTGAATTATCAAGAAAAGGAAAACAATTCCAATAAAGAACTTGGAAAGTTTTTTTTGAACACTCTTGAAATTCGAAAATTTTCCAAGTTTAATACCAACTACCAAACCCTATATGGAAGTGGGCTTCTCCAAGAAATCGAAGAAAAAAAACTTTCAGAAGAAATTATTACCTACTACTCTAAACAATTTTTGGAATGGTCTTTAGAGGTTTACCAACAAAAAGCTGGCGCATTTAATTTTAACAACAATGCCTTATTTAATCCGCTTGATAAACTTAAATCAGATGAAAGTTATCATTCTATTCCAAATTTTAGATTGGATATTAGAACAGATTTTTCAACCAATTTTAAAGAGTTTATAAAAGAACCAGATGTGTTAAACTTCCTTGCAGACCTCTTACATCAAAGTGAACTTGTTTTTAATAATCTTAAAGCCTATAAGGAATCAAACCTTTATCTATCAAACCGTATAGAAAAATACCTTAATAAATGATTAAATTATTTCGTAAAATCCGCCAAAAACTGTTGGTTAAAAATAGTTTCAAGAAATACTTTCTTTACGCCATTGGCGAAATTATACTGGTTGTTATTGGGATTCTTATTGCTTTACAAGTAAATAATTGGAATTCCAATAGATTAGAACAAAAAAACATGAACTCCATCTTGGAAGCTATAAAACTAGATTTACAAACCGATATTAAAGAAACTACTCGTCTTAACAAATTCAACCAAACCTATTTAAATTTTAGAAGGCAAATTTTGATGCTTAAAAACTTTGACACACTACCACTTGATACTTTAACCTTAATCATGCGAAAACGAACGAGTCAATATACCCTTAATTTAGCAGCCTTTAATAAGCTAACCAATCAAGGTTTTACCAAGCTATCTAAAAACGATACACTTAATAAAAAACTTTACCATTACTACAGCGTAATTAAAGAAAAATCTGAAGAAATGAATAACTGGGAACGTAATTCAACATCACAAGAGTATGAAAATTTATTAAGCTTGGGAAATATTGAAATAGATGCAAAGCACTACAATATAACCGAAATGGAAAACATACCTACTTTTCAAGATTCTATTTCCTTGCGGGATAACATTATTAAAGTCATTACATCCATTGATGGAAGAAACCTATTGAAATCTGAGGTTTTTAGGAAAATTAGATTAATCTATTTTTTTGATAACCGTAATCAATTTGCAACTGACCTTATTTCTGAAATTGATAAAGAACTTTCCAACTGAAACTAACAGTTTATATTACAATGGTCTAACAATCAACTAAAATTGAGATGATTAAATTATTTAGAAATATTCGAAAAAAACTGGCTTCTGAAAATAAAACGGCCGCATATTCCCGTTACGCTTTGGGTGAAATTGTGCTGGTAGTTATTGGCATTTTGATTGCCTTACAAATCAATAACTGGAATGAACACAAAAAAGAAAGCAAAGAGCTTAATCAATATTTATATAAAATTGCAAGCAATGTAAAACAGGACATCCAACAAATTGAAGTTTTAAAAGTTAGAAGAGATACCGTTAGGGCCAGAGCTATTAGAAGCACAAATGAACTATTAAAACAAGACTTTTCTAATATTGAAAATATTTTACAAGGAGGCATTGTTTTTGTTGAATTTTATTTTATACCAAATAAAAGTGGCTTCGAGGCGCTAAAAAACTCACCCTTTCTTGGTAAAATTAACAATACTAAAGTAGATAGTTTACTATCTGTTTATTACAGTCGTGTTGACAAAACTTATAATGATGAGCTAAGTTATAACAATTTCATTGAAAGTATGGAATCTCAGATAAGTATAAGTATTGACAAAACTCCTTACTTTAATTTAGCAAAAAAGAGGAGAGATAATGAGAATATTGACTATAACGAATTTCAAGATGTTTTACCTTATATTCAAAATAACGCATACAAATCTGCCATGTATAGAACTTTATCAGAAAGAACTTATTTAGTAAACTACCCAAGATTAATGGATATAGGAAATGCCTTAATTCAGGAAATCAATCAATTTTGTGACATTGAACACTAAAACATGAGAGCATGATTAAATTTTTTAGAAACATACGTCAAAAACTTCTCAACGAAGGCAAAACGGCCAATTATCTGAAATATGCCCTTGGTGAAATTATTCTGGTTGTCATTGGAATTCTCATTGCCTTACAGATTAACAATTGGAACGAAAAACGTAAGGAAAAAGCCTTTGAAACAGAAATGCTTCAATCCTTTAAAGAGTCTTTATCCTCAGATCTATCAGATATTGAATACAATATAAAACAGCATATCAAAGGCCTTGCCGCCTGCGATTCCATTTTAATCTTTTTAAAACCTGATATCGATGTAAATATAGATACATTGAGTACACTCTTCGCCGATGCTTTCTTTGTTACGCGTTTTGTCTATTCGACAAGTGCTTTCGAATCACTAAAAGCAAAAGGGGTAAATATTATTTCAAACAAATCATTACAAAAAAAGATAGTCGATGTCTATGACTCACGCTATCGTTTTTTTGCTGTATCCGAAAATGACTTTATAGAAAACTATTGGTTAGGAATACAACATATTTTTCCTACTAGATTTGAAGAAGGCTTAAATTATGACCTCAATAGCAAAGGTTATCCAGGAAGTCTAAAACCGAGAGATGTTGAAGCATTAAAAAATGACAAAGAATTCATTTACTACTTAAAAACAAATAGAAATTGGACAAATCTTATCATCAACTTTCATTATGAGGGACTAAAATCAAATATTGTTGAGTTATTGGATTTAATTGACAAAGAATTGAAACTAAATAATAATTTATGATTAAATTCTTTAGCCAAATACGCCACACCATCATTATGGAAAACTCAAAATCAGCCCGCTATTTAAAATACGCCTTAGGCGAAATTATTTTGGTAGTTATTGGTATTTTGATTGCTTTGCAAATTAATAATTGGAACCAAAATCGCATCAACAAGGCGTACGAACTAAAAATGCTTCGTGAACTGGTTGAAGACTTGAAGTTGGACACAACTTTTATGAATGTTCAATTTAAAAGGATAAAACGTTTTGATGAATCGGTTAAATTGGTCTTAAATGACCCACAAAACTTGAAAGAAAACGGCAATTTATTTCTTTTTGGTAGCGTTTATTTTATCCAAAACACCAAAGCTATAGAAACCATTAAAGAAGGAAATGTTCAAATTCCCTTTAATGACAATCTCCGTAAACAGATCAATGCACATTATCATAGTTCTCGTTTTTATTTAGATCTTTTATCAATGGAAGACAAGAACTTTATTGAATTTAGAGCTATTCCTTTACAAAAATCCCAATTTCAAATTCAAAAAAATCCTAATTCGAAAGACTTTGATATTGAACCATCCGTTATTGACTATGAGACAACTATAAAATCCAAAGAATTCAACGATTATATATTGTTGAGAAAATCTAGGATTAATCGGTGGAACTGGGCCTACCAAAAAATTATGGAATCGACTTTGGAAAGTATAGATTCCATTAATTTGTACCTTAAAGAACACAAATAATCACTAAGTGATTAACATTAATTCCATGATCAAATTCTTCAGAACCATCCGTCAACACTTATTACTTAAGGCAAATACACTAACCACATGAAATTGGCCATTGGCGAAATTGCACAGTTGAAATCTGCATTTTAGAGCCTTATCGACTAATAAATGGTATGAAAAGAGATAATTAAAGCCAACTGGAAAAACTTCCATTGAAAAATTAACATTTTCTAAAAAAAATTAAAATTAGAAAATCTTACCTTTCTAAGATGAATGGATTTGATATTGTTATGGTTATAGCCATAATCCTTTTTGCGAGATTGGGGGTAAGGTTGGTTACTGGATTTATAAAAATGAAAAAGGAGTCAAAAAAAAACAAAAATTAAAGTATTAAAGATTCTTAAATTAACGTTTAGTTTTATGCCAAAGGTAAAAATTCAAAACAGGCTTAAAGCATTGATATTCTTATTTTTATTAAGTATTAGCTACAATTTAAAAGCGCAAAACGTAAGCTCTATAAAAAGAATTATAAAAGACTCTGTAGTTATAGATTTAATTAATCCATTTTTATGCCCCATAGAGTTTTCATTCAAACCAAAGAATGAGAAAAACATAAGTTTTAATTACAAAAGCGAGATTTTAATCAAAGCGAACGATACCAACTTTAATGTCTTTAAATTTCCCTTATCTGTAATCAAAGACACATCAAAAATAGATATTAATGAATTTGTAGAGTCCAAAGGTTCGTTTGGCGATTCAAAAAGTATAAAATTAGATAAAGATTTTCTATTTAAACTGCCATTTCCAAAAAACAAAAAGTATAAGGTTATACAGAGTTTTGGTGGGAAATTTTCACATAATTTACCGCACTCTAAATTTGCTATCGATTTCAATCTTGAAATAGGTGATACCATAACTGCTGCCAGAAATGGCAAGGTGTTTTATGTGAAAGAAGATTCCAAAAAACATGGTAAAACAAGGGATTTCATTAAATATGCAAACAAAATAAATATTTTACATGATGATGGTACCATTGCAGATTACGCACATATTGATTTTAATGGTGCGCTTGTAGAAGTGGGAGATTATGTTGAAGCTGGACAGCCCATTGCATTGTCTGGTTTAACTGGTTTTACAACCACACCTCACTTGCACTTTGTTGTTTTTAAAGGAAAAAACGTGTCTTTCCCGATATATTTTGAAGGTTATAAAAATAAGATCTTAAGGAAAAATTCTTTCTATTACAGAAAATAATTTCGGTGTTATTCCCTAACCTTCCCTGAAAAAACGCTAGCTTTCGAATTAAACGGATTCCCTGAAGCGCGACGCAACATAACCACTTGTCCGCAATGCCATAAGGCATCAGAAATTGGACCATTAATGATATTCCAGAATGGGAATCTATCATTATCAAATTTTGATAAATCGTCTATTTCCTTTAAAATATTGGAAGCTTTTTCAATATTTAAAAGTGTCTGAATTCGTTTTTCTTCAAAAGTAAAAACTTCTTCACTACTCTTAATTCCCGTATCAGAGATACTGTTTAAAATAAAATTTGACAACCCTAAAATATGGTCAATAGTTTCCTCGCTGGTTCTTCCAGATTCACTGGCTTTAAAACTTAAGTCTTCTGCTCTTAAACCTTCTGTTGCCCAATAATATCGAAATCCCAATCCATCCATCATTCTTGAGGCAACGGTTCCTGCGGTATAAGTTTCAGCTTCTTCAGGTATTTCGTAATATGGTAATTTTTGTTCTTCCTGCGCCATCGTAATGAATGATGTTATCAGAGCTAATGTTAGAAAAATCTCCTTCATAAATTTAAACAATTAATTCTTAATAGTTTCTGAACTAGAGATAGGGTTCACACCATACTTATCGAATAAATAAACCAAAGCCGTCATAGTGGCAGCACCAAGCTCCAACTCCCTTTTATTGATGGCATCAAAGATATCATTACTCGCATGGTGATGATCGAAATAACGTTGAGAATCTGGACGTAAACCGGCTAATACTGTGGTCTCAGACTTTAACGGACCAATATCAGCACCACTTCCACCCTTCTCAAAATAATGAATCAAATAGGGTTTAAACAAGGGTTGCCAACTTAATACTTGATTAAAACTGGCATCATTACAGTCAAAACTAAACCCACGAGGTGTAAAGCCTCCTGAATCGCTCTCCAAAGCAAATACATGGTTTTCATCTTTTTGTTTGGCAACTTCAGCATATTTTCTACCACCACGCAAACCATTTTCTTCATTCATAAATAATACCACACGAATACTTCGCTTTGGTTTGATACCTGACTCTTTTAATAATCTTAAAACGTCCATGGATTGTACCACACCTGCACCATCGTCATGCGAACCATCGCCTAAATCCCAAGAATCCAAATGTCCACCAACTAACATAAATTCATTTGGAAACTCACTACCCGTAATTTGCCCAATCACATTATAAGATTGTACATCAGCTAATTGCTTACAGCTTTGTTTAAAATAAAACTGAATATTATTATTAAGAGTTAACATGGTACTTAATAACTCAGCATCGTTGGTACTAATAGCAGCAGAGGGAATACGCTTTTCAACAGGTAAATCTTCGTAGGTCATAGCTCCTGTATGCGGTAAATCGTCTAATCTTAAGTTCATGGAGCGTACAATAACGCCTACAGCACCATATTTTGTAGCTTCAACAGCGCCTTGATAACGTTGGTTTACACAACCTCCATAAGCTTCAAAAGTGTGAATTAAATCGGGTTGCATCGGGCGATTATAAAACACTATTTTACCTTCAATATTTTCTTTACCAAGCTTTTCAAGTTCTTCAAAATTTTTAACCTCAACGACGTTGGCTTTTATACCTAATGCGGGAGTTGCAACAGAACCTCCCAATGCACAAATATTGACATTGGTGGTTTTTCCAGGTTCACTTTCAATAAAAGCAAACTCTTTGGCACCTCTTACCCATTTGGGTACCATAACGGGTTGAAGCCAAACTTTATCCAAACCTAATTTATCGAGTTCTTCTTTGGTGTAAGCCACTGCCTTTTCTGCGCCCAAAGACCCCGACAACCTGCTTCCTATTTGATTAGATAAATGATTTAGCCATTCGTAACTTTTTCCATTGGTAAGCGATTGGGTGTAAATAGTCCGAAAAACTTCTTCATCAGTTTGAGAAAATGATAAAATGGAACTTAAAGTGATTACAGTAAATAATAATTTATTCATAGGTGTATTTTATAATTTTAAAGATAGTATTTCTCTAAAATTTACTATTAAATAAAGGCATAAAATTGTGTTAACAATAATCGAGGGTTGCGTTTACAATTATAGCGACATTTTTTATGGACTTCTTTGGAAGCAACATTAAAAGAGACAACGAAAAGCGTAATAAAATAAACAAAAACTATTCACTATTAAGCTGTTGTCTATACAATTGTAGGTTAGCTTTGATATCATCATCCAACTCTGGCTCTTGAATGTCGGTGTATTTGCTCAAGGTATCATACATGGTTTTAGCTACCAAATATCTGGCAGTTGGTTTGTCATCGGCAGGAATGGTGTACCAAGGCGCATGCGGTTTTGAAGTTCTATTTAAAGCATCTTCGTAACATTCTTGGTATTGATCCCAAAGTTTGCGTTCCTTCAAATCACCTGGAGAAAACTTCCAGTTCTTTTCTTGCTTACGTAAACGCCTTAACAATCTATTTTTTTGTTCTCCTTTTGAAAGATTTAAAAAGAATTTAAAAATAATCGTTCCGTTTTCGGCTATATGTTTTTCAAAATTATTGATTTGTTCAAAACGTTGGTTCCAAAAAGCATCGTCAATATCTTCAACCGAATTGATGGTTGGAATATTTTCATTCAAAATATAGTTCGGGTGCACTCTTGTTACCAATACGTTTTCGTAATGTGTTCTGTTAAAAACCCCAAATTTACCACGTTCTGGCAATACTAAATAGTGACGCCATAAATAGTCATGTCCAAGCTCCAGTTCCGTTGGCACTTTAAAACTATGGGATTCCACCCCTCTAACATTAAAATCCTTGAAAACCTCTCGTACCAAACTATCTTTACCCGAGGTATCCATACCTTGCAAACAAACCAATACGGCATATTTGTTGTGGGCATACATGGTGTTTTGCAAGTTTCCTAATTTCTTTCTTATTTTTCTTAGTTCTCTTTCCGCGTTTTCAATAACCACTTTGGTTTCAGAGTTTTTTAACGATATGTGTGAATTTACCTTGTAAATATCTGTGTTTACTTCTTCCATGTTTTGAATTTATAATATTTCATAAATATAGTAAATCCATATTTTCGATGAAATACATATGTAATTATAATGTTTTTAATACTTTCGCTTTACCTACATGTCTAACCAACCCCAAATCTCATGAAAAAAGTTTTTTTATTACTATGTCTTTCAACCATATTTACTGTTCAGGCGCAGTCCGATTGTGATGATGCCAACTCATACCTAGTAAACGCTTATTCGCACGTAAAAGATGCTTATGAAGCCAATAATATAAGTCACTTGAAATATTATGCAAACCGATCTTTGGAATCATTCAACCTTTCAAAAAAATCATTAAAGAATTGTGACTGCGAAACAGCTCTAGTTCTTGCCAACAAAAGCACTGATTTATTGGCAAAAGTTGAAGATACTCAAACCTATGAAGACGGACGCTTTTATGTAAAAAGAGCGAGAGATTTAAGTAAAGAATGTATCATAACTGTAGACAAATGCTCTGTTACCAACTATAGTAACGAAATTGCCACCTCCGAAAACAGACAAGTTTCTGATTTACAAGATGAGCAGTTAAATTTAAGAAAGCAGCAAGAAGCACTAAAACTCAAACAGGAAAAAATTAAAATCCAATTAGAAGAACAAAAGAAAGAAGAATTAAAACTTAAAAAGGAACAATTAATTCTTTCCTTTGAAGCCGCTATTTCTGAAAATATAAAAACTTACAATGAAACTCTTAAAGTTTGTAATTGCAATCATAACACTATAAGTGTTAACAATCCTTCAGAAGCTTTATTCATGAAAAGTATTAAAGAAATTAAAACGCATTACAACAACAACCTTAAAACATTAACATCTAACTATTTACGAGAATTAAATGCTTGTAACGACTAAACGAAATTAAAAACAAAGCCCACAAAATTAATTTTGTGGGCTTTGTTTTATTTACTGGCAAAAGCCTTAACATCTTGTTCACTAACTTCACTTCCTCCTAAAATGATTAAGCGCTCAATAACATTACGTAGCTCTCTTATGTTTCCTGTCCAATTATATTCCTGAAGTAATTTAACAGCTTTATCAGAAAATGATTTTTTGGTAGTCCCTTGCTCTTCCGAAATCTTTTCAGAAAAGTGATTAATTAGCATAGGAATATCTTCTCTTCTTTCGTTTAAAGCAGGTACTTTAATTAAAATGACAGCTAGCCTGTGATATAAATCTTCACGGAATCTACCTTCTTCAATTTCATTTTGTAAATTTTTATTAGTTGCTGCGATAACCCTAACATCTACCTTGATATCCTTATCACTTCCGACACGCTGTATTCTGCTTTCTTGTAACGCGCGGAGCACTTTAGCTTGGGCGGATAAACTCATATCTCCTATTTCATCCAGAAAAATCGTACCTCCGTTAGCTGCTTCAAATTTTCCGGCTCTGTCTTTTGCGGCACTTGTAAAAGCTCCTTTAACATGACCAAACAATTCACTTTCAATCAACTCAGACGGGATAGCCGCACAATTCACTTCAATCATGGCACCTTTGGCTCGCTCACTTTTTTGATGTAGCCAATGTGCCACCAATTCCTTTCCTGTGCCATTTGGCCCTGTAATCAACACTCGGGCATCAGTCGGGGCTACTTTATCAATAATATCCTTTATTTGCGAGATGGCTTCACTCTCTCCGATCATTTCATATTTTTTACTTACCTTTTTCTTTAGGATTTTATTTTCAACAACCAATTCCTTTCTATCTAACGCATTGCGAACGGTATTTAAAAGCCGATTTAAATCTGGTGGTTTTGAAATATAATCAAATGCACCCAATCGCATAGTATTCACTGCAGTATCTAAATCTCCATGACCCGAAATCATCACAATTGGTATTTCTGGTTTTAGTTTTTTCACAGCTTCCAATACTTCAACGCCATCCATTTTTGGCATTTTTATATCGCAAAGTATCAAATCGAAATCGTCATTTTTTATTTTTTCAATTCCTACTAAGCCATCTTCAGCTTCTTCAACTTGGTAAGCATCATTTTCTTCTGAAAGAATTTTTAGCAATACACGTCTAATAGCCGCTTCGTCTTCAATTACTAATATTTTTGACATCTTTATATTTTGAATTTAATTCCTGTTCGTAAATAGAACGCATTGACATCGTCTAATTTAAAAATTTCATCTCTATTTTTGTTCCTCAATACATTATTTAATCTCAATGTATAACCTGAATACAGATAAGCCACTAAATGTTTAGTAAAACAATATTCATATCCAAGCCCACCAACAGCAACAGATAAGGAAACATTATCAACACTTTCACCATTGACGATGGCTGGTTCTTGTAAATGTGCTAAATAACCATCCAACGCAATAAAAGCCTGTAAATTATTTTTTTCGTCAAACGTATATTTAAGATTAGATTTAGGTACTCCCGCGTTAAAACTCCATTTTTCATTGATTTCTCTAAAATAACTAACAAAAGGCAACGGGAAAGGCAGACCAGTTGTGGCATTGTAGGTCAATCCTAAAATTAATCGATATGGGCGTTTAAGATTCACATCCGCTTTTTTATCATTAATAAAAAAGATACCACCATTCATAAAATAATCATCTGAAGATAATTGTTTCGTTAATGTAGATGCTATTCTAGGATTGAATTTTACACCAAATCGCCAGTTTTCATTCCATTTAAAAGTGTAACCTAGATTTAAATCAATTACATGGATTTTATTTAACCCAGAAGTATCAAACGGATAATCATCTTCAAGGTTTAATAAAATGCGGTTATACTCTGCGCCTATTATAAAATAATCATCTTTTTTTAGCTCAATTGGATAATTTAAAAGGGCTCTTAAACGAGTATATTGGTCCTCCGAATTACTTTTAGGTATAAAAGAATATTCCAATCTTGCTAAATCCGTTAGTTGAGCTATTGAAAAATGGGTAATAAAAACTCCAAAAATCATTAAAATTAACCCCCTTTTTCTATTAGTCATGATTTAGTAGCGTGATTTATCGGCCATCAGTATTATTCTTAAATTGAATGTTTTGATCAGGTTTTTGAATAATATGAATATCTCTTTGTGGGAAAGGTATTGTTACATTATTTTCCCTAAATAACCTATCGATTTCAAAACGAATATCACTTTTTGGAAATTGCGCCTTAAAACTATCATTTATTGTAAAAATGATTTTAAAGTTTAATGAACTGTCACCAAAATCCATAAAAACGACAGAAGGTTCTGGCTCGCTTACGACCTCAGGATGTGAACTAGCAGCCTGAATCAATAGTTTTTTTACTAACTGCACATCACTGCCATAAGCCACGCCAACTTCAACAGATTCTCTGGTTGTGGTACCATTTTGAGTCCAATTATACAAACTGTTTTCTAAGTATAAATGATTTGGAATGACTAAAACCTTATTATCAATGGTGACGGCTCTGGTAGTTCTTAATTTAATTTCTTCTACGCGTCCTACCTTGCCATCTATTTCTAAAATATCGCCCACATGAACAGTTTGATCAATCAAAATAAAAATACCAGAAATAATATCTTGAAACAGTGTTTGTAATGCTAAACCTACCCCGATTAATAATGCTGCAGATGCAGCAAAAACAGCTGTTACGTTTATGCCTATCGAATCGAATACTATAAGCATAACGATAATATAAATTATCCATCTTGCAAATGAAAAAACGGTATTAAACTTAACTCTATCCTCTTTGGGCATTTTTCGAGTTACTAGTCTTTTAATCCATCTTAAAAGATATGTTGTGGCTATCATAACAACAGCTACTAACAAAACGTACTTAACCTTAAGGACAATATCATGTTCATTTACCCCAGTACCAGTTTTAAAATCAATGATTTTAAATTCTAGAAATTCTACAATTTTCTCCCAAATGGTGCTTTCCTTAATAACCTCTTCTATTTTTTCAATTTTCTCTGTTTCCTGATTCATATTAGTATCTAATCCATTTAATCAACTCTTTATAACTAGGTTTTTTACCGTACATTAAAATACCTACTCTATATATTTTAGCTGCAAACCAAACGGTTAACATAAAAGTTCCTATCAATAATAACAACGAAACCAATTGCTGCCATATGGGTACACCAAATGGAATACGCATCAGCATAACCACTGGCGATGTTAATGGTATAAACGAAAATACTGTGGACACTGTACCATGTGGATCTTCAATAACTGTAAATATACCAATATATACCGCCAATACTAAAGGCATAATAATAGGTAACATGAATTGTTGTGTATCGGTTTCATTGTCAACAGCAGCTCCAATAGCTGCATAAAGTGAACTAAATAATAAATAGCCACTTATAAAAAATAAAATAAATGCAACGATTAAATTGGTTATTGGTAAATTATAAAAAGCTGTTAAAATGTTTTCAATTTTTGAGTTAACCGTAGTCGTTTCCATAGCTTGTTGAAGCATATCCTGTTGTGGACTTTGCATCATATCTATTCCAAAAACCATAGAAACTATGGTCATTAATAAACCGCCTAAGATAATCCATATTACAAATTGGGTAATTCCTGCTAAAGAGGTTCCAATAATTTTACCCAACATTAGTTGAACTGGTTTTACCGAAGAAATAATAACTTCTATAATTCTACTCGTTTTTTCTTCAATAACACTTCGCATGATCATATTACCATATATGATAATAAACATGAACAACAAATAACCAGCAGCGCCCCCAAAAATCAACTTTACCACACTATCTATTTTAGAGGTTTTTTCACCTTCAAAACTTTCTTGAGCTATGTCGATATTCACTTTAGAGGCATTAATCATATTAACATCAACACCCTGTTCTTGAAGTTTTATATTGGTGAGCTTTTTTTCTAGTTGGCTTTCAAGGTTTGACATTAAAGTAAGTGATGGGGATTCCTTAGAATAAAATTTTATATTGTTAGAAATAGCATCGACATCACTCGATTTATTGATATACAGTAAACCATAAGAAGAAGTTTCTTTTACTATGGCTTTGGCGTCTTCCAAAGACATGTTTTGCAAGATATTATACTTTGTGTTATTGGAATTTTTAAAGGTATTTTGAATAAGTCCAGATTCGTCTAAAATGGAAATAGTGCGAACTTTATCATTATTTAATTGCGATAAATAAGCAACAACCGATATAAGTGCAATGAAAATCATCGGACTCAAAATAGTCATAACTATAAAGGACTTGTTTTTAACCTTAGTTAAATATTCACGTTTTATAATGAGTGGTAAATGGTTCATTTCTTTAATTATTCTTTACGGTTTGAATAAAAATATCATTAACGCTAGGTATCAATTCTACAAAATGTGAAACCTCACCTTTAGTAGTAAGATAGCTTAACAAATCATTGGGGCTATTATCATTAAGCCTAATATTAAGCTTTAATTCGTCTTCCAAAGTTTTGAAATTGGCTATTGAAACCTTAAATTTTTCTGACAACTCTTTTTGAAGCATTTCTTTATTATTAGCTCGAATACCAACCTCAAAAGTATTTATTTTATATTGGCGCTTAACGTCCACTAATTTACCATCCAATATTTTATTCGACTTGTGTATCAAGGCAATATCATCACACAGTTCTTCAACGGATTCCATTCGGTGGGTGGAAAAAATAACCGTGGCACCTTCCTCACGTAAGCGCAATATTTCATCTTTTATTAAATTGGCATTTATGGGGTCAAAGCCAGAAAAAGGTTCATCAAAAATCAATAGTTTTGGTTGATGTAAAACCGTAACCACAAACTGAATTTTTTGAGCCATTCCTTTTGAAAGTTCTTGAATTTTCTTGTTCCACCAATCGCCAATTTCCAAGCGCTCAAACCAATATTTTAAACGTGTTTTGGCTTCAGCTTTACTCAACCCTTTTAATTGCGCTAGATATAAAGCTTGTTCACCTACTTTCATTGATTTATACAAACCGCGTTCTTCAGGTAAATAACCGATATCCCTAATATGTTTTTCATTCAATATTTCCCCGTCTAATTTAACGGTTCCACTATCGGGCATAGTGATTTGATTAATTACTCGTATAAGTGTGGTTTTTCCTGCGCCATTTGGCCCCAATAATCCAAAAATACTTCCTTTAGGAACTGTAATGGAAACATCGTTTAAGGCCTTAAAATCACCAAAATTTTTTGAAACCTCATGAACTTCAAGTAAGTTACTCATCCGTGTTTTAAATTAACTATTATGTGTGTAAATATATTAAATGTAGATTGACATACTTAACGATTTTAGTACAAATAATAATAATATCACAAGATTAAAAATCCTGTTTTGAGTACAAAACAATATAAAAACAAAACCCACCCTTAACGCAAATTAAGGATGGGAAAAAAATTGCTATGAAAAAGAAAAATTATCACTAAACTAAATTAGTGATGTTCAAATATAGTTTTTTTTTTAATAATAAAAGTAAAACTATTAGATAAGTTGGCTCAAAAACAAAAAAATTCCGTTATCTAACGGAATTTTTATAATTGATTAAATTATTTTTAATTAAGAAAACATATCCTTAACTTTTTCGAAGAAAGATTTATCGGAACTTTCTGGTTTTGGTGAAAAATGATCATCATCTTTCATACTCTCAAAAAATTCTTTTTGTTCTCTATTTAGAGTTTTAGGCGTCCATACATTTACATGCACCAATAAATCTCCTTTACCATAACCATTAATACTAGGAATTCCCTTCCCTCTTAAGCGCAAAATCTTACCAGACTGCACACCAGCCTCTACTTTTATACGAACTTTCCCAGTAACAGTATCAATTTCTTTTGATGTACCCAAAACAGCATCTGGATAACTTATATATAAATCGTAATGCAAATTATCACCTTCTCGCTGTAATTTTTCGTGCTGTTCTTCTTCGATAACCACAATTAAATCTCCAGAAATTCCATTACCTGGGGCTTCATTTCCTTTTCCAGATACCTTAAGTTGCATACCATCTACAACCCCTGCTGGTATTTTTATGGAAACAGTTTCCTCAGCAATTTTCAAACCTTGTGCATCTGCATCAGCAGGTTTTTTATCGATAGTTTGCCCGGCACCACCACACACATTGCATGGTGAAGAAGTTTGCATACGACCTAATATAGTATTAGTAATTCGAGTAACTTGACCGCTTCCGTTACAAGTTGGGCAGGTTTTATAAGTTGTACCTGGAGCTTGTACTTTACGCTTTACCTTTACTTTTTTATCAACACCATTTGCAACCTCTTCTAAAGTAAGTTTAACACGAATACGAAGGTTGCTACCCTTTACTCGGCGCTGGCCACCGCCGCCGCCAAATCCAGAAAATCCGCCGCCAAAAGCACCTCCAAAAATATCACCAAATTGACTGAATATATCATCCATATTCATGCCACCACCTCCAAAACCACCTCCATTTTCAAAAGCTTGATGGCCAAATTGGTCATAACGTGCTTTTTTATCAGGATTACTTAAAACCTCATAGGCCTCAGCAGCCTCTTTAAAATTGGCTTCAGCTGCTTTGTCATCCGGGTTTTTATCAGGGTGAAACTCTATGGCTTTTTTACGGTATGCCTTTTTAATTTCTGCCGCCGATGCGCTTTTGCTAATTCCTAGTACTTCGTAATAATCTCTTTTTGCCATACCTTAAACTTATTGTCCGATTACAACTTTAGGGAAACGAATGACTTTGTCACCTAATTTATATCCCTTTTCAATCACATCAATAATTTTTCCTTTTAAATCTTCCGAGGGCGCTGGTATTTGCGTAATAGCTTCATGATTATCAGCATTAAAAGCATCTCCCTTTTCTATTTTTATTGCCTTTAAACCCTTTTGTTCTAAAGTATTAATTAATTTTTGGTAAATTAATAACACTCCTTTTCTTAATTCTTCAGCTTCCTTATCTTCTTCTATATGACTTAAAGCCCGCTCAAAATCATCTAGTACAGGTAATAAGGTTTTCATTACATCCTCGCTAGCTGTAGAAAATAACTCGATTCGCTCTCTGGATGTGCGTTTTTTATAGTTTTCGAACTCAGCAAAAAGTCTTAAAAATTTATCTTTTTCTTGTTGTACTTGATCTTTTAATTTTTCTTCAACCGATTGATTTTCGGCCTGTTGCTTGTCGACTTCAACTGTTTCTGTTTGTGACGTTTCAACTTTTTCTTGTTCTATATCTTGTTTTTTGTCCTTTTTACTCATCGCGAAATAAAATTTTTGCAATATTTAAATTAGTTGGCAAAAGTACTGCCATTATTGTTAAAATGCCATAATGTCATTAAAATATTTTAAATTAATTTTGTTTAACTTTTTTTTTATTTGATGAAACAAAATTTGTACTTTTGTAACTCAAACTAAAATTTAAAAGATGAAAAACTTATTTATTATTTTATTTATTTCAGTTCTATCAACTTCAATCATTTCTTGCAAAGACAAGGCAAAAGAAGCTGAAACAACTGCTGCAGAAGAAGTTATGACAGTTACACCTGAGTTAACTTATAATGCAAACTTGGATGCCTCAACCATTGAATGGAAAGGTTTTAAGCCTACCGGTTCCCACAATGGTACCATAGCCCTAAAACAAGGAGTTATAAACACAACAGATGGAGAAATCACCGGAGGTTCTTTCGAAATAGATATGGGCTCCATTGTGAATTTAGATATTCCAGCAGAAGAAAAAGGGAATGCTGATTTGGTTGGACATTTAAAAAGTGCTGATTTTTTTGATGTTGAAACTTACCCGACTGCAAATTTTGAAATCACAAGTTTAGAGGAAGTTGAGGGCAACATGATGCTTTCTGGAAACTTAACTTTAAAAGATGCAACAAACAATATTACCTTTCCAGTAGCTGTAGCTAAAGATGGTGATAGTTTGACATTAATTAGTGAAACTTTTACTATTGACCGTTCAAAATGGAACGTAAAATATGGATCTAAATCATTCTTTGATAATTTAGGTGATAAATTCATCAATGATGATATTGAGTTAAAAGTGATTTTAAAAACTGTTAAATCATAAAAGACCTAAATAATAATTTTGATTGAAACCACTTCAAATGAAGTGGTTTTTTTATTGGTTTATAAAATTTTTCATCTAAATTAGTTTGATAAGTTTTACATAACCATGAAAATTATCTCCACAAACATCGCCAAACCAGTTACTTTTATTTGGAATGGCAAAGAGGAAAGCACAGGTATTTATAAAAAGCCTACCACCAAACCCATTTACTTAACTGAAAACGATGTAAAGGGTGATGAAGTTACCGATAGAGTTCACCATGGTGGCGAGTTTAAAGCCTGTTACATGTTTTCGGAAGAGCAATATCCTTACTGGAAAAAACTATACCCTAATTTAGATTGGACCTATGGCATGTTTGGCGAAAACTTAACGGTTTCCGATTTTGATGAAACCAAAGTACTTTTAGGTGATGTTTATAAAGTTGGTGAAGCCTTAGTTAGAATTTCGCAATACCGTGAACCTTGTTATAAGTTGGGTCATAAATTTGGTACACAGCATGTTATTAAGCAGTTTATTGAACACGGTTTTGGTGGTACTTATTTAAGTATTTTGGAAGAGGGATACGTGAATATTGATGACGAATTTAAACTTGTTGAAAGACCAGAAAACAGTTTAAGCGTGGCTCAATTATTTCAATTAATACATGCCAAACAAAAAGATAAAACTTTACTAAAAATAGCCTCAAACAGCCTGGCTTTACCGCAAAAAAAGCGTGATAAATTAAAGTCCTTTTTATAAATATTATTATTTCAATAAAAAATTACGAGACTGCACATGTTAGAAAAACTTTATCGATACTTAAATAACGAAAAGGAGAATCGGGTTTGTTTGGATATTACAGAGGAAGCATGTAAACACGTACCAAAAAATTACTTTATCATCATGTTCAGTAACGTTATGACTAAACTAGGTGATACTTTAAGCAACCCAAAAACGGTGTTAACTTGGTTAATGAGTTATATCAACTCACCTGTATACTTAATAAGTTTAATAGTTCCGATAAGAGAATCGGGATCTATGATACCACAAATCATATTGGTTAATTATGTAAACAAACAAGCTATAAGAAAATGGCTTTGGGTTGTTGGTTCTTTTTTACAGTTTTTGTCAATTTCAAGTATTGGTATTATTGCTTTAAATTTTGAGGGTGCATTGGCAGGTTGGTTGATTATTTTAGCCATAATTATTTTTAGTTTATCTCGAAGCATTTGCTCATTATCCTCAAAAGATGTTACTGGCAAAACCATTCCGAAAACCAGACGAGGCAAATTAAAAGGCTATACGGTTTCAGTCTCTGGTGTTTTAGTTTTAATAGCAGGACTTTATATTCTCTATAAATCAAAAAGTGATGCCACCATTTCGTTTTACAGCAGTATTATTTTCTTTGCCTCGGCAACTTGGTTGGTATCAGCAATAATTTATTCAAGAATTAAAGAATTTCCCGGGGAAACAGTAAGTGACAACAAGACTGAATTTAACACACTCTCTAAATTCAGTTTATTAAAAACGGATAAATCTTTAAGAGATTTTGTCATCGCTCGTTCATTATTGTTGTGCTCTGCACTAACGGCTCCATACTACGTTCTATTGGCTCAGGAATATATTGGAAAAGAAAGCTATTTGTTGGGATTATTTATCATAGCAAGAGGTATCGCTTCCATTATAAGTTCACCCATTTGGGGAAAACTTGCTGATAAATCCAGTAAAAATGTGATGGCAATTGGAGTATTAATGGCTTCTTTTTTAGGAATTATAACTTTTATAATTATTTCATATTTTGATTCAGTTAGACAAATTAATTGGATATACCCCTTAGCATTTTTCATTCTGGGAATTGCACATGGTGGCGTTAGGTTAGGTAGAAAAACCTATATCGTAGATATGGCAACCGGAAATAAAAGAACAGATTACGTTTCGGTAAGCAACACCGTAATTGGCCTTATACTTTTAATCACTGGAGGCTTAAGTGCCTTAGTATCATTAATTTCGATTGAGGGGGTTGTTTTAATACTTTCTATATTTGGTTTATGGGGTGCTTACAAAAGTTATAAATTACCTAATGTGGAATAACTTATCTTTGCCAAAATTCATCGAATATATGTCGTTTAAAGACTTACAATTAAATAAACCTATTTTAAGAGCTGTTGCTGAAGCAGGATACGAAAACCCAACCATAGTTCAAGAAAAAACCATTCCTGTTGTTTTAAACAAAAAAGATGTTATTGTTTCTGCCCAAACGGGAACTGGTAAAACAGCTGCTTTTGCGCTTCCTATTTTGCAATTACTTTTCGATTACCAAGATGCACCAAAAAATGGAAAGAAAATTAAGGCTTTAATTGTAAGCCCTACTAGAGAACTTGCTGTTCAAATTCAAGAGAATTTTGAAACCTATGGTAAATATACCAATTTACGTACTGCGCTTATTTATGGAGGTACTTCCATAGAACCCCAAAAAGATATTTTAAAAAAGGGTATCGATATTTTAATTGCCACACCGGGTAGGTTGCTCGATTTGCACAAGCAAGATTTAGTTAACCTTGATTATGTGGAGACATTGGTATTAGACGAAGCCGATTTAATGTTAGATATGGGTTTTATTGACGATGTGAAAAAGATAGAACGCCTTTGCACAAAAGAAAAGCAAATACTGTTATTTTCAGCAACCATATCCCACAAGGTCGAGCAATTGGCCCATACCATTTTAAAAAAACCTGAACGTATTGAGGTATCAACAAATTCATCTACTTCAAAAAACGTTAACCAAGTATTGTATTATGTTCCTAAACGGAACAAAATAGAATTGTGCTTACACCTGTTAAGAAATACTATTAAAGGCAGTATTTTAATTTTTAGGCGAACCAAATTTGGAGTCGATAAATTAGAGCAAACCCTTGTGAAAAACGGTTATAAAGTAGAGAGTATTCACGGTGATAAAACCCAAAATTTAAGGCAAGAAGCTTTAAACAAGTTTAAAAATGGCTATGTAAACATTTTAATAGCCACTGATGTTGCCGCTAGAGGAATTGACATTGACGAATTGGATGCGGTAATAAATTTTGATTTACCCAACGTACCCGAAACCTACGTACACCGTATTGGTAGAACTGCTAGAGCTGGAAAAACAGGCACTTCGTATTCATTTTGTTCTGCAGATGAAAAAACATACGTTCAAACTATTCAACAACTTATTCAACTTCAAATGGATGTAGTTGAGGATCATCCTTATCCATTAGATCCCAAAGCAAAACCCGTTGTACATAAATCTAAAAAAACAGGAAGCAAGCACAAAAAAGGTAGAAAAAGTGAAGGTTCTAAAAAGAAAAAGAAGCGTTGGTACTAAATAACTAGTAATTCTTATTATTTATAGGTATCTTCACAAAAAACAGAAAAATTCTACTTATTATCCCCATTCTAACACTTTTAAAATTATTATTCGCTTTTAAAATTATTATACCTATTCTAACGTCTTTAAAATTTTAAAAATAAATGAATTTTACAAATCCGTTAGTATATGGTATTCCTTGTTTTTTAGGCCTAATTTTAGTTGAACTTACATATAGCAAAACCCACGAAGATAGAAGTCATAAAAGTCTTTACAAATGGAAAGATTTGGGTTCTAGTTTATTTATGGGTGTTGGCTCTGTGGTTTTGGCACCTCTAATAAAAACGATTTCTGCCATTATCATATTCAATTATTTGTATGAATTGTGTAACCCTATAATTGAAGGTGTTCGTACCAATATTTTGGGTTGGGAATCTTTTGGTTATTCGTGGTACGTTTGGATAGCTTGCCAATTTTTAGATGACTTTACTTATTATTGGTTTCACAGACAAAACCATATGATTCGCTTTTTATGGGCGGCACACATTGTGCATCATTCCTCAGAGAATTATAATCTGGGGACAGCAGTTAGAAATGGCTGGTTTACTATTTTATATAAACCTTTGTTTTACATGTGGTTACCTGTAATTGGGTTTCCGCCAGAAATGGTTATTGTTTGTTTAGGGATAGAAGCGCTTTGGCAATTTCAACTACATTCTAAATATGTGCCTAAAATGGGAATTATCGAAAAAGTCTTTAATACTCATACCATGCACCAAGTACATCATGCTAAAAACATAGAATATATGGATAAAAACCACGGCGGATTTTTAAATATGTTTGATAAACTATTTGGAACTTGGAAAGAATTAGATGAAGATATTGATATCGAATACGGTGTTACCAAACCGCCCAATTCTTACAATCCTTTAATAATACTAACTCATGAATATAAAGATATTTGGAACGATATGAAAAAGAGTCCCAGTGTATATCACAAATTCATGTATGCCTTTGGTCCACCAGGATGGAGCCACGACGGAAGTACTTTAACCATTAAACAAATGCGCAAAAAAATGCATCTAAAAAACTCTGAATTTTTTTAAAACTTTACTTTATTATTAATACTCAAGCCGTTTATTAAAATAATGTTTTAAAATAGGTATTTGTAAACAAATCATCGATCCAAAAAACACTAAAGCATACATTAAAGTTTTTGAAAATTTAAAGCTAGAAAGTGTATTTGAAATGTTATTATTAGATAAAATGCTGAAATCGATTTTATTTAACCAACCTATTGATTCTTCGTTATTTCCAGAGAATAAGCCATACGAAAATAGAGCCAGAAACCCCACTAAAATTAAAAACCACATTCTTTTTGAAATCAACGGTTTATAAATGGTTGCTTGGTTTTTACTGAGCGTTTCAATTTTAGACATGACAGCATCTGTAAAATTAAAAGATGGACTTTCAACTTTACCATGAGCCATTACTTTTTTTGATAAATCGTCTAAATATTTATTGGCGTTTTCGTTCATAACATTCTATTATTTCAGGTTCTAATCGCTGTTTTAAGATAGTAGCTAATTTTTTTCTGCTTCTAAACAACTTTACTTTTACATTGTTGGGTGTTAACCCAATGGTTTCCGATATTTCTTCTAAAGATAACTCTCCAAAATAAAATAAGGTCAATAAAAAACTATCATCACTAGGCAATAAAGCCATACAATCTTGAATAGTTTGTTCACGCTCTGCATTTACAAGTTTTTCAAATGCATTATCGATGGTTTTCACTTGGTGTTCGGTAAACTCATCAATAGATACATCATTCATATATTTTTTAGTTTTCTTCAATCTATCTAAACTGGTATTATAAGCTATTTTATAAATCCATGTTGAAAATTTAGAATCGCCTTTAAACCTTGCCAACGATTTATAGGCCTTTATAAATGTATCTTGAGCTACCTCCTCGGCCTCTTCCCTGTTTTTAAGCATTCTTAAGGTTAACGTAAACACTAAATCTTTGTAACGATTTACCAATACTGCAAACGCATTGGTATCGCCTTCAATAAAGAGGTTGATATAGTGTTGGTCGTTGATGGTCATTTTAAATTAAGACGACTATTTATAAAAAAAGGTTACATCATAATAGAAAAAACTTTTTTTAATAAAAGTGTAACCTAAATGAAAAACATATCGTCATAAGCTATGAACACATTAAAATTAATCAATTAAAAACTACAATTATGGAAATGTTAATACCCATTAGTCTTTTTGCAGCCATTTTCGGAATGGTTTATCTTTATTTATCCACGAGAAACAAAGAACGTTTAGCACTTATAGAAAAAGGTGCAGACGCCAGTATTTTCATGCGAGGTAAAAGTCATACAGCGCCCATTTGGAAAGTACTTATTTTAAATTTAGCTTTATTGTTAATGGGTATTGGTGTTGGTGTTTTCATCGCCATGCTTTTAAGCCAATACACTACTTTAGATGAGGATGCTATTTATCCTTCGGTTATTTTCTTTATGGCTGGTGCTGCTTTATTTATTGGCTTTCATATGACAAAAAAATTAGACCAAGAATAATATCAAACCATTCATCAATCAAAATTGAAAACTGCTTTCTTAAGGGAGGCAGTTTTTATTTTACAGGAAAATCAAAATAGGTATTCGGAAATGGCTCTCCTCGTAAAGTAAAATGCCACCATTCTTTAGGATAGTTTCTAAACCCAAATTTAGTCATAACGTTTTGTAGAAGTTGTCTGTTGGCTTTTTGCTTTTCGGTTATTTTTTCAAACGCCACCCAAGATTCTTTACCAAAAAAATCATAAGGACTTCCCATATCAATAGGTTCTCCCGTATTTCCATCTATAATGGTTAAGTCTACAGTACTCCCACGACTATGACCTGATTTTGAAGCTATATAGCCTTCCTTAAACAAATGCCTTTTTTTTGTATAGGGGTAAAATAGGTGTTTGTTCACGGTATCGTTAAGTTTCTTTGCCCATATAACAAAATGATTAACCGCCTGTTGTGGCCTGTAACCATCATAAACCTTTAAACATAAATTCTGATCCTGTAAAGCTTCATGAACCAATTTTAAAGCTTCTGCGGTTTGTTTGGTTAAAATAAGTTTGTTGGATTGGTAGCCTTCAATAGGTTTTCCAACAAAATTATTGGGTGTAAAATATCGTAATTCCACATCCAAATCAGGAATAACATCTTTCACATAAACAAATCCATCAGCCAATTGTGAAAAAGCATTCATGGAGCTTAGACTCAATAAAACTATAATTATGTATTTATTAATTGTCATATTTATGCTAATTTAGAAAATAAAAGAATATGCTCTTTGGAAGTGCTATAAATTTAGAAATGAAAGATGCCGAGGTTATCTATTATCCTAATTTCTTCAACAAAAATGATGCAGATAATTATTTCAAAAATTTATTGAACGCTATTAATTGGAAACAAGATACTATAACCGTTTTTGGCAAAACCCATTTACAACCTCGTTTAACAGCTTTTTATGCAGAAAACAAAAACACTTACAAATACAGCAACATTGAAATGATTCCACACCCATTTGAAGGTGATTTACTCAAAATAAAGAAACGTATTGAAAAAGAAACGAAAATTAATTTTACCAGCTGTTTGGCTAACTTGTATAGAGATGGAAAAGACAGCAATGGTTGGCACGCCGATGATGAAAAGGAACTAGGCGAAAACCCTATTATCGCCTCTGTTTCTTTTGGTGAAGCACGTGTATTCCATTTTAAACACAGATTTGATAAAACCCAAAAAGCGAAATTGACTCTTCAACATGGCAGTTTATTAGTAATGAAAGAAGGAACCCAAAAAAACTGGTTACATCAAATACCAAAAACGAAAAAGGATATAGGAAAACGAATTAATTTAACTTTTCGGATCATTCCATAAAAAAACCGAGTTCCCTCAAACTCGGTTTTTTCTCAATTTGCTTTTTATATTATGTTATTAGATTTGGGGTCTCCATATCAACACATAATGCAAATATTAATTAATTAATCCATTGAACTAAAAAGTATGTTATTTAGTACACACCAAATATATAATTAATAAATATTATTAAACGATTAAATACATATTAAATCGATGAAATACACTTTATTTTAACATTTACTATCGATTAACTGTAAATAATCGACAAAATACATATATTTAGGACTAATGGTTATGTAAAAAATTGTACTGTAAATAAAAAAAGCACCTCATAAAAGGTGCTTTTTTACTAACTAACTAACCAAAAATATGAATTACAATCTTAAGTTTAAAGTAACCACTCAATAAACTTTATTAGTGAATGTAACTACAACTTTTAAATCAATAGGCATGCCAAACTGAAACTGAAAAAATATTTTGGGATATATTTAACAAATATTAGATAAATAAATATGATTTTCTAATTAGTATATAAAATTTAATTATAAGATATTTGCCCATCTAAAAATATTTGATTCATGAAGAAATTATCTTTAATATTTGTTGCTCTTTTCATTGTAGCCTGTGGAAAAAAAAAGAAAGATTTAATTGTAAAAGCTAATATAGAAGGATTAAAAAAGGGCACTGTTTACCTAAAAAAAGCTCATGATACTATACTTATAACGGTAGATTCATTAGTTATTAATGGAAACTCCAGTTTTGAACTATCAAGTGATTTAGAATCGCCGGAAATATTCTTTTTAGATTTAGACAAAAAAAGTACTGAAAAAGACAGAATTAAATTCTTCGCGGATAAAGGTGTTATAGAAATTAACACAACACTTAAAAATTTTGTTTTTGATGCTAAAATAAAGGGTTCGAAACAGCAGGAAATTTTAGAAGAATATCAATCAATGATTTCTAAAATGAATAATAGAGATTTAGAATTGATAAAAGAACAATTTGAAGCTCAAAAACGTGGTGATACAGCCAAACTCAATATGCTTTTAAAAGAGGCCAATAATAGTTTGAAAAAAAAATATTTATACACTGTAAACTTTGCATTGAATCATAAAGATAGCGAAGTAGCGCCATATTTAGCACTTTCTGAAATATATAACGCCCAAGTAAAGTATCTGGATACCATAAATAATTCATTAACACCGCAGGTCAAAAATTCTAAATATGGTAAGGAATTAGAGAAATTTATCAAAAATATAAAAGAAAACGAATAGTTCTTTCGTGCCTGTATAATAAAAAGACCTTCCATATGGAAGGTCTTTTTATTTAGAGCCGATGGAGGGACTCGAACCCACGACCTGCTGATTACAAATCAGCTGCTCTAGCCAGCTGAGCTACATCGGCGAAATAACGGATGCAAATATAATCGCAAAAAATTTATTTGCAAGCAGTCCGTTAAAATTTTATCCCAATTTATTAATCTTATCAATTAAAGCTTTTCCCTTCGTTTCAAGCTCATTATTAATAGCTTTGAAATGTGCTTTTGGGTTTTCAATGTTTTTAGCGTTTATCTTAGCTATTAATTCATCAAAAGTTTCAATTGCTTCATCAATAATTGCCTCGCTTTTTTTCGTGTCTTTGTCTGTGTTTGAATATTCCCAAACATAAACTGCTTCTATAATATCTCCTAAAACGTAATTAATATCTTTTTTTAGATTTCTAACATTTGCCATAATTTCAATATTTATTTCGTGGTAAAATTAAGCATAAACTTGACATAGCTACTTAATTTTACCTTTTTTTAATTAAACGGAACTAGAATTATTTTTACTTTCCTGAATAGGTAACAAAGTTACGAGGCGTTTCATAGAGTGTTATCTCTAAATCTAAATTTACATTTAGTTTAGGCTTCATTTTATTATAAATAACTACTGCAATATTTTCTGCAGTTGGGTTTAAATCTCTAAACTCTGGGACTTCAAGATTTAAATTTTTATGATCAAAAGCGTCTTCAACTTCTTCCTTGATGATATCTTTCAATACCTTCATATCAATCACATATCCTGTTTCTTTATCAATATCGCCAGTAACACTTACAATCAGTTCATAATTGTGCCCATGAAAATTTGGATTATTACATTTTCCAAAGATTTCATCATTCTTCTCAAAACTCCAATCCTTTCTGTATAACCTGTGAGCCGCATTAAAATGAGCTTTTCTACTAACTGTTACTTTCATGATTTTATGTTTATATGTTCGTAGAATTTATCAAAAATAACTTTAAACCACTCGGTGTACAATTCAGGATGTAGTGATATGTCAACTTTAACCTCCTCTAGTGGCATCCATTTCCAGCTGGCAACTTCTTCTGGATTAATGATAGGCCTATCATTATATTGTCCTAAAAGTACATGGTCAAATTCATGCTCGGTTAATCCATTATCAAAAGGTGCTTTGTAAATAAAGGAAATAGATTCCTTTAAATCTACAACAAAGCCCATTTCTTCCATCAAACGTCGCTTACCTGCTTCAATATTAGTCTCTCCTTCTCTTTGATGACTGCAACAAGTGTTGGTCCACAAGCCAGGAGAATGGTATTTATTCAAGGCACGTTGCTGAAGCATCAATTCATTATTATCATTAAAAATAAAAACTGAAAATGCCCTATGCAACAATGCTTTTTTGTGAGCTTCTAATTTAGGCATAAGCCCAATTTGCTCATCCTTTTCATTAACAAGGATTACTTTTTCTTCTTTCATAGACAACAAAAATACCAAGTAAATTTTTAAAATGCATAATTCTATCTATAAATTTAAAAAGTGCAATAAACTTATATTCCTATTGATGTTATAAATATTATCTTTGCAACCCATTTGCATAAATATTTATGAGCTTTTTAAAAGAAATACAACGTAGAAGAACTTTTGGTATTATTTCCCATCCCGATGCTGGTAAAACTACTTTAACAGAAAAATTATTGCTTTTCGGTGGCGCTATTCAAGAAGCTGGAGCCGTTAAAAGCAATAAAATAAAAAAAGGAGCAACCAGTGATTTTATGGAAATTGAACGCCAACGTGGTATATCGGTAGCAACTTCAGTTTTGGCGTTTGAATATAATGGTATAAAAATCAATATTCTTGATACTCCTGGACACAAAGATTTTGCTGAAGACACCTTTAGAACTTTAACGGCTGTTGATAGTGTGATTGTCGTTATAGATGTTGCCAAAGGTGTTGAGGAACAAACTGAAAAGTTGGTTGAAGTTTGTAGAATGCGGAACATACCCATGATCGTTTTCGTTAATAAAATGGATAGAGAAGGAAAAGATGCATTTGATTTATTGGATGAAATTGAACAAAAATTAGGATTAACAGTGGTACCTCTAAGTTTTCCAATTGGGATGGGCTACGAATTCAAAGGTATTTATAACATTTGGGAGAAAAACATCAATTTGTTTAGTGGTGATAGTAGAAAGGATATTGAGGAAACTATTGAAATTTCCGATTTGGACTCTTCAGAATTGGATAAACTTGTAGGAGAAAAAGCAGCTAACACTTTAAGGGAGGAAATAGAACTTGTTGAAGGTATTTACCCCGTATTTGATAAGGAAGATTACCTAAATGGAAAATTACAACCTGTATTTTTTGGTTCGGCTTTAAATAATTTTGGAGTTCGCGAATTATTGGATTGTTTTGTAGAAATTGCCCCTAAACCAAGACCGAAACAAAGCGAAGAACGGTTGGTTGAACCAAAGGAAGATAAATTCACAGGTTTTGTTTTTAAAATTCATGCCAATATGGACCCCAATCATAGAGACCGTTTGGCATTTGTAAAAATTGTTTCAGGAAAATTTGAAAGAAATAAAGCTTATCTTCATGTAAGGCATAACAAAAAGATGAAGTTTTCGAGCCCCAATGCCTTTTTTGCAGAGAAAAAAGAAATTGTAGATATATCTTATCCCGGAGATATTGTTGGTTTACATGATACTGGAAATTTTAAAATTGGTGACACTCTGAGTGAAGGCGAAAATATAAACTACAAAGGTATCCCCAGCTTTTCACCAGAGCATTTTAGATATATTAATAATGCAGACCCATTAAAATCCAAACAACTTTTTAAAGGAATAGACCAATTAATGGATGAAGGTGTTGCGCAATTATTCACTTTAGAACTTAATGGTAGAAAAGTAATAGGAACTGTAGGTGCTTTACAATATGAAGTTATTCAGTATAGATTAGAGCATGAGTATGGTGCCAAATGTACTTATGAAAATCTTAATGTTTATAAAGCTTGTTGGATAGATCCTAAGAATTCAAAAACTGAAGAATACAAAGAATTTGTTAGAGTAAAGCAACGATTTTTAGCTAAAGACAAACAAAACCAATTAGTATTTTTAGCCGATTCACCATTTTCATTACAAATGACCCAGCAAAAATATCCAAATATCAAACTACATTTTACTTCTGAATTTTAAAAGTATTATTATGAAATACTTGATTTACCTAATTTTCATTTTTAATTCTATAAGTATATTTTCACAACAAAAAATTGATACGCTATATTTATCTGATAGTAATAAACTGGTTGATAAAATTGATGCTGTTAAATATGAAATTCATGCCTATAAGGATAGTATAAGTGGCTGTGGGATTGTAAAATTATATTCAATAGAACATCATTTAATTAGCGAAACAGAATACATAAACATTAAAAGTATACAATCTAGCCATAAATTTTTCACAAAAAACGGTTTCAATAGAGGCTATTTTGATGATGGAAATATTAAATATGTATACCACTACAAGCTCAACAAACTCGACAGTATAGGAAAAACATATTATAATAGCGGTAAAACAAGAAGTATTTTTAATTATTATGATAATAAGTTAAATGGTTCTAGCAAAACTTTTTTTGAAAATGGACAATTACAATTTGACGAAAATTATAAAGATGGTAATTTACATGGTGATTTAAAGACTTATTTTGAAAATGGAACCTTGAAAAGGTATGATGTTTATGATGAAGGCGAGTTAATATCTGGACATTTTTATAATGAAGAAGGCAATGAAATTGAGTATGTAAACTACATTATTAATCCGGAATATGAAGGCGGTTACTCTGAAATCTCAAGATTTTTATCCATAAATTTGAAATATCCTAGAAATATGATCAGTATGGGAATTGAAGGAAAAGTATACATATCATTTACAGTCAAAAAAAACGGTGACGTTGATGATGTGAGGATTTTGAGATCCCCTCATGAAGAATTATCAAAAGAAGCTTTGAGAATCTTTAATAATTTAAAGGCATGGAAACCTGGAAAAAAAGATGGGGAATTTCAAGATTTTAAATTTTCATTACCCATAAGCTTTGATTTAGAATAATTTTCAATAGGTACATTTATACTTCAAAACAGGACTTAATATCTGCATTTCATCGAAAATCAATTAAAAATATTACTTTTAATCGTAATTTTTGTACATTTAATCGATTTAATATTTAGATTATTGATTGTAACTTAATAAGAACCCCAAAATAATCTTCTGTTTATGGAAACTATTCCCAACATTTTTAGGAATGCTGATATAACAGTAACCTATGATCCTTGTGTATGTATTCATGCTGACCAATGTGCCAAAGGGCTCTCAAATGTGTTTAGAGATTCAGTAATCCCATGGATTGATTTAGATGGCGCTCCAGCAAATAGAATCATAAAGCAAATAAGAAAGTGTCCTTCTGGCGCATTAAAATTTCATTACAATAAAAAAGTTGCTTAAAACAATAAAGCCTATAAAAAAATTTATAGGCTTTTTTGTTTATGCTTGTCCAGTGGGACCAAAATTTAGCGGCTGAGGAATTTTGCCAATTGAAATATTTCAATCAACCTAATTAAATAAAACTCTTACAAGTATTTTACCAATTTTTTAAGCCTGACCCGTTGGCCCAAAATTCAAAGGAATTGGTGGTTGCTCGTAATCCTTAATTTCCCCATGTGCATTCTCAAATCTAGCAACATTGTCACCTAAAGCTTTTAGTAAACGCTTCGCATGTTGTGGTGTTAGGATAATTCTAGACTTTACTTTACTTTTTGGAATCCCTGGCATAATGCTTACAAAATCAACAACAAACTCAGAAACCGAATGATTGATTATTGCTAAGTTAGAATAAATTCCTTCAGCTACTTTTTCATCCAATTCGATATTTATTTGTCCTGTTTTTTTTTGGTTATCCTTATCATTTGCCATAACAACTATGTTATAAAAAAGCATTCCCGCTTTCGCGGGAATGACATTTGTTAGTTATAATTTAATTCTTGTTTTACTTGCATCATTTGGTCGAACTCTTCTTTAGAGCCTACAATGATATCATTGTATCGTCTCATACCTGTTCCTGCAGGAATTCTGTGTCCAACAATCACATTTTCCTTCAAACCTTCTAAATCATCTACTTTACCTGCAACGGCAGCCTCATTAAGAACCTTGGTTGTTTCTTGGAACGATGCCGCAGAGATAAATGATTTCGTTTGAAGTGACGCTCTGGTAATACCTTGCAGTATTGGTGTAGCAGTAGCTGGTTTAGCATCTCTAGCCACAACAAGGCTTTTATCTTCACGTCTTAAAATGGAATTTTCGTCTCTTAACTCACGAGGTGAAATAATTTGACCAGGTTTAAGGTTGCTAGAATCTCCAGCGTCTTCAACCACTTTCATCCCGAAGATATCATCATTTTCCTTGATAAAATCTGCTTTGTGTACTAATTGATCTTCTAGGAATAAGGTATCTCCAGAATCAATAATTTGTACTTTACGCATCATTTGTCTTACAACAACTTCAAAATGCTTGTCATTAATTTTTACACCTTGTAAACGATACACTTCTTGTACTTCATTCACCAAATACTGCTGAACCGCGGAAGGTCCTTTGATATTCAAAATATCGTCAGGAGTAACAGAACCATCAGACAAAGGCATACCCGCTTTTACATAATCATTTTCTTGAACAAGAATTTGATTGGATAATTTTACTAGGTATTTTTTAACCTCGCCTAACTTAGATTCTACAATGATTTCGCGGTTACCACGTTTGATTTTTCCGAAAGAAACAACACCATCAATTTCACTTACAACCGCTGGATTAGAAGGGTTACGTGCTTCGAACAACTCTGTTACACGGGGTAAACCTCCAGTAATATCACCGGCTTTTGCAGACTTACGAGGTATTTTAACTAATATTTTACCAACATTAATTTTCTCTCCATCGTCAATCATTAAGTGAGCGCCTACTGGTAGGTTATAAGAACGTATCGTTTCCCCTTTACCATCTTCAATATGAAGTGTTGGAATTAATTTCTTGTTTCTAGACTCAGAAATCACCTTTTCCTGGAAACCAGTTTGCTCATCAATTTCAACTTGGTAAGTCATACCTTGTTCGATATTTTCATACTTCACTTTACCAGCAAACTCTGAAATAATAACACCGTTATATGGATCCCAAGTACAAACAATATCACCTTTATTCAATTGGTCACCACTCTTTATATATATGGTTGAGCCATAAGGAATATTATTAGTACTTAATAAAATACCCGTTTTCTTATCTGATAATTTAAGTTCTGATGTTCTGGAAATAACAATGTCAATATCATTTCCTTCTCCATCTTTACCTTTAACAGTTTTTAAATCTTCAATTTCCGCAATTCCATCAAACTTAACAGCTAATTTATTTTCTTCTGAAATGTTACCTGCAATACCACCTACGTGGAATGTACGAAGTGTTAATTGCGTTCCAGGTTCTCCAATTGATTGTGCTGCAACAACACCTACCGCCTCACCACGTTGTACCATTTTACCGGTAGCTAAATTACGTCCGTAACATTTAGCACAAATACCTTGTAAAGCTTCACAAGTTAATGCTGAACGTACTTCAATACTCTCAATTGGTGATTCTTCAATGGCTTTAGCAATATCATCTTCAATTAATTGTCCTGATGCAACAAGCAATTCATCAGTTAATGGATTGTGAACATCATTTAATGATACACGACCAACGATTCTTTCTTCTAAAGTTTCAACAACTTCATCATTCTTTTTCAACGGTTCTACTTCTACTCCTCTTAAAGTACCACAATCTTCGGTATTTATAATTACATCTTGAGACACATCCACTAAACGACGTGTTAAGTAACCCGCGTCAGCCGTTTTTAAAGCGGTATCTGCAAGACCTTTACGAGCACCGTGTGTTGAAATAAAGTATTCTAAAATTGAAAGACCTTCTTTGAAGTTAGAAAGGATTGGGTTTTCTATAATTTCACCGCCACCAGCATTCGATTTTTTAGGCTTAGCCATTAATCCACGCATACCCGTTAGCTGACGAATCTGTTCTTTAGATCCACGAGCTCCAGAATCAAGCATCATATACACAGAGTTGAATCCTTGTTGATCTTCACGAATACGTTTCATTGACAATTCAGTCAATTCAGCATTTGTAGAAGTCCATATATCAATAACTTGGTTATAACGCTCGTTATTGGTAATAAGTCCCATGTTATAGTTCGCCATAATACCATCAACAAGTGTATTGGCTTTATCAATCATGCCCTGTTTTTCTGGCGGAATGATGATATCTCCTAAACTGAATGATAAACCACCTTGGAAAGCGAATTTAAATCCTAAAGTTCTAATAGCATCTAAGAAATCTGCTGTTTCAGGAACAGAAGTTACCTTCAAAATATTTCCAATAATATCTCTTAAAGATTTCTTAGTTAATACTTGATTGATATAACCAGCTGCTTGAGGAACATGTTGATTAAATAATACACGACCCACAGTAGTCTCAACAATCATAGGTTGAAGCTTGCCATCTTCATTAATATCAATAGTTCTAACTCGAATTCCAGCATTTAAGTCAACTTTTTTCTCATTGAAAGCGATTTCAACTTCCTCTGGAGAATAGAACGTTAAGCCTTCTCCTTTAACTGGAGCTTCTGGCGTAGACTTACGCTCTTTGGTCATGTAATATAGACCAAGAACCATATCTTGAGAAGGTACCGTTACTGGCGAACCATTCGCTGGATTTAAGATATTGTGTGATGCCAACATTAATAATTGACATTCTAAAATAGCTTCCGGTCCAAGTGGTAAATGTACCGCCATTTGGTCACCATCAAAATCTGCGTTAAATGCTGTACATACCAATGGGTGTAGTTGTATAGCTTTCCCTTCAATTAACTTAGGTTGGAAGGCTTGAATACCCAAACGGTGTAATGTAGGAGCACGGTTCAGTAATACTGGATGTCCTTTAAGAACATTTTCCAAGATATCCCAAACCACAGGCTCTCTTTTATCTATAATTTTCTTAGCAGATTTTACAGTTTTTACAATACCTCTTTCAATCAATTTTCTGATTACAAAAGGTTTATAAAGTTCAGCTGCCATATTTTTTGGCAATCCACATTCAAATAATTTTAACTCTGGTCCTACAACAATTACCGAACGTGCAGAATAGTCAACACGTTTTCCTAAAAGGTTTTGACGGAAACGTCCTTGTTTACCTTTTAATGAATCTGATAACGATTTTAATGGACGGTTAGAATCTGTTTTTACAGCAGAAGATTTACGTGTATTATCGAATAACGAATCAACCGATTCTTGTAGCATACGTTTTTCGTTACGTAAAATTACTTCAGGTGCTTTAATCTCAACCAATCTTTTTAGACGGTTGTTTCTAATAATTACACGACGGTATAAATCATTTAAATCAGACGTTGCAAAACGACCACCATCTAACGGCACTAACGGACGTAATTCTGGCGGGATGATTGGAATAACTTTCATAATCATCCATTCAGGACGATTTTCTCTATTTTGGTTTGATTCACGTAATGACTCAACAACTTGTAAACGCTTTAAAGCCTCTGTTTTACGTTGTTTAGACGTTTCAGTATTTGCTTTGTGACGTAATTCGTATGAAAGTGCTTCTAAATCAATTCTAGCTAATAACTCAATTAAACATTCAGCACCCATTTTAGCTAAAAACTTATTGGGGTCATGATCGTCCAAATATTGATTATCTTGAGGAAGAGAATCTAAAATATTTAAATATTCTTCTTCGGTAAGGAAATCCAATTTTTGTAATGGTTCACCTTCTTCATTTTTTGCATTACCTGGTTGAATAACTACATATCGCTCGTAGTAAATAATCATATCTAATTTCTTAGATGGTAAACCAAGTAAATAACCTATTTTGTTTGGTAACGAACGGAAATACCAAATATGAGCTACTGGAACCACCAAATTGATATGCCCAACTCTATCGCGACGTACCTTCTTTTCAGTTACTTCAACACCGCAACGGTCGCAAACGATTCCTTTGTAGCGAATTCTTTTATATTTACCACAAGCACATTCATAATCCTTTACTGGACCAAAGATACGCTCACAGAACAAACCATCTCTTTCTGGTTTGTGAGTTCGATAATTGATAGTTTCTGGCTTTAAAACTTCACCTCTAGACTCTGCTAAAATGGACTCTGGTGATGCTAAACCAATTGAGATTTTGTTAAATCTCCTTACTGTATTCTTATCTTGTTTTCTTGCCATAATATATGGTTGAAATGAATTTATTAATTAACTACTCCTCTAATCTGATATCTAGACCTAAACCTTTCAATTCGTGCATTAATACGTTGAATGATTCTGGCAATCCTGGATCTGGCATTGGTTCACCTTTTACAATTGCTTCGTAAGTTTTTGCTCTACCAATTACATCATCAGATTTTACAGTTAAAATCTCTCTTAGAGTACTCGATGCTCCATAAGCTTCAAGTGCCCAAACTTCCATCTCACCAAATCGCTGACCACCAAATTGTGCTTTACCACCAAGAGGTTGTTGAGTAATTAATGAGTAAGGTCCTATAGAACGTGCGTGCATTTTATCATCTACCATGTGTCCTAATTTCAACATGTAAATAACACCTACAGTTGCAGGCTGATCAAAACGTTCACCTGTTCCACCATCATATAAATAGGTATGACCATATCTAGGTATACCAGCTTCATCAGTTAATTCGTTAATCTGATCAATAGTTGCACCATCAAAAATAGGCGTTGCAAATGTGCGACCTAATTTTTGACCAGCCCATCCTAAAACAGTTTCATAAATCTGACCAATGTTCATACGAGAAGGTACACCAAGTGGGTTCAAAACGATATCAACAGGCGTTCCATCTTCTAAGAAAGGCATATCTTCAGCACGAACAATACGAGCTACAATACCCTTATTACCGTGACGTCCTGCCATTTTATCACCTACTTTTAGTTTACGTTTTTTCGCAATATAAACTTTAGCAAGTTTTATAATACCTGCTGGTAATTCATCACCTACAGAGATAGTGAATTTTTCACGACGTAAGGAACCTTGTAAATCGTTTTCTTTAATTTTATAGTTGTGAATTAAATCGGCTACCAATTGATTAGTATGATCATCTGTTGTCCATTTTCCAGACACTAAATGTGCATAATCATCAACCGCATTTAACATTTTTAGAGTGAACTTTTTACCTTTTGGCAATACTTCTTCACCTAAATCATTATAAATACCTTGAGACGTTTTACCATTAACGATATTGAATAATTTTTCAACTAAAATGTTTTTTAGGTCATCAAACTTAGCATCGTAAATACCTTCTAGTTGTAAGATATCATCTTTATCTTGTGCTCTTTTACGCTTATCTTTCACAGCTCTCGAGAATAATTTTTTCTCGATAACTACACCATTTAAAGATGGAGAAGCTTTTAATGACGCATCCTTAACATCACCAGCTTTATCTCCAAAAATAGCACGAAGTAATTTTTCTTCTGGAGTGGGATCGCTTTCTCCCTTTGGTGTAATCTTACCGATTAAGATATCTCCAGGTTTAACCTCAGCACCAATACGAATCATACCGTTTTCATCTAAATCTTTGGTAGCTTCTTCAGAAACGTTTGGAATATCATTCGTTAATTCTTCATTACCTAATTTGGTGTCTCTAACTTCAAGAGAATACTCATCAATATGGATAGAAGTGAAAATATCTTCACGTACCACTTTTTCAGAAATCACAATCGCATCCTCAAAATTATATCCTTTCCATGGCATGAAGGCTACTTTCATGTTTCTACCAAGTGCCAACTCACCTTTTTGAGTAGCATAACCTTCGCATAACACTTGACCCTTAGTTACTTTATCCCCTTTAACCACAATTGGTTTTAAGTTGATTGAAGTGCCTTGGTTCGTTTTTCTGAATTTCACTAACTCGTAGGTTTTCACATCGCTATCAAAACTTACTTTAGCTTCATCTTCCGATCTTTCATATTTAATACGAATCTCATTCGCATCTACATATAGAACTTCACCATTACCCTCCGCATTGATTAAAACACGAGAATCGGATGCTACTTGACGTTCTAAACCTGTTCCAACAATTGGTGCTTGTGGTAATAATAAAGGTACTGCTTGACGCATCATGTTAGATCCCATCAAAGCACGGTTCGCATCATCATGTTCCAAGAATGGAATTAACGAAGCTGAAATAGATGAAATTTGATTAGGTGCCACATCTGTATAATGAAGCGACGTTGGATCAATCACAGGGAAATCCCCTTCCATTCTTGCAATTACCTTATCATGAAGAATTTTACCTTTCTCATCAACTTTAACAGTTGCTTGAGCGATTAATTTTTCTTCCTCTTCCTCAGCACTTAAATAAACCGGAGCGCCTTTAATATCTACAACACCATTTTCAACTGGACGATATGGAGTTTCAATGAATCCCATACCATTCACTTTTGCATATACTGAAAGTGAAGAAATTAAACCAATGTTTGGTCCTTCTGGTGTTTCTATAGGACATAAACGCCCGTAATGAGTATAATGAACGTCACGAACCTCAAAACCTGCTCTTTCGCGAGATAAACCTCCTGGCCCTAAAGCCGATAGACGACGTTTGTGAGTAATCTCCGCTAATGGATTTGTTTGATCCATAAATTGAGATAACTGGTTAGTTCCAAAGAATGAGTTGATTACTGACGACAGCGTCTTGGCATTAATTAAATCAATTGGTGTAAACACCTCATTATCACGAACGTTCATACGCTCACGAATGGTACGTGCCATACGAGCTAAACCAACACCAAACTGTTGAGATAATTGCTCACCTACTGTGCGCACACGACGGTTTGATAAGTGATCAATATCATCAATTTCTGCTTTAGAGTTGATAAGTTCTATTAAATATTTTATAATAGTAATGATATCTTCTTTGGTAAGCACTTGCTTATCCATTCCAATATCTAAACCTAATTTCTTATTCATTCTGTAACGCCCAACTTCACCTAAAGAATAACGTTGATCTGAGAAGAATAATTTATCAATTATTCCACGTGCTGTTTCCTCATCTGGTGGTTCAGCATTACGTAATTGTCTGTATATATGCTCAACAGCCTCTTTTTCAGAGTTTGTTGGATCTTTTTGAAGTGTATTGTGAATGATAGCATAATCACCTTGCTCAGTACTTTCTTTGTGTAAAAGAATCGTCTTAACATCAGCTTCAATAATTTCTTCAATATTATCTTTATCTAAGATTGTATCTCGGTCAAGCACAATTTCGTTACGCTCTATAGATACTACTTCTCCAGTATCTTCATCAACAAAATCCTCATGCCATGTATTTAAAACACGGGCTGCTAATTTTCTGCCTGTATATTTTTTTAATCCTGTTTTTGATACTTTAATTTCTTCAGCTAGATCAAAAATTTCAAGAATATCTTTATCACGTTCAAAACCAATGGCACGGAAAAGTGTTGTTACAGGTAATTTTTTCTTTCTATCAATGTATGCATACATAACCTGATTGATATCCGTAGCAAACTCAATCCAAGAGCCTTTGAAAGGAATAACTCTTGCAGAATATAATTTGGTTCCATTGGCATGGAAAGACTGACCAAAGAATACACCTGGTGAACGATGCAACTGAGACACTACAACACGCTCTGCACCATTTATAACAAACGTACCACTTGGTGTCATGTAAGGTATAGTTCCTAAGTACACATCTTGAACAATAGTCTCGAAATCCTCGTGTTCAGGGTCTGTACAGTATAACTTTAATCTAGCTTTTAGCGGAACGCTGTAAGTTAATCCTCTTTCAATACACTCTTCAATAGTATATCTTGGTGGATCTACGAAGTAATCTAAAAATTCTAAAACGAATTGATTACGAGAATCTGTGATTGGAAAATTTTCCATGAAGGTGTTGTATAGACCTTCATCACCTCTTTCTTCAGACTTAGTTTCTAATTGGAAAAAATCCTGGAAGGATTTTATCTGAATATCTAAGAAATCTGGATATTCTGTTCTATTTACAATAGAGGAGAAATTTAATCTTTCAGCTTGTGTGGATAACATCAATAGACGGAATTTTGATTAAAAAAATGTTGTTTTGTATATAACGATTATATACGCAAAATGGTTTAGGTCTTGAAGACTATCTTCAGACCTAAACCTTAATGTTTTTTGAGTTGTTAAGCTTACTTAAGCTCAACCTCAGCTCCTGCTTCTTCTAAAGATGCTTTTAAGCCTTCTGCTTCGTCTTTAGAGACACCTTCTTTGATTGGGCTAGGTGCACCATCAACTAATTCTTTAGCTTCTTTTAAGCCAAGACCAGTTAATTCTTTAACTAATTTTACAACTGCTAATTTAGAAGCACCTGCAGCTTTTAGTATAACATCAAATTCAGTTTGAGCTTCAGCAGCCTCTTCACCACCTCCAGCAGCAGGACCAGCGGCAACAGCAACAGCTGCAGCAGCAGGCTCGATACCATACTCATCTTTTAATATAGTAGCTAACTCATTTACTTCTTTTACTGTTAAGTTAACTAATTGTTCTGCGAAATCTTTTAAATCTGCCATTTTTCTATCGTTTTAATAAATTTTAATAATAATATGTTTGTAATAAAGTGCGTACTAATTAATACTATCCTTCTTTTTCAGATAGTGTTTTAATAATTCCAGCTAATTTTCCACCACTTGACTTAAGTGCCGAGACAACATTTTTAGCAGGAGATTGTAATAATCCAATGATTTCTCCTATTAACTCTTCTTTAGACTTGATATCTACTAGCATGTCTAATTGGTTATCGCCAATGTAAACGGCTTCCTCAATAAACGCACCCTTTAATAAAGGTTTGTCTGATTTTTTACGGAAGGTTTTTATTAATTTTGCTGGCACATTACCAGTTTCAGAATACATTACTGATGTATTTCCTTTTAAAACGGATGGAAGGTCACCAAAATCTCTATCGGATGCTTCCATTGCTTTTTGAAGTAATGTGTTTTTTACAACTGCTAATTTTACGTTGGCTTTAAAACAAGCACGACGTAAATCTGAGGTTGTCCCTGCGTTTAATCCAGATATATCAGCTAAATAGATATTTGCATTATTGGCTAATTCCGCAGTTAATTCCTCAATTACTTGTGATTTTTCTTCTCTTGTCATAATAAAAGTTTTAACCTAATTAACCAATTTTAGGATCAACAGCTATACTAGGACTCATGGTAGAAGACATGTATATGCTTTTTACATAAGTTCCTTTTGCAGTAGTTGGTTTTAATTTAATTAATGTTTGTAATAATTCATTTGCATTACCTGCAATTTTATCAGCACTAAATGATGCTTTACCTATAGCTGCATGAACAATTCCGGTTTTATCAACTTTAAAGTCTATCTTACCAGCTTTTACTTCTGCTACCGCTTTGGCTACATCCATTGTTACTGTTCCAGTTTTTGGGTTTGGCATTAAACCACGAGGACCTAATACACGTCCTAACGGACCTAATTTACCCATTACACTTGGCATGGTAATAATAACATCAACATCAGTCCAACCATTCTTAATTTTATCAAGATATTCGTCTAAACCAACATAATCAGCACCAGCTTCTTTCGCTTCTGCTTCTTTATCTGGTGTTACTAATGCTAATACTTTCATGTCTTTACCAGTTCCGTGTGGTAGTGATACTACACCCCTAACCATCTGGTTTGCTTTACGAGGATCTACCCCTAAGCGTACAGCTATATCTACAGATGCATCAAATTTTGTATTAGTAATTTCTTTTACTAACGATGATGCTTCATCAAGAGAATAAACTCTACCTTTTTCAATTTTTGCTAAAGCTTCTTTTTGCTTTTTTGTTAATCTTGCCATTTTATAATGTCTTTAATAGATTAAGATGGAAATTGACCCGTTACGGTAATACCCATCGATCTTGCTGTACCAGCAACCATTTTCATTGCAGATTCAATAGTAAATGCATTTAAATCTACCATTTTGTCTTCAGCTATGGTTTTAATCTGATCCCAAGATACTTTAGCTACTTTTTTTCGGTTTGGTTCTCCTGATCCTTTTTTCACTTTGGCCGCTTCTAATAATTGTACTGCAGCTGGAGGAGTCTTGATTACAAAGTCGAATGATTTATCTTTGTAAACAGAGATAACAACTGGTAAAACTTTACCAGGCTTATCCTGAGTTCTAGCATTAAATTGCTTACAGAACTCCATAATGTTAACTCCAGCAGCACCTAAAGCGGGTCCAACCGGTGGCGATGGATTCGCAGCACCTCCCCGAACTTGTAACTTAACTACTTTACCTAATTCTTTTGCCATTTTTAATAATTTAGTTCGATATACTTCTAAAATTGGAAGCCTAGTAGCATATCATTTATATAGTGTAACAATTATTATATCTTTTCCACTTGCATATAACTTAACTCTAGTGGTGTTTTTCTTCCGAATATTTTCACCATCACCTCAAGTTTACGCTTTTCCTCATTAATTTTCTCTATGGTTCCATCAAAACCATTAAATGGTCCATCTATTACTTTTACGGTTTCACCTTTTGTGAATGGTATTGCCACATTTGTACTTTCTTCAACTGATAATTCATCAACCTTGCCTAACATTCTGTTAACTTCGGATTGCCTTAATGGCACTGGATCACCTCCTTTAGTTTCACCCAAAAAACCAATAACATTGGTAACAGATCTAATAATATGGGGAATCTCTCCTGATAAATTAGCTTGAATCATTATGTATCCTGGAAAATAAACTTTCTCTTTGTTGATTTTTTTTCCATTACGGATTTGTATTACTTTTTCAGTGGGAACTAATACTTGATCCACATAATCTTGTAAACCCAATCGAGCGATTTCATTCTCTATATAGGTTTTGATTTTATTTTCCTGACCACTTACAGCTCTAACAACATACCATTTTTTTTCACTAACCTCAGACATAAACCTTTTTTTTAACCGTTAATCCATTGAAAGTAAAATGCAATGACTTTGCTGAATACTGTATCCACTCCCCAGATAGCAAGTGAAAATATAATTGAAAAAACTGCAACCAATACTGTCAAACTTTGTGCTTCAGCCCATGTTGGCCAAGTCACATTGCTTTTCAGTTCTCCAAATGATTCTTTTATATAATTTACAAATCCAGCCATTTTCTTTATTCTTTATTAAAAACGGATTGGAAAATCCCAACCCCATATAATAGGTAAAACTCACTTTTTGCACGGGTTGAGGGACTCGAACTCTCGACACCTGGTTTTGGAGACCAGTGCTCTACCAACTGAGCTAAACCCGTAAACATAAGTCAAGGTATTCCGTAAAAACGGAATACCTTAGCTTACTATTTATTGAAACTAAATTAGTCTAGTATTTCAGTTACCTGACCAGCACCAACAGTTCTACCACCTTCACGGATTGCAAAACGTAAACCAACGTTCATCGCAATTGGTTGAATTAATTCAACAGTGATAGTTAAGTTATCTCCTGGCATTACCATTTCTACTCCATCAGGAAGCGCAATATTTCCTGTCACGTCAGTTGTACGAACGTAGAACTGTGGACGGTAGTTATTGTGGAATGGTGTGTGACGACCACCTTCTTCCTTTTTAAGGATATAAACCTCAGCTTTGAATTTTTTATGTGGAGTTACAGAACCTGGCTTAACAATTACCATACCTCTAGAGATTTGAGTTTTCTCAATACCTCTTAATAAGATACCAGCGTTATCTCCAGCTTCACCTCTATCTAAGATTTGACGGAACATTTCAATACCAGTAATAGTAGAAGTCAATTTCTCAGCTCCCATACCAATAATTTCAACTGGGTCACCAGTTTTAGCAATACCTGTCTCAATACGACCCGTTGCAACTGTACCACGACCTGTAATTGAGAACACATCTTCAATTGGCATTAAGAAAGGCTTATCCATATCACGAACAGGCTCTTCAATCCAAGTATCACAAGCTTCCATTAACTGCATTACAGTATCAACCCATTTTGGCTCACCATTAAGAGCACCTAAAGCAGAACCAGCAATTACAGGACCATTATCACCATCATATTCATAGAATGATAATAAATCTCTGATTTCCATATCTACTAATTCAAGTAATTCTTCATCATCAACCATATCCACTTTATTCATGAATACAACAATACGAGGAATACCTACTTGACGTCCTAAAAGGATGTGCTCACGAGTTTGTGGCATTGGACCATCAGTAGCAGCAACTACCAATATAGCACCGTCCATTTGAGCAGCACCAGTTACCATGTTCTTTACATAATCCGCGTGACCTGGACAGTCAACGTGAGCATAGTGACGGTTAGCTGTTTGATATTCTACGTGAGATGTATTAATTGTAATACCTCTTTCTTTTTCTTCTGGAGCGTTGTCAATCTGATCGAAAGATTTTGCCTCTGATAAACCTGCATCAGCTAATACTTTAGTAATAGCAGCAGTTAAAGTTGTTTTACCGTGATCTACGTGTCCAATTGTACCAATATTTAAGTGTGGTTTTGAACGATCGAAAGTTGCCTTTGCCATGTTTTTTTAATAATTTAATCTTAGTTATATAATAATATTAGTGTATTCTAATTTAATTCAATAATATAGAGCCAATGACGGGAATTGAACCCGTGACCTCTTCCTTACCAAGGAAACGCTCTACCCCTGAGCTACACCGGCGTAAAGTTTTTATTTCCTATTCTCTCAAACAACTTTTAATAAAGTTGTACAATTTGAAAGAAGAGATTCCTGCCTTCGCAGGAATTTTGGAGCGGGAGACCGGGTTCGAACCGGCGACATTCAGCTTGGAAGGCTGACGCTCTACCAACTGAGCTACTCCCGCAATTATTTATTCTTTTTAATTTAAAAAATGTGGGGAGAGCAGGATTCGAACCTGCGAAGACTTAGTCAGCAGATTTACAGTCTGCCCTCGTTGGCCGCTTGAGTATCTCCCCAATTTTTATTATTTCAATTTTTTTAAGAACTTGAGCCGATGGAGGGACTCGAACCCACGACCTGCTGATTACAAATCAGCTGCTCTAGCCAGCTGAGCTACATCGGCGTTTATACACTTTTTAGCGCATAAAAAAGCCCGTTATTTCTAACGGACTGCAAATGTATAGATTTTTTATTTTATTCAAAACATTTTTGAAGAAATTTTAATGCAAATTCGCTCTTAATTTTTCTTTTCGCTTTTTTAACTGTCTTTCCAAAGACGCAATCGCCATATCTGCTCCCTCTTCAAAGGTTTTACATTGCTTTTTTACAACTAAACTATCACCCGGTACACTTACTTTAGCTTCAAATATTTTATTTTGTTTATCGCTTGTGTTTTCAACTTTCAGAAAAACATCCGATTTAATGACTTTGTCATAAAACAAGTCCAATTTATCCATACGCTTCTGGATAAAACTTATCAATTTTCTGTCGGCATTAAAATTTACTGATTGAGTGTTTACTTTCATACTACTCTTGTTTTGGTTAGACATAAACTTAAAATACTATTTTTTACTTCTTGGGTGCGCATTTACATGCACCTTTTTTAACTCTGCTATACTATTGTGTGTATAAACTTGTGTAGCAGCTAAACTGGAATGTCCGAGAAGTTCTTTTACAGCATTTAAATCGGCACCTTGGTTTAACAAATGTGTTGCAAAAGAGTGCCTAAGTATATGTGGACTCTTTTTTACTTTTGAAGATGCTATACTAAAATAATCATTTATTATTCTGTAAACAAGAGTTTCATAAATTTTAACGCCTTTTTTCGTTAAAAATAAACTATCATGGTTTGAAATACTCTCAAGCGCTTTTCTAGATTTTAAATATTCATTTGTTGTTTTTACTACTGATTTTAATAACGGAACAATGCGCTCTTTATTTCTTTTCCCTAGTACCTTTAAAGTTTTGTTGGATAAGTCTATGCTGGTTAGTTTTAATTCTACCAACTCAATGCGTCTTATTCCCGTAGAATAAAATAATTCGATGATGAGTTTGTTACGAATACTTTCAAAGTCATTTCCAAAATTTAAATTATCCAAGGCCAATAAAACCTCTGCCTCCGAAAATGGTACCTGAATTTTTCTACTTGTTTTTAAAGCTTTATGTTTTAATAATGGATTGATACTAATGCCCCCAACCTTTAAAAGGAACTTGTAATAGGTATTAAGTGCAGAAACTTTTCGATTGATGCTCCGGTTTGATAGTCCACTTTCAACCAAGCTTACTATCCAGCTTCTTACTTGGGAATAGTTAACTTTATTAATGGAGTTTGTTTCGTATTCTTTTTCAATGAATTCTAAAAAGCTTTTCAAATCGTTTTGGTATGCCTTTACCGTTAACTTGGAGTAGTTTTTCTCTAAAAGCAAATAATCTATAAACGACTGAAAAGACATATTGTTTCTTATAAGTACAAAGTTAAAAGTACAAAGTTTTGATGGGCTTAAAAATAATTAGCAAAAAAAATCCCGCTAGTAGCGGGATTTAATATTGTTTCATTTGAGATTAAATTTCTTCAGCATCTCTTAAACCTTGAATGTATTGCGCTTTTTGAATTTGTGCTCTACGCTCTACAGATGGTTTAGTAAATTGTTTACGTGTTTGTAACTGACGCTTAATGCCTGTTTTGTCAAACTTACGTTTAAAACGCTTTAACGCTCTATCTATATTTTCTCCTTCTTTAATTGGTATTATTAACATAATGTCTTAACCTCCTCTCTTTTTCAGATTTTGTGGCTGCAAATATAAAAACAATTCTTAATTAACAAATAAGAATTTATAATTATTTTAGGTTACTGGTTTGTATACCTTATTATCAATAATTATTTTGGCCAGAATCTCTCTGAGTATCTCTGATGTACCACCTCCAATAGGCCCTAACCTACTATCGCGAAACATTCGTGCCAAAGGATATTCTTCCATATAACCGTAACCACCTAAAAATTGCAAACATTGGTAAATAACCTCGTCAGCCATTTTTGTGGATTTAAGTTTAGACATCGTAGCTTCTTTAACGACATATTGACCTTTATTTAATCTGTAGGTTACTGAATAATTAAACTCTTTACAGATTTCCATTTCGGTATATAAATCGGCTATATTATGTCTTAAGGCTTGAAATTTATTTATGGATTTTCCAAAAGCCTGACGCTCACTCATATATTGCAATGCATACTCTAAGGCGTATTCGGCGCGGGCATGGGCATTGATACCCATAATCAAACGTTCTAAAGCAAAGTGTTGCATGATGTATTGAAATCCTTTGTTTTCCTCACCCAATAAATTTTCAACAGGAACTTTTACATTATCAAAAGCAATTTCTCCAGTATCAGATGCTCGCCAACCTAACTTATCCAATTTGGTTGCCGAAACGCCTTTCATTTCTCTATCTAACACAAAAATACTGATACCTTTATTTCCCAATTCGGGACTTGTTTTGGCTGCAATCACCAAATAATCGCTGTAAACACCATTTGTAATAAATGTTTTTGAACCATTTATAATATAATGGTCGCCATTCTTAACGGCGGTTGTACGCATACCTGCAACATCGCTTCCACCAAATGGTTCGGTAATGCAAAGACATCCTATTTTATCGCCTGTGATACTTGGTGCCAGATAATTTTGTTTTATGGTTTCATCACCTTCTGCATTTAAGTGGGTCATGGCTAAATATACATGTGCCCAAATAGCAGCAGCAAAACCGCCAGAATTTATTTTTTGAAGTTCCTCTAATAGTATAACGGTATAGAATAAATCTAAATTCATACCACCATAAGCCTCTGGGTAGTTTATCCCAAAGAACCCCATGTCGCCAAATTTTTTCCAGATAAACCTATCTATCCTACCAGTTTTCTCCCAAGTTTCTATGTGTGGAACTACTTCTTTTTGTAAAAAATCTTGAAGACTTTTTCTAAAAAGGTTGTGTTCTTCAGTGAAGTACATGCTATTCATCTATTTTCTTTTTCAAGATGCAAATATAATTCAATTATCTCTATTTTATTTACAGGAAAGTCTTTAACTTTTGTTAATTCATTTATGGATTTGAAACCGTTTCTCAAGGTACGTTGTTCAATTATTTTATACGCCAGATCGTAATCGATGTGCTGAATGGTAACCAATTCGTCAACAGTGGCCGAATTTAAATCTATTTTTTTTATTTCTCTAGGAGTTTTAACAGTAAACTCTTGAGTGATTTTTTCAATAACTTCGGGCGTTAAACCATAGACATCTTGTAGTTGAACATCAGCAATAAAACCACCCGGAAACGAATTTCTAAATTTAATAATTCGTTCGGAATAATATTCACCAATACCGTTTACTCTTTGCAATTGTTGAGCATTTGCTTTATTTAAATCTTGCTTTTGGGCAAACGATTTTGGTTTGTTATTATAACTAAAATTTGAATTTGTTGGTTTACTCTCGGTTACCCATTCTGGAAATTTAAAGTAAGGTGATATGGCGTTTAAAAGGGAATCAGATACTTGGGTAACTTCTTGAAATTGTTCAGTTGAATTGATCCACTTATTTTGTTTTCTATAGGCTAATAACCTATCAATTTCTTCATTACTCATACCCAGATTTGAGCCTTTAAAATCTGTTATATAATTTGGATTAAAAGGATAAATTTTTGGTTTGCTTATTTCTAATTGAACCAACCTAAGGGAATCTATTTCTTTTTGAAATTTTGCCAATTCGCTATTATCGATTAGAATATCTTTCGATTTAAAATCAACAAAAAAGTAAATACATTGCAAAACAATGATAATAAATACCAACAAAAAAATCCCATTTCGTTGTTGTTTAGTAAACGTGAAATGGGATTTCATATGAATATTGAGTTAGTTAAGTTTTAATCCTCAATGGCCTCCCTTTTAAGGTTGATAGCATCAAGGTATCGTTTTAATTGCTTTTTAACAACTGGGAACAGGAAGTACAATCCAATCATGTTAGGGAAAACCATGGCAAATATCATGGCATCTGAGAAATCCCAGATAGATTTCATACTTGCTGCAGCACCAATAACTACGAAGGTTAAGAACAAAATTTTATAAGTTAAATCTGCTTTTTTACCTCTTCCAAATAAATATTTCCAAGATTGCAACCCATAATATGACCAAGAAATCATTGTAGACACTGCAAATAATACAACGGCAACGGTTAAAAACACGTTAGAATAAGGTATGTACTCAGCAAATGCCTTGGCTGTAATTCCTGCACCTTCAAAAGATTCACCATCAATGATAGCCACACCTTGTCCAGTAATATCTCCATATTCAAAAAATCCTCCAAAATTGAAGATAATAATTACCAAAGCGGTCATGGTACAAATAACCACTGTATCAATAAAGGGTTCTAATAAAGCTACCAAACCTTCACTGGCAGAATATTTGGTGCGAACTGCTGAATGCGCAATAGATGCAGAACCAGCACCAGCCTCGTTTGAGAAAGCCGCTCTTTTAAAACCGACCAATAAAACCCCTATAATACCACCAACACCAATCGCTTTAGGATTGAAAGCCTCTTTGAGAATCAATCCAATGGCATCATCAATTAAAGTGAAGTTGCTCAAAATGATATACAAACAACATAAGATATACAATAATGCCATAAAAGGCACTACTTTTTCTGTAACAGAAGCTATACGCTTAATTCCACCAATTATAATAATTCCTACGGTAACAGCTAATACAACACCAATCCAAAATCCTGCAGCGGTACTTTCTAAGCCTAATAAATCTTTAAGAACAATAGTTGCCTGATTGGATTGTGCAGCATTACCACCACCAAAAGAACCACCAATACAGAAAATAGAAAATAAAACAGCAGCCACTTTACCAAGATTTGCAAACCCTTTGTCTCTAAGGCCTTTTTTTAAATAATACATGGGCCCACCATAAACCGTTCCATCCTCTCCAACATCTCTATATTGAACTCCCAACGTACACTCCACAAATTTTGTAGACATTCCTAACAAACCACAGATAATCATCCAAAATGTTGCACCAGGACCTCCTAGGGCAATAGCCAATGCTACTCCTGCAATATTACCATTACCAACGGTTCCTGACACCGCTGTTGCCAAAGCCTGAAAATGAGAAACTTCACCATCAGAACTTTCATCTCTAATAGTATCAACAATATCTCCATCAATAGCTAATTCATTCTCTACACTTACTAAATGTTCTTCTATATCAACTTTAGTTAAATCTTGTCCTTGAGCAATACCTCCTTCACCATAAAGTTCTTTGGCCCCATGCTTCTCAATATCTTCAAACTTTCCTCTTACAGTACTTATAGCTGTCCAGAAATAGCGAATATTTGGAAACCCAAAATAAATAGTAAAAAAAGCTGCACTGAAAACCAAAAGCAATAAAACGAAGGGCGTTCCAAAAACTTCAAAAAAGATAACGTTTGAGAAAAAATCAGATACGGGCTTAAAAGCCTGATCTATTTTTTGATCGATTCCTATCTCTGAACTTTCTTGGCCGAAAATGATTACTGGAAAAATGATTGAAAATATTGAAAGAAGATATTTCTTCATAAGAGTTTGAAATTAGTTAGTTATATATGAAATTTCGAGTTAAAGTCGGCAAGATGCTAAAAAAAATTGATTTTTTAAAACATTGCTTGTTAAATATGGTATTGAATTTAGTTGATATCGTATTCAGAATTTAGGGCCTCAATTTGTTCTGGTCGACCCAAAACGATGATTTTTGAATGGGGCGCCAATTCTAGTTCCGCTTCTGGATTTACAATATATTCACCATTTTCATCTTTATAACCTATAACGGTACAACCTGTTTTTCTTCTTAAATCTAAATCTTTGATGGTTCTTACAGACTTTGTGTTGTACAATTTCTCAACAGCTACTTCCTCGATATTGATATTTGATTTACCAACGATAGAAAGATTATCAATAAATTCCATTAAACCTGGAACGACTACCAAAGATGCCATATGGTCTCCACCTATTTTATCGGGCAATATTACATTATTAGCACCGGCGAATTTAAGTTTCTCATAAGACGATTCTTGTGAAGCACGACTTATAATATTAATAGTTTGATTTAATTGTCTGGCAGATAGAACTACGAACAAATTATCGGCATCATTTGGCAGTGCCGAAATAAAACAAGACGCCCTATTTACACCTGCTTGAACCAAAGTTTCATCTTCATTTGCATTTCCAATTACATAATTTACACCATCCAATTGTAAACGCTCTTCCATTTCTTTATTTTTCTCAATAACTACAAATTGCTTTTTGTAAGCGAGTAACTTTCTTGCAGCTTGTTTACCATTTCTGCCATAACCACAAATAACAACGTGGTTTTTTAAGTTATCTATTTTTTTTTGCATCTTCTTATGTTTTAATTCTTCAATATCATTTTTGCTTAAAATATATTCGGTTATGATAGAAAGAGCATAACCAACAATAACCACACTGGCTAAAATTAAAAATATGGTAAAAATTTTGGATTTTTCATCAAGTGGTACAACCTCACCAAAACCTACCGTAGTCATAGTAATGACTGTCATATAAAAAGCATCCACTAATGAATACCCAGATATCATCACGTAACCGGCAACGCCTATTATTTGAATTAAAATAAGTAAAAATACTGCTGTGTAAATTTTGGTTCTAAAAAATCTTATAAGAGGATTCATAAATCAAAAACCGATGAGCGTTTAGTGTATAATAAATCTTTAATTCGCATCCAGAATGCCAAAAACAAATACAAGGCAAATCCAAATCCAACAGTTACAAAAGTAAGGTACATGAATGAAGTTCGGACTACTTTGGCCCTAATGCCCAACCTATCGGCTATACGTTGGCAAACATAATACCCATGTTTTTGGAAATACAATAATAATTTGTAGAAAATTTGCATGCTGCAAGTTAATACTTCCTTTTGTAGTTTAAAAGTTTATTTATTTAATAATGAATTACCAATGGCGCATTGTAAACATCTGTTTTTGTTGCAATAATTTGTTTTAAGTTGAATGAGTGCTTGTGAATCTAAAGCAGAATTTGACACTTTCTTTAAATTATTGAATGCCGAGATAACGCTGTTATTTTCCGATGGAATTACCGCTCCCATTTTAACAATTAAATCGTCAATATCTTCACCCTTGTGTTTTGCATAGCAAAATTTTACAGGTAGAATGGTGTTAATTAATAACAAATCGACAAACGATTTTGTGAGCGTTTTTGAAGATGGCCTGGATACTTTTTGAAAAGTATAATGTGTTTTCCAAAAACTCGAAGTTGATACCTGAAAAAGTTTGTAAAACTCTTCTAGTGTATTGGTCTCAATAATTTTTGAAAGCAAATTTTGGTGCTTATTGTACAAACTAGCCAATTGTGATATTCGAATGGTTGGAAAGTTAGTAGGGCGTAATCTAAAAAACTGTAATGGCAGCACCTGATTGTTTTCAAGTTTGAATTTTTGCTTTAAAAATTGATATTCTTTAACTAAATTTAAATAATAAGGTTCTTGTATATCCTCATCCAATAAACCTACTTGCCCAAAAAGTAAAGCTTCCAAAGTTTGTAGGGTATTTTGCGTTTTTCTGATAATTGAAAAATCAATGGAATTTGCCAAACTAAAGAACGATTCTCCATTCACTTTGAGTCCGAAATTTTTAGCAAGCATTTTAAAAAGCATGGCTTCCCAGTCATTTTTGGACTCGCTTAAAAGTGTTTTTATGACTTCCGATTTTTGCTCCAGTCTCTCGAAATATAAACGCTCTAACCAATTGTTCAGAAGAAAGTTATCAATTTCAGTAAAATCATTTTCACAATTAATCCATTTGCTTTGCTTTGAAAAGAGTTTTTCATAGTTTCTTAAAACATGGTTATCAAGAAAATCTTTTATCTCCAAAGTGGGAATTGGCGTATTATCTTTTCTAAAAACCTCGGTATCGTGATCCCAAACAACATGGAGAATAACGTTATCATAAGCCTTATCCTGTTCGTGATTGTGCAAAAACCAATCGGATGATTTTAAATGAATTTCCACATTCCCTGCCCAAAGCTGATTATCTATTCTGACTTGTGCATTAAAAAAATCTGGACCACTGTTTTGATTATGTTCGCCAACCGAAACAATTTCAATAGCTTCATGCCTCTGGGTTTTTAAGTTGGTTGGATAAAATTTTTTGAACTTCCAGATGTAATGTAGAAAATCTTCTTGCATTGCGAAATATAAAAATTACGATTTAAATGTACACAATTACAAAATGTAATTTATAATTTCGTTTTTTATAAATATTTGTAATTTATGGAACAACTTACTTTAACAACACCAGCATTACTCTTTTCAGCCATTTCGTTAATTATGCTAGCATACACCAACCGGTTTTTAGCTTATGCTGCCGTTATTAGAAGTTTACATGATAAATATTTACATAAAAAAGACTCGGTTTTAATAGCTCAAATAAAAAATATAAAAAAACGCTTATACCTAACACGCTCCATGCAAATTTTTGGAATAAGCAGTTTATTGCTTTGTGTATTAACCATGTTTTTAATTTATATACAGCAACATACTGTTGCGGTGTGGGTATTTGGTTTAGCCCTTATTTTATTAATACTTTCATTGGCCTTTTTGATTTGGGAAATTCAAATTTCTGTAAAAGCTTTAGAACATCATATAAGTGATATTGAGAATAGTTAAATATTATACCAGTATATATTATAAATAAAAAAGCCTCATTAAAATGAGGCTTTTTCTTTTTCATAGCAGTTAAATTCCCAAAAAATTATTTAGGCATAACCACTGAATCAATTACGTGAATTACTCCGTTACTAGCCATAACGTCTGTAGCAATAATTTCACTGTAATTATCATTTTGGTCTTTCAACCATATTTTTCCGTCTTTTTGCAAAACAGTTAGTGTTTGCCCATTTAAAGCTTTCAACTCTACTTTACCTTTTCCTTTTTTTAGTGCAGCAACAACGTCATTAGCAGCTAATTTTCCAGATACGACGTGATAGGTTAAAATGTTGGATAGCGCTTCTTTATTCTTTGGTTCCAATAACGAGTTTAAAGTCGCAGAATCAATTTTACCAAAAGCAGCATTGTTGGGGGCAAAAACTGTAAATGGACCATCACCTTGTAAGGCACCTACTAAATCTGCAGCTTTTAAGGCAGCTACTAAGGTTGAAAAATCTTCGTTACCTACAGCTACATCTACAATGGTTTTTTGTGCTGTTGCAAATTGACTTAATGTTAACGCTACTACTGTTGTAAACATGAATACTAACTTTTTCATAATAAATTTTTATTTTGGTTAAACTTTAGCACTTTTCTTTTCTATTGAAGTGCTTTCATTTATATTTACACAGGTTTGTTTTCTTTGGATGAGCTAATTCATTTTTTGGGAAATCTTTAACATATATGCAAAACGATATAGCACTCATAATTCAAATTCAAAATAAAGATGAAGTTGCTTTGTCTAAGCTTTACGATAATTATGCTCCAGCACTTTACGGTGTCATTATTAGAATATGTAAAGATGAACAACATGCCCAAAATATTCTTCAAGATACTTTTATGACCATTTGGGAAAAAGCCCATCAATATAACTCTGAAAAGGGAAAATTTTATACTTGGGCTTACCGAATTGCCAAAAACAAAACGTTAAACTTTAAGCGCAAATCACAAAACCTCATCCAAACGGAAGATTTAAGTGTATATGCTAATAAAGAAGACAGCATAACTATAGAACCCGAATATTTACAACTTAGCGGCTGCTTAAAACAATTGGAAGAACACCACCAAAAGGCACTAGAGCTTGTTTATTTTAATGGCTTAACCCACAGAGAGGCTCATAAAGAAATGGATGTACCACTTGGCACCTTTAAATCATATATAAAGCAAGCCTTAAAAAAATTACAACTTAGTTATGATAAAACGGTTGTATGGTTATTGATTTTAATTGAAGTGATAAGATGATGATGGATAAAGCATACATATTAAAACATGGTATCCTGGAACAATATTTGTTGGGAGAACTCACCAATGAAGAACAATTAGAGGTTGATAACATTTTAAAAACGGATGCTGATTTAAAGAAAACATTTGATACTCTGGAAGCTAATTTTGAAAACTTAGCTTTTGAGAATGCCATTAATCCGCCTGCTGAAGTTAAAACCAATTTAATGCAAAGTATAAAGACTTCGCAAACTAAAGTATTACCATTACAAAACAAAAATCCATTTAAAAGATACTTGTATGTGGCTGCTAGTATTTCTGCTTTCTTGCTAATAAGTTCTATTTGGATGTTTACACAATTAAAAAAATCCAACACACAATTAAAAATAGCCAGTGAGCAAAAAGAACAGCTCATGAAAGATATTGATGGTCTAAAAAATAATCTGAATTATGCTACCACATATTTTAACGTTATCAACTCGCCTGAGACCAAACAATATATATTAACCGGAAACGATTTAGCCCCAAACGCCAAAGTGGTGAGCTATGTAAACCATCAAGACAAATCGGTCATTATCAACGCTGAACAATTACCAAAATTGGATGATGCCCACGACTATCAAATGTGGGCAGATGTTGATGGCGTGATGATTGACATGGGGGTTATAGATAAAAACAAATCATTACTGGCCATGAACTACATTGAAAATGCAGAATCCTTAAATATTACCATAGAACCCGCTGGCGGTAATGATCACCCTACAGTTTCAAGGTTGGTAACCAATGTGTATTTATAATAAACACCAAGTAAGACCCATTTTTTGAAGTATCAAAAAAACACTTTTATTAATTGGTTAAAATTTATAACTTATTATGAAATTCAATATCATATTTTTTATTCTAATAAATCTTCAAGCAGCTATGACGATATTTAATTTTAATTCAGAAAGTAATCTAACTAATTGGCGCATAGTTCACGATGTGGTTATGGGTGGAAAATCTGATGGAAATTTTTCCTTGAATAAAGTTGGACATGGTTTATTTAAAGGTAAAGTATCGCTCGAAAACAACGGTGGTTTTTCAATGGTTCAATATAGCTTTGATACAAAAAATGTTTCTGATTATTCCAAAGTCGTTTTAAAATTAAAAGGCGATGGAAAAACCTATCAATTCAGAATAAAATCCAATAATAATGATTATTATTCTTATGTTTCCTCGTTTGAGACCACAGGAGATTGGGAAGTGATTGAAATTCCTTTTAAAGAATTTTATGCTGCATTTAGAGGCAGAAAGCTAAATCAGGAAAACTATCCTGGAAAACAAATGGAAATGGTTGCCTTTTTAATTGGTAACAAAATAGCTGAATCTTTTGAATTGGAATTAGAAAGTATTGTTTTGAAATAATTAAAAAAACTCCCGGTACTGCATCACTCTAAAATCGAACGTACTAAAGTTTGGATTGTTCCTTTTTAGTTGCCTGAATAATGGCATGCTTCCAACAGCTCTATTTGCTGACCCTGATGCTGAAGTTAACGATACCGTTTTAATAATTCGATTTGATGTGCCGGATTGATTTGTTCCGCCCGTGATGACGAATTGATGGATTCTTGGGATCTCATTTGAAAATAATTCTAATTTTAAATCGTGTTTCTTTAGGTGCTTTCTAAAAAAATATTCAGGCCCATTTTTACTGTTTCCACCAGTAAATAAAAGGGTTTCAATCGTTGGATACGCTTTTAAATAGCCTAGTATATTTCGCAACTTAACGTTTGTCATCCCTAAATCGGAGGCATTAATTTTTTCACGCTCGCAACTGTCTACAATATCACAGATACCAATTTTTCGTTCAATTAAAAACTGTTTTCGCTGTTCGATTGCTTCTTCGGAAATATCATAACGAAAATTTAAACCATGGATTTTATCAATGAACAACCAAAGTGAGTTGTAGTAACCTCCGTAACAAAAATCGACATCCTTTTCTAAAAGTTCACCAGTTGAAAACCTGGGTGGTGGCAAGGTGCCAACAATGAGTTTTTTGGTGTCCTTTTTAATGAATGGTTCATATGGATGCTTGTGTTTAAACACGATTTCACTTGGAATTTAATATTGAATTTTGTATTTTATGTTAACTAAAATTACTGAAAACTATGGGAAAAGGAGATAAAAAAACAAAACGTGGAAAAATAAACAGGGGAACTTTTGGTGCCCGAAGACCACGAATTAAAAAAAGACGCTCGATAGAAAGCAAAATAAGTATTGGTAACAAAGCAACTCCTAAGTAGGATTGTCAAATTCTTTCAACAGCTTTTCAACCTCTAAAATAACAGCTCTGTAAATACGCATATTAGGTTGACTCATATTCTGTGATTCCATGGAAATTTCATTTAATATACCTTTAGCATCATCCTCTTTTTTAATACTCAATAAAAATTTAGCCAACGCTAGGCGTTCTTCATAAAAGGAATATCTTATATCTATCTGCCTTAAATTATTCTCAGCTTCTTCAGTATTTCCAGTGTTCTCCAACGCTAAACCATATAAAAACTGGGTTCTAGACTTATTAAATCCGGATTCCGCTTTAATCTTTTCGGAATAAAAAATTACTTTATCAAACGCTTCAACATTAAAGTAAGCTTCTATGACTTGTGCAGTGGCATAAAAACTATTTTGCGATTTATCCTGCAAAGCTTCCAAGTAATGTGGAATGGCGCTATTGTAATCTTTTATTTCCAAAAAAGCATCAGCAAGATTTAAACGGTTTTGGTAAGTTTCGGAAAACTCTAATCGCTTTTCTAAATCCTTTATCTTTTTTGTTGGGTTTATGATGTTAGTGATTTCTGAAGTAATTTTTTCTGCATCACGTTTATTGTAAACCTGTGTAATTAAATATATTAGACAACCTATTAGCGGTATAAACAGAATTAAAAACCACCAATAATAAGCATTTCTATTTTTGTAAAGATGATATAAACAATAGACCTGAAGGCCAATGATTAGATAATAATACATAGTCTATCTTATGAAAACCAAGTCGTTTTCTTTAGACATGGGATCACTGAAACCGTAACCTCCATAATTAAACCCTTTTAAATCATCTATAGAATTTGCATTGGTATCTATGATATAGCGAGCCATTAGGCCACGGGCTTCTTTCGCAAAAAATGAAATGACCTTATATTCGCCGTTTTTAAAATCTTTAAACTCTACATTCACAACAGGTACTTTTAAAGTTTTAGTATCAATCACTTTAAAATACTCATTGCTTGCTAAATTGACAAACAACTCTCCCGCTTGAAGTTCAGCGTTTAACGCTTTGGTAATGTCTTTTTTCCAGAATTCGTAGAGATTTTTTTTAGTGCCTACTGGTAGTTTGGTTCCCATTTCCAATCGGTAAGGCTGGATTAAATCAGTTGGTTTTAATAAACCATACAAACCTGATAAAATTCGCACAGTGCTTTGTAGTTTTTCAATATGCTCACTTGGAATGGTGTAAGCATCCAATCCTCTATAAACATCCCCATTGAAAGCGTAAATCGCTGGTCTAGCATTTTCTGTTGAAAAAGGCAATTCCCAAGATTGGTTTCGTTCATAATTCAATTGGCCCAATGCATCGGAAATACTCATAAGTTTAGATAAACTTTTGGCAGATTTATTTTTGAGTATTTTATTTAATCGCTCTGATTGTTTTAAAAATTGAGCTTCTGTATATTGTTTTGTGGGTAATGGTGTTTCAAAATCCAATGATTTTGCAGGTGATAAAACGAGCTTCATGAGTTATATCTATTATTTTATTATCAAATTTACAATTACTAAACTACTTTGAAAATCGTTAGCTACAATTAATAATAATAGAATTATAAATTGTATTTATTATTCAGTTTTCTAATCTAAAAAACCTTGTTTGCGCATCCAATCATCGTTAAACATTTTTCCAACATAACGGCTACCATGGTCGTGAAATAAAACAACCACGACATCATCTTTGCTAAAGTGATGTTTTAATTGCAAAAGACCTTTAATGGCTGCTCCTGCCGAATTTCCCAAAAACATACCTTCTTCCTTAGCTAATTTTTGAGTGTAGATTGCAGCATCTTTATCAGTTACTTTAGTAAAACCATCAATAATACTAAAATCGACATTCTTAGGCAGAATATCTTCGCCGATACCTTCGGTAATATATGGGTAAATTTCGTTTTCATCAAAAATACCAGTTTCGTGATATTTTTTAAAAACTGATCCGAAAGTATCTATCCCCCAAACTTTCACATTTGGGTTTTGCTTTTTTAAATATTTTCCAACCCCAGAAATGGTACCTCCTGTGCCTACACCTACTACAAAATGAGTAACTCTCCCATCGGTTTGTTTCCAAATTTCAGGACCTGTACTTTCGTAATGTGCCGCAGTATTACTAGGATTATCATATTGATTAACATACCAAGAATTTGGAGTTTCTTCAGCAAGTCTTTTTGAGGTCGAATAATAGGATTTTGGATCGTCAGGTTCTACATTGGTTGGACAAACCACAACCTTACTTCCCACAGCCCTAAGAATATCCATTTTTTCCTTGCTTTGTTTATCATTAATAACACAAACCATTTTATAGCCCTTAACAATAGCTGCAAGTGCTAAACCCATGCCAGTATTTCCTGAGGTTCCTTCAATAATAGTTCCGCCTGGTTTTAAACGCCCATCGGCTTCAGCATCTTCAATCATTTTAACCGCCATCCTGTCTTTTACAGAATTCCCTGGATTAAAAGTTTCATATTTTGCCAGCACTAAACAAGGTAACTCTTTAGTAAGTTTATTAAGTTTCACCAAAGGTGTATTACCGATGGTACCTAAAATGTTTTCTGCGTATTCCATAGTATTTTATAGGCTTACAAAAATACTAAAAAGCCCAAGGTTAAATGTTAAAAGTTAGTTATTATGTTCAATTGTGATAGAGCTATAGGTATGGTTTTGTAAATATTTAATTTTGAAACCAATTCCCAGCAGTTGAACATCCAAAGCAAATTAATCGAACCTTATAGCTCTAACTGGTGAAATTTTAGTGATAATGTATGAGGGCACTAAAAGCATGAGTAAACATAGGATTAGGGTCCCTATATTTAATGCTAAAATATACCCTAAACTTATGTAAACAGGTGCTTCCGTAACATAATAAACACTGGGGTCGAGAGGGAAAAGCTTAAAATATTTTTGTGCAAAAAGCAATCCTAAACCCAATAAATTTCCCCAAAACAACCCGAGAATAATAATATATGAAGCATTGTATAGAAAGAGTTTTCGAATGCTCCAGTTATTACTTCCAAGAGCTTTTAAAATACCTATCATTTGGGTTCTTTCCAATATTAAAACCAAAAGTGCAGTAATCATATTTATCCCCGCAACTAATATCATTATTCCAATAATCCCATAAATATTTTTATCAAAAATTTTAATCCATTCAAAAATGGAATAATACTTCTCCGTTACAGTTTGGGTATTAAAAGTTGATGGAGTATTTTGATATATTTCGATACCTTTTTGTTCTATTTTTGAGTAATCTTCTATGAAAACTTCAAAGTTACCAATTTGATCCTTGTCCCATTGATTAATACGCTGTATATGCCGAATATTCCCAATTAAATACTGCTTATCCAAATCTTGAAATCCAGAATTATAAATCCCTACTATTTTACACTTTACGTAATTAGGTAGCTTTTCTGGATCGTCTTTGGCAAAAATCATTTGAAAACTATCGCCTAATTTAAATCCTAACCTATTTGCTAAATATTGCGATATTAAAACCTCCTCGCTCCATTTAGTCTCTAAATTAGGCAATCTACCCCCAACCAGAAATTCTTTAAAAAATTGCCAGTTATAATCGTTATCAACGCCTTTGTAAATGACCCCTTCAAAGTCAGTTTCAGTACGAATGACTCCAAATTTGGTAGCAACTCCTTGCACATGGCTTACACCTTCTACTGATTTAAACTCAGGATAAAACTCCTGATTTTTCGATAAGGGAAAAACACTCTCTTGCGAGTTATTGCTATCGAAATTTGAAATGGTAACATGCCCATTAAAGGCCACCACTTTATCGCGTATTTTTTGTTGTAAACCAATACCCGTTGCAATGGCAATCATCATTACTACAATACCGATAGCTATGGCAACAATTCCAATTTTTATTATTGGTGCCGATATACTACTTTTATACGTTTTACTACCAATAATACGTTTAGCTATAAAATACTCGTAATTCAATTTTCCAATGGGATTAAATGTTTTCAAAAATACAGTTTTATTATTTGTTTTAGTAATGATTTCATGCGCAAACTTGTCAAAATCCAAAGTTGAAAGACAGAAACCTGAAGCTACTAAAAATGAAGCGTTACTTAAACAGGCTCGGTATCAAAATAGTAATTTATCTGACAGTACCATCTTTGTTGGTGCTAACCAAATTGGCAGGTATTTAAAGCGCTTGCATCAAAAACGGGTTGGAATTGTTGCCAATCAAACATCTGTTATCTTTAAAAACGCTGTGGACTCTATATTTGAAGTATATCCCACCGGCGAGGTAGAGTTTAGCCATATACAAACCAATAACATCCTTTACACACATTTAGTAGATTCGCTTTTATCACTTAATATAGATATTAAAAAAGTATTTTCTCCAGAACATGGATTTCGAGGAACTGCTGATGCTGGTGAATTAGTTAAAGACGGCATAGATACTAAAACTGGTTTGCCAATTGTATCGCTTTACGGTAATAACAAAAAACCAACTCAAAAACAACTTGAAGGATTAGATATTGTGGTGTTTGATATTCAAGATGTTGGTGTTAGGTTTTACACCTATATTTCAACATTACACTACATTATGGAGGCGTGTGCTGAAGCCAATATTCCAGTATTAATTTTAGACAGACCAAACCCTAACGGGCATTATGTTGATGGACCTACTTTAGAAAAAGAAAACCAAAGTTTTTTAGGGATGCACACCATTCCCCTAGTTCATGGAATGACCATTGGTGAATATGCGCAAATGATTAATGGCGAAAAATGGCTTGCTAATAATTTGCAATGTGAACTTGCTATTGTACCAGTAAAAAATTACAATCACTACCTGTTTTACAGCTTACCCATTCGTCCTTCACCAAACTTACCAAACGATAAGTCTATTGCGTTATACCCAAGTTTAGGTCTTTTTGAAGGCACCAATATCAATGCTGGTAGAGGTACCGAATTTCAATTTCAAAGGTATGGTGCTCCTTTTTTAGACAAAAAAGTTTTTACTTTTAGCTATACACCTGTTGAAAATTTTGGGGCCAAATACCCCAAGCATAAAGGCAAACTTTGCTACGGAGAACATTTAGAAAATGAAAAACTTAACGGAGAAGTGAGTTTAAAATGGCTTATTAAGGCTTATAAAAATTCAACTGACAAATCACTTTTTTTCAATACTGATAATTTCACAAAACATGCTGGCACAACTACATTGCAACAACAAATTGAGGCTGGCATGAGTGAAGAATCTATTAAGGCCAGTTGGCAAGATGATTTGAAGACTTTTAAGGACATTCGGAAGAAATATTTAATCTACGATTAATCCATAATAGTTGGTCGTTTATATTTTTGAAACGGTTGCTTAAGTAAATCCTTGATGTTGCTATTTTCTTTTTCATCGGGAAACACATCAACGCCATAAACTATTTTTTCTGTGTCTAATTTCATGTAAGTTCCAAAAAGTCTGTCCCAAACCGAAAAAATATTTCCGTAGTTAGAATCTGTATAAGGCAATTTATAATGATGGTGTACTTTGTGCATATCGGGCGATACAACAATATAGCTTAACCAATCATCCACTTTTTTTGGTAACTTAATATTGGCATGATTGAACTGGGTTGCCACTACCGATAATGATTGATAAAGCATTACTAAAGCTATGGGTGTACCAACAATAAAAATTCCTAAAAGAGTAAATAGGTATCGGATAACACTTTCTAATGGGTGATGTCTATTGGCGGTTGTAGTGTCAACATGATGATCGGAATGATGCACCAAATGTACCATCCAAAGTGGTTTTACTTTGTGCTCAATAAGGTGCGGCAGATAAGCCCCAATAAAATCTATTAAAAGAATACCCGTAATGACGTATAACCAAAGAGGCATTTCGGGCAACCAATTTAAAATACCAAGGTTATTTGCCATCACCCAGTCCGATGACTTTAAAAACAAAAAAGCCAATGGCAGGTTAACTAAAATAGTTGTCAAAGTGAAAAAAATGTTAGGTATAGCGTGGTTCCATTTTTTGTACTTCATCCCAAACAAGGGTACAATGCCTTCTATTATCCAAAAGAGTGTTAAGCCTCCAACAATAATAATCCCACGATGTAGTGAAGGAATAGTTTCAAAGTAATTTAATAAAGCTTCCAAAATGATTTTTTGTTTTAAATATACTTATTTTATTTGTTGTTTCATCTGGTACTATTTATTTGCTTTTCATAACTCAGATGCCATGTCTAAATATTAATTAGGTGGGTTTATAGTTTTGCAAACGGAATTTCATAGCTTCTACTATGTTAAACGCCGCAGGACAAATAGCCACATTTTTTAAAGTTAAATTTGATATTTGCTGAAACTTTTTTCTGTCGGTATGCGGAAATTCCCGGCAAGCCTTGGGTCTTACCTCGTAGATCGAACAATAATTATCGGCTCCTAAAAAGCTACATGGTACGGCTTGCAGCACATAATCATTATCTTCATCAATTCGTAAATATTGCTCAATAAATTGCTGTGTTTTCATCTTAAAATGTTTAGCAATCCTTTCCACGTCTTTGTCTGTAAAAAGTGGCCCTGTGGTTTTACAACAATTGGCACATTGTAAACAATCGGTTCGATCAAATTCTTTTTCATTTAAATCCATCATCACATAATCCAAATCTTTAGGTGGTTTCTTTTTTAGCTTAGCAAAGAATTTTTTGTTTTCGTTATGCTTATCTTTGGCGAGCTTTGGGAGATTATTGACGAAGTCTTGCATATTGTAAAAATAATACATTCCGACATTACTAAAGAAGAATGACAGAAGTAATCTTTTAATTTTTAATTTTAAACAAACTGATTGCCACGACTTTTTCAAGTCTCGAAATTTTGAAACATGAAAGACCTTTTCGGAAAAGCATTGCTCGATTATCAAAACGGAAATTATACTGAAGATATCATCACTTCAACCAGTATTTCTGATGACGATTTATTGCCCATTTCATATTTATTTAGAAGTTTCTCTGAAATGCCTAAAATTGAACAAAAGGCTTTAAAACTTAGCAAAGGTCAAGTTTTAGATGTAGGTTGTGGTACTGGCAGTCATAGTCTGTACTTACAAGAAAACCGTTTAAATGTAAAAGCCATTGATATTTCTAAAGGGGCCATTGAAGTCGCTCAAAAACGAGGTGTAATGAATGCTGAAGTTCTAAATGTATTAGAGGAAAAAAGTAAATTTGATACGATTTTACTTTTAATGAATGGTACCGGGATTTTTCAAGAAATCTCACAGGTTGCAAAATACTTAACACACCTAAAAAGCCTATTAAAACCAAACGGACAAATCTTGCTTGATTCCTCTGATATCAAATATATGTATGAAGATGAGGATGGTGGTTTTTGGATGGATGCCCATTCGAATTACTATGGGGAATTGGATTATTTTTTGAGTTACAAAGGTAAAAAAGAAGTGCCTATGAAATGGTTATACCTCGATTTTGACACCTTAAAATTGGCCTGTGAAACCGTTGGACTCCATTGTGGATTGATTTTGGAAGGCGAACATTTTGATTATTTAGCGCGGTTAACCGTTTAAACTTTATCTCTTATAAATGTATGTTGAGATTCTCCTTTTCCGTAAATAAACGTTTCATCACTCAATACCAGAATTTGCTCTGAAACTTTGCCATACAAATAGATTACATCAATAAAAAATAGACCCTTATCAAATTTAATTTCAACTATCGTATGGTTATCCATAACAATTTCATTACCAATGGTTTTTTCGGCTTTTGGAGGTAAATTCAATTCATCTAAAACCTCAACAGAGCCTTTGTTCTCGTCAAAAGAAAATCTATAAATAGCATTTTCATTACCATCTTTCAATTTCCAATCGCCGGCAATGGTGTTTTTAACTTCTTCCAAGGTTTTGCAACATGCTAGTTTCTGTGAAAAACAATTAATTGAGACCACCAAAATAAAAATGCTAATACACTTTTTCATTTTTCTAACTGACTAAAACATTCCAAATGCTAAGTGGATTCCGTATCAAGTGCGGAATGATAAAACTATTGTGCTTTACCATCAATAAATGTGTTAATCACTTTTATATTGGGTATTTCAGCAACATCAACCGTCATAATATCTTTATCTAAAATGACAAAATCTGCAAATTTTCCGGCTTCAATACTGCCTTTTTCATTCTCTTCAAAATTAGAATAGGCTGCCCATATAGTCATACCTTTAAGGGTTTCTTCACGGGTTAACGCATTTTCTATTTGAAAACCACCTTCCGGATATTGGTCTAAATCTTGCCTTGAAACTGCTGCGTAAAAAGTTAAAAAAGGACTCACTTGCTCTACAGGAAAATCAGTTCCTAATGCTACTTTACCATAAGCGTTTAATAAATCTTTAAAGGCGTAACCTCCTTTAATACGCACTGGCCCTACTCTATCTTCAGCCCAATACATATCGCTAGTTGCATGCGTAGGTTGAATAGAAGGCAGTATATCATCAAAATATTTGAAATCATCTGGTGATACTACTTGAGCATGCTCGATACGCCAGCGCCTGTTTGGTTTATCTTGTAAAACGTTTTTATAGGTATTTAAAACAGCATGGTTAGCAGAGTCACCAATGGCATGGGTATTCATTTGAAATTCGGAATTCGCTATTCGCTTTGCTGCCGCTCCAATTTCATTCAAGGACATAACTGGAATACCATGGGTTTCAGGTTTATCGGTGTATGGCTCTCGTAATAAAGCACCTCTAGACCCCAAAGCACCGTCTGCGTAAAATTTGAAGGACCTAACATTGAGTTTATTCGTTTTTTTAATTCCATTATTCAAATAAAAATCTAAATTTTTAGATGTTCCAGGAACCATCATATATAGTCTGATTCTAAGGTCACCAGTGCTTTGTAAACTATCAATTAAATCTATTTTATCAATCCAAGAGGATGTATAAATATCTGGACCCGCATCAGATAATGATGTTAACCCATATGTTAAACAGATGTCTTGTGCTTTTAATAAAGCATCAATAAGTTGCTCCTTGGTTGGTTTTGGCCAATTATCTAAAACCAATTGTTCTGCATTGTCAATTAAAATACCTGTTAATTCGCCATTTTTAACTTCAATTTCTCCACCTTCAATGTTACTATTTATTGTCACGTTACCTAAATCCAATGCTGCTTTATTGCAAAAGGAAGCATGCCCATCTATTCTTGTTAAAGCAACAGGGGTGTTTGGAAATAACGAATCTAAAATTTCTTTAGTTGGCATCGTTTTGTCTTCCCAATCGTTTTGATCCCATCCTCTACCTCTTATGTAGGGTAGATTATTTTTGTTTTGAAACTCTACAACCTTATTAATCATATCTTCAAAACTTGTTGTCCCTACTAAATTGACTTGTTGTTGCAATTGCCCAAGTGTTAAAAAGTGACAGTGGGCATCAATTAAACCTGGCAAAATCGATTTTCCTTTAGCATCAATAATGGTATTAGCTATATATTTATTTTGAAGATCTTTTGAGTTTCCAACCTCAATAAATTTGCCATCTTTTATAGCAAATGCTTCGGCCTTTTCAAATTCGGAATTAACCGTATAAATATTTCCGTTGATTATTAATGAATCTACAGATTCCTTTGTTTGACAGGATATCAGCCCTATGAACAGGCTAAGAAGCAGAAACTTTTTCATATAACATTTTTAATGGTTCTTGTAAAAATAAAAAAAGCGTTCTTAAATGAACGCTTTAATTCTATATATAATGAGATTATGAAATAATTATAGAATCTACTTTATCTCAAAAATCGAACTTAAAAGTGGCTCCTGCTAAGAACTGAATGCTTTGCACTGGGAAATTTTGCCATTTTTGATAGGCTATGTTCGAAATATTATTGGCTTTTGCAAATACTGAAATTTGGTCGTTTATATGATATCCCACATGAGCATTGGCATCAAAAAAACTATCTAATACCACATTGGTTATTAAATCTTCTGGTATTAAAGTTCCTTCTAATTCCAATTGGTCTTTACGTTCTCCAACATAAAATAAATTGGCTCCTGTAAACCAGTGCTCATTGATTTGGTAATCTAAAAACAGGGAACCTTTTACATCGGGTAAATTCCATGCTTCTGCCTCATTATCGGTATTATAAGTAAAATACTCGGCTTTGATTCCTAATTTAAAATTACGGTTAACATCTACATTTATCTCACCTGCCAATCCAAAAGTATCTACATCATCATATACAATTCCAAAGGAATTTCCATAATCATAATCATTTTGAGGCGATAGATTCTTAATAACATTGGTTTTGTAAAGCGCTTTATTTCTATCGGCTAAATAATGACCGCTGATATTGTAGCTCATATTACTTGATAATTTTCCTTTTAAACCAACATAAGCGTTGTAGAGTTGATCGGTTGGTGCAATGAAAAGTGTAGGCGATACAAAAGGGTTTTCATTAGCAAAATCATGATAGGAGTTTTGGATTAAATCTCCCTGAATACCTCCATAGGCAATGAGTACATCATTAACTAAACGATAACTGGCCGTGATATTTGGGTATAAATATAATTTGCTATCACCTGATTCCTTGTCGTTTAAATAATTGATAGAGACTCCCAAGTTAACGGTTAAATCGTCCTGCTTTAACTCATAAGTAGGTGAAATACCAATCTGAAAATTTCCATAATTTAATTCTTGGTCCACAGAGTAACTTCTATCAAAAGTACCTCCTAAATAATCAAATTTAAAGTCGGTTGAAATCTCAACATCATTGATGGGAACATCTACTTTAGCCTTTACAATAAACCGGTTTTCACCAGAACCTTGATTGTCTCCAAAGCGTCTAAAAAAGAAACTCCCTGAATTAATATAAGTATCTTCAAAAGTGATATCGCCTCCAAAATGTGCATCGAATAATGAATGATCAACCTCAATATTGTTGGTTTGGGCTTGTGCTATTTGAGATTCTGGAACCCCATACCAATTGTAAATTTGCTGTTGAAAGCCACCTTCAACATTCCAAGATAAATCTCGTAACCGAGAGGCATAATTCACGTTAATTTTGGAGTTAGAAAAATTATCGTTAAACTGTAAACCTTCAATACCTCCCTGCGAGGAGTGATGGCTAACATAACCTCCAACACTTTCAGTCCTACTAATGGCATGATTTAAATAAACCTCTCCTAAAATGGTGGTATAAGTACCAACACCCAAAGTAGCATAATTATCAAATAATTTTACAGGCTCTCTTTTTTCAACTAAGGCAGCTTTTCCTTTTGCTGGCGTAAAGGTTGATGCCACTGGAAACGAAAAAATATTGTATTTAATATTCTTTTTTGTTTTAGTAGTTTCATCATCTAAAGATGGGATTTCCTTAACCTTAAAGGCATCTGAAATAGTTGGTGTATATGGTTTTACGATATCAATAACACCTGTATTTATGGTATCATTTTTTCTGTTTTGTGAGAAAGACAAAGTCGCTGTAAACGCAAATATTAGTATGAATATATTATTTAAGTGCTTTCGCATATGATTTGATTTATGATTGATGAAAATTAATCTTCTAGTTGAATGGATGAATTTGTTTTGGCTTCCTCAGCTTTTATTTTGCGTAATTCTTCTCTAGCTTCAGTTACCACGTCATTAAATTCCGGGAAATTTTGAATCACACTCTCCAAAATATAAGTGGCTTGAAACGCATCATTTAATGCATAATAATTCTTTGCCATAAGTACCAGCCCTTTAGCGCTGTAATATTTGTATCCTGAAAAATCTTTTGCTAATTTTTGAACTGATTGGTTGGAAGCTTCATGCTTGCCTTCCTTATTTTTAAAATAGGCATTGTAGTACAAGGCTTCGGCAGCTGTTTCCCCTGTTGCCACTTTCTCAACTTGCGTATAGGCTATTTTTGCCTTGGTCTCATCACCTGTTTTAATAGCAGTACGTGCAATAATCACATGAGCATCACTTTTAATTTTATTATCAATTTTTGTACTTGCCAAAACTTTATCTGCATACGTAAACGCATCGTTATAGTTTTCTAATTGATAATAAGCTTTCATTAAATTGGATTGCGCAAAAACCACATTTTGGGGGAAATTGGCTTCGGTTTCCAATCTCAATAATAAAGGAATGGCTTGTTTCCAACTTTTCTTCTCTAAGTAAAATTGTGATAAACGCGTAAGCGCTTCCTCTGTAAATTCGCTTTGTGAAGCTTCCGTTATGTATTTATAATGTGGTACCGCATTTTCCAACAAATCTTTCTTATAATACAATTGAGCCAAATAAAAATGGGATTGTAATGCGTGTAAACCGTTAGGAAATTGACTTAAATACCCATTAAATTGCTTGATGGCCTTATCGGTGGCATTGTCTAAGTATTGTTTTTCAGCAGCTTCGTAAGTAGCATTGTCCAAGTCGGCATCCGTTACTTCCACATAATCCAAGGTTTTTACCCAACGCGCATAATCATCTACTCTTCCCAAATCAATATAAATTAATTTGGCTGTGGAAACCGCTTGAACCGCTTCGGGAGATCCCGGATATTCGGATGCCACTTTTTTAAACTTAGTTAAGGCGCTTTCGTTTTCACCTGAATTGTAATATACCAAACCTTGACGTAACAATGCTTTTGGCACAAACGAACTCATACTATATTCACTATTTAAACGGTTATAAACCCCCATAGCCTTCTCGGTTTCGTTGGCTTTAACATACGAGTTCCCCAACTCATACATAGCATCATCACGCAATTTGGAGTTTGGATAATCTGAAATAAATTTTTCAAGTTCCTTTATTTTTTTTGAGGATTGTCCCGTATATCCAACACTTATGGCTTTTTGGAAAAAGGCATAATCTGATTCTATTTCATTGAGTTTAATAGCATTTTCGTAAGCACTGATAGCACTTTGGTATTCACTTGATACAAAATGTCCGTCACCTAAACGCAAATAGGCATCATTCAATCGTACTTTGTCGTTTCGTTTGTTTGAGATGAATTGATTAAAAAACTGGGTAGCTTGTCCGTAATTCTTGAGCTTAAAATAGGTATACGCTAAATTGTAATTGATGTTTTCGTTTTCGGGAGTTGATGAGGCTTCTGGCATTTGTTGAAACTGTTTAAACCCAATTAAGGCATCATCATAATTTGTTAAATTATAATCAGCCTCGGCTTTCCAAAAGGTAGCTCTGGCAGTATAATTTGGATCTCTTGGTTCTTTTAGAGAGGCATCAAATAAATTTTTGGCTTCTAAATACTGACTTTCATTATAAAGCTCCAAGCCTCTGTAAAAAGCCACTTTTTGGTATGCCACTTTATTCTCAAAACTCTTTTTACCTTCCAATAATTTAAGCGCTTCCTTATAGTTTTTTGAGGTGATGTAAGAATCAATTAAAAGGGTTTCAATTTCTTCTTTGTAGCTTGTATTGGGATATTTCTGAAGATAACCAGCCAAAACTTGTGGCGCTGATTGATATGGATTACCAATTTCGTAACTGATTTTCGCATAATTTAACCAAGCATCTTCCTGAATTTTTAAATCGAAATCCATTTGAGAGGCATTCCTAAAGGCATTCAAAGCCTCCTGTTTTTTGTCTAAATTGATATAACTTTCACCTAAATGGTAATAGGCGTTTTGGGCAACAGAGTTATTTCCGCTTACTATTTTATTAAACTCTGAAATGGCATTTTCGTAGTCTTTTTGTTTGTAATAAGCATAACCCAATTGGTAATAATCGGTATTGTTCCATTTGCCTGTTGTGTCTCTTTTTCCTCTTTTTCCTTTATATGCTTTTAGGTATGGAATGGACTCTGCATATTTTTCAAGATTAAAATAACTTTCGCCAATTATTTTTGAAAGCTCAGAGATTTCCTCATCATCACTTGTGCCTAATCTCGCTTTTGCAAGCTCTATGGCTTTTTCAAAATTTCCTAACTTAAAGTTTAAATCGGCTTGATAATACGATAGTTTTTCTTTGTATCGTTCTTGGTCACTCACCTGTTCAAAATATTCGTTGGCAGCATTGTAATCATCACCTTCATAAGCCATAAAACCTAAATAATATGTGGCTTGCGAACCAAACTCTTGGGAGTTTTCTACCTTACTTAAATACTTTTTGGCATCATTATATTGCTTACTAGAAAATGCCGAATAACCATTATTGAAATAAAACTTCTGTTTTTCATTTTTACCCAAGGCATTTTCATCAACTTTATCATACCATTTTCGGGCATAGGCATATTTAGAATTTTCAAAATAATAATCGCCCACATCTACAAAAGCCGTATTTCGTTTGGTACTTGTTGGATATTCTTTAACGAAATTCTCAACCAATTGGTCGGCGTTTTGTTGATTCAATCTTACAGCACAATTAGCAATATAATAGGTGCAATCCGATTGCAGAATTTCTTCCTTAGCTGTTTTTTTTACACTACTGAACAACGATTGAGCAGCTAAATATTGCTGATTATTATATAACGATAATGCCCTTTGATAATCGACTAAATTACTGGTGTATGTGGCTGATTGTTGTGCTATCATTTGAAAACTCAATAGGACAGCCACCAAAAGTGAAAGACAATTTTTATTACTCATTAACGATTCGTTTTTTATTTGATGATTCAAAGATAATTCAATCTAAAACCTATAACGCAACAATCGTGCTATAATTATAAACCGAGTTATTAAATGTAAATTTCAATTGAAAATAACGTAAAGTTTTCAACGTTAGTTTTAAGATTTAACTTTTTAGTAATACATTTACATCTCTTAAAAACGCCTTCTATTTTATGTCAAATCCTATTTTAGAACTTAAAAACGCTGCCATCTATCAAGGTGACAGTCTCGTACTTTCAAACGTTAACGTAGAAGTTTACAAAGGGGATTTTGTATATTTAATAGGCAAAACAGGTACTGGAAAAAGTAGTTTTATGAAAACGCTTTATGGCGATTTACCTTTAACTGAGGGCGAAGGCCATATTGTAGATTTTGACTTAAAAACACTAACTGATAAAGAAATTCCTTTTTTAAGAAGAAAACTGGGTGTCGTCTTTCAGGATTTTAAATTATTGACCGACAGAACTGTTAATGATAATTTACTATTTGTTTTAAAAGCAACAGGTTGGAAAGATAAAGACAAAATGAATACGCGAGTTGAAGAAGTTTTAACTAAAGTTGATATGAAAACTAAAGGGTTTAAATTTCCACATGAATTATCTGGAGGAGAACAACAAAGAGTTGCGATTGCTCGAGCTCTACTAAATAACCCCGAACTTATTTTAGCTGATGAGCCTACTGGTAATCTAGACCCACAAACCAGTATTGAAGTTATGGAAGTGCTTCAAGATATAAACAAAAATGGTAATACCATTTTAATGGCAACTCATGATTATGCACTTTTACTCAAATACCCAAGTAAAACACTGAAGTGTGACGAGAATCAGGTTTATGAGGTTGTGCAAAGAAAAAGGGAATACTGATATATAAAACTCAAAATAGTTTTTTCAAAACAAATTTTGTTGTTGCTATTACCATAAAAATAGGTTTAAAAATAATAAATGAAGCCTCTGTTTTTAAGGTAATTTCTTCTTTATACAAAGACCAATTATAACACTTTGATAAACCTTGAGTTCCACAAGTGGCAATTATAGTATCTATAATTAAGACCGGAACATGTCTTCTCCATAAATTCAAATTAAATGCATAATCTCCTAAAACTTTATATTTAGTGTCATAGCATTGTTTTTCAAACAAAGACCTATGATAAAACATACCTTGATGGGGCAATGTGTTTTTTAACCAAATTTGTTTAGACCATAATGGTTTAAATAACCCTTTGTTTTTTTTTACAAAAATGCTATCATCTTTTTTAAACCTGTATATTATGGGGCCTATAAATAGCTTTACATTATCATTTTTAAAATAGGGAATCAATGATTTTAAAACATCATCATCATAAAAGGCATCGTCAACACCCATAAAATAAAGCCAGTCCCCACTAGCCATCGAAACACCTTTATTCATTGCATCATAAACACCCGAATCTGGCTCTGAAACAAACTTAATTTTTAGTGGGATAGCTATTAAAATACTTTCAAAATTACCTTTTGATCCACCATCTATTACAATAATCTCAAAGTCTGTAAAACGCTGTTTTGAAATTGACTCTAAGCAATCATAGAGCTCTTTTATTTGATTAAAACAGGGTATAATTATAGATAACTTCAAACAAATAAATTTAGTTTAGACACAATTCTTCATATATTTGATTTTATAGGCTTGTATTGTATCAAGATTCAAATTTACAAAATCATTTAATGGTACCATTTATTTCAGTTGTTATTCCACTATATAACAAAGAAAAATATATTAAAGCAACCATAGAGAGTGTTTTAAATCAAAGTTTTACAGACTTTGAGATTATTGTTGTTAATGATGGTTCAACAGATGATAGCTTAAATATTGTTAAAAACATTAAGGATTCTCGAATACATACTTATTCAAACAAAAACCATGGGTTATCTTATTCTCGAAACTTTGGCATAAAAAAAGCCCGTTCAGAATATATCGCTTTTCTTGATGCTGATGATTTATGGATGGTAGATTTTTTAGAAACCATACAAAGATTAATAGATACGCATAAAACATATTTTGTGTTTTCCACAAATGTTCTTGTTTTAAAACCACATAAAACAGCTCGTTTAAATCCCAAAATATTCGATACTGGTAAAACAAAGATTATAGACTCCTATTTCAATTTAAACAAGAATATTATGTGCCCTAGTTCACTGGTACTGAATAAGTCTGTTTTTAAAGACGTTGGTTACTTTGATGAGACTGTTAACTATGGTGAAGAGTACGATTTTTACATTCGATGCTTTAGTGTTTATAACTTAGTTTATTACATGGATAGTAAAGTATGTTATCGGACTGGATTACCTGACCAATTAACAACTAGAAACAAAAATTTTATTAGGAAAATACCAGATTACGAAAAGTATTTAAAAACTATTGAATACCCCTATTTAAAAAAATTCTTAGATTTTGTTCATTACGAATTAGTTGTTTTATATAAAATGGAAAAGAATGATGCGCTGGTAAATTTTTACAAGGAAAAAATAAACACAAAAAACTTAACCTGGGTTCAAAAAATTAAGTACTTCCTTCCAACAGACTTATTTTTTATTACGAAAAATATTTATTTGGGTTTTCGAAAATATCTTTCCATTTTTCAATAGCCTTACTTTCCGAAAATTGTTCTAAATCCAAATCAGCATTTGCTTTTATTTTTTGATAAAAATGGGGGTCAACTAACTTGTTAATAGCCAAAGTAAGTGCTTCTTCATTTTGGTCATCGACCAATAAGCCATTAATTCCATGTTTAATAATTTCACCTGGTCCGCTTTTACAATCAAAGGAGATAACCGGCGTATTTAATGAAAGTGCTTCTAATAATACCATCGGAAATCCCTCGGTTTTACTGGTTAAGACCAACGCTTTTGCGTTTCTAATTAATCCATACGGATTCTCCCTAAATGGATAAAAATTCACTAAGTCTTTTAATTTTAAATCTTCAACCAATTGTTTTAAAACTTTTTTGTTTTCACCATCGCCTAGTATTAAAAGTTTAATTTTATTAATTGGAAGATTAGAATTTTTATAACATGTAATTAATTTATCAAATTGCTTTATTTTATTTAATCGTCCTACTCCTATTATGTATTCATCAAAAAAGTCTTCATTAAAATTTTCAAAAGGGGTAGTATTATTTAATAAGTAATTATTGATATGAATACTATTTATATTTAAAGTTTTATTTAAGTAATCCTTAATTTCATGGCAAACAGCTACGAACTTATGGTCTTTAGTATGTGGAAATTTTGCTAATCTAGGTAGTTTTAAAAAAGAGAAATAGAAAGATAAATTATAGCTATGTATACAATAAATAACTTTTTGTTTTCTAAATATTATTTTAGAAAATAAAATTTCCTTTAAATATTTATCACGAACCCTATGATCTATTATCACGTCAAATTTATGCTTCCTAAAATAGTTTTTGAACTCAAGAAAAGCCTTAAATTTATTTTGAGCCTCTTTAATCAATCCAAAATTATATAAATTACCGGTAAATTGATAATCAATAACATTTGTCATGGAAACTACATAAACTTGATATCCCTTGTTTGTCAATGATATAGTTAAATTAGCAGCTACCTTTTCTGCACCACCTTTACTTAAACTATCAGTAAGAATACAAATTTTTTTATTCATATTATTTCAGAAAATAGGAGTCGAAATCAATGCCGTCAATTACTTTTCTATTTCTATCCTTAAATGCACTACTGAAAATACTTTTGCTTTCATCTATATTCTTATATTTTACCCCAAAAAGGTGACCAATGCTTTCATAAGTGTGGTCAGTCATGAACAGTCTATTGGGTTTATATTCAAAATCAAGAGGGAAATCAAAATCTTCAGATGTCCACAATAAAAACGGGATTTCAAACATGCTTTTTGTTAGATTTTCTTCAGATCTTCCGAAAAAGTCAGTTCCATTATCGTAAACATTCTCACCATGGTCTGATAAGTATATTAATGCGCTTTTTTTGTTTTGTATTTTAAGTTCACTGATTAGTGAAAACATAATAAAATCATTATACAAAACAGCATTATCGTAGTTATTTATATTTTCGATTTTGGTTGAAGTATTAGAATTACTTACAAAAACATTGTAGGCTTCTGGATAACGTTTCTTGTAATCAAAGTGAGTCCCTATTAACTTAATAAAAACAACTTTCTTACCAGGTTCAGAAAGAATTTTTGAATAATCTGATAAAATAACTTCATCTAAAATATTAGTTTCAAGGTCATCTATATAATTATAAAATTTAAACTGATTACAACTTGAAGCAATTTTGTTTATCGCATTATCATGGTAGCTTATTGGTCTTTGGTTTGCCAGCCAAAACGTTTTAAACCCAGCAGTATTAAAAATTTGTACAATTGAAGAAGTAGTATCATTGGTATTATCGTTATCTAAAGACGTTAACATTTTAGGCACAGATTTAAGTGTGAATACGTCTGTTGAAATGACATTATTGTATATAAACAAACTATCCTTAATTGAATGTAATAATGGCGTAGTTTCCCTTTCGTAACCATATATTTGCATATGCCCTCTAGTTGTAGACTCTCCTAAAACTACAACTAACACCTCATTGTCTGTTACAACTTTAATATCCTCTTTTCTTATTTTAGAAGTTACTTTATAACTATTTTGTAAATCTATATATCCATAAGTTCCTCGAACGATATTATGATATGCGTTATTTTCAATTAAGCCTGTAAATTTTAAAACAGCTACTATACCTAAAAAACCAAAAATGCCAATGATTGAATGGTATTTATTTGTAATTTCCATTGACAATTTTCGTATCATAAAGAATAAAATAAAGCCAAGAATTATAAACAAAATAATAGATGTGTTTGCATACGCTGAGACAAACTCACTTAATTCTTGATTATTAGACTCAATCAACAAATACATATAGGAGGATGAAAAATTTGAAGAAACCGCCATATAGGATGTGGTTTCTAAAAACAAGTATAGAACATAAAGTAGACAGATAATATCAACAAAAAACTGACGCTTTATAAAACTTCCATAAAGCAAAAAAATTATACAAACATAAAATAGTACATCTTCTTTTAAATCATCAAAATTAAATAAATCAAAATCACTAAAAATTAGTAAAAAAATGTACTTAAGTATTAGTGGAATACTTAAAAATAATATGTGTTTAAAATTTTTAGGCATCTTGTTTTAAATAGTTTGAATTATTAAAATAGATAAAACCAAATACTGAAATTAAATATAAAAAAGAACTTAAAACATAAGCATAAAATACACCTTGAAGAAAATAATCATTTATTAAATATAAACTCAAAAAGTAGAATGATAAATAGAGTATAGCATCCGATACTAAATAAAATACTACCATTTTTTTTGCATGAAATTGATAGGCTAATGAAAAGGCAATTATTTTTATAAAATCTCCTATTAACTGTAAATAAAAATATTTCTCGATAGATTGAAATTCATCTGTTAAAAATATTTTTATGACAACAGTTCTAAAAAGTAATAATATAAGAAACACCGAAATTAAAAATGGAATTAAGTATTTAAAATAGGATTTCATTATATTTTTATAACCTTTAATTGTTTTGTTAATAGCCAGTTGAGGTAACAAATATAATGTTATTAAAGATGAAAAAAACAGCATGTAAAAAGCAGATATTTTATTCATTGCTTCCCACAATCCGGCAGTATTAATATCTAAATTGAAAATAATTTCATTTCTAATAAATAGATAGGACAAACCAATTAGTATTGAAGAATATGTCGCCATACCTAAATAGGTAGCTATAGATTTCAAAAAAACAAAAGATATATTTTTTATGTTTAAAATAAAACTCCAGATAACTTCCCTGACTTCATTTATTAATAAACTGAATAAAAAACTAAAAGCAGGAATTAACACACTTATCAATAAGGCCCCCTTTAGGTTATAATAATAAATAAATAAAAAGCTGAGTAAAGCATTTAAGGTATTTGTAATTGTTATCAAAATAGAATATATCTTGAACTTTTGCAGGCCATTGAATATATAAATAATCAAAAAATTTAATGAAATTAAAGGCAAAAGAATAGACAAACATCTAAATATGTATGCAAATGATATATCTTTTAAAACATAAACACTCAACGGTTTATCAAAAAAAAACAATAGCAAACCAACTATAAAAGAAGTAATTAAGCCCAAACTTATAGCTGAAGAAACAATTACATTAAACTGTTTTGTACTATTCCTATTTTCCGCTATGTGCCTAATAATACCACTTTCAAAACCACTAGCAGTTATCCCAAACACTCCTTGTAAAACATTTTTTAAATTACCAACTAAAGCATAACCAGATGGCCCTAAATAAATAGCACTTACTTTTGAAACAATAAATGAGGATAAAAGTTTACCAAACACCACTAGACTATTGTATGAAAAAACTTTTATAATAGAATTACTAAATATTTTTTTTAACACTTCTTTTATTTTTTCTCGATATCCAAACCAAAAAGCGAACTCCCAAAAATGAGTAAAATAATACCGTAATACATCACATAACTCACAAAATGAGCAATTACAGCCCCTTTTACACTATCGAATACATCAATAAAATAAACACTTGTGCTATATAGCGTTATAATTAAAAAGGCTTCAGTGAGAATATAATGCCAAAACATTTTTTTTGCTAAAAACTGGTAAGCTATAATGATGGATAATATTTTAACAAAATCTCCTAATAATTGCCAAAGGAATAAATCCTCCACAGGTTTAAATTCCTCAGTAAAAACTACTAAAACTATATACTTTTTAAGCAAATAAATTATCAACATGCCTACTGATAAAATTGGAATTACCGTTTTGTAAAAGCTAAAAATTTCTTTTTTGAATTCTTTAGTATCGGTTATTTCAGCAAAGCGTGGTAAAAGATATAACGCTATTAACGAGCTAACAAACATTAAATAATATTTGGATAACCTAGTTATGGCTTCCCAAAAACCCGCATCTTTATAACTCACATTGTCAATAATATAAGATCTAATGGCAATCGTTACCAGTGGTAAAAACACAGCAGTAAAAAGGGCCATTAAAGAGTAAAAACCCATTTTTTTTAAAACACTTAAACTCACATTTTCGACACGTATGTAAGAAATTAAACTACGTCTATTAATAATACCTACCAACGTAATTAAAAATATTATGGATTCGGCGATTACTACAGATATTAAAGCGCCTTTCAATTTTTCTTGATATATTAAAATTAAAGCAATGGAAACGCTCAATATTTGTCCAATAATATTAATAACTATAAGTATTTTATACTTTGAAAATCCATTCATTATTGAAAATGAAAACATATTTAATGCATAAAATGGAAGTACTATGGAGAATATTTGAATAACAAAAGTGTAGTTATTATATTCGGGAAATATCGTATCATTAATCCATTGCGCATTAAAATAGCAGAAAAAAGACACTATAATAGTCGATATAAAACCTGTATAATAAACCGTCGATAGCGTTTTGCTCAGCTCTAAAGTTTTTTCCTTAAATTCGGCAACATACCTTACTATACCTTTGTAAAAACCAACTGTTGCTATCGTATGGGATGCGCCAACAAAATCACGAAGGTTCCCAATAAGCGCTAAACCTACAGGCCCTATAAAAACAGCCACGGCTTTAGAAGTAAGTAAACCAGCTATTATTCTGATTATTACTGAAGTTGTTTGTAGTGAAGCAATTTTAACTAAAACCTTATTATTTATATAGTCTATTAATTTTTTCAATTAATATGAGGATTACATGTGTATTTAAAGAACAATTAAAAACATACAAAATACTCACTTATAACTATATTTTGAGCAGTTTATTATTAATCCTTTTAAAAGGAATCAAATATACAAAATGATTTTGCGTATCAATAAATTGAATGATTAAAGTAAAAATTCATCGATTAAAAATCAATGTTTTATTTTTTCAACAAGTAGTAGATATTGATAAAAAAAATAACGGTATTCGTTATGATTATAGGTCTAGAAACTGGTTGGAGTATGAAACCATAAAATACAAATAGTAAACACCCAAAGGAGTTTACTATTCGTAAATTTTTTACAGATTTCATTAAAAAGGATATCAAAACCGTTCCCATGGCTAAGTACCCTACAACTTCTATCCAAGAAATTCTAAGGAATTCCATGTTATACTGATTTGTTTCGCTTACGCTCTACCTCTGTTAAATAGATTTTTCTTAATCTTATATGGTTTGGAGTTACCTCAACATACTCATCTTTTTGGATGTATTCCAAGGCTTCTTCCAACGAAAATTTTATCGCAGGAACAATTTTGGCCTTATCATCAGCTCCAGATGAACGGACGTTACTTAATTTTTTTGTTTTTGTGACGTTAACTACCATATCATCACCACGAGAATTTTCCCCAATAACTTGTCCTTCGTAAATATCTTCTCCTGGGTCAATAAAAAACTTTCCGCGTTCTTGTAGTTTGTCTATAGAATATGGTATTGCTTGCCCTTTTTCCATAGATACCAAAGATCCATTTTGTCTCTCAGGAATACCACCTTTTAAGGGTTGATATTCTTTAAAGCGGTGCGCCATGATGGCTTCACCGGCAGTGGCAGTAAGCAACTGATTTCTTAAACCAATAATACCTCTTGATGGAATCATAAATTGACAAACCATACGATCACCTTTGGCTTCCATACTTATCATTTCCCCTTTACGTAAAGTAACCATTTCTATGGCCTTCCCAGAAACCTCTTCGGGTAAATCTATAGTCATTTCTTCAACAGGCTCACATTTGATACCATCAATTTCTTTGATGATTACTTGTGGTTGCCCAATTTGTAATTCATAACCTTCACGACGCATGGTTTCAATTAAAACTGATAAATGCAATACCCCACGACCAAAAACCATAAATTTATCCGCACTGTCGGTTTCTTCAACACGAAGTGCTAAATTCTTTTCTAACTCTTTTTTCAAGCGGTCTTTAATGTGACGCGATGTTACAAATTTTCCATCTTTACCAAAGAAAGGTGAATCGTTAATCGTAAAAAGCATACTCATGGTAGGTTCATCAATAGCAATGGTTTTTAAACCTTCAGGATTTTCCCAATCAGCAACGGTATCACCAATTTCAAAACCTTCCAAACCTACCAATGCACATATATCGCCTGTTTGCACCTCCTCTACTTTTTTACGACCTAAACCTTCAAAAATATGTAGTTCTTTAATTTTTGACTTTTGAAAACTTCCATTTCTCTTTACAAGTGAAATATTTTGTCCCACTTTCAACTCACCTCTGGTTAAACGCCCTATGGCAATTCTGCCTGTAAAAGATGAAAAGTCTAAAGAGGTTATGAGCATTTGAGTTGTTCCTGCTTCAATTTTAGGAGCTGGAATATGTTCAATTACCATATCCAGTAAAGGCTCAATATTCTCGGTTTTATTATTCCAATCATCACTCATCCAGTTTTGTTTCGCTGAACCATAAACCGTTGGAAAGTCTAATTGCCACTCTTCAGCACCCAATTCAAACATTAAGTCAAAAACCTTTTCATGCACTTCTTCTGGAGTACAGTTTTCCTTATCAACTTTATTGATTACTACGCAAGGTTTCAATCCTAAATCGATTGCTTTTTGAAGTACAAAACGAGTTTGCGGCATCGGGCCTTCAAAAGCATCAACTAATAACAAAACACCATCGGCCATATTCAACACTCGCTCTACTTCGCCTCCAAAATCGGCGTGACCAGGGGTATCAATAATATTTATTTTTGTGTCTTTATAAATCACAGAGACATTTTTTGAGGTAATAGTAATACCTCTCTCACGCTCTAAATCGTTATTATCCAGTATTAAATCACCTGTATTTTCGTTTTCACGAAACAACTGACAGTGATACATAATTTTATCAACCAGAGTAGTCTTACCGTGGTCAACGTGTGCAATAATTGCAATGTTTTTAATATTAGCCATAATAGTGCCTTATTTTAAGCGTGCAAAGGTACTTATAAATAATGGATTATTGATATAAATATTTTTATTTGAATCTTGCATTTTGTATTCATTAAATCCAGATATTAAAAATATCATAAGTTGTTGAATAACAATTTTTTATATTTTTGAAAACTATAATATGTACGGTGTTTAAATTGTCAATTAAATACTTATACAATTATCTGAATGCAGCACTTTTGAATTAAAACCTAAGTGCATTTATTTCGGTCTTTAATCTTATATTTGTAATTCAAAATTCATAACATGAACCTTAACGACGTTCCAAAATTAAAACATACCAATTCCAACAACTTCTTTTTGCTTTGTGGCCCATGTGCTATTGAGGGCGAAGATATGGCATTATATATAGCCGAAAAAGTTGTTTCCATTACCGCTAAATTGGAAATTCCATATGTATTTAAAGGAAGTTTTAAAAAGGCCAATAGAAGTAGAATTGATAGTTTTACAGGAATTGGAGATGAAAAAGCTTTAAAAATACTGAGAAAAGTTTCTGAAACTTTTGATATTCCTACCGTTACCGATATTCATGAAATTTCTGATGCCTCCATGGCTGCAGAATATGTGGATGTTTTACAAATACCAGCTTTTTTAGTTAGACAAACGGATTTGGTAGTGGCAGCTGCTGAAACGGGTAAAGTGGTAAACCTAAAAAAAGGGCAATTTATGAGTCCGGAATCCATGAAACATGCAGTTCAAAAAGTAAAGGACGCTGGAAACAACAAAGTATGGATAACTGATAGAGGCACCATGTTTGGCTACCAAGATATGATAGTAGATTTCAGAGGCATCCCAACTATGCGGAAATTTGCACCCACCGTTTTAGATGTAACGCACTCGTTGCAACAACCCAACCAAAGTGCTGGTGTTACTGGTGGTAGACCTGATATGATTGAAACCATAGCCAGAGCTGGTGTCGTTAATAATGTGGATGGGCTATTTATTGAAACCCATTTCGACCCAGCAAATGCGAAAAGTGATGGCGCCAATATGCTACACCTCGATAATTTAGAAAAACTACTTTCAAATCTGGTTGCTATTAGAAAAACAATTAACTCGTTATAATAAATTGTATATTTAAGTTTATTTAAATTTAAAAAACTATGGAAAATAATACTCGTGGAGGTGATACACCAATTAAATGTGAATTAGAAGCCAATAAAAATTATGCGTGGTGTACTTGCGGGCATAGTGGTGACCAACCATTTTGTAATGGTTCACATCGGGCTGCAAAAGCAACACCTTCAATGGTCTTTTCAGTAGAAGAAGATACAACGGCATACCTTTGTACTTGTAAACAAACTAAGAATCCACCGTATTGTGATGGTTCACACAAATAGAGTTAAGCCTTTATTAAACATTGTTTAGATTACTTATTGTAAAACGACTTTCCCTTTTGCTTTTTTGCTTCGACAAGTATAGCCATTAAGACCTCATCATTTACATCGTCTAAGGACGTATATCGCAATGATTTAACCACTTTTCGGTTTTCACTAACAAGATAATCATCAAATTCAGAGAGGTATGCCGAGTGCCAAAATCCAACATCAACAAATCGCTTTTTGTGACTCGCATTCAAATAACATAATGGGGTTTCACCTAAATAATAACAAGGAATATGCCACTTGTATTTTAATTCCGCGTCAGCAATAACATGCTTAATTATTACTTGAATATGCATTAAAATAGCGCGATAAGGCTCTGGTTGATTAATAATATATTCTTCCGCTGGATTCAAAATACTTTTTATTCCAAACTTAAAAAAAGTTTTATGATATGGTTTGAAATATGAGTACTTTTTTAAAAATGTGAATCTTTAATCGCAACTAATTTAATAGTAATAATTCATAGTATCGGTCTTTTTTCTTCCCTAGTAAATATGAGACAATTAGAAATAAACAGTCACAAAATTGCTAGGAAATTATATCATTACATTGGTGATTCCCACCAACATTTTGGGATATTTATAGTTTGGTTTTTGCAATGTTAGTTTTAGCTGTTATAAGTAATCCAAAAACTTTATTTTGAATATTACGCACTTCATATTTAAATAATTATATGACAAGAGGCATTCCAATAAAAAAAAAGCCACTAAAATGAATTTTAGTGGCTTTTAAAATTTAATTATTTTGTAATAAACTATTGATTTAAATAATTCATCAAACCTGTATAATCACCGTAACCTTGTGAATATAGAATTTTACCTTCCGAATCAAAATCCAAAGAGTTGTAAACTTTAATTATACCTGTTTTTGCTTCAGTAGAATCCGTAGCGGGTAAAGTAACTTCCCAAGCACCGTAATAGCGCACGGAACCATCAGGTAATTTCGTGTCAGGATTTACCCCCGGTAAAAGTACTGGTGGATTAGGATAAAACTTAAAATCATATTTTTCTAGAAACGCTTTGTCCATCGCCTTTGATTCTTCACTTTGAACCAATATTGTATCTACTTCTGCTCCAAAAAAGGTGTTTAAACCTACCGAATTTTCAGCAAAAATAGAATAGTCTAGAGTTTCATTTTCCCAATCTGATATAGACTTTAGGGCCGTTTTAGAATTTTTTTCAAATAATTCATTTGCAGAATTATCTGGTTCTGCTTTACAACTCACTAAAAAAATGGTTAAGCAAAAAATAGAATAGAAAATTTTCATAAATGTATATTTTGGTTATGTTAATATCTAATAAAGATACTTCATTTATTTGAATATTAAAACTTTAAATCCCAAAATCATTCTAGTGCATCTACATAATTCTTTAAGTAGGAAAATTGTTCGGTGAGTTTACCATTCTCAGCAATTTTTGCTCGTTTTAAAATGCCATCTTTATCGTTATTAAAAAACGCTGGAATAACATGTTCTAAAAACTGTTCTCCAAAGCCTTCACTGGCATCTTGGGGAAGTTCACATGGTAAATTATCAACGGCCATAACCACAATAGCTTTATTATCTTTGTAATCAATTTCAGTTTCTGTTTGAGGGTCATATCCATAAATAGGGTCCGCAATGGTTGAAGCTCGAATGGTGGTTGCCACGGGTCCATCAATATCACAACTGATGTCTGCAACAACTTTTATGTTAAAATCTGGTTTTTTAACATCATTTCTGGAGTATAAGTATGGGGCGCCATCACCATAAAAATGACCCGCAATATAATAATCGGTTACTTTGGCAAATCGCATGAAATTGGACTCGTAATTTTGTGGATTATTAAAAAAATCCAAATTATCAATCACTCGTCCGTCTGTTCGTTTGTTATAATCCAACACATCTATTTTACAATAGACTGGCTCATTAAAAGTTGAATTTAAATACGCTTCAACTGAAACCGCCTTTATAGCCATCGCTTCCAGCATTTCTTGAGCTCCATTGGCTACCTTTCCACTTCCCGTTAACAGAATTTTTATATTTGGAAGCGCCACTTTATTCAATTCTGAAATTAATGCAGCTTGATTTTGTAGTAATCCAGCCTTAGGTAATTGCCAAGAGTTGTATTTTAAGCCCCATGCTCTAAAACCGTTATAGGTTCCAACGATACCGGCATAACGGCCAAAACCAATCAAACGATATCCCTTTTCGTTAACTATCGTTTCGTGGTCGTAAAGCTCTATATTTTTTTCGAGAATCGTTTTTAGTAACTTTCTGTTATAGGGTTGCTTTTTAATGGTATGAGAAAAGAAAAAATATTTTTTACTGGGAATTAAAGCCTGAATAGGAACTTCTTTTACCCCAATCATGACATCGCAATCTGAAATATCATCAGTAACCTCAAAACCTAAAACTTGGTATTGTTCATCTGAAAACACTCGAATATTAGATGATTCTACTATAAAATTGGCATTCGGAAATAGTTTTTTAGCTTTTAGTAAAACAGAAGGCGAAAATACCACACGACGATCTGGTGGATTTTTACGTTCTTTAATAAGGGCAAATTTCATGGTACAATAAGTTTTTTAAAGGAGACGACTGACAGTAATTTATTTGGTACAAATTTTGCACTAATGTACTAGGTTTTGAATGGTTTTACAAACTTTTTGATACCTTTGCAGCCCGCATTAAGGATTACTCATGCATTTATATTTTTAACAAATAGGAATTCGTGAATACCTTTGGCATTTGAAGCGACATCCTTTTGATTTTGCAAAAGATATAGCGAAAAGCCTGACCCTTAAGGGTAATGCACAAATACAAATAATTAATGGGGTCGACTGGTTTTGACAGCGAGATTAATTAAATTGTAAGCACGTCGTGTAATGACTTTGAAACACGTAAAAGGCTAGGTCAAAATTTAAACGGCGAGAATAACTACGCTTTAGCTGCTTAATCTGAATTTTAGTAAGATTGGCCTAGGTACACAAGGTGTACAAGCTTTATGTCTCTGGAAAGCCTTGATTGACGGCGTTCCCTTTTGAGGCATCGTAAATGTCAATATAGAAAGTAGAGTGCTTTGATTTACTTTTGAAACTAAAAAAGCTAAGTTGTAAGTAGAGTGTTTTTAATCAGCTTGCAAATGAAAACCATGAAAAAACTAAACGTGTAGAAAGCCTTTTGGTTACTTGTTTGGACGAGAGTTCGATTCTCTCCGACTCCACTTTACAGCTCCTCTATCAAATAATTTTGATAGAGGAGTTTCATTTTTTAAATGTTATAATTTTATTAAAATTCATGATATGAGTGTGTTGAATATCTAAATTTGCAAAAAAAAGTTATGACGTTGTCAAAAACCATTTTTACCATATTATTTACTTGCCTTTTTTTTATTACAGGAAATACTCAAGAAAAAAAAACAGACTCTACTTTAACGGGATTAAAATTTAGAAGTATTGGTCCTGCCTTTATGTCTGGCAGAATTGCTGACATAGCTATAGATCCTCAAAACCAAAATATATGGTATGTAGCTGTAGGTTCTGGAGGTGTATGGAAAACTGTTAATTCTGGCACTACTTGGACCCCCCTAACAGATAAGGAATCGTTTTATTCCACGGGGTGCTTAACAATAAACCCAAACAATTCCAACACGATATGGTTAGGTACGGGTGAAAATGTTGGCGGACGTCACGTGGGTATTGGTCATGGCATTTACGTAAGCCACGATGCAGGAAAAACATGGAAAAACAAAGGTTTAAAAAAATCTGAACACATCTCTAAAATTATTGTGAACCCAAAAAACCCCAACATTGTTTGGGTTGCGGCCCAAGGGCCTCTTTGGAGTTCAGGCGGTGACAGAGGTGTTTATAAAACCGAAGATGGTGGGGAAACTTGGAAACAGGTTATAAGTGGTAATGAATGGACAGGGGCAACCGATTTGATTATAGATCCAAGAGATGAAGATGTTTTGTATGCTGCCACTTGGCAAAGACATAGAAATGTAGCTGCATATTTAGGTGGAGGCAAAGGATCTGCTTTATATAAAAGTATAGATGGGGGCAACACTTGGGAAAAATTAAGCAAAGGGCTTCCCTCAGGAGATATGGGAAAAATTGGTTTAGCCATTTCCCCCATAAATCCTGATGTTGTTTATGCCGCTATTGAGCTAGAGCGACGTACCGGTGGTATATACAGATCTGAAGACCGCGGGGCTAGTTGGACCAAAATGTCCAATACTGTATCTGGTGGTACAGGACCACACTATTACCAAGAGTTAATAGCTTCGCCCTATGTGTTTGATAAACTTTACTTGATGAACAACAGCACGTTAGTCTCTTTAGATGGTGGAAAAACTTTTGAGGTTATGAAAAAAGCCGATAAACACGGTGATGATCATAGTTTAACATTTAGAACCAACGATCCAAATTACATGTTAATAGGCACTGATGGTGGTATTTATGAATCTTTCGATGGTTCTGAGACTTGGAAATTTGTAAACAACTTACCCATTACCCAGTTTTACAAATTAGCCGTAGACGATGCTGAACCTTTTTACAATATTTATGGAGGTACTCAAGATAATAACACACAGGGTGGTCCTTCACGTACGTTTAAAACAAGCGGTATAGCAAATTCTGATTGGCGAGTAGTTTTAGGTGGCGATGGCCATCAACCAGCCACAGAGCCTGGGAATCCTAACATCATATATGCACAATCTCAAGAAGGCTCACTATATCGAATTGACGTAACTACAGACGAAACTGTTTATATTAAACCTCAAGCAGGTATTGATGACCCTTACGAACGTAACAATTGGGATTCCCCAATTTTAGTTAGCAACCACGACCCTAAACGCATTTATTTTGGAACCCAACGTGTTTGGAGATCAGATAATCGTGGTGATAGCTGGACACCTATTTCGAAAGATTTAACCAAAAACCAAGAACGTCTTTCATTACCCATTATGGGGAAACAACAAAGTTGGGATGGCGTTTGGGATGTATTTGCCATGTCTACCTACAATACCATCACATCACTTTCCGAGTCTCCTTTGGATGAAAACGTGCTTTATGCAGGAACCGATGACGGCATTATACAATACACTAAAAATGGAGGTAATAGTTGGACTAAAATTTTAGTTTCTAATTTACCAAATGTTCCAAGTACAGCTTTTGTAAATGACATAAAAGCCGATTTACACAACGTAAATACAGTATATGTTGCTTTAGATAATCATAAATTTGGTGATTTTAAACCTTACTTATTAAAAAGTACAAACGGTGGAGCTTCATGGAAATCCATAACTAACGGCATTCCAGAAAACAGCATGGTCTGGCGCATTGTACAAGACCACATAAATCCTAATTTACTTTTTTTAGCTACTGAATATGGTATTTATATATCATTAAATCAAGGCGATAATTGGACCAAGTTTTCCGAAGGTTTACCAACAATAGCTTTCAGGGATTTGGCCATCCAGAAAAGGGAAAACGACCTTATAGCAGCCTCTTTCGGTCGTGGCTTCTATATTTTAGATGATTATAGCCCATTAAGAAATGCTAATTCAGAAACACTATCAAAACCTCAATTATACAAACCTAGAAAAGCTTTGCAATATAATCCTACTAGTGGAGGAACCTCAAGCCAAGGTGCCAGTTATTTCACAGCAAAGAATCCGGATTTTGGCGCTAACTTTACGTATTATTTACCAGAAAATTTTCAAAGTTTGAAAGCCCAACGTCAAAAAAGGGAGAAAGTTTTAAAGAAAGAAAACAAGGACATTCCTTTTCCAGGTTGGGATGCTCTAGATGCTGAAAAAAACGAGGATGGTGCTGCCGTAGTTTTGGTTATCAGAGATAAAGATGGTAAATTCATAACTAGACTTAACGCTCCTTACAAAAAGGGGTTTAACCGTGTATCCTGGAATTTAAAAATCCCCAACAATACGTCTTTGAATATTAATAGAATTAGTGGAAATCCCACTTCCTCATACCGAAGTTTGTATGCGCCTGATGGCAACTATTCGGTATCTATGTATTCCAATATTAAAGGAGAAGTTACTAAACTAGCTGAACCACAATATTTTGAAGTAGTAAGGATTAGAGAAAATTACCTTAAAAATCCAATGAGTTCAGAGTTAGACACTTACTTAGCTGACTTAAAAGCCTTTAAATTCGAATATGAAAAAGTCACTAATGATTTTGATAATGCATCAAAAAAATTAAATGCTTTTGAAAAAGCTTTGGCTTACATTGAAAAAGAACCGGGAAGTATTGAAAATGAATTAAAAATACTCAAGGCTCAGATGCTTAAATTAAACCGTATTCTTGATGGAAATGCCTCCAAAAAAGAAATAGATGAGAAAGACATTTTAACTATTGAATCAAGATTATCAACAGCACAACGTGGTTTAAGCACAATTTATGGCCCAACCAAAATGCACATGGAAAATTTAGATATTGCTAAGCAACTTTTTAATAGGATTAAGGCTGATCTTGATAAATTCAGTAAAACGGATATCCCAAAAATGGAGGAAAAACTTTTAAACGCTGGTGTACCTCCTATTTTAGATTAATTTTATAAAATTAAAAAGCGCGCAACATGGGTTGCGCGCTTTTCTACTCACAAAATTTAAAGATTTATAAATTAAATCTTACAATAAAAACACTTAATCTTTAAGATTTTTAATCTTTATATTGTCAAAAATTAAAAACTTTATAATTATCAGAATCTGAATATTTTATAGTAAACGCGAAGGTTTTAAGATTTGCATTTAATTGTGCAAAATCCTCATTAAACTTCCAAGAAATATTTATTTCGTAATCTTGTGCCTCATTAATTACCATATCCCCTAAAAAAGCTTTGCTGGTATTTCTTAAGCGCATTAGTTTTAATTGATTTAAAACAATATCTCTTTTCAACCCTTCTTTAATGTCCTTAATTGAAAGCGTAGAGCGGTTAATTTCCTTATGCCCAGCACTTCCTCCTTTATCTGCAGCAGCATAATCATTTTTACCAACAAAAACATCTAAGTACCACACTTGGGGAATCCCTGGCATAAACATTTGAATGGCTCTTGCTAATAGCATTTTTTGCTCGTTTTCGCCTAAGGCACTAAAAAACGTGGCATTAACCTGATAGTAAGAAATTTTTTTACCTTCAGCATCGTAAAGGTTTTTAACTCGTCCCCCACGATCCATAATGGTATTCATGATCGACTCTATTTCTTTATCATCTAACAAACCTCTGTTATAAACACCATTTACTTCTTTTCCCTTTAAATCCAAAACAGGAATTCCATCATGGCAACCCAACATATTTACCGTTTTGTAACCTTTATTTACTATTTCATTAGCCCAGGACAAAATTGCTTTACTAGAACCTGTCTCCAGAGTATGAATCATTAATCCAGGGAGGAAAAAATCGTAAATAGGATACCCCTGTTTAGCTACCTCATCATGCAACCCTAGTCCATATTCTGCATGGATTTCGGGTAATAGTAACAAGTTGTTTTTATCGGCTATTTTTTTAATACCTTCTAAATAATCCCAAGTACCTGGTTTATTAAAAAAGTTGGTTTGCCCAACCTCCTTATGTAAATATGCAAAGGCATCCAATCGTAAAATTTTACACCCAAAATCTTTTAATTTGGATAAGGTTTCTTCATAAAAATCCCAAACCAATTCAGATTTGGCATTCACATCCATTTGTCCTAAATAAGAGCGATTACGTTTTACAATTCTTAACACTTCCTGTTTATAATGAACTGAATCTTCAAAATTGATGGTATCAAAATCCTCTCCTTTTTCAATGGCAGCATTGATTTTTTTACAAATTAATCCTGCCTTATCAAAAGTTAATCCCTCAACTTTTTCTAAATCTTTAACATTAATTTTATGATAGGTAATTTGCTGGTAAAATGTATTCCAATAAGGTTGTTCTGAACCATCTGGAAAAGGTACTTTCAATATGGGTAATCCAGATTTTCTCATGAAGAGTTTGTTCAGAAATTCCTCTCTAGGAATAATTATCCCTTCATCATTCATCGTTCCATATCCTTGCCAAAAGGTATTCCAGTTGATGAAGAAATCTTTATACTTAGACTGTTCTCCCTTATCCAATAGGTCTTTAAATTGAGGAGACGCCACTGATAAATGATTTAAAACAATATCAAACTTTAGCTGGATATTTAGGCGTTCCAGATCTTTTAAGTCTCCATTTGAAACCAACTCTTTGTTCAGATTATAGTCTATAACTGAAAAACCTCTATCCAAATCACTGTTAAAAAAAGTTGGAAGCACGTAAAATAAAGAAAAAACCTCTTTAAATTCAGGCATTTTGAGCATGCTGATGGTATCGCTAAGTTTTTCTCCTATACTATCAGGGTAAGCGTTAAGCATCACACCTTTAAAATCAGTTGTTTTATTTGGGTTATTATTTTTTTGCATGACACTACAAGAGTTTGGATAATATATCTATATTATCAGGTAATCTTCCCACATTTTGAAGTTTTAAAGCTGCTAATTTTAGAGCTACATGGAGACATTCACCTATTGGTTTTTCTTTAATATATGCGTATAAAAACCCAGACCAAAATGCGTCTCCGGCACCAGTGGCATCCATTACTTTTTCAATTTTTATGGCAGGCAACTCGATGATATCCTTTCCTTTTTGCGATAATTTAACACCATTGCTACCAAGTGTTAAGCATACGATATCGACTCCATTATTATGGAAAAACCTAAATATCGCTTCATGTGACAACTTTTGCTCAAAAAGCCGTTGCATATCATCTTCACTTATCTTAATCAACGGGTTGAACTTACAATAAGTTTTGATGACAGACAAAGCCTCTTCTTGCGATTTCCATAGCTTTTTGGCATAGTTTACATCTATACTTAATTTACAACCTAAATTAAAACCTTCTTCTGCTTTTTTAAGAATTGTTGCTTGTGCAGGGTTTTTACTTAGAGCAAAACAAGTGGTATGAAATATTTTTGTGTTTTCTAGAGTCTCCTTTGAAATTTGATCTTCAGTTATACAATAATCGGCTTCACGAAAGGGAATGAAATCTGGCGTACCATCGGTTCTTGATACGAAAATGACACTGGTTGGTTTATCTTCAATTTTTTTTGTAAAACTCGTATTAACTCCTACTTCGTTTAATCTTTTATGGATATACTCGCCAAAACCATCATTACCAACGGTAGAAACCAAGATAGATTTTAAACCTAACCTGGCACAATTCATGGCCACATTAGTGGGCGAACCTCCCAAATATCTGTGATAATCTCTCGTATTATTGATTTGAACACCTGCTTGATGCCCAATAAAATCAATGAGAACTTCTCCAACACATAGAATGTCTATATTTTTCAAATTAATTTATGGATTAATATCTTAATTGTTATACAAATTACGACTACAAATGGTGTTAAATAAAATTCTGATTAAAAAAGTATTTTCATTTTCGACGAAAACGTTTTCGACTTATGTAAATCAACCTAAATGTACTATTTAGTAAAAACTACATATTCCCATGGTTTTAATTCGAGTGGATTATTATTAATATCAAACGAATTCCCAGAAAAATAATCTTTATACGTGCCAAAAACTTTCTCATTCGTGATTTCTACAGATTGATTTTCTGGGGAAAAATTAAAAATTCCAATCACTTGATTCCCCTCAACCTCTCTTGTAAACCCTACGACATTCTCATTTTCTTCAATGGATATAGGAAAGCCTCCTGCATCACCCGCCCAAATGGCTGGATTCTCTTTTTTCAGTTTTACTAAAGATTTGTAAAAGTTTTGAAACCCTTTTGGGTCATCCCAACTAATAGAATCTTTTTCAAAAAATTCCAATCGTTTGTCAAGGCCTACTTCTTGTCCACCTAGAATTAAAGGAAAGCCGTATGATGTAAATACAAACGCAGCAAATGTTTTATAGCCCTCTCCAAATCTCTCGAAAACAGTACCATTCCATGAATTCAAATCATGGTTAGATGTATAGGTCATTCGTAATGCCGTTCTTCCATATTTAAACATGTCGTTTTCAATCCAATCAGATAATGCATCGCCTTTTTGGTTGCCTTCAGCTATTTCTCGCATAATGACTTCAAATTCGTCAGCATAACTTCCATCTAAAATAAATGTTTCATGTCCACACTCAGCTAACCAAAATAAATCTTTTATGGGGTCTAAACTTGCTCTTGCCTCTTCCCATAGATATAATGGAATTTTATCGCCACAACCATGATCCAGTCTAAACCCATCTATTCCTAATTCTACCCAAAAACGCATGGCTTCAATCATGGCCTTTCGTGTTTCGGGATTACTGTTATCAAGAAGTGCGGTATCCCACCAAACATCTGTAGGACTCATAGATTCATAAGTTACATTCTCTTCAGCATCTCTTATGTAATACTCGGGATTTTCCGTAACCCATTTATGATCACGCCCTGTATGGTTTGGCACCCAATCCAAAATCAAATAAAAGCCCATGTCGTGTGCTTTCTTTAAAAGTTCATTAAAATCATCCATCGTTCCAAATTCAGGATTTACGGCCGTATAATCTTGTGGCGCATAGTAACTTCCTAAAGTGCCCTTTCTTCCTGCTTTACTAATGGGATGAATGGGCATTAACCAAAGAACATCAACACCTAATTCCTTTAGCCTAGGTAAATGTTTTGAAAAAGCATCAAACGTACCCTCTGCGGTAAATTGCCTAATGTTTACCTCATAAATGGTTGATCCATGCAATTTTTCCGGGAATTTTAGTTTGGAAACAGCAACTGTTTCTGGGTTGATATCCCTTTTGTCTGATTGGTTTTTACAGTTAGATATAACTATCAAACCCATAAAAAGTAAAATTAATTTTTTCATCTGTTAATATTTATTTGTTTTTAATTGGTCAGATGCAATGCCTATATTATTAAGGTAAGTTTGCAATTTTGCTAATGTGCAATTCATGATATTTAGTTTAGTTATGTTTTTTAAAGCTCATTATGAATTTACCTTACCAGATTTAAGTTTTAGAAATGATATGATTAAAGCTAAAATGGTCAACATCAATAAAGCTGAAAAACTAATTTTTAGACTGTAAGCATCAGATATAAATCCCAAAATAACTGGCCCAAGTAAAAATCCCATAAACCCTATACCTGATACAAACGAAATACCAACAGATGCTTTTATGCCTTTCGTTTTCCCTGCCATTCTAAATAATTCTGGAATAATTACGGAAAGCCCCAAACCTAATATACCAAATCCTAAAACAGCCATTATAAAACTATTAAAAAGAACACATAAATAACCCACGCTCGCCAAAAAACAACCTAATAAAATGATTCTTAAGGAACCTATTTTTTCACTGATTCTATCACCAAAAAAGCGACCTATGGTCATAGTTGTTGAAAATACAATAAATCCTATTCCAGCTAGATTTTTTTGGGTAATTTCTATAACCTCGGTAAAGTAAAGTGTACTCCAATGCTCAATGGCTCCTTCACTACTCATAATTACAAAAGCAATAAAAGCTAAGGCTAATAAGGGTTTTAATATTTTTATTTCACGTTTACTTTTTTCCTTTGAGACAGATTCTTCAATAATTTTAAAATAATGTTTACCCAAAACTATATTTATCAAAATAATAAATAATATCATGACCATCATATGATAAACAGGATTCTCAAAAAATGGCATTAAAAAACTTCCTAAAACTGCTCCAAGAGCACCACCTAAACTAAAGAACCCATGAGCAGCGGACATAAAGTTGCAGGAATCTCGCTTTTCGATTTCCGATACCAACGTATTCATAGCAACATCCGTTGTTCCAGAAAACATTCCCACAATACATAATGATGCACATAGCAAAACGTAACTAGACGACATTAAGGGAAACAAAAAAGCTATTGAAAATAACACAACGCCTATTAAGGTATAGCGACCCAATCCTATTTTTTTACTTAAAAATGGCACCGTTGGAATGGAAATTAAAACACCTGCTGCTAAACAAAATAAGGCTAAACCAATTTCCGAATCATTGAGTTGTAATTTTTCTTTCACATGTGGAATATATAAAACCCAAGTGCCTATTATAAAATTTAAAGAACTAAATACCCAAACTGGTGCAAAATATTTAAGGTTAGATAAAATTAATTTGAGTGAATGCATAAAATGACATTAAAAAACCAATTCGGGCTCTATGAGATTATTAAGCTTTTCAACATATTTGCTTTCCAGTAAAGACAATCCATACTGATATGAGGCATTCATCCAACCAAATCCTTCTTGCGACATATATTCAAAATCAGTCCCCACATTTCCATATTCTGCAAATACTTTATGAGTCCCTTCAACAACATCATATTTTTCGGGAATGGTGCCATTATAATCTACCGCATTTTTAGTAATCATGTACAACCAACGATAGACTAATTCTTGAGCTTCCAAATCAAAACCATAGTTCAAAAGGCCTTTCCAAATCATCATTTGGTGTGGTGCCCATCCATTAGGATAGTCCCATTGCCTGTGAGGACGTTTTTCATTTATATTACCTCTACTTTCTTCAGAACTGCCTGCAATTCCACCTTTCTCCTTTAAAAGTCTTATTGCATTATCTACTAATATTTTGGCTTGCTCTTGGGTAGCCATTTTACACCACAAGGGTGTTAATGTTGTGGCAGCCACAAATGTTGATTGTTTTTTTGTGACTTGATTATAATCTAAATACAAACCTTTTTCTGAGTTCCAACAGAATTTATTGATTAAAGATTTTCTCAAGCTTGCTTTTTCAAACCAATACTTACTGGTGTAAATTGTAGCGTTAGCTTCAAACGTGTTATCAAAAATATTATTTATGATTTCAGCAAAATCCAATTCATATTTATATAATAATACGTTTAACTCTACCAAATTTAAATCGGCACACATACCTTCAATTCTGTATGATGTATCGTGGCCTGATTCTCGAACGGTCCTATCATGAAGAAAGTAAGTATCTAAAAAATCATTCTGGATATAATTATTTTGATACTTAAAAATATAGTCGTGAATTGACAAATTAGCTTCTTCAGCAAAAGGTTTTAAAATAGCATCGTAATGCCCTTCTTCGGTTTCGGGAGGCATGCCAATTCCTTCGGCTAAATATCTATTTAATCCATTTTCAGTCAGTCTTTTACCCTGAACCATCCAGACGGTTTCATATTCTTGAATAGCCGTTTTTAAATGGGATTTTAACCATTCCTTATCATGAGTTATTTCAAAAACTTCACGAATTAAACTACTGTAAAACGGAGGTTGCGTTCTCGTTAAATAATACGAACGGTTGGCGTTTAATATTTTTCCATAATGAATAATTTCATATTGAAAATTATCAGCCATTGCTTTGGCCAATTCTGTTTTCCCATCTAGCAATAATCCTACCGATTCAAAATAGCTGTCCCAACCATACATTTCGTTAAATCGCCCTCCTGGTACCACAAATGGTACACCTTTAATTTCACCATGGGCTTCTTGTAATTTTAAGGATAATATCCCAGGTTTTTTGTTAATGGATTTTACAAATTCAGGTGAAATATGCTCAGGTAATTTAATAACTTGAATGGGTAACTTTAACTCTAGAGTATTATAATAATTAAAAGCCAATTCATCATGAAAAGGAACATATACAGGAAGTTTGCTAGCTGTTAGTGTTTCATTTTTAGTGTCTGCAATCAGTTTTTCTACTCCCACTTCATCCATACTTCTAGTTAAACCCTTCCAGTAATAATCGCGTATCATTCGAGAAATTCGAATTACAGGCGGTTCTTCAATTTTTTTTAAAGGAATTTCAGCAAATTTATTTCCTTCATTTTTTGAAATAACCAACTCCTGTAACAGATTGGATAGATGATAAGTTCCTTTTACTATACATTTATTACCTTCTCTAGATTCAATTTCAAATGCTTTTGGACCATTATCTTCTATGGTGATTTTTTTATCGCCATCGGTATCTTCCTGTTGTAATAATCTATTTAAAGTATCTTCTATGTTTAATGAAAAAACCATAGTTACACTACGACTTGCTTTTTAGACATTCTATCAATAATCAACACAAAAATTATCAATAACGTCATAGGAATTAATAAAAAGTAAAATGCACTGGCCCCACCTATACTCTCAAATAATTCACCAACGATTCTAGAACCAATGGTTCCACCTAAGGCTGAAAAAATAATAATTAAGCCAGACATAGGGGAGTGTAAACTTTTTGGCAAAGAACTTAGCACAGTTGAATTTAATAGTGGATAAATTGGTGCAATGAACAGGCCAATTAATGGTAAAATAAAACCTAACATAGGCACATCGGACAAACTTGAAATTTCACCAATAGCCTTAATATCCCCCTGCAATTGAGGTAAAATATAAACTAAAATTCCGCCTGACATTACCACACAAATAATGACTAAAAATACCCAGTTGATGTATTTTGTTAAAAACCCTGCAATAAACCTACCCAAGGCCAAAGACAGTGCTAGTATACTGGCCATTTGAACGCTTAAAACTGAACTGAAATTGAATATTTTTTTATTGAAAGTTGGGAGCCAAGACATGATCCCTTGTTCAATCATGACGAATAAAAATGCTGAAATAATAAATACTAAAACCAAAGGAACCACCATAAGTTTAATAGATTCCTTTAAATCGTCTTTTAAACTGGAGCCTATGGCTTCAACTTCATATTCAACTCTGGAAAACAATAAGAATACAAATGAAATCGCTATCAATCCGCATAAAAGGTAATACACATTCAACCAAGAATTCTCGTCTTCCGAATAAAACGCAGGAAATAAAAAATAAGCTAAAGCTATGCCTACCATAAAAAACCCTTCAATAGAGCTCATTAAAGAGGCATGTTCTTTTTTAGACTCAGTTAAAATACCTATTAGCGAATAAACCGATAGTTTTATTAATGCGAAACTAATACCTATTGATAAAAACAACACTTTTGTATGAAAAAAGGTATTACCAAAAATCATATATAAACATCCAAAAAACACGATACCTAAAGCAACCAACATGGCCCTTTTATAACCAAAACGAGGTAAAAATGAGGCTATTAAAAATGAAACTATAGCTATTGGTAAGTCTTTAAAAGCCTCCAGAAGCGATGCTTGTGATTCTGTTACTTTGTAAACATCAATCGATTTCTCAATGACTATCCCAACACTATTCAGCAAAATAGCAAATACAAAATAGTTTAGATAAATGGATATTTTAATACCTAGGTTTTTCATAATTAATCATTATCAATTAATCTACATTAACAGATTTTGTTTCATTTAAACGAAATGCTAGTAAAGCAGCTATTCCAAAAAACACACCTGCAAATAACATAGCATTAATAGCATTATCACCCAATAAATATTTATAAATGGGTCCAAATGTGAGTGTTTGTATAAACATGGGTATAACAATCATCATATTCAATATGCCCATGTAAACACCACGTCGCTCCTGAGGTACTATTTTAGAAACCATAGTATATGGAATTCCCATCATTGCTGCCCAACCTATTCCAAAAAATATCATTGGAACTAGCACCAAATTGGGATCTGAGATATATGGTATGGAAAACAAAGCGGCGGCTGTGCCAATGAGACTGATGGCGTAAATCTTTTTACCACCAAATTTGAGCGTTAGAGGCACTAACATTAATGCTACAATCATAGTTACGGTATTATATGTTAAGCTCATTTTAGCAGCTTGAGACGCCGCCTCCGAGGTAGTGAAATCTAAAGTTTTTTTAAATAATGGTGTTGTAAATTGCCAATAAATAAAAAGAGCATACCACTGAAACAAATAAACTGCTCCAATTTTCCACATAAACTTAGGCATTTCTTTAATGGCCTCAACAATTTCCATAAAAGGTTTTAATATCCGTTTACTGAATGGCAGTTTTTTTATTTTGTTTATTTCGTCCAATTCTTCATCAGACGGGGGAATTTCGGGCGTTTTTATAACCGACCATAAAATGGTTGTTAAAGACAAAAATGCACCAATAAAGAAAGAATAATATAACCATTGTGGTATGGTACCAGCCTCCTCTACAGATTCACCACCAAATAAGTATTGAAATAAAACAATAGACCCGTTTGCTAATAATATACCTGCACCAACAAAAAGACTTTGCATTTGGTATCCTAAACTTAATTGTTTCTCTGGTAATTTATCTCCCACAAAAGCTCTGTAAGGTTCCATGGCCATATTATTTCCTACATCTAATATCCACAAAAGACCCACAGCAAACCATAATACAGGACTATGTGGAAATGCAAACAAACACAAACTCCCCATTAAAGCCCCAATTAAAAAGTAAGGTTTTCTCCTTCCCCAACGTGGTGACCATGTCTTGTCAGACATGGCTCCAATGATGGGTTGAATAATTAGCCCTGTAACTGGTCCTGCGATATTTAAAATTGGAAGCATATCTTCCGGTGCTCCTAAATATAAAAATATAGGATTTATAGCTGTTTGTTGCAAACCAAAACTGTATTGAATCCCTAAAAATCCAACATTCATATTTAAAATTTGCCAAAAGGATAAGCTTGGTTTAGTTAGTTTCATAATTGGTTTAGTTAGTTTAGTTTTTTTGAATAATGCTAATTGCAAAACCACCTCCAGGAGCCAGTTTTATATCTAAAGTAGAGGTATTTGTAAGCTCCATTTTCTCTATTTCATAAGCTTGCGGATTATCATTCCAGTGAGCGTCTGGAGCATCTTTATAAAGCGTAGCCTCATATATTTTTCCTGCATCCAAAAAGTCGAATTTCAAAGATTCTTCTCTAGCATTTTCATCGGTAATACCACCTACAAACCAAGAACCAGTTTTACGTTCTTGACGCGCAATAGTAACATAATCTGCTATTTCGCCATTTAAAACTTTGGTTTGTTGCCAATCAACGCCAACATCCGTTATAAATTGAAAAGCAGGGTGAACCTTACCATCAATCATATAATGTTCAGGTAAATCGCAAGCCATTTGTATAGGACTGTAAATAACCACATACAAGGCTAATTGATGTGCTAAAGTAGTGTTAACTTGATTATCCTTTTTATAATCATCAAATTTTATGTTAAAAACACCGGGGGTAAAATCTATGGGACCCGCTAACATTCTTGTGAAAGCGACGGTGGATAAGTGACTAGGTGGATTTCCACCATCGCTTGCCCAAGCATTAAATTCCTGTCCTCTCAAGCCCTCGCGAGCTATGGCGTTTGGGTAGGTTCTTCGTTTACCAGTTGCTTTAATAGGTTCGTGTGCATTTACTGCAATTTTCTTTTTTGCGGCTTCAACCAAAACTTTGTGATAGTGGTTCACCATCCACTGCCCGTGGTGATATTCTCCTTCGGGGATGATTTTACCAACATATCCCGTTTTTACTGAATTAATTCCATTGGCTTTCATAAAATCATAAGCCTGATGCATTTGTTTCTCATAAGTTAAGGGAGCTGCAGAAGTTTCGTGATGCATGATGACCTCAACTCCTTTTTCTTTTGAATACTTCATTACCTCATCAAAATTATAATCAGGATAAGGCGTCATAAAGTCGAAAACACCTTCTCTATCGTTACTTATCCATTTATCCCAACCAGTATTCCAACCTTCAACCAAAAGCCCTTTTATCCCATTTTGCGAAGCAAAATCGATATATTTTTTGGCGTTCTCGGTAGTAGCACCATGTCGTGACCCTTTATCTTTCCCATCCATCCAAGTACTCATATCTTGAGTACCCTCATAATCCCAAGTAGATTTCCCAATGTGCATTTCCCACCAAATGCCTACGTATTTCATTGGGGTAAAGTAACCAACGTCACCGATTTCATTAGGATCATTCAAGTTCAAAATCATTTTAGATTCTATTAAATCGCCTGCTTTTTCAGCAATTTGAATGGTGCGCCATGGTGTATTGAAGGGAACTGTCAATTTAGCCTTACCCCCCAATCGATCAGAGCCTACCAATTCACTAATCATATCTAAGTTTTCATGATCTATTTTTAGTGTCATACCTGCATAATCTGTCAAATCAGCTTCATGAAAACTCAAATACAATCCCTCATTTGTTTTCATACTAACAGGCGTATTTACAGCATTTTCAGGTATATAAGTAGCACTTAAATTAGGGTGGTTTTGTTTTGAAATAGCATCAATTTCGGAGAATTTGGTTTCATTATACAAATGTTCATAAATATCCCAATCACCCGGAATCCACCAAACTTTATGGTCTCCCGTTAAATTGAATTGTGTATTTTCATCAGTGATTAATACCTCTTTTAAATTGGGTTGTTCTGGAAATTCATATCTAAAACCAACGCCATCATCATAAACCTTAAAATGAATACTCAATAAGCGTTTTGTTTCAGATTGTTCCTCTAAATTTACAGTTAACTCGTTATAATTATTTCTTACGTTAAGTTGCTCGCCCCATGGCATATCCCAATTTTCATCAAAAGTTCCAGTAGTTGAACTTACAATTTTAAAATTATCTTTCAGCGAAGGTAAATCCTTAAAATCGAAACCCATAAAGGAAGTATCAATTACTGTTTTGCTTTTATGATAAACCATGTACATGGGTTGACCTTCATGTGAAAGTGCAAATTCTATTGAAATATTGGTATCGGGTGAACTAACAGTAAAACTTGTTTCTTTTTTATTGCACGCCGTAAAAAGTAATGAAATGGCTAAAAGTGTGGTGGTAATAAACTTTAGTTTTTTCATAGTTGGTATTTTAAATTCCTAATTGATTGAAACAACAACCGCTTGGTAGGGTTTCAATGTAAATAAATCTTCATTAATATTTAATGATTCGTAATTATTAATAAGTATTTCGTTGTTACTATTACCTTCAGACAATTTGATATTTGAATCGTGATCTGAAAAGTTTAGGAGCACTAGCATCTTTTTATCATCCAAAATTCTGGTGTAAGCATAAATATCGGGGTGTTCTTCTTGAATAATTTGATAATCGCCATAAACCAAAACCTTATTATTGTTTCTCAACTTTACCATGTTTCTAAAATGATTTAAAACACTGTTAGGGTCTTTATCTTGAGCAGCAACATTAACATTTTTATAATTTTCATTAACTCGTTTCCACGGTGTTCCTGTTGTAAAACCTGCATTTTCAGAATCATCCCATTGCATTGGAGTGCGACCATTTTCACGAGAGCTATAATTGAGAACTTCCATAAATTCGTCCATATCGGCATTAGCTGCCAAAGCAGATTTATACTTTCCAATAGCGTCGATATCTACATATTCTTCTATAGTTGGCATATCGATGTTCGTCATTCCCAATTCATCGCCGTAATACGTATAAGGGGTTCCCCGCATACTTAATAGAAATGTATTTAGCATTTGAGTGGATACCCTTCTGAATTCTGGACTCGGGTTACCATATCTATTAACCATTCTAGCATTATCATGATTTGATAGAAAAATGGCCAACCATCCCTTTTCTGAAAACTCTTTATCCCATCGTGTGAAAACTTCTTTAAATTCTGAAAGTTTATAACCGGCAGGTGTTTTAGACATGTCGACATACTCAAAATGGTATGCTGTCTGGAGCTCTTTACGATCTTCATCTACTAAATCATGTGCATCTTGGAACGTACTTCCAGCACCTTCAGCAACAGCAAAAACATTATAAGGTTCAATAACCTCTTTGTACATTTCCTTTAAATAATCATGTAATTGCGGACGCATGCCGTACCATTTGATGAAATCTTTTTCATGTCCCTCCGGAAACTCAGGATACGTAGTGTCTTTACTGGCAAATTGAAAGGCATCCATACGGAAACCATCAACTCCTTTATCCGCCCAAAATTTCATAATATCATAAACTTCTTGTCGCAATTTCGGGTTCTCCCAATTTAAATCTGGCTGTGCTTCGGCAAACGTATGTAAATAATAAGAATTTGTTGCTTCATTGTAATCCCAGCCACCTTCAGGATCAAAAAGGCTATGCCTATAGGGTGGTTTTCCTTTTTCAGCTGGCCACCAATGATAATAATTATAGTATTCGCTATCTCTCGAACTCCTGGCCGATTTAAACCATTCATGCTCATTGCTGCTATGGTTTACAACCACATCCAATACAAAGCGAATTCCACGAGCTTTCATACCATTAATCATTTCTTGAAAATCATCCATGGTTCCGTATCTAGGGTGAATAGCTCTGTAATCACTTACATCATAACCATTGTCTACCAGGGGTGATTCAAAAAAAGGATTCATCCAAACCATTGAAATACCTAAGCTTTTAAGGTAATCTAACTTTTCAATAACACCTTTAAAATCGCCAAAACCATCACCATTGGTATCTTTAAAACTTTGTGGGTAGATTTGATAAAGCACACCTTCTTTCCACCAAGTAGATTGATGATTTTCAACCGGAATTTTGGGTTGATTTTCAGTTTTATCTTTACAACTATTCATTAATGCAAGAGTTAATATAAGAATGACTAATTGTTTCATTTTATTTTTATTGTATAATTTATTTTAGGAAACAAATCGTAACAATTTCTTTAATTATTACCATAATTTACAATTTTTGAAGTACAAAGTAGTTTTTAATCAATCGAAATCGTTTTCGGATTGATTTAAAAATTTCAAACTTATGGTGTATTGTTACTTTAAATAATTCGTTTATATACTAATCCAATATCGGCATGTAAACTTCCGTAACCCATGTAAGTTCATCTCCACCAAGGAAAGGATTGTTTTTAAAAAACTCTATTGGTTTATTTTGAATAGCAATACCATGCCTTTTTGCATAGTCGTGCAATGTAAACCATGCCCTATCTGATGTCCTATAATTCCCGTTGTAAATAGCTTTTAATGCTTTTCCTGATGGCAGTTTACCATACCTAATTAGACTATGAGATGGTAAGGTATCTTTATGTTTTACAGGAAAACAATATTTGAAATCAATTGTATTTTCATGGAAATTCCATCGATCTACAATTAAAAAAGGCAACTCTCCATCTTTAATTTCATTATCGTTCAAAAATTTTACCAATTTGTCATTAATCTCCATCATTTTTGAAGCCTTATCTAGCATATTTATATCTTCAATTTTGATATAGGCATACCTAAGCTCTGTTATTTTTTCAACGCCTTGAAATTTAACCTTAAATTCATTTTTTAATCTGTATTCAATACCACTGATGTAATCTTGAACCAATCCAATGGACATTTTTTTAAAATTAGTATTTAAAAATGGAGCCGTAATTCTGTTGTACATTGAATTTTCATTTTCCAAAACACCAACCAAAACTTGAGTGATAGAATCGTTAATTAACTTAAAACTCCAATTAATTTCTAAAGACATATCACCTTTTGTAATAGATTGTTCAATAACTTCAAAAGGTATTTTATTATTTAATGTAGAAGACAATGAGTCCATTTTATTTTGTAGCAAGCTCCATTCTTCTACCTGCCTTAATAATACCCCAGGAGATGCAGCTACTTTAAATTTTATTATATAATCTTCAGGTTTTACAAACATGTACCAACCAAGAATACCTACAACAAAAAAAATAGCTAAATATTTAATTTTATTCAACATCAATAAATTTATTAGTGCATATCCAAATTATCGACCACAAACTGCCCAACGTTTAAACCTTGTTTAAGCCCTAAATCGATGGCTGATCTATAATGAATACCTCCATAGAGTCTACTCATGGCAGCTTCTTTTGAAGCATCATAAAATGAATTAAAAGATCTTACGGGCAAACCATAAGGTAACTCTGTATCATCATCAAAAGAAAAATTTTCACCAAAAATACTCGTTAGAATTGTTGAAGCAGCACCAGAAACAACCGAGTGGCCACTTGTATATTCTGGAAATGGTGGTGTTTGCAAAACTGGTGTCCAATCTTCATCAATATGTTGATTTATGAGTGTTTCTGGTCGGATTAAGTTGCTACGGTATTTTTCGTCCCAACAGCTAATAAAGGCATCTATTAAACCAATAGAGGTTTTAGTGTAAGCATAAACTGTTTTACTAAAATCTGCATTATCCTTTTTGCATGCAATTTTACAGATTCCAATCCAATGTGCTCCAGGAGTAATTTTTTTGGTAGCAAACATGAAATGTCCTTTATGAGTTGAAACATAGGGGTTACAGTCCCAAAATTGGGCTATTTTAATTTCTTCTGAGGCATCACCACTTTTATCTATTTGATTTTTTACTTCATATACTTCTATCAATTCTTTATAAAAATCGGAGTTCTTTTCTAATGAAAATTCGGGATGTGTTTTAGGTTTAAATTGTGAAGCGGAATCTAAAACTATGGGTCTTATTTTATTCCAATGGGGTTCAATACCATCCATATAATCTGGTGGGGTTGGTTGCCAGCGTGAAGGCTCCTCAGAATTCACAGTGAATTTTGGCATGGTTCGGGTTTCTTTGTAATTATCCTGACCCATCCATTGCTTTATATGATTTGCCACTTCCAATCCATATTCTTTAGATACTCTAAAAGTATCTTTGTCTAAAGATTCCCATGAATTGTAAAGACTATCCCTATAAGAAATTATCTTTTCCTCAGAAAATATAAGTTCTTTCCCCAAATCAAAATAGGCGGTTAATGCAGCCACTTTAAAATTTATATTTTCATTGGTTTTAGGGTTTGGTATTGAGGTTAAACCATTTACTTGGCCAACAAGGGTTTTATAAGATTGATCCTCTTTACAAATAATTTCATAAGCAGCTACATTAGGATATAAATATATTCTACTAGCTACTGGTGGTGAAAAAATATCGTGTACCATGATAGCTGTTATTTTATCAACAGCTTTATGATAATCGTTTGGTGTTACAACTATTTCTTTGGCCTGTTTGTTACAAGCTAAACCCATTATTAGCAATAACAAAGCTAATACTTGTTTACTTTTGGATTTTATAAATTTCAAGATCATCATTGTTTATTGTTACTATTAAATATTTGTTGTCATTAAAGTTAATAATGTTTAATCCCTTTACCGCTTTTTGGGAAAAATCTATTCCCAATTTATCTAAAGAAATAATTTCATTGGTACTTTTCAATATGGCTCCTGTAAAGCTATCCAATTTCCCTTGATATGGTGTAACTCCAAAATAATTGCCAGCGAGTAAAATTTCATCAATCCCATCACCATCAAAATCGTATATTAATGATGTAGTAATAGGAGCTAACTGCAAATTTGCATTTGGGAAAGGGATAAAAACAAATTTACCATTTTCATTTTTAAGGTATCCTGATGCTAAAGTATTAACCGTTAATAAATTTGACTTTGACAGTTCTTTCATTCCAAAAATATCCTCAACAGTTTCCCCTGCAAAATCTTGATAGGATGTGTATTTTTTCTTTAAATACACCAATTGACTTGCCAATTCATCAAAACCATTTAATGTGTAGTAACCATCATTTTTATGAATTGCTATAATGGTTTCTGTTCTTTTATTATTATCAAAATCACCAACATACATTTTCATTGGGAAATTCTTAGAGGCGATAAATTTAGAATTTAAGCCAAAATTTCCTAAAATATAATCTTCATCACCATCTCCATCAATATCAAAAGATGCAATACTTTGCCATAATCCACTAATTTGTTCTTCGGTATATTGCGATGTGGAATCTTTAAAATTTCCATTCGTATTTTGTAAAAAAACGGGTTCCATCCATTCTCCTACCGCAATAATGTCTGATAAATCATCATCATTGAAATCTGCAATAATAGCATCTGTAACCATTCCCAAATGGCCCAAACTATTTAATTGAAATGTCCCTTTATTATTGATTAAAATATATGAATTAGGCAATTCTCCAAAAGACATTGAATTTGCATGATTACCTACGAAGATATCCATATCACCATCATTATCTGCATCAAACGCTTTAATTACAGATGCATGTTCAAAGTATTGGGGTAACATTTTACTTTCAGCCTCTAAATTATCTTTAAACAAATAAAGTCTATCCAATAATGTTTTGGATTGATTGTAGTATTCGCCTCCTCCAGAGCCTACAAACAAGTCATTAAAACCATCGTTATTTAAATCTGAAATGATGGCTGCTGTGTCTTCACAAAGTTTGTCCTCGATAAAAGACGAAAGTACTTTTTTTGTAAAACCATTTTTAGTTTGAATGAATAATTCTGGTAACTGGCCTTTAGAGCTTCCAAAAAAAACGTCATGAAGTCCATCCCTATTTAAATCTCCTACAGCTGTTGCTGGTCCTCGATCTGATAATTGATAGGGGATTAATTTATGTCTGTTAAAATCGCTATAATTATTTTCAATATGCTTAAACTTTAAACCGCTTAAAGTATCTTTTATGAACCAAGTTTTAAATGTTGGAAAAAGAACCTTATAATCAACTGGAAACCTTTTATTTAAAGGTATTATGGTTAGGGTTTGATTTGTTTTTACATTTTCAACGGTTTGGATGGTATTATCTGGCCAAATTATTTTTAAAGAATCCACTATTTCATTATTGGCATAGCCAAAATGAATTATGGCTTCGGAGGAAGATTGAAAACCCTTTGAGGTAAATAACTGTTTGTATTGCTTTATACCCTGATGATATGATATAACTTTGGTTCCTATTCCTAATTGATTCCCATTTTTATATCTAAACTTCAATTTTAGATATCGAGCTGTGGAATCCGTATCAATATTATTTTTATAAAATGTAGCATAAGAATTGATGTTATTAGTTACAAAATCTAAATCGCCATCATTATCAAAATCGGCATAAGCGCTGCCAGTTGATATGATTGTATCTTTGGAAATCCAATTACCAGATTGATTTTTAAATGATAAATTATTTTGACCTTCAAAAACAAAATTTGGAACAGCTCCAGTGGGCATCATTTTTATGGCCTCTTCATCAACCAAATTATTTTTTTGAAGATTTTCCTTTATTTTTTCGTTTGATACAAATTTTATGTAATCTAAATCGTTTGGGCGTTTTGGGATGCCATTAGAGATAAAAATATCCTGCTCTCCATCTTGATTGATATCAGTAAACAGGGCAGACCAACTCCAATCGGTAGAAGCAATTCCACTATAAAGTGCTGTTTCCGAAAAACCATAACCATTATTAATTTGAAGCATGTTTCTTGCGTATTGATAATGATAGCCCAACCTTTGAGTTCTGATTTTCAACATATCTGGAGTTTCATCACCCATGGAGGCTTTTAGGATTTTTTCATCTTCAGGAGCCATATCCAACGTTAAAATGTCTGCAAAACCATCATGGTTAATATCGGCAACATCACTGCCCATTGAGAACCTACTTGTTTTTCCAAAATAATTTTTTGATTGTTCTGAAAAGGTTCCATCACCATTGTTAAGGTAGTAATAATCATCCTCATGGAAATCATTGCTTACATAAATATCAACATAACCATCGTTATTAAAATCTTGGGTAGCCAAGCCTAAACCATAGCCATTTACACCTCCATAAATTCCTGCTTGTTCACTTACATCTGTAAATATTTGACCATCATTTCTAAGAAGTTTATCCCCACTTTTATCATTTCTGGTATTTCTGATATCTGCTTTTCCAAAAGAATTTTGAGTATGGATGGCATGATTGAGTAAATACATGTCTAGATCCCCATCATTATCAAAATCAAAAAATGCTGCTGTCGTAGAATAGTTTTTGAAATCCAAACCATATTCTTTAGCTTTTTCGGCAAAGGTATTATTACCGTTATTAATATAAAGTTCATTTGCCCCTTGCAAGGCATCAGTGCCCACAACGGCACAGACATAAATATCTAAAAAACCGTCCCCGTTTACATCAGCCATAACGGTACCCGTATTCCAATCTGAATTTCCTGAAACACCTGCTTTTTCGGTAATATCCTCAAAAACAAAATTTCCTTTATTTAAATATAATTTGTTTATACCTTGGTTTGAAGTAAAAAAAACATCAACTAAATCATCATTATTTATATCCCCCACTGATACTCCAGCGCCATTGTAGTAATAAAGGTAATCTAGAATGTTTAATTGTTTTGTAGGTTTTAATTTATTGATAAAATCTACTTTGGTGTGTTTTTTATCTAAACTCGAAAGCAATTTTGGCTCTTCATTTTTTGAGCAATTAAAACCAAGCAGTAAAGCTATAATATACATGACTTTTCTAGTCATCTATTCCAAAAATTTTGGGTTGTTTATCATTAATGGCTACTATTAAAAAGCGTTTTCCAGAGGCGTTTTTTATCCACTGCATTTCCTTGATTTCACCTTCAACATTAAAACCTGTTTTTGTTTGTTTTGAGAAATCACCATTATTATTTCCAAATAATATTAAACCTTGAATAGCATCTAAACGGGAAAATTGCGGTTTAAAATTAAAGTTATTACCTCCCAGAATTAAATCGGTAATTCCATCTTTATTGATATCCTCACATTTAATTTCACAAATACAAGAAAATTGAGCCTCACTAGGAAGCTCTTTAATAGTGAAATTTCCTTTGCCATTATTATAAGCGATAAAACTAGAAAAAGTAGTAATTTTTTTTACTAAAGAATTATCAATAATATCTTTGGAAAAAAGTTCTTGTATGGATTTAGTGGCATAGTCACTAAATTTTAAATTTCGCTTTTTTAAAGAGGTCATTTGACCTGTTAATTCACGCTTAAGGTGGACAGGTTTATCTTTATCATTTACAGTATGGGTAAAAATTTGTTCAATGGTTCCGTTAGAATCAAAGTCATTTACAAACATTTTGGCTGGATTCTCTTTATCGGCTTTGTAAATTGAATTTATTCCACGATTTCCTAATATTAAATCCACATCACCGTCATTATCTAAATCCTTAGCTTCAACGGTATTATACCAACCAGAATAATCCTTTAAATTTGATTCCACTTCTTTTAGAGAAGTGCCATCGTACTTAAATATTCTAGGGTGTGCCCACTCTCCTACTACAATTAAATCCTTGTTATTGTCTTGGTCTATATCTTCCCATAAGGCATCTGTTGTCATGCCTATAGATGTTAATGCGGGTGCTTTGGTTTTGGTAACGTTAATAAAAGTGCCATTACCATTATTCTCCAATAATAAATTCTCTGGATTTAAGCCATAGGTTCCAACAACGTTTAAGCTTCCAACAAATAAATCGATATCGCCGTCATTATCGAAATCGTGAGGTGCAATGGTAGAAATATTAGTGTTTGTGCGTACTACAATTTGATAGTCATCAAAATTACCCTTCCCATCATTTACATAAACCCTAACGCCCGTTCTAGCTCCCTGAAAATTACCTCCTGAACCAACTAAAAGATCATTATCCCCATCATTATCAACATCTACAAAAACTGCACAAGTATCCTCAAAATTGGCTTCTGTGATGAATTTTGAAGGAGTCAATTTCCCTTGATTATCTTGTATATATAACTGACCTGTTTGTTTAAATGCCCCACCAATAAAAACATCTTCATTGCCATCATTATTTATATCTCCAACAGCCAGTGCAGGTCCTTCCCTAGATTGCATTTTTGGAATTAAACCCTCGTAATTGAAATCAATATAAGAATCCTCATCATGAGTCATTAAATTATTCTCTATTTCATTAAAATAATAATCCACTTTTTTTGTGTTGGACCTAATTAGATCGTCTTTAGCATCTTCAATATGTAAGGTTAATGTTTGATTTGATTTGGTTTTAGAAATACGTTGTACTTTTTTATTTGGCCAAATAACTTTAATTGAATCTACCTCTTTAGAATCACCTAACCCAAAGGTCATAGCATAATCTATGGATGATTGAAAGCCTCTTGAAGGGATAAGTTCTTGCCTGATAATTTGTTTATTTATATATACTTCTGCTATACTGCCAATGGCAAAAGTGTTTTTTTCATTGCCTTTAAGGTTTAACTTGATATAATTGTTTTTTGAGGTATTTTCATAAATAAAAGATGGCATATTCATGTTGTTTATTACCAAATCTAAATCACCATCGTTATCTAGGTCGCCGTAAGCAGTACCGTTTGAAAAGGTAGGTTCCTGAAATCCCCAATCTTTTGTTTTATCTGTAAAAGTTAGGTTGTGATTATTTCTATAGGCATAATTTGAAATTGGCGTACTGGGCATACTATTGATTATGGAATCTTGTGAAGTTTTTTCTCCCGATATAGCCATTTTTTGATAAATCTCATTGGCAAAAAAATCAATAAAATCTTGATTGGTTAAATCATGATAAATTCCATTAGAAACAAAAATATCCTTATAACCATCATTATCCATATCAAACAATAAAGCTCCCCAAGACCAATCGGTTTGAGCCACGCCACTATAAAATGCAATTTCAGAAAACGTGTTGTCGCCATTGTTCAACTGCAGCGTGTTTTGCATATACTGATTGTAAAAATCTTTGTTCACCTTTAGTTTATAAACATCATATCGTTCAAAATCACTTGTGTTTTTTAAGCGTTCATCTCCTTCAGGTAACATATCAGTTACAAAAATCTCTGGTTGACCATCATTATTTATATCTGCCATATCGGCACCCATAGATGATAAACTCAAATGCGATAATCTGTTTTTTATATCTTCTGTAAAAGTTCCATCTCCATTATTGATATAAAAATAATCTCGCTCGTAAAAATCATTCGATACATATATATCAGGCAATAAATCATTATTTACATCACCAATGGTAACACCCAAACCAAAACCAATGAGACTTCCGTAAATGCCTGCCTCCTCACTAACGTCTACAAATTTTCCATTATCGTTTCTCATTAATTTATCGCCACCTCCCTTAAAAATTTCTGGTAAATCCCAATCGGAACTTCTTAAATCTCTCTTGTTAGAATATCCTAAACTGTTTACAGGGATAAAACTATTGTTTAGTATATAGGCATCTAAATCGCCATCACCATCATAATCAAAAAAAGCGGTATGGGTCGTAAATCCACTATCTGAAAGATTATATTCTTCTGCTCTTTCTGTAAAAGTTAAGTCTCCATTATTTATGAAAAGTTCATTTTTTTGGTCGTCTCCCTTCACGTTACCAGCATTACAAACATATATATCCAACAAACCATCTGCATTAATATCAACCATAACAACACCTGTGGACCAAGATTTGTTTCCTGAAGTGTTAGAGCTTATAGAAATATCTTCAAACTCCAAGTTACCTTTGTTCAAATAAAGTTTGTTTTTTACTCTATTTCCTGTAATGTAGATATCGGCTAATCCATCATTATTAATATCTCCAATAGCAACACCTCCACCGTTATAAAAATTTCTGTACCTAAAAATATTGAAATCCTTTTCATTTTCTACTTTATTTGTGAAGTTGATTCCCGTGCTTAAAGAATCTAGTTTTTTAAATAATGTATTAGACTCCTGTTCAATATGTTTTTCTTTATCGGAATTACAAGAAAACAATACTAAAAGAAAACCCAATATGACAGTGGTTTTTTTCATCGTTTTGGCTTTATTGACTTTAGAAGTAATTTATAATGTTTAAAATAGATGTAATAAAAGCAGTCAATGATTATTATAAAATAAAAATCTCATCACAAGTAATTCTTTCAAATGTCAAAAGAATATATCGCTAGTTATCAATACCAGTCATAAAACATTATCAAATTAAATTTGAATTGTTTTGAAAGATATAACCATTTTTATGAGTCTTAAATTATGATGTATATAATACATAAAATTAAAAAAACGCTCTTAAATAAGAGCGTTTTTTTAATATAAATTATCCAAAATATTAATATCCTGGGTTTTGTACAAGATTCGGGTTAGATAAAATTGCATTTGTCGGAATTGGGAATAATCTCTTCGTATTATCGGTATTATTTTTAAATTCCCAAGTATCCGCAAACTTATTAAAGCGGATTAAATCCATTCTTCGCACATACTCGTCATACAATTCTCTACCTCTTTCCGCCAACATATCAGATTCTGTAACACTACCAAGTGGCTGCGCTTTTCTTAAAGTTCTTAAAGTGTTAACCATTGCTGTTACATCGCTTCCACTACGCATCATGGCTTCGGCTTTCATTAAATAAGCATCTGAATATCTAAATATAATTTGTCCAGTATACAAACCAAATTCGTCTCCGTTACCAGGAGAGTATTTTAAAACACGAATCCCTGTAATATCGTTATTACCAATAAGACCTGGCAACTCTCTTGTAAATGCTAATGTCCTACCTCCTCTTGCCGCAAGAGGGGCTCCGCTAGCATCATATTGCTGTCCTATTAAGAAACCGAATCCAAAACCATTATTTTCCCCATTTGCGGTTGTTGCATCAGGCACCCAGCCTCTGCGCTCTTCTTGTCCATCTCCTACATAATTGGAATTAGGATTACCCTCAAATAAATCATAAAAAGAAGCTAAGGTGGTAAATCCATTCCAGCCGCCTCCACCATTTTCCGGATGTGCTTGACTGTAATGCAACCCTTTCCACATCTTATGATTTACTTCAGCATTCGTCCAAAAAACTCTCTCACTGTTTGCCGTTCCGTCAAACATTTCAAAATAACCATCATGTAATGAGTATCCCTCTGCAGTTATAGCATCTACTGCAGTAATTACCCCAGGCATATCAGCAGCGTCTGGACTTGTACCGCCTCTATAGATACCTGCATTTAACAAAACTCTTGCCTTTAAGAAATAAGCAGCAGCCTTACTGGCTCTGCTAGTAGCACCATTAGGCCCAACAGAAGGCAGATCTGGAATTGCAGCATCCAAATCGCTCAAAACTAAATCTAAGGCTTCTGTGCTAGATAATACTTTTGGATTTACATCCGGACCTTCATCCACCTCTCTAAAAGGAACCTGACCAAAATGATCTAAAATTTGCCAGATTGCAAATGCTCTCACAAACTTAGCTTCTGCAACTTGTTGAGCACTTGCATTACTTCTTGAATCTATAAGTTCATTACAAGCAAATGCCAATTGGTTCCATTGGTTCCATACATTTAAAACAAAAAAATGCGTTGGATCCCAAGAATGTAAATGTAATTGTCTCCAAATACCATTATCTCCCCAATCGGTTCCTCGGGTTGGCACTAAATACTCATCGGAAGTAACTTCCGCTAGCGCATAAGTATTTTCCTGACTAGCATAAATACCAATAATCTGGTTATAAATATTTGTCAAACTTTGACTAGGATTTTCAACACCTGTAAATCCACCACCGCTTCCTTCAGAAACAATGGAATCTTCGACTATTAAGTCTAGGTCTGTACAAGATGATATAGTTGCTAGCGCCATAAAGCATGTTAGCAAGTAACTAAAGTTTTTAAATGTTCTTTTTTTCATTTTCTTTTTTTTTAAAATTTAGCAAATAGTCCAAATGTAAATGTAGTCGGGTTTGGATATGATACGTAGTCAATTCCTGCCGTTGGCAAACCATTAAGAGGATCTTGCCCTTGTGTACTAACTTCAGGATCTGGACCACTGTAAGGAGTAATCACAAATAAATTCTGTCCCGTTAACGATAAACGCAACATTTTTACTCTAGCATCTTCTCTTAATTTGAAGTTATATCCAATAGACGCATTCTGTAACCTTAAGAAATCACCATTCTCTAAAAATCTATCAGATACAGCCGCTTCTGCCTGGCCTGATTCTCCAACTGTCACAACGTCTGGAGTTACATTACGCTGTCCTGCAATAGCACCACCTGTAAAAAATGCGTTTCTAGTATTGTTATAAATATAGGCGCCATATTGTCCAGCTAGATACGCGGAGAAATCCCAGTTCTTGTATGAGATATTCGTAGAAAAACCACCAACAAAATCAGGCAACGCCGATTTTCCTGTAAATTTCTGAATATCATCAGAAATTGGTTGTCCATTAGCATCAAAGCCCTCAAAAGATCTAGTAAAATAAGAGAACAATGGTTGACCACCAGCTAACATTTGTGCAAAGGCATTTGATAATCCTTGCCCAAAAATAGTTCCAGCCTGTATCTGACCATTAAAATCTTGGAGCTCATTTTCATTGTAAGATACGTTAAAACTAGCATCCCAAGTAAAATCCTCCTGCTCTATAATAGCATAATTGATAGCAAATTCAATACCTTGGTTTAAAACCGTGGCATCCAAGTTTTGGAAGAAGAATGGCTGTGGTGATGGTTGAGCTGCCGTAATCCTCAACAATAAATCTTTTGTCTCTTTTCGGTACACATCGATACTACCACTAAGGCGGTCATTATTAAATCCAAAATCTATACCCGCACCATAGGAAACCGTTTCTTCCCATTTTAAATCAGGATTTGCAAAAGCCACCGCTGATAAACCGGGATTACGGATGTTACCACCATTTTCAATATTTAGTCCTCCATATCTTTCTCTACGAACAAAGTTACCATAACCTAACCCATCCTGGTTACCCGTGATACCTGCATTTAAACGTAATTTCAATGTTGATACATTGTCTCCAATAAAATCTTCCTCATTTATTTTCCAAGCAAAAGCACCTGAGGGAAATATACCATATTGGTTGTCTTCAGAAAAACGTGAAGAACCATCGGCTCTAACTGTTGCCGTAAATAAATATTTATTGGCTATGGTATAATTAATTCTTGCAAACACCGATTGAATTTCATCAGTGGTATCAAAATAATCTCCAAAAATACTCGACAATGGCAAATTTGCAGGCCCAATTAAGTTATCCGTCGTTGCAGAAGGGAATAATCTATTAATGAAATTCCCATTTGGCGCAATAGCCCACTGCTGATAGCTTCCGCTTAAGCCCGATTCAACTAAATTTGCAGCATCCACCAAAACATTGTACATCTCTGATATTCCAGTTACATCTCCGTAGCCCCTTCCTTGCACATTTCTTCCACTTCTTCCAAAATCTTGAAATGAATAACCAAGGAGTGCATCAATTTTCGAATTTCCAAAATCCTTGTTATAATTAAGCGTGAATTCCAAAAGACGGTTTTCAACATCAACCTCTCCTAGATATCCTCGTCCTACTCCAAATATATCATCTGCTAGATTCCTTCCTAAAGAACTTGCGGCAATATTTCTATCGGATTTGGATTGATCGTAACCCAAATTAAGCTTTGCTGTAAGCTCTGGAGTTACTTGATATTCAGCAAACCCATTTAAAAGGAATCTATTTACATAAGCCCTGTTCTTAACATAAGTAGCAAAAGCCGCAGGAGTAGCTAAACCAGCTCCTGTATCATAGTCAGGGTCAGTAGGCCATGTAGGATTTGCCGAATATGCTGCTCCTATTAAATCGCCACGAAAACCAGCACTAGAACTTATACCAGGCCCTCTGTTATTTTCAAAGGAATAGGTTGTTTGAAGACCTAATTTCAATTTATCATCAAATAAACGCTGATTGGCATTTATTCTAGCTGTAAAACGTTCCAAGCCCGAACTAGCAACAACTCCCTTTTGGTCCCCATAACTAACCGTTGCTCTAACATTACCAGACTCATAATTATTATTGTATGCAAAATTATGATTCGTGGAGATGGCATCTCTAAATATATAATCTTGCCAATCAGTAGAAGAACCTGCATCGGCATCGATAGGATCACCTCCAAATTGATCTACGGCATCCAAGAATTCTTCTTTTCCAAGCAAATCATAATCATTTCTGATTGTTGAAACACTTATATTCGAAGAGTATTCGAACGACTCTCCTATTAAACCTCTACCAGACTTCGTTGTAATAATAACAACACCATTGGCACCACGAGATCCATAAATTGCTGTTGCAGATGCATCTTTAAGCACACTAATACTTTCAATATCATTTGGATTTAAGAAGTTTAAAGGGTTTTGAGCTCCACTAGATCCAAAACCTAAATCAGCTGAACCTGCAGAAGATGCATCTCCTGCTAAAGGCACGCCATCAACCACAAATAATGGATTGTTGTTCGAACGAATGGAAGCAGTACCTCGAATACGGATGTTAATTCCCGCACCTGGTTGACCACTAGTCTGCGCTATCTGGATACCTGCGGTTTTACCTTGAATTAATTGTTCAGGTGATGCAATCACACCTCGGTTAAAGTCTTCAGAACTTACAGAACTAACTGCACCTGTGGCATCCTTAACTGTTGTAGTACCATAACCGATAACTACCACCTCATCAAGTTGAGCAGCGTCTTCAGCCAAAGTAACATTTACTGTTGTGCGAGAAACAACAACTTCCTGAGTCAAATATCCAAGAAAGGAAAATACTAAGGTATCTCCATTATTGGCATTTATTTGATACTCCCCATCAAAATTAGTAACAGTTCCTGTTGTTGTACCTTTAACTATAACGTTAACTCCAGGCAACGGACCTGAAGGATCTGAAACAACTCCCGAAACAGTTTGGGCATAAATAAAACTTCCAAGTAGCAAGGCTAGAGGAAGCAAAAGCTTTTTTAGTAATTTGTTTTTCATATTGAGTTTAGTTAATAAATTAGTGTAATTAAATTATGTTTGTTTTTGTGGTGTTAAAATGATGTTAATTAATTAGCGAATTTTGCATTTTATAAGGGTAATTAAAAGAAAAATATTAAAAAAAGCTTAGTTTTTTTACCGAAATCGTTTTCGGTAATTGCTAGTTTAATAAAATAAGACGTTAATAATCCATTTATGTTAAAATTTAAGATTAAAATTTTTTTTTATCCAAAAAAAACAAGAATAAATTATGATTTTGACATTCTGAATATAGAGGATTTATTTGTCTTTTACAAATTTTTATTATTCGACTGTAAAACTTAATACCTAGAAAAGCGAAAAAAATATTTCTAATGAGAGACTTTACAATATATTTTAGTTATATTCATGATACTAACTGAACTAACTAATTTTTAATGGCTAAAGTTACTTTAAAAGGTCTGGCAAAAACATTAAATCTTTCAACCTCCACAGTTTCGAAGGCTTTAAAAGACTATCCAGATATTAACGCTGAAACCAAACAAAAGGTTAAGGAATTAGCAGAACGCTTAAATTATACCCCAAACTCATTTGCTGTTAGCCTTAGAATGAAAGAGTCCAAAACCATTGGAGTTATTATTCCTACCATGGTTCATTATTTTTTCTCAAATGTTATTGATGGCATACTTAAAGAAGCTGAGAAAAGAAATTACATGGTTATTCTCATGCAATCGAATGAAGATTATGATTTGGAAAAAAAACAAGTTGATTTACTTTTAAATAAAGGCGTTGATGGTATTTTAATTTCTTTATCAAATAAAACTAGAGACTTTAATCATTTAAAAAAAATTATTGAAAGTAACATCCCGTTGGTGTTATTTGATAAAATTGCTAAAACCATTAATTGCTCTAAAGTTTTAATAGATGACAGGAAAGCGGCCTATGATGCTGTAAGTTTTTTGATAAATAAAGGATATAAACGAATTGCTCATTTTCGTGGCGATTTAAACCCCCAAAATTCAATAGACCGGTTTTTAGGATATAAAAAAGCTTTATTAGACCATAATATTGATTTTGACCCTTCATTGGTTTACATATGTAACAATAACTCTGATTTTTCTGATGGCTATGAAAATGCCAGAAAATTGATACAAGACCACGGAAATGGAGTCGATGCCCTTTTTACTGTAAATGACCTAATTGCTATTGGTGCTTTAAGCTATTTTAACGAAAATAAAATAAAAGTTCCTGAAAGAATTGCTTTGTTCGGGTTTAGCAATTGGTTTATGACAAAAATCACAACACCCTCTTTATCTTCGATAGATCAAAATGCTTTTAAAATGGGTGTAGAATCCACTAAAGTTTTATTTGATGAAATCGATAGCATTCATAAAGGAAAGAAAATTGAATTCAAAAAAATAATAATTGATACCGAATTGATTATCAGGAACTCATGTTGAGCCTTTGAAAAAGATTTATAGCTGCATTAGGTTTTGTACTTCCCTTGCTGAAATTTTTGGATTTGCACCGTCCTTTGATGCTACCAAAGCCCCTACAGCACAGGCAGTATTTAAACATTCCTCAGGCCTTTTTCCCTGTAAAATTCCATCTATTAAAGTGGCTAAAAACGAGTCTCCTGCCCCAACAGTATCCTTAACACTTACTTTGTATCCCGAGCTTCTAAAAAAAGTGTCATTAGTATAAAATATAGCGCCATCGCCACCTAGAGTTACACATATATTTTTGGTATTTGTTTTGCTTGATATGAAATTGATATTATCTTCCAAAACATCAGACCTAAAATTAAAAAATGTACAAATCTCAATTAATTCATCATCATTAAATTTTATGAAATCGGCTTCCTTCATGAGTTTTTCTAGAAGAATCATATGGTAATGTGGGGCTCTAAGATTAACATCAAAAACCTTGTATCTTGCAAGTTTTAGAAGCTCAAATAGCGTGATTCCGGAAACTTCATTTCTAGCTACCAGGCTACCAAAAATAAAAGCATCTGAATTTTGAACTAAGTCTTTTGAGGTCTTTTTTAACACAATAAAATCCCAAGCGCAAGGATATTCGATAGTGTATGTTGCAGAACCTTTGCTATCTAAAATAACGTTAACATGACTTGTTTGATATTCGTCATTTATTTGAATTTCATCAGCAGAAATACCATTTTCTTTTATAAAATCGATTATTTGTTTTCCATCAGGATCGCTTCCAACACTACTAATCATAGTAACATCATTGCCAAAGGAATTTAAACGTAAAGCCACATTTAAGGGTGCCCCTCCTATTTTTTTATGCGTTGGAAAAACATCCCATAGTACCTCACCAAAACAAACTACTTTAGACATATTTACTTAAACTTAAATTCTTGAATTTTCACGTTTTCAATTTTAAAAGTTTTATCTTTTGAAGATAAAGAAAATTTATCAAAAGGGGCATTAGGGAAAAATAACTCCGTCATTACCACTTCACCGTCATTATAAAAAACCTCAACCGATGTTTTATCCAATAGAATTTGAACACTTAACTCACGTAAAATTTCAGAAGTTTTCACTGTAGAAATTTTTGGAGCAAACTTTTCAGAGAAATCTACTTTTCCAGATTTGGTCCTGTTAATGAAAAATTCCGTTTCCATATTATTTAAGCCTAATGAAAGCATATCACCTTCTTTATTGAAAAACAGAAAGTCGTAATTAGTTTCTTTTAAATCCTTTAAATCAAAGGCAATATTTATATTAGCTAGATTGATATTTGAATGATTGATTAAATCTTCTAATTCCTTTGAATTTACTAAATCTTTTTGAATAGTATTTTCAGCATAATTATAAAGTTCATCAACTGGTAAACTCTCTAAATAATAGTTTTCATTAATCTTTTTAAGCTGAAGGTCCCTAGGAATAGTCATCGCACTTCGCCATTTGAAAGTAGGAACATCTCTGGCATAATCCCAATTAGACATCCAACCAATAAACAATGTTCTTCCATCAGTTTCGGGTATGTTAGACCAAGTGACTCCTGCGTAATTATCTTTACCGTAATCCAACCAAATAGAATCTTTAGCTTCTAATTGATGTGAAAAATCATCATCCATAACAAACCTGTTACCATCAAAATCACCTACAAAATATTGGGTGGCACTGCCTCCATTTGGACCTCCAGGATTTATGCTAACCAATAAAACCCATTTTATTTCATCACTATTTTCAACTTTCATAGAAAATAAATCTGGGCATTCCCAAACGCCTCCATGTCCTCCTATACTTTCTCCAAAATCAGATTCCAATGTCCATTCCTTTAAATTAAAAGAACTATAAAACATGACTTTATTTCCAGCAGCCAATGTCATAATCCATTTATTATTTGCCTCATCCCACATTACTTTTGGATCTCTAAAATCCTTAATTCCAGGATTTGGAATCACAGGATTCTTGTCATATTTTGTCCAAGTCATGCCTTCATCTAAAGAATATGCAATGGCTTGGGTTTGATAATCTATTTTACCATCTTTCTCCATATCCATGTTATGATAGGTGAAAATAGCTACAACTGGCATGATGCCATTTTTACCAAACCCAGAGGTATTATTTTTATCAACCACGGCACTTCCTGAAAAAATGAGTCCTGAATCATCAGGGTAAAGGGCGATAGCTTGCTCTTCCCAAGTAATCATATCTTTACTTGTTGCATGACCCCAATGCATGGGTCCCCAAACATTTCCGTAAGGATAATATTGAAAATATAAATGATATGTACCATTTAGATAAAACATCCCGTTGGGGTCGTTCATCCAATTAGCTTTTGGAGTGAAATGAAAATTTGGTCTGTATAAAGCTTCCTCTAAACTGATTTCTTGAGTTGAAACCGCTTCTAAATTGCTTTCTTTTTTTTCATTTTTACAACTTGGTAAAACTATTGAAAGTGCAAAGAGAATCGATAGTATATAATAAAGGTTCTTACTTGTCATCTCTAATGAGTTTTTTACTAAGTTCTTCCAATGAAATACCTTTGGTTTCTGGCATCATGAAAATGACGAATATCAATTGAAAAACCATCATTATTGCAAAAATCATAAAGACTACACCTGCTCCAATAGTCGAAAAAAGCATAGGAACTAAAGATGGGATTATTGCTGCCAATACCCAATGTGTCGAGGTGCCAAACGACTGACCACTTGCTCGTAAATGGTTTGGGAATATTTCTGAAATATATACCCAAATGATAGCGCCTTGACCTATGGCATGTGATGCAATAAACATGAATAAAAATATCGGAACTGCTAAACCTTCCCAATTTAAAAAAAATGCCATTGAAACCAAACTTAATGAGATGATATAACCTATGGAGCCCATATACATCAATACTTTTCTGCCCAATCTATCAATTAAAAAAACACCCAAAAGGGTAAACAATAAATTGGTAATTCCTATACCAATGCTGCTTAATAAGGCTGTGCTTTCACCTAAACCGGCTTCTTCAAAAATTCGTGGCGCATAATACAAAAAAGCATTAATCCCCGAAAATTGGTTGAACATGGCTATTAAAAACGCTAGCATGAGTGGAAATCGATACCTTTTCATAAAAATGTTTTCGCCCGAAGTATGGCTTTCACTTTCGGTTTTTATTTCCTGCATAAGTTTTTCAGAATCTCCATCTGGATTGATAATTTCCAATACCTTTTTAGCTTCCTCACTTCTACCTTTTGAAATGAGCCACCTCGGGCTTTTTGGAACCGTAAAGATTAGTATCGTATAAATTAGGGCAGGAAATGCCTCCACTCCAATCATCCAACGCCATGCATTTTCACCAACATTTCGCAATAAATAATTCGATAAAAACGCTACCAAAATTCCTAATACAATGTTGAATTGATATAGCGCCACTAAACGTCCTCTATCTTTTGCAGGAGAAATTTCAGAAACATAAGCTGGTGCAGCAATGGTTGATGCGCCTACACCTATACCGCCTAAAAATCTAAAAAAAGCAAATGTGTAGGGATCATTTACCAACGCAGAACCAATCGCAGAAATAAAATAAAACAGTCCTATCCAAATTAATGTTTTCTTTCTTCCCAATCGGTTGGTGGGAATGCCTCCAAACAAAGCTCCAAACACGGTACCCCATAAGGCCATGGCCATAACAACGGAACCATGAAAAGCATCGGAAGAACCCCAAAGAGATTGTAATTTTTTATCGGCTCCAGAAATAACTACGGTATCAAATCCAAACAAAAAACCAGCCAATGCTGCAGTAATGGACCATATTAAAATTTTGTTATTCACAATTTAGTTTGGTTAGTTTTAAATCAGTTAGTTAAATTAATCAAAATTCAAATAGATTATTTTTTACACATGATTAATTAATTGATTACTGCTCGAAATCGATTTCGATTTCACTGAATTAGACTAATAAATAGTGATTCTTTAACTATTTTTTAGAATTTGCTCATAATCCTGAGGTGTGTCAATATCTTTTAAAATATCGGAAGAGTTTAATTCAAACGAAATAATATTGGAGTTTGGGCTATTTAAAAATGCTTTTGCTCCTTTATCGCCTTCTAATTTCATAAGATTTTCAAAACTACATGAGGGAAAAATTGCAGGCACCCCTTTTTTATTTGAGTAGGTTGATGCCATTATTTTATCGGTGTTATTATTAAATAAATCAATTAATTTATTGATATAATTCGAGTCTACATGAGGTTGGTCAGCCAACAAAATCAGAACGGCATCTACTTGTTCTTGCAACGAATTTAAATACTCCATTCCAGCAACAATACTGGAACTCAAGCCACTTTCCCAATTTGGATTTTCAATAAAAGTAACAGTATCCATTTTAGTTTCCTTTTTAATGACTTCAGAACTGGCTCCCAAGACACAAAATACTCTATTTGCTTTTGAGCCCAATGCATTTTTTAAAACAATCTGCAAAAGTGTAGAATTTTTATAAGGCAATAACTGCTTTATGGCACCCATTCTAGAGGCACTTCCAGCAGCTAATATCAATATGGCTATATTTCTCAATTTTGAGAATGGATTTTACCAGAAATGGTTTTTAAACTAATAGGTTTCCTATTTCTGATGACCGATAAAATTTCAGATATGATGGATAGCGCAATTTCTTCGGGTGTAATGGCACCAAGATTTAATCCAGCTGGACTATAAATAGTGTCTAAAAAACCATCATTAAATTCGGAAGTATAATCAAACAAATCGCTTTGTAGTTGCGCACGCCTTTTGGCAGAGCCCAGAATACCAATGTACGGCAATTTGCAATCCTTTAATTTTAAAAGATATCTTAAATCTTGCGCATAATTATGTGTCATTAAAACAACTGCACATTCTTTATCTAAACCATCCAAAATAAAGGCTTCCGGTGTATTAGCAGTGACCGTTTTTGCTCCAGGAAAATCCAGTAGTTTTTTAGGGTCTTTTATGGATGTCACTACATCAACCTCCCATCCTAAAAGTGCTGCCATTTTACAAAGTCTGACTGCATCGTGCTCGCCCCCTATAATGAGTAATTTAAAACATGGAGGCAGTGATTGAGAAAACATTTGAATGGTTTCATCTTCTGTTTTTTGATTTTTATCTTTTTCAAAAAAAGTGAATCTTTCATTGTTTTCAAAAACGATTGTTGATGAGAAATCAATTAGGCATTCATCCTGTTTTTTATAGTATGAGTTTATGGTAAATGTGGTTCTTTTTTCTATTTGATTAAAAAAGGCATTTTCAAACTCTTTTGAAACCTCAAAAGGCTCTAATAAAATATACAATACACCCTCGCAACCCAAACGGTACCTACCGTCATAGGTCATTATTTTAGGTTTACCATTTTCAAATACAGATTGTGCTCTGCGCCATACTTCTTTTTCTACACAACCACCACTAACAGCTCCAACCATATTCCCATTACTGGACAGTAACATTCTAACTCCGGGATGCCTATAAGAGGAACCATCTAGGGCTACTACTGTTGCCAATACATTCTTAACATTAGAAGCTTGATTGAACAAAGCTGCTTGCACAATTTGTTTAAATTCGTGTGTCATTCCTCTAAAATAACAAAACAGAATTAATTAGGCCGTATATTTTAAAACTAAAAAGCCCATACAAATAATATTTGCATGGGCCTATTTTAAGTTATTAATTTTTAGCTCACTTTTTGCTTGGCTTTCATTTTTTCCAACAACATGAGCTCATGTTGTATTTCCTCTTTTCGTTTATTAAAAGCTTTTACTCTTTCATCAATAATTTCCTGATTTTTCAAACGTCTTTGTCGTCGTAACTCTTCTTTCTCCATCTGTTTCTTTTGTTCATTCTTTTGAACCATTTTCTCTCTAAAAACAGATAAATAAGAATAACCATACATGCTTAAAAACAATAAAGCAATAATTCCTAATATGACGTAACCGTTTTCCATATTTTTTATAAAATGAAGGATTTAATAATTTATTAAATGTAGGTGCTAAAAATTACATGATTTATAATCCAGACACAATAAATACAATTAATGGTAAATTTAGATAGATTTACCCCTTCAAGAAAAATAAAAAAGATGAATTACCAAAAAAAAAGTTGAATGCTAATATTCACATAAAAGCCTTCACTCTTTTTTAGTTTAGCGAAGGCTTTTATTGTAAAATAGTAGGTTAAATGACCTCAAATAAAAATTTTAATTATTGACCACTCATATAAGCATTGAATGTCCATATTTCGTCCCAAGTATTAGTAAAAACGCTATCACCCATGTTTATGAATTTTTGCCACTGGTCTTTTCCTATTGTTTTGTCAAAAGTATCTCGAAAGGACACATCGTTGTCAAAATCTGTCCAGTTTTTGTAAAAACTAACCGCAGCTACATGCCTGCCTAAGTTACCTTGTCTAAACTGATTGTAATACAAACCCCAGGGGTTTACACCATCCATAGCCTTTACTGTTTTTCCCACCATTTCAAAAAATGAGTCCATGGCATAACCATGATCGTCATCAACCTCTCCATATCTCACAAATACAATAGGAAACTTAGAGTTATCCCCATCCATCATAGACATGTTAGACAACTTATCATCCATAGTCCAATATTCACTGGTATGGACTTTTTTTATGTAAGGCATTACATTATCTCTCCAATCTTCATCATGCCCATTAGCACTTGGTCGAGCATCTAGGTGTTTAAACATCAAAGGGCCCATCATCCATACAATATTTCCTGTATTAGGTCCTGTTGAAATATTATAAACTGATGATTTGTAAACTCCGTCCTTGTGATACTTTGCATTGTGGGCGCGAATATTGTCTCCTAAAACTTTTAACTTAGCATTGTCTGGAGTTAGCATAATAGATTCAAGCATCGTATAATTCTTTGAACCTTCTTGCGCATTTACTGTAAAATTAGCACTTATACAGATAAGCACCATAAACAATAGTGAAATTGATTTTTTAATCATAATAAAAATTATTTGTTTGGTTAGTTTAATGCTACGCGTAACCTTTACACATAGTGCTAAAATTAATAGGGGAATTAATACTGAAACAGATTTCTACTTAAATAATCATCTGTTGAGAGATCAGAATTTGGAGATTCTCAAATATACACTTTTTTACATTTCTTTGGAAGTGAAAAGTAAAAAAATTAAGGTAAGTCTTTAAGGATATTTTTAGTATTGGAATTTAGGCATTAATCAATATCTACAACATCACCAGTCCATTGTAACATGCCTCCCTCTAAGTTATATGCGTTTTCAAATCCAAGCTCCTCCATGATTTTACAAGCTTGACCACTTCTATTTCCAGAACGACAGTATACATAATAACTTTTGGTTTTGTCAAGTTTTTCAATTTCATTTATAAATTCTTGACCGGTATATATGTCTAAATGAATGGCATTAGGTATGATGCCATCAGCTACCTCAGCATCTGTTCTTACATCAATTATTACAGCATTGTCATCATTGGCTAGCTGGTCTTTCCATTCTTCTTGTGATAAATCTCCCATGTTGTTTATTAATATTTACATACCACAAAACTACCATTAAAATATAATACTTAAAAAAAAATCTGAAGCATTATAACTTCAGATTTCATAATCTTAATTTTAAACTAATTATACTTTAATTGAACAACCAATTGCTTTAGTTTCTTTTTCATTAATCTCCTTGCCACTAAGTAAAGCATCTACAGCAAGCTCAACATATTTGGTGGTTACGGCAGAAGCATCTTGATAATTATCATCAATAGCCCCTATATATTTCACAATATTACCTTTTTTTGTTTTTTGAAGCACGAACATATGTGGTGTTTTTGTGGCTCCATATTTGGGATAAACCGTTTGGTCCTCGTCTATAAGATATGGAAAAGTAAATCCTTTCTCTTTTGCCCTTTTTTTCATTTCTGGTAAAGCATCGCCTGGTTGAACTTTGGTGTTATTTGGCATAATTGCGATGACAGGATATCCTTTTGAGGCATATTTTTTATTTAACGCTATAATTCTATCCTCATATTTCACAGCAAATGGGCACGTATTACATGTAAATGTCACAATAAATCCTTTTGCATCTTCATAATCAGCCAAAGACACCATCTTTCCATCTATGTTTTTTAATGAAAAATCATCGGCTACATCACCAATTTTGTAACCATTACTATACATTGTTTTACTCGCTGTAAAAGCACTAATAAGGAGCAACAAACATGCTGCAAAAAATAATTTAATTGTTTTTTTCATCTTAATTTTATTTTAAAAATTGTTTTAATTCGGTTTCCAATTCATCATATGTAAATGATCGCTCAAAAAATTTCTTAGTATCATTTTTATAGATAATAGTTGCTGGAATTGAACCAGACCAAGTCTCATCCACTTTTGGTATCCAAGTGTTCATGTCTACATCGTTTAAAGCAATCACTTTTGAAGCTAATTTTCTTTCTTTTATAAATGGTTTTAGTTTGGAATCGTACAAGTGTGGAAAATCCAAACTCACTAAGATAACTTCAACCTTTTCATTTTTATAATTTAAGTTTAATTTTTCAAAATATGGTAATTCCTTTACACATGGAGCGCACCAAGTGGCCCAAAAATTAATAACATAAATTTTGTTATTTTTTTGGTTTAAAAATTTTTCAAATCCGTCATAATCGTAAACCTCTAAATCAAGGTTTTTTATTGTGGAATCCTCATTTCCTAAATTTTGTGAAACATCCACCTTTCCCTTTTGAAAATTGTTACAGGAAATCAAAGTGAGAAATAGGACGACACATATTTTTAATTTCATACTTAAATTGCTTTTTATTCCTTTAAAATTATGCATTACCTAACAATTCGCTATGGTCTTTAACATAAAATTAAGTTACCTTCTCAAAGAAAAATGCCCTTTATACACTTTACCATTTGAATCCTTTGCCCTATACCAATAATCTGAATTTGGCAAAGGTTTACTGTTTACAGTTCCATTCCAACCTTCACTATAAGGATTCAGTTGCTTTATAAGCTTTCCATATTGATTATAAATAAAAATGGTTTCCATTTTAAAATCGTCATCGCTTTGAGGCTTATATTGCCAAAAATCATTAAATCCATCTCCATTAGGAGTAAAAAATCTTGGGAAGGCTTTATCATTTAAATTTGAAATTCGGAACTCTGCCTTACCACAACCATTTTTATTACGCACATAAATCGCTTGCGTGTCTGGTGGTGCACTAGGAAAAAAATTGCTGTCTTGAAAAGGTCCTTTTTCACTTGTAATAGAGTATTCATAATTTCCAAGTCCAGACATTTGAATTAAAATCTCAAGTGCGCCATCAACATCCTTAACAGAAACATTTTCAATCGCTAAAAATCCGTTGGATTCAATAACCCTAAACTCTTTTAGAGATGCACATTCGATCGCAGAATTATCGCTTTGACTGTAGTTAAAAGCCTCATAAATATATTGTCCCGTATCACTAGTATTCAATTGCTTTTCTTCAGAAATCAAAATGGCTTCACCATTAATTGGGTTAACATAATACCATCGATACCCATCGGCTTGATCTGAAGAACTGATTACATTACTTGGTTCGTTTACACAAATCTCAACTTCATCGGGAAAATCAATAACAGGATTTAGAGTCCTCAATTCACCCGTATCAATATCAAAAAAAGGTCCACAACCCAAAATTGTTGAAAAACTAGTTTGAACACAGCCTAACGCCCTACCCGAACTATTGAAAGGTATAATGCGAATAAAGTACAAGCTATTGTTCTCAAAGTTTAAAACGAAAGTAGAATTTGTTGAAAAAATTCCCTCATCTAAAATATCATTTTCAAAGGGTGTAGAACCTATACTTACTATGTAGCCTGTAGCTCCTAAAGAAGCTTCCCATTCAATTAATGGCGATAATGGTACATTAGTTTGGCCATTAATTGGATAGGTAATAGAACTACAATTTGGCAATGCGGCAATAGCACCAGTTGTAAAACGTTCCTCTGAACAGGCACTTAAACTTCCATTTTTGTTATATGGTACTACGCTTACAAAAATTTCGGTTAGCGGTGGAAAATCAACAGTAGGATTATATTCCAAAACATTGCCCAAATCTAAATTATTGATTAAATCTCCAGCTCCAGATATAGTGCCTAGGGTTAAAAAATACCCTGTAGCACCCAAAGCATAATTCCAACTAATATTGGAACCTATATTTATACCGGTTGCATTATTTGTTGGTGATTTAAGAACTGTACAAGCTGGCACTGTGGTAATATTTTCTGTAAAGAATGATTCTGTTTGACAAACTATATCAGCTCGATTGAAGAAAAATAGTGTAATGGTTACAAAAATTTCGGTGTTATCTGGCAAACCTAAAGGAGGGGTATAAAAATTGCCCCCAGTTTGTGTAGAAGCCAAATCGCTACCACCAGAAAATGTCCCAATGTTTATAATGTATCCTGTTACTCCCTCTACATTATTCCACCTTATGGTAGTGTTAATAGGGACATTAGTAGCTCCATTTATTGGACTGGTAAGACTCGGACATGCTTGACCGTTTATAGCAGTAATCGTTAAAAAGCATAATATAAATAATAATGTTCTCATTAGAGACAAGCTTGTAATATTTATTTTGGGATAATATTAACTCAAAATATACACTAATAAATGGTTCCAATAATTCTATCTTGATTTTTATCCATTTACAATACATCAATTTTCACTTAATGAATCTGCAAACATTGTAAAAATTCACAATTTAGTTCAAAAAAATATTGGTTAATTATATTTTCATTTCTATATTTGAGGCATCAAATTACAAAAATGAACTCAATTTTAAATAACACTTGGTGGTGGTGCTTTCGAAACTAAACTTCGTGAAGTAAAACCCTAGTATATTTAAAATTTAAAATATTCAAAAGGCTTGTCGTTCACGACAAGCCTTTTTTACGTTACATATGAAAAAATTTAGCCTTTATACGCATCATAAAAGAATATTGACCGATACCATAACACCGGTCACCGTTTATTATAAAATTCGAGATAAATACCCAAACAGCATCTTACTGGAAAGTGGTGATTATCACAGAAACCATAAAAACTTTTCGTATATCTGCTTTAACCCCATTGCTTCCATAAAGGTTGAAAATGAAATTATTTTAGAAACATTTCCAGATGGCAGTTCTACTTCAATAGAAATTACAGAAGATATAAATATAGTTGAAGAAATCCATAATTTCACAAAGAAGTTTGATACGAAATCAGAAGAGAATTTCAAATTCATTAACAATGGTATTTTTGGGTACACAGCTTATGATGCCGTGCGCTATTTTGAGGATATAAAGATTAGCAAAAAGGACGATTCGGTTATTATTCCAGATGTTTATTATGCCGTTTATAAAAACATCATTGCCATCAACCATTTTAAAAATGAAGCCTATATTTTTGCGCATTGTTACGAAGACACCGAAAACAACATTGATGATATCGATAAGCTCATAAACGTGCAAAACTTTGCTTCTTATAATTTTAATTCAAAAGGCGATATAAAATCCAACTTGAGTGATAATGAATTTAAGGAACACGTAGAATTAGCACGAAAACATTGTCACCGTGGTGATGTATTCCAGTTGGTATTATCCAGACGTTTTTCTCAAGAATTCACAGGGGATGATTTTAATGTATATCGGGCTTTAAGGAGTATAAACCCTTCACCATATTTATTTTATTTTGATTATGGTGATTTTAAAATCTTTGGAAGTTCGCCAGAAGCGCAACTCATTGTGAGCGATGGTTTGGCTGAAATCCATCCCATTGCCGGTACTTTTAAGCGCACAGGTATCGAGCAAAAAGATGAAGAACTAGCTGAAAAACTCAAAAATGATGATAAAGAAAATGCTGAACACGTCATGTTGGTAGATTTAGCGAGGAACGACTTAAGTCGTCACGGAAGTCAAGTAAAAGTAGTGACATACAGAGAAGTTCAATTTTTCTCTCATGTTATACATTTGGTAAGCAAAGTTACGGGACAAAAACACCAAACAACCTCAACTATGCAAGTAGTGGCGGATACGTTTCCTGCAGGAACCCTAAGCGGAGCTCCCAAACACATGGCTATGCAGCTCATAGAAAAATACGAAAAAACAAGCCGAGGCTATTACGGTGGTGCTATTGGGTTTATGGATTTTAATGGTAATTTTAATCACGCCATTATGATTCGCACATTTTTAAGTAAAGACTATAAACTGAATTGGCAAGCAGGTGCTGGATTGGTTTCAAAATCAAACCAAGAAAACGAATTACAAGAAGTTTACAATAAACTAGGAGCTTTAACCAAAGCAATAAAATTAGCAGAGGATATTTAAGATGAAAAAAGTATTAGTTATAGACAATTACGACAGTTTTACTTATAATTTGGTTCATTATTTGGAAGATTTAAACTGTGAGGTTACTGTTTACAGGAATGATAAATTAAATTTAGAAGATGTAGAACCTTTTGATAAAATTGTGCTTTCGCCGGGACCTGGCATACCAGATGAAGCCGGTTTATTGAAAGAAATCATAAAAAAATACGCACCAACTAAAAGTATTTTGGGGGTATGCCTTGGTCAACAAGCTATAGGTGAAGTTTTTGGGGGTTCATTGATAAATTTGGATGAAGTCTATCATGGCGTTTCGACACAGGTAGAGATTTGTGTTGATGATGAAACTATTTTTAAAGGATTAGATAAAAACATAGAGGTTGGGCGTTACCATTCGTGGGTCGTTAACCCCAATTTACCAGATAGTTTGGAAGCCACCTCGTTTGATGAAAACGGACAAGTTATGTCTTTAAGACACAAAACGTATGATGTAAAAGGTGTTCAATATCATCCAGAGTCCGTATTAACTCCTGAAGGAAAAAAGATTTTAGAAAACTGGGTAAATAACTAGAATAATTAATGAAAGCTATTTTAAACAGACTTATAAACCACGAAACCTTAACAACAGAGGAAGCAAAACAGGTTATAGTTAATATATCGAATGATATGTATAACGCTAGCCAAATTGCTTGTTTTCTCTCGGTTTATATGATGCGAAGTATTACCCTAGAAGAGTTGAAAGGATTTAGAGATGCCCTTCTAGAATTATGCGTACCTATAAACCTTAGCGATTACAACACCATAGATATTGTAGGCACAGGGGGCGATGGTAAAAACACATTCAACATCTCCACCCTATCGTCATTTATTACTGCAGGCGCAGGAATTCATGTTTCCAAACACGGTAATTATGGGGTGTCATCAACTTCTGGCTCGTCCAATGTCATGGAATACCTGGGAGTTAAATTTTCCAATAATGAAGATTTTTTAAAACATAGTTTAGATCAAGCAGGCATATGTATTTTACATGCACCGCTATTTCATCCAGCCATGAAGAATGTAGCACCCATACGAAGAGCATTAGGAGTTAAAACCTTCTTCAATATGTTAGGCCCCATGGTAAACCCATCGTTTCCCAAAAACCAGATGTTGGGTGTTTTTAATTTAGAAGTCTTACGTCTGTATAGTTTTTTATATCAAAACACTGATAAGAACTACAACATCATATACGCTCTGGATGGTTATGATGAAATTTCATTAACAGGGAAAGCAAAAATTATTTCAAATCAATCTGAAAAAATATTTTCGCCCCAAGATTTAGGTCTTTCGACAATTAAACAAGATGCTATTTTTGGAGGAAATACCATTGAAGATGCCGCTAAGATATTTGTTGATATTATTAACGGAAAAGGCACAGAAGCGCAAAATAATGTAGTTTGTACCAATGCTGGTTTAGCTATCGCTACGGTGAAACAAATAAGCCACAAAGCAGGATTTGAAATGGCAAAAGAATCGTTGTTTTCTGGTAAGGCAAAAGCGAGTTTAGATAAATTGATTGAACTGAGCAAATAATAAGGTCCTGCTGAACTTGTTTCAGCTTCACAAAAATATGAGAACCTGAAATAAATTCAGGTTGACGAACATGAATATTTTAGACAAAATAACACTAGATAAAAGAAAGGAAGTAGCACTTAGAAAAAGTCTCATTCCAATCTCACAACTTGAAAACTCAGTGCTTTTTAACAGAGCAACCGTTTCATTGGCTAATAATTTAAGAAACAGCAAATCTGGAATCATTGCTGAACACAAACGTCGTTCGCCATCAAAATCTATCATAAATAACAATTTAAATGTGCAAGATGTAGCAAAAGGTTATGAAGAGGCAGGAGTTTGTGGCATGTCAGTTTTAACAGATGGAAAGTATTTTGGAGGGTCTTTAGATGACTTGTTAATTGCCAGAGCAAGCTGTGATTTACCTTTATTAAGAAAAGAATTTATCATTGATGAATATCAGATATTAGAAGCTAAAGCTTACGGAGCTGATGTCATTTTGTTAATTGCTGCCATTTTATCTAGAGATGAAATAAATCAGTTTTCGAAATTTGCAAAAAGATTGAATTTGGATGTACTATTAGAAGTACACAATGAGGAAGAATTACATAAATCTATTATGCCAACTATCGATATGCTAGGAGTAAATAATAGAAACTTAAAAACGTTTGATGTTAGTTTAAATACAAGTAAAAGTCTAAGTAGTCTGATACCGAATGATTTTGTAAAAGTTTCTGAAAGTGGCATTAGCCATGTTGAAGCCATAAAAGAATTGCAACCTTACGGGTATCAAGGCTTCTTAATTGGTGAAAACTTTATGAAAACCGATAATCCTGGGGCAAGCGCCAGGGAATTTATCAAAACTTTAGAAGGATGAAACTGAAAATTTGTGGTATGAAATATCTAGATAATATTAAACAAGTTGCTGTATTGCAACCTGATTATCTTGGTTTTATATTCTATGAAAAGTCCGCACGAAACTTTGATTCTGAGTCTATTCCAGAATTACCAAAATCCATTAAGAAAACAGGTGTTTTTGTGGATGCTGATTTTGATTTTATTCTCAAAAAAATACAAACACATCATTTACAGGCTATACAATTACATGGAGAAGAATCCCCTGAATATTGCTTAGAATTGAAACGTCATTACGATGAGTTTAGCGACACGGTAATCTCTTTAAAAAAAACAGATTGCCACGACCTTGAAACAAGGTCTCGCAATGACAAAAAAATTGAAATCATAAAAGTATTTTCAATCAAAGATGAATTCAACTTTAAAGTTTTAAAACCTTATGAAAATGTGGTAGATTATTTCCTATTTGACACTAAAGGAAAGCTACCGGGAGGAAACGGATTTACTTTCGATTGGAATGTTTTAAAAGATTACCCATCAACCAAACCCTTCTTTTTAAGTGGTGGTATTGGTTTAGGAGAAGTAGACAAGATAAAAGAATTTCAAAAAAGTGAAGCTTCAAAACATTGTTATGCCATAGATGTAAATAGCAAATTTGAACTTGAACCAGGGTTGAAAAATATACAATTATTAACAGAATTTAAACAACATATCGCTAAGAGTTAAAAACCCAAAAAGTAGTCTAAATAAAGGGGTTACTATTTTTTGCATATTTGAAGAAATAGTCGAAAGATTTGCAGTGAAAAAAAGAAAAAACTATGAATTATAATGTAAACGAAAAAGGATATTACGGCGATTTTGGAGGTGCATTCATTCCTGAAATGCTCTATCCCAATGTTGAAGAATTACGCCAGAATTATTTAAAAATTATGGCTGAACCAGATTTTAAAAAGGAATTCAACCAGCTTTTAAAAGATTATGTGGGGAGACCTTCTCCACTCTATTTTGCAAAACGCCTTTCAGAAAAATACAAAGCGAAGATTTACTTAAAGCGTGAAGACTTAAACCATACGGGTGCTCATAAAATAAACAATACTATTGGGCAAATACTTATGGCCAAACGTTTAGGTAAAACCAGAATTATTGCCGAAACTGGAGCGGGACAGCATGGCGTAGCCACTGCAACAGTTTGCGCTTTAATGGGGATGGAGTGTATTGTTTATATGGGTGAAATCGATATAGCCAGACAAGCTCCAAATGTAGCCAGAATGAAAATGCTAGGAGCTACCGTAGTACCAGCTTTATCTGGTAGTCGCACACTAAAAGATGCCACTAATGAAGCCATTCGAGATTGGATAAACAATCCTGTAAATACCCATTACATTATCGGTTCTGCCATAGGGCCACATCCTTATCCAGATATGGTAACACGTTTTCAAGCAGTTATCTCAGAAGAGATTAAATGGCAATTAAAAGAACAGGAAGGAAGAGAAAACCCCGATTACGTGGTAGCCTGTATAGGTGGTGGCAGTAATGCAGCAGGTACCTATTATCATTTTTTACACGAGCCAGAAGTTGGCATCATTGCCGTTGAAGCTGCGGGGTTAGGTATTGATTCTGGTGAAAGTGCCGCTACTTCCGTTTTAGGTAAAGAAGGTATTATTCATGGTTGCAAAACCTTGCTTATGCAAACTCATGATGGACAAATTACTGAACCTTATTCCATATCAGCAGGTCTCGATTACCCCGGAGTAGGCCCTATGCATGCGCATTTATCAAAAACTGGACGTGCAGAATTTATGTCAATTACAGATAGTGATGCTATGGAGGCTGGTTTAGAACTCTCAAAACTAGAAGGCATTATTCCAGCTATCGAAACCTCACATGCTTTGGCTATTTTTAACTATAAAACATTTAAACCTGACGATGTGGTTGTCGTGAGTTTATCAGGTCGTGGTGACAAAGATTTAAACACTTATATTGATTATTTTAAATTATAAATTGTGAACAGAATAAATCAAAAATTAAAGGAAGATAAAAAACTTCTATCTATATATTTTACAGCAGGTTACCCTAATTTAGATGATACCTTTGCCATCATTCAAGATTTAGAAAAAAATGGTGTGGATATGATTGAAATCGGTCTCCCGTTTAGCGATCCATTAGCTGATGGACCTACTATTCAAGACAGTTCCACTAGGGCTTTAAAAAATGGTATGACCACCCAAGTTTTGTTTAATCAATTAAAAGATGTAAGAAAAACCGTTTCTATTCCATTAATCATTATGGGATATTTTAACCCTATGTTGCAATATGGAGTTGAAGATTTCTGTAAAAAATGCCAAGAGATTGGTATCGATGGTTTGATTATACCTGATCTACCCGTAGATGTTTACCATGAACAATACAAAACTATTTTCGATAAATATGGTCTTATTAATGTGTTTTTAATTACACCGCAAACATCTAAGGAGCGCATTCATTTCATAGATTCTGTGTCTGATGGATTCATCTATATGGTAAGTAGCGCCAGCGTTACAGGTAGCCAGTCTGGTTTTGGTGACGACCAGAATGAGTATTTTAAACGTATATCAAATATGGATTTAAAAAACCCTCAAATTATTGGGTTTGGTATTTCTAGTAATGAAACCTTTACTCAGGCAACACAATATGCCAAAGGCGCTATTATTGGGAGTGCTTTCATAAAATTTCTCACTGAAAATTCGGTAGATTTCATCCATAAATTTGTTAGCTCCATACGGTAGCCTTTGTTTAAATTAAAACCTGTTTCAATGAAAAAAAATCTAAATGCCATTGTTTTTGCAATTGCGATTGTTTTTGCATCTATAATTTTAGGCCATGCTATTATCAATAGGAATAAAAAGGCTGGAACTATTTCAGTAACCGGACTAGGGCAAACAAACTTTACTTCCGACCTCATTGTTTGGGAAGCTAGATTTTCGCAAATAAATAAAGATTTAAAAGAAGCTTATGCCGATTTAAAAAAAGATAAAGAAACTATTTCTGAATATCTTAAATCTAAAGGTCTAAACGATGATGTTATTGTTTTTAATGCTGTGACTACTGACAAGAACATGAAGCAAAATTATTCCTCCGATGGAAAATATATAGGGCAAGAATTTACTGGCTATACCTTAAATCAAACCGTTCAAATAAATTCAAAAGAAGTGGAAAAGGTTGAAAAAATATCACGGGAAGTTACAGAATTATTGAACAAAGGTATTCAACTATATTCCATGGCTCCCAGATATTACTATACAAAACTTGAAGATTTAAAAATTGAAATGGTTTCGAGAGCTACCGAAAATGCTCGCTTGCGTGCCAAAAGTATTTCAGAAAATTCTGGAGCTACCCTTGGCAATCTTTCCATAGCACAGATGGGTATTTTTCAAATCACTGGGCAAAATTCTAACGAAGATTATTCATGGGGAGGCGCCTATAATACCTCTTCTAAGGAAAAAACAGCTTCTATTACCATGAAGCTAACTTACGAAGTCAAATAGTTTATTCTTATATGCCTTTAAACATCGTTTTAATTGAACCTGAAATACCAAACAATACTGGTAACATTGGTCGTTTGGCTTTAGCCTCGGGCTCAAAACTGCACCTTGTAAAACCTTTTGGGTTTGAGATAGATGATACACGATTAAAACGTGCTGGATTGGATTATTGGCAACACCTCGATGTTCACTTTTATGAAAACTCGGATGTGTTTTTTGAAAAATACAAAAATCAAAACATGGCTTTTCTTTCAAGTCATGGCACAAAAAGCCATTGGAATATACCTTTTAAAGATAACCTCTTCTTGATTTTTGGAAAAGAATCGGTTGGCTTATCAAAAACCATTATTAAACAAAATTCAGAAAGATTATATAAAATACCTCTATATAGCAATCAAGTTAGAAGTTTAAACCTTGCCAATGCCGTTGGCATAGTAGTTTATGAAGGTTTAAGACAATTAGGAATTTAGAGATACACTGAAACCGTCATAAACAGTATAGTTACAAAAATTAGTATAATTACCAACGGCAAAATAAATTTCAACCACTTATTAAAACCAATTTTCACGATGGCTAATGAGGCTAAGATTAAACCTGTTGGATTAATGAAATAAAACAGTCCCATACCGTATTGATAAGCATTTACAACTAACTCTCTACCAACACCAACACCATCTGCCAATGGAGACATAATAGGCATGGTTAAGACTGCCATTCCTGAAGAGGATGGAATAAAAAAAGATAAAAAAGCATAAATGAGCGTCATGGCATTTGTAAACACTACTTTGTTCATGCCATTAGTTAAATTGCTTGAATGGTAAAGTAATGTATCACTAATTAAACCCTCATCCATCAAAATTGTAACCCCTCTGGCGATACCAATAATAAAAGCAACCCCTAATAAATCTGTGGCACCCTTCACAAATGTATCTACAAATTTGGTTTCATTCATATTCATAATAATTCCAATCAAAAGTCCACCTGCAAAAAATGTTGCTGTCATTTCCACAAACCACCATTCCAACATAGAAACCCCATAAACCATAACCACAAAACAAAGCGAAAACACAAATAGTACCAATTTTAATCTCGATGTTAATTTTATATTAGTATCGGTTATTAACATTGGAAACATACCTTCTATGTCTTCTTTTTGGTCATAAATAATGGATTTTGTAGGATCATTTTTTATTTTTTGGGCATATCGAATAATATAAATGACACAAATGGTGGTACAGATTAAAAACATGGCAATTCGCCCATAAAGCCCTGTTGTCCAATTAATTCCTGCAGCATCAGAAGCTATGATTACACTAAACGGATTAACTGTTGAAGCCATGGTACCTACAGATGACCCTATAAATATACAAGCGACACCTACTAAAGCGTCATATTTTGCCGCGATAAAAACGGGAATTAAAATAGGGAAAAAAGCAATGGTTTCTTCCGCTAACCCAAAAGTAGTACCACCAAGTGCTACCAAAAATGTGACCAAAATAATCAGGATGAATTCTCGCCCTTGTAAGGTTTTAGACAACCATGATATGCCACCTTCAAAAGCTCCTGTGCTGTTTACAACACCAATAAGACCGCCAATAAAAAGAACTAAAATGATAATATCTGCACCTTGAATGATTCCTTTTATAGGAGACATAATAAATTCTTTCCACCCTTGCGGATTGGCTTCCACTTTTTTGTAGGTATTTGGAATACTGATAGGTTTCCAAATATCGCCACTAGTAAATTTTTCCAACGGAATTTTTATTTGTAGTTTATCCAGGGATGCTTGGGATCCTTCCATTTGAGTTGATTTACCAAGACTATTGATAGTGAACATATTAGTATCTCTATCAAAAGCAAGGGTATCAAACTTACCAGAGGGTACTACCCAAGTTAACAAAGCCACCAAGGCAGCAATAATTAATAATACCGTTTGTGCCGATGGGAATTTTAATTTTTTCATGAATTAACTTTAAAAATTTTATCTAAAAACTTACAGGTGATATCGTAATTTTCTTGAGTTTCTAATTTTGGTCCGCCATGGCCACCATCATATATAACCTTAAATTGAACTTCTAAATGATGCTTTTTATACTCATTTTCTAGTTCGTGGGATTGATCGATGGGAACTTGCAAATCTTGATTTCCGTGCATTATTAGTAATGGTGGATCGGTGTCATCCACATGAAAAACAGGACTAGCCAATTTGGCTAACTCAGTCCTTTTTTCAGGTAAATCACCTAATAATTTTTTTAATGCAGGTACTCGAACCTTCATACTGTGGGGTGTAGATTGGTTTAAAATGGTCAACAAATTTGCAGGCCCATAAAAATCTACAATACCTTGCACTGCAGAGGATGTATCTAAATAATCACCCAAAGTACCCTCTAAATCTGGGGTATTATTTGTAACCCCAACCAAGGCTGCCAAATGTCCTCCAGCCGAAGACCCTGCTATAACAATGTTTTCAGCATTATATTGGTATTCTGAAGCTTTGGCTCGTAAAAACCTAATAGCGGCCTTAATATCAAAAATTTGAGCAGGAAATTGCGCTTCGGTAGCCAATCGATAATTAACACTGGCAAGCGCATACCCCTTGTTTACAATTTCAATTGGTGGATTGTTTTTATCCCCACAAACCCATCCACCACCATGAACCCAAACAACCATATTTGGATTTTTTATATGGCTTGGTAAATAAATGTCCAATAGTAAATTGGTGTTATTCACTTCTGCATATTTAATATCTATAATTCTTTCTATACTATTTTGTGAATTACAGCTAACCACAAAAAAAGGAATAAAAAGCAAAAAAATGGTGTGCCGCATAACGAAACAAATTGTTTTCCAAAGTATGAATTTAAAATAACTTTTGTGAATTAATAGAGATATTACCTATTTTTAGATCTAAGTAAATTCAGCAATGGTTTAAATATCAAAAAAAACCAATTATAATGAAATTCAAATACAGCCTTATATTCCTAATTATGATAATAACGTCCTGTTTAGAAGAAAACAAAACAATTGTCACTAAAAATATTGAAACTGCCTCTAAAACGAGTCTATGGTTAGATCATAATAAAGAATCGACCACATTTAAATTATGGTCACAATCAGCAGAAAAAGTCAAACTGAACCTGTATAAAGATGGTCTTGATGGCTTTTCGTGTGAAACCCATGAGTTAACCGCTTCAGAAAACAACCTTTGGCTAATTCAATTAAAGGGTGATTTAGAAGGTGTTTATTATACCTATCAAATCATGTTTGATGACCAATGGCTTGAAGAAACACCAGGTATTTATGCACAAGCTGTTGGCGTGAATGGAAAACGGGCTATGGTAATAGATTTAGAAAGCACGAACCCCCTTGATTGGGAAAATGATAAAGGTCCTAATTTAAAATATCCTAACGAAGCCATTATTTATGAGCTTCATATTCGAGATATGACCATACATCCGAATTCGGGTTCGAGTATGCCCGGGACTTATTTAGGTTTGGTTGAAGAGGGCACTAAAGGCCCTAAAGGCAAAACAACGGGAATCGATCATTTAAAAGAATTGGGTATTACGCATGTACATTTATTGCCAACTTACGACCACTACTCTATTGACGAAACCAATTTAGAAACCCCACAATTTAATTGGGGTTACGATCCGCAAAATTACAATGTGCCCGAAGGATCTTTTTCGTCAAATCCGTTTGATGCCGAAGTACGTATTAAGGAATTTAAAACCATGGTAAAAACCTTTCACGAAAATGGCATTGGTGTTATTTTAGATGTGGTTTATAACCATACGGGAAAGACTGAAAATTCCAATTTCAATTTAGAAGCTCCCGATTATTATTACAGATTTTTGGATGATGGTAAACAAGCTGATGCCTCTGCTTGTGGTAATGAAACCGCTTCAGAAAAAGAGATGATGCGCAAATTCATTATAGAATCGGTTTCCTATTGGGCAAAAGAATATCATTTGGATGGGTTTCGTTTCGATTTAATGGGTATCCACGATATCATAACTATGAATGAGGTTACAGATGCCGTTAAAAAAGTAAATCCTAATATTTTTGTTTATGGTGAAGGATGGACCGCTGGAGATTCCCCATTACCTGTTGAAGACCGGGCTTTGAAGCAACACATAAAAAAAATGCCACAAGTTTCAGCTTTTAGTGATGATATAAGAGATGGCCTAAAAGGTTCTGTTTTTGAAGATGAAAGTACAGGGTTTGTGAGTGGTGCTAAGGATACTGAGGAATCGATAAAGTTTGGGGTTGTTGGTGCTATTCAACATCCACAAATAGATTATAAAGCGGTTAATTATTCCCATGAACCTTGGGCCAATGAACCTTGGCAAGCCATATCGTATGTATCGTGCCACGATAACCATACACTTTACGATAAACTAAAAATATCAAGAAACGATGCCGATGAAAGGGCTATTATAGCGATGGATAAATTGGCCAATGCCGTGGTTTTAACTTCACAAGGTGTAGCCTTTTTACATGCAGGAGCCGATATGTTACGAACCAAAAATGGCGAACACAATTCTTATAATTTACCTGATAGTATTAACCAAATAGATTGGAATTGGAAAATAAAACACGCCAATGTAGTTGCGTATTACAAAAACCTCATCGCGTTACGTAAAATGCATCCAGCCTTTAGAATGACTTCAGCGGAAGATGTAAGAAACCACCTGGAATTTAAAATCGTTGAAGATGGGTTGGTGAGTTATCAAATAAGTAACAACGCTAATGGTGATTCTTGGAGAGATATTTTGGTGATTTACAATGCGAACACCAAACCGTTTAAATATGCGTTGGATGGTGATTGGCAACTAGCCGTTATGGGTGACACCTTTACCTTAGAAGATGGAAAAACCATAAGTGAATCGGTAAATGTGCCTGCCATTTCAACGCTGGTAGCTTACAGAAAATAAACGATAACTTCGTTTAACTGCTGATATAAAAACCTGTACTGAGCTAAGTAGAAGTATTAAAACGATATCATATCATCTCATTGGCAATAATTAAATGATAGAACAAAGAAACTATTTGAATTATTTTATCAGTTTAAACTACCTTTTACCCATTTCTTTTAAATGCTTTAAATGTGAAATCATCATATTACCCAATGTCTTATTATGATATACAATATTAAATTCATGAGTAGTGTCCTCAATAATAGGATTTATTTTTTTATAATAAGTATGGCAAACATTTGGGAAAAGGTGATGAGCAGCATGACAATTAGCTCCACCACTGATAAACCTTGCCCACTTTTTATCGGCATTCCAATCACAACTAGTCATTAATTGATGAACAGCCCAAGTGTGTTCAATTTCACCATCATTTGATTCTGGATATGCGGCTTCAATAAAAAAATGCGTTCCAACTAACATAATAATAAATAATAACGCTGCTATTCCACCAGTTGTAAGATAAGTCATAATCACAAATTGCCAAGAAAAATTAGAGAATGTTATTGGCAAAATAATAACTAATGAGAAATAAAGAATTTTGAAAATTATAAATCTTAGGTACAGTTCCCATTTAGAAATTCCTTTTGTCATCCAATCATAATCTTTTGAGAATAAGTAAATCCAATCACCCATAAAAACAGAATGTATTAATGCTAGCATATAAACAAATGGAGCATAAATATGTTGATATTTATGCTTCTTTTTCCACGGATGGACTGGGCTTAACCTTAAAAAAGGGTTTTTATCAATATCTATATCACTCCCTTCTACATTTGCATATAAATGATGGGACCTTATATGTCTCAAACCCCATAATAAAGGGTCAATCCCTATAGTCATAAAACTAAAGAAATGAAGAATAGCATTTGCCTTTTTGCTCTTGAAGGCTGTATTATGAGCTGCATCATGACCCAAACTAAATCCAATTAATAAGCCTGCTAATTGAAATACCAGAAACAAAAACCAGAAAACCAATTTATTTATACTATCATTAAATAAAAAAAAGTAACCTGAATAGCTGACAACACTCCAAAACATTCCTTTCTTCCAAAAATCGGCATTTCCATAAAAATTCCTGCCATTAAGTTCTTTGAAAACTTTGTCTTTTAATTGTCTATAAAACTCTTTTTCCTCTGGGTTGTTTTTAAATTTTATAGCATCCATAAATTCTAATTCAATATATTCTCATTTTGAAAGATATAACATTATAATTAGAATTATTAGTATTATTCTTAATTAGATTAATGCTCAAGTTTTATTTTCTCCAGCAATTAATCAATAAAAGTAAATATATTCCGAATTCTTAAAAGTAACATTTGACAAAACAGTGTAAAATTAATTGCTTGGTTACTGCCCCCTTAGGCACATTCCTGCCGGATATTCTATCGACGATTTATTTGCTAAATTAGTTCCTTAATCACGCAATTAATCTTATTCAAACACGTTAAACGAACCTCTCAAAACTACCTTTTATCCTTCAGCATCTTTAAATACATGGTTTCCACTTTGGTTCTTGCCCAAGGGGTGCGCCGTAAAAATTTTAAGCTGGATTTTACCGAAGGGTTATCCGTAAAGCACCTAATTTTTATGATGGTTCCCATATATTCCCAACCGTAATAAGCTACCAAATCATGTATCATTTGCTCTAGCTTAATACCATGTAACGGATTATTAGGTTGTAATTCCAAAATATTAATTTCGTCTGTCGTTATTGCGCTTCGGGCGTCTTGATTTATTGTTTCTATTGGAACTTCTATTAGAATTCCCAGAGTTGTTCGAGGTATTTCTCGGACTTCTATGTTGTCTGCCTTGGCCTGGTTTTATAGGAACTGTTGAGGCGTTTGGGTCGGGTTCAAAACCTTCCACAATTTCCACTGGAAGTTTCATTTCAATCAACGTTTCAATATCTCTTAAAAACGTCGTTTCATCGGCACTCACTAATGAAAGCGCTTCGCCACTGGCTCCTGCTCTACCCGTTCTACCTATTCTATGCACATAATCTTCAGAAATATTGGGCAATTCAAAATTTATAACGTGTGGCAACAACGGAATATCCAAGCCTCTTGCTGCAATATCGGTGGCCACCAACACACTTACGTTACCGCTTTTAAAACCAGCTAACGCCTTTGTTCGAGCGCCTTGGCTTTTATTTCCGTGTATGGCAGCGGCTTTAATTCCCGCTTTACCCATTTTTTCACAAAGCTTGTTGGCACCATGTTTGGTTCTTGTAAATACTAAAACTTGTTTCCAATTGCCCTCTAAAATTAATTTGATGATTAAATCGGTTTTTAAACCTTTGGCAACCCTGTATACTTTTTGATTGATGGCATCAACAGTCGTATTTTCTGGTGTGACCTCCACTTGTACGGGATGTTTTAAAATACCATGCGCCAGTTTTTTTATGTCTTTTGAAAAGGTAGCCGAAAACATTAAATTTTGTCGTTTTTCGGGCATCATGTTCATAATGCGCTCTATATCCCTTAGGAAGCCCATATCAAGCATTCTGTCGGCTTCATCTAAAACCAGTATTTCAACACGTTTTAGCGATAATAGTCCTTGGTTTTGTAAATCGAGTAAACGTCCTGGAGTTGCTACCAAAATATCAATTCCTTGACGGATGGTTGCTGCTTGAGGTTTCTGGTTAACGCCTCCAAAAATAACGGCGCTTCGTAAATTTAAAAACTCACTGTATTCCTTCACATTAGCGTAGACTTGAGCAGCCAATTCACGTGTTGGGGTTAAAATTAAAGCACGGATGGGTCGAAATTTTTCTTTTGAATTTTCAGAAAGTAGTTGTAAAAGTGGCAAGGTAAAACCAGCTGTTTTTCCAGTACCCGTTTGTGCGGATGCCAATATATCTTTTCCTTCTAAAATAGGTGGAATGGCTTTTTGTTGAATAGGACTTGGGGTTGTGTATCCTTTTTTGCTAACGGCTTTTAGCAAGGCTTCGGATAAGCCTAGAGAGTGAAATGACATAAATGGTGTTTTTGAAGCAAACACTATTTATTTAGGTTACTCCTTTAATTCGGTTCAAAGGTACATCTAATTTTATCATTACTATTGAAATACTTGAGTTTGTATTGAAAATTTTAAACTTTGTTGAATTATACATCTAAATTATAAATATGGTGGATTATACTGCAAATGGTCTATCCATTAACTCGCATATAGCAATCAAATAAAGAAAAAATGATACTCTACTTTTTTAAAAAGCATTACTTTTATGCCATAACTTATTCAAGTTGTATTTATGAACCCATCAAGTTCTGGTTGGATAAAAAAATTACTTAAAGAGATCGGTTCAAACCATCCTTTTTTAAGTTATGATGAAGACAGATTTTATCATGATTTAAGATATTGTGGCTTTATTTATGGCAGTAATTTAACCGTTGTTTCAGAGGTAACTGATAAAAAAGACTTAACTGAAGAAGAAATCTGTAAGGTTAATTTATGTTTAGCCTTCTACTATACTTATAGAAAATCTGACTCTGAAATTTACTTTATAGATAGCGTCATCAACTTTTATAAAAGTATTAACGAAACCAAAACATCCTTTTTTGAAGATTTTTTAATTGGGAAAAAATCCAGCGATCAACTAGAAAAAATCATCCATAAGCGCATTCAAATTGATGCCAATATTATTACAAAAAATTTTAACTATTTTATCATTAATGCCCTTTTGTTTGTTGATGTTCTTGCCTATAAGAAGTACCTTGAAGATCATACTATTTCTATTGATTATTTAAAAAACATAGAAGCCGCCATTGGTTCCATATCCCTGAGTGTTTTAAATTCTAAAGTTATAAAAAACCAGTACGATGAGAGTTTAATAAAACTTTTTGAATCATCGCTCCGTTACCAAGATAACACGCATCTAAGTTATAAAACTGCCATTAGTTATATAAAATCCAAACATGAGAAATACTATATCTTAGACTTGGCATGTATGGCTACTTGGACTGATGCTGTTATAGATTTTGGGGAAGAACATTTTTTAAAAAAACTCGGAAAAGGTTTAAAACTAGAATCGTCTGTTATACTGAATTCCATTAATACCATTAACACCTTCTATACCAACAATAAGGATAATATTTCCTTGTTAAGTTCAAAAAATATTGTTCAAAGTTTTTATAACAATTCCAGTAAAATGGTTGTCAAACTTATTTCTAGAAATAGAAAGCGCCTTTATCAAGAATTAAAAGACAGTAAAGAACTTATGGTATTGCTTACACAATCAACCGTAAGAGATTTAAACAAAGAGGAGCAAAAAAAAGTACAAGAGCAATTGTTGGATATTTTTAAATCGATACCTAGTCTTGCTATATTTATGCTTCCAGGTGGTGCCTTATTGTTGCCTCTAGTGGTTAAGTTTATTCCAAAATTATTACCATCAGCTTTTGATGAAAATAGGATAGAAGATTAAAAAACCCGTTTTCTGTTTTTTTTCGAGTAGATTTACGTTTCCTAACCTAAATAAAATACAATGGCATCTTACACCATACAAGACATTAACCATGTTTTAAAAGGCGAATTAATTGGAAATACTACTCAAAAAATTGACGGGCCTGAAGAGCTGCAAAAAGCTAAAAGCAATCATATCTCATTTATAGGTAGCACAAAATATGTGAAATATTGGACTGATTCAAAAGCCTGTGCGGCGATTGTGAACGATAACATAACCGTTGAGGCCTTTGATAATCGCGCCATCATTAAAGTAAAAAATGCCGATTTAGCTATGGCTAAGGTTTTAGAACTTTTTAACCAATCACCACCCATTTTTGAAACTGATATTCACCCAACAGCAGTCATTCATAAAACAGCTATTATTGGTAAAGGCTGTAAAATTGGTGCTCACTGCTATATTGGTAAAAATGTTGAGCTGGGTGATGACGTGATACTTTATCCTAATGTTTGCGTGTTTGATGAAACTACTATTGGTAACCATACCACAGTTTGGTCTGGAACTGTTATTCGCGAGCGTTGTATTATTGGTAGCCATTGTATTTTTCATGTCAATGTTAGTATTGGAGCCGATGGTTTTGGATACCGCCCAAGTGATGATGGACGCGGATTGGTTAAAATACCCCAAATAGGAAACGTTATTATTGGGCATTCTGTTGAAATAGGTGCCAACTCTTGTGTAGACAGGGCTAAGTTTAGTTCAACAATAATTGGCGATGGCTGTAAAATTGATAACCTCGTGCAAATAGCACATAACAGTGTTATGGGACGCTATTGCATCATGGCAGGACATAGCGGTCTTGCTGGTTCAGTAACCCTAGGTGACGGCGTTATTATAGGCGGAAGTGCCTCTATAAAAGACCATACTACCATACATTCGGGTGCCACGGTTGGTGCTGGATCTGGTGTTATGAATGATGTAAAAGCCGGCGAAACGGTATTGGGTTATCCTGCGCAAGATGCCCGGGACATGCTGAAACAATGGGTGATGATGCGAAAGTTGGCTAAACAGTAAATGTTTTTTAAAATCATTCATATAATTTGAACTACAGATAATAGAAATATCAAAACTCCAAACCAATACTAAATCTCATAATACTTTACTTTATAAAAACTAATAAATATTCATGTTAAAATTCTTTAGAAAAATTCGCCAAAATCTAGTTTCCGAAGGAATAACTACCAAATATTTTAAATATGCTATTGGAGAAATCATACTCGTGGTTATTGGGATTTTGATTGCCCTTCAGATTAATAACTGGAATAACGCTAAGACCCAACAAAAAAATAATTTACAATTAAGTAAGAGGCTTCTTGTAGAAACAAAAAAGAACTTGGTAGAACTGGAAAAAGAAATAACTTCTACTGAAAAACTTATAAGCTCCGCATTTCATATGTTACAACTAATTGGAAATGACTATTCGGATGTGAATCCAAGATTAGTTGATAGTTTAGTTTTTGATTTATTGAGTACACCAACCTATAATTTTAGTACCGCTGTCCTAAAAGAGGCCTTGTCTACCGGTGAAGTTGCCAGTTTCGAAAACGATAGTTTAAAAAATCTTATTTATAGTATTCCAACTATAATGGAAACGGTTAAATTCCGGGAAAATAATATTGAACATGACACAAACAATAATTTAATTCCTTTCTTATACAACAATACATCTTTAAGGGAAATTGACAACAAATTTTCACATTGGAAGAAATTGGGGAATAGTCAGCTAGATCAAATTGATAATCGGCAGATTTTATCTATGATACTTTGGGAAAATGAAATTGATAATCTTTATTATATATATAACACTTTGCTTCGTGATAGTTATAAAGTTGTAGAAAAAAACTTGATAAATCTCGAAAGTTTATTGGAAAAAGAAATAAACACTTATTAAAGATTAATTTTTTAGATAATGAAAATGGGTTAGTATTAAATACCTATGTAAAGGTAAAATCTTAAATTTTTAATTATTTGAAATACTGATAATTAATAATTATTCCAACCACGCTTTAAAATCCTTTACCCGCTCACGAGCAACAATAACATCATCATCTTTATAAGAATTGAGTTTTATTTGCAAGCGTGAGTTGGTGTAACTCACCATGTCCTTTATAGCATTAATATTCACAAAGAATTTACGATTTATTCGGAAAAAAGTTTGAGGGTCTAGCTCGTTTTCCAATAGTTCTAAAGTAGTGTCCAAAAGATAATTTCTACCTTCATTGGTATGCAAATAAGTACCTTTGTTCTCACTGTAAAAACATTCTATATCATCAATAGAAATAAGCTTTAAATGTTGACCTACTTTTACCGAAAAGCGTTTTTTATAATCGCGATCAATAGGGTTTACAAGCAGTTTTTTAATATCGTTAAAATCTAAAGTCACAGCTTGTTTTTGCGGTATACGTTCTTGATATTTTTTTACGGCTTTCGCCAAATCATCTTCATCAATGGGTTTTAATAAATAATCAATACTATTCAATTTAAAGGCTTGAAGCGCATACTCATCATAAGCGGTAGTGAATATGATGGCTGATTTTATTTCTAAAGTTTCAAAAATTTCAAAGGATAAACCATCACTTAATTGGATATCCAAAAAAATCAAATCTGGATGATTATTGATTTGAAACCAATTGATGGATTCTTCAACTGAGTGCAACATTACCTCGGTACTTAAATCTAAATTTTCAAGCATGCGCTGTAACCTGCGTGCCGATGGTTTTTCATCTTCTATTATGATAATATTCATTGTGTATCAATTTTTATTATAAATTTTATTAATTGATATTTATTCGTATTTGTGGCTGTTTTGTTCTTTATCCATATACTCTTTTATCTTACGCTCCTCCCAGTTTTTTCCGAACAGAAAATCTGGACCAAATACTCCCATAAAGTGAAAAAATAAACCTATGCCCCAAAAAAGAGGTGTTGCAAATGTGCCGAAACTAAATAGCTTGCCACCATTACTTACAATTAAAATAATGATAAATATATTTACTATTATGTATGAGGCTAAGTGCCAATAAAAACCTATTATTTTTTTTACTTTTTCTTTGGCTCTTAAATACGCCTCCTCTCTTCTGTATCGTTCTTCAGAAGTCTCATCGTTATAGGGTTTTATGTTATAATTTTCCATAATTTTAAGTTATTAATTCCAACGATTTTTCTCTTCCTCGCGCATAAACTGTTCTATTTTGCGCTTTTCCCAATCTCTTCCAAAAACACCATTATTTACAAAAATCCTGAAGGCTTGTATAGCTAAACCTAAAGCCCAACCAAACATTGGAAACCAAAACCATTGAAAACTCCAGGATGTTTTGTAATTAATAAAGATGAGAAAGGGAATTACTAAAAAATAGGATACTAGGCTATAATAAAAACCTTTTAGTTCGTCTACATAATTACGTGCACGCATGTAACTATCATTAAATTTCGATTTTGATTCAATGGGTCTCATAACTGATATTTGTTTTGTAAGTATAGGTATGGCTACTGCAAACCTGTTTGTTTCCTTTGTAATTATTACTTTTTTATTTGTTAATAAATCGTATCGTTGCATAATATTACTTAATCCCACTCCACTGCTTTTTTTCACTATTTGTTTGGGTTGTAAATTGTTTTCAACTACCAAGCTATCTGGAGTTTCATAAATTTTAATATGTAATGGTTTAGTGCTAGTCACCATATTATGCTTTACGGCATTTTCCAATAATAATTGTAATGATAATGGTACTACTTTGCTCTCAGGGTTTAATGCTCTTTCTGGCATATTAAAAACAATGCTGTCTTCAAACCTCATTTTGAGTAAAGTCATGTAAGTTTGTGCAAATTCCAACTCTTCATCAACCGTAACTAATTCTTTGTTTTTTTGTTCCAATACGTAACGGTATACTTTTGATAAGGAGGTAGTAAACTTTTGTGCACTTTTAGGGTTTTCTTCTATTAAACTTGTTAAAACATTTAAACTATTAAATAAAAAATGTGGGTCTAATTGATTTTTTAAAGCATCAAACTTGGCGCTCGCTGTACCAGCAATTACCTTTTGCTCTTTAATTCTGTTCTGCTGATATCTATTGTAAAAATAAATAACGTGAAAAACACTTACTATGGTTAAGGTAATCCACAATCCAAATTTATAATACTGAAATTTTTCGTTTGCTATAAATTCATAAAAAGTCCTATCAGTAAAAACAAATGAAGAGAATGCTCTTAGGAAAAACAAACCAATTAAGGTAATAATGGTAGTACCTATAATGCCAACAATAATGCGCTTTATGGTATCATTTTTTTTCCAGTTTCGGCGTTCCATGTAATCAAAAAAATACATGTTTGAATACCCCAGAACAAAAGAATACAATTGGTAAAATGCGAAATCGATTAATGCCTCATTAACACTATCAAATTGAAAACCATCAGACATTAAGTGCCCAACAATAAACACAATACATCCTATAATAAAAGTAATGAAGATATTTTTAACCAATTTTGTCATAACTTACCTTTAATTTAACAATCTTTATTTTCTGCAAGATTCTAAAACTTGAACAGCACGTTCTTTACCCCAATTTGGGTGAAATGGTGTTTCTGGTTTAAAGTTAGCAAAAAGTTCAATGGCACGTTCCATATCTTTGCAAAACGGTGTTGTATCCTGTCCGAAATAGCGAGCACCTCCCATATCCCACTCGGCTTTACAATACACTACTCTTGGGTTGTTGGGCGCAATTTGAGCAGCCTTAGTATATAGTTCAACTACTTTTCCAGACAATGTCATACCGTAAGTTGCCCCATCATAAGCTACCCAAGCGGTATGTAAAAGTGCTTGAAGCACCATAATTTCTGGATTATCTTTTGAAATAGCTGTAGCATCATTAATTAAATCCTGAGCTTTTTTAAGCTTAGCACTCAATTTTTCTTCATCTTTTTCGCCAAAACTATTCATGATGTTTATTTGTGCTGCATAATAAGCGGGTAACCAATTATCTGGTTCTGCATTTGCAATACGTTCAAACATATTTGATGCCTCAGTTGGGTTGTTACTTCCCCATAATTCGAATGCTTTCTGCATCCCTTTTTCGTAGTTTGTTTGTGCATTTGTTAATACAGAAACTAATAGTGTTGTAATGATGATTAAATGTTTCATTTTTATTTGATTTTAAAGTTGAATATTTTGAATAACTGGTTTGTTGTTTATCTCAAATTTGGCGTCTTCCCATTTTGGTGGTCCCATAAAACCTTTAGCGTTATTTGAACACCCATAATCTTCTTTAGGAATTCCCATAAAATTACTATCCATTTTATTATTATCATTTTCATCATGATATAATGAAATAGCATAATTGCCACTTGGTATATTTTCAAAAGTTAAACTACAAGAGTAATTTTCAATTTTAGTAACATATGATTTAAATCCTTTGTTTAAAAAGCTGTCTTTGGAATCATAAATAGCGATAAAAACTTTGCCATCATTACTATTTAAGTTGGAAACATTTACAGTTACATTTTGATTTTTATTTTCTTGAGCAAATGAAAAAGAGAGGTTAATTAATAATAGACAAATGATTTTAGGTAGATTTTGCATGATGTTTTATTTTTTAATTACCATACAAATATCAATTACGAAGATCGTTTTTGAAAAAGCGAATAACCGAATTGTTGTTTTTTCAGGCTGAAATGTTGGTTTATAAAGAAAGGATGACGTCAATATTATTTTTGAAAACAAAAGAGGTTGTCTAAAAATATATTTTTAGACAACCTCTTAGCTTAAAATAATATCCATTAATAATTATTGTTCGGCATATTTAAAGAATATAGGAACTGCATAAGCTACTTTTACTGGTTTACCTCGTTGCTTTCCAGGTTGCATTTTGGGTAGCAAGCCAATGATGCGTTCTGCTTCTTTTTCTAAAATCTTATCTGGACCTCTTGATCTTATATTTGTAGTAAAACCTTTAGAGTCTACTACAAATACTACTGATACACGTCCTTGAATACCAAGTTGTAAAGCAGATTCAGGATATTCAAAATTCCTTTTCACATGTTCTTGGATCTTAGCTTGAAAACAAGCTTTGGTTTGCTCTTTGCTTAGACCTTCACAACCAGGATATACAGGCACATCTTCAATAATGGCAAAGGCAACTTCAACTTCTTCTTCAACCTCTTCAACATTAACATCACTAACATTAACTACATGCTCTGCTATCGCATCATCTTGACCAGTCTCTGTACTTTCGATAACAGTTTCCTCTATTTCCTCCACATCTTCAACAATTTGGATAGATTCTTGAATGGCAACAGGTGGTGGCGGTGGCGGTGGCGTATTGGCATTAATTAAAGGTATATCCTCTTCTAGTTGTTGATCAACATTAACAATATCCATGACATAGTCTGTCTTCTCATAAGTTTTGTATTCCAATGCACGCCATGATAACAACAACATTAAGTTTAGTCCAATAGCAAAATAAATACTGCTATTTCTGCCAATTTCTAATTGTGGGTTCTTTTTAGTTTTCATGACAAATAAAATTTAGTACTTTAAAAGTATAGTAAAAAGCCATAAATAATTATGACAATTGTCATGAAACAAAAAGAGCTTTTTTATTAATTTGATTAGCATTGGTGGTAACCTACAAAAAAAGCTGCCTTTATTAAAGCAGCTTTTTTAATGTAACTAAACGAACCTAATCTTATAATTATGAAATACTAATGGTACGTGGTGGTTTTTGTTTAGCTTCCTCTTTTTTTGGAAGATGCACATGTAAAATACCATCGGTATATTTGGCGTTTATTTTACTATCATTTACTGTTTCTGGCAAAGTGAAGGTTCTTTTAAATGATGAGTAACCAAATTCTCTACGAGTGTAATTATCGTTTACATTTTCATTTTCTTCCTTCAATTCAGCAGAAATGGATAAGATATTATTTTCTAAATTGATATTAAAGTCAGATTTCTTTAATCCTGGTACTGCCATTTCTACTATAAAGGCATCGGCCACCTCTTTTATATTAACTTTGGGTAGTGAAATACCTGTATTAAAATTTGTAGCAAATAATGATGGGAAGTCGGTTAATGAAAAATCGTCAAACCAACTTGATAATGATGGGAAGTTTGAGACTTTATTTTTATTTGCTAAACTTCCATTTTTCGGTAATGTTGCTAAATTGCTCATTGTTAAAAAATTTTAAGTTAAACATGTATTCTTTTTGAATTTTATAAACTAATGAATGCAATTAAAATACCAAATCTTTCTTTAGGATATTATGTCTTGCTTTTAAAGAATTTTTAACAAAAAACTGACATTTTTTCACTGATTATAAGTAGTTTAAGTGTCAATTTTTCAAGGTTTGGTTTGGTTTTAATTAATGGAAATCAATCAAATTTTAAACTCTTAGTTAGGAACTGTAAAATAACTCTTAAGGTTTTCGTTATTGAAAAGTTATTTTAATAAATTTTCTAGAGCAGGTTGCAGATGATGGTATTTAAATTCAAACCCATTATCCTCAATTTTTTTAGAACTTACCCGTTGGCTTTCAAATAAAATGGTATGCATTTCTCCTAAAACCAGTTTCATAAAAAACTTGGGGATATTGGGAAGGAACAACGGTTTGTTTAAAATATTTGCAATTGCTTTGGTTAATTCTTGATTGCTAACCGGGTTTGGAGCTACTCCATTAAACACACCTTCCAAATCATGCTTTAAAATATAAACAAACTGTCTAGCCAAATCATTAATATGTATCCATGATTGCCATTGTTGACCAGTTCCAAAAGCTGCACCAACACCAAACTTAATAGGTTTAACCATTTCTTTTAAGGCTCCACCATTTTTTGATAATACCAATCCTATTCTAACTTTTGAAACCATAATGTTTAATGAAGAAAAGGCATCAACAGCTTGCTCCCATTCTTTTACAACATGGGTAAGAAAAGACGTCTCATCTTTTACCTTATAATCTTCATCATAATAGTTGGTCAATGAATCTTGATAAATTCCTATGGCACTAGCTGAAACTACTTGCGTTACAGAATGATTTATTTCACTTAAGGTTTTTACCAGCAATTGAGTAGTTTCCAAACGGCTATTTAAGATTTCCTTTTTGTATGAGGAGGTCCAACGCTTAGATACCGATGCTCCTGCCAAATGAATAATGGCAGTCACATTTTTAAAACATTCTTTATCTATCTCACCAGATTTTGGATTCCAAAAAAACCCTTGATAATTTTCATCATCATTAATTTTAGATTTGCTAGTGGTTAAGTAGTTTATTTTTATACCATTTTGGTGGCAAATTTTAACAATTTTTCCTCCAATCAATCCTGTTGCTCCAGTAATTAAAACACGCATTTTCTTTTTTCTGTAAAAATACAAAAAGGCTATACTTTATCTTAGAGATTTATGGAAGGTTTAACAAAACGATTACCAATTAATCAATGATAATGAAAAACTGAATTATTAAATATCAAAAAAGCTATAACTAATTATTATTTGGTAGCCCTTAACATTTCTCGCTTTCCTGGTGGTCCCGGTAATTTTTCAACACTAAACCCAACAGCTTTCATGGCTCTTCGAACACTACCCTTGGCAGCATAAGTAACTAAAATTCCATTTGGTTTTAAAGCATTATACATGATTTGAAATATACTTTCAGTCCATAATTCAGGTTGAACTCGTGCCCCAAAAGCATCAAAATAAATGATATTAAAAACACACAAATCATGCACCTCATGAAACATTTTTTGTTGTTTGGTTAATGAAAACCATGAAGTAATTGTGTGTTTTTCATTCCAAGAAACGTCATGTAAATTTTCGAAATATGCCTCGTTTTCTTTAGAATTTAATTCTTTGGGATAGTTAAGTAAATTTATTTCATCCTTTAAAACAGGATAGCCTTCTACACCAATATAATCAATATTGAGTTTTAATTTTTCTGCTTCAAGTAACGTTATAAAAGCATTTAATCCCGTACCAAAGCCAATTTCGAGAATGGATATGGGTTTATGAGGTCTTGAACCAAGTTCATAATTGAGAAAATGACACAAACCATGATTTATAAAAACATGATACGCTTCTCGTATGGCGCCATGTTTAGAATGATAATGCTCATTCCAGTCAGGTAAGTGTATAGTGGTTGAGCCGTCGGCCGTAATAACAATTTCTCTTTTCAAATTATTGTTTAATCAAAACACCATCAGCTTCAAAAGAATAGGTTTTTTTGGACTCTGTAATTTGTGCTATTTCTTCTTTTGACTTGCCTGCATCTTCGGCATAGTGCCGCAACTCTTCAACTGGAACTTCGTTTACAAAAGCTTTTCCATTTATAATAACCTCTTTGCCAGCAATATCCTTAGGTACAAAAAAACCATAATCTTTAAACTTTACCATAACCTCATTTCCATCCTCTAGATTTAAGGTCATCCAGCAACCTTTTGCTTGACAAACATCAGTCACTTTAGCAATCATTTTAGTATCGATACTATCACCTATTTTCATGGTTTTATAGTGTGATGCCATAGCACTTGATGTTATGGCATCATCCTTTAGTATTTCTTTTCCAACGGAAGCATAGGATATTTCTTCTACATTATCTGTTGGTTTTTGAGCTTCATCATTTTTATTCTTACAAGAATTTAACAATAAAATAGAGATAATTACTAGGCTAATGGATTTCATACTGGAAATATTTCAATTTTAAACGATTTATGTAAATATAGCGCTTTTTTAAAAACGTTTTTCTTTAAATTTGTGTCACTAAATAATGAGACTTATGAACGCTATAATCCACGATATAGAGATTATAAAGGCCAAAACTACTAAAATTCAGGATGTAGATTTTGATAATTTAAAATTTGGGACTGTTTTTTCAGACCACATGCTTGAGTGTGATTTTAAAGACGGAAAATGGCAAGCACCCAAAGTGGTGCCTTATGGCCCAATTACCTTAGACCCTTCTGCTAAGATTTTTCACTATGGACAATCTATTTTTGAAGGGATGAAAGCCTATAAAGACACTGATGATAATATTTTGTTATTTCGACCATTAGATAATTTTAAGCGCTTGAATATTTCAGCGAAACGATTAGCTATTCCAGAACTTCCAGAGCATTATTTTATGGATGGTTTAAAAGCTTTATTAGAAGTTGATAAAGATTGGATTCCAAAAAAGGATGGAAGTTCGTTATACATCAGACCTTTTATTTTTGCATCTGGAAAAGGTTTTCATGCCTCACCTGCCGATGCCTACAAATTCATCATAGCAACAGCACCTTCTGGGTCTTATTTTGCAGGTGAAGTTAGAGTTTTAATTGAAGAAACCTATTCACGCTCTGCGAATGGCGGTGTTGGTTTTGCTAAAGCTGGTGGAAATTATGCAGGTCAATTTTACCCAACACAATTAGCCATTGAAAAAGGTTACCAACAAGTTATTTGGACAGACGATAACTCCCATGAATATATAGAAGAAGCCGGAGCTATGAATATTTTTATACGAATAAATGATACGTTGATTACGGGACCAACCAGTGATAGAATTCTTGACGGTATTACGCGCAAAAGTATCATAGAACTTGCTAAATCTGAAAACATTCCTGTTGAAGTAAGAAAAATTACGGTTAGCGAAGTTATTGAGGCTGCTAAAAATAAATCACTCAAAGAAATGTTTGGAGCTGGAACCGCTGCGGTCATATCACCTATATCTGGTTTTGGTTATAAGAATGAAGATTTTGAATTACCGAAATTAGAGAATACTTATGCCAGTTATTTAAAGAAACGAATTACCGACATACAAACCAATAAAACTAAAGACCCATTTGGATGGAGATATAAAGTTGAATAACAAAAAAGGACACTCATGAGTGTCCTTTTTTTTATTTGTCTAAAATAGATTGAATATTTGGTTTGAAGTAATTAGGCCCTTTTAAAACTTTACCATCTTCTCGATAAATAGGTTGTCCATCTTCACCCAATTTACTCATGTTGCTTCGTTGTATTTCATTAAAAACCTCTTCAATTTTATATTGCAAACCATGTTCTATAATAGTTCCACATAAAATGTAAAGCATATCTCCAAGGGCATCGGCAACTTCAACTAAATCATTATTATTAGCCGCTTCAAGATACTCCTCATTTTCCTCTCGCATCAATTTATAACGTAGCATATTTTTTTCAATACCTAAATCTGCCTTAGGTGTTTCCCTGTATCCAATTTTAAAGGCCTCGTGAAATGCTTTAACTGCTTCTATTTTATTTTTCATCAACTATATTTCATTAAATTTGCATAAAAATAACTATATGTTCAGTAAAGGTCAAATCATTTTTGGTGTTTTATTTTTTATTGTCTTTGCGATTATCATTGGGTTTAGTTACCGTAAAGATCTGAAACTACACAAAAAGTTTTATGCTGGCAGCCTTTGGGTTCTTATTGCATTCATTGGTTTTATTCTTTTCATAGCTGCCATTAAATTCTTCTTAAATTAAAATTCATTAATGATTTAAAGCTAGGAAAACGTTTGTTTACTTACTTTTTAAAAAAAGTTTGTTTTTAAACGCAACCTTTATAAAATTAATGCATCTTAGTAACAACTAAACAAACCAAATATGAAAGTGTTACTAATTATCTGTTTGATATTAATAGTTAATTTAATCCTTTTAACTTTCAGTGTTAATAAAAAAACGGAGCCTTAACTTTTTAATTTCTTGTAATTCTCCAAAAACAAATGCCTTAAATGATAATCATCATTAAAATCAAATTTTAAAATGATTATATTTGGTTTGTATAATTCTTCAAACCGAAAAAATGAAGGCTCTCAAATATATTTTATTTTTAATTCTCATAGCTATTATTGGCTTAGCCATATACATTGCTGTGCAACCTAATGAGTTTAGTTTTAATAGAAGTAAAATTATTAAAGCACCTGTTTCGGTCGTGTTCAACAAAGTAAACGACTTTAAAAATTGGCCCGATTTTTCTCCTTGGATAGAGCAAGAGCCAACCGCAACTTTAATTTTTGGAGATACAACTTCAGGTACTAATGGAAACTATGCATGGAAAGGTGATATTTTAGGTGAAGGAAGTATGAAAAATTTATCAGTTGTCATTGATCAAAGTATTAACCAATACATAACATTTATAAAACCATTTAAATCTGAGTCTGAAATAAACTGGACGTTTGAAACTTCAGAGGAGGGCACCAAAGTAACTTGTGGTATGAATGGAAAACAAGATTTCATGACCAAAATGTACACCACTTTTGCTGGCTCTATTGAAGAAAACACAGCCCCTGATTTTGATAGAGGGTTGTACAAGTTAGATAGTATCATTCAAGTCGACATGAGTAGGTATAGCATTAAAATAAATGGTATTACACAACATGGAGGTGGTTATTACTTATACAATACTACTTCCTGTAAAATAAGTGAGTTAAACACCAAAATGCAAGAAATGATGACCACAATAATTAATTATGCTTCAGAACATCATATTAAAATGGCGGGAGCTCCTTTTGCAAATTATATTAAATGGGATGAGGAAAACAATGCTGTAATATTTTCAAGCTGTTTACCAACTACAGAAAAAGTAATTACAGTGCCAAATAGTGATATTTTAACAGGTCAATTTCTTCCTTTTAATGCCTTAAAAACAACCCTTAAAGGTGATTACAAGAATTTAAAAGAAGCTTGGGAAACTGCCATGAATTACATTCCAGAAAATAATCTAGAAATTCCAAATGATGGCCCCATGCTTGAAGTATATTCGACTGATCCAATGGAAACACCTAATCCTGCTGATTGGATTACCGAAATTTATATAGCCGTTAAAAGACCTCAATAATATTGTATGAAACAATTTTTAATGGTTTTTTTAGGTGGTGGTTTTGGTAGTGTTTTACGCTATTTCATAGGCAAATATCTTAACACTTCAGAAGGTGTAATTCCTTACGGTACCCTTGTTGCTAATGTTTTAGGTAGTTTGCTAATTGGTATTATTTTGGGTTTAGCCATTAAAAACAACACTTTATCAAATAGTCAAACCCTATTATTGGCAACAGGGTTTTGCGGCGGTTTTACAACCTTTTCAACTTTTGCTTATGAGAACCATGTGTTTTTAAAAACAGGCGATTTTACCAATTTTGCCATTTACACCATTGCTAGTTTTGTATTTGGGTTTTTGGCTGTTTTTTTTGGGATGTTTTTGGTGAAATGATTAATTGACTTTGTAAAAATTTTCAACTAACTTCGCTTATCGGTTGCTAAGCCGAATTAAGACGCTGCCTAGCTTAAACGTTGGCTACAATTTGAATGAAAAGCTTAATCTACATATTAATCGGACTTTTTTGCTTAACTGCAAATGCACAATTGATTAGTGATGAGTCCTATCTGGATTCGGATTTTTTAAAATTCAAAAATGACTTATTGAATTGTGTTATAAAAAAGGATACGACCAAACTCAAAGAATTACTTGCCGAAAGAGTATTCGAAAGCAACGATGGTTGTGGCTATCCAGGTTGTAGTAAAGAGGAATTTATTAAATACTATTTTAATGAGGGAGCTGAACGGTCTTGGAATGATATGTTTAAAATCATAAGATTTGGATTTATCCGAGATAAGGACGAAAACCCTGAAAGAATTGTTCCTCACGACTCGACAATTTTTTATGGACCATCGTACTTAAAAAATGTTGACACAGATAACGAAATTATCGTTCTTGGAGAAAATGTCAACATTAGAGAAAAACCAAGTCTAAAAGCAAAAATAATTCGGACTGCATCCTTTGAGAAATTCAAATGTGACTGTAATATTTTGACCACCAAAAAAACGACATATCAAATCGTTGAAGGAATAGGTTGGTTGGAAATAAAACTTTCATCTGGAGAAATTGGATATGTAGCATCGGAATTGACATCTTCTGACCTGATAAAAGAAATGACAATTGCCAAAGTCAATGGAGAATGGAAAATTATTTCGTTTTATCAATCACCCGGATGTTAAAAAAAACTGTAGCCAACACAGGCTGTAGTTCATTGCTTCTGACTTTCCTTTCGGAAAGTCCTCGCAAATTTGCTATCTTCGGTTTACGGCGGAAAATCCTCGCGGATTTTCACGAAAAGAAACCATAGCCAAATACGATAAGCGAAATTTAAAGATTATCCAATTGATTACTTTTTTTATCTTCACTTATAGTCCAAAAGAAGCCTATAAAAACGAATTGGTCTGTGGCTGGTTGTAGGGCTCTTCTATTAAAGTTTCCATTCGCATCGGGTGTATTAGCGTATTGATAGCCGTTAATGTTCTTAAATCCTAATACATTGTTAACAGATGCATAAAGTATTTTTTGTGGACTAATTAAATAGGCCCAGTTTACACTTAAACTATTAAAGGCTTTGGTTTTATCGTTTAAAAAACCGGGGTTATTAGGATTGGTAAAAGTTCTACCAGAGGCAAATGCATAACTAAACCCTACTTGGCTGCGTAAATCGTCTATCCAATATTTACCAACTAATGATAAATTATGGGTGTTTGCAAAGTTGGGTTGTGCTTTTTCTGGGTAATTTTTATAATCACGTTTGGTATCTAAAAGGGAGTAACTTACCCAATAATCAAAGTTTTTTATGCTTTTACTGTCTCTCCAAAAGAAATCTATACCCTTCGCAAATCCAAAACCGTTATTGCTAAAATTAGTATCAAAATTTGTAAATTCAGTATCGTATTTTACTAAATCATTGTATTTTTTATAATACGCTTCAGCTCTAAATATTTTTCTATCAGCATTAAACTGGTAATTCAAAATATAATGAGAGGTACTTTCTGCTTTTAGATTTTGATTAAACTTTAAAATATTACTATTTGGGTTTTGATAAAAGTTACCATAAGCCACTGACAACTGACTTTTACTTGATGTTTTATAAGCGAATGACAATCTAGGGGCTAGGTTATATTCTTTAAACAATTGACTATACTCTCCTCGAATTCCTGATTTAAAAGCTAAATTTTTTGAGATAAAAATATCTGCTTCTGCAAACACGGCGGCAATATTGTTGTCATAACCGTATTCAGTATTATCAATGGTTACATCGCTGTAATTTTCGGTGAAATTTGTTGCAAAATATTCGGCTCCAAAGTACAACTTCAATCTGTTGCTTATTCGGTTTTTAAATTTGAGTTTCGTATGTATTGAATTTTCAGTGCCGTTTATGGAGCTATCCATAACATTTAATTTGTTGTTGCTGTGTGTATAACTAAAACCACCTTGTAACGTCCAATTATCATTTAATACACCTTGGTAAGACCCATTAAAATAGAGGTTTTTATTATTGAGTTTAAAATACAAACCTTCATCATTATTAATATCCTCTTGGGTTAATTCAAAATTTGTGGTGTCAAAAGCACCGTAAAGCTTTATTAAGCCAGAATTTGTTGTTTTTCTAAAAACGCTCTCGCCTGAAACTGTTTCAAAAGGTTTTATCCAATTATTTCTATTATTAAAAATAGTATTGTAAGGAGCTAAATTGATATATGATGCATTTACGCTAATGGAACTTTTATCCCACTTTTGGGTATTTCCTAAACTCGCTCCAACACTCATTATACCAATATCTGTTTTTTCTTGATCAGGTTCATTAATAGTATTTAAAAGTAATACGCTGGATAATGCTTGCCCAAATTCTGCTGAATAGCCACCCGTTGAGAACGTAATTCCATCAAATAAAAAAGGTGAATAGCGCCCACGAGTTGGTGCATTATTGGTAGTTGGAGTATAAGGGGTAAAAACGCGAATACCATCAATAAAAATTTGAGTTTCTTCAGCATCACCTCCACGCACAAATAAGCGTCCATCTTCAGGAACAGTAGTGGTTCCAGGTAAAGTTTGTAAGGCCCCAACAAAGTCGCCCAAAGCGCTAGCAGTTGTTACGACATCCAAAGGTTTTAATACGTTTACTTTACTATTATCACCAGCCGAAAATGTTCCTGCTGAAAGAACTACGGCATCTAATGCATTAACATCTTCTCTCAATTTTATATTAAGGTTTTTCATGTATGAGACATCACCAAACATGGTAAAGGTTTCATACGATAAATAAGAAACTATTAACGTGAGATTCCCAGTTTCAGAAGTGGTAAAAGAAAAACTTCCGTTTTCATCTGATGTTGTTCCATCATAAGTACCCTCTAAGTAGATATTAGCTCCAATAATTGGCTCATTTTTTACATTAAAAACCTTTCCACTTACAACATTTTGTGCTTTCGAACTTATAAAAAGTAAGATTATAATTAGGGTTAGTATTTTTTTCATGTTAAGGATTTATCTGTTGTGCTCGTTTTTTATTTATGAGGCAAATTTTAAATAGATTCTTTAAAGTAAAAATTCAAAATAACCGAACTGTAAAATTTCGATGATGAATTGAAGCTTTTCATCATTACTACACAATGTATTTTTTCATATATTAGTATTTAACCAAATATTTAAAAATGAAAAATATTCTCATCTACTCCATTGTTTTTTTATTTTCAACTTATCTTAAATCACAAAACAAACTAGATAATACATTAAAGGATCTCGATTCAAAAACTACTTTTTATGGCAGTATTGCACATTCTATTTGGAACTACGCAGAAATGGGTTATCAAGAGGAGAAAAGTAGTCTTTTGTTACAGAAAACATTAAAAGATGAAGGTTTCAAAATCACAAGTGGCGTAGCTCGAATTCCCACAGCATTTATTGCAGAGTATGGAACTGGTTCACCTATTATAGCTATTTTAGGCGAATACGATGCCCTACCTGGTTTATCGCAAAAAGCGCTTCCTGAGAGAGTTTCGGATAACAAAGATGCCGGACATGCTTGTGGGCACCATTTATTTGGAACGGCATCAACAGCTGCAGCTATAAGTGTAAAAAATTGGTTAAAAGAAAATAAAATTTCAGGCACCATCAGGTTTTACGGATGTCCTGCAGAAGAAGGAGGCTCTGGAAAAGTCTACATGACCCGAGAAGGATTGTTTAAAGATGTAGATATAGCACTTCACTGGCATGCCGATTCGAAAAACCATTCTAACCCAATCATCAGATTGGCAAACAAATCGGCTAAGTTTAGATTTTATGGTGTTTCAGCACATGCATCGAGTGCGCCAGAAAAAGGACGTTCTGCTTTGGATGCGGTAGAATCTATGAATTTCATGGTGAATATGATGCGTGAACACATGCCCCAAGAAGCACGAATTCACTATGTTATAACCGAAGGAGGAAAAGCCCCAAATGTGGTTCCAGATTTTGCGGAAGTTTACTACTATTCCAGACATCCAGATAGGGAAGAAGTGGTAAAACTATTTGATAGAATAGTGAAAGCAGCTGAAGGCGCAGCCATTGGGACCGATACCACCATGAATTATGAAATTATAGGAGGCACGTATGATTTATTACCAAACTTAACTTTGCAAAAATTAATGTACGATAATTTTGTAAAAATTGGTGGCTATACATATGATTCAGACGAACGTTCATTTGCTGAAAAAATAAACAAAACATTAGGCCAAGAAACCTTAGATTTAAAGTATGTAGAAGGTGTCATGCCTTATAATTTGAATCCAACCTCTAAAGGATCTGGATCAACTGATGTAGGTGATGTAAGTTACAATGTGGCAACAGGTGGAATACGCGCAGCCACTTGGGTGCCGAACACCCCTTCCCATAGCTGGCAGGCAGTTGCAGCGGGTGGTATGAGTATAGGAACAAAAGGGATGATGCTTGCAGCGAAAACACTTGCTGCCACTGCAATTGATTTGTTTTCAAATAAAGATATTGTAGTAAAAGCTAAATCAGAATTTCTTGAAAGACGTGGTGATAAATTTGAATATATACCGCTGATTGGCGATAGATTGCCTGCTCTTAATTACAGAAATTAATTTCTTTTTGTAACATTTTTAATTTTTTTTATACTCATTGGTAACTGAACCATCAATTTGAATAAAGAACTAGAACATAGTTTTGTTGAATTGCTAGAAAAGCATCAAAATATTGTGCACAAAGTTTGCCGTTTGTACACCAATAATTATGATGCGCACAATGATTTGTTTCAAGAAATAACCATACAACTTTGGAAAGCCTACCCTAAATTTCGAGGCGATTCAAAATTTAGCACCTGGATGTATCGTGTAGGCTTAAATACCGCTATCACACTTTACAGAAAATCAAAACGAACCTTAAATACACAAGACTTTGGAGATGTAGAATTTAAAATTAAGGCTGAGGATTATGATGACACCGAAGAACAACAATTAAAAGTTTTATACCAAGCAGTACATCAACTAAACGACATTGAAAAAGCACTTGTATTCTTGTATTTAGAAGACAAAGACTATAGAGAAATTAGTGAAACTTTGGGTATAAGCGAAGTAAACGCACGTGTGAAAATGAACCGTGTTAAAACTAAGCTTAAAACCATACTTAATCCGTAACAGTATGGATGAATTAGATATTTTAAAGAAGGATTGGAATAAATCCAATGCAGAGCACATAAAACTGTCGGTTAAGGATATTTACCCGATGTTGCATAAAAAGTCCTCATCAATTGTAAAAACATTGTTTTATGTAAGTATTGCCGAACTCGTTTTTTGGATACTTATTAATTCCATTCCTTATTTTTATTCTGAGGAATACAAACAAAAAATTGAATCTATTTATTCCAATGAATATACTTTAACTATACTTACGATAATTAGCTACGCAATCATACTCTTATTCATCTATTTGCTGTATAAATCATATAAATCTATATCGGTTACAGATAATGTAAAAAAATTAATGAAAAGCATCATTAGCACCCGTAAAGTTGTAAAATACTATGTGCTTTTTAATCTTGTAATGGCAGGATTATCATTAATTTTTGGTTTCTATCACACCATACATAATGACCCTGAAATATCAAATAAAATAGCAGATTTTGGAGATGATAAATTAATAATTATTTATGCTATTATGATATTTTTTACTGTCCTTTTTGTATTGATAATTTGGTTATTCTATAAGATTATTTACGGATTTCTATTAAAGCGTTTAAATAATAATTATTTAGAATTAGAAAAACTTGAAGTTTAAATTATGATTTTAGCTATTTTAATAACTGGTTGTCTTTTTATAGCTATGGCCTATATATTAACCGAGAGTAATGCAAAATACCTACTTTCTGGTTATAATACCATGAATGAAGAAGAACAAAAGAATTTTGACTTAAAAAGATTTTTACCTTTTTTTAAATCATTTCATATTGTCTTAGGTATAACCACCATAATGGTTGGTCTAATTTTAAAGTTCCTTATAAGTGATTTCGCCTCTGGATTATTACTAGCTATATATCCTGTTTTGGCTTACATTTATTTCCTACAAAAAAGCAATACATTTTACAAGGGAAAATCACCAATTACCAGTAGAATTGGTATTGTAGTGTTATGTGTTATTTTAGTTTTTATAACCATAAAATTATTAACAAACTAAACTAATTTATCCAACTCGAGCACCTCACCTATTTGCATATTATTTAAGCTAATATGACCAACTTTAACTCTTACCAATCTAAGGGTTGGAAAACCGACAGCAGAAGTCATTTTTCGCACTTGCCTAAATTTGCCCTCATTTAAAGTTAAGGATATCCAACTAGTTGGTCCATGTCGTGTATCTCTTATTTTTTTGGATCGCATTGGTAAATTTGGACTATCAGATAATTTAAAAACCTTACATGGTTTTGTAAGATATTTTTTTCCATCAAAACCAATTTCAATACCAGTTTCTAATTTTTTAATAGCCTCAACTGAAATATTCCCATCTAACTGGGCATAATATTCCTTATCAACTTTTTGGCTATTTATATAATCGCTCAATTTACCATTGGTGGTAAGCAATAAAAGTCCTTCGGATTTTTCGTCCAGCCTACCTATTGGCATAATCCCTTTTGGAAAATTATAGAGTTCGCCGAGAAACCTCTTATTTTTTTGTTGTTTAGAATTACTATAAAACTGACTTAAATAGTTGTATGGTTTGTAAACAATAAAATGCTTATGTTCTCCTTTACAAAATTCCAAGGTATGTTTAATATTTTATCTGAAAATAAAAATTTGAATATCCAAAATGTATATTATACATAGGATAAACTCAAGTCACCACTCGCGTAGTTTATTTAACTCTTCGAGTGCTTCCAACTCGCTTTGCGGAATAACCTTTAAAAAAGATGGATGTTGCTCTATGGCATATTCAATTTTTTTTACAATCTCATCGGTGGTTTCATTGTCATAATCAATATCTAAAGGTGCCTTAATTTCCATAGATTGCAGGATATTTTTCTTTTTTATTCTCAAGCCTTTTTTATCAAAAGAACGACGAAAGCCATCAATAACTATAGGTACTACTATAGGTTTATAGCGTTTTATTATATGTGCAGTCCCTTTTCTAATGGGCTTAAAAGGCGTTGTAGTTCCTTGAGGAAAGGTAATAACCCAACCATCATCCAGCGCTTTTCCTATATTTGAAATATCACTCATGCGCACTTGCCTATTAACATCCTTGCCTTCAGCTCTCCAAGTACGCTCAATACTAATAGACCCTACATAAGCCAAAATTTTTGGAAGTAAACCTGCTTTCATAGTTTCTTTAGCGGCAACATAATAGATATTGAGTTTGGGGTTCCATAGATATCCTACATTTTTAATGGAATCTACTCGTCCACTTAAACTGGCATTAAAAACATGGAACATAGATACTACATCAGCAAAATACGTTTGATGGTTTGAAATGAAAAGGACATTGGTATCTGGTAATAATTTTATAATTTCAGAGCCTTCAATTTGCAATTCATTAAATCCTCGAAAACGCCGATGAGTCATGACGCCCAAAATTCTAATGAGCCATTTTTTAACAAATAATATATGCCCGAAAGGATTTCTTTTAAACAATCCCATAGATTTCGTTTCAAATTGGTTAGTTATTACAAATGTAATAAATCTACAAACTAGATAAGTTGTTTTAACATGTCTTTAATTTCACTCAGCATCATAGCGGTCGCTCCCCAAACATGGTGTCCATTTAATTGGAATGCCGGCACTTCAACCTCAACACTGTAAGATGTTTTTACTTTTTTGGTTATCAAGCATTTCTCATCTAAAAAATGATCCAGAGCAATTTCTAAAATATCTTCAACTTCATTTTCTTGTTTTATAAAACTAGGGGTTTTATCAACAAATCCTAAAAACGGATGAACGTAAAAATTACTCGGTGGGATATAAACTTGGGATAATTTTCGAACTACTTTTACAACATTTGTTGGCACACCAACTTCCTCAAAAGTTTCCCTTAAAGCGGTATGTTCAATGGACTCATCCTCCATTTCCAGTTTGCCTCCAGGAAAAGCTATTTGCGCAGAATGAACGCCTTTATATGATTTTCTTAAAATGAGTACAAATCTAGTTTTATAATTTAAATCTGGATAAAACAAGGCTAAAACACCCGCGTTTTTCGCTGTTTTAATAGCTTCTTTTTGTAGCTTTAACAATTCTTGCCGGAACGGTGGTACCATTTTAAAATGAGATGTTTCGGCTGGCAATTCTATATTTTTTATTTTTGATAACGATATTAAAAAATCATCAAATCTCATTGCATGCGGCTAATTATCCTTTTAAGTATGTTTTTTTTGTTTACGAATTGTGAAGATAAACAAACTAAAAAGAAAACAACAAAAGAAGACCTAACGAAATCTGACACTCTACAAACAATTAAAAATGATTCGGAAAAACCGGATAGAAGATACCCCAAGTTAGATTCTAAAAATGCCATGTTCTTTTTTCAGGAATATGATAAAAAACATAAAGAAAACAAAGTCCGCATTACCACAGATTTTGGAAATATTGATATTTTACTTTTTAATGAAACAAAATATCACCGCTCAAACTTTATTTTTTTAACCAAACAAAAATATTTCGATGGCACACAATTTTACAGAGTCATTGATAATTATATTATTCAAGGTGGTAATAGTGATGATGTGAAAACGGCAAGAAAACGGAGTAAGATTGGCAAATATTTGTTACCCCCTGACACTAAACGTGGTTTCACCCATGAAAGAGGAGTTATCTCGATGCCTAGTAGTGAAATTGATAATCCACATAAATTGGCATCTCCTTACGAGTTTTTTATTGTTTGCCAAAAAGGTGGAGCACATTTTTTAGATGGTGATTATACCATTTTTGGAAGGGTTATTAGCGGTATGGATGTCGTTGATGAAATCGCAGCAGTGGAAACAGAAGACGGGGATTGGCCATTGCGAAATATTTACATAAGAAAGGTGGAAATCATTGATTAACCTAAGCAAAATGCTTCTTAAAATCCTACATTTTACATTTCATCATTTAAATTTTACAACTCGGTAGATATTTTTATTGGATGTTTAATAACTGTTGGATATTTGAATTGTTAAACAAAAAATCAAATATCATGAAAACACTAACATTAATTATCGTCCTATTATTATCAGTATCATTTAACTACGCACAAGAAGAAAAAGCAGGACACTCCATCACCGTTACTATTGAAAATATTCAAAACAATAATGGAAACGTTTTGCTTTCGCTTCACACTGAAGGGACTTTTATGAAAGCTAGTGGTATCCAAAACTTGGAGAGCAAAATTGTAGACGGTCAAGTGTCTTTAACTTTTGAAAATGTAACACCTGGAACCTACGCGATTATGGCTTTACATGACGAAAACGAAAACCGAAAAATGGACTTTCAAGAAAACGGCATGCCAAAAGAAGCCTACGGCGCATCCAATAACGATATGAGTTTTGGACCTCCACAATTTAGTAAAGCCAAATTTGAGATGAATGATGAAAATTTAGAGTTAAAAATTATATTTTAAAACTAAATAACAAATAAAAAAGCGACCTTTAAAAAAAGGTCGCTTTTCACTATTAACCAACTTTAAAACTTTACTTATCGGTAAAACTTTAACAAACTAAACTAAAACAAAAGTAAACTATAATTAACACCTATTAATATAAGTATTATTGATAGTTTTTATATTTTTATAGCTTAAATTGATACTTATGACGATTACCCAATTATATTATGTTTTAGCGGTAGCTGAAAATCAAAATTTTACCAAAGCTGCTGAAAAGTGTTTTGTTACCCAACCCACATTAAGCATGCAAATTCAAAAACTTGAGGACGAATTAGATATTCAAATTTTTGACAGAAGTAAAAAACCCATTGAACTAACCGATGTAGGTAGAAAAATTGTAACTCAAGCTAGAAATATAGTAAACGAATCTTATAGAATACAGGATATTGTAGACCAACAAAAGGGATATATTGGTGGTGAATTTAAATTAGGAATCATTCCAACGGTAATGCCCACTTTACTACCCATGTTTTTAAAAACCTTTATAAAAAAGCATCCAAAAGTTAAACTGAAGATTGAAGAATTAACTACTGAGGAAATTATTACTAGAATTAAAGAAGGTCATTTAGATGCAGCGATTGCTGCCACTCCTTTAGAAGATGATAGCATTAAAGAACGTGTTCTTTATTTTGAACCTTTTGTATGTTACATTCCCCAAGGACACAGACTTTATACGAACAAAAAAATAGATGTTTCCGATTTGGATATTAATGATATGTTACTTCTTGAAGATGGACATTGCTTTCGAGATGGTGTTATTAATCTTTGCAAAGTTTTTAAAAATCATTCTGATGATCAATTTCAAATTGAAAGTGGTAGTATAGAGACATTAGTGAAATTATCAAATGAAGGATTAGGTATGACATTACTACCTTATTTACACACCTTAGACATTAATGAAAAGGAAAAAGAAAATCTACATTACTTTAATGAACCTTCGCCAGCAAGAGAGGTAAGTATCATTTATCACAAAAGTGAATTAAAAATTCAAATAATTGAAACCTTACAAGATGTAATATCCGGTATTATAAGGGGTGCAATAGCTTTTCAAGATGTGAAAATAATCAGCCCATTGCCAAAAAAATGACCATAAAAAAAAGCGACTTAAAAGTCGCTTTTTTTTATGGTTTTAAATAGATTAAACATTGATTTAATTCTGGATTTTGCTGAATCAGAGAATGAATAAAAATTTTAAGCTCTTCAATCTCGTAAGGCAATAAACGTGTTAATGCCTTTTGTACTTCTCTGCAAAACAACGATACATCAAAACTCACTTTATTGAGCACCGTTTTAGTATACTCTAGCATTGCTCTAGCCATTTTAAACTTAGGTTTAGGTTTGTAATGTAAATGTAGATTTGTTTTATAGGTTGTAAATTTAAAATTATGTTTCTAATTTACTAAAAATTTGAACACTATTTTTTATTTAAATAAAAATTAACACCTAAAATCTATTATCCCCATCTAGCAAATCCCCTAGTCCTCCTAAAATACTTCCTTCACCTTTGTTCTTCCCACCACCTTGAGGAGCTGAAGCCAATACTCTCCCAGCTAACCTGCTAAATGGTAACGATTGCACATACACCGTTCCAGGGCCTTGTAATTTTGCAAAAAACAAGCCTTCACCCCCAAAAACTGTGTTTTTTATACCACCAACAAACTCAATATCATAATCTACTGTTTGATCAAAACCAACAATACAACCTGTATCTACTCTCATAGTTTCACCAGCAAGTAATTCTTTTTTGGCCATAGTACCCCCAGCATGTACAAATGCCATACCATCACCTTCCAATTTTTGCATGATAAACCCTTCGCCACCAAAAAGACCTCGACCTAGCTTTTTTGAGAATTCAATACCTATACTCACACCCTTGGCGGCACAAAGAAATGCATCTTTTTGACAAATAAATTTACCCCCAAATTCGGTTAAATCAATTGGAATAATTTTCCCAGGATAAGGTGATGCAAATGAAACATTACGTTTACCGACTACAGTGTTATAAAAAGCTGTCATAAACAAACTTTCGCCAGTTAATATTCGTTTACCGGCGCCTAAAATCTTCCCTAAAAAGCCAGAGTCTTTTTGTGAACCATCCCCAAAAATAGTTTCCATTTTTATTCCATCATCCATCATCATGAAACTACCTGCTTCGGCCACAACGCCTTCTTGAGGATCGAGTTCAATTTCTACATATTGCATTTCTTCGCCATAGATTCTATAGTCAATTTCGTGTGCTGTCATTTTTTTAAAGTTTATATGTTTAAGCGTTTATAAGTTGAATTGTTTCTGATTTTGTTACAAAAATCATGAAAAATCTGATAAATTAAGACTCGTAATTCTAACTTTTCACCTTAATGCTCCACTCAAAATTAAAGGTTGAAACTATGACACCATCTTTATTGATACCAACAGATTGCATCCAAATAGTTTGTCCTTCACCAGTTTCAACTGTTTTTCTTATGGCCTGATCAACAAGCTTACCATCATGACAAGTAAACGTTATTAAACCGGTAGCTTTTTTTGTGAATGTAGCATTGTTGGTGGTTACCAACATAGAAATATGCTTACCCGTCTCCTTAATTTTCATCATCATTAATGCACCTGTAGAAAACTCTGCAGCCATTCCCTGTACTGCCCAAAACATAGAGTGAAATGGGTTTTGATTAATCCATTTATGTTTCACGGTCACTACACATTTTTTATCATCTATATATTTAGTTCTTACACCACAAAAAAAAGCTGATGGTAATTTAAAAAAGGTAAATGTGTTAAATTTTCTGGGAGTTATATTCATTTTTTGGTGTTTAATTACGTTCATTGAAAGGAACAATAATACCTTTTTCTAAGTATTGTTTTAATCCACTTAAAAGCATGGCCCAACAAAACGAAGAATATTTATAGTGATTATTTAATTCTGGCCAGTTAATATGACTGAATTTAACCATTGTTCCATTTTGAGTGGATTCTAAGTCAAATCCAAAAGTGGTTGGATTCCAATCATCATCGGACTTTAGCATTTTATAATGAATGCTTTTATTGGTTTCTATTTTTGAAACCTTACAATACCAATCATAAGTATCGGAAAAATTTAAGTTGTATTCAGCATGTAATTCTGGCTTTCCAGATGATTTTAAAGTCCACCAATTATCTAAATACCTAGGTTGTGAAACAGCTACAAAAACTTGTTCAGGGGAGACTTCAATTATTAAATTGTGATAAATATTGTAGCTCATTTAAAAAGGTTTACAATAAAAGTTACAAAAAATAAATTTCTATTTTTCAGAATTTTATTACTTAAAAAACGAATCTACAAACTCAAATTTATTAAATACCTGTAAATCTTCAATACCTTCGCCTACGCCTATATATTTTACAGGAATTTTAAATTGATCTGAAATACCAATAACAACACCTCCTTTAGCCGTACCATCTAATTTAGTAACTGCCAAAGAAGTCACTTCTGTTGCAGCTGTAAATTGTTTTGCTTGTTCAAAAGCATTTTGCCCAGTACTTCCGTCTAAAACCAATAGCACATCGTTAGGAGTGTCATCAACTACTTTTTGCATCACCCGCTTAACCTTAGTAAGTTCATTCATCAAATTTACTTTATTGTGCAAACGCCCTGCGGTATCTATAATAACCACATCGGCATCTTGGGAAACAGCACTTTTAAGGGTGTCGAAAGCGACAGAGGCAGGATCGCTACCCATAGATTGCTTAACCAATGGTACCGCAACCCTATCTGCCCAAACTTGAAGTTGATCTATGGCAGCAGCTCTAAACGTATCAGCGGCGCCTAAAACTACTTTAAAACCTTGTTTTTTAAATTGATAGGCCAGTTTGCCAATGGTGGTTGTTTTTCCAACACCATTAACTCCAACTACCATAATGACATAAGGTTTTTTGTCTTTAGGAATAGAAAACTCAGTTTCCTCACCTGTATTGGTTTCGCTTAACAAGCCAGCAATTTCTTCGCGAAGAATTTGGTTTAACTCATCGGTTCCTAAATATTTGTCTTTTGAAACGCGTTCCTCAATACGGTCGATAATTTTTAGGGTTGTATTAACACCTACATCACTAGACACTAATACTTCTTCCAGATTATCTAAAACCTCATCATCAACTTTTGATTTTCCAGCAACGGCCTTACTTAATTTACCAAAAAAACTAGTTTTTGTCTTTTCGAGTCCTTTATCTAAGGTTTCCTTTTTTTCTGATGAAAATATTTTCTTAAAAAAACTCATTTTATTGTTTGTTGTTTTTTATGAAGTTGTTGTATTTAACCTTTCTTGTCAAATTTCTTACCACAAATTATAGCTGTCAACATGTCTGAAATTCGTTCAAATATAAAATAAAAAAGCTGCTTTCTGGTCAGAAAGCAGCTTATAATATATCGATACGAATTTTTTAGTTTTTACTTAAAAAATCGTTGACTTGTTCTGGGCTCATAATAGATTCAACAAACATGTAAGCACCAGTTTTTGGTGACTTTACCATTTTTATTGCCTTTGTTAATCTTTTTGATCCTGTCTGTAATGTTGCTACTGATTTTTTTGCCATGACTTATGCGTTATTTGAAGTTTTTTACAAACTTCTAATTATTTTATTTCTTTATGAACTGTCATACGCTTAAGGATAGGATTAAATTTTTTAATCTCCATTCTATCTGGCGTATTTTTCTTATTTTTTGTAGTAATGTAACGAGAAGTTCCTGGTTGACCAGACTCTTTATGCTCTGTACATTCTAAAATCACCTGTATTCTATTACCTTTTTTTGCCATGTCTTTTTACTTATTAAATACAGCTTTTATTTTAAAAACCCTTTAGATTTTGCTTCCTTAATTGCTGCAGAGATACCTATTTTATTGATGGTTTTTAAAGCAGATGTTGAAACCTTTAAAGTTATCCAGTTGTCTTCTTCTGGAACATAAAAACGTTTCTTTACTAAGTTCGCGTTAAATTTGCGCTTAGTTTTATTCATAGCATGAGACACGTTGTTCCCAACCATTGCCTTCTTTCCTGTAAGTTCACAAACTCTTGACATTCTATATAACTTTAATTTTGTTGTTTAAAAACGAGGTGCAAATATACAAAATCTTTATATTATGCCAACCTAAATTTTATCAATTTTTAAAAATTTCTTTTTGAAGCATTTCCAAGGCCTTATTTACGGCTTTATTAATAACTCTTGTACGGTGATTTCCGAAGTTAAATTCTTTTGAGTATACACCATTTATTGTTGCAATGGCAATAAAAACGGTACCAACTTCTGCATTAGAATCGCCTTTCGTTGGTCCTGCATTTCCAGTCGTTGAAACAGCGAAATCTGATTTGTACAATTTTAAAACATTTTCTGCCATAGCTTCTGCTACGGGAGCACTGACGACTGAATAGCTATCAATTAAGTCTTCAGGAATATTTAAAATATCAATCTTTGACTGGGTGGCATATGTTACTACACCCCCTTTTAAATATTTAGAAGCCCCAGAATTTGCCGTAAATAATTCTGTTAATTTACCTCCAGTGCAACTCTCCGCAATAGCTAGTGTTTTCCCCATTTTTGTCAGTTGGTTACCAATAACCACCTCCTCATTACCGTCATCATCTTCATAACCAAAAAACTCCTTTTTGATTAATGGTAAAACCTTATCAATTTGTTGCTGAACCTCCTCTTCCACTTTTTGCCTCTCAAAACCTTTTGCAGATAACCGCAGTCTCATTTTACCCAAGCTTGGTAAATAAGCTAACTTTATATGTTTCGGCAGTGATTCTTCCCAAACTTCAATTCTAGCTGCCAAAGTACTTTCACCCAAACCATAAACCAAAAGGGTTTTATGAAGAATGAACGGGCAATGATATTTGTTTTTTAATTTTGGAATCACATCATTGTTTAACAACGCTTTCATTTCAAAAGGCACGCCTGGTAATGATATAAAAGTTTTGTCACCCTTTTCCATCCACATACCTGGAGCGGTGCCTACCTTATTCATTAAAACGGTTGCTTTTGATGGCACTAAAGCTTGGTCTTTATTTACTTGAAGTAGTGTTTGCCTAATGTATTGTTTCCAAATAGATTCAATATTTTGCAATACCGCAGTATCTTGAACCAATGTATCATCAAAATATTCGGCTATTGTTTTTTTGGTGATATCATCTTTTGTAGGTCCTAATCCGCCAGTTAAAATAATAATATCCACATTCCTCTCGGAATCTTTTAAAGCCCTTAAAATATGTTCTTTATCGTCTTGAACTGAAGTAATTTGATAAACTGATATTCCAATTTTATTGAGTTGTTTAGCTATGAATGCAGAATTGGTATCAATAACTTGACCTATAAGAAGTTCGTCGCCAATGGTTATGATTTCCGCAAGCATCCATTATAGATTAAAGTCTGTTTGTATTTCTTCAACAGCTTTATCCACTGCAGAAATCACAATATCTAATTGGGATGTGATATCTAAATCTTTTTTCTCAAACTTACCCCAGTCTTGCACTTCAATTAAAATGTCAAGCACTCCCAATTCAAATAAATCGATGGTTGGTTTCATTTTATGTGCCGCTTGGTATGCGTTATAATAGTCTTTCTCTGCAACCGCTTTTTTTAATCTCTCTGCATCGACAGGGACTTCTTCTAAAAAAGCTTCAGCTAATGTTGTGATAAAATCCTCATCATTATCAGCCAGTTCGCGTACTCTAAATAATTTGTAATGTTGTTCCATTTATTTTACTGTAATTGAAAACATTTCTTTATTTTCTATAAATCCTTTTAATGTGTCATTAGCAACTACTTTACCAACCCCTGCCGGTGTTCCCGTAAATATAATATCTCCTATCTTTAAAGTAAAATATTTTGATACATATTCTATAATTTCATCAATTTTCCAAAGCATGTGGCTTGTATTTCCTATTTGTACAATTTTATCATTCTTTTTTAAGGAAAATTCAATAGCGTTCACATCTTCAATATCTTTAACCGATAACCAATTTCCAATAACGGCAGCCCCATCAAACGATTTGGCTTTTTCCCAAGGCAAGCCTTTTTCCTTTAATTGGCTCTGTAAATCGCGCGCTGTGAAATCGATACCCAGTCCAATTTCTTCATAATATTTATGAGAAAATTTTCTATCAATATGTTTCCCTACTCTGTTTATTTTTACAAGAATCTCTACTTCGTGATGCACATCATGAGAAAAATCTGGTATAAAAAAAGGTTGTTTTTTTAGAAGTATGGCGGTATCTGGCTTTATGAAAATTACAGGATCTTTTGGCCTTTCGTTTTCTAACTCTTTAATATGTTCGGTATAATTCCTTCCGATGCAGATTAGTTTCATTTTGTAAGCTCCTTTAAATTGTTGATTTGTTAGAAATCAATCTAATTTATTATTTAAACTTCTTAACTTGATTCCTGTTAATACTTTTTTGGTGTACAAGGGAAAGTCTGCATTTAAAAACCATCCAAAATATCCCGGTTCATTTTCTAGAACTTCAGTAATTGCTTTACCTTTATGCTTCCCAAAAGAAAAACATTCTTCACCCTTTTTGTTAAAAACTAAAAATCCTGCAAAATCAGCGAATTTTTTACGTGAACTGAATTCTGCTAAAAACTTGGTATCGTTTTCTATATCATCATATTTGGCTATTTGCGCTTTTAAAACCTCGTAAGTAGCATTGGTATCAGCTTCTGCACTGTGGGCATCATCCAAATTTTTATCACAATAAAACTTGTAAGCAGCACTTAATGTACGCTGTTCCATTTTATGAAAAATAGTTTGCACATCAATAGCTAGTCGGTTTTTCATATCAAAATCTACCTCCGCACGTAGCATTTCTTCAGCCAATAAGGGAATATCAAACCTGTTGGAATTAAAACCACCTAAATCTGAATCTTTAATCATATTATGGATTTCTTTTGCCAACTCCTTGAAAGTAGGTTCGTTTGCAACCATTTCATCAGTAATGCCATGAATTTCGGTCACCTCTTTAGGTATGGGCATTTCAGGATTTACCAACCAAGTTTTACTTTCTTCTTTTCCATTGGGATGCACTTTTAAGATAGAAATCTCTACAATTCTATCGTTAGTAATATTGACGCCCGTGGTTTCGAGATCGAAAAAGCAAATGGGTTTTGATAAGTTTAACTTCATTTTTAGTTTATTATTTTTATGTTGTAAACATAAAAAACCTAACCTAGTTAAGGCTAATTATTAAATATTATTTATAGGGTAAATTATTTTGTGTCAATTAAATTTCTCTATTGGTATCCCAAGCTTCCAAATAGTCTTTAACCGCTTTTACAAACTGCCCACCAAGTGCACCATTTACAACACGATGGTCGTAAGAATGGGACAAAAACATTTTATAGCGGATACCAATAAAATCGCCTTCGGAAGTTTCAATAACTGCAGGTACTTTTCTAATAGCACCCAGTGCCAAAATGCCCACTTGTGGCTGATTGATAATAGGTGTGCCCATAATACTACCAAAAGACCCAACATTTGTAACTGTATAAGTACCACCTTGGGTTTCATCTGGTTTTAGCTTACCAATTCGCGCCCTATTTGCCAAGTCATTTACCTGTTTAGTCATACCAACTAAGTTTAATTGGTCGGCATTTTTTATAACAGGAACAATTAAATTGCCATCTGGTAAAGCGGCTGCCATACCTAAATTGATATTTTTCTTTTTTATAATAGTATCCCCTTGAACAGAAATATTCATCATGGGATAATCGCGTAATGCTTTGGCAATAACTTCCATAAAAATAGGAGTAAACGTTAGGTTTTCACCTTCACGCCTTAAGAAATTATCTTTAACTTTTTTACGCCAATTCCAGATTTTAGTAACATCGGCTTCAATAAAACTTTGAACATGTGCCGAGGTTTGAACAGACTCAACCATGTGATGCGCAATGAGTTTACCCATTCTGGTCATTTCAATAATTTCATCTTCTCCACTTGGAATTATTGTTGGAGCTTCTGTTTTTACTTTCTCTATTGGTTTAGACTGAACGACTGGTTTTTCAATATTAGCTTCTTGTTTAACCGATTTATTACCTCTATTATCGAGGTACTGTAAAATATCATTTTTAGTAACTCGATCTTCTTTACCAGTACCTGGAATGCTATCCAACTCTTCTTGAGATAGGCCTTCAGCTTTGGCTATGTTTTTAACCAAAGGCGAATAAAACCTGTTGTCGCTGGAAATTACTGGTGCAACGGTTTTTTTAGCAGCTGTTATGGTTTGGGTTAATTGTTCTAAAGTATCATTATGTGTCTCAACTTTCATGTCATCACTAACATCCTCATTGGAGCTTTCTTCTTCACCTTCAGTTTCAATAATGGCTAAAACTTGACCAACTTGTACAACATCATCCACATTAAAAAACTTTTCAATCAATACACCATCAACTTCACTAGGCACTTCGCTATCCACTTTATCTGTTGCAATTTCCAAAATAGGTTCGTCCAACTCAATGGTATCTCCAACTTCCTTTAACCATGAAGTTATGGTAGCTTCTGCTACACTTTCACCCATTTTTGGTAATTTAAGTTCAAATTTTGCCATATCATTAATGTAATACTTGTTTTTTATTTTTGGTTTGCAAAATTAATAAAAAAAGTCCTTTTATTTTTAATTATTCTTATTGAAATGGATGTTTTTAACTATTAATTTTTCTCCTTGGTAAAGTTAAAACTCTAATTAATGACTTCAAAAGAAATTGAATTTAGTTTTAATTTATTTAACAAATCTTTATCTGGACTCACAATTAGGTTTTTTGAGGCTAACCTCATTAATGGCAAATCGTCTATATGATCCGTAACCAATGTATTAATTTTATTTATATTTTGACTTTTCAGATATTTTAAAACATTTTCTTTTTTATTGTTTTTACTGTTTTCAAAAGCCAAATTAAATTTTCCATTAGGGAAATTGGTGCCAAAACAAATATCAAAACCTTCATTTTTTGCAATAATATTTGCGTAACATGATGGCGCTGCGGTCGCTAATATCGTTAAATCAAAATTACTGATATTAACGGCTGAGATTTGATTCTTTTTTTTTGTTATTGAGTTTACAAATGCATTATAATCAATGTCATCTCTATTTTTTAGCAACAATAACACATTGTATTTCATTTTTGCATGTGTTGAAAATAATCTAGATAAAACTGCCAAGCTCAATTTAAAAAATAACGCAATTTTAAATCCTTTAACAAAGGAAACTAAAAGATATTTTATAAAGTAATGGAATGTGTTTATTTTGAATAATGTTCCATCTAAATCAAATACTAAAACTCTTTTTTTCAAAATCTTTACCTTTATAATCTAGTGACCATGGATACCTAACTAATGAATTTTTAAAAAGATAATAATCAGGTTTAATAATAGACGTTTCTATTGTCCATGAAATTACTGCTATCTTAATTTTTGCATCTGGTAACAACTTCTTTAATTTATTTTTAATAATAAATATGGTTTTACCAGTATCAATAGCATCATCAACAATTAGAATATTTTTTATTTTTTCTTCAGAATTATTTATGAATTTAAAATTGATTTCGCAATTAGACAAATCATTTAAATTTAAATCACTTATTGTTTTTTTTACTTTTTTAGACTCCATTAACCTAAGCCTATTAGTAACCTTATAGGGTAATAACTTCAAAACAACCTTAACAATGAAATTATTTTTTAAATAACTTTTTCTCTTGAGTTTTACTGAATTAAATTGAACTTTTTGAAAGTCATTTTTATTTTTGAACTCATTGGAAACATACCCACCTCCGTCTAAGATTCCAACGATTACCTCTGGTTCAAAGTCTATTTTAGAAATCAATTCTTCACAAGTTTTGAAAAAAGCCTCATTATTTAAGGTAATGACTTCCATTTAAATTTTTAAAGAGTTCTCAAAAGGAATTCTATTCACTATACTCCTACCGAGTGTAATTTCATCGGCATATTCCAATTCATCTCCCACAGAAATACCACGTGCAATGGTAGATGTAAAAACATTATAATCTTGAATTTGTCTGTAAATATAAAAGTTGGTGGTATCACCTTCCATGGTAGAGCTTAAAGCGAATATGAGTTCTTTTACTTTACCTTCTTTAACTTTATTAACTAAAGTTTCAATATTCAAATCATGCGGGCCAATACCATCCATAGGTGAAATTTTACCCCCTAAAACATGATACAATCCTTTAAAGGAACTCGTGTTTTCAATCGCCATAACATCCCTAATATCTTCTACAACACAAATAATTTCTTCATTTCTATTAGGGTTTGAACATATTTCACAAAGCTCAACATCACTAATATTGTTGCAGGATTTGCAAAATTTAACCTGATGACGCATGGTGCTTAAAGCCTCCGTTAAGGCATTGGTATGTTCCTTGGGCTGCCTTAACATATGCAAAACTAAACGTAAAGCTGTTCGTTTACCTATTCCAGGTAATTGTGACATTTCGTTTACTGCATTTTCCAATAACTTCGAAGAAAATTCCATAGCTGCGAAATTACAATTTTAGATTTAAGTTTTATACTTATCAATTGTAATTTGTATTTTGCCATTGAAATATTTTAATATGACTTCTACTCAAATTTTGCTGCTAATAGCTTCCTATTTTTTAATACTCATAATTATTTCTTATTTCACAGGGAAGGAAGATACCAACGAAGCTTTTTTTAAAGCCAATAAATCAGCACCATGGTATCTAGTGGCTTTTGGAATGATTGGCGCCTCCTTATCTGGTGTGACTTTTATATCGGTACCAGGTATGATTGGAGGTGAGCAGTTTGCATACATGCAGGGTGTTTTTGGATTTTTTGTTGGATACTTATTCATTCTTTTTGTACTGTTACCAATCTATTATAAACTTAATGTTACATCCATTTATCAATATCTTGAACAGCGTTTTGGAAAAACAAGTTATAAAACCGGAGCTTTTTTCTTTTTGCTTTCAAGAGTGACTGGAGCATCGTTCAGATTGTTTTTAGTAGCATTGGCCATGCAGTATATAGTTTTTGAAAATATGGGTGTGCCTTTTTGGGTTACAGTAGTCATCTCTATCTTGCTTATATGGATTTACACTAACAAAGGTGGTATTAAAACCATTGTTTGGACAGATACTTTGCAAACTTTAGCCATGCTAATATCTGTAGGTGTTGCAATTTACCTTATAAATGAAAAGTTAGATTGGACGTACATGGAGTTTTTAAATTCTAATGAGTTTTCCTCGAAAGGAAAGATTTTCTTTTTTGATGACCCCAATGCAACCACCTATTTCTGGAAATATTTTATTGGTGGTATTTTTATAGCCATCGCCATGACAGGATTGGATCAAGATATGATGCAAAAAAACTTAACCTGTAAAACGCCCGAAGAATCAAAAAAAAACATGTTTACAATGGCAACACTTTTAATATTTGTAAACTTTTTCTTTTTATCTCTTGGTGCTTTATTATTCATTTATGCGGATAAATTTGGTTTGGAAATACCTATTGTTGATGGGAAAACCAGAACCGATTTGCTTTTCCCAGAAATTGCCATGAACCAAGGTTTAGGAACAGGTTTAGCAGTTACCTTTATAATTGGTTTAATTGCTGCAGCTTACTCCAGTGCCGATAGTGCCTTAACCTCATTAACCACATCTTTTTCCGTGGATTTTTTAAATATTGAAAAACTCCCTTTAGAAGCCCAGAAACCACTAAGGAAAAAAGTGCATTTAGGAGTTTCGATTTTATTGATATTGGTTGTAATTATCTTTAACTATCTGGAAGGAAATGTTGTAGGTAACTTATTCAAATTTGCCACATTTACTTATGGGCCCCTTTTAGGATTCTTTGCCTTTGGGATTTTAACAAAATATCAAATCAAAGACCAATATGTTTGGATTGTTGGCATACTTTCAATAATTACAACATTTTTAATAACATCGTTACCTGAAGGTATAATCGGTAATTATAAATTCCATTGGGAAATTTTACCTATAAATGGTCTCATCACTTTTTTAGGATTAATACTGATTCGTAGAGAGTAATACCAAAGTACATGAAGCTTCAAATGGGATATTTTTACTTTTTAAAATTTTATAAAACTCCAGATTTTCAGTACCAGGATTAAAAATAACACGCTTCGGATTTAAAGAAATGATGTAATTATAATATTCTTTTTGCCTTTCAGGATTTAAATATAACGTTACCGTATGAATGTTATCATGAGGTATTAATTCCGTATTAATTGGAATACCCAAAACCTCTCCACTATTCCAGCCAAAAGCAACTGTTTCAATATGCTTGGCTACTAAACGTTGTATAGCATAATTGGAATATCTATTGGGTTTTAATGAAACCCCAAAAACCAAAGTCTTTTTGTTCATTTGTTAAAAAAACGTTAAGAAACTACAAATGTAGTAACATAAACTTAAGTAAGGCGTCTAAAATTTACATCATTCAATCAATCAAAAAACGAAACATATCAAATGAAAAATTTATTGCTCTTATGTCTTTTTGTTGTATCTCTCACTTCAAAAGCATTTTCCTTAGATCCTGAAAAAAACTCAGACAAAATGGGAAATATTTCTGGTGCCATATTAGACGCAAACCTTAAGGAGCCCTTACCATATGTAAATATTATTATAAAAAACACCAAAGGCGAGACCATAACAGGTGGTATTACACTTGAGGATGGCTCCTTTGAAATTGAAAAAATTGCGGAAGGTCAATTTATTGTGAGCATTCAATATATTGGTTATAAAACCATTGTAAAGAATATAACTATTGGAAAAGGCAATTATAAAATAAATCTTGGTAAAATATACTTAGAGGAAGATATTGCGAGTTTAGATGAAGTTATGGTAATAGCTGAAGTATCAACGATAGAGCAAAAAGTTGATAGAAAAGTAATTAACATTGGTAAGGATCTTGCCGCATTGGGTACGGCTTCTGAATTAATGACAGCTGTTCCCTCCATTAGTGTAGATACTCAAACTGGTGATATTAGTTTAAGAGGAAACGAAAACGTTCGTGTCATGGTAGATGGAAAGTTTACAAATATTCCAACGGCTCAATTGCTAAGGCAATTACCTTCAACTTCGATAAAACAAATAGAATTGATAACTAATCCATCTGCGAAATATAACCCTGAGGGTATGAGTGGTATTATAAATATTGTACTTCACAAAAACACCATGATAGGCTTTAATGGCAATGCCAATGTTGGTTTAAGATATCAAAAAGAGGCGAAATTTAATAGTTCAATGGACGTGAATTATAGAAATGGAAAATTAAATGTTTACGGCAGTTATGGTAATAACATTTCTAAAAATGTCAATGATGGTAAAATAAGCCAAATTGAAAATAATTCGTTTCAAAATATTGAATTATTAAATAGTAATAAATCTCATCTTTATAAAGTAGGTTTAGATTTTTATTTAAATGAAAAAAACACAATTTCTGTTTTTACTAATCAAAACACCTTTGATGGTGACAACATATCCAGTTCGAATTTTGTTTTTTTCGATAATATGTTAAATAATCAAACTCAAAACACCACAAGTTTTAGTGAAAATTCTTCATCACAATATAATTTCGATTATAAACTAACTTTTGATAAAGAGGCTCATAATATCGAGTTAGAAATTGATCACAACATTTTCGATAATTCTATTAACACCAATAATTTACTAAATGATTCTAATATTAGACCCAGCTTTTTAGAACTTACGGAAACAGACAGAAATTTAACAACCATAAATTTAGATTATGTAAATCCCTTGTCTGAAAAATCTAAATTAGAAATGGGACTACAAGCCATACTTTTTAACAATCAAATTTTATATGAATCTGATGCCAGAGTGAGAAATCAGAATGGTGATTACATTCCTACATTTACAGATTTTGATTATGAAAGAAATATTTACTCTGCCTATGTATCGTACAGCAAAAAATTTGAGAAATGGACATATCAATTAGGATTACGAGCAGAAAGTGTAAACGTAGATGCAATTGCTGATGAAACCGATTTATCTAATAATTTAGAGACCATTATTCCTTTTGAGAATGATTATTTTCAAGTATACCCATCGGCTTTCTTCACCTATTCACCATCTGAAAAAAACTCATACCAATTAAGTTATAGTAGACGCGTGGATAGACCCGGGATTGGTCAAGTAAATCCTATACCTGAGTGGAACACACCTCTTATTTCAAATTTTGGAAATCAAACTTTAGAACCACAGTTCACTAATTCTTTGGAAATTAATTATACCAGAAATTTAAAAAACGGAAGTGTAACTGGAGGTGTTTTTTACAGAATTATTGAAGACGAAATCAATAGGGCTGTTTATCTTGACCGCTCTGATTTAACTTCAAATAGAATTATTTTAACTTTTGATAATTTTAATAACACCTCTGCGTATGGTTTTGAACTATCAAGTAATTACAGAGCCACAAAATGGTGGAGTTTTAACGCTAGTTTCGATTTATATTCTCAAACCCAGAAGGGCATTGCCGAACGTATAGACCCAACATTAGTAAACCCAACTGAAAGTGATATTGTTTTAGAATTTATTCAAGTAGATAATTTAATTTGGAACTTTCGAGTATTTAATAATTTTAAGGCAAGTGAAAACTTAACCTTAACGGCATTCGGCATGTATCGTGGTAAAAATACAGGATTAAACTTTGAAATGGACCCCATGTATTTTGTGAATATTGGTGCCAGATATTCATTCTTAGAAGACAATAAAGCCACTTTTAGTTTAAGTTTTAACGATGTTTTCAATACCCAAAAAATTAATATAGTTAGTGAAAGGCCCTTTTTACAAACAGCTTCATTCGTGCCGGAATTCAGAACCGTTTCGGCTAATCTTGCTTATCGTTTTGGCGATGGAAAATATCGCGCTAAATCTCGCAAAAGAAGAGACGATAACATAAAATCTGTTGAGAGCGGATTATAAAAATAAAATTTAATGTTCTGCAAAATATTTGATGGTTAGTGTAATGCAGAATTATTAAATTAAGAAACCTCAAAACATTTATGTTTTGAGGTTTTGTCTTTATAAAATGAAAAGTGACAAAAAAAATGTTAATTTTTTAAATTATTACACAATAAATACAATTGCACAACGTTATTAGATACACAAACCAAAACGAAAAAAAGTAATTATTTAGAGTTAGTCGTCTACACAAAATACTTTCGTAATAAAAAGGATTGGTTTAATAAAAACTCGAAACTTATTTTCGGGTTTTTACTTTTAATATGTTAAAAACAAGTTAATTGTTAACACCAATACAATATTATCAGATTTTTTTCGTCTTGTATTATAAGATTCTTCAAATTAGTGTTAGTTGAAGTTGATTAATAGCTATAAAAACCCGAAACTTTCTCAGTTCGGGTTTTTTGTTTCTTAATGAAATAAATTGCTATCAACACCATTTTATAATGGCACTTGCCCATGTGAATCCGCTTCCAAAGGCCGCTAATACAACATGGTCTCCTGATTTTATTTTACCCTCTTCCCATGCTTCTGTTAAAGCAATAATTACAGAAGCTGCAGTTGTATTTCCATATTTCATGATGTTGTTATAAACTTGATCATCAGTTAAACTAAATTTTTTCTGAATAAATTGAGCTATCCTTAAATTAGCTTGATGAGGAATTAACATATCAATATCTTCTTTCTTTAATCCATTTTTAATCAACCCTTCCATTATTACTTCACTGAATCGAACAACGGCATTTTTAAAAACAAATTGTCCATCCATGTATGGAAAATAAGAAGTGTCATTTTCACCGGCTTCCAATATTTCTGGAACCCAATGAGCAATACTTGGAGATTCAACAATTAATTTATCGGCGTATTTGCCTTCACTATGCAAATGAGTTGACAGAATACCTTTAGTATTGTCCTCTTCTCTACTTAAAACACAAGCGCCTGCACCATCTCCAAAAATAACTGTTACACCGCGTCCTCGTGTAGTTTTATCAAGCCCATTGCTGTGATATTCCGCTCCTATTACCAAGATGTTTTTATACATTCCAGTTTTAATAAATTGATCTGCAACAGAAATGGCATAGACAAAACCAGAACATTGATTTCTAACGTCCAAAGCACCTATAGTAGGCATGTTTAATATGTCTTGAATTTGCACGCCACAACCTGGGAAATAATAATCTGGACTTAAAGTGGCAAAAACAATAAAATCTATATCTTCATTCGTTAAACCAGATCTCTCTATAGCAATTTTAGCGGCTTTGGCACCCATTACCGCAGAGGTATCATTAGAACCTTCTTTTATCCATCGTCTTTCTTTTATGCCTGTGCGCTCCTGAATCCATTCATCATTGGTATCCATTATTTTTGATAAATCATCGTTTGTAACAACATTATCAGGCAGATATTTGCCTAAACCTATTATTTTAGAATTGTACATAATCTGTATTTTATTTCATTATACAATATAATCATAATTAGTAATTAAGTAGCAATTTCGTTTTAAAACTGAAAAATACCATAAAACAAGATTTTTCTATAATTTAGTTTTAACGTTATTTTAATAATTCCTTGAAATGTATTTACCTAAATTTAAAAAGAAATTTTAAAAACGACTAATAATGAAAAAATTACTTTTTGTTTATTTTCTTCTGGCTGGAATATTAATAACGGCACAAGAAAACTTAACTTATCAAAATCCCAGTAGCGAAATTCTGGAATTAGCAAATGCCCCTCTGGCGCCCGGAGTTCAAATAGACAGTAAGGGTGAATATATGGTTCTTGTATTCAGAGACCAATATAAATCTATTGCTGAACTTTCCGAAACAGAATTACGTTTAGCAGGACTTAGAATAAATCCGGTTACCAACATAGGGAGTCGTACAACATTCTACACTAATTTAATGGTTAAAAAAACCAGCGATAAAGTTGCTACACAAGTGATTGGTTTACCTGAAAATCCTCGTTTATCAGGTTTTAGTTGGTCACCAGACGAAAGCATGATTGCTTGTTTAAATACCACTGAAACAGGTGTTGAAGTTTGGGTTCTTAATATTAAGGAGGGTAAAGTTAATAAGATTACTGATGCCAATATTAATGCAAACATGGGAAGCACCATCAATTGGTTTAAAGACAATAAACACTTATTGGTAAAAACCTTATCTAGTACTAAAAAACCATTAATTAATACTGACCTTGCAGTACCAACAGGACCTACGGTTTCTGTTAGTGATGGCTCAAAAGCACAAAACAGAACCTACCAAGATTTATTAAAAACCCCTAATGATGAATTTAATTTTGAACAATTAGCCTTGTCAGAAATAAAAAAAGTATCTATTGGTGGTGAAATCGAGAATTTCTTACCAGCCGATTTGTATGATGACATCGATTTTTCTCCTGATGGAAATTACGTAATGGTTACGAAAATAAAACGTCCCTTTTCGTATTTAGTTACTTACAACCGTTTTCCTAGTGAGAGTAGTGTATACAATTTAAATGGATCACTTATTAAAACTGTGAATCAAGTACCCTTAGATGAAGTTAGACCAAAAGGTTTTATGGCTACGCGTATGGGTAAAAGAAATATGGTTTGGAGAAGTGATAAACCTTCTACATTGGTTTGGGTAGAAGCCTTAGATAGTGGTGATCCAGATATTAAAGTTGAATATAGAGATGCTGTTTTTCAGTTGGATGCTCCTTTCAATGGAAACCCTAAATTATTATTAAAAACAAAACAGCGCTTTGCGGGTATAACCTGGGGAAATGACAATACAGCTATCGCTTACGACAGATGGTGGAACACCAGAAACACTAAAACTTATATTTTCGATCCATCTAAAGGTAGTAAAAGTGCAAAGATAATATCCGACAGAAATTACCAAGATGTTTACAGTGATCCGGGTAGCTTTGTAAGGAGTAAAAATGGATTTGGTCGATACACTTTAGATATAAGCAATGAAAACCTTTACTTAATAGGTGATGGTTATACTGAAAATGGTCAATTCCCATTTATTGATGAATTTAACACAAAAACCTATAAAACAAAACGACTATACCTTTCTGAATACAAAGATAAACTTGAAAGTTTAGTGACGGCCATAGACATGAAAAAAGGTGAGATATTAGTTAGAATTGAGTCCCAAACCGAATACCCGAATTATTACATTAGAAATATTTTTAAAAAGAATGACCTTAAAGCCATAACTACTTTTGAAAACCCTTTTAAAAGTCTTGAAGAAGTCAATAAACGAGTTATTAGTTATAAGCGTTATGATGGTTTAGATTTAGAAGGCACTTTATACTTACCTTTAAATTATAAAGAAGGCAAAAAATACCCAATGATTTTGTGGGCATATCCTAGAGAGTTTAAAGATAAATCCAGTGCCTCTCAAAGTACTGCCAATCCTAACGAGTTTATTTATCCAAATTGGGGTTCTCCAATTTATTGGGTAACAAAAGGATATGTAGTTTTAGATGATGCTGCGTTTCCAATTGTTGGTGAAGGTACTGAAGAACCTAATGACACTTTCAGAACGCAACTTGTTGGTAATGCAAAAGCTGCCATTGATGCAGTTGATGATTTAGGGTATATAGATAGAACTAAAGTAGCTGTTGGCGGGCATTCCTATGGTGCGTTTATGACAGCTAATTTATTATCTCATTCAAACTTGTTTGCCGCTGGAATTGCTAGAAGTGGTGCATACAATAGAACCCTTACACCATTCGGTTTTCAAAGTGAAGAACGCAGTTATTGGGAAGCTCCAGAAATCTATTATAACATGTCGCCGTTTATGCATGCAGATAAAATGAAAACACCGTTATTATTAATTCATGGCGTTGCAGATAATAACTCAGGAACATATCCTTTACAGAGTGAACGCTATTTTAATGCTTTAAAAGGATTGGGCGCACCTGTTAGACTAGTTATGCTACCAAAAGAGAGTCATGGTTATCGTGCAAAAGAATCTATCATGCATATGCTTTGGGAACAAGATCAATGGTTAGAAAAATATTTAAAAGACGACAACAATATTGAACCGCCTAAGGAAACTATTAAAAACTAAAATTCAAAATATTTTTAGGGTCATTCAAATTTGAATGACCTTTTTTAATGTCAGTTTGTCACATTTTTACTAATGGTACTTTTTTTGACTTCAGTGTATTTGTAAATATTAAATCATAAAACTTATATATCATGACAAAAGGAAACATTAATGTATCGGTAGAGAATATCTTTCCACTCATTAAAAAATTCTTATATAGTGACCACGAAATATTTTTACGTGAGTTAATTAGTAATGCTACTGATGCTACTTTAAAACTAAAACATTTAACGAATGTAGGTGAAGCTAAAGTTGAGTATGGTAACCCAAAGATTGAAGTTAAGGTAGATAAAAAAGGTAAAAAAATACATATAACGGACCAAGGTTTGGGTATGACTGCCGATGAAGTTGAAAAATACATCAACCAAATTGCATTTTCAGGAGCTGAAGAATTCTTGGACAAATATAAAGATTCGGCTAAAGATTCAGGAATCATTGGTCATTTTGGACTTGGTTTCTATTCAGCTTTTATGGTAGCTGAAAAGGTAGAAATTATTACAAAATCCTATAAAGACGAACCTGCAGCCCATTGGATTTGTGATGGTAGCCCAGAATTTACCATCGAACCTCATGATAAAACCGAAAGAGGTACCGAAATCATTCTTCACATAGCGGAAGACTCCACTGAATTTTTGGAAGAAAGCAGAATTAGAACCTTGCTTTTAAAATATAACAAGTTTATGCCTATTCCAATTAAATTTGGAACCAAGGAAATAAACGATCCAGATTTTACGCCTAAGACTACTAAGGATAAAGACGGTAAAGAAACAACTGAACCTCACAAAAAAATAACGGTTGATAACATTATTAATAATCCAAATCCAGCTTGGACCAAACAACCAACCGATTTAAAAGATGAAGATTATAAAGATTTTTATCGTGAGTTGTATCCCATGCAGTTTGAAGAGCCGTTATTCAACATTCATTTAAACGTTGACTATCCTTTTAACTTAACAGGGATATTATATTTCCCTAAAATGACGAACGATTTAAACCTGCAAAAAGATAGAATTCAGCTGTATCAAAACCAGGTATTTGTTACCGATAATGTGGAAGGCATTGTGCCAGAATTTTTAACCATGCTTCGAGGGGTTATTGATTCTCCAGATATTCCACTTAATGTCTCGAGAAGTTATTTACAGGCGGATGGAGCGGTTAAAAAGATTTCTTCTTATATCACCAGAAAAGTAGCTGATAAGTTAAAATCTTTATTTAATAACAATCGCGAGGATTTTGAGAAGAAATGGAACGATATCAAAATCGTGATTGAGTATGGAATGCTTTCTGAAGAAAAATTCTTTGAAAAAGCAGAAGCTTTTGCTTTATACCCAACTGTTGATAATACATATTTTACTTACGAAGAATTATACAATAAAATAAAAGCTAACCAAACGGATAAAGACGACAAGCTAGTTATTCTGTATGCATCCGATAAAGAAGCACAACATAGTTACATAGAAGCTGCAAAAGCTAAAGGTTACGAAGTGTTATTGTTAGATTCGCCCATAGTATCACATTTAATACAGAAATTAGAAACTACCAAAGAAAAAGTATCTTTTGCACGAGTAGATGGCGATCATATTGATAATTTAATCAAGAAGGATGAAACTACTATTTCTAAATTGGATGAAGATCAAAAGAAAGCTTTGGATGAGTTGTTAAAAGAAGTGATTCCTTCCGAAAAATTCATGGTACAATTGGAGGCAATGGATAGCAATGCATCACCATTCATAATCACACAACCCGAGTTTATGCGCCGTATGAAAGAAATGCAAGCAACTGGCGGTGGCGGTATGTTTGGAATGGGCAGTATGCCAGAAATGTATAATTTAGTGGTAAATACAAACTCTGAATTGGTTTCTGAAATTTTAAATACCAAAACCAAAAAGAAGCAAGAACGTTTAATAAATCAAAGTTTAGATTTAGCACGCTTATCCCAAGGCTTGTTAAAAGGCGAGGAGCTTACAAACTTTATTAAACGTAGCTACGAAATGATCAAATAGGTAAATTTTGTTGTCGCGCTGAAAGTTTCAGCATCTTTTATAAATCAAAACCACTCTTTAAAAACAGAGTGGTTTTTTTATGAAATTACTTTACTTACACCCTTTTAATTAGTAGAATTATCAATTTATATGATAAAAGTCCTATTTTATTAAATTTAGTATAATTAATTTCACTTCCCTAATTAAACATTTAAACATTAAAAATAAAATATTATGAAAAAAGTCATTTTAAAATTATATGCACTCCTTTTTTCTGTATCAATGATTGCTCAAACTGGCCATATATTGCAAGGAGTTGGTTCAGTTAATATGTCTATGGGTGGAGCAGCTACTGGCCAGCCATTGGATATATCTGGTGCTTTACAATGGAATCCAGCATCCATTTCTACTTTTGATGAAACCATTTTAAATTTTGATATTGGTTTATTCTTTTCTTCACCAACTTTGTATTCAACCGTTCCAGAATTTGACAACACAGGACAACCAACTGGAAATTTCTTTTCAGGAAACACTAAGGATGATAGGGGTGTATCACCAATGCCAGCATTAGCCATGGTTTGGGGAAAAGAAAACAGTAAACATACTTTTGGAGCATCGGTTTTTGGCATCAGTGGTTTTGGAGTTACATTTCCAGAAAGCATGACTAATCCTATTAATATGCCACAAAGCATGGGTGGTTTTGGAAGAATAGAATCCGATTATATGTTACTTCAAATAGGCTTCACATGGGCTTATGAATTATCTGATAATTTTTCTATTGGTATTGAGCCTACTTTTAACTTTGCTTCCCTTGAACTAATGCCAAACCCTACCGCAAACCCAACTCAGGCCGGCTATCCTTCAACTGACAAAGCATCAGCAACAGGTATAGGAGGGCAAATAGGTATATTTTATGATTCTAATACTGGCTTTAAAGCAGGGGCATCCTATAAAACTACGCAATCGTTTAAAGATTTTGAGTTCAATAATACCTACTTAGACAATTCTAAGAGCACCAACAATTTCAATATGGACTATCCCGCTATATATTCAATAGGTTTAGGGTATTCAAAAGCAGATTTTGATTTGGCTCTAGATTATCGATTAGTAGATTATGAAAATACTGATGGCTTTTCTACCACTGGATGGACTCCAACTAATTCTGTAAGCGGGTTTGGTTGGGAAAACATCAATATTATTTCAGCAGGAATTCAATATAAGGGTATTGATAAATTGCCCTTGCGTGCAGGATATACTTACAGTTCAAATCCTATAAATAGTGACGTAACATTTTTTAATATACCAGCTACTGCCATTATAAAAAATGCCTATCAATTTGGTTTTACTTTTGAGGCGAGTAAACGGTTTTCATTGAACGCCATGTACCACCATGGAACTAGTGATGGCAAAACATCAGGGCCATTACTAAATCCCATGTTTATACAAAATTCCCCTCCTTACGGAGCTATTCCTGGAAGTGACGTTTCATATGATATGACAACGGATTTAGTTATGATAGGCTTTAAATATATCTTTAATAAAAAAACAATGGAGCCAATGTAAATTAAACAAAAGTTAGTTTAATTAATAAAGACCACTATATAAAAATAAAGTGGTCTTTATTATGATATACCTAATAAATATTTCTGATTATAGAAGTATTTATGTTACATGATATTAATCATATTTTATTTGTAAGACGCAAGTTATCTTTAGTTCATTAATAGTGCAGCTAAATGTAACTAACCTTAAATAAAATATTTATGAGAAATAAAATTAATAATAACAACTGGCTAAGAATACTATTAGGATTATTTTTAATTGTATATGCTTTAAATCAATTTTTTCATTTTATACCTTTCACTTATGGTGAAATGCCTGAAAATACAAGACATTTTATAGATGCTGTAGCAGGATACCTACCTTTTTTATACATATTTGAAATATTAATTGGTTTATTTTTAATTATCAATAAATGGACACCTTTTATCCTAATTATTTTATTCCCACTTACTGTTTCATTCCTAATTTTCAATCTTTCTAATAACGATTTGATTAAAATTTGGCCCGCGCTAATAGTAGCTTTATTGAATGTTATACTAGTATTAAATTACAAGAAAAAATATGAAGTATTGTTCAATTAAACATTAGCTATAAATAGCTTTGAAATCTTTATAATGACATGGATTCTTGGTAATATCAAGAATCCATGTCATTTTTAACCGTCATTATTTTAGGTAGGCCTCTTGTTTAGTTAAATCAAACAAATCCATATATTAGATAATAAAAACCTCAAAATTTGAGCTACAATGAAAAAATTTCATTCTGTTGAAGATTATATTCAAGAGCATACGAATTTTAAAGAAGCTTTAGAGTATTTACGAAGTATTATAATTTCCACAGAACTTAGTGAATCGATTAAATGGTCTGCACCCGTTTACGACTTAAATGGTAAAAAAATACTGGGTTTAGGTGCTTTTAAAAACCATTTTGGTATTTGGTTTTTTAATGGGGTGTTTTTAAAAGACGAGCATAATTTATTAATAAATGCTCAAGAAAATAAAACCAAAGCGTTACGTCAAATGCGTTTTACATCGATTCATGACATAAATAAAAACATAGTATTAGCATATGTTAAGGAAGCTATTGAAAATCAAAAACTTGGTAAAGAAATAACAACAACCAAAACCACAAAAAAAGATATTGTTACACCTGCAGAGTTAAAAAAGGAATTAGATAGTAGCGCAAAATTATTTGACGCCTTTAAAGGATTAACACCGAGTAAACAAAACGAGTATTGTGAATATATTATTAGTGCAAAACGTGAAGCCTCCAAACAAACTCGACTTAAAAAAATTAAACCTATGATTTTACAAGGTATAGGTTTAAATGATAAATATAGAAATTGTTAGTTTTATAAAAACAAATTTCATCTAAATTGTGAAAATCCCCAAGTGACTAAATGCTATAACTATTAAAAAAAGCCTCCATCTCTGGAAGCTTTTTATACCGTTTATTAAAATTGACCTTTATTTTGAGGGTTCATTGAGTTTTGTGCTCATTTCCATCGAAATTGCCGAACGTTCAAACTTTAACTTTCCAGACATAGTCTCTATTACGCAACTACCATCTTTATCGTTTAGTTCAAAGATTTTTCCGTGCAATCCACTTTTAGTAACTACCCTATCGCCACGTTTTAGTTCGGCAGCAAATTTCTTTTCTTTTTTGGCGCGTTTCATTTGAGGTGCTATCATAAAAAAATAAACTACCACAAACATTAATATGATAGGCAAAAAACCACCCATTCCTTCTCCCATTATTTTATTTGTTTTTAATCGTGATTATGACCTTCGTGACCTGGTTGTGTACTGGACTTTACCTGTTGTACAGAAGGGTTCATTACTGGTGTTGAAACCGCGTTGTTTGCAGCTGGTGTATTAGGGTCTGGTTTAACAAACGCCATAATTTTTACCATTTCGCTTCCTCTCTCGGTATTAGCTGTTACTGTGATGGTTTTAGTAACTTTATTAGTACCACTTCCATTAAATTTAACAGTAAATTGACCTTCCGCTCCTGGTGCCAATGGTTCTCTGCTCCAATCTTGAGGCACGGTACAACCACACGAACTTTTAATATCTGTTATTACTAAAGGTGCATCACCTGTATTTTTGTATTTAAAAACAGTTTCAACTGCAGTTCTAGCTTCAATTTCGCCAAAATCATGCTCTGTTTTATCAAATTCAATTACTGGAAATTTAGATGCACTGGCATCTCTTACAGCTGCTTCAGCTAAATTACTTTCTTCAATTTTTTTGGCAGCATTCTCTTTACATGATGTAAAAGCGATCAGGCATAACGCACTTAATCCTAGTATTATTTTTTTCATAATAATTGTTTAAATATTGATTTGGTTTTGTAAAAATAGTAATTATTTAATCGATTAAAAACTTTTAAGTTCTTCTTAACAGAAATATGGGTTTTTATTTTGCTTACAATAAGCCTCGTCCTATTTTTTTAAGTTCTCCTGAAACTTCATATTCCTTGACCAATTTATCTAAAATACCATTGATAAAGATGCTACTTTTAGGCGTTGAGTATTCCTTTGATATTTCCAAATACTCATTTATGGTTACTTTTACGGGTATTGACGGAAAATTTTTAATCTCACATATGGCCATTTGCAATAATACATAATCCACATTAGCAATTCGATCACTGTCCCAATTCTGGGTTTTTTTATCAATTTCATTGTTAATAGCCGTTCTGTTTAATAATGTTTTCTTAAACAAATCGATGGCAAATTGCTTATCATCCATATCCTTGTAAAGTTTTGGAGTAAAATGATTCATAGAAGAAGTTTCCTTAACTTTACGCAAAAGTTTTAAAATAGTGGTGTTAACCGTCGGAAGATCGTCCAACCAAGTTAGATTTTTGTCTTCTATATAATCATAAAGTTTCTCACTAGGAGCTATAACATCCTTGTAAATATCTACAATAAAATCCTTATCTTCCCTAAAGTCAGAAACTTTGGTTTTCATATAATCTTCATACAAATTACTAGATATTATGGCTTTAAAAATGATATCAACATATTCTTCATCTAGATCCCAATTATTAATTTTATAAGTATCCAATTGATTTTTAAGCACTGAATTTTCACTTAAATTTTTAAGCAATTGGTTGTTTACAAACTTTCTATTCGGATTTTTATCTTCTTTAGTAGCTAAATGCTTTTTCTGTTTTTTTTGTAAGTCTTTTTCCGCTCTTTTTTGAACTTCAATTATCAAAGAAATCAACAACAAGTACAAATTGTACATATTGTCAATACTAAACAGTAGAAACTTTTGGTCTTTACCAAAATCATCACTCTCGCCACCCTTAAAGGCATATAGGGTTTGCATAACTTTTACGCGAATATGTCTTCTGTTTAGCATAATTAGAAAGAACTTAAATTATAAATGATGAAACATTTTGATGATTTTCACCTTGCAAAAATAATACTATATTTAAATTAAAATAGTATTTATCCATTTTAATTAACCCTATTACTTTAAGCTTTATTTAACAATTTGTTTTAAAGGAAGCCCGGTTTTAGTTATCATTATTACCCTATATTTGTGGTTCTATCTTTACGATATTTAATGAGAGAATTACAGCATTTAAATAAATACTTTTTAAAATATAAATCACAACTTTTTATAGGCATCATCATTACTATAGTTGCCCGATTGTTTCTACTTTATACCCCCAGATATGTAAAGCAGATTTTTGTTATTATCGAAAATTTTTCGGCAAATATCATAACCAAGGAAGTATTTAGATCACAACTAACTGAAGCTATTCTATACATTGTTGGGGCTGCAATAATAGGTGGTGTTTTAACTTTTTTTATGAGACAATATATCATAAATGTTTCCAGATATATTGAGTTCGACTTAAAAAATGAAGTTTACCAGCAGTACCAAAAGCTCTCTTTGAATTTTTACAAAAAAAACAGGACAGGTGATTTAATGAACCGAATTACCGAAGACGTAAGTAGAGTACGTATGTATGCAGGCCCCGCCATTATGTATAGTATCAACACGATAACTTTGTTCATAATTGTAATTATTTACATGATGAAAGCTTCACCAAAACTAACACTATATACCATAGTGCCATTGCCTATTTTATCTATTATAATTTATAAACTAAGTAAAGAGATACACAAACGCAGTACGATAGTTCAAGAGTACCTATCAAAATTATCAACGTTTACTCAAGAATCTTTCAGTGGTATATCTGTTATAAAAGCTTATGGCATAGAGCCGCAAACATCTGCAAATTTTAAAGACTTAGCTGATGGTAGTAAAGAAAAACAAATAAGTTTAGCTAGGGTTCAGGCTTGGTTTTTCCCCACTATGATATTGCTTATTGGTGTGAGTAACTTATTGGTAATTTATATAGGTGGTATGCAATACATTAATGGTGAAATTGAAAGTATTGGCACCATAGCAGAGTTTATAATTTATGTAAATATGCTCACTTGGCCTGTGGCAACCGTGGGTTGGGTAACTTCAATTGTGCAACAGGCGGAAGCTTCCCAAAAACGGATTAATGAGTTTTTAAAGTTTGAACCAGAAATTAAAAACCCTACCGATATTCCCTCAAAAATTAATGGCAACATTACTTTTAAAAATGTGTCCTTCACTTATGATGACACTAATATCCAAGCCCTTAACAACCTAAGTTTCCATATAAAAGAGGGAGAAACGCTGGCTATTCTTGGGAAAACAGGTTCAGGAAAATCAACTATCTTAGATTTAATAGGCAGATTGTATGATATCGATGAAGGTAGTATACTTATTGATGATACTGAGATTAATCTCGTTAATTTGGAAAACTTAAGAGATAGTATTGGTTATGTGCCTCAAGATGCCTTTTTGTTTTCTGATAGCATTAAAAACAATATAAAATTTGGGAAACAAGATGCTACTGATGAAGAAGTAATTGAAGCTGCAAAAAATGCCCAGGTACATAAAAATATAATCGCTTTTAATAATGGTTATGATACCAAATTGGGGGAACGTGGCATTACGCTTTCAGGTGGTCAGAAACAGCGTGTGTCCATTGCAAGGGCCATAATCAAGTCTCCAAAAATCTTATTATTTGATGATTGCTTATCTGCTGTTGATACTGAGACCGAAGAAAAAATATTAAATAACCTAACCAAACTTACCAAAGGAAAAACATCCATTATTGTAAGCCATAGGGTCTCTTCAGCAAAAAATGCAGATAAAATCATAGTTTTAGATAATGGCAAAATTGTTCAAGAGGGAACCCATGATACCTTAATTAATATAGATGGGTATTACAAACACCTTTATTTAAAACAATTAAGCGAAACCTTTTAAAAAATTCGATGAGTATTTTTTATTCAATTAAATGCAATAAAAAGTAATATTTAAAAAAGAAACTTTAAAAATTGTTGGTTAGTATCGGTTTTTTTTAGATTTTTGGTTTAATAATGATAACTAAACAAATTTCAATTCAAATATGAATAATAACGACATGATGGAGAAAGAGGAAATTTTTTCGAAAGTATTAAGAGCTGGGAGACGCACCTATTTTTTTGATGTAAGAGCCACTAAGGCAGATGATTATTACTTAACAATTACTGAAAGTAAAAAATTCACTAATGATGATGGATCTTATCATTACAAAAAGCATAAAATTTATATTTATAAAGAAGATTTTACAGAGTTTAAAGACATTCTTGCTGAAATGACTGATTATATCATAAATGAAAAAGGAGATGAAGTCATAAGTGAGCGTCACCAAAAAGACTTCAAAAAAGAATATGAAGATAACTCAGAAGAAATAGAGACAAAAACTCCAGAAAGTTTTACTGATATTGATTTTGATGATATATAATTGATTCCAAATAAAAATAATTACATCCGTTACCTTTAAAATGTAACGGATTTTTTATGCTTGAAAGTTAACTTACCTCACTTCCATTTTTAACACTGTTTTCAGGATTTAACAAGATAACATCTTTTCCATTTACAGCACCCAAAACCAAACACTCACTCATAAATTTAGCTATTTGCTTTTTGGTAAAATTTACAACTGCCACGACTTGCTTGTTAAGCAAATCTTCCTTTTTGTAAAGTGTTGTAATTTGAGCTGAGGACTTTTTAATGCCCAAATCTCCAAAATCGATTGTTAATTGATAAGCAGGATTTTTGGCCTCAGGAAAATCATTAACTTCAATAATAGTCCCAACCCGTAAGTCTACTTTGGTAAAATCATCAAAAGTTATGGTCTCATTCATTTTCTAAAAATACAAATTATCCCGAACTTTGAGTAAAACTTTTAATTATGGCACGCACTCCTTCAAATATGGTTCCATTGGGAACCAAAGCGCCTGAGTTTAAATTGTATGACACGGTTTCTAAAAAAATGGTATCACTTAGAGAGTTGAAAGGGAAACAAGGAACCGTCATCATGTTTATTTGTAACCATTGTCCTTTTGTAATTCATATTAACTCACAATTAGTTGCTATTGCAAATGAATACTCCAAAAAAGACCTATCGTTTATTGCGATTTCCAGTAATGATGTGGTAAATTATCCGCAAGATTCTCCCGAAAAAATGACGATTCATGCCAAGGAAAACAATTACCCATTTCCTTATTTGTATGATGAAACCCAAGAAGTTGCCAAAGCATATGATGCTGCTTGCACGCCCGATTTATATGTTTTTGATGACCATTTGAAATTAACTTACAGAGGGCAATTAGATGATTCGAGACCTGGAAATGGCCTACCCGTGACTGGTAAAGATTTAAGGCACGCTCTAAATTGCCTGATTACTAACAAAGAAAATACCGAACCCCAAAAACCAAGTATTGGTTGTAATATTAAGTGGAAAAATTCATTATAAATTCAACTGCCAAAACCCAACATCGAGCCATTTATTAAACTTAAACCCTACTTCTTTTAAATGTGCCACTTGTTTAAACCCAAATTTTTCATGAAGTTTAACGCTTACTTCATTAGGTAAAGTCAATACTCCTAAAACCACATGGTAGTTTTCTTTTTTAAGTAACTTTAATAGTTCTTCATACAACAACGAACCTATTTGTTTTCCATGTTGGCCATGTTTCACATATATCGTAGATTCAACAGTATTATTATAAGCAGGTTTGGGCCTAAATTTACTTCCGTAAGCATAGCCTAAAAGCTCGTCATTTTCCTCAAAAACCAAAAAGGGGTAATGATTGTTTATTGTGGTCACTTTTTCCAAAAACGTTTCAAAAGTAACAGCCACATCATCAAAAGTGGCAACAGAATTTAAAACATAATGGTTATAAATTTCCAAAAGTTGTTGCGTGTCTTTTATTTCAAATGGTCGTATCATCGATTATTTAAAACCAATTATTGCGTTTAATTAAATGTTCTATATGTGCATAATGATGGCTACTGTGCCAAGCATACATACCAACATTGTTTTTTAAAACAACTTCAGAGTTGGTTTCAGGGTGTATGAAACTTTTGTTTAAATCCTCATCAGATAATCCTTTTAATAAATAAACCAACTTAAAATGGATAGCCCTTAAATGAAGTAAGGACATATTAATGGGTGCTTTTTTGGCATCAAATAGTTCTGCCCAACGGTCTTCATAATAGGCTTTAATTACAGGTTTATCCTCGGTTAAAGCCCATTTGAAACGTGCATAACTATGATGATGGCTGTCGGATAAATGATGAACGACCTGTCTTACAGTCCAACCTCCGGGTCTGTAAGGCATATTTAATTGTTCATCTGAAAGGTTTAAAACCAGTTTCTCCAAACGGTCTGGAAAATGCTCTAAAATGGAAATCCAACTTTCAATATGTTGCATTGAAATATTACTTGGACAATCAAATTTTCCGATAGGGTATTTTAGTTTTTGTAGTTCTTGGTTTGTCATATATAAATATAAAGAAAGCACCTTAATTGAGGTGCTTTCTTTATAAAAAAGTATATTAAATTTACTTAACTTCCATTAATTCTACATCAAAAATTAAAGTAGCATTGGGGGGAATAACGCCGCCAGCACCTCTACTGCCATATCCTAAATGACTTGGTATAACAAAGCGAGCTTTATCCCCAACTTTTAATAGTTGAATACCTTCATCCCATCCAGAAATCACTTGGCCCATTCCTAAAAGAAAATCAATAGGCTCATTGCGTTTGTAAGAAGAATCGAAAATCGTACCATCTTGTAGTTGACCTTTATAATGCACAGAAACCGTCTTACCTTTTTCAGCTTTGGCGCCATTTCCATTTTGGATAATTTGGTAACGTAAACCACTTTCTGTTTTTTTAAAGCCAGTAGCAATTTTATCTAAAGCAATTTCGGCAGCTTTCTTCTCTTCAGCTAATCTCTTTTCTCTAGATCCCTCAAAAGTTCTAAACGCTTCAACAGCATTAAAAGATTCGGCATCTTTACCAACGCGAATAATTTCCAATGTTTCAATTTTATCGCCTTGGGCAATAGCATCAACCACCTCTTGCCCATGCTCTACTTTCCCAAAAACCGTATGGTTATTATCTAACCAAGGCGTTTCGACATGGGTAATAAAAAATTGGCTACCATTTGTTCCAGGGCCTGCATTGGCCATAGAAAGTATCCCTGGGCCATCGTGCTTTAAATCTGGATGAAACTCATCATCAAATTTATAACCTGGGTTACCAGCACCTGTCCCTTGTGGGCAACCTCCTTGAATCATGAAATCTGGGATAACCCTGTGAAACTTTAGTCCATCATAATAGGGTTCCCCTTGGGGCTTTACCTTATTTTCTAAATTTCCTTCTGCCAAAGCGACAAAGTTACCTACCGTTCCTGGTGTTTTTTTAAATTCCAAAGCAACCAAGATTTCTCCCTTTGTTGTGTTGAATTTTGCGTATAAACCGTCTTGCATTGTTCTAATTTTTTAAGAAAGTGCAAAGATAGGAAATGAAGCTTGATGACCGAAGCTTGAAACCATATAGTTTTAAGAAAATTTAATTGGCTACTTCACTAATGAATTTTATTCTGTAAAGTCGTAATTCTTCATCATCATAATCTCCATCAAATTCTTTTATGGCCTTTTCTATACTATCAGAATCGGAATCCATAAAATAATCATGGATTTCCTCTTGTTGATCTTCATCAAATATTTCATCAATCCAATAGTTTATGTTGAGCTTGGTTCCAGAATAAACAATGGCCTCCATTTCTTTGATAAACTCTTCCATGGACATGCCTTTTGAGGAGGCTATATCATCCAATGGTAGTTTTCTATCAATATTTTGGATTATGTAAAGTTTATTTGTAGAATTACTTCCTGTTGATTTAACAACCAAATCGTCAGGGCGAATGATATCGTTTTCTTCAACATAGCTAGCTATTAATTCAACGAAATCTTTACCATATTTTTTGGCCTTTCCTTCTCCTACACCATGTACATTTGCTAATTCTGTTAAGTTTATAGGATATTTTAAAGCCATATCTTCTAAAGAAGGATCCTGAAAAATTACAAATGGTGGCACACCCAATTTTTTAGCATTTTTTTTACGCAAATCCTTAAGTATGCTCATTAAAACCTCATCTGCGACAGCTCCTTCGCCTTTTGCAGCTGTAATGATGCTGCCATCGTCTTGTTCACCATCAAAAATATGGTCTTCGGTCATCATGAAAGACTCGGGGTTATTAATGAAATTTTTACCTTCTTTAGTAAGTTTAATGATACCGTAAGTTTCGATATCCTTTTTAAGATATCCAGCAACCAGTAATTGCCTTAATAGGGCCATCCAAAACTTTTTGTCTTTATTGTTTCCTTTACCAAAAAATTCCTGTTCGTTGGTTTTATGTGAATTTATTAAGGCATTCTCCTTACCCGTTATAACATGAACCAAATCTTTGGATTTATATTTTTCGTTGGTTTTCTCAATAGTTTCCATTAATATAACAGCCTCATCCTTGGCTTCGTGTTTCTTTTTTGGGTGACGTATATTGTCATCCATATCGCCACCTTCACCTGTTTCATTATCAAACTCTTCACCAAAATAATGCAAAATGAATTTTCTTCGAGATATGGATGTTTCGGCGAAAGCAACAACTTCTTGCAACAACGCTTGACCAATTTCTTGTTCAGCTACTGGCTTACCAGACATGAATTTTTCTAATTTTTCTATGTCCTTGTAAGAGTAGTATGCCAAACAATGACCTTCTCCACCATCGCGTCCTGCTCTTCCAGTTTCTTGGTAATAGCTTTCAATACTCTTTGGAATATCATGATGAATTACAAACCGCACATCAGGTTTATCTATTCCCATACCAAAGGCTATGGTTGCCACAACCACATCAATATCCTCCATCAAAAACTTATCTTGATGATTGGATCTGGATTTAGCATCCAATCCAGCATGGTAAGGCACGGCTTTAATACCATTTACTTGAAGTACTTGCGCTAATTCCTCGACACGCTTCCTGCTTAAGCAATATACAATCCCCGATTTACCTTCGTGTTGTTTGATAAATCGAATAATATCGGCATCAACATTTTTGGTTTTTGGACGTACTTCGTAATATAAATTGGGTCTGTTAAAAGAGGCTTTGAAAGTTTTAGCACCTGTAATTCCTAGATTTTTAATGATATCCTCTTGAACTTTTGGCGTTGCAGTAGCCGTTAAACCGATAATGGGTATGTTATCACCTATTCTACCTATGATGTTTTTTAAATTTCTATATTCTGGTCTAAAATCGTGCCCCCATTCACTTATGCAATGAGCTTCATCAATTGCCATAAAAGATACTTTTACCGAACGCAGAAAATCTACATTCTCTTCTTTAGTCAAAGATTCCGGTGCTACATAAAGAAGCTTGGTAATACCTTTTATAATATCTTCCTTAACTCGTTTTACCTCGGTTTTATTTAATGAGGAATTTAAAACGTGTGCGATACCTTCTTCATTAGAAACACCTCTAATGGCATCCACTTGATTTTTCATTAATGCAATCAACGGCGAAACCACAATAGCTGTCCCTTCTTGCATTAAAGCCGGTAATTGATAACAGAGTGATTTTCCACCACCCGTTGGCATGATTACAAATGTATGGTTACCAGACAATATACTTTCTACAACATCTTCTTGAAGTCCTTTGAATTTACTAAATCCAAAATATTTTTTTAATGCAGCATGTAAGTCACCTTTTGCTATTGACATGAATAATATAAAATTGATTTACTTATTTAAAACTCCAAAAACATTAAAATCTTTTATTCATTAATTTAATAATGCAATTGAAGTACCCTCATATTTTTTTCGTTAGTTTTGTAACGAAAATCCAAATTATACAGAAATTAAATTTGGCTATCATTAAAGATAACAAAATCTTTAAAAACTCAACAAAAAAATAATAAATTTTGAAAGACAAAAAATCTATTATTGAAATAGCAAAGCAAACCATCCAACTGGAAAGTGAAGCGATTTTTAACTTGTCTAAACTTATAACTGATGATTTTACCAAGGCTGTCGAACTTATATATAGCTCCAAAGGACGAGTTATTATCACAGGAATAGGTAAAAGTGCTATTATTGCCAATAAAATTGTAGCGACTTTAAATTCTACAGGAACGCCTGCAATATTTATGCATGCAGCCGATGCCATTCATGGAGATTTAGGTCTTATTTTAAAAGATGATGTTGTAATTTGTTTATCCAAAAGCGGTAATACACCAGAAATTAAAGTGTTGGTACCATTAATTAAAAGTGCGAAAAATAAAATAATTGCTATTACTGGAAATAAAGATTCCTTTCTTGGCCAACATGCCGATTATATTTTAAATGCATTTGTTAAAAAAGAGGCTTGCCCAAATAATTTAGCGCCTACAACTAGTACAACAGCCCAATTGGTTTTAGGCGATGCGTTAGCGGTATGTTTGCTTGAATTACGAGGTTTTTCTAGTAACGATTTTGCAAAATATCACCCAGGTGGTGCATTAGGTAAAAAATTGTATTTAAGGGTTCAAGATATTTCTTCGATTAATGAAAAACCAAGAGTATTTGCAGATGCTAGTATTAAAAATGTTATTGTGGAAATAACCGCAAAAATGCTTGGAGTAACTGCTGTTGTAGAAAATGATAAAATTATTGGTATTATTACAGATGGAGATTTAAGGAGGATGTTAACCAAAGTAGATGATTTTTCCAATTTAACTGCAAAAGATATTATGGGCGCAAACCCAAAATGTATAGATGCCAATGCTATGGCTGTTGATGCCCTTGAGCTCATGGAAGTAAACGACATATCGCAATTATTGGTTGAAGAGGATGGAAAATATGCAGGTGTAGTACATCTACACGATTTAATAAAAGAAGGTATTATATAATGGCGAAAAAGGATATTAATGAGATGTCTTTTTTAGATCATCTTGAAGATTTACGTTGGCACTTAATTAGAATTTGTACTGCCATAATTATTGTAGCAACTCTAGCTTTTATTTTTAGTCGAATAATCTTTGAAGATATCATTTTTGCACCTCTTCACATGAGTTTTCCAACCTATCATTTTTTATGTGAAGCAGCAAATTATTTGGGGGTTAATACCACGTTTTGTGCTGAGGAAATGCCCATGATTATCCAAAACCGGACCATGGCAGGACAATTTTCTGCTGATATTTGGACATCTATTCTTGCAGGTTTTGTGATTTCATTCCCTTACGTTATTTATCAATTATGGAAATTCATAAGTCCTGGTTTACATGAAACTGAACGTAAACATTCGCGAGGTTTCATTATTATATCCTCATTACTATTCTTTATGGGTGTGCTGTTTGGTTATTACATTGTTACCCCATTATCCTTAAATTTTTTAGCAAATTATAGTATTTCCGATATTGTAGATAATCAAATTGACATCAGTTCTTACATTGCCTTGGTTCGGTCATCAGCTCTGGCATCTGGCTTGATTTTTGAACTTCCAATTATCATCTATTTCTTAACAAAAATAGGCTTAGTAACTCCAGAAGTTTTGAAAAAGTATCGCAAATATGCCTTAGTAATCGTATTGATTCTCTCAGCCATTATTACACCACCAGATATCGCAAGTCAAGTTATAGTAGCCATCCCCATTTTAATATTGTACCAAGTAAGTATTTATATTTCCAAAATAGTGGTGAGAAACCAAAAACGTAAAGAGAAAAAACATGTCAGACCTAGTTAAAGAATTTGATGATTATCGTGCTAAAATGAATGATAAAATTTTAGCTGATAATAATAAAATAATTAAGCGTATTTTTAATTTAGACACCAATGCTTACACCGATGGTGCATTAGATGTTAAAACCAAAGAACTTCTGGGTTTAGTAGCATCAGCTGTTTTACGCTGCGATGATTGCGTAAAATACCACTTAGAAACTAGTTATAAAATAGGTTTGAAAAAAGAAGAAGTTGTTGAAGCACTAAGTATAGCTACTTTGGTAGGTGGCACCATTGTAATACCACATTTGCGTCGTGCTTACGAATTTTGGGACGCCTTGGAAGCCAATAATTAAATAATAATTACGTTATTGAAATATGATTTTAAAAGCCGAAAATTTAATGAAGTCCTACAGTGGGCGAAAAGTTGTAAAAGATGTTTCCCTTAAGGTTGAACAAGGTGAAATTGTAGGACTTTTAGGGCCAAATGGCGCTGGAAAAACGACTTCTTTTTACATGATTGTTGGCTTAATTAAACCCAATGGTGGTCATATTTATTTAGACAATACGGACATTACCAAATACCCCATGTACAAACGTGCTCAAAACGGTATTGGATATTTAGCTCAGGAAGCCTCCGTTTTTAGAAAATTAAGCATAGAAGATAATATTTTGAGTGTTTTACAACTTACCAAGCTTAGCAAAAAAGAACAGCACTACAAAATGGAATCTCTTATTGAGGAATTTGGTTTAAATCACATCCGTAAAAATCGTGGTGATTTATTGTCTGGCGGTGAACGCCGTCGTACTGAAATTGCCCGAGCTTTAGCTACCGATCCAAATTTTATTTTACTAGATGAACCTTTTGCAGGTGTAGATCCCGTAGCCGTTGAAGATATCCAACGTATTGTGGCACAACTAACAAAAAAAAATATAGGAATTTTAATTACTGACCATAACGTACAGGAAACTTTAGCTATTACCGACAGAACGTATTTGATGTTTGAAGGAAGCATCCTAAAAGCTGGTGAACCTGAAGAATTGGCTAACGATGCCATGGTACGTAAAGTCTATTTAGGTCAAAACTTTGAGCTTCGTAAGAAAAAAATTCGCGATTAAAAGCTAAGCATAATAGGTTTATTTTGAAGTAGCCTATTTTATGAACTAACCTTTAATGGTTTTTAATATAAATGTAATTCCTTTTACCAGAATTAAAGCCATTAAACCTATAATGATACCTACTAAAAATTCCTTAAGAATTACTGGCAAATTAATCGGATTGGTGATGTGATGTATAATTTTTACATTGTGTATGAAAATACCACCTGCAACCAAAAGCAAAGCGATAGTACCAATTATTGATAAGCTTTTTATAATTATTGGCAGTGTTTTTATCAATAAGTTACCAAACCAAAACGAAATCCCATTTTCACTTATATTAACGAGTTTTAATCCAAAATCATCCATCCTTACAATAAGTGCAACAATACCATAAACACCTATAGTTGCAATTACAGAAACTAAAGAAACTACCAAAATCTGAAACAAAATGGGTTTGCCAATAACAGTGCCTAATGCAATAATTATAATTTCAACGGATAAAATAAAATCTGTGAAAATTGCTGATTTTATTTTGCTCTTTTCGTTTTCAAGCACTGCTTCCTTTGGTAAATTCTTAATTTCTCTACCTACACTTTTTATTTCTTTTTTCGGTTTAGGATGAAAAAAATATTGATATATTTTTTCAACCCCTTCATAAGCTAAATAAACACCACCCAGAACTAATGCAATGGTAATGCCAATGGGTACAAAGGCACTTAGTAAAAAGGCAATGGGTAAAATAATGAGCTTATTGAGTGCAGAACCTTTTGTGATTGCCCATAATACAGGGAGTTCTCTTGATGAAACAAAACCAGTTGCTTTTTCTGCATTAACAGCTAAATCATCGCCCAAAATACCAGCTGTCTTTTTTGTTGAAATTTTGGTCATTACAACAACATCATCCATGAGTGCCGCAATATCATCTAATAACGCAAAAAAACCTGATGCCATAAAATTAAATGTGTTTTGTAGTTAAATTGCCTAAAACAGACATGGTTATATAAAGTAAAATGATAATAGGAATAGCTGCAAAGCGCAAAACAATAAGAAGTACAACACACAAAATGATAAAAATATATCGGGTTATGTTATTTTTAAATGCATAATTTTTAAACTTTAAAGCAAAAAGTTTAATGTTTGAATTTAAAAGATAACAGCTTAAAATAGTTAATGTTATTAAAAACCATTTGTTTAAAATAAAGGCATTTAAGACATCATTGTTTTGAAACTCTAAAATCAAAGGCAATGAAATAATTAGTAAGGTATTTGCCGGTGTAGGCAAGCCTTTGAAATAGGTTTGTTGGTCTTCATCAATATTGAATTTAGCCAATCTGTAAGCCGATGCTAGCGTGATGGCTAATCCCAAAAGCGGTAGTAACGCTAACTTAAAGCCATAAAATTTCATGTTAGCATCCCAATCATTTGCATAATTTAAAACCGAAGCACTTTCGCTAACTAACTCTAAAAGCTTATACATCACCATTCCCGGAACTAATCCGCTGGTAACCATATCTGCAAGCGAATCCAATTGCAAACCCAATTCACTCTGCGCATTTAGTTTTCGGGCAGCAAACCCATCGAAAAAATCGAAAAATATACCTAAAAACACAAAAAAGGAAGCAATTATAAAATTGTCGTTAAACACAAAAATTACCGCAATACATCCGCAAAGTAAATTTAAAAGAGTTAGTGAGTTGGGTAAAATTTTCTTCATATTTTAATTTAATATTGTAAAAATAGTAAACAATTTCAGTCTAAAGCAATATCTGTAATAATTTCAAGTTTATAGGTTTAAATATTATGTGCATCTTTCCTGTGTAAAAGTTAATTGTTTTAAATTTGTCACAGGTAACCTCCGTTTAAATTTTTCATGTGTTTTGAAAATATTTACACCTGAAAAATTTATGTCGGTTTGTAAAAAAATTGCAATTGAGACTTTACATAACTGCATTGTTTTTTGTTGTATCTAATTCAATATTCAGTCAAACCGTAAGGAAATATTCCAACGAGTTTATGAATATTGGTGTAGATGCTGCTGCTTTGGGCATGAGTAGTGCTGTAACCTCACACACAGCCGATGTTAATTCTGGGTATTGGAATCCTGCTGGATTACTGAAACTCGAAGACAATCAATTAGCATTAATGCATTCCAGTTATTTTGCAAATATTGCTAATTACGACTATGCGGCTTTTGCCATGCCTTTAGACAATGAAAGTGCTGTTGGAATTTCATTAATTCGATTTGCGGTTGATGATATTTTGAACACTACCCAACTTATCGACGAACAAGGTAATATTAATTACGATCGAATCAGTTTATTCTCTACTGCAGACTATGGGCTCACCTTTTCATATGCACGTTCTCTGCCCGTGCAAGGTTTAAATTATGGCGTAAATGCAAAAGTTATTAGAAGAATTATTGGCGATTTTGCTTCATCTTGGGGTTTTGGTCTGGATTTTGGTATTCAGTTTGAAACTAATAACAATTGGAGATTCGGACTTATGGCTCGCGATATTACAACCACTTTTAATGCTTGGGCCATAAATGAAGATGAGTTTGCTAAAATTCAAAATGCGGTTGCCGGACAAAATCAAGAGTTGCCTGAAACTACTGAAATCACGATTCCTAAACTGCAAATTGGAGTTTCTAAACTAGTTGATTTTAACTACGACTATACCCTACTAACTGCCATTAATTTAAATGTGCGTTTTGAAGAAAATAACGATATTATATCAACATCATTTGCTAGTGTAAACCCTGCTTTGGGTTTTGAATTTGGATATACTGATATGGTTTTTTTACGTGCTGGTGTAGGGAATTTTCAAAATGAAGCACAATTGGAGAATATTTCAGTTTCTCCAATTCCTGAAAAATTGACTTTTCAACCCAGTTTTGGTGTGGGCTTTAAATACAACGGTATTCAAATTGACTATGCTTTCACAGATATTGGCGACCAAAGTGTGGCACTATACTCCAACGTTTTTTCTTTAAAGCTTGATTTTGGTATTTTTAGATAAGCCCATAATGGGCATTTGGCAGACAATGGATAATATTAATTGCAAATAATAAAAACAAAGCCGTAGTTTATAAATACCTAAAATAGATGAAACATACACTACTTTTCCTATTTCTTTTATTAACTAAAATAGTTTTCGCGCAACAAAATCAATTATCGAATCTGGCCGAAATTAGTGTTTTAACGGTTGGTCCAGGCGAATCATTAAATGACTCATTTGGTCATAATGCTTTTAGAATTAAAGATGTGACATTGGGTATTGACGTGACCTATGGTTATGGAGAATATGATTTTGATACTCACAATTTCTATTTAAAATTTGCGCAAGGCAAACTCAACTATTTAATAAGTAAACTTGATTTTAATCGGTTTTATCAAGTTTATAGTTATTATTACAATCGTTCTATCAAAGAACAAGTTTTAAATCTTTCTCAAACCGAAAAACAAACACTATATAACTATTTATTAAATAATTACAAACCTGAAAACAGAGGCTATTTATATGATTTCTTTTATGATAACTGTGCCACTAAAATTAAAGAAGTTACTAACATTGCTGTAAATAACTCAATAACATTTAATAATCCGGAAGGTTTTAAAGATGCTACTTTCAGAACTTTAATTCAGAATAATTTAAATAAAAATTCATGGGGAAGTTTAGGAATAGATGTGGCTTTAGGCTCAGTAATTGATAGAAAAGCAACACCTGAAGAGCATATGTTTTTACCTGAAAATATTTTTAATTTTTTTGAAGTTGCAACTATTAATAATGGAGAAAAACCTCTGGTTTTGAAAAGTCACATGCTTTATGAACAACGAGAAACTTTTAAATCTGGTTCATTTTTAACAAGTCCGTTGTTTATTTTTAGTCTTATAGGCTTATTAATATTATATATAACTTACAATGACTACAAAAACAACAAACAAAGTAAATGGTTGGACCTTACTTTATTTACAATTACAGGTTTAATTGGAGTTGTAATTTTACTGCTTTGGTTCGCAACAGACCACAAAGGGACTCATCAAAATTATAACTTGCTTTGGGCATTTGCCTTAAATATTTTTATGATTGGTCAGTTTTTTATGGAAAAAATAAAAACCTGGTTTATTAGATATATAAAGCTTTTGATCATTATGCTATGTCTTTTAACACTGCATTGGATAATTGGTGTTCAAGTTTTTGCTATTGGATTAATGCCGTTTTTTATAGCGCTTTTTATAAGATACCTTTTCTTAGTTTCTTATTTGAAGAAAAGGTCTACTGCCCCCTAAAGAAAATAACCGTACTAAGCGTTTTTACTAAAATATTGGCATCTAGAAAGAAACTGCGGTGCTTAATATAGTACAAGTCGTATTGAAGTTTAAGCAGACTATCATCAACCGATGAACCATATCTAGTTTTTACTTGCGCCCAACCTGTTAACCCTGGTTTTATAATATGTCGAGTTTCGTAAAATGGAAGCATTTGAGATAATTCTTTAACAAAAAAAGGACGTTCAGGTCTAGGTCCAATCAAACTCATATCACCTTTTAAAATATTTATAAATTGAGGTATTTCATCCAATCTGGAATATCTTAAAAACTTACCAAAAGGTGTCACCCTAACATCACCTTTTTTAGTCCAAACGGCACCAGATTGTTCAGCATTTTTAATCATGGTGCGATACTTAATCATTTTGAAAATTTTGCCGTTTTTACCAACCCTGTCCTGAGTATAAAAAAGTGGACCACGATTACCTAAAATATTTCCTATTAAAATTATGGGTAAAAATAAAATACCTATTAAAATACCAAATAGCGAAATTAAAATATCAAAGATGCGGAGAAAAAAAAGATAGAGTTTATTTTGATTGCTTCGACTAAAAGGAAAGTATTTATAAAAATCTTTACCCACGAATTGCACTGGTATGCGTTGAGCCATTTCTTCATATACTTGTGTATATTCTTTAATTGAAAAACCTTCTTCAAGAAGTTTGATTAAAGTATAATAAATTTCGGAAGTAATGGATTCTGAATTATAGCTTGCAATCACAATTTCAGATATATTCTCATCTTTAATAACCTGATATATTTGTTTGGGTGAATATTCTATAATAGCATTAAATTTAACGGAATCGAGTTTATTGGTTTCACAGTTAACAAAACCAACAATTTTATAATTAGGATCGGAGTTTTTAAAGGCTTCAATGATTGTTTCAATATTGGAAGTCTCCCCAATGATTAAAACCTTTTTATAAAATCTGGGTGAAACCACAAAGGTTAAATAAGCAATTCTCCAAATAAACAATGCTGAAAGCATTGCAAAGTAAAAAATGACGATTTGCAACCTGTTATCTGGTAAAACCGGTGTGAAAAAAGGAGTTAACAAATAGAATAAAACCGTAACAGAAACCGTTAATACAATACCAGATGAAATTTTCTCAATTTTACTGGATTTCTGTAAATCATAAAGTTCAAAAACAGTTCCGAATATGGAGACATATAAAATAAGAACTAAAACCCAACTCCAATTTTCTTTTGTAATGGTAAAATAATCAAAATGGAAAATATTGCTGATAAAATATAAGATAAGTAGGATTGATAATATATCAAAAATACGTAGCAGAATTTTACGTTCCGAAATATTAAAATGAATACCAGTATAAGCCATTATTTAGAGCTAAATTTGGAAGAGTATAAAGATAACAAGTAAATTTAATATTGCTAGTAATTAATGTAAGACTTTAATCCATTGGGTCTTAATATGGCTCCAATCAAAATCTTCAACCTTTTTTCTGGCAACCATGGCCAAATGATTAGCTTTTTCTGGAGATGTCATAATTTTATTTATTTCGGTAATAAAGGATTCAACAGAATTTGGTGCTACTAAAATACCTGTCTTTTGGTTCTCAATTAAAAAAGGTATTCCACCAACATTTGTGGAAATAACAGGCAAGCCTAATGCCATAGCCTCAATAACGCTTACGGGAGTATTATCAAAATTAGTGGTGTTGATAAAAATATTATAGTTTTTGGATAAGGATATCCAATCTTCTTTATTTAATTTTCCTGTAAAGGTAACTTTTAATCCCAATGACTTTGCGTATTCTTTTACATCGTTTAAACACCCATCGCTATCTGGGCCAACCATACACAATTCAGCACTGATACCTCTCTCCTTCAATGTTTTCAATATTTTTACAGCCAACAACGGATTGTATATTTTTGAAAAGGAACGCACCCATAGCAACTTTACTTTTTCAAAAGTTCTTTCTTTAAAAGGATAGTTTTTAAGATCTATGGCATTAGGTATGATTTTAATGTTATGAAACCCGAAGTTTATAAATTGAGATTTAATATATTCAGAGGGCGCTATATTTTTAAATGCATGATTAAATATAGCTTTGGATAGTTTAGGAGAGTTTTTTAATCTATTGGGTAAGTTTCCTCCATGCAATATAGGGATGTATTTTAACTTTAAAACTCTACAAAATTGGCTTACAAAATAAGCGTAGTAAAAGTTTAAGGTGCTATAAGTATCAATTAAAACATAATCAGCTTCTTTTCTATACTTTAAACAGGTATAAAGCATATGAATGAGCCGCAATAACATATCTTTTTTATGAGATGCTGAAAACACCACAAAACCAGATTCTTTTAGTAAAGAAGACAAAATATCAATAGAAGATACGTTGGTTTTCTTTCTATCATTGGCTTTATTCCCTATATAAACAATGTGTCTCAAATGTTTTGATTATTGGCTTTAATTAAAGTATTCTTATTGGTTGTTCTTGGATTTTTAGATTTAAATTGAATATCTAAAAGGCATAGACCGTAAACAAATGCTGGAGCTGCTATACGCATTGCTGAATGATTTATAGTTAAAAACCAAAAAATAAAGCATGAATAAAAAAAGATATTAGATTTGTTTCTAAATCTGAAAATTAAAGGTGTGAATATCAAAATAATTAAAGCAGTAACACCAAACAAACCATGTTCTGATAAAATACGGCTCATTTCATTGTGAGAAGCAGCCAAAATGCCTTCCTTTTTTTCTCTTAACTCTTTAATTTTCCCAACCCCAACGCCTAATACGGGGTTATTTAAAAATTCTTCAATTTCAAAAGAAATTAAATCACTTCTACCTGTAGTTACATCCTCTTTTTCTCTGCCTAGAGCATCTTTATTCGCATACCGGTATTCAATTAAACCACTTGTTTGGACCTTTGAAAACAACCACACCGTGAACGCCAATCCAATGAAAATAAAAAACAGTCTACTGATTTTTAACTTGGTCTTCACATTAACTTTTATAAAATAGAAGTAAATTAGAGCTGCTATCATAAACAATCCAGTAATTACTCCACCTCTACTAAAAGTAACAATACCCCTAAAACTCATTGCAGCCAATAATATTCCATTAATAACTTTAAGAATTAAATTTGGAGAGAGCATGAAAAAGCGCAATGAGAATAAAAACATCCCTATACCTAAAACTGTGGATACCTGATTAGGCCCAAAACCACCCGATGCTGCAAAATTAGAACCTGTACCAGATAACGTTTCCCTTATATCTGGAGTGTATAAAAATAAATAGGCTGTCATTGACACTAATGGTAATGCCATATACAACAAAACATTATGCATATTTTGATAACTAATTTTTCTTTTAAAACAAAAAATAGACACAATGCCTAAACAAATAGGGCCACTTAAATTGAAGGCGATATCAGTTCTTAAGGTTGATTGTGCTGTTGCATTAAATCCTGCTACCAAAATACCTGGAATAAGAAGAAAAATATAGATAATATAAGGTATGGGTTGCTTACTTAGTCTAACAGTAAATATACCTATTAAAATAAAAAAAATGACTAAATATTTTGATGCTTCATATAAAAAATTGCCGCCAGTCATCCTTATAAAAACCTCTGCACCAACTACATAACTGCAAGCCATTAATACTTTTACAGCCTTTTGTGAAGGTTTAGCTTTGAAAATTTGGTAAGAAAAAAAAACAAAAATTCCCAATAAATATATTCTTGATAGAGCTGAAAAACCATAAACCAAAAGCCCAATTAAAACATGTAAAGCAATGATTTTTATGTAACTAAAGTTTTTCAATTTTTTTTAACGTATGTTTCGTAAGTTCTAATAATGGTTTCTATTTGTGCTTTTTCTGAATAATTTTGCTTTACATGTTTATGGTAACGTTTTGCTAATGTAACTCGTATATTTTCATTTTCAATAAATAAGGTAATAGCCTTGGCTAATTCACTGTAAGATGACGCATTTACCAATAACCCATTCTTGTTATGGCTAACAACCTCTTCACACTCACCTACTTTGGTAGCTATGACCGCTAGATTTGACAGTCCATATTCCAACAGTGCAATGGGCAAGCCTTCAGATTTTGAAGATAAAACTCCTATGTCACATTGAGAAAGAATATTATGAATATCTGGTTTACTCCCATATAAAAAAACAGATTTCTCTAAATCCAGCTCAAGAATTTTATTTTCAACCGATTTTGAATAGTCATCATTAAAGTTTTTACCAACACAATGTAGTGTCCAATCTGGATACATATTATGAACTTCTTTGAATGCTTGTATAAGAGTTATATGGTCTTTTTGAGGCCTTAAATTTGCCAAACAAATAATACGTTTACCATTTGCTCCATGCAAATTTGTTTCAGGCAAGTATTTATTTAAAGTTGCAAAATTTGGCAAATACAATGTGTTCTTAAACTTTAATTTTTGGCTAGCCCATGTCTCTAAAATTTTGTTTACACAAAAAATATGGGAAAAATATTTTGAGCATATTTTTAAAATAGCAAATTTTCTTTCATTTAAAAATTCACTATTCCCATAATGATCGTGCCATACAATTTTTATTCTACTATTTATTATTTTCACAGTAGTTGCCAAAAAAAACGAAGTTGAATGCGCATGAATAATTTGAATTTTATTCTTTTTTACAAAGGCATTTAATTTCTTGATGGCTTTTACATCTAATGTTCCATTTTTATTTAGATATAGATAACCAACCTTTTTTGAAATACTTTTTTTTAAAACACCTTCTTCTCTTGTCGTACACAATGCAGAATATTCTATGGCAACTGATAAAGCATTAGCTAAATTGACTGCCACACGTTCTGATCCACCAGTTTGTAAAGAATCTATAAGTTGTAAAACTCTCATTTATGCTTTAGTAATTTAGAAATTTCTATTTCAAAAGTGTTTGTAGTGTATTTCTGAGACCAATTTAATGCTAATTTAGACATTCGTTTTAGTACATCTTCTTCACTTAAATGTTTCAGTATTTTATTTGTGGCATCTTTTAATTTAGGTTCAATCAAAATACCTCTTTTGCCATAATCCAGCATAAAAGGAACACAAGAAATTGAAGTTGAAATAGGGATAGCACCAAAAAACATGGCCTCAGCAACCACTTTAGGCCACCCTTCAGATTTTGAAGGCAATATCAAAAAATGTACTTCTTTAAGAACTTCTTTTATAACTTCCTTTTCTTTGTTACCCTGAAACTTAATAATTTTATTTAAATGATTCTCTTTTACATAATGCTTTAGTTCGTCTTTTAAACCGCCTTCACCATATATATCTAGTTGAACTTCTTTACCTTTTTTGTAAAGTGCTTCAATAACTTTTATAGCTAATAAAGGGCGTTTACCTCTTACCAAACTACCAATAAAAACAAATTTTAAATGACTATTGTAATTTCTCGTTTTTGGTTCTTCCTTCTCTTTATCAGAATAAGTAACCGTGAAAAAAGGTTTTATATTATTGGTTTGGCCTTTCCAATTACCGTAAACCAAAACCGATATATTTTTAGTTAAAAAACAATTGGATAATAGCCACTTTTGAAACTTATAACTCCGTGGTTGTTTTGCATCTGGATCCCAATTACCCGCATATTTTGCGGTTTTTAATTTCTTTGGAAAACATATTTGTACCAAACACCCTAATAAGCCTATGTTTCCGGGGCAACGTAAATGGATGTGATCTGCTTTTTTACAAGCATTAAATATGGTAATTAAAATTAGGGGGGTTTTAATGATTGATAAAATAGCCTTTTTTAAATTGGTAAATTCAATGGATGGAATTTTTGAAAACTGAATGTTTTTATGTTTGTAATCTAAATCAATTGCCGATTTATTCTCTGATGTAATTGGCGCAACAATTGAAACCTCATCAACATATTTAAACCAAATATTCATTTCGCGAACATACGGCGCATAGGCTGAAATAGCTTCGCCATTTAGCTTATGTTTAACATGTGTAATGATTAAAAACTTCATTTTTTTACAGGAAAAAATTAATCTATTATCGTTCTAACAATATACTCTACTTGCGCTTCAGGAGTACAATATTTGGAGAAATATGATTTACCATTTTCAGCAATATATTTATGATAATCTTTATTATGTAAAACCTTATCAAAAACCTCAGGAAATTCGCTGGTTTTATTGATTAGATGTATTTCCTTATTGTGTTTTAAAGGTATTGGAAACTCAATTTTAAATGGAAAAGACAAAACAAATAAGCTCTGATTTAAATATTCTGCCAGTCGCCAACTAACAGCACCCCAAACAGCCGCATTATTCAAAACAATTTTAGACCTTCTACTTAATTTTGAAAATGTTTTAGGAGGATATTTAATTTCATTTAATTCTTCCTTAAAATCAAAATGATTTCCATCGTTACGTGGCACAAAACCACCCTCGAAAACTAAACGATCATCTGCTTTGCAATACCTAATAAATTCAGCTCTTATTCTATTAGTTTCTGGTTCTTTTTTCCAAATACTTGCCGAGAAAAAAATATAATTTTCTTTTTCAGCTTTAAATTTATAATTTTCGTAGGTAGGTCTTCTAATTAAAGTATAAACCTGTTTAGCTAAATCTTTAAACTTTAAGAACTTTACCAAGCTAATATTAAAAAGCTTTAGATATAGAGGTAAAATGTTGATTGGGTAATGTGGAAATAGTGGTTTTACTTTTGGTTGATTGAAAAACTCATTATCAATAAGTTTGTTAGTTACAAAATACATATCTGACAACTGATAAAGTTCTTGATCAAAATAAACGGGATCGTCATTATTTATAACCCCAAGTTTATCCTTTATTCTAAAAATTAAAATGGGTTTGTTGTTGTATTTTGTAAAGGTTGTATCGAATTTAAACTTAATATGGAACACCTTATCAAATCCATATAAGTAATAGGATGAATAAAAATTAGGAATATTTAATATATAAACAGTATCTAGCAATTTACTTTAGGTTTGTTAAATATAAGCGAAAACCAACCAACTAACCGCCCAAGACTTTCAGTAAATGCACCTTTTCTATCCTTAGTAGTAACCACATTGGTTAATCGAATAAAAGTTAATAAAAAAGCCGTGGCATACCAATTGATTTCAGCCTTTATTCTTGGATTTGGATATTTTACACGCCATACGTACCAGCCGTTTCTGATAACCATTTTTCCATATTTATATTTGTTGGGTCTTCCATCAGCATCATGATAATGGCTTAATTGAGCCAAAGTATTGACATAAAGTTTACCCATTTTAGCAATACGTAAACTAAAATCGGTGTCTTCATAAAGTCCGTAGCCTTCAAAATAGGTTGAAAACGATAATTTTTGAAAGACTTCTTTATTATAGGAAGATACGCCTCCCATAATTTGCTCAACTTCATAAATTTTTCCTGATGGTGGCAAGAAACCAATGCTTCTACCGTGAGCAAAGGTGGGTAAAAATCCAGGTGGCGTATCGGGCAATAAACCAAATTTACGCCTAAGCTTAAATCGGGAAGGTTCGTCGCGCATCCATCCATCAAAATAAAATTTATCAGGATTGTTTTGGTTATCTGATTTCTCCCAAGTTACTTCGTTTATTATATATCCACCAACTGCTAAAGCATCGGGTTTTTCTTTATAGGTTTTGAGTAAATTTTCAAAATAGTGGGGTTCCAAAACAATATCATCATCTAAAAAACATATAATATCCGAGTCATTATGAACTATTTTGATGCCATAATTCCTTTGCTTGGTTAAGCCTCGGTTATTGGCATCAACTAAAATATGTTTTAAATTTATAAAGGTATTTTTATCTAAAAGTATTTTGGTTTCCTCATTTAAAGAGCCATCAATAATTAAAATTTCATTAGGGTACAAGGTTTGCTCATTCACCGAATTGAGTAAATTGAGTAAAGGCTTTGGCCTCATGTATGTACATATGATTAATGAAAAATTCATAAAGGATTTTCTTTTAATTTATTGGCCCAAAGTAAACTTACTTGCCACTGTTTTTTGAATGTACTGTAATATTTAAAAGGGTTTTTTATTTTCTGACTTTTATAAAACTTAATAAATAAATTGGTTTTGTAACTCAATAATTGGTGTTTTGTGGTATTGCTCATTCTACTCAACATAACCGTTGGTGAAGGTTTTGGTTGTAAGCCTTTCTCTAATTCCCAAGGATGTTTAAACTTCGTTCTAAATCCACCAATTGGGGCTTTTAAGTGCAATATTTTTATATCTGGCATGTAAATGATATCTGCACCCAAGTTCCGTAATTGCATGCCAAAATCGGTGTCTTCGCCATATCCAAACTCATAAGCCATATGAAAAGAGATCTTGTTTAAAAACTTTGAACAAATCACACTACATCCACCTCCAAAGGCATTCCACTGTATAGGTTTATTATATTTTTCCACTTCATTTTTTTGCAAATAACTCATGGTTATGGCACTGAAATTAAAGTACTGCACTTTATGAATAACTTTTTCCAAAAGGTTACTATCAAACTTATTATCATCATCGGCTAAATAAACATAATCTGAAGTCACCTCCTTCAACGCCATATTTCTAGCATTACAAGCACCTGTTTGATGAATGAACTTATGAATAATTTTAAATGGCCATACGTTGTTTGCAATGAAATCCAAATCTGATTTGCTATTTTTATCTTCATTCTGTTCGACAATGATAACCTGTTTTGGCAAAAAAGTTTGCTTTTCTAAATCCAATAAAACATCATGTAAAAATGCTTTTCTACCTAATGTGGGAATAATAACATCTATTGAAACATCTTTGATTTCTTGCTCACATAATGGTTCTAAATCAAAATCTGAAGAAAATTTAAGGTTTTTAAAAAAAAGAGTTCTGATGAAGGAAATAATTGGAAATCGTTTTTCATAAACCATAAAATTTAACAACAACAAAACACACCAAACACTTTTATAATGCTGTTTAACGAACTTAAAAAGCTGATAGTTTTTAGCTTTGACTAACGACTTTTCTGCGTTTTTAATTATTAAGAGATTAGGTTCAGAATAACACAATAACCCGTTTGGCATACCCAGTTTGGCGATGGAATTCAAAACAAAATCGAAAGGTTGATTTAATTTAATTTTGCTTTCAAATCTTAATAATTGAGAAGCATGAATAGCCCCAACGTTGCTGCTCATCAGCCAGGTAGGGTATTTAACGGTTTTGTTCACTTTTAAAAACGGGGAGTCTTCAACATAACCTATTTGGAGAGGTAAATAGGGTTCACCCGAATAAGAAAGCATCATGTTTTTTAAATGGAAGGATGCTTTTAAAGCTTCAAAATTTATATTATCCTTTTGAGATATGTGGCACCAAACCAGAAGGCGCTCTTTGTACTTATTGGCGATAATGAATAGGACTTTTGCAGGTTTTTTTATAGTGTTAAATACTATTTGATTGGTTTTTAAATCAATAATCTCATAAACTTCTTCGCCAGTATGTACTAAAAGAATCATGTATTTAAAATTGATTTATAGTAGGCTATGTTTATGCAGGCATTTTTATCGATATCAAAAAGGGTTTCTACTTTTTGTCTAGCAGATTTACCAATTTCAAAACATAACTTTTCATCATTGAGAAGTTTTGAAATTCGTTCAGCATACAAATCGGTGTTGGATGGATGTACTAAATAACCATTAATCCCATCATCCATTAATTCTTGAGCCCAACCGATACTGGTATTCACAACAGGTTTTTCCATAGCCATAGACTCTATACTTACCATCCCCAATGTTTCAGCAAATGACGGAAACACGCATACATGGGCATTTTTAATATGTTCCTTGACTTCATTATATGGTATTTTACCCAAATAACTAACGTGCCTTTTGGCTTTAGAAGAAAATATTTTTTCAACTAATTTATATGTTGACTTTTCATCAGACTTTATATCAGGCGCATCATTTCCTATTAATATGAGTTTAGCTCCAGGGTTTAATTCAATTACTTTATTAAAAATCGTAGCCAGCTCAAAAACACCTTTTTTTCTGATGATAGTACCAATGTAAAGTATCGAATTTCTGTTATAATCTTCAGGGGTTGCATTCTCGAAATGCTCAAGTTGTAGCCCATAATGGATGGTTTTAATTTTATTCTTTTCTAAACCAAATATTTTACGGGTTTCAATACCTGCATAGGTTGTTGGAGCAATATAAGCCTTCGCATTTTTTAATGCCATTTTTTCAAAAAAGAAGTTTTTAAATTTCTGTTTCCTGTTTTCCAATTTACAGAAATAAGCATCGCTTCCGTGTAATCTGATAACTAAAGGCGCTTTAAGCTTCATAAAAGCGGTTATCCCTGTCCAATCTGGAGCTTCAAGAATATCAATTCCTTCTTGTTTAACAACAGAATTTATATATCGCTGTAAATACAAGCGATAATGATACCATGTTAAAAATTGGTGTTTTCTTTTAGCTATTAAATGAATAATGACATCGCCATCTTTTATAACAGCATCTTCCTTTTGGTGATAAACAAAAACAGTCACGCCAATTTCCTTTTTTACCAAAGCCACAGCCAAATTTTTAATACTTGTTCCTATTCCAGCTGCATGACTTACTCTAGGATGAGGATACTCAGATGTTATAAACCCAACTCTCATTTTAGTAATTTATCTATCCCTTTCCAAATAGTCTCGGAAGCTTTCGTTGGCGTTTTGCCAACAACTATTTTATACCACTCTTTACATGCTTTAACATTAGAGAGTTCTCCATCTAAAATTTGTTTAACTAAGCCTTCTAAATCCTTTTTATCAGTACAAAAAACCACCGCTTTATCACTAGGCATACTCCTAAAATGGACATACTTGTAATTCTGACCAATATCACGAATGCCCTTTTTTAACTGAGGTTGTTCGTAATTATAATAAATACAAGGTTTGTTATGAGCTACAAAATCAAACACTGTTGATGAACATACATTGGTTACAAACTCGCTGTGTTCACAAACATTGTAAAACATCTTAAAATCTTCTGGTGTTGGCAATACATGATTCCATTGCTTGCCCACTTGTTGCCAAATAGGATTCAAAACAGTAATAATATCCTTATTAGCTTCAATGACACCATCATACCTTGAAGTAAAATCTACAGGGCATTTTCTGTAAATGATTCCTAGATTATAACTTTTAGAGTTTAAACTTCTAACAGCGTTAGCTAAGTCTTCTAAATAATATTGGTCTAGTGGAGAGGTGGTTTCGTCATCACCAGAAAAACAAATGTATTTTTTATCAATGTCTAAATTATACTCAATAAAAAAGGCTTTTTTGGTTTGTTTTAAAGAAGTATCATAATGTGGTTCAAACTGAGGCGTTCCAGTTACAAACACCTGATTTTCATTTACAAACGGATAATATTGTAAAACTTGGTCTTTCATTAAATCGCTCCAAACACAATAGTAATCAGTCTCAACTACTTGCATCGCTTTAGGCACGTTATCCCATGAATATACAAAAGCTACCGTAGGGATTCCCAAATCTTTAGCGGCCAACAAAGCACTTATGGATTGTGTAGCGCGCTGTGTGGTGCAAAATATCAGGTCGGGTTTGTGGGCTTCTAACTGCGCTTTACAATATTTGTATTTTGAGGTTGAACGTTCTAATTTATTAATTTTTTGTCTAAGCTTTATAACTCCTTTTTCTGATCCATACAAACCAATCAGCCATTTTGTATAAATGCTCTTGAAACTATTTTTAAAACCTTTGTAATTGAACGGAAACTTATATGTTGGGTATACATCATCATTAAATTTATCACGAGATATGTTCAACTCCACACGTTTTCTGGCCCTAGAATAAAGTGGCAGCAGTTTGTGGGCTGAGTGGTCTTCAATTTTAAGCTCTTTGAACCCTAAAGTATCTTTTAAAGAAAAAATGGTGTTGTTCCAGTAGGTAATGTCAAAACCCATTTTTTCACCAATATCCTTGAAATTTGTAAAGGCAAAATTTCTTAAACCCACACCATCTGGAAAAAAAATGAACACTTTTTTCTTCATCTAATTTGAGTTTTTAAAAGGGCAAACGTCCATTAAATTTGAACATAATTTTTCTATTATTTCCTTTTTGGGAAGTGATTCTTTATCATGAAAAAGGTCAAGTAATTCGCTTAAACTCATTTTTTGGTCGATGATATTTGGTTTATAGTTCGCTATTTCTACAGATTCAAAATAATCTTGATATTTAATATCATCGCCAAAAACATCATCAGAAAATTTTTGCCAAACAGCAGGAATACCATAGGCGTGCGCTACAATAATTCCGTGTAAGGAAGATGACACTATATTTTCACATTTTAAAAACTCATTGGTTTTTGCCTCCACATCATTGGTCATTAAATCAATAAGTAAAACATCATCTAGATTCAAATAAAAATCTTTTATTTTATTAAAATCCCGGTAATGTGGAACAATTCCAATCTTATATTTCTTTTCTATTTTAGGGTAATAATATTTAGGCAATAACAAGGCAGGATCACCATAAATTTCTGGTACTTCATAACCTTGATTTATCAAATGCCTTCTAGTTTGAGGCCCACGAACTGCTAAAAATTTAGCTTTTTTAATAAGATTTTCTTTTGATATAATACCACTGCCCCAAACAATACATTTACTATTTACATGGGTTAAAATACTTCCAACAGTTACATAAATAGGCGTAAAAAAATCATGAAAGGAAAACTTTTTGGGCCAACTAAAAACTACTTTTTTAACTGATATTTTTTCAACCAAATACTTACCAAGTAAATCACCAAAATTCTCTTTAGATTTACCTTGAATCTTGATTTCATTCCACCAAAACAATCGAATCTTATTGGTTGAAAACATTATACTTTTTGATTTTTTAACTTGTCGCGTTGAACTTGCTCAATAGGTAAAATATCTTGGTTTTTAAATTGTAACGCTTTGTAAACAGCATTAATATCTCTGGATAGTTTTCTCAAACCCATAGGTTCTAAGGATGCTGCATGGTCGGTGCCTTTCCAAGTTCTGTCAATTGTGTAATGTCTTTCAATAATATTGGCACCCAAAGTGTAAGCAGCCACATCAACCGCTATTCCTAAATGATGACCCGAAAAGCCAATGTGCTTAACATCTTCTTGATATTTATCGATTAACAGATTAATATCCAACAAACAAACATCTTCAAAAGGCACAGGATAACCTGATGTACAGTTGTAAAGTACTAAATCTTTGTTTCTGTTATGTTTCTTGAAGAGGTCAACCAAATCATCTATTTCACCTTTGGTAGTCATACCCGTTGAAATATGCAGTTCACCACTGTAATTATTACATAACCATTCCAACATTGCTATATTATTGTTACAAGCCGAAGGGATTTTAATGAATTCTGGATTTAAAGATGCGATTTCTTTGGCTGATGTTAGATCCCAAACGGAGGTTGAATAGGCGATACCTATGTCTTCACAATACTGCTTTAATTCTGCATGTTGGTTGACATCAAATTCTAAAAACTCCCGATGTTCTCCATAAGTATTACCATAAGAGTTTGCTGGATTTGGATGCGGTTGGTAATATTGTTCTTCGGTTAATAATTCCTTGTTATTTCGCTTTTGAAATTTAACCGCATCTACGTTACAGAATATTTTGGCCACTTTAATGAGCTCTTTGGCAATTTCCATGTCGCCTTTGTGGTTGCAACCAATTTCGGCAATGATATAAGGTTTTTTGTATGTATTCATTAGATTTTGGGGTATTAAAATCTTTTATTATAATTCATTATAAATTCGCACGCTTCACGAATGGCACCAGCACCTGAATTTTTAGAAAGCACCACATCGGCATGTTGTTTAACAATATCTGTTGCGTTATTAGGAGTAAAAGACCAACCAACACTGCAAATGTTAGTTAAATCATTCACATCGTCACCTATATAAGCAACTTGGTTTAAATCGATATGTTTGTTTTGGGCAATGTGTTTTAGCAATGAGTATTTATCTTTCACACCCAAAAAAACGTGCTCAATTTTAAGCTTTTCCATGCGTTTTGCAACTAATTCTGAATTCTCTGAAGTCATCACCATAACCTCAACTTGGTGCTGTCTTAAAATTTCTAATCCCATACCATCACGCATATCAAAATTCTTGGTGAGTTCACCATCTTTTGAATACGTTATGGTACCATCTGTAAAAACGCCATCTACGTCTAGAAACAAATGCGTTATTTTTTTGGATTCTTTTTCTCGTTTTTGACGTTCTATCAATAAATTTTCAACAACAACCCAATCGGTTTCAGAATCTATTTCATACAAAGACTCTTCAGGCATTTGCACTACTGCGACTTTATCTCCTAGTCTGCATTTTGTACTTTTTAAACTTTCTTTTGTTGTTATATAAACAGCTCCGTTTTCAATTAGTAATCCTTCAAAATCTTGTCGGCGAGGCCTATTTTGAGGATTGTAATTTAATGGTTTACCAGATTGATCCCATGTGAATCGGTGGGTATGAACCACGGTTAAGGCTGAATCAAATTCTCCGCTGAGTTTATCTAAACAAGCATTGATATCCTCTTTTTTTGTGAAAGGTGATGTGGCTTGCAACAAACAAAACACATCAAAATTATAATTTATTTTTTCACAAAACTCAAGTATTGCAGATTCTGTTGATGCAGTATCAGTGGCACTTTCTGCACTTCTTATCAACGGTTTTACTTTATTGGTCCATTGATATTCTTTATTTATAAAATCAACAATGGTTTCATCGTCTGTGTAAACATAAACATCATCTAAATCTGAGAAAATGGCTTCACCCAAAACCCATGTAAATAATGGCCTGCCAACCATTTTTCTTTTATTTTTCCCAACAATTCCTTTGGAACCTTTTCGTAAAGGGATGAAACCTATTTTTTTCATTGATTAATACGATTAGAAAATATCTAAATGCTAAAATACAGTTTTTTTTAGGGTGTTTAGATAAAAACCTACTCGTAAGCAATAATTTTAGTGTCTATTCTAGTGGATTGTATACACTTGTCTTTTTTGTTTTAAAACTTAATTTACTAAACACTTCTAACTTTGATTCAGCATTTTTTATAAAGCCTTCATCATCTTGCTCTATATAGAAAACAAGTTTATCATCAATATATTGATTAAACATTTCTTTACCCGCAATATTAATTAATATAGTGGGAACGTTTAGTAATCTGGCTTCAATTAAACATCCAGAATAATTAGTTATATGCGCCATCGAACTGTTTAAAACTTCAGGTAGTGGTGACGAAATAGCATCTTGTACCGTGCATTTTTCTTTTAAATTATTTATTAACAAAAACCTATCTAACATATCTAAATTTAAATTGTTTCTTGGGTGTAATCTTAAAATCCAATGGTAAATGTTCACCTGTATTAACTTAACAATTTTTGGTGTTAATAGGTCTTCAATACTAAATGGTGATGTTTGTAAACTATAAAAAACATATTGTTTTTTGCTCTCATCACTACTCTTATACTTGCTTGTCCAATACGCTACATATGGCTGCCCAACAACTTTTGACTTTATAGTGTTTGTTTTATTTGCCCATTTATCTATACTATTTTTTGACTCATTATCCCAATTCCAAAAAGTTTTAGGCATGGTATTAAACCCCTTTATTGGCAACTTATTCCAGTGGGCAAATGCCAAATGCACATTAGTTTGAGGACCATGTTGGAAATCAATAGTTTCAATATTAAGATTGTTAGCGACTAATAAAGCAGAATATATATCATCTAACCCATAATAACCAAGAAAAACTACTTTTTTTGGTTTAACTTTTTTGAAGAATTTTTCAAAAAAACTGCTTGTTAATTTTAACCTATTGGTCCAGTCAATAATTTCTTTTTCTGAAACCCCTAAAGCCGTTATATTAATATTGTAATTACTTAACTCTTTATAAAAAGCGTGATAATTATTTAAGTTTAAAACATTGATTTCTTTATTAAACCTATTAGATAATTTAGCTAATAATTTATGGTAATTTAAATATTTACTTAAGGGTATAATTGCTTTCTTATTATATGAAGCGTCATAAATTTTTTGATACTCCATCATATAAACATCATTCTGTAAATTATGATAATCTATCATTGAATCATAAAATCGATTAAAGTATTTCCCATTATATAATACGCGGTGAATATGAGATCCGAAAAAAATTATTTGCCTTTTTTTTAACTTGAAAAAGAATGCGTTAAGACTAATTAAAGCCTTAAAAACCAATAATACCTTAATTAGTTTTTTTTGTAATTTTTTACTAAAATTTTGATTTAAAGGAGGGTTTTCACTCTCTGATAATTCATTTTTATTCATTAATATCAAGGAATGTATATAAATTTTTATTCTCACATACGGCCAAATGTGTACCCCATTAACAACCCAAGTATCTACTGGAAATTTTTCTTCAAAGCTTAAAATTGTATCCTTTATGGTTTGCTGAGTAAACATTTATTATATCCTATTTGATAATAGTGTTATAGGCTTGTAAAACTAGTGATTGCACTAAACCTCTTTCGTATTTGGGCTTTATCTTATTTTGATTAAATTTATAAGCTTTCTCTATTAAATCAGAATTATTAAGCGACGTTTTGATATGCTGCATTATTTCTTGTGAATCATTACAGTCTTGAATTATCAACCCATTTTCTCTATGAGTTATAACTTCCTCGGTTGCACCTCCAGGATTTGATTGAATAGGAAAAGCTCCTTGCGCAATAGCTTCCAATAGTGTATTGGGCATTCCGTCAGAATTGCTATTACCAATATAAATTAATGCACTTCCCATAAATTCTAGAATACGTTGATGTGGTAGGAAGTTTTGCCTAGATAAACACTCAATATTTAATTCAATACCCATTGAATTTTTATTTATGAACAATTCAACCTCATCATCAGCTCCAAAAACAACAACTTTATAAGGTTTAAGATTTGAATACATCTTTTGAAGTGCTTTTAATACTTCAATGGCACGTCCTGAACGACCTTGATAACCTTTTACTAAAATTATATTTCTTTCAAGAACTGGCCTTATAAATTTATCAGTATCGTTATAATTAAACCCTCCTCCTCCTGGAAAAATACCTAGAACATCACCTTCGAAACCATACTGTTTTGCTAATTTGATATCTCTTTGACAATCGGCAAATAAAAAATTAACCCGAGGTAATACTCTTTTAATGTCATTCAAATATGTTGTATGATTCTGAAAAAAATATAAATCACTTCCCCATGAAGAATACACCCACTTTTGCTTTTTATATTTAAGCATTACTGGGAAAATCGGCGTACAAGAAATATACAGCACAAAACTGTGAACAATATCTGGTTGCACTTGTAATAACACTTTTTCAAACTCAGTTTCAACCTTTCGCTCAACTAAAGGTTTGGATAACTTATACAAAAAAGGTAGTCGGCTTTTAATAAAATAGCGCCCTTTAAAATTGGGAAATTTAAGTCTCCATCCGTTTATTTTTTTTACCCAAGGTAATCTTGAAGTTGGGTTACCGTCAACAATATCAAACCAATAAACGTCATGACCAGAATTTTCTAATTGTTCTGTCCACCTAAAAAAATGTAATGAAGGCATGGAAACCAATAATATCTTCATTAGTTAAAGTAAATTATTAAATTAATAACCTCTTTTTTTCTATCAAAATTATAAGTGTAAGGTTTATTTCTGTAGTTTTTAATTATTTCTTCTAAGAAAAGGTTGTTAATAGTTTCTAATTCTAAATAATTGAAGTACTTCCTTTTTAATAGCTTTTTTATCTTTTGAGCTAATCTTTCCTTAACACCTACTGGATATATATTTACTTTAACAACCTTATTATTTAAGTTTTTGAAACTTGCCAATAATGCAGAAAAGTGAAAGTCAATAGGCCGAATATTAATTTCTATATCTGTGTTATCGGAAAGTTTTAAATAATGTTCATTATTAGGAAGTACACCCCAATCGTAATCATAATTTGCAACAACAACTTTGTTTTTTATGGTTGTGTACATGTAATTGTGATTTACACGCTCTAAGTTTGAATGAAAAGGGTTTGAACTATTCTTGCTTCTATAAGCTTTTGGGTGCCATTGATGCTTTAGTAATATCTCTTTATCATAAAAATTAACATCTATTCCAGAAGCTTTTAAACGCATATGGATATCAGTGTCTTCTGCACCCCAGCCATGATAAAACTCATCATAACCGTTTACTTCTTTTAAGACATCGGTTGGAAACAATGTCGTTCCTGTAATTTCCTCATTTCCCTCAAAATCAATTTGATAATCATTAAACGCTTTTATTTTTAAGGACTCTTCTTTAGATAAAAAACTATACTTAAAATAAGTTACTTCCTTTGAGGCCAAATTATTAGCTATCTTAATAAAATCTGGATGGAAAATCAAATCGATATCGCCAACTAAAAAATAAGGAGTGTCACATTGTTTTAGAGCCATATTTATTGCCCTTGATTTGTTCCATAATTGGCCTTGGACTGGACACTGTATCAATGTGATGAAATGATAGTTTTTTGCTATATTTTCAATGGCTTCTGAAAATACTTTTTGGCTACCATAATCAACCAAAATAACCTTAAAACTTGATTTACTTTGGTTTTTTAGCGATTTCAAACAGTTTTTAACAATGTTTAAATCTCTATCTCTATATGTTAATGTTAAAGTTATCAATTCAACTTTATTTAAATACTTTTAATTTTTCTCTAGTAAGCCCTTTACTTTTAAGAAAGAAATCATAAACTTTTCTTATTTTGAATGCCTTTAAAAGTAACTTCATTGCTAATAATTTTAAAGGTTTCTTTTTGGGTGATTGCTTTGCAAAAACTGGTAATGTTACTTTTTCATCAACTTTTTTTTGGCTATCAAATGTACCAACTATCCAATCTTCTTTCAAATTTCCCATGTGGTATGCATAATTATCATAAGTAGATAATCTGTAACCATCTAGTTCATAAGGTGGTTTATCTAAGTATTCCCCTTCTGTGTTGCCTCCCAACTTATAAATCGTATTTTTTCTAGGAATATTTTTTAAGTATTTGGTTTTGTAGGTCGCCACACAATGTGCAGCACTAACAACTGCAATAACATTATCTTGTTTTAATGTCATGATAACATCTTTGTACTTATCATGCAAAAAAGGCCAACCTAAACTATTGGCAAACTTTTCCAAGGCATCTGGATTTTTTACTTCGCGGAATTTCATCTTCTTTGAAAACAAAAAATCTAACCAAATATTTGCTGTATAGCTTAGTTGTTTCCTAAAAACAGGAATTGGAGAAACTACAGCTGCTTTTTTGAAAGTGGAAAAAATTTCAAATATATTTTTATCCCAATTATTCAAGAACAATATATCTGCGTCTGTTATAGTTACAAATGGCTCATTAACAGTTCGTAATCCCTTTAAAATAGCATTGATTTTACCAATATTGTCTTTTTCAATAATGAGTTCGTTTATTTTATTATTTCGAAATAAACGATATAACTTGTCATTTACTTTATCGCAACAGCCATCACTTACAACTGTAATTTTCAATTTGTAAATAGAGGTATTTAAAATAGAATTTAAGCACATTTCAAAAATTGAAAAAGCATCTTTATAATAGTCCTTCTCAAAAGGTATGTATAGAGGCACTAATACCCTATGTTGTATGTTGGAACTTGTAATTAATGCTTCTTTTGATGAGTTTACTCCCTTTCGCATATTTTAAGCTTAATATTCAAACTTTTCTGGTTTATTAAACTTAAACTTCAACATAAATAAAAGTCTTTTTGTAGCATAAAAAATGGATTCTAACAAAACTTTAAAAGCGTTTAATATTGAATACATCGTTCCTTTTAAAACACTAGATAATTTAGGCTCTTCATGCCAAATTTGATAATTACCTACAACATCATTTTTAAATCTGAAAAATAATTGCCTACTATTTCTGCTAATATTATAATTAAAAACAACTGGTGCAAACTCAATATCATAACCTGCTTTTAAAACACGTTTTGTCCAATCTTTATCCTCAAAAGTTGGAACGTTTTCATTGAACTTAATTTTCTCCCAAACTGATTTTCTAAATGCAGAACCTGAAAAAATCAAACCAGATTTATTGGGGTCTTGTTTAGCGGATATATTTTGAATATAATTTTTATAGTCATTGCTGGAATGCAAACACCTCACACCTGCCAAGTTTTTATTGTATTCAAAGGCTTTTTTAATTTTTGAAAAAAAATCTGGACTTACTGGGTAAGAATGGGCACTAAATATCGCTATTATTTCATTATTAGCTTTTTCTGCACAAAAATTGGCACTTCCTCCATAACTAAATTTTGATATAGTCTCAAATCTTGCGTTGTACTTATTGGCTATCTCTTTGGAGTTATCTGTTGAGAGGTTATCAACTACAATTACTTCATCAATATCCTTGCTGTACCTTCTTGTTAAATTTGATAACAAAAACTCTAATGCTTTTGATTGGTTTTTATTTCTAATGACTACAGAAATCATATTAGTTTTTTAATTGGTATAGTATATAAATATAAATTATTTTTTACTGACTTTTCTTAAACTAAATAATTAGCCAATATCCATATAGACAAACATGATAATTTATTTTTTTTAGTATAGTTAAGTTTTTTATATTTTAATCTGAAATGAAAAATAAGTTTCCTAAATCTTGGTTAATTATAGATTTCCCTATTAACCTGTAATTTTTGGTATCTAAATATTTTACTATCTCAGAATTTACATCTTCTTTAATTGACAAATCTGTTTCAACTAATATAACTTTAGGTCTGTAAAGATTCCAATTATTAGTTTTTAAAACTTCTAAATCAAAACCTTCAACATCAATATCAAAAAAATCCAAACGGTCTGTAGATTTTATATGTTTACTTAAAATGTGTTCTAAAGAGTAAATTGGAACTTCAATTTTTTTTACTATTTTATCGACTAAATTGTTTCTTTCAATAAAACTATCACTAAATGTATTCATTGAACTTTCTGAAAACATAAAATACTCCATTTTTTCATTTGAATTTCCTACTCCAGCATTAATAAAAATATCTTTTGGTCGAATTGCCGAATATAACTCTTTTAATTCTGGATTAGGGTCAACACAAATCCCTTTCCAATTTCTTAAGTAAAAAAAATAAGTGTTTGATGCCTTTTTAGGATGCCAAGAGCCAATATCTGCATAAACTCCGGGAGAATTGTTGTTAATAAGTTTCATTAATTGTAAATCATCACCAGATCTGGCAAAACTAATATTTAGTCTAGACCCAAGAAAATCAACAAGTTTTTCTTTAATTATCTTTTTCATTATACAATTTCGACTAGTTTTTTTTTATTTTTTGATAAATTTTAAAGAAGAAATTATTTTTAATCCTGTTATTAAATGTTTTTAAAGATTCATTTTCATGGTAGGCTAAAATAGGGTTTTTAAAATGTGCATCATAAATTGTTTTGTTCTTAGTATAAATGTAATCGTATAAGTCAAAATAAATCTTAGGGGATTCTGAAAAAATATTTGTGAGACTTCCTGTTTTATGTTTCCGATAATAATAAAGTGTTTTGTCTATTTTTACAACTTTAGAGTTTTCATTTAACATTCTAATCCATAGATCCCAATCTTCAAACGATTTTAATTTCTCATCGTAACCCCCTATTTTAAAATAGTTTGCTTTTTTAAAAGGCGTACAGGCTATAAATACATTTTGCAGTAACAATGTTCTGTAACTGTATTTTGGCAAAGTGTAAACACCCTTTTTTTTTCCAAAAAACTCTACTTCGTAATACACTACGTCCGCATTACTAATATTAAATTCATTAATAACTTCTGATATCAAATCTTTACTTATAATGTCATCAGAATCTAATGGTAAAACAATATCATATTCTGCTTTTTTAATACCAAAATTCCTTGCACTTGATAAACCTCCGTTATCTTTAAAGAAATATTTAAATCGGCTGTCTTTTTCTGTCCATTTTAAAGCTATACCTTCTGAATTATCAGTACTGCCATCATTTACAATTATACATTCCCAATTAGATGACGTTTGGTTAAAAACAGATTGCAATGTGTCATCTAAAAATTGAGCTTGATTATAACAAGGAACTATGATGGACACTGAATTTTTCATTCAAGACAATTTTATTTAAAAAATTTGATTTTTCTTTTTATAAATCTAATAGGTGCTAAAATACTACTTCCTATTTTGTAATCTAGCGTGTTTTTAACTTTTAGTTTGTTTTGCTTTAATTTGTGGTTTTCATACAGATTTTGAATGACATAAGAATAGAAATTATCTAAGTAAACTTGTTTGTGCTTATTGAAAATATAACTTCTTAATTCTAAATCGTGATCTTGAAATGCCGAAATATCTCTTGATGATTTTTTTATCCGATAGGTAAATAATGCTTCTTGAATAATGTGCATTTGCCAACCATTTTTTAATATGGATATCCAAAAATCCCAGTCTTCATAACCATTTACTATTATTTCATCATAACCTGATGCTTCTTCCCAGCATATTCTTCTGAACATAGAGCAGTTCATAGCATTATTTTTTACAAGAAAATTTTTGAGGCTACCTCCTGCAGGTTTAATAATTTCTTGTTCTGGCTTGGTGTTCTTTAGTACTTTGTAAAAACATCCAACTACCCCAATATTAGGATTTTCATCCAATATTTTTACGGCTTTTTCAATAAAAGTTTTTTCGAAAAAATCATCAGCATCCAAATTTAAAATATAGTCTGTTTTGGCTAAACTTATTCCTTTATTACGTGTTTTGCAAACTCCCAAATTACTCTGAAAAATGACTTGTACTGACTCAGCTTTAATACTTTCTAATATATTTTTAGTTTGAATATCAGAACCATCATCAATAATTATTATTTTATCGGGCTTAAGTGTTTGATTCAAAATAGAATTTAAGGCTTGTATAATGTATTCACCATCGTTATAACAGGGAATTACTACAGTAACATTGCTTATCATATCCATAACATAAACTATATTGAAGGCTTAGCGTTTGTAAAAAAAAGGGAAAAGCATTTTCCTAAACCTAATAATTGGAAAATATTTAATACTAAAAATTGAAAACAAAAGTTTTGGATTACTATAAAAAAATCCAGCCCAATGTGTAATATCCTTATATAATCTATTTTTCTCTTTTTGTTTTAGTAGCCAAATACGTTTAAACAAGTCATCAATAATATAATTGGCTACTTTATTTTTGCTACACCAAATTACCAAAGTTTCATACATCTTGATGGTATATTTCTGATACAGCGCTTTTTTATCGAAAACATTGGAATCATGTATACCTCTTTTTGCCAACGGACGGTCAAGAATGCCCCCTACAAGTTTCACTTTCAATGCCAATTTAAACAAAAAATAGGAATCTTCAGCAACTTTTAAAGACTCATTGAAATAGCCTATTTTATTTATAACATCTCGCTTTAATGTTAATCCATTTAAGTGGAGATATCCGTATTTTGACGTAATTAAAGCTTCATAAAGATTTTCTGGTGCAACTTTTTGGGTCAGGGTATTTAACTTGAAAAAGTCTTTTTCGTTTTTATCTATTGATCTATAAAACTGAAATCCAACAGCGTTATATACTCCTTCTATTGAACTATCTGTTTCAAAAATCGTTTTGTCGTTGCTAAACCTATTATCTTCATAATAATCGTCAGCATCCAAAAAAGCAATATATTTATTAGTTGCTTTTTGAATCCCTAAATTCCTGGTGGCAGACCTCCCTTTATTGATTTCATTAAAGTGACTAAAAACTTTAATAATATTATTTTCTTTCTGTAATTTTTTAATGATTTTTAATGTGTTATCTGTACTTCCATCATTAATAATTATAACTTCAGATACTTCAGGTTGTGTGCAGGCAGAAATAACAGCTTTTTCAACAAAAGATGCAACATTGTAAACTGGTATTATAACAGATACAAAAAAATTCATTTAGCACTATTTTTTACTATATAATATTAATTTTAGCCTATTTTAATTTAAGTAATTAGCTTTTATTTTACTATTTATTTTCCTACTATGCTCAATTAATTTCAATGTTTTGTTAAAAATCCTTAGCTCTTTATAATATCCTAAAACGTTTTTAAAATTAAGTTTTACAAAACTTTTTATTATCTTAATATGTATTATTTTTCTGGCTTTTAAAATTACTGATGGCTTTAGCGTTTTATTTATGTTGGCATAATTAATACAAATATCTTTTTTGTATATGCTGTAATATTTTTTAGAAAAAGTTTTAAAACTGTTTTCTGATGGCTTATTGGTATCATGCCGTATGAATGTAGCAGGCACAATACCTATTTTTAATTGATAGTAGCGTACTCTTTGGCAATAATTATCATCTTCACCATAATGATAAAAAATAGGATCAAACCCTCCAATGTTTTTTAAAGTATTGATAGGCAAAAACCAAGCAGCAGCTTGAATAAACTCAACAGCATAAACATCTTTTATTTTATTTCCTATTACTAAATCTGAATAAAGTGAACAGGCCTTATCTTTTGAAGTAAATTGGAGAAAATATTTTTCCAAAAACGTACCTGAATAATCTAATTGTATTGGGCTTAAAATACCATATTCAGGGTGCTTATTGGCTACTTGAACTAAATCACGAATGGTATCTTTCTCTAAAAAAGCATCTTGGTTTAATAAAAAAACAAAATCTGCATCTTTATTTAAAGCATAAGACATACCTAAATTATTTGCTTTACCAAACCCTAAATTTTTAGTTTGTTCAAATAAAATTACATTGGGAAAGTTTTCTTTTATAAAAGAAACCGTTTTATCAGTACTATTATTATCAACAACAACAGGTATAACAGGAAAAGAACTGTTAACAACACTTTTCAAACATTCGTCTATCCATTTAAGACCATTATAGGTCACAATTATAACATATCCTTTTTTCATTTATTGATTAGTTAAAATTGTTTTTAAATATCTTTTACAAAAATAAAAATGGTATTTAGAAACTGGCTTAAAAAGCACCAATCGCAACCAGTAATAAACAGCTTGCATTTTTAAATTATTGGTAAGAAGTTTTTCGCAAAATAATTTACCATTTTTAAATTCCAATCTTTTAAACTGGTCAGTGAGTAAAGTGCCTTCAACTTGCAATGGCAATTTTTTTCTGTAACGTTTATCAAAGTTTATAACAGACTTGCACCAATCTATATCTGGAGTACCAAATGAAAAATGCTCAATTAAAATAGAGTTTGTAACAACCACTTTAAGGTTTTGCATTTTGTAAGCCAAGGATATGTTTAAATCGTAGTTGTGGAAGCCTATTAAATCCTCATCAAAATAAATGTTTTCATTGGGTCTTGCTACCATAAAAAAACCGTCAACAGCAACCACGTCCTCAATATTAGACTCTTTCCAGCCAATGTTCCAATATTCTACCTCGCCATTTTCAAGATGTTGTTTTAAGTGCATAGCTTTTTCATGAATACCACAATCCCACCAAGCAGAAGGCATTTTAGTTTTTACTTTAGCTCCGGCAACGCCTATCAAACCAATTTTTGGGTTGTTTTCAAAAATTTCTTGAATTTTTAAACCCCAATTTTTTGTATGTAGCAGAATATCATCATGCATAAAACACCAATAGTTTCCTTTACTTTTTTTTAACCCTAGATTGTAAGCTTGAAAAATGGAATATTTGTTTTTAGAGTTATTAACTACAATCAATTCATATGGACAACCTATTGTAGAGCTAATATTTTCTATTAAACTTAAATCTACCTTTATTGTTCTGCTACATATAATTATGGATATCATGTAACTTTGCTTTTAAGCTTTAAAAATAAATTCTTTAATTTATAACGCCTGATAAAATAAAATAAAATACTAAATATCAATGTAATTGCTTCTTTAAACTTTTTATTGCTAAGCAACAAAAGCGATTTTTCATATTTTAATTCCTTTATTAGCTTTTTTAGTTTCTCACTAATTAACCGCTTTTTTAATTTATTTATCTTATTTAAAAAATGCTGCATTTCATCTCGCAGCTGGATATCAATATTCAACAATTCAATTTTATTTTCCTTCTCGTTTGCGTATGCTATAACACTTTGCGAATGATACCTAAAATTATTTAAGCTTTTTGATGTAAAAGCAACTTTACCCGTTAACAATAGTTTGAAATAAAACAACCAATCTCCACAATATTTTAAATTACTATTAATTTCATCTAAACCTAATTCTAACACTTTGCTTTTTCTCATTAAAACTGCACTCGCATTTGGTATAGTATTTTTATAAATTAAATATTTCTGTATAAAAATGGCTCCATCAATAATAAAATCTGAATCGAATAAAGGTGATTTAAAATAATCAGTGTAATTTTTCCAATTTCCTGTTACCTCTCCGTTCACATTAACTTTATTGGACTGACAGTAAGCCAAAACAACTTCAATATCGTTACCAAAAGGTTTAATTACTGTTTCAAGAAACTGATCGTCACAAAAATCATCCGATTCTGCAATCCAGATAATCTCACCTTTGGCCAACTCAATACCTTTACGCCATTGAACAAAGGTGCTTCCAGAGTTTGTTTTATTAAATACACAATGAGATATTTTGGGATGTTTAGCATATTCTAATAAAATAGCTTGACTATTATCTGTACTGCAATCGTCCAACAAGATAACCTCAAAATTTTTATAGGTTTGGTAAAAGATGCTCTGTAACCGTTGTTCTAGGAAATGCTCATGGTTATAATTTGGTATAATTATCGATACTTTAGGATTCATACTTTCAAAGTATAAAGTGGTTTTCAATTTTTGCGAAAATTTTAAAACTAAACTTTAATATGTATGCTACAAATAATTTAAAATAGTTCTTTTGTTTTTTGTATAAACAAATAGCCTCATTACAATCTATGATTAACTCTGAAAATGTTAATTTTCCAACTCCTAAAGTAATAATTTTAAAAAATTTATCTTTATTAAAAACATGATCTTGATTAATAGAACTAAATCCACCATCTGCATAATTAGCAATAATTTGATCTACATATATGCCTTTGATTTTGGATGAAAAAAACCATCGAAAATTATGATCCCAGTCTGCATGACAAACATACTTTAAGTCAAACTTGCCAATCATTTTAAAAATCTTTTTATTGAAAAACATAGATTGATGGCAAATATTTTTTTTTGTTAATTTAGAATAGGTGAATTCACCGTCATAAAAACCATTAAAACGTGTTGAATATACATTTCCATACAATACAGTATTATCATCAACATGGGTATATTGTGAAAGTTTTTCTAAGGTTTGGGTTTCATAAAAAAAATCATCACTTCCCATAAAAAATAGCCAACAACCCATTGCTAAATCTATTCCTTTATTCATAGCATCATATATACCTCTGTCCTTTTCTGAATAAATTCTTATTTTATTGAATTTAGCTTTGTATTCTTTAGCAACATCAATTGTACCATCAGTTGACAAACCGTCCATTATTAAAACTTCCAAATCATTAAACGTTTGGTTTACAATACTTTTTAAGGATTCTCGTAATGTTTTCTCTGAATTAAAAGTTGGTATTATGATTGAAAATAAAGGTGGTTTATTAATTAACATCTAATTTTGTATCATATTAAATAAATTGAAGCTTTTTATTTACTAAGAATTTTAAAATATTTTTTAATTCTTCTAAACGGTTTTAATAAAAAAGAACCTAATCGAAATTCTTTAGAATTAGACAAAATTTTCAACTTTTTTTCTAAACTTAGTTTTTCATAATACAAATCTACAATATTATATTTTTGAGCTATATTAAATTCCGTTAGTTCCAAATGAAACCCATCAGCATTAGATTTTAAACCACTTAATCCGGTTTCATTAAAAATAGCAACAATAATATTAAGATATTTTATTTTTATTTCTTTTTCTCTAAAGCATCTTATATTAAAATCATAATCGGCATGTATAAAATATTTTAAATTATAATTACCAACTTTTTTAAAGGTTTCCTTACTATAAAAAATTGCTTGATGGCATATACTTATTTGATCTATAATTAATCTATCTAAACTAGATTTTCCAGAATGAATACGTTTGCTTTTTTTAAATTCTACATTGCCATAGATAAAATCATATTTTAAATTTTCTTTTGAAAATATTTGATTTAAAGTGTCTTTATTATAAAACACATCATCACTACCCATAAAATATAAAAAATCTCCTTTAGCTAATTTTATCCCTTTATTCATGGCATCATACACACCCTTGTCTTTCTCTGAAACCAATGTTATGGTTGAATGCGAATATGCTGCTTTAAATTTGTTTACTAGTTCACATGTAGTATCATTTGAAAAACCATCAACAACTATAACTTCAATATTAGTATATATTTGGTTTACAATACTTTCCAAAGTTTCTGTTATTGTACCAGCCGAATTAAACGTTGGTATTATAATACTTAATAATGGATGTTTTTTTTGGTTTTTCATTCAACAAATTTTGGTTTCCCTATTATTATTTTAATCAATTTATTAAATATTTTGCTTAAATATTTATTTTGAAATAATGTATTTATTGAACTTAAAAGTTTCATTAGTTTAACCATTGCTTTTTCAAAAACAGATAGCTTTTTAAAGTTTAACAATAGTGATTCTTTCGTTTCATTTAAATATTGTTTTCTATCTCCAGATTTTTGTCCTTCCCGTTCTCTAAATGCTCCCAAATGTTCTTTTGTACAATACATTTTTTCAAGTTCAAAAAATCTCAACCACAAGTCAAAATCGGCAGATATTTTAAAACTTGTATTTAAGTAACCGCCAGCCTTATCCCATAATGTTTTTGACCAAAAAGATGACTCTTGTTGAATAAATGAGAAAGTTTTTTCATATTCTAAAAAATAAAAGTAAAATTTTGAAAAAAAATATTCTTTCTGTACAATAACATTGTTGTTTTTGTCTATCATTGTGGGTCTACCTTGCAACCAATGGATATTAGGGTTTGAACTAAATATGTTAGCCACACTAAAAAGTGAATTTTCCCAAAGTATATCATCTGAATTTATCCAGCACATAATATCCCCTGTAGCTTTTAAGAAACCTTTGTTAATAGCATAATACATGCCGCCATCTGGTTCGCTATTCCAATAGGCTAGGTCTTTTTCATACTTTTTTATGATATCTAAAGATTGGTCAGTACTTCCTCCATCAATAATAATATATTCAAGGTTTGGGTAATTTTGATTTAGCACAGAATTAATGGTTTCTTCAATATAATCCCCTTGATTATAATTTGGTGTTACTACAGTAATTCGTGGATATTTTTTTGTGAGTGCCAAACCTATGTATATGAGTTATATGAAAACTCTTTACTATTTGAAGGAATAAAAAAAGTATCCATTTGCCAAAAAGAATTATCGTATTTTCTTTGCATAAAATCCACCATTTCAATGGGCGAAAAACCTAATTTCTCCATATAGCTGCATATCTCCCAATAACGAAGACTATCATTAGTTATTTTATAATTATATGTTTCAATAATTATTAAACTAGCTGCTTTAATGGTTTTTTTTGCTCCCTCAATTATTGGAACCTCAAAACCGTGAGTATCTAATTTCAATAGATAAGGACCTTTTAATTTCCGCCTTTTCAGTTCTTCATCAATAGCTATTACAGGAACCTCTATGCAATCATTTGTTAACTTAGTTTCTGAAGCCAATCCTCCTAAAGGGTTTTCATTATTAAAATAAATCATTCCTTCTTTTTTTCCAGCCGCAGCTAACACATAATCACTATTTTCGAATTCTTGTTTAAATTTTTTTAATCCGTTTTCATGATTTGTTTGTGCTTCAATCAGTAAGTAATTGGCATCAGGAAATGTTTTCATGCAAGCTCTGGACCATATGCCATCTGAGGCACCAACATCTATTACTGTATTTATTTTTAAACCTCTTTCAACACAACGTTCTATGGCTTTATACATTATGAAAGCATTTTCATCTAATGCTGATTTTTTCTGTATTTTTCTTTTTTTATGAATGGAATAACCAAAAAAATTAAAAAAACATTTAGTAAAGTTCTTAATCTTTTTAACCATAATTAATTTACTTTTTGATAATTATTCTTCGTGCTATAAAACCCCTATCTTTTTTTAAAAACTAGTTTTTTTGCCCTGAATACTATTGAATAGTTGAATATATGATTTCACTTGTAAAGTTAGAGCATAATTTTTAAGAGCCTTTTGTCTGATAATTTGCTTATCAAATAAGTGTTCGTTCTTAATAAATTTGTTAATAGTATTTACTAGTGATTGAACACTAATCTCACTAGAAATAAATCCGTTTTCTCCATCAATTAATATGTCAGGTATTCCACCAACGGGAAAACCTATTACTGGCGTTCCACATAATAAAGACTCTAATACAGTATTGGGCAAATTATCCATCAAAGAAGGAATAACAAATACATCTGAAGCATTATAAATATTACACATAACATTTTCATCCTCAATTAGACCTAGTTCAATTATTTTTTCTGAGACTTTAATTTCTTTATTTAAATGCCCAATAGCACACAATACCAAATTTTTGTTACCTAACTTTTCAAAAGCTTTTTTAAGATATGTGAAACCTTTACGGCTATTATCAATGGAATCGGCTACAAATAAAATGATTTTTTTATCCATTGGAAGTCCTAATGAACCTCGAGCATAATTTTTATCTATTATTTTAAAAACGGAGGAATCTATTCCGTTGGGAATAATATGAATAGGAAACTTTTTAAATACGTCACTTTTTTTTGCCTCTGCGTACATCCAATTATTTAAAGTTACAATGTGTAAGTTTTTTACTTTTTTTAAAGCTTTAAGTTTTAAGTTAACGTTTTTTTTGAACTCTTTTTTTTCTTTCTCAGAAACAACTCTAGGTATAGGAAAACCCTCATCATTAATTCCTAAATATTTTTCAGTATAATGTTCGCCTCCAGTGAATGGATTCATATCATGTATGGTCCATACAACTGGTTTTGTGTTTTTTTTAAAAAAAGATTTATAATCTAAAAAATCAGCAACCCAATGTAAATTAATAATATCTGCCTCCTTATAGGATTTTGATTGAGTAATATCAAAATTTGAATTTGGATAACTAAATAGTTCTAAACTAATATCCCTTGTTTGAAGAAAAAGGTCTTGTCTAGATTGTTTTGATTTATATTTTTTTTGAGTTTTTATGTATCTATTAAATAGCTTTTTTACTAAGCTTTGCTTAGTTTTTTTCGGCTTGAAAACATTAGCAAAAGGGATGTTTTTTGATTTATCCCTTAAAAGAAGATGAGAATGGAATCCTTCCTTTATAAGACCTCCATGCAACCGTAAACAGGCATTTGCAGCTCCACCTCTGTCGTATGTGTTTACCAATAATATTTTCATTTGGATAGTTTTTGGGCATAAATGCAAATTCCCGAGGAGAGACCTATTAATTCTAAGAATTTTCTAATGATAAAATTCATATATGATAAAATCAATTTAAAACAGGTTCTCAAATTTAGTTTTAAAAATGACTTTATAATTTGTTTAATGTTGGGTGATGGTATATTTGGCCAGTATATTGGATGACCAAGACGATAATGAATTTTCTCTTTTGGGTAAAGGTTTAGTGATTTTAGCAACATTGACAAATTTTTCATTCTAAAACCAAATAAATGCCGTGGTGGGTCAACTGCGAACGGTCTTTTGATTAATAAGTTTATGAATGATACATTATCAAAACTTTTTTTATATAAATCTACATAAAACTTATTGACCCCATCTTTAATTAGTAGCTCAATACCAGCATTGTTATCAGTTTCGATAATCAATATACCGTTGGTTTTTAATAGGCTTGATATTCCTTGAATAATTGAGTAGGGATCATTAACATGTTCTATTACATGCCTAAAAAAAACTATATCATACTGCTTATCGTTTGAATTGAAAAATTCATATAAATCCTTTTCAATAATATTTTCAAGTTTTAAATGTTTTTTTGCAAATTGGACTGATACTGGATCTTTTTCAACCAATATGGAGTGTAAATTATTTTCAGCTGCAGCTTTTGTATAATAACCAAGACCTCCTCCTAAATCTAAAAAAGTTACTTCTTGTTTAAGTTCAACATTTAGCTTTTTTAATACTTTTAAATAACCTTGCATTGAACGTTGTGCCCATTTCATTTTTTTATCATCAAATGAAATAGTCAAATCAGAATACATTCCATTGTAATAATCATTTAAAGTATTAGCATCAGGCTGAGGATAAGTAAATGTTATTTTACATTTTGGGCAACGATGAATATCACCAAAATTTACATTGCTTTTTAGTAATAATCTTGGATTTATTTCATATTTACAAATCTTGCAAATCATGTTTTTGATTATTATTGTTTTTTATAATATCTTCTACTTTCCATAGTTTAGATAAACACTCATGGTCTAAAAGATAATTGTAAATTTTACCTCCTAGTGTATAATCTATTGCTATAAAATTGGTTTCTAAGGTGTGAGCAAATAAGACCGAATGAAACCGCATACAAATATTTAAACTTGATTTTTTCATGGATTCTGAAATACTATTAACTGTGGATAACTTTTTATTGAACACCACTCTTTCATCATTATTAAAATATTTCTGAATAAAGTAACGTGAAAAATCACGATCATCGTTACCTATTACAAAATTGTGCATATGATGAAATTCTATTCTCTTAACATTTTTATCATTTGCTTGTTTTTTAATTAAACTTGCCAAACCCTCTTCAAATCTACTTTTTTTAACTAAAAATTCATTTTTGGTTCCATTAAAATATTCAAAAGTCCAATCTCTTAAATAACAGGTTATGATGTTTTCTTTTTCAACAACTAGGTTATCCTTGATTGTTAATAAATATTTCTTAGCTGGATCTCCAAAGTATTCAATATGTTTAGTTATACCATAAGATTTGGCAATTTCAATACTTATCTGGTCTCTCAGCTTTATTTCATCACTATATTGCAAAATATTTTTAACGGCTTTTTCAAATTTTTTAGACTTTAAAGGTCCTATACCGCAACCAAAAACAACTGTTTTGTTTCCATAAGCTTTTGCAACTTTAAACCCTAATAAGGGTATAAATAGTTCATTTATATCCATTAAAGGACCTCCTCCCATTACGATAACATCCGAACTTTTTGAATAAGCTAGAAGCTCAAAAGTTTTTGTTGACACAACTGTTGCATTTATAGATAATTCATAACAAGTTCTTTTTGTAATAAATGGATATATACTACCAATAACAAACTCAACTTCACCTTTGAATTCTGATTTATAATAATCTATTATTCCAGCCAAAATAGCTTTATCACCAACTGTTTCAGTGCCATACCAACCCATTATAAAAATTCGCTTTAGCGAATTTGATTTTGGGATTTTTTTTACTAATCTTGCTATAGAAACTATTTTATTTAATTGTTCAATTTTTAAATATTTATTGAAAAATATCTCGTTTTGTTGAAGTTCCACTTCATGTTGTGTAATAGGAGCATGATAATCATGAATACAATTTTTGCAGTTTTCTTTAAGAATTCTTCTTTTCTCTTCTAATTGTTCCTTGTAAATTATCTGTGGAGATTGCTCAAAAGCATTTCCAATTTCTTTTGATTTTGGAGCACAATAACTTAGTTGACCCTTAGACCCAAGAACCACGCCTTTATTATGATAAGGACAACCAATTAATCTATTGCCTCCTTTTAGGATGTTTTGAATACTTGAATAAGTTCGTCTGTAAATATCATTGGGTTCAAATGAATGTTTTAATTTTTCGAAAAACAACAACAAATTATAGGTTTCGTCTTCATCAAAATTACGAATTACTTTACCCCTATCCTGATTGTAAAGCCTGTTTATGGTCTCAGCTACTCTAAATCTCCCATACATATTATTTTGTTTCGCATAAAACAAAAGGTCGTCAGCATCCCACACATTAATTTTTGATATTGTACAACCAAATTCTACTGGTATTTTCAATTCATATTTTAAATAATTATATACAGAAATAGCCGTTTTGAAGTTACCTTTTGTACCTCTAACATTATCATGGACCTTATCGACCCCATCAATGGATATCATAGCAGAAAATGGTACATTATGGCTATCACAAACCCCTTTTACTTCTAAAATTCTTTTTTTTACATCAGCTTCAATTATGGCATTAGTAATAATACTTAATCCTTTTATATTGGGTAATGCGTCAATAATTTTCTGATAAACATCTGGCAAATCTTCTCTTAAAGTAGGTTCACCTCCAGTAACACCTACATGCTCCAACTCTGAAAAAAAGTCATCCAAGAGTACTTTTTTTAATTGCTCTGGAGTAATCTCTAGAGCTTCATCACGTTTCCAAATATTACACATCGTGCATTTAGAATTACAACTGTCTATTATATTGAGATTCAAAACTGTTGGCTTAGAAGAACTATCTAAAACTTGAGTTGAAAATGTACTCTTTTTTCCAAAATATAGCTTTTTAAAAAATAAGAAGTCGTTTTTGAAGCTGGCAATTTTTTTTCTAGCTATTTCTTTTATTCTAAACAGTTTGTGTTTAAGCTTCATTAATTCAGATTGTTTTAATCCACTCTGAGTTTAATTGTACGGGTACAGTACCCACCAATACCCCTCCTGTACTCTCAAAATGGCATAAATTCCTGTAATTACTTAACGTTTTACCAAATTTATATTCATGAGAATTTATGTTTTCTACAAAATAAATATTTATTGCATACCTGCCAGGTGTAAAAACATTTTCAAATTTAACTTCTGTTGAATAGCTGGTTTTATCAAATTTTAAATTTTGACTCAAAGAGTTGATAGAAGCTACTCCATTTAAATTAGCATCCATAATAACTACACTAATAAAATAATTTTTATAATCAGAATTATTAACCAAGTTTAATTTTAAACACATTCTTTCAGATGCAGAAAAAGTCGTTTTTTCTCTTCCTTCATTATCTGATAATAAAAAAGAGTTAATTTTAATATCCTCACCAATTATTGTAGTATCCTCAATGGTAAAATCTTGATTATAAATACTTAAACCATAGGCAATATCTATTCCAAAATAATTAACAACTCCTTTTTTTATATGCATTACATGAGTACTTATCCTAGCCACTTGAGGCATGGAATGGCTGACAAAAATAACTGCACATTTATTAAGTAACTCTGAAATTCTGTTAAAACATTTTACACGAAATCCAATATCACCTACCGCCAAAACCTCATCAATAATAAGCACATCAGGTTCCATTTGTGCTGCCACAGCAAAACCTAAACGTACTTTCATACCACTGCTGTAATTTTGTACAGGCATGTCAATAAATTCCTCTAATTCTGCAAACGCTATAATTTCATTTAATTTACTATCTATCTCTTTACGAGTAAAACCCAATATTGCGCCATTATTATAAATATTTTCCCTACCACTTAAAATAGGGTTAAATCCTGCCCCCAATTCGATTAATGCCCCAACACGACCTTTGATAGTGATAGTACCTGCATCTGGATTTATTAAGCCATTTAAAATTTTTAATAACGTAGATTTTCCTGCGCCGTTGTGACCTATTAACCCCAAGCATTCCCCGCGGCGAAGTTCAAAGTTAATATCCTTTAATGCCCAGAACTCTTTAGTGCGCAACAAACGCACTTTGTTATTGGATTTCAAACCACCTATTAAATCAATAATACCGTACCATAGGCTTGTCTTTAAATCTTTACAAAACTTTTTGCTTAGACCTTCAACTTTAACCAATAAATCGTTATTATCCATATTATGCATTTGACCTTTCAACAACTATTGGTATTGAAATACGATACCAAACCAAACCTATTAGTAAAAATGGCAAGCTTATAGCCAATACCAAAAAATACCAATTAAGATAAATAAAATCGCCACCCAAAAGCATTGTACGGGTAACTTCCATAATTGGTGTCAAAGGGTTAATATTCATTAGTGTTTTCATCAATCCTGTTTCAGGTATGGTATAAACTACAGGAGTAATGTACATGAACAATGACAATCCTAAATTTACAATTCTACCTACATCAGTATACAACATACTAAAGGGCGTTAAAATCAATCCAATTGTATTTCCCAACACTATTATTGCTAGTAGTCCCAATGGAAAAAACATCATGTTAATATGAAAGCCTACTTTGTAAATAATCATTAAAATTATAAGTAAACCAATTTTAAATGCACTATCAAAAAGCATTTTGTAGATACCTGAAACTACTAGAGCTTCTTTTGGGAAATTAATTTTGCTTAAAATGCTTTTAGCACTATTTGTACTATTTGTGGGCGTTGTTAATGCCTCTTTGAATATCGACCATATTAAGGTACCTGAAAATGCATAAACCGGATATGGCACTCCAGTATCAGAAAGTGTTACTGTTCCTGTGTTACTTAAAAATATCCAGACAATTGCGGTTGTAATTGGTGCTATAAATGCCCAAATGATTCCCAAATAGGATTGTCTATATTGTGCCTTAATATCCCGTTCGGCCAATTGACGAGCTAAAAACCTAGAGGCATATATGTCTCTTAAACTTTGCTTTAATATTTTGAAAACACTTACATTGTTTTCTTTTTTATAAATTCTAGTCTCCAACCTATACTCTACGACTTTTTATGAACAAATTTTTTAGTTTTTCAATTAATCCTTTTTTAGAATTTTCATTGTCATGATATCCATTGGCATAAGCACCATAGCCATAGCCATAACCATAACCATAGCCATAACCGTAACCATATTTCCCTTTTTGGTTATAGCCGTTGTAAACAAAGCTTAAATTTTTTATTTCTCCTTTGTTATATTTATCATTTACAAGACTTATCATACCTTTTTTGGTGTAATCTTGTCTTATTATATAAACAGTAGCATCAACATATTGAGTTAATTCCAATGCATCGGCAACCAATCCAACTGGTGGCGTATCTAAAACAATAAAATCATATTCTTTTTTTAATGTTTCCATTAAATCATCCATATTTTCATTCATCAGCAGTTCAGACGGGTTGGGCGGAATAGGACCAGAAGTAATGACATCTAAATTTGCAACCATGGTTTTTTGGGTAACTTCTTCTATCTTTTTTTGTCCTATCAAGTAATTAACAACACCTATATCATTTTCAATATTAAAATCCCCAAATATTTTAGGCTTTCTTAAATCTAATCCTACCAGAATAGTTTTCTTACCGCTCATGGCAAAAACAGTAGCTATGTTAATGGAGCAGAAGGTTTTACCCTCTCCACTAACAGACGATGTAACCATAACCGCTTTAGAACCTTCTAAATTGTGCTTTTTATAAAAATATTGCAAGCTAGACCGTAAAGATCTAAATGCTTCGGCTATGGTTGATTTTGGCTTTAAATGTACTGCCAAGTTATTTTCCAAGTTATTTTTACCCACAACACCTAATAAGGGAATGTTAGATAAATTTTCCAAAACCTGCGGATTATGTATTTTATTATCAAAAAAAGTTATTAAAAAAGCCAGTAAAAGTAGAGGTAAAATACCTCCGATAATAGCAAACAAATAACGGGAACTCAATTTTAAATCAATAGGTATGGCACCAGTATCTTTCGCTTTATCGATAATCATTATATCTGAAACACTTGCTGATTTAATAATATCTGCCTCACCACGTTTAGACAAAAACATATTGTAAGTTCTCTCACTTAATGAATATTGGCGTTGTATATCAAACAATTCCTGTTGCGCTTTTGGCAACTTTCTTATTTTAGATTCTTCAATAGCAATTTTGGTATCTATTGAATTTTGTAGTCTTTTAATTTCATTTGTTGCAGAATTGATGTTTTCTAAAATAACCAATTTCAAACCATCAATCTGCCTATTAAGATCTGCAAAAATGGTGGCGTCTTTTCTTACCGTTGATCCATATTTAGATTTTTGTACGGACAGACTATTAATTCTTGTAACGTTGTTGAGTATGTTGGAATCTTCAATACCTGCTACTGCAGGTGCAGGTATTTCAGTAAACGAATCACTGGTTTCCAAATAGTTTTTTAAACTGGTATAATAAGCAAGTTTTGTTTTATTACTTTCCTTTGCATCTTCTAAAGAAATGATTTTGTTGTTTATATAAGTGCCTTCATCGTTTAGATTAAAAATTCTATTTTCTTCTTTGTACCTATTTAAAGAATCTGCATTTAAAGTCAATTGTGTTTTTACTCTATCCAGTTGGTCATCTATAAAGTTTATGGTATTGGTAACAAATTGGTTTTTCCTGCTAAGTTGCTCATCGCTTAAAACCTGGACAGTTTCATTCAGGTAATCAACAATTTTAGCTTTGTTAACATCAACCATACTTAAGTTTAGTATGGGAGAATTTTTTGGGTTATCAATGCTTAAACTACCTCTATATTTACCAACAACCACATCAAAATCATTAAACTGTAAAAAATATTCTTCATTTGGGGCAACATTTCGATCTTCTCTAATAGAAATTATTCCATTTATATAAGGAAGACTTATGTCCTCATTTAAAGCAAACTGCTTTTTAAATTCACCTTCTGGAACACTTATGCTGGATTTGCTTTTGTCAGTGAAATTCTGTGTTCTTGCTAAACTAGATTCAAAATTTATATAAACCTCATACATGTCATTTTCAAGAAAGGTTATCCTTATAGGGATATCCAACAACTGTTTAGTGTTGGGTGTTAAATCAATCTTAAAGGGTGAATATGTGTAAATATCATCTTTTCTGAATCTAGATTGCTTTAAATAGGTAATGTAAAAATCCAAATTATCAACTACCTTTTCATGAATAGACCTTGACCTCAAAGAATTCATAATTGTTTGTACTTTACCCGAAACACCCCCCCAATTAAATGTTAAACTTGTAGTTGATGTAAATAGCGGGTTGGATTCTTCTTCAATAGAAATTTGAGTACTTAGTCTGTAAGATTGTTGTGTGCGAATATTTTGTTGGTAAACAATAAATATACCAACACCTATAAACAACAAAAACAACTTCCAGTAACTTAATACCCTTATTATAAAAGCTTTAAAATCAAATGCTGGTTGTGATTGTGACTCTGATACATCAAATTCTTCTTCCATAATTATAAGCTCTACAAGTTTCTTGTTAAAAAATATGTTGACACCAACACTGATAGAATTGAGGCAATTGTGGTTAAATTTTGTATACCGGTCTGTCCTGCGCCAATAGCTTTGCGCTTTAGTGGTTTAACTAAAATGATATCATTTGGCTGTATAAAATAATAGGGAGATTGCATAGCATTGATATCTGTTAAATCAATATGATGTATTTTTTGGCCATTTGGGTATTGTCTTATAATCAATATATCTTTTCTATCTCCAGTTACAGGAATATCTCCAGCATTTGCAATAGCCTCAATAATATTTACCCTATCTTTTAATACAGTATGAACCCCTGCTCCAATTTCTCCAACTGTGCTATATTGAACTCCCGGTAATTTTACAGTTACAAAAATTTCAGCTGATTCTTTAAAGTATTGTTTTAAAAGTTCTTGTTCTACTTTTTCTTTAATTTCCTCAATTGTGTATCCTAACACATTAATTTTTCCTAAAATAGGAAATTCAATATTTCCGTGTAAATCAACCGTAAAACCATTAAAGTACAAACCGCCTTGGCTTTGATTAGCTCCTCCAAAATCTCCAACAGGATTAAACATACCAACTAATTCCTCGTCCAATGCTTTTACTGTAATACTCAATATATCATTAACTTGTACCCTGTAGGGCTTAGGTAATTGATTTAGTATTAATTTTTCGGATGATTTGTCACCTTTATCTTGAAGGTAAACCAGGTCTTTATTTGTAATACATGAAGAAAACAAAACACAAATTGCTAAGTAAAAAACTATCGCGCATTTATTCATTTTGGTAGATTGATTTATCACAAATATAAGTTTTCACCTTGAACAATAAAACATATAACCCGTTTTTTGGTTTTTTATGCGTTATTTGCAAAAAAAATACACTTTGAATTACTTAACAGTTGAAAATATATCAAAATCTTACGGTGAGCTTACCCTCTTTGAAAACATATCTTTTAGTGTTCATAAAGACCAAAAAATAGCTTTTGTTGCAAAAAATGGTACCGGTAAAACCTCCATTTTAAATATATTGTCTGGAGATGATCAAGCAGACACTGGCAATGTTATTTACAGGAAAGACATCAAGGTCTCCTTCCTTTCACAAGACCCAAAGTTTGATAACCATTTAACCGTTGAAGAAACCATTTTTGCTAGTGATAATCCCATTCTAAACGTCATTTCAAATTACAAGAAATCGCTTTTAAACCCAGACGACACTGAAGCTTACCAAAAGGCTTTTGAAGCTATGGAGAGGCATCAAGCTTGGGATTTTGAAACCCTTTACAAACAAATACTTTTCAAACTAAAACTTGAAGATTTAACCCAAAAGGTTAGCACACTTTCTGGTGGACAAAAAAAACGTTTAGCACTCGCCAATGCTCTAATTAACAAACCTGATTTATTGATTTTAGACGAACCTACCAATCATCTAGATTTAGAAATGATTGAGTGGTTAGAAACATTTTTTGCCAAAGAAAACATCACGCTTTTTATGGTAACGCACGATCGGTACTTTTTAGAGCGTGTTTGTAATGAGATTATTGAGTTGGATGAAGGGCAACTTTACAGTTACAAAGGCAATTACTCATATTACTTAGAAAAGCGAGAAGCCAGAATTGAACAAGAAGCCGTTGAAACTGGTAAAGCCAAACAACTATTTAAAAAAGAATTGGAGTGGATGCGTCGCCAACCTAAAGCGCGAACCACCAAATCAAAATCCAGAATTGATGATTTTGCCGATATTAAGCACAGAGCGCACCAACGTAGAAACGATCATGAAGTTCAACTTGAACTTAATATGGAGCGCTTAGGAAGCAAAATTTTAGAGTTTCATAAAGTATCCAAAGCCTTTAAAGATAAAACCATACTTGATAAGTTTGATTACACATTCCAAAAAGGGGAACGTGTTGGCATTATTGGAAAAAATGGCACTGGAAAAACTACTTTTTTAAATATTTTAACGCAAACCGATAAACCAGATTCTGGGAAAGTTGTTAAAGGAGACACCATAAAATTTGGGTATTACACACAAAATGGCATAACCATTAAGCCCGAACAAAAAGTAATTGATGTAATTCGTGAATTTGGGGATTATATTCCTTTAAAAAAAGGGCGACAAATTAGTGCACAACAATTGTTGGAACGCTTTTTATTTAGCAGAAAAAAGCAATACGATTTTGTTGAAAAACTAAGTGGCGGCGAGCGGAAACGTTTGTATTTGTGCACCGTTCTAATTCAAAATCCTAACTTTTTAATACTTGATGAACCTACCAACGATTTAGATATTGTAACCCTTAATGTGTTGGAGGAATTTCTTTTGGATTTTCCCGGTTGCATCATTGTGGTGTCGCATGATAGATACTTTATGGATAAAGTGGTGGATCATTTATTCGTTTTTAAGGGCGATGGCATTATAGAAGATTTTCCTGGAAATTATACTGATTACAGAGTTTATGAAGATAGCCAACCCATTATTCCAAATATTTCAGAAGCAAAAAAAGATAACAAGTCTTGGAAACAAAATGAAGTCAGCAAATTGTCTTATAATGAAGAAAAAGAACTCAAAAACATTGAAAGCAAGTTAAATTCATTGGCATTTGATAAAAAAGAACTGGAAAATAAATTCAACAATCCAGATTTAACTCAGGACCAGATTAACAAACTATCTGAAGAGTTACAAAAAATTATTGATGCCATTGAAACTAAAGAAGAGCGTTGGTTTGAATTGTCATCAAAACTTGAAGGATAATTATTTATGTTTTATCAAGTTATTCAATACATAAAATTCCTGTTAAAGTCCAGTAAACAGCATGGGGTACACTCCCCTTTTGTGTATAACTTAATAACCAAATGTTTTTATGATAAAACTAAAAATGAAACTTATACATCAATCTCTAAATACAGAAACTCACTCTTAAAAAACAGGAACAAAATTAAAGTTACCGATTTGGGTGCTGGCTCCCATGTTATGAAACATAAAGGACGTTCAATTTCAAGTATGGCTAAAAATGCCGGTACTACAAACAAACGAGCTAAACTTTTATATAGAATTTCAGATTATTTTAAACCAAACGCCATTTTAGAGTTAGGTACCTCTTTGGGAATAGCAACCCATGCCATGAGTTTAGGAAATCCAAAAGCAAGCATTACAGCTATTGAAGGCTGCCCTAATATTTCAGAATTCACCAAAGGTTATTTTAAAAAATATCATTTAAAAAACACTAATTTAATTGTTGGAGATTTTGAAGAAGAGATAAAAAAACTTACCTCAAATTATTACGACCTTATTTTCTTTGATGGAAATCATCAAAAAGAAGCAACTTTAAATTACTTTGAGACACTTTTAGAAACCACACACAATAACTCTGTTTTTATTTTTGATGATATTTACTGGAGCAAAGGCATGACCAAAGCGTGGGAAGCGATAAAAGCAAACCCAAAAGTCACTGTAACTATTGACACATTTTTCTGGGGATTCGTATTTTTTAGAAAAGAACAAGTTAAAGAGCACTTTGTTATAAGAGTTTAGATGTTGGGTTGTTAAGTTGTTTAGATTATCTTAAATTTGACTTTATGTATTCATTTTGGTTGATTATACCTGTTATTATTATTGTTGGTATTCTCAAATTTAGAAAAGGTAAAAAGAAATTTGATTCTAATTTTTATGAAGGATTGACTAATACACAATTAAAAAATGAAGCAACTATATTATTAAACAAAATATTAAATAGTTTTGATGAAAAATCAAACTTCCTTTATACAGAATACAAAAACCTAAGTCATTTCAAATCAGAAGTTCAAGAAACACTTGTCAAAATAAAAAGCAATGAAATTGATGAATTATTCCCAACTACATCAATACAAACCCATAATTACCTTTTCTTCGAGCTAGCTAAAAAAAATGACTGGTCAGAAAAACAAATAAAGCTTATCAAGGATTTAAATTTAATTATTATTGAATTTTCTATTCGACAAGGTATACTACCAAGAAATTATCATTTGTGAATTGGTGGCAAAAAACCTTTCACTTTTAACTTTTAACTTTTAACTTCGTAATATGAAGATTTACACCAAAACAGGCGATAAAGGTACTACAGCATTATTTGGAGGCACTCGTGTACCTAAACACCACATACGCATTGAAAGTTATGGAACAGTTGATGAATTAAATTCGCATTTGGGATTAATTCGTGACCAAGACATCAACCAACACTATAAAGATTTAATCATTGAAATTCAAAACAAACTGTTTACCGTTGGAGCCATATTAGCTACCGACCCTGAAAAGGCTATTTTAAAAAGTGGTAAAGAACGTTTAAATATTGAAAAAATCTCAGATAAAGATATTGATCTTCTTGAAAAAGAAATGGACACCATGAATGATGCTTTACCACCTATGACACATTTTGTGTTACCAGGTGGCCATCAAACCGTGTCATTCTGTCATATTGCACGCTGTGTTTGCCGTAGAGCGGAACGATTAGCAACTGCACTTAACGATTTAGAACCTTTTGAAGCTAATACTTTAACCTATCTTAATCGTCTTTCTGACTACCTTTTTGTGTTGGCACGAAAGTTGTCCAATGACTTACAAGCAAGTGAAATTAAGTGGATTCCTGATAAGCATTAGGGATTGAAGCTAGCTACCGTGTAGTGAGTAAAGCCCGACCCGATTGGTAAACACCCAAGGAAAACCCACAAAAATTGCTATAAATATTAACAAAGCAATCATAAATTTCAACTGTTTAAAACACAATAGCATACGTTCTTAGAATTAATGATTAAATATTTCATTTTTTTCTTGCTTGTTTAAACTAAAAATTTATTTTTGCAAAAAAAATAACGCACAAGAAATGTATTGGACTTTAGAATTAGCATCTTATTTAAGTGATGCACCATGGCCTGCAACAAAAGACGAATTGATAGATTACGCAATTAGAACTGGTTCGCCATTGGAAGTTGTTGAAAATTTACAATCGATTGAGGACGAAGGTGATTCGTATGATTCGATAGAGGAAATTTGGTCAGATTACCCAACTGACGAAGATTATCTTTGGAATGAAGATGAATATTAATAATATTGCATAAAGAATAGTTAAAAAGTCTCGATTTGAGGCTTTTTTTTTGTTCTAAAATGTATCTTTGAATACTTTTTTTAGATACAATAAAATTACATTAATAAACGTGTTGCACAAGTAAAATAATGCAACAATAAAATATATACACATGAGTTTTTTAAATTCTGTACTTAAGGTATTTGTTGGCGATAAATCGAAACAAGATGTAAAAGCCATCACACCTTTGGTAGATAAAATTAAAACATTTGAAAAGGCCTTAGAAGCTCTATCTCACGACGAATTAAGAGCAAAAACTACCGCGTTTAAAGCTAAAATTGCGGAAGCCAACAAAGCTATCGACGAGCAAATTGCACAACTGTTAGAAGATGCTGAAAATACGGAAGACATTGATGCTCGTGAAGATATTTACGAACAAGTTGATAAACTAAAAGATGACGCTTACAAAATTACCGAGGAAGTTTTAAACGATATCCTTCCAGAAGCCTTTGCGGTGGTAAAAGAAACGGCTAAACGTTTTGTGAATAATACAACCATAACAGTAAAAGCCAATGAGTTTGATAGAAGTTTATCGGGAGATAAAGATTACATTACTTTAGAAGATGACAAGGCTGTTTGGAAAAACTCTTGGGATGCCGCTGGTAAACCAATTACTTGGGATATGGTACATTATGATGTACAACTTATTGGCGGTATAGCCATGCACCAAGGTAAAATTGCCGAAATGCAAACAGGTGAAGGTAAAACATTAGTAGCCACACTTCCTGTTTACCTTAATGCATTAGCTGGTAAAGGAGTTCACTTAGTAACGGTAAACGATTATCTTGCAAAACGAGATAGTGCATGGATGGCTCCTATTTTTGAATTCCATGGATTGCGTGTGGATTGTATAGATCACCACCAACCTAACTCTGCTGCTAGACGTAAAGCCTATCAAGCGGATATTACTTATGGAACTAATAACGAATTTGGTTTTGATTATCTGCGTGATAACATGTCACATGCTCCTGATGATTTAGTTCAGCGTCCTCACCACTACGCCATTGTTGATGAGGTAGATTCTGTTTTAATCGATGACGCACGTACGCCTCTCATAATTTCTGGACCAATTCCACAAGGAGACAGACATGAGTTTACCGAGTTAAAGCCAAAAGTAGATGATATTGTTGCTGTTCAACGAAAGTATTTAACAGGTGTTTTAGCTGAAGCTAAAAAACTAATTTCTGCCGGTGATACCAAAGAAGGTGGTTTTCAATTACTTCGTGTGTATCGTGGTATGCCCAAAAATAAGGCCCTTATTAAGTTCTTATCAGAAGAAGGAGTCAAACAACTGCTTCAAAAAACAGAGAATTTTTACATGCAGGATAATAACCGTGAAATGCCCAAAGTGGATGCGGAATTGTATTATGTTATTGAAGAGAAAAACAATCAAATTGAATTAACTGACAAAGGGGTTGAATATATTTCTGGGAAAGACAATCCAGATTTCTTTATCTTACCGGAAATAGGTATTGAAATTGCCAAAATTGAAGAACAAAACTTGCCTAAACAAGAAGAAGCAAAATTAAAAGAAGAACTATTTAAAGATTTTGGTGTAAAATCCGAACGTATACATACTCTTAACCAACTTTTAAAAGCCTACGCTTTATTTGAAAAAGACACCCAATACGTGGTGATGGATAATAAGGTAATGATTGTTGATGAACAAACAGGTCGTATCATGGATGGTCGTCGTTATTCTGATGGTTTACACCAAGCGATTGAAGCAAAAGAAAACGTAAAAATAGAAGATGCCACCCAAACGTTCGCTACAGTAACACTTCAAAATTATTTTAGAATGTACCGAAAACTATCTGGTATGACAGGTACTGCGGTAACTGAAGCTGGCGAGTTTTGGGAAATCTACAAATTGGATGTGGTTGAAATTCCAACCAACCGCCCAATAGCACGTGATGATAGAGACGATTTAGTTTATAAAACTAAACGTGAAAAATACAACGCTGTTATTGATGAAGTAACACAACTTTCAGAAGCTGGTCGCCCCGTTTTAATTGGTACAACCTCAGTTGAAATTTCAGAATTACTTGGTAAAATGTTGAGCATTCGTAAAATACCTCACAATGTATTGAATGCAAAACAACACAAAAGAGAAGCTGATATTGTTGCACAAGCAGGTCAACCCGGTCAAGTAACCATAGCTACCAACATGGCTGGTCGTGGTACCGACATTAAGCTTTCTGAAGAAGTTAAAAAAGCAGGTGGTTTAGCCATTGTTGGTACAGAGCGTCATGATTCCCGTCGCGTAGACAGACAGTTACGTGGCCGTGCTGGTCGTCAAGGAGATCCTGGAAGTTCACAGTTCTACGTATCGCTTGAGGATAACCTAATGCGTTTATTTGGTAGTGAGCGTATTGCAAAAATGATGGATCGCATGGGGCTAAAAGAAGGAGAAGTGATTCAACATTCTATGATTTCAAAATCTATTGAGCGTGCGCAGAAAAAAGTAGAAGAAAACAACTTTGGAGTTCGTAAGCGGTTGTTGGAATACGATGATGTGATGAACGCCCAACGAGAGGTGGTTTACAAACGCCGTCGTCATGCGCTACATGGTGAACGTTTACGCGTTGATTTAGCCAATATGATTTTTGATACCTCCGAAGGCATTGCTGAAACTAATAAAGGCGCTAACGATTATAAGAATTTTGAGTTTGAATTGATTCGTTATTTTTCCATGAGTTCACCGATTACTGAAGATGAATTTGGAAAATTATCGGCACAAGAAATTACATCAAAAATATATAAGACAGCTTTCCAACATTATAGAGAAAAAATGTCGCGTAATGCAGATATTGCTTTCCCTGTGATTAAAAATGTCTATGAAACACAACGCGATAAATTCAAGCGTATTGTCGTGCCTTTTACGGACGGTACGAAAACTTTAAATGTAGTTACGGACCTAGAGAAAGCCTACCACACTAATGGCAAACAGTTAATTACAGATTTCGAAAAGAATATCACATTAGCTATTATTGATGATGCTTGGAAAACCCATTTACGAAAAATGGATGAATTAAAACAATCGGTTCAATTAGCGGTTCATGAGCAAAAAGACCCTCTATTAATTTACAAATTTGAAGCTTTTGAATTGTTTAAAGCCATGATTGACCAAGTGAATAAAGACGTGATTTCATTCTTATTTAAAGGAGAATTACCTCAAGAAACCCAAGATACTATTCAAGAAGCTCGGGCACGCAAGCAAGAAAAATTAAACATTCAAAAGGATGAAATTCCAAATTTAGATGAACGTTCAGCACAAAACCGAGCTGCAGGTAATACACAACGTAAATCTGAGATTGTAGAAACCATCGTGCGAGATCGACCCAAAATTGGTCGCAATGATAAAGTTACCATCAAGCATGTTTTAAATGGCGAAAATAAAACCTTGAAATACAAACAAGCTGAACCGTTATTAGCAAAAGGTGATTGGGTTCTGGTAGAATAACAAAAAATAGTTTCAAATAATTTTAATAAAAATCCTAATAGAGAGCCTATTAGGATTTTTTATTGCCCTCATTTTCTTGATTTTTTTAAGAATAATTATTAACTTAGTTACAATTAATAACTTTTTTGATCCCTCAACTATTCAGGAAATAGTTCACTTTGAATAAAAAACTAAACTAAATAAAATTTTTAAAAATGTCTGCAGAATTAGTCATCATTATAATTGGCATAGCCTTTCTATTAATTGCCATTGCTGATAACATAAAAACCTTGAATTTAATCAATACAAAATTAAGAATTCCGTTGGGTATACTTGGTGTACTCTTGATAATTTATGGAGGATATTCTTATGGTTCCATTGTGAATTTTGGTCAAATAGAACAGGCGGAATTAGGTAACAAATCAAAAATAAACCTTCCAATTGAAAAAGTACAAGTTATATCACCTGTAGCAGGAGATTCTGTAGATTGTAGAATATTAACAATGGGGGTATATCCAGATTCTCATGAAAAAGATATTTGGGTGCTTTTGAAGCCTTCAAATAATAAATTCTACCCACAATCAGATCATACAAATACTTCTTACAAAAGAAACGGCGAATGGCAAGTAATTACAAGATTTGGAGGGGATAAAGGAGAATCCTATGAAATAATCATTTATGAAGCTGACGCTGCAGCCTCCCAATATTTTAGTTCGACCATTGAAAAGTGGAAAGAATTAGATTCATATCCTGGTTTATCAGATGAAGAAATTCCAAGGAGTGCTAATGAGGTTGACAGGATTACCGTATCGCTTAAAGAAAATTGCAGAGGCGTTTTTTAGTCTTTATTACTCTAAAAACCAACTAGCAAAATTAAGTTTAGTTTAAACTTAAATACTTGAAAACAATTAAAATTTAAATTTAAAAGCACTAATTTTGTTTTAAATTTAAAAAGCATATGCTACGTTAATGCAAAAATATATTGTTGTCAATCAACCAGAGAAATGGAATTTTTCGATTGAGAATATAACAGTCATTTCATCACAAGATTATCTTACAAATCCTAAATTTTCACTACAAAAAAAGGCACGTATTTTTAATCTCTGTAAAGATTACAATTACCAGTCTAAAGGGTATTATGTATCGCTTTTAGCCGAGGCAAGAGGACATTTAGCAATACCTACTGTAAAAAATATTGTAGATTTAAAAACCATGAAATTGGTTAGAATTGTTTCCGATGAATTTGATGATATTATCCAGAAAAGCCTAAAAAACATTAAGTCTCAAGAATTCACTTTGAGTATTTATTTTGGACAGAATGTTGCGCAAAAATATAAAGAATTAAGCACCCTATTTTACAAACATTTTCAGGTTCCTTTTTTAAGAGTAAAGTTTAATTTTAGTACTAAGTGGAACATCCAAAGTGTTAAAGTAATCTCAGAATCTGAAATTCCAGATGAACATATGGAAAGTGTGCATTTTTTTGCTAATGAATATTTTTCAAAAAAGAGATACGATACTTTAAAACTAACCCAAAGCGATTTTGACTTAGCCATTTTGGTAAATCCTATCGATCCAGCACCACCAAGCAACCTAAAAGCGTTAAAAAAGTTCGTGGATATTGCCGAAAAAATGAATATTTATGCAGAAATTATTGAGCCAAAAGATTTAACGCGCTTATCATCCTTTGATGCTTTATTGATAAGGCAAAGTACCGAAGTTAACAACGAGGCTTATGCATTTGCTCGTAAAGCACAACAAGAAGGCATTGCTATTGTGGATTATCCCGATGCCATTTTAAAATGTTGTAACAAGGTTTATATGGCCGAAGCTTTACAAAATGCCAATATAAATACCCCTAAAACGATTATTGTTCATAAAGATAATTTAAAGGATGTTATAGAGTACACGGGCTTACCCTGTGTTTTAAAGGCTCCAGATTCCACCTTTTCATTTGGTGTTAAAAAGGCAAAATCCTTAGAGGAATTTTACGATTTATCGACTACTATGCTTAAAGAATCGGACTTGATTATTGCTCAAGAATTTTGTCCGTCTGACTATGATTGGCGTATTGGAATTATTGATGGTGAACCCTTTTTTGCTTGCAAATATTATATGGCAAAGGGGCATTGGCAAATTTATAATTGGAAGGCAACAAAGAAAGACGATCAAGATGGGGATGCGGATTGCCTCCCTATCGAGGAAGTGCCAAAAAAAGTTTTAAAAATGGCTTTAAAATCTGCTAAACTTATTGGTAACGGATTATTGGGTATCGATATCAAAGTGGTGGATGATAAACCCATGGTCATAGAAATAAATGATAACCCAAATATCGATTTTGGAGTTGAAGATAGATTTTATGGCGATTTGGTATATACTAAAATTTTAAATGCCTTAAAAAACAGATTGGAACAGAATGGCTAAAAAATATCATTTGTTTGAGGTTTTTGGAATTGAGTTGGAATATATGCTTGTAGATAATTCCAGTTTAAAGGTTAGGCCAATCGTTGATGAACTCTTAATGCTTAAAAATAATGGTGTGATTGACGATATTGAAAATGGCACTATTGCTTGGAGCAACGAATTGGTTGCCCATGTGATTGAAATAAAAACCAACGGACCTGCTACTGGTTTAAATAATTTATCGGAAACTTTTCATAAAAATGTACAGGAAATTAATGCAATTTTAAAAGATTTAGATGCGCATTTACTGCCTACAGCTTCACACCCTTTAATGAATCCTGTTACGGACACGCAGCTCTGGAAACACAGTTATAGCGAAGTTTATGCGCTATATAATAGAATATTCAATTGTTCTGGCCATGGTTGGAGCAATGTACAAAGTACCCATATAAATCTACCCTTTTTTGATGATAATGAGTTTGAAAAGTTACATGCTGCCATTCGTATTATTTTACCTTTAATTCCAGGTTTAAGTGCTAGTTCTCCCATTTTGGAAGGCCATAAAACCGGTTTTCAAGATACCCGATTGGAATACTATAAAACCAACCAAAAAGAAATCCCTGAAATGACTGGATTGGTAATTCCTGAACAGGTATTTACAAAAAAAGAATATCAGGAAGTCATTTTTAATCCTATCAATAAAGCCACGAAACCACACGATACAGAACATATTTTAGACCATTATTTTTTAAATTCCCGTGGTGCCATAGCGCGGTTTGATAGAAATGCCATTGAAATTAGATTGGTTGATATACAAGAATGCCCAAAAGCTGATATAGCGATTTGTATTTTAATTATTGAAGTTCTAAAACTGTTAGTGAATGAGAAATTGGTTTCGTTGGAAAATCAAAAAACATGGACTAAAGAAAACCTTTTCAAAATATTGAATCCAACCATAGAGGAAGGAGAAAACTACAAAATTGAAAACATGTCGTTTTTAAAAATTTTCAATTTAGATAAAGTTTCAACGGTTAAAGAAGTATGGCAAAATTTTTATAATTTGGTTAAAAATGATATTGACAAGACATTTCAAGAAGCTATTGAAACCATTTTAAACCACGGAACATTATCAACACGGATTCTCCAAGCCATAAACGATGATTTTTCAGAAGCTCATATTAAAAAAGTTTACAAAAAACTCGCAAACTGTTTACAAGAAAACAAGCTTTTTATGCCATGAAATGCTCATTAACAAAATTACAACCCTACCAAAATAATAATCTGGCCATTGCACCTGATCAATAAAAAATCAACAAATATTAACAGATGAAACTTATTTTGACCTGCGAACATGGGGGGAATAAAATTCCTAAAGATTTTGAAAAGTATTTTAATGATTCACAGGTAATTTTAAATTCGCATCGTGGTTATGATATTGGTGCTTTGGATGTTTTCAAAACTTTAAAGTCAATGTCTGATTTTTCAAAGTATTCTGAAATAAGCCGATTGCTGATAGAACTTAATAGGTCTTTGCATCACCCCAAACTGTTTTCGGAGTTTACAAAACCTCTATCAAAAGCAGAAAAAGAGCATCTCATTACTACCTATTATTTACCCTACCGAACCGCAGTTGAAACGGAAATTAAACAGTGGATTACCAAAAACGAAACCGTTTTGCATTTTTCCATCCATTCATTTACACCTGTTTTAAATGAACAAGAACGGCATTGCGATGTAGGGTTGTTATTTGATTCTACTTTAAAAAATGAAAAACAATTTTGTGTAAAATTTAAAAAAGAATTAAAAACTTTAAACCCCAAATTACAGGTACGTTTCAACTACCCCTATTTAGGAAAATCAGATGGTTTTACCACCTATTTGCGAAAACAGTTTAAAGAAAACTATTTGGGCATTGAAATTGAAATAAACCAAAAACACAGAAAAAACAATCGTTTAGAACCAAAGGTTAAAGAAGCAATAGTTTTGTCAACAAAAAATTGTATTGCCTAAGAAGAAAAATCCGGATTTAATTTTTTAAATATAAAAGAGTTAGTTTTTAACATCTAAAGCATCGCGCAAGGCATTTCCAATAAGCATAAACGCCATAACCAAACTCATGATACAAAGCCCGGGTATTATGGCTAAATAAGGTTTCCCAAGGATAATATAATTGTAGTGGTCTTTTATCATAGCACCCCAACTAGCCATAGGTGGCTGTGCTCCAATACCTAAAAAACTAAGCCCACTTTCAATTAAAATGGCTGCAGCAAAATTAGCTGCAGAAATAACTATAACAGGTGCCATAATATTAGGTAAAATATGTTTTTTAATGATTCTAAAATCATCATAACCTAATGCTCTGGCTGCCGTTACATATTGCATTTCCTTAACACTTATAATTTGCCCTCTCACTACTCTTGCCACTTCAACCCACATGGTTAAACCTACTGCTATAAATACCTGCCAAAAGCCTTTACCCAAAGCCAGTGTAATGGCAATGACTAGAAGTAACGTAGGTATAGACCATGTTACATTTATTATCCACATAATGAAAGCATCTACTTTACCACCAAAATAACCGGCAAGACTTCCCATAAGAATTCCAATAACCAGTGAAATAAAAACTGCAACAAAACCTATAAAAAAAGAGATTCTCGCTCCAACCAAGACCCGACTCAATAAATCACGACCATACTTATCGGTACCAAACAAAAAGGTTTTTTCTTTTATAAAATCTTTAACTGAACTACTTGGGAATATGTTGATCGAAACCGTTTTTTCAGCACCTTCCAATCCATCAGAGGCATATTCTTTATAAATTAAAACATCATCTTTAACTTCATATTTAGAGATGGGCACTTCGGTATCTGTATTTTTTTTTCCGAAGAAAAGTTTATCAAAAAAACCCTGATCTATATTCAGTTTTGATGGTAAGGTAAGCATCGTCACTTTAAATCCAGGCTTTTTAGAGTGAATGGAGACATGCATTTGGTTTGCATATTGAGAGTTATCTGGTGCAAACACATAAGCGAAAATAGAAACAAGACCTACTAAAATTATGTAATAAAAACTAAAAACGCCCCAGAAGTTCTTTTTAAACTTTTGGAGCGCCAATTGTTTTAATGAGTTTGATTTATGACTCATTTATGTATTTAATTTTTAACTGTTGAAGCTACTTTTTTTACAGGATAGGAAATTTTCAAATCCTCCAAAACATTTAGTGCTTCTTCAATATAAATGTCTTTACTGAGGCTTTCGTGCCATCGTTCACGCTTTTCTTTTAAATCAGTTGTGTCTTTTTCAAAAAGTGCCTTTTCGAAAGTTGTAGATTCAAAGGTTAGGTTTGTTTTATAATCTGAAATAGCATCAAATCGCTTTGATTCTTCTTCATTCAATTTCATTTGAGCCAGATATTTTTCGTAATTCAAAGAAAAAACAGTTTCATCAATTTTACTTTTTACCCATTTAGCATTTTCTTCGATAAGTTTTAACTCTTTGTTATTGTTCATGCGCTCTTTACTTTTTTGAATGGTAGCATCATAATCAAAGTAATTTTCCCAAGGTGTGTAAACTGCTGCATCTATCTCATCCCAAGGTAATGGATTGTCTTTATCCTTTTCTCCTACATCAATAAAACTAAAACGTCCTGGAACATTCACATCACTTTTAACACCTTCCAATTGAACAGAGCCGCCATTAATTCTATAATACTTTTGAGTCGTTAAGGCTAAAGCTCCTAGATCGCCGGCAGTACTATTTCTGAGCATATTATTTAGATTAATAACGTTTTGAACAGTTCCCTTACCATAGGTTTGTTTACTACCAATGATAATGGCTCGCTTATAATCTTGCATGGCTGCTGCCAAAATTTCTGAAGCCGAAGCTGATATTTCATTAACCAAAATAACCAAAGGACCGTCCCAAGCTATGGATTTATCCCTATCCTTTAAAACTTCCTTAGCTTCACCAGTCGAACGTACCTGTACAATGGGGCCATCTTTTATAAATAAACCAGCCATATCTACCACGGTTGGCAAAGAACCCCCTCCGTTATTCCTTAAATCCAATACCAATCCTTCCATGCCTTCAGCCTTTAAATACTCAATTTCCTTTTTAACATCCTTGGCGGCATTTATGTTCTTATAATCTTGAAAGTCCACATAAAAAGCGGGTAAGTTAATGACCCCAAACTTTTTACCATCTTTTTCAACCACAGAAGATTTTGCATAGGTATCAAAAACCTCAACTATATCTCTGGTAATACTTATATCTTTTATAGTTCCATCAACCTTTTTAATAGTTAAGGTAACTTTGGTACCTTTAGGACCTTTGATGTATTTTATGGCATCGTTAATACGCATGCCTACAATATCTACAGGGTATTCTTCATCTTCTTGTTTCACCTTAAGAATGATGTCCTCAACCTCCAATTCATTTGCTCGCCAAGCTGGACCTCCAGAAATAAGTTCTACCACTTTAATGTAATCCATTCGCTTTTGTAATCTAGCACCTATACCTTCCAATTTGCCAGACATACGCTCATCAAAATCTTCTTTATTTTTGGGTGCTAAGTAATAGGTGTGCGGGTCGAATTCTTCTACAATAGTATTAACATAAATAGCGAACCAATCTTCTCTATTTAAATCATCTACATTATCGTTGAAATAAATATCCAATGATTTTAAGGTAGCACTACGTGCCTCTTTTTCTATTTGTTCATCGGACTTCATGACATATGAAGGATCTTTTTCTTTAGCTAACTTCTCTTCTTTTTTTAAATCATCATAATTTGACAGTGTAGAAAACTTAAGCTGTTGTCTCCAACGCTCCACCATTTGTTTTTTGTTTTTTACAAACTCAGTATTTTCATAATTAGTATCAAAATATTCGTCTTTCGAATAATCAAAAGGTTTAGAGAGCACCTCTTTGTATATTTGTTTCGCTTCCTCTACTCGTTTTAACATGCGCTCGTTTACTACATTAAAAAAAGTGATATCTGTAGCTTTAAGTTGGTCATCGATAGTTAACTTAAATTTTTCAAAATCCTTATAATCAGATTCATAAAAATACCTCTTAACAGGGTCCAAATTACCGATATAATCATCAAAAAGTTCTTCAGAAAAAGCATCATCCATAGCAATAGGATCAAAATGACCCTGCTCTAAGACAAAAGTTATAATTTGAATGAGTAATTTATCTTTATCGGGATTACTGAATTTTTTAGTCGTAAAACTACATGACGCAAATGCCAAAACGAGCAATAGCGACAGAATTTTATAATTCCTTCTCATAATATTTTTCATCTATTAATATTTATTTGCTTGAGAAAAGCCTAATATTTTCTACTAAAATAAAGAAAAAACCATGCCAATAAAGCTAATCGTTACTAATTTTTTGTTAAACCATAGAATTTAGCAAATTACTAATGAAATTATGTATTTTAGCGATGCTTTAAAGACAACTATGGCAAATAAACCACTTATTTTAGTCACCAATGATGATGGCATTAATGCACCTGGCATAAGAACTTTAATAAACATCATGAACACTCTTGGAGAGGTTGTTGTAGTGGCGCCTGATAGCCCTCAAAGTGGCATGGGGCATGCCATTACTTTAAACTCCACTCTTTATGCTGAACAAGTTTTTATAGATAATGGGCCCCAAAAAGAATACAGTTGCTCTGGAACACCCGCTGATTGTGTAAAAATCGCGATCAGGGAAATTTTACAAAGAAAACCTGACCTTTGTGTTTCTGGAATCAATCACGGCTCTAATTCATCTATAAATGTCATTTATTCGGGTACTATGAGTGCTGCAGTTGAAGCAGGTATTGAAGGCATTCCTGCTATCGGTTTTTCTTTATTGGATTACACTTGGAATGCTAATTTTGAGCCCTCAAAACCCTACATCAAAACCATCGTACAAAAAGTTTTGAAACAAGGTTTGCCGAATGGAATTGTTTTGAATGTAAATGTTCCAAATACTTCCAAAAAAAATATTAAAGGCATTAAAATTTCTAGACAAGCCAAAGCCAATTGGGTAGAAGAATTTGATAAACGTAAAAACCCTCAAGGAAAAGATTATTATTGGCTTTCTGGAAAATTTGTTAATTTAGATAGCGGTGAAGATACTGATGAATGGGCCCTAGAAAACAATTACATTTCTGTGGTTCCCGTACAATTTGATTTAACCGCGCACCACTTTATAAAAGAATTAAAAAATTGGAATTTAAATGAATAAAAAAGACATATTCATAGGCATGTTTGTTGGCTTAATTGCGAATGCGATAGGCTTAATTTTGGCAGCAACCTTATTAGGAAACGGAGACGATTTTACCTACGTAATTAAAGCTGCAGCTAATGAAGGTTTTTTAGGAAAACTAATTAGTTTGGGTGCTATTTTAAATTTAATTGCATTTTTTATTTTTATCAAAAAAAAACAAGACTACCGTGCTAGAGGTGTGTTGTTAATTACTGTTTTTATAGCTGTTTTTACTTTTGTGTTTAAACTCTTCTAAATGAAGTATTATATTATTGCTGGCGAAGCATCGGGCGATTTACATGGGTCTAATCTTATGAAAGCATTACAAAAAATTGATGCTTATGCAGACATAAGATTTTGGGGTGGCGATTTGATGCAGGATGTTGGTGGTTTTTTGGTAAAACATTACAAGGAACGTGCTTTTATGGGGTTTATTGAGGTAATCATGAACCTTAATAAAATATTTAAAGATATATCTTTCTGTAAAGAAGATATCAAAGCGTTTAAACCCGATGTTATCATTTTTATAGATAATTCTGGATTTAATTTACGAATAGCTAAATGGGCTAAACAAGAAGGTTTTAAAACACATTATTACATTTCACCACAGGTTTGGGCTTCAAGGGCAAGTAGGGTAAAGGTCATAAAACGGGACATTGATGCCATGTATGTGATTTTACCTTTTGTTAAGAATTTCTACAAGAAGTATGATTATGATGTCACTTTTGTAGGCCATCCTTTAATTGACGCTATTGCAAACCGCGACCAAGTTGGTGAATTTAAATTTAGGAAACTATTTGATTTGGGAGATCAACCTATAATTGCATTACTACCAGGAAGTAGAAAACAGGAAATTAAAAAAATGCTTTCAGTAATGCTTAGTTTGGTTGAAAATTATCCAGATTATCAATTTGTGATAGCCGGAGCACCAAGTCAAGACTTCAGTTTTTATAAGCCTTTTATAAAGTCGAATAACGTAAAATTTATTTCAAATAAAACCTATGATTTGTTGAGTGTTTCAACGGCTGCATTGGTAACTTCGGGGACGGCAACTCTTGAAACGGCCTTATTTAAGGTACCGCAAGTGGTTTGTTATAAAGCCAGTGCGATTTCATATCAAATTGCCAAACGAATCATCACTTTAAAGTTTATTTCGTTGGTTAATTTGGTAATGGATAGAGAGGTAGTTACGGAGTTGATTCAAAATGATTTCAATAAAAAACGACTCAAAAAAGAACTTGATAACATTTTAAATCCTGAAAAACGTAAAAAAATATTTCTAGATTACTACGAATTGGAAAAAACATTAGGTGGTAAAGGCGCCAGTGAAAAAACAGCCCATTTAATCTATAAATCTATTAAATGTTAATTTTCTGATGAAGAAAATCGTTTTCATAATCATTATCATTTTAAGTTTTAGCGGTTGTAAATCTTCAAAACGGGCAAAAAACAAAAAAAAGGCTTCAACAGAGATTATCAACAGAAAAATTATTAGTGAAAATGCCAATACTGTTGAAAACTCAATCAATGACAAAATAGAACCATCCAAATCAAAAGCTGAAAATATTATTGAATATGCAAAACAATTTGAGGGCGTTCGTTATAAATGGGGAGGCACTACAAAATCTGGGATGGATTGCTCTGGATTGGTTTACGAGTCGTTTAGAGCTTATGATGTTATATTACCAAGAATTTCTAGGGATATGGCTAAACGTGGCGATAAAATTTCATTAAAAGATGTAAGCACAGGTGATCTGCTCTTTTTTAATACGGGTAACCGAAGAAACTCCATAAATCACGTGGGCTTGATTATTAATATACGGGATAATAACATCGAATTTATCCACGCCACTACCAATAACGGGGTTATAACATCTTGGTTGAATGAAGATTACTGGTTAAAAGCCTTTACGGAAGCCCGTCGGATTCTATAGGATATTTTATATCTTACATGAGTATGCGTCTATACAATTTTACAATTATCAAATTAACCGTTTGCCTCATTCTAGGCATTGTTATCGATTTTTTTTATGGTATACCCCTAAACCTTACTTTATACATTACCATATTACTTTTTGTAGCGACATCTATTGTTTACCTAATAGCCCAAAAACAGTTTGAAAAGACTGTTTGGTTTGGAGTTTTGGTTTTTATAACCATGACTTCACTTGGAATATTAATCGCTAATTTTCATAATCAAAAAAACCATAAAAATCATTACACAAATCAAATTTCAGCTGGAATAGACTCATTAAAAACCATCACTTTTAGAATTAGGGAAGTTTTAAAACCCAGTATTTATCATGATAAATACGCTATTGAAATCTTGGAAATTGATGATAATGAGGTAAGTGGAAAGTCGCTTTTGAACGTTGAAAAAGATTCTTTAGCTCCTACTTTAAAAGTCGATGCTATTTATGTCACCAAATCAGATTTTAAAGACTTAATCCACCCGTTAAATCCAAATCAATTTGATTATAAAAAATATTTAGAGAAAAAATATATCTATCACCAATTGTTTATACCAAACTCATCATTATTAAAAGTGAGTTCTAAATCTCACACTCTTTTTGGAATAGCTGACAACATACGAGTATTCATAAATAAAAAACTTAAAACACATGATTTTAAGCCAGACGAACTTGCCATAATTAATGCCCTGTTATTAGGCCAACGCCAAGATATTAGCGAGGAAGTTTTCACGAGTTACACCAATGCTGGCGCCATACATATTTTAGCTGTTTCTGGGTTACATGTGGGCATTATTTTAATCATTTTAAGCTTTGTTTTTAAACCTATGGAACGGTTTAAACATGGAAAACTTATCAAAACCATCATGTTGGTTAGCATCTTATGGAGTTTTGCATTAATAGCAGGTTTATCGGCTTCGGTAACTCGTGCGGTAACCATGTTTAGTATTGTAGCCATTGCAATAAACCTTAAAAGACCGACCAATATTTATAATACCTTGGCAATTTCAATGTTTATCATTTTACTTTTTAAGCCACTTTTTTTGTTTGATGTTGGTTTTCAATTAAGCTATTTGGCAGTTTTTGCCATTGTTGCTATTGACCCTCACTTATATAAACTCTGGAAACCAAAATATTGGCTTATCGATAAATTATGGCATACGTTCACAATAACGGTTTCTGCACAATTTGGAATCATTCCCTTGAGTTTATATTATTTCCACCAATTTCCTGGCTTATTTTTTATTTCCAATTTAGTTATAATCCCATTTTTAGGAATCATATTAGGTTTTGGTATTTTGGTTATTCTTTTAGCTGTCTTAAATATTCTTCCAAATTTTACGGCAAACATCTTTGGTAATATAATTAGTTTGATGAACGATTTTGTAGGATGGGTTTCCCAACAAGAATCTTTTTTGTTTAAGGATATTCCGTTTAGTCTTTTGTATGTTTTAGTCTCTTATTTTTTGATTGTTTCATCAGTAAGACTTTTCATTAAAAAGAATGTTCCCAGTTTAAAACTCTTTTTAGTAGCCGTTGTATTTATTCAATTAGCATTTATTTATAATGAATATAATAAACCATCCAATGAATTTATTGTATTTCATAAAAGTAGAAATACGCTTTTGGGCCATGTTCAAAATAACAAAATAAAAGTGACTCATGATTTTGACAGTATAACTATAAATGAAAATCACATCATCAAGGATTTTGCTGTGGGAAGCCATGTAAGCACTATTGAAGAAAGTAAATTTCAACCCATTTATAAGCTCAACAACAAAAAGCTATTGATTGTAGATAGTCTAGGTGTTTATAATGTAAAGTCCTTTAAACCGGATTACGTCCTACTGAGACAATCACCAAAAATTAATTTAAATAGATTGATAGATTCTATTCAACCGATGGAAATTATTGCTGATGGTAGTAATTATAAAACTTATGTAGAACAATGGGAAATGATTTGCGAAAAAAGAAAACTCCCTTTTCACCAAACCAGTAAAAAGGGAGCTTATATTATTGAGTATTAACTATAAACTAATTATTCTTAACTATGTTATTAGCAACTTCCAGCCATTTTTCAGCGCCACCACGCACGTAACCTGTGCTACCAAGTGTGTTTAAATTCTTCTTTCCTTCGGCTGTTTTTTCAGGATTTGCAAAGAATACAGTTGGGTAACCTCTTACATTAAACATTTTTTGCATTTGGTAATTTTGGATTTGGATCTCCTTATCTTGTGGGGTTTTCCTTGGGAAATCCAACTCAACCAAAACCACTTTATCCTTGGCCCATTTTTCAAAATCGGGCGTTTTTAAAACTTCATTCTGTAATCTAATGCACCAACCACACCAATCTGAACCCGTAAAAAATAACATCAGGGTTTTATTTTCCTTTTCAGCTAATTCAAAGGCTTTATTCATATCGGTATGCCAAGTTAATTTCTCTTGAGCCATACTTTTAAGTGATATGAAAACAGCTAACAATAATGTAAAATATATCTTTTTCATGATAAACTTGGTTGCAAAAGTTGTTCCGAACTTACAAAAAATGCTTCAAAATATAAGTTTTTAAAACATATTTTCGATTAATGAACGCCATGCATGAGCTTTTTTATGATTGGCTTCATTCCAATTGCAAATACGGCAACAACTAATGATATAATAGTTAAAATCCAAAAGAAATAGCTAATTCCGTTCTCATTCGCTATTTTATCAATATTTTCTCCAAAAACACCTGCACCTTTCATACCAATAGCAACTGCTAAATACCATACACCAAACATAAAAGCAATCATTCTCGCCGGAACTAATTTACTTACATAGGACAAGCCAACTGGTGAGATGCATAATTCTCCCATAGTATGAAATAAATATACTAAAATAAGCCAAATGATACTTACTGATGCCGTTTTCGCACCAGGTTCTATGCCCATTGCTCCAAAGGCAACACATGCCATCCCTAATGCTAAAAGGAGCATGCCTATGCTATACTTTGCGTTAGCTGAAGGGTTATATTTGCTCTCCCACCATTTTGAAAATAGCGGAGCCAATGTTATAATAAATAATGAATTTAAAACACTAAACCATGATGCTGGAATTTCTAATTCTTCGTCTTTTAGCTGATCTAGTAACATCCAGATGGCAATCCCCCAAACTATTATAAAACTTAAACTTAAAACAATATTCGCCCATTTATATTTTGCGAAGGTTTGTTTAAAAAGCAAAAATAAAACCCAAGTAATAATTCCTAGAGGTACTATGGTAATCGCTGCATTAACTACTCTAAAAATAATTGCTGATGAGCCATCTAAAGTCCTGTCTGTATAATCTCTAGCAAAAATGGTTAAGGTGCCAGGAGATTGTTCAAAAATAGCCCAAAAGAATACAGATAAAAGAGCAAAAAAACTAACAGCTATTAATCGTTCTCTTGTAATATTAGAATATTGAGTAAACCTATAAAACAGTAATATGAGAAATAATCCTAAGGCTGTTAAAATCGCTATATTGTTTCCATTTTCCCCCAAAAAAGAGAATATATTTATTTGCCCTTCTGAAATTGTTGTTACTGGAGCATTAATAATCCATATTAACCCCAACGCAACCATCAATATAATAAGACCTAATTGCCAAGAAGTAAATGGCACTCTTTTATCATTATCAAGAGATTCAACAGAATTAACATCTTCTTTTTTAGGTTTCAAACCAATATTACCAAAAATGTTTTGTGCTAACCAAAATTGAACTAACCCAAAAAACATAAAAATACCGGCCAAACCGAACCCTAAACTCCAACCTACTTTTTCACCTAAATAACCACAAAGTAATATACCCAAAAATGCTCCGGCATTAACTCCCATATAAAAAATAGTATAGGCTCCATCTTTTTTCTCCGGTCTATCTTTGTACATCTCAGAAATAATGGATGTCATATTAGGTTTAAAAAAACCATTACCAATAACCAAAAGTCCTAATCCCAGATAAATGGACCATTGTGTTTCAACAGCCATAGATGCATGCCCAAGGGTCATTAAAAGTGCTCCTACTACAACCGCCCATCTAAAACCTATCACTTTATCAGCAAAATAACCACCCATCATAGTTGATAGATAAACCAGTCCAACATAAGACCCAAATAGCGCCATGGCATGCTCGCGCGGCCAACCCCAGCCTTCATCTAAAAGGGAAGCTGTTAAAAATAGTACCAATAAAGCGCGCATCCCATAATAAGAGAACCGTTCCCACATTTCAGTAAAAAATAACACAAATAACCCTGAAGGGTGACCTAAAACGGTACTTTTAAAAAATTGATCGGTTGAATTTTGACTCATTATTTTATTTTTAAGTTAATTTTATTTTATCCCGTGCATTAATTTTTTAATAAGTGGTGAAGCCAATAAAAGTATAATTCCACAAATTAATCCTACCCAAAACAATTTATCAAACAATACGGTATATTGACTGATTGCTTGGGTTGTATCTGTAATTTCCCCATTCGAAGTTTCTATGTTTGCAATATTAGCTAAAACTCCTGCAATGTATTCTGAGAAAGCAGTTGCCAAAAACCAAAATCCCATCATGAAGCCTACAATTTTGGTTGGAGCTAATTTTGTAACAGCTGAGAGCCCCACTGGCGACAAACATAACTCTCCAATGGTGTGCAATAAATAACAAAGCAATAACCAAATACCGGCCACTTTCATCCCGTCTGCTGTTGAATTTGCTCCAAAAACCAATACACCAAAACCTAAACCTACAAAAATAAGTGCTAATGCAAATTTTACGACCGTATTTGGGTTATACTTACCTAACTTCACCCACAACCAAGCAAATATAGGGCCAATGGTAAAAATGAAAAATGCATTAAAGCTTAAAAATTGTGTTGGTTTTAATTGAATACCTAAAATATTGCAGTCTGTTACCGATGCAAAAAGGTTTAATGAGGTATAAGCTTGTTCGAACAGAGCCCAAAAAATAATTGAAAAAAGAGATAAAATTGTGAGCGCAATAAGCCTTCCTCTACTTACTGTATCTAGTTTAATAACGTTTAGAATAATGAATATCAGCGAGGCTACTAGTGATAAAGTCAATATTTTTTCAACCCATTCGTGCCTTTGAACTATAAATTGGATAACAAATAAGCTTAATAATGACATTATATATATGATCCATTCCTTTTTTAAACCAAAATGCTTTTCATTAAGCAATTCTAAACTAGGTGGTTCTCCTTTATCATTTAAAAATTTCCGTCCAAAGATAAATGTTAATAAACCTAAAACCATACCAATACCTGCTGCACCAAATCCATATCCCCAGCCATAGGTTTCACCTAACCATCCGCAAATTAATGTAGCTAAAAACGATCCTAAATTAATGCCCATGTAAAAAATTGTAAATGCAGAATCTTTTCTTATATCATTTTTATCGTATAATTCGCCGACTATTGAAGAAATGTTTGCTTTTAAAAACCCAACACCAACTATAATTAAGGACAATGAAAAATAAAAAATCTGTAGGGCTTGGTTATCTTGCTGTAAAACACCGTCAAGTATCTGGGCTTGATTGCCCTCAAAAACCATCCCCAAATGCCCTAAAACTAAAAGAATTCCTCCAAAAATAACGGCCTTTCTAAATCCCAAATATTTATCAGCCAAGTAACCTCCAATTACAGGTGTTGCATAAACCATGGCCGCATAACTACCTACCAATAAATTTCCATGGTCAACATCAAACAAATGATACTTCACTAAATAATATATTAATAACGCCTTCATTCCGTAAAACGAAAACCGTTCCCACATTTCGGTAAAAAACAGAACATATAGCCCAATTGGATGCCCAAATAATTCTTTTTGCTTTGTTGTTACATTATCTGCCATAAATTATTTTAGTTAGTTAGAGTTTACCCTTTAATTTTTACTTCACTTTTTTCTTTGCTAGCAGCATCCTTATGTATTTTATCGCCTAATGTTTCGTTGATAAAATGAGTCATTTTTTTATATAAATGAAGCCTTGTATTACCGCCATAAATGCCATGGTTTTTATCTGGATATATAGCCCAATCAAATGGCTTGTCAGCTTGAATTAAAGCTTCGGCCAATCGCATGGTGTTTTGTAAATGCACATTATCATCACCTGAACCATGCACTAAAAGAAAATCGCCTTTTAATTTATCTACATGGTTTATTGGTGAGTTTTCATCATACCCCAATGGGTTTTCTTGTGGCGTCATCATGTAGCGCTCGGTATAAATGGTATCATAAAAACGCCAGCTACTTACTGGAGCAACCGCTATGGCCATTTTAAATACATCGTTACCTTTAAATAAGCAATTACTGCTCATAAAACCACCAAAACTCCAACCCCAAATACCTATTCTACTGGCGTCAATATATGGTAATTTTCCTAATTGTTTTGCTGCTTGAATTTGGTCTTCAACTTCATATTTTCCTAATTCGTTTTGTGTTACTTTTTTAAATTCGGCACCTTTAAAACCTGTACCTCTTCCATCAACACACACAATAATATAACCCTGTTGTGCTAAGTATTGGTACCAATAATCGTTAGCGCTATTCCATTGATTAGACACCTGTTGGGACCCCGGACCAGAATATTGAAACATAAACAAGGGATATTGCTTAGTTTCATTAAAATTGGCCGGTTTAATCATCCACATATTTAGGTCATTTCCATTAACGTAGATGGTGCTAAATTCCTTTTTTGAGGTATTATAATCTAATAGTTTTTGTGATAACTCATCATTGTCTTTGATGCTTTTAATAAGATTTCCTGAAGCAGCATTATGTAAAGTATATTCTGGCGGGTTAGTAGCGCTTGAAAAGGAATTTATAAAATAAGAAAAATCAGCACTAAAAGATGCACTATTAGTGCCATCACTTTTTGTTAGTCGGGTTTTATCCCGTCCGTTCAACTTAACCGAGTACACATCTCGATTGATAGAACCATTTTCTACTGATTGATAAAAAATAGTGTTTGTTTTTTCATCATAACCATAATAATTGGTGACTTCCCAATTACCTATGGTTACTTGATTTATTAACTTACCGTTTTTGTCATAATGATAAATATGGTTGTAGCCATCTTTTTCACTGGTCCAAATAAAACTGTTGTCTTTTAAAAATGTTAGATTATCCGTTACATTCACATAAGCTTTATCTTTTTCAACTAATACTAAGTTGGATGAATTAGTTTTAGCGTTTATCATCCATAAATCCAATTCGTTTTGATGCCTATTCATGTATTGCGCACTCAATACATCTGGGTTGTTGGTCCATTGAATTCTGGGGATGTAAAAATCATCATATTTTTTGTCTAACTTAACTTTAGTGGTTTCTTGGGTTTTAACATCATAAATATGTAACGATACTAATGAATTAGCTTCCCCAGCTTTGGGATATTTAAAAACTTGTTGGGTTTGGTAGAGATCATTGCCATAAATATCCATTGAAAATTCAGGAACATTGGTTTCATCAAAACGAATAAAAGCTATTTTGTCACCTTCTACATTCCAATCAAAAGCTCTTACAAAACGAAACTCTTCTTCATAAACCCAATCCGTGATTCCATTAATTATTTCGTTTTTCTTACCATCATAAGTGATTTGTGTTACCTCATTCGTTTCTAAGTTTTTATAATACAAATTATTTTCAAAACCATAAGCGATATACTCTCCATCGGGTGAAAAGGTAGGTTCTTGTATTTTATAGTTTGCAACCGTATGTATTGAGTTTTCTGCAATATTATAAACTACAAATTTACCCAAAGTTGAACGTCTGTAAATGGATTCTTCATCTATGGCTAACAAAACTTTATTTTCGTCTTTATTAAATGTGTAATCTGTAAAATATGGAATAGCCTCAAAATCAGAAGAGTTTACCAAAGTTTTAACCTTTTTAAGGGTTTTATAATCGTAAATATCTATTGAAGTACTTCTGTTGGTTCTATCAAAATTTAAAACAGAATATTGCTTTCCATTATTCATGGAGTGTAATACATCCATGCGTTTTGTCCTGAACGTACCATCTCTCCAAATGTCTTCAATGGTTATTTCTTTTGTTTGGGCCGATAAAATTGTAGATAAAAAAAAGAAAATGCTAAAGGAGAATTTGAAGAATTTCATTTGATAATTTCTGTTGTTTTACATATTTCCAATGCAACGTCCTAAAAACAAATTTTCAATATGGCAAATCAAAAAAAATGGAGGTTTCATTAAAAAAAATATTTATTTCACAAAATGTCATCAAGTTTACTAAAAATTATATAAAAAACCGCCAATATTAACACTTAAATAATTTGGTTTAAATTTAAGTTTTTTAATATTGATATCAAGAGTAGTATCTTTGCAACACTGACAAACACATTATGAGTAAATCTATTTCTGGTTTTTCTAAACTTTCCAAATCAAAAAAAATTGATTGGATTGTTGACACATACTTTTCAAATGCCGAAGATGCCAAAAACATTTTAAAACAATATTGGAATACAGACGAAAAGTTACAACAACTTCATGACGAATTTATTGAAAATACCATAACTAATTACTATTTACCACTTGGAGTAGCTCCCAATTTTTTAATAAATAACAAACTTTACACCATTCCCATGGCTATTGAGGAAAGCTCGGTAGTGGCTGCTGCCAGTAAAGCCGCTAAGTTTTGGTTAGAAAGGGGTGGATTTAAAACGACCGTTATATCAACTACTAAAATTGGACAAGTACATTTTATTTTTAAAGGTGATTTTCATGCATTGAAGCAGTTTTTCGCCAAAGTAAAGCCCAAACTTTTTGAAGAAACAGAATCCATTACCAAAAACATGAAAAAACGTGGTGGCGGTATAATCGATATTGAATTACGTGATAAAACCAGTGATATAGAAAATTATTATCAATTGCACGTATCCTTCGAAACTCTAGACGCGATGGGAGCTAATTTTATTAATTCATGCCTAGAGCAATTTGCAAAAACATTTAAGAAAGAGGCTTTGGAATTTAATTTGTTTACCGAGGAGGAAAAACAAATTGATATCATCATGAGTATTTTATCTAACTATGTTCCTAATTGTTTGGTGCGAGCTGAAGTAAGTTGTAGCATTGAAGATTTAAGTGATAATGATACTATTTCAGGAGAGGCATTTGCCAATAAATTTGTACAAGCAGTAAAAATTGCAGAGGTAGAACCCTATCGAGCCGTGACCCATAACAAAGGTATCATGAATGGTATTGATGCTGTAGTTTTAGCTACAGGAAACGATTTTAGAGCTGTTGAAGCGGGTGTACATGCGTATGCGTCCAGAAATGGAAGTTACAGTAGCCTAACGCATGCTAAAGTTGAAAATGGCATATTTACTTTTTGGATGGAAATCCCTTTGGCTTTAGGCACCATAGGAGGTTTAACTGGTTTACATCCTTTAGTAAAATTATCATTAGAATTATTACACAAACCTTCCGCAAAAGAATTGATGCAAATAGTAGCAGTAGCTGGTTTGGCCCAGAATTTTGCGGCGCTACGTTCATTAACCACAACAGGTATCCAACAAGGACATATGAAAATGCACTTAATGAATATTCTAAATCAGTTTGAAGCAAACGATTTTGAAAAAAAGACATTAACTGAACACTTCAAAAACCATACGGTAACCCATAGCGCTGTAACCGAAGCTATTACCGAATTAAGAATAAAAACCAATAGTGAATAAACGATTTTACAGTAACGGAAAATTATTATTAACCGGTGAATATGTGGTTCTAGATGGTGCTTTATCACTGGCTGTTGCAACAAAATACGGACAATCTTTAACTATAGAGGAAATTGACGGACCAAAAATTATTTGGCAAAGTTTAGATGAAAAAAGTGCTACTTGGTTTGAAGAAACATTTTCAATCAAACAGATAACTTCTTTGCCAACGCCTCAAGAAGACATTTCAAATAGACTCTTTCAAATTTTAAACGCTGCTAAACAATTAAACCCTAAATTTTTAGATTCTGAGAATGGATTCAAAATTACCACTCAATTAGATTTTCCACGAAATTGGGGATTGGGAACTTCCTCAACATTAGTAAACAATATAGCACAATGGGCAAATATTGATGCGTTTTCCCTTTTGAAAAACTCATTTAGTGGGAGTGGTTATGATATTGCATGTGCACAACACAATAAACCAATTACCTATCAATTAAAGGACAAAAAACCTATAGTTAAAGAAGTAGATTTTAATCCTTCATTTAAAAATTACTTATATTTTGTTCATCTCAATAAAAAGCAAAACAGTCGTGAGGGCATTGAACAATATCATTCAAACAAAGAAAACGCAAAATTTGCTATTAGTGAAATTAACGACATAACCACCAAAATTCTTGAATCTAATACTTTTGAAAATTTTCGAAGATTGATTGATGCTCATGAAGCCATCATTTCAAAAATCACCAAACAGGTATCTGTAAAACAACTTTTATTTGATGATTTTGAAGGAAGTATAAAAAGTCTAGGCGCTTGGGGCGGTGACTTTGTTTTGGCCACTTCTGAAGTGAATCCGACGGACTATTTTAAGAAAAGAGGATTCAAAACTGTGGTATGCTTTGATGACATGGTGCTTTAAAGTATAAAAAACTTTCAATATTTTTTTAATGGCAAGAACTTTGAAAAGTACCTGTAGTTGAGGCTATGTAAATTTAGCAGGCAAAAAATTAAATGCGATGGTTTAGTTCTAACTCGCAGCTATTCAAAACAAACCCTCCAATGAGAGACCTTTTAAATATATCAGGTTAATCACCTCGGTTGGCTAAAAATAATTCAAGTTTACTATTATTAAATTCAAAAAATAATAAAATAAACAGCTAAATTAATTTGTTGTATCTCAAGGTATACATCGTTATCTTTTCTAACTTACTAATCAATTGAAATACAACAAATCATTTAATATTATTGATTTCCTTTTTTATAATCTTCTAAGAATTTGGCTAAACCTATGTCTGTTAAAGGGTGTTTTAATAAACCAGTGATTGAAGATAGTGGCCCTGTCATAACATCACTTCCAATTTTTGCACAATCTATAACGTGCATAGTATGACGTATAGATGCTGCTAAAATTTGAGTTTTAAATCCATAATTATCGTAAATCTGTCTTATCTCAGCAATAAGATGTAAACCATCAGTCGAAATATCATCTAATCTTCCTAAAAAAGGAGATACATAAGTAGCTCCAGCTTTGGCCGCCAGTAATGCTTGACCCGCTGAAAATACTAATGTCACGTTAGTTCTAATACCTTTATCAGAAAAATACTTACATGCTTTAATACCATCTGCTATTAGCGGTAATTTTACAACAATTTGTGGATGCAAAGCTGCTAATGCTGTACCTTCTTTAACCATTCCATCAAAATCTGTCGAAATAACCTCTGCACTTACATCTCCTTCAACGATATCACATATTTTTTTATAATGCGCCAATATATTTTCAGCTCCTGTAATACCTTCTTTCGCCATTAGTGATGGGTTTGTTGTAACACCATCCAACACCCCCAAAGCTTGAGCTTCTGCAATATCGTTTAGGTTTGCTGTATCAATAAAAAATTTCATGTCTTTAGTTTTTTATAAGGTTTTTAAATACTCTAATACTTCTTTACTTACTTTTTCTCCCGTAAATCCAAATTTATCATCTAGAACAGTGGCAGGAGCTGAATAACCAAAATGCTCTAACCCAAATACTTTACCTTTTTCTCCAACCAAACCTTCCAAATTTACTGGCAATCCCGCTGTTAAACCGAATAACGGTTTGTTTTTTGGAATCACACTTTCTTGGTAGGCTTTGGATTGTAATCTGAATACGCCCTCTGAAATTATTGAGGCTATATTCACTTTCAATCCATTTTCCTTTTCAAGGATTTCTGTGGCTGCAACTAAAGTTGATACTTCAGAACCGTTCGCTATTAAAACTACATCGGGATTTTCAACCTCTTTTACTAAATAACCACCTTTCTCAGCAGCTAATGCTTCATTGTATCTTGAATTCCCTTTGGCAGGAACATCTTTAATACCCTGCCTTGAAAGAATTAGACCTGTTGGTGACTTTTTATTTTCCAAGGCCATTTTCCAAGCGACACTTGTTTCAGCAGAATCTGCCGGGCGAAGTGCCATGAAACTTGAATTACCACTATGGTTTTTTAGTTTTTCCAATAACCGAATTTGAGCTTCTTGTTCTACAGGTTGATGGGTCGGACCGTCTTCACCTACTCTAAACGCATCATGAGTCCATACATATTTTACCGGTAATTCTTGTATCCCGCTTAATCGAATGGCTGGTTTCATGTAATCTGAAAACACAAAGAATGTTGCCACAACAGGAATAACACCACCGTGCAGCGCTATACCATTAGCAATACAGGCCATCGTTAATTCTGCAACTCCTGCTTGTAAAAACCCACCACTAAAATCACCTTTTTTAAGTGCTGATGATTTCTTTAAGAAACCATCGGTCTTATCACTGTTTGATAAATCTGCAGATGACACTATCATGTTTTCTACATGCTCTGCTAAATACCCTAAAACATTAGATGAAGCTACCCTAGTCGCTAGCCCTGCTTTGTGCTCAATGGTTGCAAAATCCAAATTTGGTAATTCACCTGATAAAAAGAAATCTAATTTATGGGCTAATGCTTCGTTATCTTTTCTCCAAGCTGCTATTTCGGCTTTCTTTTCAGCTGCCTTTAGAGTTTTTTCAGTAATTATATTTTTATAAAATGCTCTTACATCATCAAAAATATCAAAAGGACTTTCTGGGTTGGCACCTAAATTCAATAGGGTTTTTGTATAATCTGCCCCTGTATGACCAATGGGTTGACCATGTAACTCACAATGTCCTTCATACATACTTCCATCTGCGGCAACACAACCTTTCCCCATAATGGTTTTACCTATTATAAGCGTTGGTCTTTCCGTTTCGTTATTAGCGTCTTGCAAAGCCTTTCTTATTTCATGGTGGTCGTGCCCATCGATAGTTATAACCTTCCATCCCCATGCCTTATACTTCATAGCAGTATCCTCAGTAGTTACTTCGTCTGTGGAAGTTGATAATTGAATATCATTGGAATCAAAAAACATAATAAAATTACTTAAGCCTAGGTGCCCTGCAATTCTGCCTGCTCCTTGTGATATTTCTTCTTGAATACCTCCATCAGATATAAAACCGTAAATTTTATGGTTCATCCAATTTCCAAAACGTGCTTGTAAAAATTTAGCAGCTATAGCTGCACCTACTCCCATCGTATGTCCTTGACCTAGTGGGCCTGAAGTATTCTCTATGCCCCTTTTTACATCTACCTCAGGATGCCCTGGAGTAATGGAACCCCATTGACGGAAATTCGAAATATCATCCTTAGAATAATTTCCCAACAGGTAATATTGTGCATACATTAAGGTTGATAAATGACCCGCATCCATAAAAAAACGATCTCTAAATGGCCATTCCATATCTGAAGGATCATAATTAAAAAATTCAGAGTAAAGAATATGCATGAAATCTGCACCTCCCATCGGTCCACCAGGGTGGCCAGAATTTGCCTTTTCTACCATGGCTACAGCAAGTGCTCTTATATTATCTGCTGCTTGTTGATCAATTAATTTATTCATTTTTAATTATGATTAATACGATGCTCCCTTTAAAAGAGTTCATCAGTTTTTGGAATATTTATTTAGATTAGGATGAATTTTTAGGAAAAACCTTTTTAAACTGTATGATAAAATATATTTGCAAATATAAAATAAAAAACCACTACATGAATTGACAAAACAACAACTTTTGTCAAGATTATTTCTGTTTATTCTATATCTCATCTACCCATTCAACAAAAAATAATACGTAACCCTAAATAGCCTTATCGTAATATTTTATAAAACAAATGATTCTCAAAGTTTTAAATGAAAAATGAAATGAAAAATTGTCTAAAGAGTAAATTTTCTATCTATTCAAATAATATTACACTTCGAATTTATTTATACCCTTAGATAAAAAAGAAAAAATAATTTTTTACTATCTTGTTTGAAGTATGGTATTTAAAAGCTGATAAGTAAATTCATATAAAGCCTTATTTACGTAGTATAGGAAAATATCATAATACATTGAATCAGTTACATTTGAAAACAAATAATTAAACACTATTTAATTAAAAAACTAAATAAAAAAAGGAACTATTTTTATCTAAATCATTATCAAAATATGGCAAAAAAATTAAGAATGGGAATGATTGGCGGTGGCATGGGATCATTTATTGGAGATGTACACAGAAAAGCCGCTTCTATTGACGGTATGATAGAAATGGTTTGTGGTGCCTTTAGCAGTAATCCTGAAACCTCCATTGCTTCAGGAAAAGCATTATTCCTTGCTCAAGATAGGTGCTATGCAAGTTTTGAGGAAATGATTTTGAAAGAGAAAGAGCTTCCTGAAGATATAAGAATGGATTTTGTATCCATCGTTACCCCCAACCATTTACACTTCCTCCCCGCTAAAATGGCTTTAGAGAACGGCTTCCATGTGGTTTGTGACAAACCAATGACCCTAACATTAGAAGAAGCCATTGAACTACAAAATATAGTTGCTAAAAGTGGTAAACTATTTGCTTTAACACATAATTACACAGGTCACCCTATGGTAAAACAAGCCAGAGCTATGGTAATGAACGGCGACCTAGGTAAAATAAGAAAGGTTCAGGTACAATATTTACAAGGTTGGCTTTCAACATCTATTGAAAAAACAGGTCAAAAACAAGCATCTTGGCGAGTTGATCCAAAACGTTCTGGAATTGGCGGAGCGTTGGGAGATATAGGGACCCATGCTGAAAATTTAGTAGAATATATTACTGGTTTAAAAATTGATGAACTTGCAGCCGATTTAGGAAGGTTTGGAAAAGGAAGAGTTTTAGATGATGATGGTAATTTGTTGCTTCGAATGGAAAATGGCGCTAAGGGAACGATGTCTATTTCACAAATAGCATTGGGCGAGGAAAACAATTTAGCAATCAAGGTATATGGTGAAAAAGGTAGCTTGGAATGGCATCAAGAAAATCCAAACCAATTAATAACACATTGGTTAAATGACCCTTTAAAAGTTTTTACACCAAGAGGTAACAATTTATACCCAGAGGCGTTAAATGTTTCCAGAATTCCTGCTGGGCATCCCGAAGGCTATTTAGAAGCTTTTGGTACCATTTATAAGAATTTCGCTAACCACCTTATATCTGCTAAAAAGGGTAAAACAATTCCGAAACCAGATTACCCAACTGTTAAAGATGGTGTTAGAGGAATGAAATTTATTTATGCTGCAGTTCTTAGCGACAAGAATAATGGAACTTGGACAAAAGTAAACTCATAAAAATCTCACAAAACAAAAATAACCTATGGTATTTTTGGTGCAATATGTTGGAAGTTAAACCCCATTAATAGTTCGGATGGCATCCGTTAATGGGTTACCTCATTAGGTCATTAAGGGTTCTCAATAATGAATCCATTCCTAAAAAAAAAAGACAAAAGCAAAATGTAATAGCCTACATAAAATTTAAGCGTTAATCCAAAAAAATTAAAATAATCCTTTAGTTTTTTTATTTTTAATTATTTGAGATTTATTTTTTCCAAATATTTTCCATTTCCTCTAAAGTTTTACCCTTTGTTTCTGGAACCATTTTCCAAACAAAAATCGCTGAAATTATACTCATTATACCATAGAATAAATACGTACCTCCACTACTAAATTCCATCATAGGAGGATACGTTGATGAGATAAAGAAATTAGCTGCCCATTGGGCGGCCACAGCTATTGCTATAGCTTGACTTCTAATTTTATTGGGGTAAATCTCAGAAATTAAAACCCAACAAATAGGCCCCCAACTCATCATAAATGAAGCTGTATAAATAATTATGAATACTAATGTAGCAATACCTATTACATCAAAGAATGCTAATGTAGAAATAGCTATCATACCAATGGCCATTCCTATTGATCCGGTTATCAATAATGGTTTCCTTCCCCATTTATCTACAGTCATTATGGCAACAACGGTAAATATAACATTCACAAGTCCCATGATAATAGTTTGTAACATGGATGCATCCTTAGCTGCTCCCATGCTTTCAAAAATTCTAGGTGCGTAATATAATGCAACATTTATTCCAACAAACTGCTGAAATACAGATAATAACACGCCTACTATAATTACAATTTTACCATAAGAGAATATATTGGCTTTAGAACTTTCTACTGTACTTTTTATATCGTTAAGAATTTCCTTAGCTTTTTCCAATCCATTTATTTTAGATAAAATAGCTAATGCCTTATCATCTTTATGCTGTAATGCTAAATACCGAGGGGTTTCTGGCATAAAGAACATTAAAATGGCAAATATTGATGCTGGAATAGCTTCAGAAATAAACATTCTTCTCCAACCTACTTCGTTTATCCATTCAATAGTTTGTCCATCTGCAATACCCCAGTTTACAAAATAAACCACTAACATCCCGAAAATGATTGCGAATTGATTTAAGGAAACTAATTTACCTCTTATTTCAGCTGGAGCAACTTCTCCAATATACATAGGACAAACTGCTGATGCTAACCCAACTCCAACACCTCCAATAATTCTATAGAAGTTAAACATCCATAGTAATTCTAGGGAAGGAACTCCTTTTTCAAAAAATAAAAATTCTGGGTTGCCTGAACCCAACGCGGATAATAAAAATAAAATACCCGCGATAATAAGGGCCTTTTTTCGTCCAAACCTAGAAGATACTAAACCTGATAAAGCGCCTCCAATAATACATCCTATCAAAGCAGATGAAACTGTTATACCATGCAAAAAAGAAGTTAATCCTAAGGGTTCAATTAAAAAAGATTGAATTGATTTTTCAGCTCCAGAAATTACTGCGGTATCATAACCAAATAATAGTCCTCCTAAGGTAGCAACTAATGTTATTACATAAATAAACGATTTATTATATTTCATTATCAAATATATTGGTTGATGATATTCTCGAAAAGTTCTTGCTTACCACTTTGTAATTTCAATTCGCCGTTCTCTTGAGCTATAGCGTATAAATCTTGTAAACTTAGTTTACCGTTTTCAAAATCTTTACCCTTTCCTGAATCAAAAGAACTGTAACGTTCTTTTCTTAATTTTTCGAATGATGAAGAACTAATAATTTTATCCGCGGTTAATATTGCTCTTGCAAACGTATCAGCACCACCAATATGAGCTAAGAAAACATCCTCTAAGTCTGTAGAGTTTCTTCTAATTTTGGCATCAAAATTAATACCCCCACCTTGTAAACCTCCTGCTTTAAGAAAAACCAACATAGCTTCTGTAATTTCTTGTATGTTATTTGGAAACTGATCTGTATCCCAACCATTTTGATAATCACCTCTGTTGGCATCTAAACTTCCTAACATATTTGCTTTGGCTGCAACTTCCATTTCATGCTGAAACGTGTGTTGTGCCAATGTAGCATGATTCACTTCGATATTGATTTTAAAATCTTTATCTAATCCATATTCTTTTAAGAAACCAATTGCAGTAGCTGTATCGAAATCATATTGATGTTTCATAGGCTCCATTGGTTTAGGCTCAATAAAGAAGTTGCCCTTAAATCCTTGGGTTCTAGCATAATCTCTGCACATCGCTAAAAACTGGCCCATATGGTCTAACTCACGACCCATATCAGTATTTAAAAGTGACATATATCCTTCTCGACCTCCCCAAAACACATAGTTTTCTCCATCAAGCGCCATAGTTGCATCTAAAGCTAATTTTATTTGCCCACCAGCCCTGGCTACCACATTAAAATCAGGATTTGTTGATGCGCCATTCATATATCTTGGATTTGAAAAACAGTTAGATGTTCCCCAAAGTAATTTGATACCCGAGGCTGCTTTCTTTTCTTTTAAATAATCGGTTATAATATTTAGGCGCTTTTCAGATTCAGCAAAGGTTGATCCTTCTTGAATTAAATCAAAATCGTGAAAACAGAAGTAATCAAATCCCATTTTAGAAATAAATTCAAAAGCGGCATCAGCTTTACCTTTTGCTGCTTGAATTGGGTCAGATGATTTATCCCATTCGAAATTTTGAGTTCCAGGACCAAATGGATCACTGCCTTGGCCACAGAATGTATGCCAATAAGCAATAGCAAATTTAAAATGGTCTCGCATGGTTTTACCAGCTACCACTTGCTCAGGGTTATAATATTTAAATGCTAATGGATTATCTGATTCTTTACCTTCAAATTTAATATCTCCAATACCCTTATAGTATTCTCTATCTCCTAAAAATGCCATTTTTCCTCTTTATTAATTTATGATGTTATAATTTTAAATAATTTCATTTTTTAAATGAAATTAAACTATATCAGTAGAATATATCTCCAAATTTAATGAAATATGAAACTCAAGGTATCCTGCACTATACTGTCAATAAAATATGATCTCATTTAATTTTAAAGGCTTGATAAATAGATAAAATTATCTATTTATGAATAGTTCTAATTCATTTTTCCATGTGTTATAGGCCTCTAAATAGAGTTGTTTTTCTTTAAAAGGCTTAAAAGTCATGACATAATCATTATCCATTATTGATTTACTAAAAGCTTCAAAATCACCTTCATGTAAATTTGCAGCTCGCGCAGCCCCAATGGCGCCCGTAGTATTGTATAATTCTATTTCTTGACCTATTAATGTGGCAACCGTATTTGCGAAAATTTCTGAGCGAAATAAATTATCGTTACCGGCTCTCATTACTTCCGGATTAATTCCATCCGATTTTAAAATTTCCATACCATAAACAAATGAAAAAGCAATACCTTCTAAAGCAGCTCTACATAAATGCCCTTTATTATGGTTATTCAAATTGAGGTTTACAATTCGTGTTCCAATTTCCTTATTATTTAACATACGTTCTGAACCATTTCCAAATGGAATTAAACAAACACCATCAGATCCAATTGGAATCTTAGCGGCAAGATTATTCATTTCCTCATAAGATTCTACGTCTAAATTATTAAGTAACCAGCGATATTGAATACCAGCGCCATTAATACATAACAATTTTCCTATTCTAGGATGAGTTCCTATTTTATAATTCACATGAGCAAAATTATTAACACGGGCACTCTCTTTTACAGACAAACTATCAGTTATGGCATACACAACTCCAGATGTGCCACCTGTTGCTGCTACTTCTCCAGGGTTTAACACATTTAATGACAAGGCATTATTGGGTTGGTCTCCTGCACGATAATAAATTGGTGTTCCTGCTGCAATACCACTATCAATTTCTCCTTTTTCATCAACAACAGACTGAATTCCGAATGTTTCCACTATATCTGGAACTAGGTCTTTATCAATTCCATAGTGTTCCATTAAAAAATCAGCAATGGAGTTATTTTTAAAATCCCAAAAAATGCCTTCAGACAAACCTGAGATTGTTGTATTGATACTATTAGAAAATTTATAAGCTATATAATCTCCTGGAAGCATAAATTTATGAACCCTTTCATATGTTTCTGGCTCATTATCTATTACCCATTTTAGTTTTGATGCCGTAAAATTAGCAGGTGAGTTTAATAGGTTTGTTGCACATTTTTCTTTACCAATTTCTTCAAAGGCTTTAGTACCAATATCTACTGCGCGACTGTCACACCAAATAATACTTGGCCTTAAAAGATTACCCTCTTTATCCACTAATACTAATCCATGCATTTGATAGGATATACCAATACCCTTTATATATTTGCTAGATACTTGATATTTGTTTTTAAGTTTTTTTATGGCATTACAAACATGTAACCACCAATCATTAGGATTTTGTTCTGCCCAACCATTTATTTCTGAATGCATACCCATTTCATCTTCTGGCTCTTGCACAACACCAATACTTTTTCCTGTTTTAACATCAACAAGTGCCGCCTTTATAGACGAGCTACCTATATCTAAACCTAAGTAATAATTCATTTTAGTTTAATCTTAAAATTTACTTGTATTGATTTTAATCTTTATTAAAAATACAATTGAAATAGAAAAAAAATCATAAACTGTTGTTTATGATTTTCCTTATAACCTTATTCTACCAATAAAATATATTTATCATTTTTGAAACTTCTTGCTAAAAACCAAGAATAAAACCCCACACAATAACCAGGCTGGGAGTGTAACAAAAGAAAGAAATACATTGAATTGTACTGATATAAAATAGAATATACCAAAACTAATAGCCCAGGCCCAAAATACAGATTTATTAAAAGACAGATTAGCAGATTCAGCATAATTTTTTACAATCCCCACCTTTTTGTGAAAGAAATGTTCAAATACAATAACAGCTCCAAAGGGTGCCAATATAAATCCATAAAGCGCTACAAAACCAAGTAATTTCATGGCGAAAGCAGGGAATAAACCTGCTAATGTAGCCACTGTTCCTGCTAAAATTGTAACCTTGGCAGTTGATAGTTTAGGTAATATAGCTTGAAAAGCTAAACCGGCTCTATAAATTGTTGGGTTAGCAGTAGTCCAACCTGCTAACACTACAGCTATGATTCCTAAAACACCAATGGCATTATTTGCTAGTGGTCCTGGAGCAACCGGAGGTGCATCACCATTACTTAAAAAAGCTTGAGCTTCCGGAGATTTTAAGTATACAGCGTATAATAAAGCTGCTGCTATCCAAGCCATGTAATGTCCAACATACATACCTGCCGCAGTTGTCCAACCCGCTTTAGCTTCTTTAGCAAAACGGAAAACTGATAAATCGGACATCCCTATATGCATGGCACCATTGGCAAACCAAGACCATATAACTACATGCCAAAAAGTGAATTTTATTTGTCCAGGGAAAGGCTCTGAACCTTCACCCCAAATATCCCAAAATTCTGAAAAACTGCTTACTCCTAATTGATTAAGAGCAACTATACCGCATGCTAAAAAAGCAACAACAATTACAGGCGACATCCAATTAGCTGCTTTGGTAACTGTATCATAACCTTTAGCAGCAATAATTGATATAACTGCACCTATCAAAATAACAATGATGACCCAAGTTAAACCATTAGGCATGGTATCTGTTAACTTAGGCATAGGCATATCAAAAGGAATACCAACGGCTGTTGCCGATACAGTTATCATCGAACCTGCCAAAAAACAAAATAATATGCCATTGGCTAAATTATAACCTGTAACCAATTTTTTTCCACAAATCTTTTCTAGCTGAAAATATAAAGTTAGTCGGTTTTTTATGGCAATTTCAGCTGTTAAAAATCGCCAACTCAAGACTGCGAGTAAATTACCTAAAAGCAAACCAACTATTAAATCAAAAGCACTAACACCTGCAGTTAAAAATAAAGGCCCTATCATAAACTCGGTTCCTGCAGCGTGTTCGCCAGCATACATTCCTATAAAGCTTTTCCAGCCTTTAAGTTTAGATTTTGGCACAGGAGTTCTTTCAAATTCTCCTCCTGCAATTTCTTCAATAATTTCCTCTTCAATACTTATTTGACTCATATAGTTAGTTATTACGATTTATAGTAAACTTAAATTAATTCTAAAGATACTATCTAATTTAAGTGTTAGAATCTAAAATATAGTCTCATTCTAACAAGTCTATCCTGTACTATCTTGGTTAAACTATTTAATAAGATGGTTAGGGAAATCTGTGGTTTTTTCACAGCAAAGCTGTTCCATAACTTGCTGTAATTCTGTTTTTAATAATGAGATGGTATGGTTTCCACCATTTTTACCAAGTGCTGAAACACCATACATAAACGACCTCCCCATAAAAGTAAATTTAGCTCCGCTTGCCATAGCTCTCGCTACATCTGGTCCAGAGCGTACTCCACTATCCATCATCACTTCTATTTGATTTCCATATTTTTCTGAAATAGTGGCTAATGGCTTAACAGTAGATTGTCCTGCATCCAATTGGCGACCTCCATGATTGGATACAATAATTCCATCAATACCTAATCTAATAGCTTCTTCGGTATCGTATTCTGAGGCTACACCTTTTAAAACCAATTTACCTTTCCACATATCGCGAATTGGTTTTATTTTCTCTTCATTTAATCTACCACTAAAGGTTTGATCCATAAACTTACCTAATTGCTTTAAATCTAATCCTTTGGGCATGTATGGTTTCAAAACTTCAAAATTAGGTATACCATGTTTTAAAGTTTCAATTCCCCAATGAGGTCTTCCAAAAACTTGTAATATATTTTTTAAGTTCATTTTTGGTGGCATAGCCAAACCATTTCTTATATCCCTGGGTCTAAATCCAAATGTTGGTACATCGCAAAGAATAACTAAAACTGGACATTCGGCCTCAGCAGCACGTTTAATAATATCGTCTCTCAACCTGTTTTCTGTTGGATGATAAAGTTGAAACCAAGCTTTCCCCTCAGTCAATTCGCTAGCACGTTCAATACTAGTGGTAGTTACTGTACTTAATATAAAAGGTATGTTATGCTCAAAAGCCGCTTTAGCCAATATTTCAGGTGAATTTGGCCACATTAGCCCTTGTAAACCAACTGGCGCGATGCCAAATGGTGCATCATACTCAACACCAAATAATTTAGTTTTTAAAGATGAACCATGATGTTTTCTTAAATAATTTGGTTTGAGCTGTACCTCACGAAGTTCAGAAGTATTTCTATGTAAATTAACATCTTCGTTACATCCCCCATCTAAATATTCAAAGGCAAACTTTGGTATTTTTTTTTGAGCTTTTGTTCTTAAATCATCAATTGAAGGATATCGTGTATCAAATTTCATAATAATAATATTTTTAAGATAGGAATTTTTCCCTTAATTCCTTAACCTGATCGTCATTAATTGGAACCATTTCGCCTAGAGAATTTCCGAGAACAACAGATTTAGCACTAAATTCTGCAACCTCTAAATAGTCAAATGTTTGAAGTAGCTTATCTCCAGTAATAATTACAGAATCGTTTTCTATAATAAGTGCTGTAGCACAATTGTCAACTATTTCAGAATTATTATTTTTTCTGAAATGGGCCCCATATTTCACTGAATTTATGTCTTGTAAAAAGATCCAACTCTCAGGAATTGTTCGAACATTTAGATAACTTTTAGTTACTCCAAAAGCCATTAAATAAGGTGATTGCGTCATAATAATAGAATTCACTTTTGGATTCCTATTATAAATTTCTTGATGAATCCAAGTTGCTCTACTAGGTATTTTTCCAGCTTCTCGATGGCCATTTTTTATTTGTACAACATCATCAATATCTAAATCCCATCGATTGATTCCCGTAGGCGTTATTAGAAAATCATTATTTTTCCAACGCATAGAAACGGTTCCATAAGACCCTATCATGAGCCCTTGTTCACAGGAACGTTGAACAATTTTACATATTTGCAGTCTTTTTTCAACCTCGTCTGACGGGAAAGAAGTCTCTTCCATTTCTGGTAAAACTCCCGTTGCCTGATCTTCAAATTCTGCTATTTGAGAATCTGTGAGATAAGCTGGTTTACCTATTTGGGAACCATATAATATGGTTCGCGCACAAAACTCCAATGCTTCAAAACGCTCGTAAGCATCTGTTAAATTACTACCGCCTAAAACCGTACCATGATTTTCCATAATAATAGCTTTGTAGCCTTTTTTAAACTCATCAGCAATTACTTCGCCTAGATCATCGCTACCTGGTAACCTGTAATTTGCATATCCTATAGGACCGCAAATGTGCTTAGCCTGAGATATGATATTGGTATTTGGAATTTGACGTACGATACTGAATGATACTAATGCTGGAGGATGCGCGTGAATAACTGACTTAATATCTGGTCTAGCTTCATAAATAGCTTTATGAAATGGAAATTCTGATGATGGTTTATGCTTTCCTATAATGGTGCCATCTTTTTTTACACATATAATATCTGATGCTCTTAATGAACCTTTATCGATCGCAGAGGGTGTTACCCATATATCACCCTCATCATCAATTATTGAGATATTACCACCAGAGGTAGTTGTCATGCCTCGTTTATAAATCCTGCTGATTATTGTAGTAATTTGATCTCTGGGATGAATTAATCTTATATTTTTAGACATGTTTTTCCTATTTAAGAAATACGGTGATTTAAAAAACCACTTTTTATATAATGTATTTATCAATAAATGATTTTATCCACTTATGATAAATGGCACATGCTTTTTGAGTGCATAATTTTTTTTCAAAAATTTTGAGTTTAGTTTAGTATCAGATATTGATATTGCAGCCCCAAGAGCAGAACCCAAAGATGAACTGGTAGTTCTTAACTTTTTATCTCTAAAGTAATGCGATAGTAATTTAATGTAAACATCATTATCACTAAACCCTCCATCCACATAAAGTCTTGTAATCTCATCTTCACCAATGGCCTTTTTTATGCATTTAATTTGCAATAAAACTAACTCTGTCATTAATTGATGGTAGGCGTGTTCAAATTTGTGATAAGAGATGTGGGTTTGCACTGGCATATCACTATCTTCTATGCTTTCCCATTTAAAACAATATTTAAAATCCTGAATGATTTCAAAATAAGTATCAAAATCAAAACTAACGGTACGATGATAATCTTCATCCACCTTATATAACTTATTCAACTTTTCAACCTGTATCTTGTACTCATTTCCTAAAAATAATCTAGAGGCCTTTACCGGTTTTCCATTAATTCTCATGTAATTTATGGCGTCCTTATCGTTAGTATTCTTTGAAATAGGATTTTTAGTAAACGGATTAAAAGCAATACTCCAAGTTCCTGTGGAGATGAGTACAAATTTTTTCTTAACACTTCTCACATAGGGCAATAATGCTGCAGAACTATCATGAATTCCGACTCCAATTTTTATTCGGTTACCATTATAATTCATATTAATACTTGTTTCTGTTGAAACAATTGGAGGTAAGATTTTATGAATACCTTCTTGATAAACCCAATTGTGATAATCCTTTTTTTCATAGTCCCATAGAGCAGTATGGCAACCTATGCTTGTATATTCACTTAAAGGAATACCAGTAAAAATATAGCTAAGATATTGTGGTAAGTGTAAAGAATATTTTATTTTATTAAAAATATGTGGCTTTGTTTTTTTAATCCAATATAACTGTAATCCAGAATTAAGCATACTTAAATCTGCACACCCTGTTGTTTTTAGAAAGTCTTCTTTTGGACCGTAATCATTAAAAAAACTATCTATCATACTTTTATCTAAGGGCTTTGTATAATTGTAAAGTGGCGTTACTGGATTTCCATTTTCATCAATATGAACCAAACTGGCTCCATATGTTGAAAAATTTATAGCGGTTACTTCGAATTCTTTAGCTTCAAGAATTTGATTAAAAACATCTTTCAACCATTTTTGTAGGGCTTGAAGATTTTCAGTTGGGTGACCATCCTCGTCTACTATTTCCTTAAAGGCAATATATTCTTTGTGAACTTCCTTAAAGTTTTTATCAAATAAAAAAAACTTTTTATTGGTCTTACCTATATCAAAAACAGCAGTTACTTTTTGTTTCATACTACATAAATTACAATCCTGTAGCAACAGTATGTTTACCTCTTTCTTTTATTAACTGCCCTCTTATATCTAATGTTCTATATGCATTTATTGGGTTAATAACACCTCCATTGGCTAATCTAGCTTTTTCCAATAATGGTCTAACATCAGTTCTGTAAGCGCCTTGTAAAATCTCCTGGCACTTTACAACATCATTATCTAATTGTGCCGCTTTTAATGCTGATTGATTAACAAGTAATGCTTTTGCATAGGCCTCTTGGATGGCTTCCAGTGACTGGATTAAATCTTCTAATGGGTCTTTAACATTATGGCTAGCATCTATCATCCAAGCTAAATCTGGATTTTGTGGATTATTTGCCATACCATAAACTAATTCATTAAAAATTAAAAATAGTGCATATGGTTTTATGCTGCCTACTGTTAAATCATCATCACCATATTTGCTATCGTTAAAGTGGAATCCACCAAGCTTACCTTTTAATTGCAGTATAGAAACTATTTGCTCAATATTAGAGTTTGGAAGGTGATGACCCAGGTCTACCAGTGTATAGGCTTTATCTCCACAACCATTTGCCAACATTAAAGATGCGCCCCAATCTTGTATAACGGTGCTATAAAAGTTGGGTTCGTATGGTTTGTATTCAACCAGCATTTTCCAATCATCTGGCAATCCTTTGTATATATCAATTAAACTATCTTGTGTATTTTGAAATGCTGTTTGAAAATTATTTTGCCCAGGAAAACAAGAGCCATCTGCCAACCATACTGTTAGCGCTTTTGACCCTAATTTATCGCCAATCTTGATAACATCTAAATTATGCTGTATAGCTTGTTCACGAACTGCTTTACTCGTATTACTAAGAGAGCCATACTTATAACTTTCTTTTGCATTTTTTTGATCTTGAAACGTATTTGAATTTACGGCGTCGAACTTTATGTTCAGTGCATCAGCTTGTTCTTTAATGGCTTTGTAATCAGAAGGAATATCCCAAGGAATATGCAATGATACCGCTCCAGCTGTTTGGGTTAGACTGTGAATTACTCCTATATCTTCAATTTTTTGTTCAAGACTTGAAGGCTCTCCAAAAAAAGAAAAGCGCCCGAAACGAGTTCCACCAGCGCCTAATGCCCAACTTGGTATAGCTACCTGAAATTCGGCTAATCTGGACAATATATTGTTTACGTCATGTCCTTGCTTATTCAGTTTATTAGATAAAAAATCAAAACTTTCGTTATGATTTTCCATTTCTGATTTATTGCAACTTAAGATTTGATCTTTTTGTAATTTCATGTTTTAAAATTTCTCTAAAAGAAAAGAAACTCCCATAAACCATAATATCTATGGAAGTTTTCTTTTACTAAACTAAACTAATTATAACAAACTATTCTATTATCTAACAAAGGCGTTTGCCATGCCTCCATCAACATTTATAATGTTTCCAGTAGATTTATCAAGCAAACCCACGAAAGAAAATACACCATTTGCAATATCATCTGGCGTTATGATTTCATGCAATAAATTTCTTTTTGCGTAAAATGCAGGCAGTTCTTCTACTGTAATGCCATTTGCTTTAGCTCTTCCTTCTGCCCAAGCACCTTCCCATATCTTACTACCTACAATAACTCCGTCTGGATTTACCGTATTAACTCTAACTTTATCTTTTGCTAATTCAGCAGCTAGAAGACGCACCATATGTTGTTGAGCAGCCTTTGCAGTTCCATATGCGACATTGTTAGGTCCAGCTACTAAACCATTTTTACTGGCTATTGCTATATAATCGCCTCCTAAACCTTGTTTACGAACTATGGCTGCAAATTGTTTTGCCAAATCAAACTGTCCTTTTACTAAGATACTTTGCAAGATATTCCAATCCTTATCAGTAGTCTCTTCTAGTGGTTTTGAAATGGCTAATCCGGCACTATGCACTATTATATCTACACCTCCAAATTCAATAACAGCCTTCTTGTAAGCACTTTCTATGGATTCTGTACTAGTAACATCACATATAGCATAGGTAGCTACATCTCTTTTATAGGTAGCATTAGCTTCTTTTAAACTATCTTCATTAATATCTGTAAGTACAACATTAGCTCCTTCGGCTGCTAATTTATCAGCAATAGCTTTACCAATGCCACCACCAGCGCCAGTTACCAACGCCACTTTTCTAGATAATGGCTTTTCTTTTGGCATACGTTGTAACTTCGCTTCTTCCAACAACCAATATTCTATATCAAAAGCTTCTTGACGAGGCAATGATGTGTAAGCTGAAATAGCTTCCGCACCACGCATGACATTGATAGCATTAATATAAAACTCACTAGCAACACGCGTAGTTTGTTTATCTTTTGAAAAACTGAACATACCAACTCCTGGATAAATGATAATAACAGGATTGGCGTCACGCATAGCTGGACTATTATCCTTTTTACAGGTATTGTAATAATTAGCGTATTCTTGACGGTAGGCTTCAAAGGCTGGCTTTAGTTTTTCCAATACCGCTTTTGAATTTGATAAATCTTCATTTTTATCTAAATCTAAAACCAATGGTTGGATTTTGGTTCTTAAGAAATGGTCAGGACAAGACGTTCCCATAGGTGCCAATCTTTCTAAATCATGACTATTGATGTACTCCATTACCACATCGGTATCAGAAAAATGACCAATCATACGATTTTCCGATGAACACAAACCTCTCAATAATGGCATTATTTGAGCGGCCTTTTCCAAACGCTCTTGTTTTGGTAAACTTTCAACTTTTTGACCACCAAAAACGTTGCCTTTTTCTTTAATCTTTTTAGTAATATATTCAGAAGCCATTTCAATAACTTCCAAACTATTCATATAACACTCGTAAGAAGTGTCTCCCCACGTAAATAATCCGTGGCTTCCTAACACAATACCCCTAATACCTGGGTTATCTTCTAAACATTTTTCCAATTGCAATCCTAAGTCAAACCCCGGTTTTTGCCAAGGCACCCATCCCATGGTATCTCCCCAAATCTCTTTGGTAACTTGTTCACTGTCCTTGGCGGCCGCTACTGCTATTAATGCATCTGGGTGTAAATGATCAATATGAGCAAATGGCAATAACCCATGTAATGGCGTATCTATAGATGGCGCTTTACTATCTAAATCATAAATGCAATGGTTAAATAGACCCACCATTCGATCTTCATCATGCAAACCTTGGTAAACATTTTTTAAATCTCTCAATCGTTTGGTATATAAACCGGCAATACCCGAACGAGTTAAGGTCCCTATATCCCCTCCAGAACCTTTTACCCACATTACCTCAACTTGCTCATTTGTTAATGGGTCCGTTTCTATTGTTTTGCAACTGGTATTTCCTCCTCCATAATTAGTAATTCTTAGATCTGACCCAAGAATGTTTGATCTATATAGAAATAATTCAACTTGGTTATCTCCTAGAGAGGCAGCTTTCACTTCATCCCATAAATAATCGACATATTTAAAATTCTTTACAGTTTGCTCCATATTGTATTAAAATAAATTATAATCCAAAAATATATTCGAAAACTCTGTTTTCTATCCTGTACTATACCGTAATACTAAATAATACTTAATTGGATTAAAAAAAAACTCTGTTTCAAATTTATAATTACTTGAAATATAACAACTTGTTAAGTTTTAAAAGTAATTAATTTTAATTGTTATGTATTAAATATTTGAATCAATTTTACTTGCATCCATAAAAATACGTCAGCACAATTCAGCGCCTATAAGTTAACGTAAGAGTTCAACAATAAAACTTAAATCTTTATTACCTTTAAATTTTATTATATTTTCTTTTTAATAACGTTTAATTTTTAGATAGCTTTTTTTTGTAATTTTCGATTTATTAAAAACTCTTACTTTTACAGTTTTAATTTAGAATAATATGATGGAAATGATGAAATTTATTAAGATTGATGAAAACTCAAGGGTACCTAAATACCAACAAATTATAGATTCAATCATTCACAACATATCTAATGGTAATTTGACAATTGATCAAAAAATTCCATCGATAAATATGTTTAGTGAAGAATTTTATCTTTCTAGGGATACTGTTGAAAAGGCCTATAGTATTTTGAAAGAACGGAATATTATCACCTCTATTCGGGGAAAAGGTTTTTATATTTCGAGAACAAAGTTAATATCTAAAGTCAATATACTATTTTTAATGAATAAACTAAGTACCTATAAACTACGTACTTACAACTATTTCATAGACTCTATTGGAGCCAATTCCCACACAGATTTGCATATTTACCATTGTGATGAAACCTTATTTTTAAATCTCTTAGATAAAAATATGGCTGCTTACGATTATTATATAATTATGCCTCATTTTAAAACTGAAAATCTTGAACATATTAGTTTTACAGAAAAAGTTTTAGAAAAATTAAAAAAACTAACTCCGGAAAAGCTCATCTTATTAGATAATAGTAAGCCCATATTCAACGGTAAAACCAATGAAATTTACCAGGACTTTGAAAACGATATTTATGTTGCGTTAACTGAAGGGTTGGAGAAAATAAAAAAATATGAAAAAATAATGCTAATTTATCCTGAAAAATCCGTCTACCCTTACCCCAAAAGAATTTTACATGGATTTCGGAAATTTTGTGTTGAACATAAGCTGGATTTTGAAATTTTAAATAAAGTATACGACGATATGATATTAAAACGTGGTGATTTATTTATTACTATTGAAGAAACAGACTTGGTTAGCCTTGTTAAGCAAGTTCGTGAGGATGAATACAAACTAGGTAAAGATATTGGTATCATATCATATAACGAGACGCCTTTAAAAGATTTACTTGGCATTTCCACCATATCAACAGACTTCAAAGTTATGGGCGAGACTACGGCTGAAATTATTTTAAATAAGACTAAAGGTTGCAAAATTAAAGTTCCGTTTAATTTTATAAATAGAGATTCATTATAAATGTAATTAAAAGGGAATTTTATAAGTTCGCATTTGCACGCTAGACGGATTATTAACCCTAATATCAAAAGGCAATTTTTTAAGTTCTCCTGTTTGAGAATTCCTTTTAAACACTATTACATTATTTGAGAACTGGTTAGCAACAAGTAAAAAATTACCATCTGGAGACATTGAAAAATTTCTTGGATGTTCTCCGTAGGTTGGTTCATGCCCCACAATACTTAAAGTGCCGTTTTCCTGATTTATTGAAAAGATAGAAATACTATCTTCTTTTGGTCCGCGATTTGAGGCATAAAGAAATTTACCGTCAGGTGAAATGTGAACATCCGCTGCTCTGTAAATATCTTGTTTTTCTTGATAAGACATATAATCGGCTATAAAGGTTAGGCTTCCATGAACATATTTGTAGACGGAAACTTTTCCACTTAGCTCATTTATTCCGTAACCAAACTTACCATTTTGGTGAAATGTAAAATGCCGTGGGCCACTACCTGGTTTTACCTTAATGGCATTTTCTTTTTGGATAATGGAATCCTGATTTTTAGGTTCAAACTGAAAGCCTCTTATTTTGTCTGCCCCTAAATCATGTGCGAACAAAAAATCATTATCTGGTGAAAAATTTGAAGAGTGTATATGTGATGCTTCCTGACGATTTTTAATAATACTACTATCCTTGAATCTTAGAATTTGGCTATATGGATTAAGACTTCCATCCTCATTTAGTTTAAAAATACTAATACTAGGATCGTTATAATTTGAATTTGTAAGATAATGTCCTGTTTTATCAATCTCTATATGAGCTGGATTTCTACCACCACAATCTTGAGTGCTAATTAAACTAATCTGCTGCTTTATAGAATCGACCTTAAAAGCTGAAACCTTACCGTTATAATCCATTTGGCTTTCTACTACCGAATATAAATACTTACCATTTGGTGCCAAACGCAAATAGGATGTATTTATAACACTGTTCACAGTGTATTTTAAAGTGCTTTCTCCAGTTTCATTATTAAACTCATAAACATGGATTCCCTCACCTGGTTTTTTATCTGTAAAACTCCCAATAAATAATAAAGTTTGATTTTTTTCTGTTTTACAACCAAAAAAAGTATTTAGTATAACAAAGAAAAATAGAATTCGAGATATTTTTATATAATTTAACTTCATATTTAAAACTATAAATCTTAGTTTTTTATCTAGAAAACACCTCTAAAGTACTTAATTCTGGCTTTCCACCTCTCTTTCCACTTCCAGCAACTATATAAATTTTATTATCATAGATTACCGCTTGCGTTCCATGTCTTCCATTAATTAAATTTCCAACTGTACTCCATTTACCAGTGGATAAATCCAATTCCTCTATTTCGTTATGAGCCATTTCTTGTTTACTGCTTTCACCTCCAATTATCATTAAATAACCATTTTTAATCAAACTAGATGCTCCTGCTCTTTGAGTTGGTATGTGAGATGATTCTGGTAGTGTTTTCCATTGGTTTTTGTTAATATCATAAACATCAACTTCAGGAATGGTAAGACTAAACGTTTCATTGGTTTTGGCCGATGAATTTCTACCACTTGCACAATAAATTTTTCCTTGTTTTATTGCCGCATGGAAATGATCTCTCGGTCTTGGTGCATCTTCTAAAACAGTCCATTCGCCCGTTTTAAAATTATACTTATCTAACCACGGCACATGACCACTCCAATGTCCATCAGTAATACCGCTAATCACGTAGGCGTAGTCCCCTTTAACAACTACCCCGGCAGATCCTCTTCGTCTAGATTCGGGAATACTTTGGCCCCATACCCATGAATTTTCCTCTATCTTGTATATTAAAATTCTATCTAAAGGCGTTTCATGTGGATATTTACCAGTCATAGCTCCCATAATATAAATATCCTTGCCATAATTTACCGCTTGAAAATGATGAATTTCAATTGGTGGTTCAGAACCTTTTTGCCATGCTGTAGTGGTATTATCATAAATATCAATATGCTTAATACCTCTCCCTCCTATTAAATAAAAAAGACCATTTACTTCTATAAAACCACATTCATGTCTAGCAGAAGGTGAATTTGCAGTGACCAAAGTAGAAGATGCATACTTTTTACTCGTAGTGCACTGCAATAGAAGAAAAAAAACACTTAATATTGAAATATTAACTGATCTATTATTTTTCAAAAAAATATTCATAAAAAATCACAACTCTTTATTTATCCCCCAACACTAAAATTTTTAATGTTTGTTTCCTTTAGGTGAAACAAATTAATACGCTTTAAAAAAGCTTTTATCGTTATTTGTGGTAATTACTTCATTTTTAAATATAAGGTTTTCACCTTCTCCTATATAGATATTTTGTAATTCCTGCTTTTCATTCAAAGTTATTATGGCAAAGGTCCCTTTAAAATAAAGCTCCAAGGCTTCACTACTAAAAATGGCATCTTTTGATTGTGTAATTATATATTGAATCAGATTGTTTGACGATACGGCACTTTCTATTTTCAATCCTTTATAAATTCCATTTTCTTCAAGCTTTTCAACTGATTTTATTGTAGGTTTTTCATTTTCATTAAAGGGCTCATAAACCACTACGAATGGATTTTCCCAAGCAGGCCCATTATTTCGAATAACCAATGTTGGCGTTGGTAATGCGTCATAAGGTTTTGGGGCTTCAAAAGTATGCGGGGCTTTTACTTTTGTGAATTCTCTGTTTTTAAAACCTGGTATGTATAATTGCATGTATATAGAGCCTTTTATTAACTGCTCCGTATTGAAGATTGCTTTAACATCATCACCATACAAGTTGGAAGTTTTAAGATCCTTAAAAAAATGCCATCCAGGATTTCTAAAAGTTCGTCTATCCCATTTTGAATTGGCATTAGCCATGTATCTATTTGGAGTAGCATTAAACTGTAAATCTGAATTTTCAAAAACTAAATCATCACCAATATTATGATACAAATAATCGTGATATTCATTTGGCAATTTTGATTTTGATCGAAAGACATCTACATAGTAACCAGTAGTTGGCGAAGTTCTTATTAGAGCCAAGGTACGTTCTTGTTTGGCCTCTGCTTTTTCACCTCCTGTATCTTCAAAACTTGTTTGTGAAAATGAATTATATGGCGATACACCTTCCGCTCCTACTTTGGGTTCCATTGAAATCAATTTAACGGTATTGATGCCTAAGTTGGCCCATTTACCTTCACCTTGAGAACTGCCATTAACAATTACGGTGTTATGAGCTGCAAAAATTCGCGAGTAGTTTTCATGAATATCTTGGGCATACCTTCCTCGGCCATTATCAACCCCTAGCACTTGCCCCTCTCCGTATAATTCAATATTCATGCCCTCGGCGTGCCCATGAATCATATGCGCGCCACCAACAAAACACATTAAACCATCTTCTGGTTTTAGTGTTTCACTTAAATTTCTTTGCATAACGATTCCGGCATGATAAACCCTATCTGTTCTACTAAGTTTAAACTCTTCGGGCTTTTCATCTATATCATTATACCAAAATATCGATTCCATATCGGATCTATGATACTCACTATTTGCCATAACACGACTAATAACACCTCCAAGCCTCTCTTTAATTCCTGTAAGTCCATCCATTTTTGCCAATATATAGCCGTCCTCGCATGCTTCATAGGGTGCCCTACCCCTTCTGTGGCCGTCTCCCCACCTAATAATTTCACCATTGGGATAAACAAAATAATCCAACCGAGGTAAAGCAAAAAGTATATTGGAGTACTTTTTTCCTAATTGTAATTCGGGTTTATACCTGTTAACAACAAGCATTAAACGGGCAATAATAGCTGTTGAATGATTGAGATACTGTGAAGTTTCTGGCCAAATATCTCCTTTGTTTTTATAATTTTGAGCCATCACGTTCAATGCATCTTGATTCTCGGTATTTTCGGTTAGAAAATATGACAACAACTTTTCACGCTCTGCTATATCATCCATAGCTAAGGCATTGTACACTAAACTTGGAGCTTCTAAAACAGAATGATTCGAACCGGTATGACCGTAATTTATTGTGATATCGGCATAGGTTCTACAAACATGTTGAAGTTCATCTTTAGAAAAATCGACATCTTTCTTTTTGATGATGTCAAAACACAAACCATTCTTATTTAAATAAGGCGCTATGAAATCATAAATTAATGGCACTTTATATCCAATAACTCTTACTTCACGAAAACCATCGTAGGGAAACAACCAACCACCTCTACCATGCCAATCAGAAAGTTTTGATTTCTGAACTGATTTTACAAATGCATACAAAATACTGCTAGCAACATAGGCATATTTTTCATCTTCTGTAATGTAGTAAACCATGCCACAGTCTAAGGCAACTTGTAGGTATTTAATCAATAACTCGGCGGGCTCCCATTCTTCATCAGTAGCATTATCTAAATTTAAATGCACGCCATTTTCTACATGGTCTGTTTCATAAAAAGGCGGGAAACTGTTGGCTTTTTGTTTCCTCCAATTAAATGGCAATTGTTTAATGTATTTCTCCGGATTTTTGTAAAAAACATCAACCTCTTTGTTGGTTTTACTCAATAACTTATTGTAAATTTCACTCGCCCAGTCTTGCTTTTCAATTTTATTAAGTATGTTTTTGCGCTCCTCTGAGGTTACTAAAATAAAAGGCCGTTCTGAATTTTGCCCATACATATTTTGCATATAAAAAAGTAGGACCAGAAGCACCTTTGCTATTGTTATTTTTGTTGAATTTATCATATATAGTTTTCTATGAGACAAAGTATAGTTTTACTTTGATTTGTTATTTGTAAATTTTACTGTAGCCTCTCTGTAAAGGAGGCAATTATTTGACAGAGCGGATGCATTTTAATTAAGATAAATCTTAATACTAATAAAGTTCTCATTTTTTATAATTTTTACACTCAAAAAATTAGTTGGTTTCAGCAAGATGATATTTTCCTACTTTGTATAAATTTTAAAATTTTTATACATAGCCGTGCGGGTATACATATGACGGATCCCAATTCTACCCTCTATAATTGGCGCAACTTCTGAAATATCCCACTCAAAATATGCTACTTTATCTTCATGCTCCATTTTAAAACTTAATTTTGCTGAAGTTTTAATAACTGTTAAATGATACCGTTTTCCAGTTTCAAAAAAACCTTGCATATCATATGAAGGTTCAACCACGATGCTATTAAAGGGTTTATCGTCTGGTTTCGGGTATCTACGGGCACGCACATAATGTAAACCTTCTCCATCATTTCCAAACGCTGCATAACTTATATGAAACGTGTTCATGTTTTCAAAATATAGCTTCATTTTAGGAACCTCTCGTAAGTTTTTCCATTTCGAAATATCCGTTTCATAAATACCCTCTTCATCACCAGTTGCTTGTATGTAAAGTATATTTACATATTTGTTAGCGTTATCGGTTTTAATGTAATCAAATTCAATTTTAACCTCTCCGGAAAATGATTCCTTCGTCCATAATACGCCATGATGCGCATCATTATTAGCTTCGGGTCCTGCTTTAAAATGCATACCTTCTTCTGAATGCTCCACGGTTGCAATCAAGCCATCCAAAGTCCATTGCTTTGTCCAATCTTTAGTGCCATCATCTTGAAAAACTAAATTCCATTCTTGGTCGGTATTACTTTTTTGAGCACTTGCTTTTTTGGTTGTATGACATGACGTTACACAAGATAACACTACTAAAAAAGACAAAACTCGTTTCATAACTACTATTTATTTAAGAAATCTTTCCCCCATTTTGCCCTGAGCTCTTCAGCAAGATGGCTTACTGTTTCTTGATATTCTGGTTTCTCTGCTAAGTTATCAAGTTCTAAAGGATCCGTTTTATGATCAAATAACATACGCGCATAGGCAACACCATCGTCTTTAGTCCATTCCGTATAAAACAAATCGCCTTTGATTAGGGTAACCATATCTTTAAATTTAGATACTCCCCAATCTTTATCTGGTGTTTCTCCATTTATAACTGGCACAAAACTTTGTCCTTCAACAGTTTCGGGAGCATTCAATCCAACTAATTCTGCCAAACTGGGGTAAATATCAATATATTCGGTTATGGCATTTGTTTGCTGTCCACTGGTTTTACCTGGAACTTTTATGATTAATGGCGTCCTTAATGCTTTTTCAAACGTAACGTGCTTACACCATAATTTGTGGTCGCCTAAATTCCAGCCATGGTCGCCCCATAGAATAACTATGGTATCATCTTCTAATTCCAAACGTTTCAACTCGTCAAGAACCAAACCTATTTGTGTATCAACATAACTCACGCAAGCATAATAGCCGTGAATGAGTTCTTTGGCAAGGTCTTCAGATATATCCCCAAACTTGGGAACGTTACCATAATTACGCAATTCCCCAAAATTATGAAACGCTTCTTTTGGGGTAGTTTCTGGCTGTACGTAACTTTCTGGAAGTTCAATATTACTTCTATCATACAAATCCCAATATTTTTTTGGAGCGTTGAAAGGTAAATGTGGTTTCATGAAACCTAGGGCTAAAAAAAATGGTTGTTTACCTTCTTTTAGTTGTCGTAAATCATCAATCCCTTTTTGAGCTATTTTACCATCAAAATAGGCATTATCATCAACCTCTGCTAACTCAAACGCCTCTCCTCGAGAATTTGGGGCTGTATTTTGTTTGATGTTTTTTTCCAATTGATAATCACGGGTATCTCCCTTTGGAAACCAAATGCTATTCCACGCCAAACTATCATCATTATTATGGTGATACACTTTTCCGTTAGAAATGGTGGTATAACCATTCTGTTTTAGAAGCTTGGGAAACGAAACCACTCCTGGGACATCCACATCCAATTCAGTTTTATGGTCGATAAAACGATGTCTTGTAGGGCGCATACCTGAAAGCAAACTTGCTCTTGATGCTCCACAAACAGGTATGTTACAATACGCTCTATTAAACACCAAACTCTCACTAGCCAGTTTATCTAAATTTGGAGATTTAATATGATTGGCGCCGTAAAAATTTAATTCCGGACGCAAATCATCTACTGCTATAAATAAGATATTTGGTTTCTTAGTTTTAAGGTTCTTTTGTGCTGTTGTTTTGCAAATTCCGCTAAGGGTAAAAACCAGACTCAAAACAAATATTTTTAAAAATTGTTGTTTCATTCTCTAATGCTATTTTTTTTTAATTTTTTTGTTTTTTTGAGTTTAAGTACAACAACGCCATAGTAATCCTCGGTTGTGAATTTTTTAACATCTTCCTTTTTATAAACTTTCAGATATTCAATGTTATTAAAATTCACATCTTGTATATCAATTGGTTTAAATTTTTTTCGTTCTGCAATCAGAATCAAAATTTTATCATTCCCTCCCCAATCTAATTTTTTGTTATTTCTTTTTAGTAAATTATCTACAAAATTTGCTTTATCAATTACTTTACCTTCTTGAGGCTTAACATATCTACCCATAAATACCATCGCATTGGTTTTGTTATCTACAATAAAAAACACAAAGGGATGATCTACTTTAAACGTTTTATATAAAGGCAAACCTCTAATATAAACAATAGTTGTTGTGGCAGCAGCAGCCTCTGTATAATCTTCGGTTATATCAATATAGGTTTTGTGGGCTACTTGTTCAATGGTCAAAGGTTCATTTTTTAATATTCCAGAAAAATCTGCTTCATTATTAAATACCGAATTTAAACCCATATTTGTTAGGGCCGATTTTAGTTTATAACTCGTTTCCAATTTTATTTTTGGTATGGAAAGCCATACCTTTGTGGAAACTGTTTGCTCTAAAATTTCATTAAAAAATTCGGCATTCAAATTGTTTTCAATGGCTTCTAGTCCGTATAGTGTTTTTGGTAATAATACACAAAACGACAAATCTGAATCTTTGTATGGCTTAGTTATAAATTGAAAGGATTCATTTTCAAAATAATTAAGGTTTTCGGTGATATTCATAAAATCAACATTGTATTGATTTTCATTATCTGTGAAAAAGGTTGATTCAGCTGTTCTAAGTTTTTCAAACTTAGTTAGCCATTCGCCTTTAAAGTAAACCGCATTCGAAATCATTAATTTTGTTTCAGAATTTATATCTGAAGGGTTTACCATATCTGTTATGCGCTGATTTGTTTTATCTGAAACCCAACGGTTGATATCTGTTACTGCCAATGCTGTATTTGCGAAATTGGTTTGCTTAAAATCTGAAGAATATTTACTTAAAACCACATTTTTAAAAGCCGTTTCTACTTGAAATTTTTTATCTACCCAAATGGCATTAGAAATTTTTAAACCAAATAGGCTATCTGCATTACTCTCCTGCTTATACAAATCGTTATAGTTATAACGTGTTGAATCTTTTAAATACAGCACCTTTTCAAATGCCGTTTTTGTTTTGTTTTTAGAACCTTCGTAGGCCGATAAAAGGGCGTAGTAAGTACTTAATGGCGACAGAAAAACATTTTCCTTTTCACCTTTTAATTCGCCGTATAAGTCGAAAGCATATTGGTTTAACGATTTGCTACTATCTACATATTGAGCATGAGATGGCTCTAAATGAGTCATCACTAAAAAAATGAAAACCAGAAGTGTAATCGATTTATACTTCATAATTTTTAGTTTAATTTTTTAATTTAAAAGATAATAACGTTATCGGTCCTTCCATACCCACTGGTGTAAGAGGTTCATTTTTGTACCTATTTGTCCATCTATTTACCGCAGGAGTATCTAAAGACAAACAATAATTTGCTAAAACGGTGGTATAATGAATTTCAATATCATTTTCCCCTTTTTTAAGAACATCTTCAACGGGATAAATAGCTTTTCCGTACCATCGTTTTCCTATATTTTTTCCATTAATGTATAACTCTGTGATCCCTTCATTAACGTTACCCAAATCTAAATGGGTAAAATTTTCTTGAACTGTAATTTTAGTTTTGTATATTAAATTGCCGGCAAAAGTGTTTTGGCTTATATCTTTTGAAAATCCAAAATCCAATAACTCCTCCATGGTCCATGTAAAACTCTTATTATCAACTCTGTTCCCAACTACATCCCAATTGGTTTTTATTGCTTTAGAATCTACTAATTGAACTTTTGAATTTTCGGGTCTCACTACAGGTTTTTCATCTTCAAAAACTAACAATAAAGATTGAAGAGGTTCTAAAGTGATGTCTAATTCATTTGATGACTCCTCAAAATAATAAGGTTTGCGTTCACCTGTTTCTGGATTCCAGATGTAAGGATATTTATTTTGAATAGGAAATACCGCTTTGAAATTTGAAGTTTCATACCTACTTACATTGGTAAAGAAATAAATAATTTCTTTTGAAGTAGATTGATGTATTTGAAAAACGTTTTTACTAGGGTTGCTAATCTCCACATCTGGGTAAATTTCTGTTTTTTCTAAAACTTCTTTTGTCCATCTTAGTAGTTCATCCGTAGCTTTTGGTTTGTTCACGCTTACAATTGATGACGTATATTTTGATTGAATTTCATTAATAATATCCGACACTACTGCATCCTTGGACTGATAATCACTAAACCCTAAAGACTTATTTGGCAAACCATCAATTACCAGCACTTTTCCTCCAGAGGAAACAAAATCCCTTAATAATCTAGCCGCGTCAATATCTAACGATTTCAAACTTGCTAAAACCAATAATTTAAAATGCATATCGCCATAAGTCAAAACGCCATCTTTTACGGCGGCATTAGCCAACACATTCTGATTGATATAATCGCAGGAATACCCTAACTGACTTATCGGTTCCCATAATCTATACAAATACTCAGGTTCTAAATGAAAAGGTTCTCTTGCTAACCCTTTTTCACCCCATATATCGGATGTTGGCCCTAAAATAGCCATGGATTTTTCTGCCTTCGACTTTTGAAATATGTAAGACAAACGTGCATTATAATCTACCCAACTACTTAAATGTTTCCACCAGGTATTTTGCTCACTAAAATAAGCACCATACCTTATCCAACCAGAAAACGGGGCTTCCTTGGGTGAGTAATTATAACCATGTAACACCGAATGATTAATGCCGGTTATAAAATTCATATCATCATGCTGTTTAATCTCTTCGAGCGTGGTCTTAAAAACACCATTGGTATTGGTCATGGATTCACAGCTCGTGATTTTTTTACCTGTTAAATGCGCCCCAGAAGAAGCATATAAATTCCAAATCATGTACCCATGAGAGGGGCTCCATTGCCAAGTGGAATCTTTCATTTTGGCAGAATAAATCCAATTGTTACTTTCCGGAATATCAGGGATCATATACCCATCTAACATACCCATTAAAAACGGTGTTCCGTATGCTTGATAGCGACACAAAATACCATTTTCCTCACAAAATGTTTTGTAAGTTTTGGTAAAATTTTCTAGAAACGTTTCAACCAATAACTTGTTAAAATCAAAACGTACACGTTTAACTTGATTTTTGAATTCCTTTGTAAAATTATTAGTATAGTTACTTTTTGAATAATCTTGATGCCCTTGGTAAAATACAAAAGGCATCCAAGGGGTTAATTTATATCCATACGTTTTAAAAAATAATTTAGAAAACCCATCGCTCCAATTAGCACCAGACACCTCAATGCTATCACAAAATAAGGCTCGAATTAATTGATTTAAAGGAATACCAGAACGCTCTGAAATTTTTTTCATTCTATTTAAATAGGCTAATGTCATTTCCTTTTTATAATGATCTATAACAGGTCCTGCACCGCCTGGCGCTCCTAAAGTAACATCTCTAAAATCTTGTTGTAGCAATTGATAAGACAGAATATAATTACCTTCTCCTTTTATGTTATATGAAATATTTCCAGAATTATCTTGGTGTTCGGTAAGGTCTATTATTTGAGCTATCGAACTACAATTAGAAGGCATCAATGAGACACCTGAAAGGCTCCATGTTGTGCGTTCACTGTTACGTTTCTCGTCACGACTATTTTTAAATTTGTTCTTGTAGTAATCAATTAAATAATCTTCGCTTATCTCAATAACATCACCCGCCTCATATGAAATATCATCCGTAACCATGCGCTGGCAGGTTTCATCCTTCGTTAAAAATTCACCACCAAAAGGCCAACCTGTTCCAGCAATCATATCGGCAATCATATCTAAATCCTGGGTCTTTTTGCAAGCATGCACTACAAGATCAATCCACTTGTCGCTCATCCAAACTAAGGATTCTTCCTCTGTAGGTGTAGCATCTGGCATCGCAATTGGGTTTATCTCAACCCCACCAAAACCCATACTTTTTAAAGATTCTAATTGTGTATCTAATTCTTCTTTTTTGATTTTGTTGCCATTCCACCACCAACGCACAAAGGGTCTTGCTTCGGCCGGTGGATTTTGAAAACCCGCTAATAAATCTTGATTTGAGATATGCGCTGTTTGTTTTATTTTATTAGAATTAGAATCACAACTAACAACTATTGCAAAGACTAAGAATACTAATACTTTTTTTAATACAGGTTTAAACAATTTCATTTTTAATTTTAAGGACAAGTGGGTTAACATGTTTACTTTTTTTCCATAAGGGAATAGGAAATTATTACTTTGTATTTAAAAAACTATCCTGAGCTATCTTGCCTAATTGTTGAGACTTTTAGGAATTGGCTCAAAAAAGGAGACTCTAAATCATAAAACGGTGTGATAAGAATCGTTTTTATGTCTTAAATCCCGACTAAAATGAATGCTTTCAATTGAATGCTAAAGCGCTTTCACAAAATCATCAAAAATCTAGTGCTCTTATTAATCCTTATTTATAAAATCAGTTATCTTCACTAGTTCGTGCCTTCTGCTCTACGAAATAAGGTTGAAATGTATAATTAGATTCTGAATCCCACTTCAGATTCTTTTTTGGTAACAAAGCTTTTAATTCTTCAATTTTAGATTTGTACTTAGGATTATTAGCTTCATTTCTCCATTCGTTAGAATCTATACTATGGTCATATAACTCTTGAGTTCCATCTTCATATTTAATATATCTGTACTGATTTGTTCTAACAGCATGGTTATTCATTCCATAAGTTGTTAGCGCATAAGTGCCTTCTATGTCTTCATCATTTAGCATCATTGACACCAGGCTTTTTCCTTCGTTTCTGTCATTCGCAGGAAGTCCACTTAATTTCAAAAGTGTTGGATAAATAGATAACATCTCAACTGGCGCATCAATTCTCTTACCTTTTGGCAAACTAGGGCCAGCAAACATCAACGGTGCTTTAGTGGCAGTTTCCCAAAGGGCATGTTTCGCAAAAGTGCCTTTTTCACCTAAACGATAGCCGTGGTCAGACAACAATACAATAATGGTATTATCAGCGTATTTACTATTTTCTAATGCGTCAAGTATACGTCCTAACTCATTGTCTACAAAACTGATACAGGCCAAATAGGCTTGTACAATTTTTTTCCACTCACCGCTTTCAATCGCCCATTTTGTAGAAGGCATCATAGGTAAATCGTTAATCTGTAAACCAACATCTGGAATATCTACTAAATCATCTGCTCTATAAGGTGGTGTTGCTACGTCTTCTAAAGGATATAAATCGAACCACTTTTGAGGTACATATAAGGGTACATGCACTCGTAAAAAACCAACACCCATAAAAAAAGGTTGGTCATAATCGCGTTGTAAACGCTCAATAGCCCAATTAGCCGAAGCGTGGTCTGGCATTAAGGTATCATTCTCTGGAAATGCCCCCCAATCTGTACTTGTTTTACCATGTACCCCTTTAATACCTTTTCCAATACCATCCCATACAAAGCGTTTTTTTGGAAGTGGTCCAAACCCTTTTACACGTCCCCCAGATTCATGAAATACACTATCAGGCGCATGGTCGTGAAACAGTTTTCCAATACCCATGGTGTGATAACCATTTTTTCCAAAATATTCAGGTAAAAAAGTAACATCTTTTGTTGCGGGATTATCTGGTCTTCGTATCTCATTATCGCCAATCATTCCATAAATACCAGTATTGGAGGGTCTTAAACCCGTCATGATGGACGCTCTGGAAGGGCCACAAAGTGGCGCTTGTACATGCGCATTTGTAAAGGTCACGCCCATTTCAGCTAACCTATCAAAATTTGGGGTTTTTACATTTGAAAATTTATCAATGGGTCCTATCATATTGTTTAAGTCATCTACTGCAATAAATAATACGTTAGGTTTTGTGTTTTCCTCTGAAATCGCTTGCTCTGTCGATGGTTTCGTTTTACAAGAACTGATTAGCAAACTGAAAACAGCTACTAAGTAGATTCGTTTTTTCATAATTTTAATTTATTCGATGTTTTTATAAAACGATTGAAGCGTATAAAACGCTTTTTCTATACAATTTCTACAGTAATTTTAACTTGATTTTTATCTTCAAAAGGCATAATTAATGGCACTGCTTCTACGCCTGGCACCATATTGAATAGTCTCTCTTTTGGTGTATCTTTTATTTTTATGACTGAACTTGAAGTAATTTTTACTGTTCCGATTGGCTTTTCAATAGAAACTTCATGTTCTGAAACTTGCATTACTTTTTCTCCGGTTGGAGATACGATTGGTAATACAAAAGCGGTGGGGCTATTTATATCTTCTTTAGTATTTGCAGTAATTTCTAGCTTTTCTTCTGAACAACTGTAATTCAAATCAAAATTTGAAGCGGTTTCATTTACCGGCTCAAAAGCTTCGCTTTTTAGTTGCACCTTAGCATTGTATTCAATGCTATTGGTATCATCTTTTGAAGTAAATGTCGCTTCTAAATCAAACAAATTGTTGTACCAAATGGCATCGACATAAGTTTCTATTCTTGGTGTTAACGCAAAATCTTCTCCAGGTTGTGGTTGCTGATTATAAGCTTCCAACATTTTATAAACTGCCGTACTAGCTGTACAAAGTAACCCCACTTTGTTGTGGTACAATATTCCAAGAGAAGCTCCTGTGGCTTGCCTTACATCTTTCGTTGGGCTATAGACAGAATCGTAAGCCGAAATGGTTCCTCTCCAATCTCCTTTGCTAAACAGTGAAACATCTAACTCTTTAAAATACCGCTCTCCATCGGCAATAGCTCTAGGTAAAGGCGTTAAAGTATTTATTTTAGGCAAATTATCCCAGTGGTCAAGTAAAGTTGCTAATGGTTTGGCGTGGGCAAAGGTATGATGCACACAAGGTTGTATACCATGAGATACATAATGCGGCCCTCCATGTAGTAAGCCATTGTGAGTACATTGTTTTAAAAGCTCCGTATTTTTAAAAGTTGCAGTACCTAGCGCCGGATTATGGTTAGCCATAAAACTAAATGCTGGCTGCATACCATCGCTTGTTCTACTGCCCCAATACGTCCATTTAAACATTCTATTACCGAAACTATTGTCAATACCCCCATCAGGTAAAATAAACTCTAAATGCGCATCTAAAGATATTTTTAAGAGTTGTAATAACTCCTCATCATTTTCTTCTAAAGCATACAATACTAGATTATTTAAAGACTCCTCTAAATTGTAGCCTAAATCGATACCATATAAGCCTTTTGGACTCAATTTTTTCTTATCCTTACCTTGTATCTCACCAAATAAAAGCGCATTCGGTTTTGTAAAAAAGCTTTTTACTTGTGTTGCTAATTCTTTACCTCTACTTATGTATTTTGTATTGTTAAGCAACTTCCCAATTAAATTCAAAGCATAAATAGTTGTTGCACCATAATTAATATTAGAAGCATCTACTTTATAAAATCTATTATAAACAAACTCAGTAGCCTGTTCTAAACGCTTATACCATCGTTCTCGAGTGCTTTCCTCTAATAAATCACCATGATACTTCAAAGTTTCAGCCAAGGCTACAGCTCCAAAAACGGTGGTACCATCCCATGATTTTGGGTCTAAATCGTTGGTCCAAGCCCCATCATCTCGGGTTACATTTTCACCCCATTCAAATACCAAAATACCAGCTTCTAGATACTTTTTATCTCCTGTAGCCTTTGCCATATAAAAAAATGGATACACCGCATCCATGATTCTAGCGTGTACTGTTTGGCAAGCAGGACAATCCAAAAGTCCATGCATTTTTGGGTCTGATGGTTTTATGATTTGGGTTTTTATCATACCATCGCACCAGTCCTTCAACAAATTAAAAACCAAGGTTCTATATTCAGATGAATGAAATTCTTTAACTCCTGAAGCACACGAACTTAAAAAACTTTTGGCTGACAATGATAATCCTACACCAGTGATAGTTGATAACTGAATAAAATCCCTCCTTTTCATCTGAATATTTTTTAGTGACTATTGGATTTATTCCGCTCTGAATGCCACAATTTTTGCTGTTAAATCCGCAACAATATCTGGATTAGCATCTGCTATGTTACGTTGCTCAAAGGGGTCTTCTTTAATATTAAATAATTGCACCACTTCACCTTTCTTTCTTTCAGGATCTGGAATGATAATTTTATAAGGAGGAAAAATAGCCATGTTATAGTACATGCTATTTTCAATGGTATCAAAATCATGTGCATATACTTCTCCAAAAACACCCTTTCGTTCTTTTAAGGCTTCTTCATCTAAAACACTAACTCCTGGAAGATTTTCTGGTTTTTCAATACCCAAAATATCTAACACAGTAGGAACCATATCGATACTACTTGAAATGGTTTGATTATCCATTCTAGGTTCAATTTTACCTTTCCATTTATACATAATAGGTGTTCTAATTCCTAGATCGTAAGGTGCCCTTTTCGAGGTTTTCACATATGTGTTTTTATGAGGTTCTTGTACCCAACCATTATCACAAACATATACAAACAAGGTATTTTCAGTTAATCCTTTTTCTTCAAACATATCAAATAACTGTCCGCAAGTTTCATCGAACCATTCACACATCGCCCAATATTTTGCTACATATTCGGTAGGTGCTTTTGGTAAATATTTATCTAATAATCGCTGTGGTGGTGTGTGAGGTTGATGCGGTAAAAATGGTGCATACCATAAAAAGAATGGTTTCTTTTCTTTTAATGCTAAATTTATGTAACTATTAATGGTATCCAGTCCTTGTCGGCCAATATCTAGTCCAAAATCCCCATGACGTCCACCGCGTTCTGAATCACCATGTGTCATGCCATAATCAAAACCACCAATTTTGTGGTTACCATGCCACCACTTTCCTGTTTGAAAAGACAAGTATCCCTTTTCTTTAAGCATATGTGGAAGCGTTGTTTGCTTCTCAAAGGCCGAAATAACAGGCTTATAAGCTTCCGCTCTATTTTTTTGGCTAGCTTTGCGATCGCCTTCCACACGTTCGTAAACTTTATCATTTCCTAAAATGCCATGATCTTTCGGATATAAGCCTGTAATAATTGTTGCTAGGGATGGCGAACATAATGGGGTAGGCACATAAGATTGCGTAAAGGTTAAACTTTCGGAAGCAAACTGGTCTAATCGCGGTGTATCAATAGTTTCATTACCCATAAAACTATAGTCTGTCCATGATTGATCGTCAGATAATATAAACACAATATTGGGTTGTTGTTCTGCTACTTTATCCTCTTCTATTTTAGCTTGAGTTGTATTCGGTTTGTTTCCGCAGGAAAAGCAAATGGCTGTTAGTATTATTAAATAGCTTATTTTATTTAATCTTTTCATGGTCCTTAATTTATGTGATTTATGGTTGATTGTTAAATATTATTCGATATTATTACTCCTGTTTAGCACCTGTGCTTCCTTTTTTATTCGCATCACTGAACCAGTATCTCCCAACAGGTACATATTTTTATAATTTGTCCCCGGTTTATGTTCTGCTACAATTAGTCTAGCATCTGGGTGTGGGTTTTCAATTAGCGCAGAAATAGCAAAATTTGCTTTTGACTTCTTGAGCAAAACCTTTGCTTTAATAAAAGTTTCTCCTCCATCTGTACTACTCCATCTAGCGACTTCACCAAAATCATTTTCATCTCTAGATTCAATATAAAAATCAATTTCTTGAGATGATTTAGCTTCTAAATCGCCATTACCTTTAGGAAGACCAGCATTTTTTGAATGTGTCCATTCGGTTCCATTCCATTTAAAATGATGCATATTTTTTGAAGCACTGCGCCTTGAGCCTTCAATCTCTTTGCCAATAGTCATCCCTGAATGTGGATTTCCATCAGGATCTAAATCAACTACACCTTGAAATGTCCAATTTCCTGGTGTTCTAGCAACCAAGGCTTTTTCATCAGCTTCTTCTCTTGTTACAGGTATTGCCAACGGCTCTTCCTTTATATTTTTCCATGCATTATTTTTGGTGTTAAATACTATGTAATATATATCATAACGCTTGGCAATATGTCCTAAGCCTTTTGTTTGCGGTGTTGTATCACTACATAAATGATAATCAAAAACGATGTGTAGTTCACCGTTATCCCCTTTTGTAATCCATGGATACCAAGAATCTTCGGCTGCCATATCCGTTCTGCGTTTATGTTTCAAAAATGAAACTGGCTCTTCAAATGTTCGTCCATTATCTGTAGATTTTTGATATACCCAATTGCTTCTGTGTGCACCATGCCTGTAAAACAAATAAATATCCCCATTGTCCATTTTAATAAATTGGTTATAAGTGCCAAAAGGTGAAATGTTTTCTAATTCCTCCCAACCAGAAATATCTAGTGGTTTTTTAGAAACTACATGTTTGTTTTTACCATAATGATGATTTCCTAAAGGATTCTCTCCTAGCTTTTTTGTACCTCCATGACCACCAAACGTAATGTGAATATAACCCGCATCATCTATCAGCATGGAGGGTTTCCCATGGTTATCTGTTTTGTGATTGGGGTCTTTACCCATTTCACTTATACCTGCTTTATAGGGCCCTTTCCATTGTTTCGTATTATGATTATATGAAGCCACATACGGGTCTTCTAAAGGCCCCTGATAACACACATAGGTGATGCCATTATGATAAATTCCTGCTGGGTGTTGCACTACAGCTACAGCATTTCCAAAACCGTTATCGGCAAAATAATCTACCATTTCGTTATCCTCCAGGGTTGCTTTGGTTTCTTTGGCTTTTGTTGCACAACTTAACAAACAAAGACAAAGCATGAGCGTTTTATAAAACAGTTTAATTTTCAATATTTTTAAGTTTTATTTTGTTATACAATTGAATTTTAACAGGACCTAAAAGCCCTGAGGTTTTTAAGATATCATCTTGACTCCAATGTTTCCATGACGGCAAAGTAGTCCTCTGAGATGGCCGTTCTTTGTTATTTATTAACCAATCTGGCAAAGTGGATAATCTAACACCTTTAACGTCATAATCTAACGTATAATTCTCATCGCCAATTAACCTATTTGGCCATAAATTGGTCACTTTTACTTCTAGGGTATTATCCCCTTTTTTTATATGGTCTGTAATGTTTATTCTAAAAGGAGCCTTCCATAAGGTACCTACATAATTACCGTTTACATTGACCTCTGCAATTACAGCAACACTACCTAAATCTAGTTCTATTTTATTTTCTCCTTTGAAGAATTCTTTTGGTAAATTAATAGTTTTTGTATAGCTAGCCGTCCCTGAAAAATAACGAATGTCTTCTTCTGAAACTTCTGACCAAGATTTTAAGGTATCAAATTTTGTGTTTTTTGTTTTACCGTTAGGTGTAACAAAATTAACATCCCAAGTACCTGAAAGCTCTATTGGTCTGGGTACTTTTTTTACTACTACAGTTTTAGTTTTACCTAATGTTGTCGTGTAACTAAACTCACCATTGTAAGGTGTTACCAATTTTGGTATTCCTGAGTTTAAAAGCAATTGTGGTTTGGAATTATCTTTTGAAAGCTTTAAAATTTGACCTTTTGGCACCATAACGGTATAAGCTTCCCCATCGGTTTCATAGGTAACCCGAAGTGAAGGCTTATCTCCTTCAATAAGTTGATTATCAATTAACCCATCATTTACTTGTATTTCAAACTGCTCGTTATCAATCTTATTTTGAATAATCTCTTTAACATCAAATAAGGGATAATATTTAGGCACACCTTTAGTTTCGGGTTTAAATTTTCCAAATACGGCTTTTAATACCCTTAGGTTCTCATTACCTGCATCAATAGTGATATGCTCGCGTTCTTCAGCATAAAGCTCATGTGTCTTATCTCCAATTTGATATGCCAATCTAAACTCTTTTTTATAACCCATGGCGGGGTCGCAATCGCAAAAAGCTCTTGTAATTTGAAAATCTAGTTTGCCATCTTCAACAGCATTGGCGACTTTATCGGTTATATCCACCAAACCCTCTTGCAAAAATGTACCATATTCTGCCTTCATAATTTTTAAGTTTGAAAGCGGTTCTGGTTTTGGATACTCTAATTCAGCTTTTACTGAAACTAAATTATTTTGGGAAGTTGATGCCTTTTGAAATACAACAAATATGGATTGTTCTGCATCTAAACTTAAAGGTAATGTTATAATGCCTTCGGCATTATTCTTCCAAACAGCGGGATAACTAATATAACCTGTTTCTGCGTTCCAAAATTCGGGTTGTTTACCAGAAACTCTGAAATTACAGCTTAAATTTTTACTTTGCTTTTTACCATTGGCAATAAAATAGATATCGGCTTCCTCCGTTTTTCTATGAATAAAATTGATATCATCTCCATTATTATTTTCAATTGTAAAATCTGGTGTATTCTCATTTTGAAGATATTGACTAATTGAAATGGGTTGAATATCATTATTATCCCATAGTTTATTAGCAATCATTTTGACCTCATCATCACAACTCGGGTAATTATTAAGACTTGGTGATTTAAAGGGTTTATTACCAATAACTCTGCCTCCTGATTTCACCAAACTTTCAACAATTTTAAGTGTTTTCGGGGTTATCCAATCTGATTCTGGAAGCACTAAAACTTTATACTTTCCTCCTACTGGTGTGCATATTTCACCATTTTTCACAAAAAGCTCTGAAAGTTTATTGGAACCTATCAAATCGTAATCATACCCCATTGTTTTAATTTCGGGGAATAAAAATGCGGTATTGGGCGAAGATTCTCCAGTAAATACCAAAACATCGGCCACATTTGTACCTTGTTGTAATAGAAACTGCGAACGGGCAATGTAATCCATGTAAGGCTTACTTTGAAACCACCACGTATTTAATCGGTTAAAATCGGTCCCGTGGTAACTCAACGCCAAGCCAGGAGCAACATCCCATGGCTGATGCACGTAGGTATGAAAAATAAAACGAGTAATACCTTCTGCCCAAGCTCTATCCCCAATCGTTTTTAATTGGGCGGGATGTTCATCCCAACCACCAATGCCTGTAAACGACTCTGCACCTACAATGGCACTCCCGTTTAAATGAGCGATAGACGAAACGAACTTGGAAGAATCAAAAAACGGGTAACCACCACTCCAAAATTCACACATCACTATATCGCCTGTAGCACCAACCTGCATATTATCAAAAGGACCCCAGTAAGGTTCCACTGAAAATTTCATACCGTTTTTATGGCATAATTCAGCAAAATGAGCATAATAGTTTTCTGCTATTAAATCGCCAATGGTTCTTCTAAAATCCCATAAAAAACGTTCGGAAACTTCAGCACTCTCCACAAAATACCCTGCTAACGTTGGCAAATAAGGTGTTAAATCATAACCTCTTAAGGTTTCAAATTGAACATCAAAACCCGAGGTCCAATTGGTAGTTTCTACTTCATAACTATCAATTAAGCAGTTATTAACTGTAGTTCCTATCAAATCGCCCAGTTTATCAATAATGGGCTGCACGCCTTCTTTCCAATAGGCATCCAAGGCTTTTTTACTCATTTTATCTACCTCTAAACCTTTGGCTTCAGGTGGTGCCGGTCTATTGGTAGTTCCAATTGGTGTATGTCCTAATCTTAGTATAATCCAATCCCCCTTTGGAACGTTCCATTCTAAACTTCCATCATCAGTAAGTTTCGAGGTCAAATCTATTATTGCCTCTTTTTGAATAATGGCATCCAGCAATATTTCTTTATCATCTGGCAATAAGTGGTTACGAATACGTTCCGATAGATTTTTATAATCTAACCCATCAATTGTAACAAGTGCTTTGGGCTTAGGAAAGGCCAAAACGGCAATATCTTGATAATAGTCGAACTTGGTTTTGGGTTTAGGCAATTCACCTTTAAACATTTGATTGCCTTGCAACTCTAACTTACTAAACACCACTGTTTGTATCGCATGTTCTTGAGTAACCCAAGGACCACCACTAGACGACCACCCTGCACTATTATGAAATGCTAATTCTAAACCCAATCGCTGTGCCTCTTTTGCAGAGAATTCAAATAAATCGAGCCAATCTTCACTTAAATATTTAACTGGTCCTTGAGGAAAACCTAAATGTACATTAAACAACTGTGCTTCTTGAATACCCACAGCTTTCATCGCTTCTAAATCTTTGGTAATTCCAGATTTAGATACATTTCCACTTATCCAATGCCACCAGGTTCTGGCTTTAGCCTGATTAGGTGGGTTTTTAAAACCTTGCTCAAGATTTTTAACTGTAATTTGTCCTTGAACACTTAATACCATTAAGAAGAAAAACAAAAACATTTTTCCCTTCATTGATTTAGTAAATCCAGAGTTAAAAAAGATCATAAACTAGTCTTTATTTACACAAAACATAATTAACAACACATTTAAAATTATAAGAAAAACTATTATTAAAAGTACTTTTATCATTTCAAATTATAATTCCTTATGGGGCGTTTAGTCTATATATAATTCATCAATAAAAGGTCCGCTCTCTCCTGTAGTTTCCAATCTTATATTATTAGCACCAGACTTTAAAACAATAATTGCTGGTACAAACTTCCACTCTTTTTCCCATCCGCCTGTTGCAGGAAACTCAATTTCCCTAATGTATTCATCGTTAACAAACAGCTTCATGGGATGTGTTTTATCTTTGTTATTATGCATGTAACCAAAACGAATGCTGTAATCTCCAAGTTCACCATCATTTTCTTGATACCAAGTAATGGACCCTTCACCACCTTTAAAATCTACAAAACCAGAGCCCTTATAGCGATGTGCTTCGTTACTTTTTGTGGCTGATCCTGTTAAAGTTGCGTCTTCAGCAGAAATATTAACGCCTCTACCAATCCACATATCTGCAGAATGTTCGTCACCCCAAAACAGGCCTTCATTTTCTCCAAATGTTTCTTCCATCGTTAAAATGATTAATTCATTTTGCTTTACAATGGCTTTAACATTAGTACCATCTTCAACTTTAAAAGGTTCGGTATAGGCTATACCATCTATTTCAGGATTTTTACCGTCTAAAGTGTATAAAATTTCAAAATCGTTTGAGGTATTGTTTCCAATAAGAAACACAGATTGTACATCAATTGTAATTTCATTGGAAACATATAAGGCTTTATCCCCTAAAATGGAACCAACAATAACAGATGCTTCTGTTGCATTTTGACCTTCTTCTAAAAACAATCTGGTTTTCCCAAAAAACATACTTCTGTAATCGGCTTTTGTTCTGCTGGTTGGGTCTATTGGGTTTCCATTTTCCATAGACACTTTGGCCACATCACCAACAATATTATAATAAACTCTATTTTCCGCATAAGGATTTAGATTACCATTGGCATCCATTCCTTCTGAAGTTAGTATATAACTCGCTCTAAAATCGCCTTCTGCGTCTAATTTAGTCACTGTATTTTGTAAAGTGGACGGTTGTTGAGCTGTTGAAAAAGACGTTCTATTCACTTCTTTTCCATCAATATATCCAACGGCTTCAATAGTGCCTTCTTCGTAAGGCACTAGCCACTCACATTGCATCTCATTCCAAACGGTTCCTGGTTTGTCTTTTCCTAAAGATTTGCCGTTTAAAAAGAGTTCTACCTCATCAGTATTAGAATAGACCCAAACTGGAATTAACGTTCCTTTTTCCATTCTGGGGTGCGTCCAATGCGGTAGCATGTGAATCATGGGTTCTTGGGTCCATTGACTTTGGTAGAAATAGTATAGGTCTTTTTCAAAACCAGCCACATCAAGAGCACCTCCCATAAATAAATTAAAAGGCAAACCACCATGAACCAAACCAGCTTCCCCATAATAATCGAAACCTGTCCAACGAAAATGACCACTATGCCAAGGTGTATCACGCATGACTTCCCAATACTTTCTTGCTGAAACCCGCACCGTTGCATTATCATAAGACGAATTGTAGCGCTGTTTTCTGTTCTTCCAATCTTTAGGATTTAAACCTTCATAAAAGAAAATTTCCTTTTCTGTTAAGTTAGGTAATTCATAGGTTCCTGGTAGTTCATTATCACGCCACCAAGTTTGCGTTCTATAATAGCCTCTGGTTTGCCATGTGTGAGGTGCTTCGGTAGAAATAAAAGGTTTGGTTAGTTTATTATTTTCTATAAACGATTTGGTTTCAGAACCACCATTAACACCTTGAATATCCATATCTTCTGGGTTGCCTGCTCCAGAGGTAAACAGACGGGTTGGGTCTAAATTTTTACCAAAACTTACTAATTCTGGTGCCACATCGCTATGGGTCTCATTACCTAAACTCCACACAAAAATACTAGGGTGGTTACGGTCTCTGGTAATCCATTCTTTTATATCAGCTTGCCACCACTCGTCAAAGGCTTGTTTTCCATAATCTTCGGGCGCCTTTTTATGCCAGCCATCAAATATTTCATCCATGACCAACAACCCAATTTCATCACAGATGTCATAAAACATGGGTGGTGTTGGATTATGAGACGGACGAATGGCATTAATGCCCATCCCTTTAAGTAACTCCAACTTCCAACGTAACATAGGTTTCGTCCAAGCGCCTCCAACAGGCCCGCCTTCCCAGTGTTCGCAAACGCCTTTTAGTTTAATGTTTTCACCGTTTAACCAAAAGCCTGTTTCGGTTTTCCACTCCACGGTTTTAAATCCGAAAACGGTGGTTTTTTCATCTAAAACTTCTTCACCATTCAGAATTTGAGTGACTGCTTTGTATAAATTTGGTGATTCTGGACTCCACAACTTAGGAACTTCCACTTCCAAATTTGTTTCTGATTTTGATGCTTCTACACCATTTGTCGCGGATGTTAGAACACTACCATCTGGCGCTAGAATTGTAATTTTACTCTCTAAATTGTCAGAGGCATTTACAACATTAAGCTTTACATTTACAGAAGCTTTATTTTGTGCTATACTAGGTGTAGTAATAAAAACACTATTGGGCTTAATATGTGTTTGGTTCTTTTCAATTAAAGATACGCCTGCGTAAATACCACAAGGGTGATACCATCTTGCAGACGGTTCTAAACTATTATCTACACGAACAGCAATGGTATTTTTTCCTGCTTTTAAATATTTTGAAATGTCATATCTAAAACTAATGTACCCATAAGGTCTTTTACCCAAATAATTACCGTTTACCCAAACTTCGCTATTCATATACACCCCATCAAAATTAACGTAGGTGGTTTTAGATAAGCTTTCTTTTTCAACATTGAAATATTTGCGGTACCAACCGATACCACCATCATGATAACCTCCACCTTGTCCTTGGTCGCCTCCTTTTCGCACCCCTTTTTCGAAAGACCAATCGTGAGGTAAATCAAGATTGGTCCATGAACTATCATCAAGTTCTTCTTTTGAGAACTCTGCTTTGTCCTCATCTAAAATAAAAAGCCACTCATTGTTGAATTTTGAATTGGCCTGCGATGCTATTTCTTGATTATAACATGAAGTTAGAACACATAATATTAGAACAAAAAATTGGTAAATAGTTTTCATTAAATTGTTTTATTATTATCTAAACAAACTTAATGGTTAAAACAATCAAAATAATCCTGTTGTATCCTGTGCTATCATGTATTAATCAAAACCTCGAGTTTCTATTATTTTCTTGGAATATCATTTTGTGGAAATGGTTTAGCATCTCTAGGGAATTGTGACTCCAAAAGTGATTTCAATCTTTCCTCAATATCTGAATAGACTTCTTTACCAGAGAGGTTTTTATAAGATAATAAACTGTTTTTGTGCTCATATAATTCTGCACCTAAAACTTCATGTGTATTAGCGTCTCTCCATTCTGTATAGCGCCATTGACCATCAGTAGCAGTGCAGCCCATAATGTTTTTTCCTCTGGCATACACACTGGTTGCCACCTCATCCCATTTTAGTTCTGGGTTATCAATTACAGGAACTAAACTTTGGCCATCAGATTTTGGCCCTTCCAAATTGCAAATCTCGGCCAAAGTTGATAAAACATCAACATTTTCTACCAAAGCACTCGAAACTGCACCTGCAACGCGATTTTTATAACTGGTTTCCCTACTGATTATGAAAGGCACTCTAACATCAATTTCTAGATTGGTGTGTTTACACCAAGCGCCATATTCCCCTATTTTATAGCCATGATCGCTCATAAATACTATCATCGTGTTTTTGCGTAAATCCAATTCATTCAGGGTTTGCATTACCTTACCAATTTGTGCATCCACATAACTTATACATGCGTGATAGCCGTGAATTAATTCGCGTGTTAATTCATCGTTTAAATCGCCCTCTTTAGGAATACCGTGATACGCCCTTAATTCGCCCCAATTTGTTAAAGCTAAGCGATAAGCATTCTCTGGACTGTCTTTGGATGGAACTTCAAATTTGTTTTTATCATGCATATCCCAATACTTTTTGGGTGCATTAAAAGGTAAATGAGGCTTACTTAAACCTACAAACATCAAAAATTTATCGTTTTTTAATTGGTGTAGCGTGTTAATCGCATTTTTGGTGACCATACCATCTTTGTATGCCTCATCTTCTACATCGGCACAATCAAAAGCAGGCCCTTTAAACGATTTGTCTCCTTTGTTGGCCATTTCTTCAATTAATGCTAAATTCTTAGGGTCATTATAAGTATTAGCTTCTCTTTTGAAAAGATGTGTCCAACTAGCCTCATCATCATTTCCAGCATGATATACTTTACCAACACTTATGGTTTTATAACCGTTTTCCTTAAACAATTGTGGAAGTGTTACCAAATCTTTGTGCACTTTTCTTAAAGGTGTAAAAAGACTATAAATTCCCAAAGTTTCAGGTCTTAAACCAGTTAATGTACTCATTCTAGATGGCGCACAAATGGCTTGCTGCGTATAGGCTTTGCTGAAAAGAACACCTTCTGACGCTAGTTGATCAATATTAGGAGTAATTGCTGTTTTACTACCATAACATCCTAATTCTGCTCTCAAGTCGTCGATATAAAAAATGAGTATATTAGGTGATTCGTTTTGGGCGTTGTTATCAAAAAAGCAAAATAAAAACAAAATAGCTAAAAACCTTCTTTTCATAATTTTAATTCTATTCTTTTATTTGCGTAGCATCATCCCAATCATCTGTTCTAAAAGAAGAGGCGGGAATAAGATTTGCTCCATAGAGTGTTCCTGTTACGGAATTCTTCCATGCATATCTGACCGCTAAGGGGTTCGTTACTTTTTCGGATGATACCGATATATTTTTACCATTTACAATCTTTGATTCAGCTGGATAAAAAACTCTATCTTCTCCTGCTATTACAAAATTCTCTAATTTATTATAGGTATATAATCCTGCGTCAGCATTATTAAAACTAAGAATGATACTGTTATTTTCAACAACATGAGATTCATATTTTGGCGCTGCAAAATCAATATCTTTAAAACCATAAGTTTGATTAAGCGCATTATATAATAACCTGTCTGCGACTTCCTTTTTCCTAGGTGGGTGAATAAAATAAGGGTCTCCAATGTCCATTGTAATGGCTATACCTGAGTTAGGTATTAAATCTAAACACTTTAATTGTGCTTCACGCATAAAAGCTGTATTTTTAATGTCTCCAAAAGCATCTTGATTGCCATAAAGAAATGGTGCTATTTGAACATAGTAAAATGGAAAATCACCTATGTCCCATCGAGTACGCCAATCTTTAACCATTGCTGGAAAAAGTTCTTTATACTTTTCAGGTTCATTTCGATTCCCTTCACCCTGATACCACAGGGCTCCTTTAATAGTAAATGGAATTAAAGGGTTAATCATGGCATTAAATAATGCTGTATCGGTACGGTTCGGTCTTTTATCAATATCTTCATCATTAATAATTACTTCTTTGAACGAACTCATTACTTCTTTACTTATCCAAGCTTCAACTTTACTTGCTCCCCAAGAAGTATGAATAATTCCTACTGGCACATCCAAAATTTGTTGTAATTGCTGACCAAAGAAATAACCTATTGCACTAAAATCTGCTACATTATTTGGTGAGGCTATTTGCCAAGATTTAAATTTACTAAGATTTTTTAGTGGCTCTTTAGACCCTATTCTTTCGACAGTAAATAACCGTAAATTAGCATTCTTGGAATTTGCAATAGCCTCTAAAGAACCATATGTGGGCTGCCCTTTATACCCTTTTACTGGTTGATACATATTAGATTGACCTGAGCACAACCAAACTTCTCCAAATAAAATATTATCTAATGTAATGTTAGACTTAATACTCTTAATATTTATGGTTTGAGGTTTTTTACTATCGGTTGTTGAAACTTCTATTCGCCAATTTCCTAACTCATCAGCTTGAAATGATATTAATTCGTTAAGCCAAGAAGCTCTAATTGTTATCTTTTCTTTGGCATCAGCCCAACCCCAAAGCGTAATATTGGTATTTCTTTGCAAGACCATATTTGATGAAACAATGGATGGAAGCTTAATGTCTGCATAGACACAATGATATAGACCTAAAAAAACAATTATTGAGTAAAGTTTATTAATTGACTTGTTCATTTATATTTTGTTTATTAATTAAATTATTTTTTTAACTTATTTCTTACAAAACCTATTCTTTAATAGGTTTTGGAGATTGTATGCGACCCTCTCCCTTTTCCCAACTCCAATAATCTATTGCATGACGACTATTATTAATATCATATTTCCACTTATCCAAATAATACTCTCTGGATTTAAATTCATCACCTATTTTTTCCAAGGCCTCATTAAGTTTGACATCTAATTCTTGTTGAATATCTGCTATATTTGGTGCATTATACAAATTATTCATTTGATATGGATCGGATAAATTATCAAATAAACTAACATCTCCATGTTCCGTTTTTAAATACGTATATTGCTTTGTTCTTATGGCACGAAAAGCAGGATCTATATAATTACCTGTAAAAGGGGCTACATTCATGACTAAAGCTGCACGGTCTGTTTCCGAATCTGGATTCTTAATCAATTGAGACAAATTTTCACCTTCAATAGTCTCAGGAATACTAATATTTGATAAACCTAATAGAGACGGAAGAATATCAGGTGTGTTGATTGGAGCATTGACTACCTTTCCTTTATTATTTCCTAAATCAGGGTAACTTATCAAAAATGGTACTTTAATTGATTCATCCCATCCCATTTGTTTTGTAAAAGGCTTTATACCATGAGCGCCCATCATTTCACCATGGTCTGCCGAAAAAACAACAATGGTATTTTCCATTAAATTGAGTTCTTTAAGTTTATTTAAAACGTTTCCAATGGCTTCATCTGTTGCTGTGCAATGCGCATAATACCCCTGTAATTCATTACGAGCACTTACCTCATAGTTTTTAGATACATTAGGATTCAAGGTTAAGCTTTCGGGAGGATACATATCCTTAAATTCCTTTGGAGCACTTTGATGCGGAAAATGTGGTGTTGCTATGGCGATAAATGCTAAAAAAGGTTTTTCATCATTAGCATGTTGCGTTAAATAGGTATTAGCATCCTTTACAATGGCAAATGGCGAATACTCTTCCCAATGTTTCATTTTAGAGTCATCATTATCATAATATGGCATTTTATTATAATTATGTGAACACTCCAATCCTTTCCAGTAGTCAAAACCTTGGCGTCTTTCTCTAGGAATGTAATTCGACCTTCCGTGACCATCTAAATGCCATTTCCCCCAATAAGCCGTATTATAACCCGCCTCCTTAAATATTTCGGCCATGGTTAATTCTTCTGAAGGCAAATACAGATCATTTAGGAACATGCCGGTTGTAGTTGGAAACTTACCTGTTATCAAAGCCGCTCTATGTGGGGTACAAACGGGAGTAACCGATACTGCATTGGTAAAGTTTACCGATTCTTTAGCAAAAGCATCTAAATTAGGCGTTTTAACATCGGGGTTGCCGGCGTATCCTAAAGCAGAACTCCGCCATTGGTCAGTTAAGATATAAACAATGTTTGGTTTTTTTGTTTCTGTTGTATTGATTTCTTCCACTTGCTTCTTTTCAGTTTTACAGCTTACCAAACATACTGATGCGAGACATAAAAAGCTTATAATTAACTTAATTTTCATTGATTGTGTTCTGGTTTGAATCATTTAACTTTCTTAACACCTTCTTCAGAAGCAAAAATTTCTTGAATAGTGTCATCTTCATTATAATAGAGATACTCAATAGCTACATTTCTACTAAACTTTGAACCGCCATTCCAATTTTGCCAATGATAGAAAAAATAATCTTGCCCCTTATAATTTAAAATGGAATGATGGTCTTGCCGTTGCTTTGGATTGATAGCTCCTTGGTATTCAAATGGTCCGTACGGATTGTCTGCCATACCGTAAAAACCGCCTAAACCTGCGTTATACGAGAAGTAATATTTCCCATTACGTTTATGCATATAACTGGCTTCAAAAAAGTTTGTGTTACCATATTCAATGGTTCTTGGTTTTTCAGCTAATTCTAAAAGGTTATCTTTTAAACGTGCTACTTTAGGCTCTCTAACACCCCAATATAAATAGACTTTACCATCATCATCTTCAAAAACACAGGGGTCTAACCACTGCCCCTCAACACCTTTAATCCAACCTATATCTTTAAATGGTCCTTCAGGCACGTCACTAACAGCAACACCACATCGCATATCGTCTTTTGAGCCTTTTACAGAATGTGGATAAAGTAAATAGTATTTGTTGTTTTTGTAAATAGCCGTTGGTGCCCACATCCATCCTGGAACGCCCCAAGAAATATCCTTAGAGTGCAACACTTCGCCATGATCTGTCCAGTTGACCATATCGGTTGAAGAAAAAGCCCGATAACCATCCATAGAATCGTAAAATGTAGCATCTTCCATATCACGTGATGTATACATCCAAACCTTGCCGTCATTCCATATATGTGCAGATGGGTCTGCTGTACGAATGTGACGAATTACTGGGTTATTACCCTCACTCTGGTTTGGCCAATCCATTTTAGTTGCGCTCTCAACTTTTGAAGCTCCTATTTTACTATTGAAACTTAAAAAAGAAAACACTGAAATTAAGAGAATAGCTATTATAAAAAATCCTTTTTTCATGGCAACTTAGATGTAAAACTATATGTTCCTGGCTGTACTAAGAATTCATCATTACCAGCTTCATTGGTTATTAGTTCAATACTATTTGTTTCTTCGATAGACTCTGGAGTTCCGGGTAAAACAACTTTTGCTGTTGTATTTGGAGGCACAACCACCTGTAAATGAAATTCATTTCCTTTTGTTTCCCAAGAAGAAGCAACTTTTCCATAAGGTGTATTTAAACTAGCTGCTACTGATGTTAATGGTTCTTTTGGCACAGGCGCTATTCTAATAGTTTTGTAACCTGGTTCTAATGGTGCTATTCCTGCAATGCGCTCGTACATCCATTCGCCAATGGCACCATAGGCATAATGATTTAAACTATTCATTTTCATCGGGTTAAATCCTTCAGCTTTACTATAGCTATTCCAACGTTCCCAAATAGTTGTTGCGCCTTGATTGATGGAATAGAACCATGATGGATAGGTTTCATTGAACAATAATTTGTACATCAAATCTATTTCTCCAGTTTCATCTAAAACTTCAGATAATAAAGGGGTTCCTAAAAAGCCTGTTCTCAAATGATTATCGGCATCGGCTATTTTTTCCAACAAATGGGTTTTCGCATTGGCTTTATGTTCATCAGACATTAAACCAAAGGCTAAAGCTAATAAATAAGAGGTTTGTGTCTCTGCAACATTTTTTACTTTTCCATTATCAAAAAATTGTTTTTCAAAAGCATTGGCAACCTTTTTGTATAGTTCATCATATTTTTCAAAATCTTCGGTTTTACCTAAAACTTTGGCCGTTTTAGCTGTTAAATGTGCTGAATGTGCAAAAAAGGCAGTGCCTATTAAACTGTGAGACGTGTCTCCTTTAGTATCACCATTATCAGGGAGCGGTTGTAACCAGTCTGCAAAACTGTTCATACTCGAAATATAATCGGTGGCTGTTGCTTCATGATGCGCCACCCAGCCTTTCATCATTTCAAAGTTTTCTTCTAGTATTTTTTTATCGCCTGTTCTATAATAAATTTTCCAAGGAATAATGGTGCAAACGTCTCCCCATCCAGAACTTACTTGATTATTGTATAAAACATCAGGTACTACAAAAGGAATGCCTCCATTATCATATTGCGATTCGCGAACACTTTGCATCCAACTTGCCCAGAATTTATATACATCGGCATTAAACATCGATGTTGGTCCGAACACTTGGGCATCACCTGTCCAACCCATACGCTCATCGCGCTGCGGGCAATCGGTTGGAATATCGAAAAAGTTACCACGTAAACCCCAAACAATATTACTTTGTAACTGATTTAGTTTTTCGTGAGAGGATGTAAACGTGCCATTCGCATCAAAATCTGAGTATTGTACAATACCCGTAACCCAATCTTTAGATGGTTCTTTTGAATCGTCAAATCCGCTTAATTCTACATAACGAAATCCATGAAAAGTAAATTTAGGTGACCATTCTATAATACCGTCCTCAGAAGCTGTATAATAGTTTGTAGATTGTGCAGAACGATAATTATCAGTGTAAAATGTACCATCTGGCGATAGCATTTCTGCAAATCTAACTTTTAGTGTTTTCCCCTTTTTCATAGGCACTTTTAATAAAGGAACACCTACCATATTCTGCTTTAAATCAAAAATTAAAGTAGTGTCTTTTTTAATCAGCTCTTTAGTCGCCAATTCCATTTTATTCTTAACGGTGGTGTGTCGTTTGGGTTCTAAACGAATGTTACTTTCAACTGGAAATGTGTTGACTGAAACCCAATCTTTATCACTAAAATTATTGGTTGCCCATCCTTCCATTTCTAAATTGGCATCATAGGTTTCTCCATCATAAATTTCTGAAACTCTTATCGGTCCGTTTGTAGTACCTTTCCAACTATCATCAGAAAGAATCATTTCTTTAGAACCATCTTTCATTATTAATTCTAACTGACATAAAACCTTGGGTGTCTCGGTATTACTCCATAATGATTTCTTCCATCCCAAGCGTCCTGAGTGCCAGCCTGCCGCAACTTCTACCCCTATGGTGTTTTGACCAGATTCAATTACATCACTAACATCATACGTAATGGTTTCAATACGTTCTTTATAAGGCGTATATCCTGGAGGCATCACATCATCACTCACATCTTGGCCATTTATAGACACATCGAATACTCCTTTTGCTGTGATATATAATCTTGCCGAAGCTATTTCACCTGAAAGCTCAAAACCTTTTCTTAAATATTGTGGCCTATGGATAATGTTATTTTGACTCCCTAAAACCTTTTCTTTTTTGGTATCTAAACCAATCCATTTCGCTTTCCAATCACTGTTGTTTAGCAATCCAAGTTCAAAATGATTCACTTCACTCCAACTTGAAGCTTCATTATCTTGATTCCAATATTTTACTTGCCAATATACATTTTGGCGCGATTCTAAAGGTTTACCTTCATATTTCACCCAAACAGACTGATCGCTTATTTGTTTTTTAGAATCCCATAAATCAGCATTATCTGGTAACAATTCTGGACTGCTAGCCGCTAATATTTGATATGCCGACTGACTTAAAATGCCTTCTGAAACTGGCAATTGCCATGAAAATGCAGGTGTGCTGTCATAAAAGCCTAAAGGATTTTTAAAGCCCTCGGAAATTGTTAATTTTTGAGGATCTTGCAAAACAACTTGGTTTTTGCATGACGCTATATTCAAAAAAATAAATGCACTTAATGCGTATACAAAATATTTGAAGTTTGATTTTTTGAACATGATTTAAAGTTTAGTTTGAAAGTTATAGGTTCCTGGTTCTGCTAAAAGTTTAACTACATTTTTATTAGAACTTATTAATTTTAAATTTGAAGTTTCCATGAAATCGTTTCCGTTTACAAGTAAATTATTTTGAGTGGCATTTGGAATATGAATTTCTGCAGTTGTATTTGGCGGAATAATAACATATAAAGTAAAGGTGTTATTTTCTATTTTCCATAATGAAGATGCTTCGCCATAGGGTGATTTTACACTTGCAGAAGCCGATGTTAAAAACTCGGTATTTGCTATGGGTGCAATTTTTATTTTCTTGTATCCTGGCTCTAAAGATGCTAAACCTGCTATTCGTTCGTACATCCATTGTCCAATAGCACCATAAGCATAGTGATTTAAGCTATTCATAGGCTGTGGATTATAGCCCTCTGCTTGACTATAGCTATTCCAACGCTCCCACATCGTGGTAGCCCCATTATTAATAGAATAAAACCAAGATGGATAGGTTTCTTTAAATAGAATTTTATACATCAAATCTATTTCTCCCATATCATCTAAAACCTTTGGTAAAATTGGGGTTCCTAAAAAGCCTGTTCCTAAGTGATTGTCTGCCTTTTTAATGGTTGCCAATAAATGTTGCTGCGCTTTTTTCTTGGTTTCAGGTTTTAGTAAATCAAAATAGATAGCAAGTAAATAGCTTGTTTGCGTTTCGTCCTCGGTTTTTAGCTTTCCATGTTCATCAAAAAATTCATTTTCAAAAGCGTCAGCAACAGCTTTATACAAATCTTTGAATTTTTTTTCATCTTCTTCTTTACCTAAAACACCTGCAATTTTAGATATTAAATGTGCCGAATACCCAAAATAAGCGGTATTAATTAAATCTCTAGGCGTATCACCTTTATTGCCCTCTTTTCCTTCTTTCGTTGGAAAAGGTTGCAACCAATCTGCAAAAGAGTGCATGTTTGGTATAAAATTTTTGGCCTTTGACTGATAATATCCTACCCATTTCTTTCCCATTTCGTAATTTTCATAGAGTACGTTCTTATCTCCTGTAAGGTGATATAAATCCCAGGGAATAATAACACAGGCATCGCCCCAACCAGAACTGGCATTGTTGTTTTGCAGCACATCCGGAATAACAAAAGGCACTAAACCATTTTCGTGTTCCGATTGTGTTTCGCGCATACTTTGTAACCATGCCGACCAAAAAGCATACATATCATAATTAAACATCGCTGTTGGACTAATAACTTGGGCATCACCTGTCCAACCCAGGCGCTCATCGCGTTGTGGGCAGTCTGTAGGGATATCAAAAAAATTATCTCGCAAACCCCAAGTAATATTACTTTGTAATTGGTTTAATTTTTCATGGGATGAAGTAAAGGTTCCGTTTTGATCAAAATTAGAATATTGTGCTAAACCTTGCACCCAACTTGCTTGAGGGTTAGCATTTTTATCATAACCGCTTAATTCTAAAAATTGAAAACCATGAAAGGTAAACTTTGGTATGTATTCTATAACACCATCTTTGGTAGCAATATAATAATCGGTAGAATGTGCTGAACGATAATTTTTTGTATAAAACGTACCATCATTCAACAACATTTCAGAAAAGCGAATTTTTAAAGTATCGCCCTTTCTCATTGGAACTTTTACTTTTGGCACGCCTACTATATTCTGTTGCAAATTAAAGATAACTGTATCATCTTTTACTGAAACAATCTCCACATCATCTACAATTGTTTTATTCTTTACTGAATTATGACGTTTGGGTTCTAATTTAACAGCATCTGAAATAGCTTCGGTTTCCACATTTACCCAAGAAGCATCGTCATAATTTGTAGTTGACCAATTCGACATTTCTAAATTGGCATCATACACTTCGCCATCATAAATATTCGCCAATCGAATAGGGCCATTGGTTGTTCCTTTCCAAGTTTCATCAGAAAGAATGATTTGTTTAGAACCATCTTTCAAAGTAATTTCTAACTGGCATAGTATTTTTGGTGACACAAAATTTTCATAAAGTGCATTGCCCCTACTAATTCTGCCCGAATACCAACCCGAAGCTAATTCAACAGCCAAAACATTTTTTCCTGATTCCAATAAGCCACTAACATCATAAGTTAGCGTCTCAATGCGGTGGTTATAGGGTGTCCAACCTGGAGGCATCACATCATCACTCACATCATTTCCATTTAAATGCACATCAAAAACACCTTTTGCTGTAATGTATAATCTCGCTGATGCTACTTCAGAAGACAGTTCAAACTCCTTTCTTAAGTATTGTGGTCTGTGCATTAAAAACTTTCGAACGCCTTTAATACTATCTTTTGAAGTATCTAACCCTGTCCATTTTGCTTTCCAATCCGAATTATTCAGTAAACCTAATTCAAAAAAATTAATGTCGCTCCATTCTGAAACATGACCATCTTGATTCCAATAACGCACTTGCCAATATGCTTTTTGGCGCGATTGCAATTCAGTTCCTTGATATTCTACAAAAGTGGATTGCGAAGTTTCTTGTTTTCTGGAATCCCATAAATCTGGATTATTAGGCAATAATTCACCTGAGGATGCTACCACAATTTGATAGGCATTCTGAGATTTAATATTATCTGAAAGAGGTAATTGCCATGAAAAGGTTGGTTTATCGTCATAAAACCCCATAGGATTTTTAAAACCTTCGGAAATAGTCAGTGATGCTGGTTTTTGTATTATTTGCTGAGAGCATGCTAATGTTAAAATAAATGAGGAAATACTCAAAACTTTCAGGAAACTAGTTCTTAAATGCATCAAAATTTAGTTTAAACCATTAAACTAGCAATGTCTAAATTTCAAAGCATAAAACTATCCTGATGTGTCTTGATTCTATTAATTATTTCTTATAGCTTAAATTTTCTAGGTTTTCCTTTTAAATTATTGGAAAATCTTAACTTAAAACATACTGATTTTGTTCAGCTCATTTTATTTTTTCTTATACTGAAATTCTTTATCGAAACCTACGTTATCGTAAGCTTCGGTTTGAGGTAAAACGAATTGATACTCGTGCATTTTATCGTATTCTACAGTTAAATTTTCAGCCTCAAACTCCATAACATGACCTGCAAAAGTTTCATCCTCTGATACAAAATGGAAATGAAAACCAGCAACATTAATGTTACCAATAAATTCTGGACAATAAAAACCTACCATAGTCCCTGAAAAATTTTCACGTTCAAAAATAGGTCTGTTTGGAATTAGCACATCCAAACCCTCTTGAAAAGGAGGGGTTTGCTTGTTTAAACCACCACATTTCATGTATTTAAAATGGCCTTTTATCTTAAAGCCATAAAAGAAATTCTTTGAGGGTAATTGTTCATTTATTCTCGCCCTCAAAGTATCATAGTTTTCTGCCTTCTGAATTTTAAAACTTCCATCGACATCAAAAAAAGCAGCATTAGCATACACTACTTTTAGAGAATCGTTAGGCTCCAATACTTCGCCATCTTCCTTCGCTTGATACAATTTCCCGTCTAGCATTATTAATTCCCCATCCAATAAATTGTAGGAACCAAGCGCCATATCACCTTTTGTTTTAAGTTCGCCTGCCGTAATATCGCCTTCAAAAACCTTATTTACAAATGCCCACCATATGGAATAGTGGTAAAATACATCCGAATGATTTTGAGTTATATTTATGTCTTCTTTGTTTTCGGATTTAGTATTTTTTTCTTTATTTACGCATGCTGATGCTGACACTATTAGCATAAGCACAAATGTGTTAATAATTATGTTTTTCATAATTTTAAATTAGTTTTTTGCAATTTCAATATCTTGTTTTACCCATTCGGTGATTTGTTTCCAATCCACTATCCCCACACGATTTGTCCAAAGAGGATTATGATTTTGGAGCATGGCTTGATTAACGTATCGGTTCCAAAACCCCAAAGCCCTTTCCAACGCTTTTACTGCCAATTCTTGATGTTCCTTGTTCTTGGAATCCCTAAACCATGCTAAGTAGGTAGCACCTTCAATTTTATGGGCATAATACTTCCCTAAAAATGAGACCGTTTTAATATCGTTTAAGGTGAATTTTAGTTCCTTGTTATTAATATCGTGAATATCTTCCAAATCTTTTAAGGCACTTTCTGAAATTTTTTGAAGATTTTCCGCTACTTCAAGTGGTGTTTTTAAAGTAGTTGTATTTCCTTCAGAAACCATTTTTACATAGTCTGGAATAGATTGGTTTCCTGATTTAGGGTGCACACCTAAATTTATAAAACGATTAACGTCATGAAAACCCGTTAGATTTTGTGCAAATTCAGGACGACTTTTACAACCTTCAATATACCATTGAAAATCAAGACTACCCCAATGAAATCCTGTAGTTATTGGGAATACCATAGAAGCATTTTGCCATGCAGAAAATAATTTATGAGCATCTGCATCAGGAAACCGACTTCGCAAGATATCTTCAAAGCGTTCATTTGATATATAAGGATCGAAACTTAATCTTCCCCATAATAACCATTGATACCAATGTTTTTCTACTTCAATTTGTTTGGGCGTTTCCGGGTTTTTTGTTAGAAAATCGCGACCCCAAATCCACTGGTCAGAACCAAAATAAATGCCTTTAGCCACATCATAAGGTAGGTTTTTTATAAATTCTCTAGTAAAATCTGGTGCACCCCATCTAAAATAAAACGTGTCGTCGTTTCTTAAACCCCAGATGGTTTTCATGCCTTGAATATCTTCTATAAAATTATCATTTTCATGATATGGTTGTTCTGTAGCACTGTATACATGAGCCTTGGCATATTTAAAACAATAAAGAAATTCAACATTTGGCGCATCAACTACTTCTTTAAATTTTTCAGCAATTTTTTTGGCACCAGTTTGGTGTTGCCTGTGTATAAAAGTAAAATGCCTATCGGGCATTTCTTTGGCTGCATCTAAAATGCCTTTAGCATAAGTTTCATAAGCCCAATTTTCCTTTTCTTCGGCCTTAGCACCGTGCATATTTTCGCCTGTGGTAACTCCTATTCCCTTTAAATCTGGGTATGTTACAAATAATTGTTTGATACTTTTTCTGAAATAGTCTTTCGTAATTTCGTTATCAATCTTATCTGTTATACCATACTTACCTTGGGTTCCATAATCAAAAATATTCCAAGTAATGATATGGAAATCGATATTTCTACTTTTACCATAAGCCATGACGCTTTTCCAGAATTCAATTTTTTCTTCAATGTTAATATTTTTTAAAACTTCAACATTTTCAATTATTTCAGGAGCATCGAAACCAATAGCCATGAGATTGTAATGTTCGTTCCAATTTGTTGTAGAACGTTGCACATCATCTAATGCCACATCTTCATAACCTGGCACTTTCACTAAAGATGGAAAAGGGTGCAAACTCCATAAGGAAATATAATTGTATCGATACCGCGCCATGGTATCAATATAATTTTTCCAAAAATTCAAATCCCACATATGCGGCAAATTGTGTTGTGCTGCATCGGACACATCTGAATAACTTGGCGTACGTACATCTAATGGGATATTAAATTTGGGCCCACGCATTTCTAAATATGGATTTTGAACCACCGACTTGACATTATCAAGTCCGTAAAGTTTTATTTGTTCAGCTAGTTCTAAGGTACCATACATTAACCCAGCTTCGTCATAGCCAATAACTTGTATTCTATTATTGGTAGTATCTATTTTAAAACCTTCAGGTTTTAATGTATCCAATTCTTTTATAGATAAAACAATTTCTGCCTTATCTGCAAATTCCGGATCCAAGAGTCTATAGAGCGAACCCAGAGCTAATTCAACATCCTGCAGTGCAAATGTTACTTGATGTGCCTTTGATAATGTCACAACATTTACAATGCTTTCCTTTTTTTTACAGGAAAAAAACAGCAGACATTGCAATAGGCAGAGTAAAACAGTAGTTTTGTAAATGTTTTTTCTCAATTTATTTGTTTTAGAATTATGACCTCCTAAATCTATTAAATTGAGAAAAATATTCATCCTGCTCTATACTGGAATTAAAATATTAATCTCAGTTTATATTATATAAAAAAATAAGATGAAATTCTTTTAAAGTATCATGTATATGGGATATTAAAAGAAATTATTAGATACCATAATATAAAAACCAGATAATCTAATTCTTTTGGTTTTTATATTTTTTTAGGAATATTAATTAAATTTTCTTGGCTTACGTTTTCGCATTTTATTAGCTAACCGATTGTTTTTGAACTTTTCTTTTTCAGGATTCCAAGATAAGGTTTCGTTTAACTCATAAGCAATGTTTGCTATATTACAGATACTTGCTGATCTGTGTCCAATTTCTACATCGCAAATGGGTTGCTTTCTTGATTTAATTGCAGATATCCAATCTTGATAATGATTTCCTTTATCTTTAAACAGCATTTCTAAATTCAAATTCATTGGGTCCATAATATTTGAAGGTGTCGTTTCGAGATATTTTCGACTTACATCCATGGATCCATATTCGCCTATAAAACGAACGCCCCAACCACGATTAAAATCTTCATGCACCATTTCAACACCATTTTCATAAAACATTTTTAATCCTCTAACTGCATTAGGGTCTTCAGGTGGTATGTAAGTGATAGGCCCTGTTCTATCCATATCTAAACACCATTGAACAATATCAAACATATGCGCACCCCAGTCAGAAAGAATACCCCCAGCAGTCTCTTTATAGTCGCGCCACTGTGGATATGATTTTACAATTTCAGGAGCTATAAGACCATTATATCCAATTAAAGGTGCGGGCCCACACCATAAATTCCAATCAATTCCTTTCGGTAACGTTTCAGTAGGAAGATCATAAGGTTTGGCAGGGTCGCCAACATTAACAATCACTTTTTTTATTTTTCCTAAACGCCCACTCCTTACAATATCTTTAGCTTTTATGAAATTTCCCCAAGAGCGTTGCATACTTCCAACTTGTAAGACACTTTTATTTTTTTCAACTGCTTTTACCATTTGCCTTCCTTCGTGTATGGTATTGGTTAATGGTTTTTCGCAATACACATCTTTTCCTGAATTCATGGCATCTATAGATTGTATGGCATGCCAATGATCTGGTGTTGCAATTACTACTGCATCAATATCTTTTCTTGCTATTAAATCTTGATAATCGGTATAGGTTTTTACGCCTCTATAGTTATTTATATTTCTTTTTTCGGCATAAAAATTTTCAACGGTGTCTTTAAACCAATCTTGTTTAGAACTCCAAACTTCAGCTCCGGCTACAATTTGAACCTCTGTATTTGAAATGAAAAAATTTGCTAAAATCCCACCTTGCTTACCTAAACCAATAAACCCTAAATTTATCTTATCACTTGGGGCTATAAACCCTTGACCTAATACATGTCGAGGTACAATGCTAATACCACCAACCAAAAGCGCTGTATTTTTGATGAAGACCCTCCTTGAAACTTTTAAATTCGTCACAGGCTTTGATTTATTTGTATTTGACATCATTTCAAATTTAATAATTAAATTAATAACCAAGGCCAAAAACTCCCTCTTCTAGTGGAATTCAATTAATAGAGTATGCAATCACTGTTCCATAGCGACTATCAACTTTTAGCCTTATTAAAGCTAATTAACCCCTATAATCTTGATTTAGGTTGAAAAAATTAATATTCTCAAACACTTCCCCCTGTAGGTTATTGAATTTGAATTTTCAATTAATGAAGTCAAATATTAAAAAACAAAATATTGTAAACACACTATATTGTTTGAGATTATAATTTATTAAAGATATAGTAAGCCCTATTTAACGGGCTGAACTACCACTTGATAATTACCTTCACTATTGCAAGATATGACCAAACTAGTTAAAGTGATAAAATAAAAAACTTCTTTTCTTATCTCTTTAATTTATAATCTTAGAACTTATGCTTAAGCTTATTACCAAGATATTAAAAAGAATTATTTCACGGTATATTTTATTAATTTTATAAATACGGGATTTTCTAGATTTAATCTAGCAAAATAAATCCCATTAGGCTTATCCTCAATATTTAATACCAGTTTTTCAGAATTAAGTGGATACCTTTTTGAGACCATTAACTGAGAGTGAATATTATAAACCTCCACATCCACCAGCTTCAAATCATTGGGCACAAAAATTTCGAAAATACCCGCTGATGGGTTTGGATAGGCCTTTATGGCATCTAAAAGGCTTATGGTTTTAGATATTTTACCTTGGCAAGCATCCTTACTCGTTACCTCAATGTTGTCTCCATGGGCAACCTCTAAATTGAAATTAGATTGATAGGTCTCCAACACTTGCTTACCGTTTTTGTAAACCTTATACGGTGCCAATCCCTTTTCTACTGAAACTTGAGCCGATTTCTTAACCAATTCTATCTTGCCTGTTAAACTTACTCCACCTTCTATCGTTATTTGGTAACACTGCTCAAAATCTTCTCCATCTACAGTAATACATAAATCATAGGTACCTGGTGATAGATTTTCAATGGTACTGGTATCTGTAAAATTATACGTTTCTCCATTTAAAGTAGCTATATAGTTAAGGGTTGCATTGGCAGTTATAACTACCTTACCATTTTGCTTGTCTATACAGGTTTCGCCAACGGTTTCAATATTGAAGCTATTCACAGGTAGTTCTAGCGGTCCAGGTATGATTTTGAAAGAAGAAATAGAAGCCGAAGTAGATTCTTGGCCGGCTAACATATTGACAATATTTAAACGGAGTTTACGAGCTGTAATCAGATCAAAATTAACTGTCTTTTCAGTACCGATTTCAGAAGCAGCAATAAGTTCTGTCCACTGACTACCATCCCAATAATCCAATGTCCAGTCCTTAATTCTTGTTGAGGCTTCTTTTACAGTGATTCCTTTAACCGTTTTATTGATACCTAAATCTAACAAAAGCCATTCTCCAGTTCCTGCATTTTCAGACTCCCAATACGTGGCGTCATCATTATCATTTGCCAATTTAGCCTCTGCATTGATTTTGGATGAGGATGCCGACATATAACCGCCATATAAACGTAACTGCAACTGCGCATCAAATAAAGAACTAGGGTAAACCTGTTCTCCTCTAAGTTCATCCAAACCTACATTAATAAACGTGATGGTTTCTCCTGGTCCATCTTGAAAGCCCACAAAAAGGGGATAAGCATACGTGTGTGTCTTTCTGTTTATATAATCCCAAAAATCAAATATTTTATTTGAATAGTTGGAATCGTGTTTAAAATTCCAAAATGTTAGGTAGGGCCCACTATTTGGGTAAGCATTTTCGGCACCACCATTACCTCTTACCGTTCCTCCAGAAACATTATCTAACAGGTTTCCGTAAGGATGATACCCATGGCAATCAATAGATTGGTGCTTAGCCATGGTGCAATTAATAAACACACTACTTGTTGTACTCCAACGCATACCAGGTCCATGCACCATACCTTTTACAGAATCTAAACTAAGCCCTTGATCACAACTATCCTCACAATTCTCAAACAACACACCATAGCTATATCTTGAATAATAACCGGTGTGCCCCTTTTTTCCATATATTTTGATATCCTTTAAGGTTATAGCGATACTTTTTTCAATTTCTATTACTTCATTCCAGTCTCTAAATTGGCAGTCTCTAATCCAACCATTTTTAACATTTTCAAATTGAACAGCTCTCCAAGCATAGTCTACAATATCATTGGCATGATGCTTCATATCTTCTGGGTAGCTTTTCCATCCGCTTGTAAATAAGATACCTTCTACTCCTACCTCTTCAATAGTATTATGTGTTCTAAGCACAGTACTATTATGAATGGGCATATTTAGTTGCACAGGGTTTTTAAAGGTTACTTTATTTCCATTTATAGCGCTGATAATATGTTTTTCGTAAGGACGAATACCATTGTTAATAATAGGAGTCCATAAAGGATTATAAGATAGCCCAGGCATATTAGCTGCTAGGTTGTCTGGGTTTCTTTGATATAAATCTACAGATTGACCAACGGTTAAACCACTGGTACTGGAAACTTGCACTTCAAAATCACCTCTTTTTATTTCAGAAGTAACATTTGTAATATCGTTCGATGTAACATCGCTTGGTTCAAATTGGAAACGATAAGGAAACTGCTGGTCTCCAAATTTATCTGAATATATTTCTGTACCGCCAGCGCCCGTACCTGCTCCTTGTAGGACTATGTAGCTTTTTGAAATAACTATGGGTATGTTCTTGGTGGCTTCACTAGACACCACATATCTACCAGCAGGAAAATAAACCACAGTTGGCACGCCACTAGCTTCCGCAGCATTTATGGTGGCTTGGATAGCCGCATCATCATAACCAATATCATCTGGAATGGCACCATAATCGGTTACGTTTATGGTATTCCAAGCAGAAACATCCGGTAATTCTTTTTCTGAAAAATGGTAGCCTGTATAGGAGAAATCATTTAATGTAGCTTCCGACAAATTGCCTGTTAACTTTTTAGAAGCAAAATCTACCCAGGAAGGTGCTTCTATATTTTGGGCATACATGGCAGACCCTATTAAAAAAACTAAAGAATAAATTATTTGTTTAAAAAAAGTAATCTTGAAAAACAAGGACACACACCTCCTATTAATTTCCAAAATTCTAAACATCAACTTTATTATTTCGTAGTAAAACTCCAAACTTGCCCAATAGTAACACCTCCGTTACCATCTTTTACAATAACTTTGAAATAATAAGTAGATGCTGCGGTTAAACCTGTCGCTTCAAAACTGGTTCCTGATTGGCCTTCCGATACTTTTGTGGTTGGGCTGCTATTGGTATCTAAATACACATCATAGCTTAACGTATCATTATCCACATCGCTAGCTGTCCAACTGAGTGTGGTACTAGAACCATCAATTTCAGAATTCAATGCTGGCGATACTAATTCTGGTGCAAATGGCAAATGATTAGAAACCCCATTTCCTTCCGTCAAAAATTGTAACGCAGAGGAATATGCACTTTCTGCTCCCTTACTGTCTCGAGCTTTTAAACGCCAATAATAGGATTTCCCTTTTTCTAAAATAATAACTCTAGAAGTTGAGGAGCTACTAAGGTCATGAGACAGGGTTGAAAAATTACTACTCTCTGATACTTCTACTTTATAAGTTATGGGATTACCTTCAGTATCTGCGGAAGCGTTCCATTGAAAAACCACATTATTATCAATGCATAGCGTATTACTTAATGGATAAATCTGCACAGGTACAGTGGGTGCTGTGTTCACAGGCTCTGGATCAGGACCTGAACCTGGATCACCATCTCCCCCGCCGCTACAGGACAAAAAAACACTTAAGAGAATAACTAAATATAAATATGTCTTTTTCATTTTACTTCTTTATTAATTTTATAAAAACCGGTTTTTCTGAATTTAATTTAACAAAATAGATACCCTTAGGCTTATCTGCTATGTCTATTCGAACTTTTCCGTCGTTAACCTTATTGGTATTTATGGTAATTAATTGTGAATGGATATTATAAACCTCAAAATCTATGGTCTCTATTCCAGTAGGAATGTATAACTCAAATATACCATCTGATGGGTTTGGATAAGCTTTTATATCTTCAAGTAAATTGATGGTTTTTGACATAAGACCTTGGCAAGCTTCTTTGCTCTTTACCATGATTTCATCTCCATGATTTATAGCTACTGAAAAATTTGTTTGGTAAGTTTGAAATAATTCTGTTCCATTTTTTATTACACTATAAGGTGCTGTACCAGAATTAACAGAAATACTTGCTGTTTTTTTAGATACTTGTATTTTCCCAGTTAAATTTACACCACTTTCTATGGTTACCTCATAACAATGACTGAAGTTCTTTCCAACTACCTCAATACAAAATTCATATGTACCTGGGGTTAGGTCTTCTATAATTGTATCTTCATTGAAATTATATTCTACCCCATTAATTGTAGTAGTGTAATCATGCGACGCCTCTCCATTTATTATAAGCTTTCCATTATTTTTATTTGCACAGGTTTCGCCCACAGCTTGGATGGTAAAATTATTTGATGCCGTTGGGTCTTTGGTCACAATATCCAAATCTATAGTTTGTAAATACAAAGGCCGTGCATTACCTGAAGCATTTTCCATTAAGTAGTAATACAACTTGCCATTCGCAATATAAACCTGCCCATGACTAAACGTTCTACCCCCTGTTGCTTGATACACTCTTGTAAAGTTATTGGTACCACCTTCTGCCTTTTCAACGAAAACGCGCCCACCAGTTAATCCAATTATAAAAACATCGTTCCCAGCTGTATAAATTTCTTCTGCCCCAGAAAATGCTTCCGTTGTAATAAAATCGGTTGCACCAGCCGGTTTATAGGTGTGTAAATATTTGGTAACGTTAAACTGGTTATCTCTTACTCTACTAATAATATGAACATCACCTTTATCAGTAACGGTCCAATCAAAACCACTAACGATACTTATGGAATTTGTATTTGTTCCTTGCACATAATCTCCTGGTTCCATAACTTTAATAAAATCGGCATCATAAAGGGGTAATGAAAAACTTTGACCTTGATGATTTTTCCAACCACCATTACCATCCTGATTATCAGAATAAGCATAATAAACCCCATTTTGATATTGATATTTATCCGAATTATTTGATGATCTGCGCTGAAAACCAATTCTTATTTTTCCATTTACATATTTAAAGTTTCCGTATAAACCCCAATTATAGGTTATCCCTGGCTGGTTTTTTGCATTTAAGGTATTGAAATTTATAAAATTAGACCACGTACCAGTATCAGCATTATATTTGCAATACTTATAAGCACCGTTGTTGTTGCCACCCTCTCGCATATTCATGAAAAGTTCCCCAGCATCATTCAAGAAAAATTTCGGATAAGTAAGACCAACAAATTCAGATTGTGGCGCGCTACCGGGCATTCTTAAATGTTTGTAATCTCCATTTCCACTTTGGACAAATTTATCTAGAGTAAAATCGGCATCTGGCAGTGCCGCTGCATTTGCTATGGAGTAAGAATATCTAAAATAATCGTTTGATAAACTACCATTTGAAGGCCTTGATGCACTATAAGCATGCATATCATACAATAAATGAATTGTACCATCTAACGGACTAATCCCTACAGCAATGGTATTGTGAGATTCTCCAATCCACCATTGGTTTTGGTAACCCGTATGCCTGTGTGGAAACTCGATGGTTGCCATGGTTCCAGTAGTAGTATTTAAACGGGTAAGCATGACGTTACGAACACCTTTTCCACCTTTGTACCAAGTCATGAATACATACTGATTATAAGAGGTTATACAATCTCCATGAGCTGAAATTTGGTTTCCAAAATAATAATCGTAAGGTGAATTTTCCGTCGTATTGGTTGTTCCAGACGTTTTTTGTGTTCCATCAAAATGCAAACCAAAATCGGTAATTTTAACTTCACTCTCAAAAACAACTTGAGACATGGCAGTCCAGCCAAACAGAAATAAAACGACTATTAAAAGAACTAACTTTAAAGATGCATCCTTTATGTAAATGATATTCATTATTTTTTTTTTAGCAATTAATTTTTGTAAAAGTGAAATTAATCAAAACTTCCCCTCTAGGTATCCTGTACTATACTGTGTCATAATAACAACTTACTATTCTTCCATTATAATGTTATTCCAAATAAAAAACTTCTTCAAGTGGTATTGAAACTGGTGAATTATCTGGGTTTACTTCCATAATATCTGCCATAAAATCCCACCACTTTTTTACAATAGGATTATGTGCTAAATCTTGTGAGCCACCTGCTCCCGTTACTTTCTGAAAGGCAAATAAGGTACTGGTTTCTTCATCTAAAAAAATAGAATACTCGCTTACACCATGATCCTTTAGCAATTTTTTTAATTCGGGCCACAATTGGTTATGTCTGGCTTTATAGGCTTCTTTTTGTCCCTTATTTAATTTCATTTTAAATGCGAGTCTTTGCATAATAAAGTGTTTTTTAATTAAAAAAATCATTCTATCTAAAGTAAAAGATAGAATGATTTTTTTAAAATTTAAATTCAAGATAAGATTAGTATCTTTTATTCTTTTACAATCTTTTTAGTAAATGAACCTCTTTCGCCTTTCATTTCAACAAGATACAAACCACTTGTTAAACGACTAACATCAACAGTAAGAGATGAATTGCCCTCTACTTCTTTGGTTAATACTTTTTGACCAAGTAATGAATATACTGAAACTTCCTTAACATTCGGTGTAAGACCTTTAATACTCAATTCATTTTTAACAGGGTTAGACACAAAAATGGAACTTGTATCAAACGCCTCTGTACTTAATGTTATGGTACCAGGCTCTAATTTCCATTGCTGTCTCAAATCACTTGGATCAATAATACTTGGTCCTTGATACCAAAAACCATTAGCATCAAAAAATGCCTGATCCATTTCAGTTAAATATGAATCAGCTGTTTTTGATTGAATTAAAATTACATCAGAACCTAATTCCCATACGTTCTGCACTTTATCACTTTGACCAGAGGAGGCATCCCAAGCCACTGTAGTAGAAAATACTTGAAAACTAGCCCCTGCACCAGCGATTCTCATAATACCTCTTGACTCATCAGGCCCTCCCATATCTATAGTGTAATAAGTAAAACCAGGAACCGCAGTAGTATTTGTCATAAACCTATGAACTTGGTTTACATCGGCTGCATTAAAAGCGACCGGGGCGTACTTACCAATAACATCATCGTAACCTAAGTAATTGCCCGTTGCCATGTTTCTAATACGATATGTTTGGCCGTCACGAACTGTGTTTGCCTGCTGAACAGCCCCTTGCGCAAAAGAGAAATTTTGAACTATAAATACTAAAACCAGTAGTAAAATAGCCCCTTTTAAAGTAGTTTTTTTCATAATTATTTAGTTTTAATTAATTAATGTCATAAAATTAAGTTAGGAAATTAAAAACATTATCCTGTACTATCATGGTTTCAAGTGAATTTTAAAAATTAAATAAAAACATCTGCAATTAATATCCTTTTTACAGGACAGCACAGGTTAATACTTTAAATACTAGCTAGTAAGTTTATGGTTAGCTAAATTTTTATGTATGAAAACAAAATTTGAATTCTTAATTTTACTCAATATACTTATGTGCTCTGGTTATTTAAAGACACTAGCCCAAACGGTAAATGCGAATAATCCCATTATAAACGAAACAATCATTTTTGAGGAAACACATGGTTTAATAGCTGTAGAAGCAGAGTATTTCTACAAACAAACAAAAACGGACGTGCGACAATGGTACAGAGTCTCAAGAAATGAAACACCCAACGTAGGTAGAGATGATGATAACACCCATTGTATTGGCGCCAGTAATAATGCTTACCTAGAAATTCTGCCTGATACACGAGTAACACACTCGGATAAATTAATTCGTAGTGAAAATTTTTCGGAACAACCTGGTGAAATAGGGGTTATAAGTTACAAGGTCAATATCGATACCCCAGGGCGTTATTACGTTTGGGTTCGAGCTTTCAGCACTGGTGGAGAAGACAATGGTATTCATGTTGGCCTTGACGGTGAATGGCCAGAAAGTGGACAAAGAATGCAATGGTGCGATGGTAAAGGCCATTGGACTTGGGCCAGTAAACAACGTACCAAAGAAGTGCATTGCGGTATACCCCATGCTATTTTTTTAGATATTGAAAACGCCGGGATTCATACTATCGAATTTAGTATGAGAGAAGATGGCTTTGAGTTTGACAAATTTATTTTAACCCAAGACATACACTATGTTCCAGTGGAAAAAGGGCCAAAAACCATTGTGGTTGAAGGCCTATTACCCCCACCATTTCCTGAATGTGACACACCTAAACCACAAAAATCATATTTTAATAAAATTTCAAGTTCTTTACCCGAAAATATATTTATTCACGCCCAAGAGTTTGCAGTTGACGGGACTAACTTTTATAAAAACGGAAAGAATTGGTTGGCTATAAACCCCAAAGAATTTAAAGAAGCTAGCACCTCTACCGTCTTTAATTTTAACAGTGGTAAATATGATATTGTTTTTGTTGGGGTTGGCGAAAATGATGGAAACTCAACGTTTAAAGTATTTATAAACGATAAAGAAATAGGAAGTTATGCCACCCCAAAAACCGATAAACTTTTCGAGGAGGGCAAAAGGTTTAGTGCCCTTTGGCCTGAAATAACAGTAAAAAAAGGGGATAAAATTACGGTTCATGCGAACGTTGGTACCGATGGCCATGAGTGGACTCGCGCCAGATGGGCAGGTATTATATTTGCACCAGTTGGAAAAGGTAATGACATTCAAGATGCTCCCTCTACTTATACCGCTAACTAAATTAAATAATTTTAAAAAATTAAAACCAAAAAAATGATTAAGAGTTCTTTGTTTCTAATAGTTTTACTTACCATAAATTATATTACATATTCTCAAAATATTAATCCTCCTAAGGGCCGAATCGCCGTAGTTGCCGATGGAAATTCGCCGGATCCTGATGATTTAGGGGGAACTGCAGTAAGCATCGCGCTTTTAAGAGCTAGTGGTTTAGAGGATAGACTGGTACATTATTCGCATAGTTGTGATTTAGTTAGAGACGATCGCATTTCTGAACAAGCTGAAAAGGAACGCCACCATTTAATGCAAATAGCATGCGATATGACAGCGCGCCGTTGGGGCGGTTTTGAACACCTAACATTTTATGACGCACTATGGCAGAAAGAAGAAACTATTAATGATTTATGTTGGGCTATCAATGCTTCAACTAAGGAAGACCCACTTTGGATCATTGAAGCCGGAGAACCCGATATTATTGGAATGGCCTTACAAAAAACACCTAAGGAAAAACACAAGTTTGTAAAAGTAGTTACCCATCACCCTGCCAACGATAATGCTGGCGATTTTTATTCATGGCAACACATATTGGATTTCGGGATTGAGGAGGTTCGGATACCCGATCAAAACATTAACTTAAAATTAAATCATGGAGAGTGGGATTGGGCAAAAGACCACAAAGATCCTCGCATGAGACTTATTTGGACCATTGGTAACATAGCAGAAATTGATGATGTTGTTACATTCCAAAAAGGAAAATGGGATTGCTCCGATGCGGGCATGGTGCTTTATTGGATAACAGGGGCAAATGTAAACAATGGATTAAAACAAAGTAGTATGGAAGAAGTAAAAAAAATACTTTTAAACTACTTAATTGAAAACCCAGAAAATAAACGCAAAGAATAATCATAAACATGAACAACAAACTTTCCCTTACTTTAATAATCATATTTTTATATACAAGTATAGTATTTACACAAGAAACAAATTTAAATATACTAGTATTTTCAAAAACACAAGCATTCAGGCACAAATCGATTCCAACAGGTATTGAGTTTTTGAATAACATGGCCTCAAAAAACAAATGGAATGTGGTATTCTCTGAAGATGCTAATGACTTCAACATTAGCAACCTTTCCAAATATCATGTACTAGTATTCCTCAACACTTCGGGAAATATTTTTTCCAATGACCAAAAAGTTGCTTTACAAAATTATTTTGCAAGAGGTAATGGTTTTGTAGGTATTCATGCTGCTTCTGATACTGAGAAAGAATGGGATTGGTTTACAGAAATGATAGGAGCCACTTTTAAAGACCACCCTAAAGTGCAAAAAGCTACCCTTAATATTCATACTGAATGCCATCACCCCGCTACAAATCACCTGAATACTACTGAAGTTTTCAAGGATGAATGGTATAATTTTATAAAACCTGTGGGACGCCATGTATCCGTGCTAGCCACCTTAGACGAAACTTCGTATGAAGGGAAGAAAATGAACACCGATAATCACCCCATAAGTTGGTACCATATTTTTGACGGTGGTCGTGTTTTTTATACGGGCTTGGGGCATACTCCTGAAATTTATGAAGATTCCAGATATTATAAACACATTGAAGGGGCCATACAATGGGCTTCTGGCTTGAAAGAAGAACCAATACTTTCTAAAAAATGGAAAAATTTAATTGATGACAAGCCCTATGAAAATTGGGATGTATTTATAGGCGCTCCACATGCCTCTGTGAAAAATCTGGAGGGTGTTGACCCACAAAGTGACGGTAAAAATGCCAAACCATTAGGATTGAATAACGACCCTAAAAAAGTTTTTAATTTTGAAACTATTGAAAATGAACAAGTACTCCATATTTCTGGTGAAATATATGGTGCATTAACCTCTAAAAAAGAATATGGAAACTATCATTTAAAATTACAATTTAAATGGGGAGAAAAGATTTGGGAACCAAGATTATTGCGTGAAAAAGATAATGGCATTTTATACCACTGTACAGGGCCACATGGAGCCTTTTGGAATGTTTGGATGCAGTCGCAGGAATTTCAAGTTCAAGAAGGCGATATGGGAGATTACTATGCGCTAGCAGGCACGCTAATGGATATTCCATCCGTAAAAAAAGAAGGCCAAAAAGAATTTGATTATGAGATTAATGGCAAACTTCATACCTTCTCTAGCGCAGATAAAAAGTTCCCTGCGCATTGTAACAAAGGTCTTGATAACGAGAATCCGCATGGGGAATGGAATACTTTAGAATTAATTTGCTTTGAAGGTACAAGCTTACACATTGTAAATGGCAAAGTGGTAAATGCTTTATTTAATTCGCGCCATAAAAATTTAGATGATAAGATCGTGCCTTTGGTTAAAGGACGCATCCAAATTCAATCGGAAGCAGCAGAGGCTTTTTATAAAGATATTAAGATTAAATCGATTGATAAGATTCCTAGTAAATATAGCAAATACGTAAAAAGTTATTTAAAAAATTAAGATTTATCCGAACTAAATCTGTTTACATGGAATTTTAAATATACTCTTTTTTTGCTGTTAAAGTCAAATCTAGAAAGGGTTATCATTAGTTGTTTGAACCGTCTCATAGGGTATATTTAAAATAATCATCTTAATATTTTTAACATCATATTTCTATATTCAACTTTCATCGGTGGTCCGACATGCACTTGAACGCCAATGTAACCTTTACTGGTTCGGTTTACAACATCTGAATCTGTAACCTCACTCATTAACACACCATTTACATAATGCTGCATTCTATTTTCTTTTACCCTTAAATACACCTTATTCCAGTCATTTGATTTAATGTGAGATTTTAATTGGGATTTGGTTTTTATTGTATCTGTTACTTGCCTTGTTTGCCAACAATTCTTGGTTACGTTTTTTCGTAAGTTTGTTTTGGAAATGGAGTCTGGCATTTGTGGAATGGTTACTTTTTCGCCCATATAAGCCAAAGTAGTACGCTTTTTTTCTTCGTAGTTCTGCCCTGTAAATCTGTTTTTACCATCAATATCACATTGATAACCTCTAAGGGCAAAGGGCTTTCCTTCCATCATCTCACTCCTATAATTAATACCACTATTACCCAATTCGCTAATACGATACTCTAGCTTTAATTCGAAATCTTCAGGTTGTTCTTTCATGTAAATAATAAAGGAATTCTGTTTTAAAAGTGTTTCTGGTGTAACCTCACCAACCAAAGAACCATTTTCAACTCGCCAATAAGTTAAATCACCTTCCCAACCTTCTAAGTTTTTTCCATTAAAAATAGCCTTAAAACCTTTTTCCTTAGTGTTTATAATGTCTTTTTGCCCAAAAAATTTAAATGAACATAATCCAAACAAAGTGATGGCAGCAATTATTAATATTGAAAAAAATCTAAGCGTTGTAGCTCGATGATTATTTAATTTCATATGCTTTTTTTAAGATGCTTATTTTTTAAAATTCATGTATTGAATATCGCTTAAATGACCATTTTAATTTAATGGTTACTATTTTTTATTATGAAGTATGGAAGCTCGTTATTACCATCAAGCAAGCCTGGGAACATTACAACGTTTTTGTTTTTTGACATGAATGAAAAATACACTAATAAATCATAATCAGGATCAATATCATCAAACGGTATAATAGCTTTATAATTTTTCCCATCTCTATCCATGGCTAATTCCTTAAATTTACCATAAGCCATATTCGCAGATCTATAATGTATTTTTGGATTCTCCTTTGAACTTTCAAAAGGCTTATCTGTCTTAAGTACCACTTCTAATTTCTTCTCAATATTGAAATGCTCTGGAACCAAAGCTTCAAAACTCGGTCTTTCAATATCTACCCAATCTGAATTATCCCAATGGCTGATAAGCTTAACGTTTGATTCTCCTATAAGGTTTTCAACTTTCTCTATATCTTTTTCAATTTCTACCAGTCGATCTTTCCATGTGCCATTATCATGTAAAAAACGTGGTTTTTCAAAATATAGCTTATCTAATAAACTTAGCATTTTAACCCAATACTCCTTTGCCATTTTAATATTGCTGAGACAAGACTTCAAATAAGCTTTATTGTTTGTTTTCTTAAAGAAAACAAAATCTGTTGCCGCCTTAATTTTATAAGAATGATAAAAACCAAGGTTTGATAGGATTTTAATGTCCATTTCGTTGGTTACATATTCATTCATATGATTTTCAGGCACCTCTTCCTTATTAACTTTACTTAGTGCCTCTAGGGCTTTTTTGGATAAATCGGCATACCGTTGCGATAATTGCCTTGGATTAATTTTAGGCTTAACTTGCTTATCTAAAATATCTTCTACATAGACTTCAATGCCATAAAAAATTCCAGGGTCTCCGGGTTCGGTAGATTGATAGGTTCGCTTTTTTTCTATGTAATACGGATTTGCATTATGCTCCACAAAAAGTGCACCACCACTCTCTATTTCTGCCCAATTATAATTGGCAGGATGAAATGTAAGGTGTGATGATGTAATTAATGGCAGTATCTTGCTAGCAGCTTCATAAGCCTTTAAAACATCTCTGTAGGCACTACCATAATGCACTTTGAATTCCCGTTCCCAAACATTTGGATTTGTTGATGTTGAGTACCCCAACCTTCCAAACATTAAATACCATGCCCAATAGCGTTCGTCTTCCCATTGATAATACACCCTTTTTTGGTCTTGAAATAAAGGCCATGTATTTTGTTTTCTTGACATAGGCGGTGTTACCTGAAACCCTTTGGCATTTCCAAAACTGGATGAAAAAGAAAAACGGCGGGCATAGTCTGGATCTGCCCAAGTAAACATACGCATGGTACCTATACCCCAAAGTCTATAAATAAAATCATACTTTCGAGAATATTTCAAAAAATCGGCATATCCATAGCGTTGCCGCTTATCTACATTGTTTAACATGGATAATTCTCCAAATCTCATTTCAGTAGGGTGATAAGGCAAGCCTACTCCCTCCCAACTATATTTGCTGGTTACACTAAAGTCTAAATTCGTACTCTCTATGAATTCTCTTATAGTGTCAGTTAAACCTTTTGCCCTGATATCTAAAAAAACATCTCCACCTTCTACATTACTTTTTACAATTGCTTTGATAATCTCTTTCCAAAAATTATCGGCCGTATTTCCAAAACCTCCAACACCAGATTCGTAATTTACCCTGAGTTGAATACCATCTATTTCGGGGATTTTTCTTAATAATTCATACATGCCCCTAGCGCAATAATTGGTATATTCCATGGCATCTTCTGGCAGTCCTAAAATTAGTTCATCACTTCTGCCATGCCCCCAAATACCAAATACAAAATCCAGACCGAAGCTATGGCATAGTTGCCCTATGTGTTTGAGTTGATTTAAATATTCTTGAGGCGTTCTTTCTAGATTTTCTCGTAATGACACATTTTCAAATCCTGGGATATCAAAAAGATATGGATAAACAGGTATCATAAAATCCTGTTGTTTGCCATCATTATAACCCGTTATCAATGTAAGTCTGTTAAACCTATTAGTGGCTAAACTTGTTAAATAGTATTGCCAATAATCATCTGAAAAAAACCAATTATCATCATTCTGGTCTGTTACAAATTTATCCAGCCCCCTTACATTATTTTCAGGATACTCAACGGTATTTTCAACTTCTGAGAGGGCGACAAGACCATGTGACTTAATACGTTCTGCTAGTTCATTGAGTGCATACATGAGTCCTTTGGCATCGGTACCCCCAACTACTAGCACCGTTCCGCTTTCGGTTTTCTGCCATTGGTAAAAAACGCCTTCGGGTCTAACAGGTATCCCAGAAACTTCGTTTGAGACCAATCCCATAATTTCAATATTATGCAAAGTACCTAATACAATATTTACTTTTTGATTGCTTTGCCTCCATTGCGTAACACATTCTACTTTGCCACCTTTTTCTTCTAAGGCATTAAAAAATAACCTTTTACCAAAAGCCACAGGATGTTGATCATCTAAGGAAATTCCTGTATAGTCAACAATGATAATCTCCTTCTTAAAAATTATTTCATCCAAATTATAATCTTGTCCTTGCACTGAACTTATTACAAGAACCGATAAAGACAGAATAATAAATATGCGGCATGAGTGTAACATTTCCACGAAACTATTTGACAGTCAAAGTTATAGTTTTTAAATCTTGACTACGAGATGAAGAACCTACGGAAATGGTAAAGGTTCCAGGTTCTACTACTTTCACCATGTCCTGATTTAATACATTCAACTCATCAAATCCAAGATTAAAACGAACGGTTTTGGTTTCTCCAGGCTTTAGGCTAATGCGTTCAAAACCTTTCAATAGTTTTAAGTATCGGCCTACCGAGGCAAAATCATCTCTAACATACAATTGTACAACCTCATCACCTTCTCTGTCTCCCGTATTTGTGACCTCAACAGAAACCGTTGTAATTCCATCTGGAACAATACTATTATCTTGAAGCTTTGGTTCAGATATTTCAAAAGTGGTGTAACTTAATCCATAGCCAAAGGGGAATAATGGGGATTTATCACTAAAACGATACTTTCCTTTTCCAGAACCTATAAAGTCTGGACGCTCCAAATACGTAACGGGTACCTGCCCAACAGAGCGTGGAAATGACATGGTTAGTTTACCACCGGGGTTAACATCGCCAAAAAGAACATTTGCAACAGCATCACCAGCATGCATACCACCATACCATGTTTCAAGTACAGATGGTATATTTTCGGCGATGTAGTTTATACTCAACGGGCGACCATTAATCAAAACCACTATCACAGGTTTTCCTGTTTTATGAATGGCTTCTACTAATTCATTTTGAACGCCATACAAATCTAAATCAGAACGATCGCCACCCTCACCACAGGTTTTATGAGAACTCCCCACCACTAAAACAACAGCATCCGATTGTTTTGCTGCTGCAACAGCCGCTGGAAATCCGTCTTTTGAAAAACTATCTATATCACACCCTTTGGCGTAATTTATTTGAACATTTTCGCCCACTTTCTTTTTTAGACCATCTAAAACAGACACGTAATAGGGTGGTAATCCAGAATATCCTCCTAATAGCTCATAGGTTTTCTTTTTAGGTCTTTCTTCATGCGCATTGGGACCAATAACTGCTAGTGATTTTATTTTTGATACATCCAGAGGTAAAAGATTGTTATCATTTTTTAACATGATTATCGATTTTTCAGCCATCTCTAGTGCAAACTCACGATGTTCATCACGACCAGCGTTTGCGGTTTCTGGATCAATGTCTTTTGGTTCGGAATCAAACAAACCTAATTTATATTTTGCGGTCAAGTTACGTGATACGGCTTTGTCTATATATTTCATTAATGAAGGATCCTGCATCACGGTATCCTTCAAAACATTAGCGTGATAGGTTGCTAACTTTTCGTTTTTCCCTATAACCAAATCCATATCTACACCCGCTTTTAAGCCCAGGATAGCTGCTTTAGTCCTGGTTTCAGCAATAAAATGCATGGTTTCTAATCTTCCAACATCATTATTATCTGACACGATAAAACCATCAAAACCTAGCTCATCTCTTAAAATATCCTTTAACAACCACGTGTTCATATGACAAGGTATTCCATTAAAATCTTGATGTCCTGGCATAACAGAACCTACCTGAGCTTCCTTTATTGCGGCCTCGAACGACGGAAGATACACCTCACGCAAACGACGTTCGGACATGTCGCTAAACCCCCCATTGATACCACGGCGGTTTTCTGGATATCCCACAAAATGTTTAGCCGTTGCAATCACATGATTTTCATCAAATTGCTCATTGCCCATACCTTGTAACCCTTGAATAAATGCCACGCCCATTCTCGACACCAAATAGGGATCTTCACCATAAGATTCTTCAACACGCCCGTAACGCGCATCACCTGCGTAAACATCTAAGTTAGGAGAGTAACAATGTGTAATACCCAAAGCGCGTGCCTCCAACGCTGTCTGGGATGCCATTTTTTTAATGAGTTCAGGTTCCCAAGTTGAAGCACAAGCTACTGCTTGCGGATAAACGGTTGTATTACCATAATAATCAAGCACCAACCATAAGCCATGTAATGCTTCTCCGTATTTCATAACAGGAATGCCCAATCGCTCATTGGCTGGAGCGTCCTGTGTCATTTCTGCAATTTTTTCATCTAATGTCATTTGAGCTAGAAGCGCTTCAACTTTTTGAGCAATTTCTTGATCTTTTGAATTACTAGAACTGGTGGTTTTTGAGTTTGAATTACAACTAAAAAGGGATAATACCAGTAAAATTAATACGGATGCTTTCTTCATTAATTATTATGTTTATGTGTTACTCTTATTTATAATTTCTAATTCCTGGAACAATTTTTATGTTATACGTCTCCTTATCGAAGGGCCACTTTAAAATAACAAGTTTTTGAGCATGTATATCCCATATAAAATCGGATGGATTTGAACCTTTAGGCACTTTATAAGTTTCTAAACCTACATTTTTTATAGGATTATAATACATAACGAAATCATCATTTATTATGATTGAAAACCCATCAGGATAATGCCTATTGGCTCCAATAAATATCTTAGAAGCCCCTTTACTATTGTCTGAAATAAGATTTAAATCTAAGGTTCTGGTGGCATGGTTAAATAAAAAATTTTGAATATCCCCTGCGATGGCTTGCGGGAAGGGTCTTGATATTACATCAGTAATGTATTTACGTTCTACAGTACCTGCATCTGTACTATCACTAAAAATAGACCAAGTTGATGGGCCACCAGGAAGAAAGTTCTGCATACTCCTATTTCCTAGAAACCAAGCTTTTATGGAACCCACCCCCATTTGATCGAAAACCTCGGCGGTTTTGATGTAAAGTTCCCTATACTCTAATTGTCCTAATTTACCACTTATTACAGTATCGGTTTTTGCAAAGGTGGGAAACCCCCATTCTCCAATTAAAATTGGAGCTTTCAGTAAATCTGATTCTCTATCAAAACGGTCCATAACTGGTTTTATAAAATCGATTTTATTTTGATAAATATGAGGTGCAAATACTACATTTTGGCGTTTGATGGGTGCCGTAATTTCTGCATACTGATTATTATCTATCCCTTCACCTTTATTCATGAAAATAGATTGGATCAGAATTTTTTTATCGGGGTTTATTTTTTGACTTTCATCAATTATTTTTTGATAAAGTGGTATTAAATATTTATTCGTTAAATCATTGTAGGAAATATTCATGGTTAACTTTCTAGGTTCATTAACCACATCATAGCCCATCACATAAGGGTTATTAGAATAACGGTTCCAAATTACTTTCCAAGCATTAATATAAGTATCGTATTCTTTCTTTTTATTTTGCCAAAATTCCTCCCAAACAAACTTGTCAACGCCATAAACTGTCATTTTAAAAACGGTCTTTATATCTGCATTTTTACCTAAGGTTACCAAAGAATCTAATTTCAACAAATAATTAGGTTCTAATTGTCCACCAGGAAAATCACTTAACTTACCAAGTTCTAATCGTATTACTTGTGTATTAGCACCCATTCTTACCATACGGGTATAATCATCACTATTGAAAAAAACCTCACCCTTATGATCGTTCGTATTAACTACAAACCCTCTGGGTATAACATGTCTACCCATTTCATCGCGCAGTCCATGCTTGATTTGAGAATATGAACATAATGAACAAAGTAGCAGTATCACAAAACACTCTTTGGCTTTTAACATGTTGTTTTTATATTTCAAGATTAGTCTTTACTTTTTAGATCGATTATATTCGTTCCTTTCAGATTCATAAATAATAAAAGTACAACTCATATACAATTTCTCTGTCCTGCACAGTGCTGAAAAAAGTTTTAATTCACTTAATAAAAAAAACCGAAAGCCATTTTTGTCTTTCGGTTTTTTTAAACTAAACTAACTCAAACTAATTACTGTCTATACCCGTTATTTGTTGGGTCTGACTCCAACAAAGCAGGATTTAATTGCAATTCAGATAAAGGTATTGGCAATAATGTATGATAAGGTCTAATATTTTCATTTGGTTTCCAAAAACGATATTCAAGATTTTGAACCACATCTAATAATATACCCCATCTAATCAAATCAAATCTACGGTGAGCTTCACCAGCTAATTCCCATTTACGCTCATCATAAATTGCTTCTCTAAATTGTTGTTGACTCAAACCTACTAACTCCCATTCAGCCTGAGTTGCATAAGCACGCTGACGAATAGGGTGGATATACTGATAGGCATTCGCTGGACCATTTAACTCATTTTCACACTCTGCAGCCATTAAGTAAACATCCGCCAACCGGTACACCATTCTATTATCTGAGTGGTTAAAACGAGGTGATGTTTCCAAATCTAAATTCATAAATTTTGGCATATAGGGGAATGCTAACTCAAACCCTAAGTAACTATCCAAAACATTTAAAGGTCTTCTTAAATCGTTCGTTGGAAATTTTTCAGCAAAATCTTTTGATGCAATTTGTAATCCCGTACCATTAAATGCTTCTCCTCTAGCCGTTAAGGCTGCTGACAAAGCAGACCTTTCCGCTGTATTTTTAGGTTCATCGCGTAATCTAGGGTTAAACATACTCGGTCTCCAGTTACCATTACCCCAAGAAGCTGACAATGGCCCTCCTGCCTGACCAACTAATCCTTCTTCGTACTGGCTTCGAATATCCTTAGCAAAATCAAGAGACCACATAATCTCAGCGTTGTACTCGTTTGAGGGATCAAACACTTCTGCATATGTTGTCAATAACTGATGTGGAGATTGATTAATTATTTCTATACATTTTGCCAATCCAGCTTGCCAGTTTCTTGCTTTCATATGCATTTTGGCAATCACCATGGAAGCTACCCATTTTGAAGCTCTACCTCTTTCTGCCTCAGGATAAGACGATTGTAAATTATTCTCGGCAAATTGCAAATCATCTAAAACACCTTCTAAAATTGTAGCCATAGGTGTTCTACCTAATTGCCTTATTTCGTTGATATTTAAATTTTCAGTGTAATATGGTGCATCACCCCATAAATTAGTAATATGCCAGTATGCAAAACCACGTAAAAATCTAGCCTCTGCAATAATATCGGTTTGGGCACTTTGTGAAATAGCAGGATTACCTTCTACTCTATCCAGAATGATATTACAGTTTAAAATAATCTTGTAAAAATCTTTCCAAGTATCACCGACACTCATTCTCTGCACAGATTCATCTGCAACTGCTTCATTCATGGTGTAATTACCGATAGGCTCTACAAAATTAGCAACACGATTAGGTTCGATAATATCGGCACCATTATCATAGAAATGATCTAAACCTACCTGTCCATAAATGGAATTGTTTTTATAAATAGCATAAACACCTGTAATGGCTTGTCTTGCATCTGATTCGTTAGCAAAGAAATTTTCAGGTGCGATTATATCTCTTGGGTCTTCTTCTAAAAACGACTCACAACCAAAGCATAAGCCTAATAGAATAAAAAGAATTAAATAATTTTTATATGTTTTCATAGTTTAATTTTTTAAAAGGTTACGTTAACTCCAAGGCTTATAACTTGTGCATTTGGATATTCTCCGTTAGAGAACCCTTGGGCTATATTACCTAATCCCGTACTTCCATAACGGCTCGTTTCTGGATCAATTAATCTAAAATCTGATAATAATAGCAGGTTAGTTCCTGTAGCATAAATAGACATACTTTTAACACCTTCCCACCCTAATTTATCTATAGGCAGATTATAGGCTAATCTGACGTTTTTTAAACGTAAGTGTGAACCATCTTCTACATCTTCAGAAGTTGGAGGAATGCCTGTTACACCATCAGAACCTGCTCTAGGTATATTGGATGTTGGATTATCTGGCGTCCAACGGTTAGCAATATCAGCGTATTTAGGATTTTCACCTCGCGTCCAAAAATTACCTCTCGTTCTTAAATTATACACTTCATTACCCACGGTACCTTGTATGTATATATTTAGATCAAAATTTTTGTAACTAAAGCTATTCTCAAAACCATAAATTAAATCTGGGAATGGATTACCTAACACAACAAAATCTTCGTTAGATATGATGTTGTCTCCATTTCTATTTTCGAATCTTGGTCCACCAACTACTTGAGAGCCTGGTAACAAACCAGAAGCATCAATTTCTGCTTGACTTTTCCAAGTACCTAAATAATTGGCTCCAGTAAATACGGGGACTGTTTCACCAACTATAAGACGGAGATTACCGGCACCTACAATTTGATCTACTACCAAATCTATGAAATCTTTACCTCCAAGATCTAGAATTTTATTTTTATTGGAAGAAAGTGTTAAAGTAGAACCCCATGTAAAGTTATCATTTCTAATGTTGGTAGAATTGATTAACAACTCCCAACCCTTGTTTTCTAAGGAACCAACGTTCTGTAATTGACTTTGAAAACCTGTTTGCCTAGGAATGGTCACATCTAATAATAAATCCTCAGTTTTTTTATAGTAGTAGTTAAACTCCGTAAATATTCTACCATTAAAAAGCGAAGCTTCCAAAGCAATATCATATGATGAGGTAGTTTCCCATTGCAAATCTGGGTTTGCAGGTCTACCCAAGGTTAAACCTGGCAACTCTACCCCATTTAAAGAGGTGTTAGCCTCCTCATAAATGGGCAAGGTACTGTAAGGCACAATAGCCTGATTTCCAGATTTACCATAACTAGCTCTTAATTTTAAATCGTTAAAAACGTTTTGGTTTTGCATAAAGGGCTCTTCAGAAATTTTCCATGCTCCTGCTATGGAGGGGAAAAACGCATATTTGTTTCCTGGTGCAAATTTCGAGCTACCATCAGATCTTCCTACCAAAGTCAATAAATATTTATCTTTAAAACTATAGTTTAACCTCCCAAAAAAGGATACGATTTGTTCGCTGGTAAAATTACTTCTCACAACATTTCTTGTTGGATCAGTTCCTAGGTTGAGATTATTAAATTGTGTTGCATCGGTAGTAAAACCAAATGATTGAGCCTCAAAAGATTCGGCACTTATCTTTTGAAAAGATGCTCCACCGAGTACTGTTAAATTATGGTTTTCACCAAAATTCGTGTTGTATTGAATGGTGTTTTCATTGTTCCAATTAAAAGCTGCCACCGAGGAGATTCTTGCATTTCCAGTTTCACCCACCACTGTTAAATCTGGTCTTTGGCTGGACGTGAACTCATTCCTCTTGCTATTATCAATCTCTGGATTAAACGTAGAGCGAATAATTAAATTTTTAATAGGGCTATATTCCAAATACATGGTTCCTAAGAAATTTGTACTAGTTGTTTCATCGGTATCCAATTGAGCGGTTGCCAATGGGTTATTGAAAGGCGCCCCGATTACATCATTAAATCCATTGAAAGAACCATCATCATTATAGATTGGTTGCGTTGGTAGAATATTTAATAATCCGCCATAACCAACAACACCATTGTCTCTTTTAATTCTAGAGTAATTTATTCTAAATCCAGCTTTCAATTTGTCGCTTAACTTAAAATCGACATTAGATCTGAAAATATATTTTTCAATTCCAGAATTTTTTATCAAACCATCTTGATTGAAAAAGTTTAAAGAGTTATAGTAATTTACACTACCATTTTCTGAAGATCCAGAAATAGACACGTCTACATTGTAAATGGGAGATGGGTCCAACAATAAATCAAAATAGTCATTGTCTGGATAGTCCGACGGATTTCCCGGAAATGGTTCTGCTACTCCTCTAAATCTAGCATCTTCATTGGTATAATCAATTTGTTCTGCCTGACTCAAGTAAGCAGGTCTTTCGGGCACCAACTGTGTACTAGTATAAACTCCAACACTAACCTGAGGTTTTCCACCAATACTAGTTCCACTTTTGGTTGTTACTAAAATAACCCCATTAGCACCTCTGGACCCATAAATTGCTATTGAGGAGGCATCTTTTAAAATCTCAACTGATTTTATATCGTTAGCGTTAAGATTATTCAAATCGAAATTGGTCCCTACAATAATACCGTCAACAACCCAAAGCGGTTGATTATTTCCAGTTATTGAGTTTCCTCCACGAACCCTAATAGAAGTTCCCGCACCCGGAGCACCACTCGTTTGAGTCACTTGAACACCAGCCGCTCTACCCTGTAAAGCTTGATCTACCCTGGCCACGGGGAGCGTAGCAATGTCCTCTGCACTTACTGAAGAGACAGAACCTGTTAAATCAGATTTACGTTGTGTACCATAACCGATAACAACAACCTCGTCTAGTTTATTATCCGCCTCTAGAGTTACGTTAATAACAGATTGATTGCCTACAGTTACTTCTTTTGTAGCATAACCAACATAGGAAAAAATAAGTGTATTATCCGGGCTAGCTTCTATGGCATAATTCCCATCAAAATCTGTACTTGTTCCTTTACTGGTGTTCTTAATCAATACAGTAGCCCCAGGCAGAGGTTGACCATCTGCTGTTACTGTTCCTGTCACTGTCTGGGCAAATGACATTGCCGAACATGACAGACACAAAATAAAAAACACCTTCACTTTTTGAAAGGAAGATGTCTCATTCAATTTAGTTGTTAGTTTCATAAATAAAAATTTATAGTTTATTTGTTTGTTTAAGGCTAAAATATTTCTTAAAGTTCTGTTAAGTATCCTGTACTTGCCGTGCTGAACTGTGCTGATTGAAATAAAAGCTAAATACTAACAATTCCTAAACTAATATAATTACCTATGAGGCACTAATCTTGGGTTGGTTTACTACCCCACCAATCTTTATTAGGTTTGAAGTCAGAAGATAAAACTTCAAGTCGTTGCTTTTCGAGATTTGGTAATTTCTTTTCAACTATATTTTGCAAATGCTGTAGGCGCTTCTCGGAGTTAAATTCATCATCCTTAATTGGATATCTTGCGTTTACTTGTTTTAACCATTGCATTAACTCATTGCTTAAAGCGTTTGCTATTTTAGAATACTCAGAAATCACATTCTGATGATCGTTTTCTTCGGAAGGAAGTTTAAACAACTCTTCTCGACCGTCTTCCCAGTAATGAATGAGTTTCCAACCGTCTTTTTGAATTATGGATGATGGTTCACCTCCTTGGTTTCCGTAGTGCGGATAGTGCCAAAATAAAGGCCTATTTATGTCTTTTTGAGATCCTTCTAGCAAAGGCTTTAAGCTTACGCCATCTAAATGTTGTTCATTTTTTAATGATAAATTTGCTAAATCTAAAAGCGTTGGATATAAATCGGTACTTACCACAGGAACCACCGAAGATTTTATACTATTTAACCATGGTACTTTAATAAAAAATGGTTCTTTAATACCGCCTTCCCATTGATAGCCTTTACCCCCTCTTAGGGGTAAATTACTGGTTGCATAATTATCACCGGAAGCTACACCACCGTTATCGGATGTAAATACCACAATGGTATTATCATCTAAGCCATTATCTTTTAAAGCTTTTAAAACCAATCCGACTGCATCATCCATAGTTTCAACCAAGCCACCATAAATAGGATTATCTTGTAATCTTCTAATAGGTAACACGCGCTCCATTTCAAAACCATTTTCAGCAATCCCTATACTATCCGCTTTATTTCTGTACTTAGCCCATTTCTCTTGTGTGGTTTGGATGGGTGCATGTACCGCATAAAACGACAAGAATGCAAAAAAGGTTGAGTCTTTATGTTCAGCTATAAAATCTGCGGTTTCGTTTGCTAAGCGTAATGTTAAATTTTCTCCTTTTTGGTTATTTTGAAGTTTTGGATTATTCCAAGGTGAAAAGAATCCACCTTTTGGGGAGCCTGCATCAATACCTGCAATATTTATATCGAAACCATGATCTTCGGGATACGAACCTTCATCACCTAAATGCCATTTCCCTGCAAAAAAAGTCTTGTAACCTTGCTCTTTAAAAGCTTCGGCAATGGTAATGTCCTCATGTGGTAAAGCATGTACGTAATTGGCTGGCAGTAATTTATTGTAATTGCTTTTTGAACGCCATTCTTCACCTGACAAAGCACCAATCCAATCAGTAATGCCATGGCGCCCTGTAAATTTACCAGTCATGATACTTGCTCTGGATGGACTACAAACCCTACTTGCCGCATAGCCGTTAGTAAATACTACACCTTCATTCGCCAATTTATCTATGTTAGGCGTTTCATAAAATGTGCTGCCTGTAACACCTAAATCGTGATAGCCTAAATCATCCACCAAGATGAACAAAACGTTAGGTTTTTTTTCATTTTTAACCACATTAGGTTGGTTTGTTTTACAGCCTAAAAGGGTTAGAAGCATTACAACTTGTAATAACTTTGTGCTCTTCATAAATATTTTTAATTTGAACTGTTATTTTTTAACAGCTTTTGGTCCATCGTAATCGTAAGTAAACCAATCGACATCCATATATCCAGCATCTTCTTTTTCATTCCATGAAAAGAAACCTAAACGGTCACCTGTCCACTTTCCAAAGGCTATGGTAAATACAGGTCCAAACCGTTGATAGGTTTCGCCATCTACACTATATTCGTAAGTAGCTTGGTCTATATTATTTGATGTTCTTACATATAAATCATTGCTAGTAATTTCTGGACCCATAGTTTTTTCAGCCATTGGATTCATATAAAATAAATGCTTTTTTCCATTGTCATCTACTTCAATACCCAGTAAATTAAAGACCCCACCGTATCTTACAAATCCTGCCAATTGATGTGGTTGCATGCCTGAAATATCTAACTTAGCAACAGCTGTACCTGTGGTAATTCCCATGATACGCTGACTTAAGGTATTACAAGCACGCCAAAAATCTGAATCTGAACCATCATTGTTGGTCCACTCGTTTATGTTTGGACCGTAGCCTTTTTCATTTGGTAATACTTTGCTTGCCTTCAGGCGTAACCAACCTGGGCGCTCGGTTAAAGACCAATGTGTGTTTCGTGGATTGTGGTTCCACTCCCATTGAAAACCTAATTTATGTGTTGAAAAATCATCATCTGAGCTTGGAGCCGTAATTGGAAAACCATTGATTGGTTTTTTGTGTTGTTTTACAGGTTCGCCAATACCATCGTTATCTTCATCGACCCCTATAATTGGCCATCCGTCTTCCCAGTTTACTGGTTCTAAACATTGTGGGCGCCCCTGAAATGGAATGGTATCATTTTGAATCAATTGATGCATGTACCACCACGATTTATCGGGTGCTTGCATTAAGGCACCCTGGCTTGCACTACGATCGTTAAAAGCTGTGCCCTTTTCTAAAACGGTTTTCACTTCGTAAGGACCATAAATACTTTCTTTGGAACGCAGTACGATTTGTTTTCTATCGTTTTTAGGATTTTTAACACCTGGTTTGGTGGATCTGTCGCCCATGGTCCATTGGGCTAAAAAGATATACCAAGTACCATCAATTTTATAAATTTTGGCAGCTTCGGCACCCATACCCGTATATACTAATTTACCTTCGTCTAGGATTTTTGTACCATCCCAACTCATTTCGTAAATTCTATTTTCGTTGCCTTCAATTTTGTTATCTGGACTTTTTTGTTTTCCTGCGGTATTAATTATTACGTAAGCTTTATGTGTTTCTTCATCCCAAAACACCCCTGGGTCGTCTAATACTTCGGATTTTGGAAGCATCATAATAGGCTTGCTCCAGGGGCCTTTAATATCTTTTGCTGTTGCAACCATTAAACCATGTTGGTAATCGATTTGATAGCAATACCAAGTGCCTTCATGATAAGCTAAATCGCCTGCCCAAGTGCCAAAAGAATAGCCATTCATGCGATCCCAATTGTATTCTGGTGCCCAAGACAAACTATCAAACACGTGCCCAACATTCGTCCAGTTAACCATATCTTTAGATTCTAAAATTGGCATCCCTGGAGACATGTGCTGTTTGGAAGTAATCATGTAATAAGTATCTCCCAATTGCTCGATATCAGAATCTGGGTAATCGGCATTTAAAATGGGGTTTACATAAGTACCATCGCCTTGGTCACCAAAACTTCCTGTTTGGGCTTGCAGTATGTTTTCGGTTTTTTTTGATTCATTAGCCTTATTATCTGAATTCGATTTACAATTTGAAAAGAGGATCACAGATACCAAAACAAGTGATTTATAAGCACTTAAATAAGATATTTTCATATGGCTATTTAATAGTGATTTTTTTGGTTAAACGCGTTGTATTATTTTTAATAGTTAAAAAATATAATCCGGAGTGTAAATCAGTAACATCAATGGATTGCTCTCTTGAACTACTTTTCAGGGTTTTTATAATGGCGCCTTGCATATTAGAAATGATTAGCTCTGACATGATAGGTAGATTATCTAAATTAATTAAACCATTTGTTGGATTGGGATATAATTTTATGCTATCAAATTTATTTTCATCGACAGACAGTGATTCATCAAAACAAGAAGACTCCATATTTGATAAATTAAAAGCTGTCGTATCAGAAACATTAACTCTTCTTAATACCATTTTATCCATAAAAAAGAAACTAGACCTTGCATCAACAATAACCGAATAGTTACCCGCTGTATTAAAAGTTGCCCATATAAACCTATATGAATCACCATCATTCGTATTCGTTACAAAACCACAACGTTGCTCCGGAGTCGAATTTATGGGATGTCTATTCATAAAGGCTTTAAAATACCCATTAACACTAGAACCTGCGGGACAATTTCTATCTGGGTTGCTATTACAATTTGGTTTTGGTTCTAATGCAACGGCATCAGTAGCACTACCCGACTTTGTTGCATAAAAATCATCCGCGGTAATTTTTAACCATGCATCGTTATGCTCGCCACCCGAGGTACCTGTACCTATTCGTCCGCGCCACGCAAATCTATAGGTGCCTGGATTATTAATTTTTATGTTGTATGTTAATGGTGCTCCAGAAAGTGCATTGAAAGACTCTGCACCATTCCAAAATATATAATTAATAGTTGATCCGGGTAAATTAGGGTCTGCTTCACTACCAGTTTGCCAATTTGAATTAGAGGGTAAAACAGCAGACTCCATTTCTATGGTTAACAAACCGTTTTGTTCTTCAAAAGGAAGGATTCCGTTACAGGTTGCTGTTTGAGAAAATAGTTGATATGATAACATTGAAAGCATTAAGAAAAAAATTGATTTTTTTTGATTCATTTTTACTTGTCTAAAATGTTAATTTGTATTGTTTAATTTCATTTAAAAACCTTACTTTTTTGTGGTCTTTTAATATTCTATTTGATATTTGCCTGAACCTAAAATAATGGTATTCCCATCGCTAGTTTCAGTTTGATTTTCTTTCTGGAACTCATTAAATATTTGGCCATTTATTTTTAATGATTCCATTTCTTTTAACGTTAATACAAGTCTTGCTTTAGTGTTAAATGGTACTTTTAGATTCATTGATAAAATAGGCTCGTTAAAAGTCCATGAATTTTCTATTTTACCATAAGGCGTTGGCACCTCAACTTTTGTACTAGTTATTTGTGATGGAAATTTTGGATTAACTATAAACTCTTTGTAACCTGTTTTCAAATCAGAAGATTTGATACCTCCTAAACTCTCATAAAAATAAGCCGCAAAACCAGAGTGCATCGGATGATTAAGAGAATTTGTTGGCCCCTCCATCTCTTCCCAAACGAACTGACGTTCTGGCCATGTTGTAAAACCAGAATTCATGACATACGTTTGACTAGGAAACTCCGGGGTGGTTAAGATATCATAAGCTAAATCGGCTTTTCCGTAGTTTGACAAAACGGTATAAATATATCTGTTGCCATGGATTCCCGTGGAGTGATGGCCACCTTTAACGGCAACAATATCGTGCACCAATCCGTTTACCACATTGTCGACCTCATTTTCTGGTACGATTCCAAATTGTAAGGCTTGTACCGTTGCGGTTTGACTTTGATACCATTTGTGATTTGTACCCGGAATTTCAACCAAAAATTCTTTATTAAAAGCTGTTTTTAAAGCTTCTTTTTCTTGTTTCATTTTCAACTCATAATCTGCATCATTATTCATTTTTGCAAATTGCTCCATAATTCCAAGAACATCGAAGAAATAGGCATTGGCCGAAATGATTGGATCGCACTCCATAGCAGAAGGGTTTAGTCTTCTATCCCATAGTGGTGGACACCAATCGCCCATACCATCTTGCATAATTCCATTTTCTCCTTTATAATTTAGGTAGAAATCTGTTAAGCCTTTCATGGCATCGTAATACTCTAACACAATTTCATCATCTCCATAAAATTTGTAGTTGTACCAAGGTAAATACATGGTGGCTACACCCCAATCTATTTTTGCATAGGTTGACGTTCTTTTCCCTGGGGCAATCATGGTGGGTACTTGAAACTTTATTTCTGGATTATTATACCCTTTTGTTGGTCGCATTTGTGTACGGATGTCTTCCATATATTTCTTGTAGAAATCGTACATATCGTAATTGTATAAAGCATACTCACAAAATGCGTGGGCATCACCCAACCAACCACATTTTTCACGGTGGGGACAATCTTCTGGTATGCCGTGAACGTTGTCGACAATAGTCCATTTACTAATACTGTGCATTTTGTTTAGTAATTCATCAGAAGATACAAAGCTTCCCGTTACTTGAATATCTGTAGCTACCAATACTGCCTTGATCATATTGGCGTCTGGCTTTGTTGAAACGCCTTTCACTTTTGCGAATCTGAACCCATGATAACTAAATTTTGGTTCCCAAGATTCTAGCTCACTTCCTTTACAGATGTATTCATAAATTTGAGGCATTCCGTTAGCACCCCCACCTGTAGATCCCAAAAAGATATCGCTTCCATCGGTTAATAAGGCTTCTGTAGTGATTACCTCAATAAATTGGCCTTCTTTCTCTTTAACGTTTAACTTTACCCAACCTGCAATGTTTTGTCCAAAATCTACAATCCATTCGCCATCGGCACCTTTAAAAACCCTTTGAGGTTCAAACTCTTGTAGCTTCTTGATAGGCGGAATTTGTTGTGAACTAATCTTTTTAATTTCTGGCGAAACTTCTTTTGCATATCCCCATTTAGAATCCTTATACCCAACAGTTGACCAATCGCCAATTTCAAAACGTGCATCATAAGTGTCACCACCATAAATATTATTAAAAACAATAGGTCCTGTCGATTCTTTCCAAGACGCATCGGTATAAAAATCAGATTCTGAACCGTCTGCAAATTTTAACTTCACCAAACAACGCACCGTGGGAGGACCATAAGCCAAATCTCTATCGGATTCCGGATCGTTTTTCCAAGAAATATTTTGTCCGTAAAATCCATTTCCCAGATTAATTCCGAAAGCATTTTTACCAATTTTTAAATCGGCTGTAATGTCATAATTTACGTAATAGGCTTGTTTATCGTAGTTTGATGGTGCTGGGTCTAACACATGGTCGCCTACCTTTTCACCATTTAAAAATAATTCGTAATACCCTAATCCACAAATATATACCTGAGCATTCTCAATATCTTTTTCAAGATTCAATTCTTTCCTGAAATAACTTGCAGGGAATCCAGAAACAGGAATAGGTTTGTCCATTTTTCCCGCTTTATAATCTCTAAAACGATATTCTGAAGTTCTAGTATCCTCGTTTAAGGTTATCCATTTGGCTGCTCCCCAATGCCTTTCGTTCATCAACCCCATTTGAAACTTTTGGGCACTTGACCAATCAGAAGACGACCCCAATTCATCCCAAATCTTAACCTTCCAAAAATATCTTTTAAATGCTTCTAGAGAATTGCCTTCAAACTTAACAAAGGTAGATTGGTTGCTTTTAACTTCACCAGAATTCCAAACATCGGCTTCATTCTCGTTTAACTTTTCTTCTGAAGAAGCTACTAAAATATGATACGCCGATTGCGATTTATTAAAGCCATCAATATCTATTATCCAAGAAAAAAGTGGTTGTTCACTTTCTATGGTTGATGGGTTTTCTTTTGAATTGGTTAACAACTTATCAAAAGCTATTGGTGTTCGAGACGTTGATACTTCATTGCAAGAAAAACAAAAAATAACTGATAATGCAATTGAAAAGAGGTGCTGTTTTTTTATCATTTTAATAATCTTCAGATAGATATTGATTTAAATAAATATTTATTCCTTAAAAGTATCTATAGGTTTAATAAACATTATCCTGTACTCTCATGCTTAACGCGCATATAGAACAAGACAGAACAGGATACATTCAAAAGGTTGGATTTATATATTTACTTGATTATTTTATTTCATCAATCTATCATTATATATTAAAATGAAAAATAAGCTTCAATTTATAGAAAAAAGTGGACTCATTTTTTTTTTAGTGCTTTTTGTGTCATGTTCTAGTAATTCGGACAACGAACCAGAAAAAGAAGAAACCATGATAGAAGAACCAAAGGACGAAAGCTCGAATCCTACTCCTAACCAAATTTGTGATGACGTATCCGATTTTCCAATCTTAGGCCCTTCAGCATCACAATCACAATCTTGTAATGATGTTTCAAACCCTAACAATCAAGGCACATTAGATTGTAGAACAGATAATTCTGTTGGAGGTTATGAAAATTTAGCTAATGATTGGGGAAGCTACAAAATTACTGGTGGTGAAATACGATATGATGGTACTAAAACTAGAGTGGAACGATTTTTTAAAACTATTTCGCAAGGAAATAATAAAAATACTATTCTAACTGGAACACTTAAAATTGTAGATTTGAGTGATGGGAATACCTGTATTATCCAGTCTCATGCAGGTGGTAATATTTTAAAAGGGGAAGAAGCTGGAAGCACAAACAGAAGTGCTCAATTTTTACTTTACGCGAAGAAATCTAGTGATAAAATACAATTAGAAACTCATGTAACCATTAATCCGTATACCACAGATACAGGTGGTGGAAGAGATATAAAAAACTTTAAAATCCTAAATTACAATCAAGAATACACTTTTGTTTATGAAACAGGATACGATGCTGATGGTACGGCATTTTCAAAAATAACAGTTGGCGATACTGAAACCTATATTGAGCATAATCACACCACAGAACGAGTTTACACGAGATATGGCGCTTATGGCACTAGTGATACTGGTGATGTAACGGCGCATGTTGAATTTAAGAACGTTGAATTATGCAGGGAACAATAGTAGAACACTAAATAGAATTACCTAATCCAACTAAAACCACAGACAATAAAATCACCACAATACCTGCTGTTATGGTTATCTTAGTCTTTTTAGCAACACCTTTCCACTCCTTACGGTAAATACCCCAGAAATTAGCCGTTAAAATAATGGTAGACATGTGCAAAATCCAAGAACTGGCACCATTGCCTAATTTACTCTCACCCATACCATAAAAGAAGAATTGCAAAAACCAAATGGTTCCTGCGAGTGCTGAAAATAGTATGTTATTGCGAATTGGAGTACTCCTATTTGTAAAATCTTTATAAGATTTATTTTTAATACTCAAAATGGTTGTCCAAACTAAGTTGGTTATTAAACCTCCCCATAAAATAACTACAAACGTTACATTGTTAGCAAATAGATGATCATAACCGGCTTCTACTGCAGCATCTGCAAGTGGCTTTCCTGATTCAATACCAAAACTAAAAAAGGAACTTAAAATACCCGAGAGAATGGCTACCACTAACCCTTTAACTAAATTAAACTCTGAAACAGATTTCTTTTTTTCTTCATCAGACAACTCTTTTTCTTTCAAAATACCTGCTCTTCCACATAATCCAATACCTAGAAGACAAACCAAAACACCTAATAATACTATCTGTCCGCCTGAAGTACCAAGCATATCTGTAAAAGACACTTTCCCTTCCATAGGACTAAAGTTGTAATATATAGAGGGTACAATAGCTCCAAAAGCAGCACAAAACCCTAAAACTACAGAGTTTCCAAGTGACATACCTAAATAACGCACCCCTAAACCGTAAGACAAGCCACCAACACCCCACAAGAGTCCCATTAAAAATGTAAATCCAATAATCATACTAGAACCAGCAGCTATAATGTCTGCAAACCCGGGAACTGTTAAATAAGCCGCTAATGGTGGAACTATTAACCAAGACATAACGCCACCAACCATCCAATAACTTTCCCAAGCCCAACCTTTTATTTTATTATAGGGCATGTAAAAACTACCCGCGGCAACACCACCTAATGAATGAAATAACACGCCTAAAATTGCTTGCATTATGTATTAGTTTAGTTTAGTTTTTAGCAAATTCTAACAACTCTTAATTTCAATAAATTCCCCAATTTTTCAATTTTCTTAGCAATAGACCCAACCCCAATAGCACAATGATGCGAAGGCCCTTGTTTAGACCATTCGTTGATAAAAGCACGTGCGCCTATTGAAAAACGGTAACGGCTGTTGGTATTACCTATATGAAGCACTGGACCTTCAACCGATTCGCCTTCAGCAACTAATAAAAATACCTCATCTTTACCTTCAACCACTGAAAGTAAGGTAACTGGACCGTGCTTAACCGTCATTTGAATAGACAAGCCTTTACCTGGTTTTCCATGATATACTGGAAGGGGTACTAACTGAACTTTTCCCTCGGCAATAGCGAAATGAGCAGGACCATCGTGCCCTAGCATCACAATATCATCGTTAAAATCCATGGCATAAAACTCAGAGAAAGAACCACCAACACCAAAGGCATCCATAATTTTCATAGCTTGGGCATTCTTCACTTCATACTCGCCAGCCACAGGCACATTTTTTCCAGTAAGCAACGTATTTCCTGCAATTACTGAAGTTACAATGTTTTCATATTCATTACCCGATTCACCTTCGTAATAGTAAGCTAAAGACCCAAGATTATGAGCTTCTACCAATTTATCGAGCGCGACGGATGTTTTTGCTGCGCGAATTAATTCTGATTCTGCACATTCTGCAACAACCTCAAAGGTGTTGTGAAATTCTTGAATTTTTGTTTTAATCTCTGTTTCAGATACCTCGTCTCTATATTTTTTTACTTCGCACATTTCAACAATCTCTATGTGTGTGCCAAATGCGGCCGATTGTTTTGTTAAATCGGAATACACATCGAGCATACCGCAGTAATAATGCCCTAAAACTCCCAATCTATTATTATTTATTACTGAGGCTACATGAGCTGCATCAATCCAATCTTGAATATCATCCCAAACAGCTTGTTCACCTAAATAGCCTGTTACAAATTCGTAATCCAAACCTGTACGATTAAAAACATTTGCAATTTCAGGAACAGAACAAGCTTGACAATGGGCTAACCATTCGCCCGTCATCAATCCGCGATCGCCCATTGCATTAAATTTTTCGTAATCAATAGCAGCCACTGGTTGGATATTCAGGATCACAATGGGGCATTTTAATTTTTGTACAACTGGCAAAACTGTGGATGATAACGCGTATGTTGAAATATACAAAAACACCATGTCCACATCGTTTTTCTTGAGAACATCAGCTGCTTCTCGTGCTTTTATAGGTGAATCAATCAAACCTACATTTACAACCTCCGCGCCAAATTCGTTCATTTTATTGGCTATCTGATTTTGATACCCTTCTAACCGCTCGAATAGGCCCTTAAATTGTGGCCAATAGGTATCCAATCCAATGCCGTATAATCCTACTTTCATTTTGTTTTTTATCTTTAATTTGATTGATATATTTTCAACTCTGAAATTGATGGTGCTTTTTTAGCTTCAACAATAAAAATTCTACATTTTGAAGCAGTAACAGACTCAAATCTATGCGATTTATTAGCTCCACAAGTTGTGTCGCTTACAAGGTCATTCCATCCATCTTTATACCAATATTGAATTTTGTATGCTGCAATATGATTGTCAAATTCATCAATAATCACTTTATTAAAGGTCTGTGGTTTTACCCATTCCACCTCTAAATATTGATTATTTAGATTGTTAGCCAACCACCGTGTTTCGTTGTTTTCATCGTTTGCTTTAAATGCTTCAAAACCAGGTAATTTTTCAGTTTCAATAAACATAGATGATGCATTCATTCTGCCTAGAGTTGCTAAATTTTTTGAAGTTCCTAGCGGTTCTGGATAGGTTACTTTTGGAAGCTCATGCACCTTAAAATTGTAAATTCCAGAGGCAATTTTAAACATTACGTAATTGCCAACGGCATCATTCTTTTCTGTACCTACATAGGTGATGTCTTTAACTTTTTCTATTAAATTATCGCTTTCAAAAACCACCTCTTTTGAAGTTGCTGGTAAATAAATAATTGCATTTGTATTTACTGGAACTTCAATATGGAATGTTGCGCCTTTATCTTGTTTTTTCCAATTAACCACCACATTACCATACATCGATTGGTATTCGGTATTTGTAAAGGTTAAATCACCAACTAAAGCTGGTTTTATTACCATGTTTTGCATACCCAAGCTTTCTGGATTTGGTCTTATTCCGCCAAATCCTTTAATAAAATAGCCTCCAATTCCGGTATAACACGTATGAATTTGACTATTACCCACGGCAGACCAACGTTCTGGCCATACCGTTTTCCCTTGCTCTATAAAATAGCCATAACTTGGGTGGTGCTTATCTTGAAGCAACTCATAAATTAAATCCATGCGTTCTCCCGACTCGATAAAATAGCGTGTGTAAAGTGCTTGTCCTGAGCTACCTGTATCGTAATACGGAAATTTATAAAGAACGTTATCTACTAAATTATCATAGACTTTTTGTTTTTCAGACTCAGGAGTTACCCCTGCCAATAAAGCAAAGGCTTGATTAACTTGCTGGCCATTACCATATTGTCCGGTTTCAGCATTGTAAGTCATTTTATGCGTTGCTTCCCGCTGTACTTTTAAACGATTGGCATAGGTTTTGGCATCATTGGTTTTACCTAATTCTAAAGCTATTTTCTCTGCATTATCGAGCATTACCGCATAAATGCAATTGTTAAAATGAATGGCTTCGGGTGAGTTACTGCTGGTCCAGAAATTACCTCGTGGCGTACACCAATCGCCTAAACCTGGAAATTCTCTGGCGCCTTGCTCGCCCGTTATTAATGCACCGTCTGTTTCGAAATTAGAATTTTGATACATCCAAGTCATCCATTTTTGCATAGACTCATAATTGTCTTCCAGTATTTTTTTGTCGCCCAACATTCTGTAGGTCTCCCAAACTGTTAACGGGCTATTGGCCTTCCACATTAAAAAAGGACGGTCATTTTCATTTACAATACCACGAATCTGTCCGTCAGGCAACTGCGCATCGCGGGTATATTGTAAGTACTGATCCATGTAGGCCCCACTTTCAAAATTGGGTAGCGCATCACCATACATTGCGGCCACAGTGACTTCTCCCCAACCGCGTCGTTCTCGATGCGGGCAATCGACCAAAATACCATCCATGGTATTTGCGATGTAGGTATCTAAATTAATCTTATAAATTTTATTGAGTAGTTCACTTGAAGAATGGAACTTACTTATAATTTTACGGTCGTTAGTAACTACAAAACCTTTAACATCGGTCAAACTCGGTTCGTAATTTAAACCGTAAACGGTAATCCAGCGCCCACCGGCTACATTAAATCGGTTTGTAAAGGTGCCTTTGCCCGATTTCCCAAAAATGTATTTGCTTTTTTGCTTCCAATTAGAACGCACATCTGCTACATCGCTAATTTCAAATAAAATAGAATCGCCTTCTTTACCTTGAAATAATTTCATTTCAAAAAAACCAGTATAATTCTCGCCCATATCTACCCGATACGTACCGTCTTCATTTTTAGAGATGGCCATGGGTTTAATTTCTCTAAACTTAACTTGAGGCTCCACCATTTGCGCACTGAGTTGAGCGGTAATAGGACTGAACTTTCTATTTTGAAATTTACCTTTACCTATTAGTTTATCTTCTTTTACCTCAACCGAATCATTGATTGATTCCAGTGATGCATTTAATTTTTCAGCATTGTAAATACTGGCATTTCCCCAATTGGTATCATTGTAATTAACGGTATTCCAATCGTCTTCTTTAAATCTGTCGTCTATGGTTTCACCTCCAAAATCCAAAATATCCCAATCGCCGTAATAAGAACTATAGCTTTTTTTGCATTTCCAAGTTTCATCGGTTGCTAAAATTATTTGTTCCTTATTTGTTGTGATATTGGCTTGCGCTTTAAAGACAAATGGTGGATTACGATACTCAATAATACGGTCCCATCGTGCCCAACCTGCGGCATGCCAAATAGCGATGACATTATCGCCTTTGTTTAAGAATTCCGTAATATCATAGGTTAAATAAGGAATGCGTTTTTTCATGTATGATGAAACCGGATTCATCACGTTTTCTGTTAGTTTTTGTCCGTTTACATACAATTCGTGATAACCAAAAGAGCCTACATAAACAAAAGCTGAAGTAGCTTTTTCATTGAGTTTAAAGGTTTTCCGATACCAATTATGGTCAGTTTTCTTTTGGTCGAGTTTATGAATCCAATCACCTTTCCAGTCGGAAGCATTTAAAAGCCCCATGGAAAATGTAGCGGGTTCGCTCCAATTAGACACTTTTTCTGAAACATCCCAAACACGTACTTTCCAATAATATTTATTCGAAGATTTTAATAAACTGCCTTTGAAAGCATTATTTACTGATGAATCTGTAATTACCTTTCCAGAGTCCCAAACATCTCCTTTGTTTCTATCTAAAAATTCTAAGCTACTTGATACTAGTAATTGATACGCTGTTTGTTTTTGCCCCCTATTATTATTGGCATCTACTATTTTCCAGCTAAAACGAGGTGTTATATTGTCAATTCCAAGGGGATTCGTTTTGTATTCGCATTTTAAATCCATTGGTGAAACTGTAGATGGATGCTTGCAACTTGATATAAATACAATTAATACTAAAATGAAAAGTTGTTTACAAAATTCATGCATAAAGTGGTGATGGTTTAGTTAATATTTCATTTTTAATATAATGAATTAAAGTTTTATTTTATATCTGTGAGTATAACCTTTCTAAAGTTTTAACCCCGTAAATCAACATATAATAGTGGTGCCTATACGCTTATACTTTTAATAAAACCATACAGGTCTTAAATATTTAAATTTCGATATTTTTTTTTGGGTTAGCAATTAACAAATTGATATATTAGTTGCACAAAATGATATGCAAAATAAATACAGAAAATATTTAATTACTAGTGAAAAAGATGCTTCTTGGGGATTTTATGTTAATAATTTAGGACGAAATGTTATTGATAAAAACACTGATTACCCTTCAAAAGACCATCCAGATCAATACATTTTCACATGGGAAAAGGGTCGTATTTTAGATGAATTTCATTTAGTATTCATCACTAAAGGACAAGGTGTTTTTGAAAGCAAAGCTACTGGAAAGATCAATGTAAGTGATGGCGATGTGTTTTTATTATTCCCAGGGGTATGGCATCGATATAAGCCTAAAAAAAGTATAGGGTGGACCGAGCGTTGGGTAGGTTTTTCAGGAAAGATTGCATCACAATTTTTGTCGAATGGTTTTTTTAACACTCACGAACCTATTATTTCTAAATGTAACAAGCCTTATATTTTAAATCATTTTAATTCGCTTTTTAAACTATTTGATGAAGAGCCTTATGGCTATCAGCGTATTGCTTCAGGCATTTGCATTCAACTCATGGCCGACTTATATAACATCAAAAGTGGTGGAAGTTATATTGAAACCTTAAATTCCATGATATCAAAAACGAAAAGTATCATGTACAACAATATCCATTCAACCCTAAATTTAAAGGAAATTGCTCAAAGCTTAGGAGTAAGTTATTCTAAATTTAGAATAGATTTTAAAAAACAAACAGGTCTTTCGCCTTTACAATACCATCTTCTTATAAAAATTGAAAAATCTAAAGAGTTACTTTTAAACTCAAACAAATCACAAAAAGAAATTGCTTTTGAACTAGGATTTGAATCGGATGTATATTTTAATCGTTTATTTAAACGTAAAACGGGTTTGGCTCCCGGGAAGTTTAGAAACAATAGCAGGAAGAGTTAATTGTAATGCTCCATTTCGTTTTTGCCGTCCCTCAAAAAACACTTCCATAGGCACATAATTCAATACTAGATTTCCTATTAAAAATTCTACAAACCGAGATTCCTTTTCTTATATATCTTATGAGAAGCGTTAATTGTTAACAAACTTTCTTTTTTTGGATGGTAATTTAAGTATCCCAATGTTATTAAAGTTTTATTGTTTTGTGTTATAAACGATAATAAAAAATTGGTTGTTCTCTCTATATTGTAATTGGATTTAATTTTAATTATTTAAAACAAAGAAAAAAGGCACTTGTATACCACCATAATACCAACTTCCCTCTCTTGCTCTTAAGGCTTTGCATTTAATTCCAAGACTTCGTTATTCCTAATATGGTATAAGTACCATTGCTATAATTAATCTCAATATTAGAAACACTTCCTATTTGAAGATTAACAATGCCAGATTTAATCGCTCTGGGCGCTAATACATAATGAAGTGGTTCATCAAAAACTAACAAATAATTAGTGCCATTAGAACTAACACCAAATTGATACGTATCTAGCAGATATTCATCATCCCAAATATTTGAAGAGGTTCCATAACCAGCAATCCATGTTCGAATGGAGTCTTCGTTAAAAGTTATACTTATACCATTATCAAACTCTACAAGACCATCTTCAACTATCACCCGAAACTCTATAAATCCATTTTGATTTTGTCCAAAGTTTTCAATAACTTGTTTTCCTTCTACTTTAAAAATATCATGAAAGTAATTATTAAAGGAAATAGTTTGTTTACTTCCCTGTTCCCAGAACCATCCTGTTGATTCTATAACAATAACACCACTCCTAATAATACCATCTTCACATAATGTTCCAGACCCGTAATTTACTGTTATTGTTTTGGGAAAAGTTTCAAAATCAAAAGGTTCTACGGTAATTGTAGGGGTACTTTTTGAATTATTTGTTTTACCAGTCAAAGCACCTTCAGCAATTAAAATAGCATTCCCAGTATTATTAACTAAATCTTGAAAAATTTCATTAGTCAACACATACTCATTAAGTATTCCTGCATAAAATAAAAACTCGTCATCAACAGGATCAGGATTTGTTATGGGCTCGTTTCTCTGACATGCAACTAATAGAACCGTACATATTAAAACAATTATTTTTTTCATGATTTTATGATTTTAGGTTTGCAAATTGTATTTTTTATAATGAAATTAAAACTACTTATTTATTTAGTTTAAAAAAACACATTTAAGATTTATTCTATTATAAACGTTTTTTCAATCTGTATATTCAGGATTTAAATCTTTTGGAATAGGCGCATTGGTTTGTTTCCACCATTTTTTTAACAGCGTTAATAATTCATCTTTTTTCTCTGGATATGTTAATGCCAAATTATTTTGTTCACCTATATCTTCAGATAAATTATACAATTCAACTCCACCATCTTCAAAATAGAAATGCAGTTTCCAGTCTCCTTTTCGTATTACTGAACCTGGACGTGTTCTAAACAAAGGGTCTCGATTTTCATTATCTTTTTTATTATAGGCTTGCAAATAAATAGGGAAATGCCAATATAGGGGACGCTCAAACGTTTCTGTTTTCCCTTCTAATACCGAAGACAGATTAGCACCATCTAGTTCAAGTTTGGTGTTTTCAATCCCTGCATATTTCAGCATGGTTGGAAAAATATCAAGATTGGTAATTGGTACTTCGCTTTTTGAATTTGGTTCAATTTTTCCGTTATAAACAAAGAAAAAGGGTTCCCGAATGCCACCTTCATAGTAACTTCCTTTCCCTGCCCTTAGTGGTTTTTGTTTGGTAATACCATATAAACCCCCATTATCTGAAGTAAAAACAATAAGTGTATTATCAAAAAGGTTTCTTTCTTTTAATTTATTGATTAGCAACCCAATATTTCTATCAAGATTATCAACCATGGTTGCATATTCCGGATTTCCCTGACCATTCCATGGTGCTTTCTTTTTATATTTAGGCAAGAGACTATCCACCGGCATTATGGGCGTATGTACTGCATAAGGCGAATAATATAGAAAGAATGGTGAGGCTATAGTGTCTACAAACTTCAAGGCGTTTTCCATGACCAAATCGGTTAAGTATTGACTGTTACCCTTTGCAATCTTTACATTTTTATAGGGCGGATAATAACTTGAAGGGAGACCATTATGGCCTCCACCTATATTGATATCAAAGCCATATTCTAAAGGGTTTTTACTTAAATGCCATTTCCCTGCATGACAGGTTTTATAACCATTACGCTTTAAAAGTTTTGGTATAATGTCGTGCTCTGGTGCTAATATAGTGGTATTAGGTGTTGGGATGAGTTTACGGTCTTTAGACTCTCCTCTTTCGGAAGAATTCACAGTATAAATTCCATGACGTGGTGTCCAAAGTCCAGTCATTAAACAAGCTCTACTGGGTGCACAATTAGCTGAGGCCGCATAGCCATTAGTAAATACCATGCCTTGTTTGGATAAAGCGTCAATATGAGGTGTTTCGTAATATTCACTCCCCATAAAACCAACATCTTTCCAACCCATATCATCAATATTTATAATGAGAATATTAGGCTTTGTATTTTCAATTTGCTTCGATTGGCTGTTACATGAACTTAATGATGTTAGTATGACAGCAAAAATAGTTAGTAAGAATCGCATTTATATTATTGAATTATAAAATTGGTTTTTAATTATTGTCTCTTTAATATCTTTTTTACCAACGGAAACTCTGAATGCTCCGTTCGTGAATTATTGATGAGGAAAAGTAATTCTTTTGCTTTATCTGGGCGTTGTTCGGCTAAATTATTTTGCTCACTTATATCTTTACTTAAGTCGTAAATCTCTATAGGCTTTTCCTTGAATTTAATGCCTTTCCAATGATCTTTTCTAACTGCTTGAATAGGTCCTTGGTTTTCATTAAATTCCCAATACAAATAGTTGTGTTTTTTCTGGCTGTCATCATTTCCTAATAATGTTGGTAAATAAGAAATGCCATCAACTGTATCGCTTGGCTTTACACCCGCCAATTCACATGCTGTTGGCAGAAAATCCCAAAATGCAGAAATATGCTCGGTTTTTGTACCTGCCTTGATTTTATTTGGCCAATAAGCTACAAATGGAGCATGAATACCACCTTCGTACAAGTCGCGTTTATGCCCTTGAAAATCGCCATTACTATTAAAAAATTCATTTTTTAAATCGTCGTACTCGTGCCCATTGTCACTTGTAAAGATCACCAAAGTGTTATCAGCAATACCGAGATCCTTTAATTGTTTCATCAAATTACCAATATCTCTATCCATGGTTGATACCATGGCCGCATAAGTTGTATGACCATCTTCATCATGACGGTAATGCCCTGGTGTCATTTGTCGTTTTGGCCAACCCAAATTTTTGTATTGTTCTTTTTCTTCTTCTAATATGGTTAACTCAAAATGCGGAATGGTATAGGCTAAATACAAAAAGAACGGTTTTTTATGATTTTCATCAATAAAGTTGGTTGCCTTTTCAGTCATTAAATAATGAATGTGTTGCCCTTCTTTTGTTTGAGGGTCGTTACCTTCTATAATTAACTCATTTTCATTCTCAAAAATCGTTTTTGGGTAGTAATGATGTGCTGGCGAATGCTGATTAAATCCATAGAAATAATCAAACCCTTGCTTAAAAGGTAAACCTTCGTTTAAGTTTTCTGCCAACCCCCACTTACCAATCATACCTGTGGTATAGCCGGCTCGTTTTAGTTCTTCGGCTACTGTAACATCTTCAGCACTAATATCTACTGGAGTACCACTGGCGGTCCATCTAGGATTTCCACGAACGGTAGCATGCCCTGTATGTTTCCCGGTCATCAAAACGGCTCGAGAGGGGCCACATACCGTGGAACCAGTGTAATGGTTGGTAAAGACCATACCGTTTGTTGCCAGTTTATCAATATTTGGAGTTTTTATTTTGTCTTGGCCATTGAAACCCACATCGCCATACCCCAAATCGTCGGCTAGAATAAAAATAATATTGGGTTTTGTGGCTACTTTTTGCTCTTGTGTTTGCTTGTTATTTTCGTCTACTTGTTTCGTTTTACAACTTACAAATCCCGTTAAAAAGAAAATTGGTATAACTAATTGTGATAATTTTATTAGTTTCATTATCGTTATTTACGTTTATTGTGTTATTAGGTATTTGGACATTTAAACACATGAAATAATTTTTTTATCTCATGTTAATTTCACGCAATGTACTCTAAAATTTATATGGGTTTTCTCATAAATTAATTTCTAAAACTCTATTTTTAGTTGATATATTTTAGCCTCTGGCCTTACCATGTATTTTTGTAAAGGACTCGGCCCACAACTGCCATTACCAACAGGACCATGCTCCAAGTCTATATTTAAAAAATGATATTCATTTTCTTTTAGCTGGTATGAAAACCGAGCTTTTGCCAACTGATAAGCATCGTATTTTTGCAAAGAAAAATTGATTGGGTTTGCCCCTTTTATTTCAATTGGATTTTGGTTACCAACCTTTAGCCATCTTACTTCTGAGCGATTACCATTAGCTTGTGGTTTGATATAATTAGTAAACAAATCGTCTATTGAGGCTTGATAAATACCCATTCGCATACCCGTTTTCCTATCATTGTAAGAACTTCCTGGTCCTTTTCCATACCAATTCACTTCATTGTATGATTTTGGTAGTTTTGCTGTATACCCTATCCGAGGTAATGATGGTGGCACATCATCTCCAAAATATTGCACTTTTAAAGCAACTAAAACTGCTCCATCACCAGAAATAGTAAACATTTCATGGGTTGAAATCCCCGACCGACTATTCTTTGAATTATAAGTTTTAGCAATCGAGAGTTTTACATTACCTTCAAGAACTTCTACATCAAACGAATGTACTTTACACGCTAAACTATCAGGTCGAAAATTTCCCCAATCCTTTTTGAAAGAGAGGTCGTTATCAACAGGAGCCCGATAAAACGAAAGTGCCATGCCATCAGAGATTAGTTCCTCATCATTTTTAATTACCTTTTGAAGCATCCCTTTTTCTTTATTAAAGCTAAATAGATGTTCTGATGCTGTAATTATTAATTGATTGTTCTTTTCATCAACCTTTACTTTGGAATCAGACTTCAACGGTAATTCAGGTTGGTTTTGAAGTGCCATTACCCATTCTTCAAAAGCTATTTCAAATCCTTTTGAAGCCCATTTCTCTTCATTTTTCAGCATTGCTGAAATTTGAAGCACGTATTCGCCTCCAGAATCTGTTTCAGGTTTCCAATCTGGAAGATTGATATCTATTTTTGACAAACCCAACAAGTCAACCTCAAATGGAACCCGCTTAATGTCTTCACCATTCTTAAGTAATAGCCATTCAAAATCAAAACTTTTAAGATTTGTTACATGGTACTTATTGCTGATTTGAATCTTGCCTTGTTTAAAATCTATTAACTTGAAAGCAATGTCTTGATAGGCTTTTTTAACCTCTTGGGTTTTGCTACTTGGCGTTAAATCTGGAAAAACTAAACCATTAATACAAAATCTTCCCGAATTTGGGGTATCTCCAAAACTACCTCCATAAGCCCAATAAAAATCTGTTCCTGGCAATTTACTTTGCTCATGAGACGCATTCTCATCTTCAATTTTATTTCCATAAAGACCACTGGTGCTTTTAGTTAAACCTTGGTCTACCCAATCCCAAATACAACCACCAATAAGATTAGGGTATTTTTCAAACACATCTACATATTCTTGTAAATTGCCCGTACTATTTCCCATGGAATGCGCAAATTCATTGAGCAAATATGGGCGGTCTGTACCCGTTTTACCAAGGTATTCCATATCATCTACAGATTGATAGCGTCCAAACGTATTGGGTTTTCCAAATTTTATAATACCTCCTCCATAGGTATCGTATGCCACACCTCCATCTATGATATGATAATGCGTAGGCCTGCTCGTATCTATTTCTTTGGCTCTGCGTTGCATGGCCTCTATATTTACACCATTTCCAGCTTCATTGCCGAAAGACCATAAAATAATAGAAGGATGGTTTTTATCGCGTTGCATCATCGCTTCTAAACGTTCTAAATGAGCTTTTTCCCAACTAGCGTCTTTGGCTAAGGAGGCTTCTTCGTACTTCATCCCTTGAGATTCTACATTTGCTTCATCAATCACTAACATGCCATATTCATCACATAATTTGTAGAGGTAAGGATCAGCTGGGTAGTGTGCTGTTCTTATGGTATTGATATTGTATTGTTTTAACAGTTTTATCTGCTTTTCCATACGGTCATTGGTGATGTATTTTCCATGTATTGGGTCGTGCTCAACAATATTTACACCTTTAATGATGAATGGTTTTCCGTTAAGTAATAATTCATTTTTGTCTGAAAGGGCTACTTCTTTAAAACCAATTTTAGATTGTACCTCATCAATGAGTTCTTTTCCTTTTTTAAGTTGAATATCTAAAGTATAAAGATGAGGTGATTCATTTGACCAGGGTTTTATACTGGAAAATTCACTTGATAAATTCACTTGCGCATCAGCGTGGATTTCTTGTTGGGCTATCACCTTTCCATCACTATCCTTTAAAGACATATGAATGTTATACTTTTTCAATTTTTGACCTAGATTATTACTTAAATCTATTTTTAAGTCAAGTTTAGCCCCAGCAGCAATCAAATCTGTCTTTGCAAAATAATCTTTAATATGAACTGCTTCTTTTTCTACCAAAAATACATCTCTAAAAATACCACTCATGCGCCAGCCATCCTGATCTTCAAGATAGCTACCATCACTCCAGCGAAATACTTGCATGCGAAGTGCGTTTTTTCCTTTTTTTAGATATTTTGAAATATTGAATGTTGCCGGTGACCATGAATCCTGACTATATCCCACTTTTTGATCGTTTATCCACAAATAGAATGCAGAAGCGACACTACCAAAATGCACATAAATTTGCTTATCCTTTATTTCTGAAATATCAAATTGAGTTTGGTAAACCCCCACAGGGTTACCATTGATACCTGCAATAAAAGGCGGATTTTTATCGAAAGGATAAATTTGATTCGTATAAATTGGTGTCCCATAACCTTGCATTTCCCATGCTGCTGGCACCTGGATTTTATTCCACTTTTCAGGTTTAGCATCGGCAGGAACTTTGCTTACGTCATCAAAATACGCAAAATCCCAAATGCCGTTGAGCGAAATAACATCATCCGAACTATCGTCGTAAAACAGAGTAGCCGTTGGCTTCTCTTTGTTTATTTGCGTGACGTATTGGTTTTCCCAATCGTTGTTTTGAGCTTGTAAATTAGTTCCTAAAAAGAATAATATTAATTGAAAAAACAACTTTCTTTTTCTCATTTTCTGTTATGCTAAATTTATAACTTATTTACCTCTATATTTAAAGGCCCTAATAACCCTGACTTTTGTAGTTTTGATTCTGGCGTAATATCATCGGTTTCCAACCAGGTATATTTTTCAGTTTCTGGTCGTTGTTTATCTTTAATCAATTGATTTCTCCATAGGTTAACCACTTCTATTTTCAAAATATTTTCTCCTGTTGTAATGGCTTCTGAGATGTTTAATCGATAGGGGGCCATCCAAACACCACCAATATTTTTTCCATTCAACGTAACCTTTGCCATTACCCCAATATTATTTAAATTGATGTAAATACTTTTATTCTCAGGCAGCACATCAATATTAAACGTTTTTGTGTACACTGCAGTTCCTGAGTAATATTTTGTTTGTTCGTTCTCTGACACTGACCAGTCTGTTAATTGATTAAAATTAATAGGATCTTTAGGACCAATATCTTTGTTCAGGAAATCTACTTTAAAATCCTCTTCTAAAGTTAACAAGGTTTTGTATTCTGGGAAGTTTGAAGTTTGAATTCCTATCTCATCTCTTTTTGATGATTCTGTGAATATGACAAACCAGCTTTGAGAACCTTCCAACACTAACGGTACTTTTATCCCCGTTTTAGTGATTTCATATTCGGGTAAATCTCTAATTTCTCCACTTACAGCATTCCACAATTGTGGTTTTAAATTTTTATCAGTTCTAAATACTGGTTCTATGTTTAGTTTATCATCACTTTGATTGGATATGAAATAAATATCCATCTCTGATGATTTACGGTGTGTCCATAAAACAGGTGCTTCTTCAGGTAAATCCACATCTTTAGCTAAATTTAAATTTTCAAAAACTTCTGATAATTCGTAGCCATCCCAAATTTTTCCTTTTCCGTAAGTTGCTTTCATTTTGCCATCAACATAACTACCACTCCACATTTTGTTGGCTAAGTCATTCACTTGGGTATCACAAATTGGATAATTTGCTAGACTTGGTGATTTTTCAGGTTTCTGCCCTAAAATTGTTCCTCCTTGTGCAACTAATTGTTCCAACTTTGCTAATAGTTCAGGACGCATGGTTTTAAAAGGAGGTAATACCATCACTTTATAAGACATCCCATCTGGCAATACAAAACGACCATCTTTTACGGTCAATCTATTAAGTATAACTTCTGCATTAATATAGTCATAAGAATAGCCTTTTGGAATTTCTGGTACGCGACCTCCTGTCATAATTGGCGCATCTTCACCAATAAAATAACATACATCGGCCACATATTTTCCTTGTTGTAATAAATGCTGACATCTTCGCAAATAATCAAAATACGTATCTGCCTGACTAAACCAGGTATTGTGGCGGTTAAACTCTGTACCAAACCAAGCATTCATCCCTGGTCTTCTAGTATCATCTGGTTGCTGAATATATAAATGCAATACAAAATGATTGATGCCTTCAGTTAATGCCCAATCGCCTCGTTTTTTTAGCATTTCAGGATGCCTTAAATACATCTTTCTTGAGGAAGTAAACGCTTCTGCTGATGTGATTGGTTTACCATAGGTATGCGCCGTTGAAGAGGATGCTTTACATTCGATATTTCCTAAAGTCCCTTCATTCCAAAACTCTCCCGATATTAAATCAGACTGTCCGCCATACATCATGAACTCTCCCGGAAAGCCCCAATGACCGTAATTCTCCAACCATGTTTGAAGATTGTGTTCATTACTTGCTTTTCGTAAAGCACCTACATATTCATAGGCAATATCGTCTGCAATGGAACGACGTAAATCCCATAGAAAACGTTCAGATTCTTCTACACTCCCTACAATTCTGCCCGAAAGCACTGGTAAATATTTAATGGGGTCGTAACCAAATTTTTCTTGAAACTTGACTTCGTAATTGTCTGTCCAGTTTTGAGAACCCATTTCATAACTATCGGCCACCACATATTTAAAAGCCGATTTGCTTTCTTCCGGAACGCGTTTTAGCAACTCACCTACAAAATTATCAAAATGGTATTGTACCAGTTCGCCATTCATTTTATCAATTTCATAACCTACACCTTGTGGTGCTGCTGGGGCATTTTTAGTACCTGTAGGAGACATACCAAAACGCATAATGGTCCATTTACCTTCAGGAGCTTCCCAATTTAAGTTTCCATTAACATCAATTTTATCACTAATATCAATTACCTCATCAGGAATTAATCTTGATTCATTGGCGGTTAATTCTGCTTGCTGATTAAAAATATAGGTATCCCAATCTGGCTTGGGAGTAGGGTGCATTTTACCTAATTGCTTTTCAATGTATTTCTCTAAAACAGGAGCTTCTGAAATGGTGATTTCGGCAAAACCATATCCACCACCACTTCTAAACATGCGAAAATTGGAACATTTCAATAAAAATTTATTGGCTTTCACCTTTGGAAAAACCGTGGCATAAGCCCCTTTTTTTATTGGACCAATATTGGCAGCCATTCTAAAACGATCAAAATGAAAGGTCTTTATAACTTCTTCTTTGCCGTTTAAAATAGCTGATAATTCTACATCACATTTAAAGGCCTGACTTGGCACAATTGAAATAGATTTTGCCTCAATAGCTTCCTCTAATTCAAAAGAGATCTCTAAGGGTTGGTTTCCTTTTGGTACAAATGATGTTTCAGATTCCAATATACCGTTAGTTAATTCTTTTACATCTACATCCTTCCAGTTTGCTTTTACTGTGGTAGGAATGTATTGGGTATTTCTTTTTTCAATCTCGGGAGATTTAAAGGCTAAAGTATGCGTATCTTGAAACTCCTCATTTGGTTGTTTTAACCTAATATTCACCAATTTACCACCTTCAACCATGGTTTCGCTAAAGGTTAAATAGCGCATAGCCTTTGCAGAATCTACCCATGGCCCACCACTTTGGCTCCATCCTGGGCAATTAAACACACCTATATCCACACCTATACGTTTGCCTTCAACCACCGCATGCACCATATGGCTCCACCAATCTTCACTAAGCATCGGTACTTTTCCGTCTTTTTGTGCCGGATTGATATTCCCAATTAACGCACCACCAATACCCGCTTTTTTCATGGCTTCTAAATCTTTGGTAATACCCTCCCTAGATATGTCATCGTTAATCCAGTACCAATAGCACCAAATGGTATTATCGTCGGTTGGATTGATGAAATTTGATTTAATGTTATTGAAATTTTGTGAGGTATGGCATGACCATAAGATTAATGATACTATGGACATTAACGTTACTATTTTTTTCATTTTATCTTTTTAATTTGAAACGTGTATTCACCTTCCGTTTGAAGTGTTATTGCATCAAATGACAATCTATATATATAATCACCCCAAACGTTGTTTAACTTTTTTTCATCAAGATAAATGGTTTCTATAGAAGGTTTTAGAAGATTTGAATTGTAATTAAGTTGCACTGTTTCGTCCTGAACTTTAAAAATAACTTTACCTGATGCTTCAATATTAACTTCACCCCAAGTCATAAAATTAATTTGATTTGGTGCTATTGTTTTTGATAAGGAAAATAGATCTTTTATAATTAGTTCATCTTCTTTTAATTGGCAACTGCGCACCCATGATTTTACACCTGCATCCTCCGGATAAGCTTTAGAAATATCTGTAGTAAAGGTCTTTTTGTTTTTATTAAAACGAGTATTGGTAGCTTTAAATTGCGCTCCCGGAAGTTGTGCAATTCCATTAATCAATGGCACATTGTGATAGTTACTTTGCATGGTCCAAATAGTATAACGATCTGGCCCAAAGGTTTTGGCGGTATAAGAACCTACTCCTGTATCAATAAATATGGGTGTGGCATTTACATAAAACATAAATGACCCAACATCATTATGGTTATGATTTTCTTGATTATACCCTCCTTTTGCAGCCAGAAAAAGACCTTCCTCATTACTCATAAAACAGTATTCTGTTTTAGGATACCAAGAATATACAGGAGTTTTAAAAACAGGTGTTGTATTTTCTAGTGCTTCAGATATGGTTGCATTTCTTAAGGCTCTATCAATATCTCTATTGTAAGCTATAGTGGTTTCTGGGTTTTGGCTTTTCAAATAAGCAGCAAATTGCATCATATCTGTACTTCCTACCGCTTTTCCAAAACCATAGATAAAATAAGGATTTCCTTTTGACTTTGCCGAGGCATCTGCAAAATTAACAACCCAACCATTACCAACATTGGCACGATAAATATATTCTGCCATGGCTTTTATTTCAGGTTTATTAAAAATGGAAATTTTACCACCAGTTAGTTTTTCTAACAAAGACAAGTAATCAAACATTTTTCCTGCGGCTACACCCCAATACCCAGGACCTTCATCGCAAGCACCATCCTTGTCCTCGTTAATAAACATATCTACCGATTGCATAGAACGGTATACTGCTTTAGCCAACTTCTCTTTATCGTTTTCGAGCAACATATAACATTGCAATACATTGGCATTACACCACGGATTCCAGTTGTTAACTTTCGGCTTTTTATCGGCATAGGGCGGAAGTGCAGTCCACCAATAATTCATATTCATGTAGGGTTCTAGAATACGTTTTTCTACTTCAAACTTTATGCGTTCTGAAATAAGTAGATTAACCTTATCAAACTCACTTTTAAAAAAGTAATACGCCCATGACAACATGGCTCCTGTTTGCGAAGAATATAAGCCAATCAAGTTTTCGTTTACATCGGGGAAATGGTTTTTAACTTCTTTGGCCGAAATTTTAAAGTGAGCCGATAGTACCCAAGACGTCATTTCGCAATTCATAAACACCCCATCAATGATCTGGTCTAAAAATCGTCCTTTACCTTCAGCCAATTCCGCCAAAAGTAACGCACTTAAAGCATCTTGATTATCAAAATAAGGATCTTGCATGGTTTGACGATTACCCGTTCGCGAATAATCGAGATAATTGGTGGCGCGTACTACCTTCCACTCATAATCTAAATAGGCTTCTCCGTTTTCAATCAAGCTTACTTTATGACTTCCCAATAACTTGTCCCACGCTTCGCGATTGCTGTAGTCTGGATAAATTACCCATTCCTGATTGATTACCAGCAAATCCTTTAGCTCTTCGGCTGTGCAAGACTTGGTCAAAAACTCTCGCTGTGCAAATGCCGAAAACTGAAATGCAAGACTAATACAAAGGAAAAAAATAGAAGATTTCTTTACCATTTAATTTAATGTTTCTTTTTATTTAATTATTATCTATTGTAAAGCATCAAAATTCCAATTTCTGACTTCAACTTTAAGATAAATAAAAATGTTTGTTTTTTAAATTTTAAAGTCATATTCTAAACTTATTCGTTTTCAAAAAACTATTTATATGTTGCTTTTATAAGCCAATTTTGCGATTTTAATCTAAACTTTAAAAATTTATCATCCTCAGACACCCCTGTATCCATTGTCTTGTTTGCTTTCCCTCTTTCCCACAACACAACATCATTAAACTCTACTTTACTAATTTCTTTTCCTGCCTTTGGTATACCAACAATCACCGTAGTTTCCCAAACATCAGGAGATTTCAAATTTAAAGTATATGTGCTATCCTTCTTTTCCATTTCAATTTTTATTTCACCCATTACTGTTGGAATAGTTTTTTCTAAATGATTAAAATGCACTAAAGTTGGCATAATTTGATACTCACTCCACCCCACTTTAGTAGGAGCAACTCCTGCTACATATTTTGATAATATGGTGTTTGAACCGTTCCAAGCATGATTGTAACTTCCCCCATTTGGAAATTTTTCATAAAGTGTAGTCATACCCTCTTTATCTACTTGACTTTGATATTGCTCTTTCATGCGCTGTAAAGAGGCTTCTGGACGTCCTGTTATAAACATGGCTTCTTCTGCCATCCATTCAAAATGCGGACTTGAAAACCGATTTGGAATTAACACATTATCTACAATTTGATTGTGATATTCAGGGTTTGCAATTCCTGAAATAATGGCTATAGCATTCGCTCTATCATCTTTAAATTTCTCTGGATTCGAGCTATAAAATCCATTTTTCCAAAATTCATTTTCATAAGCCGATTTCATAGAAGTCATGCGTTCATCATACCATTCTAAATGATCTTCTTTACCCAAAACTTTTGCCATTTTTTTAGCTTCTTTTAAAGCCAAATAATAAAATGCCATTTGTATGGGTTGCTCGTCTATGGTACCATTGACGCCCCAATCCAACCAGTTCCAAGAATCTGGACTTTTACTTTTTCTGTATTCTGGCAATCCATTTTCTTTCATTGGAAATAAATCCAAATACCTGTATAGAAATGGATAAGCAATTTCTAGTGTTTCTTTATCGCCGGTATTCAAATAATAGGGCCAAACTACTTGAGCTATAAACTGTAAGCTTTGACATACCAACTCACGCACACGTAATGGCCCTAAAGCTCCAATCACATCGTTTTCACTAAAATAAACGGTTTGTAAAATGGCCTTTTTTAAAAGTTTACGACCAGCATCATCCATTGCGTAAAACAAATACCCTGTTTGGTCGGCTACATCGCCAATCCATAAGGCACGCTCTCTATCTGGACAATCCATAAAATTATCGCGAGCACATACAAAAAGCGTATTATTTCCCATGTCCCACAAACGATTGTAAAATGGGTCGTCTATTTTAAAACTACCAGCCATTTCACCTACACTCATCCATCGGTATTTTAAAGCGTTTACTTTTACTCCTGCAGGAATGGTGTAGAGTACTTCATGCCCATTAAACCATGAAAAACTCTCGAAAGCTTGTTGACCGTCTTTAGTAATATAGGTGGCATTTATGCTGTTTCGATTGTTATCAGTTGTTATAAAAATGGTATCGCCTGCTTTGGCTTCAATTTCTAAATAGGGCGTTACTTGTTTATTAAAAGGCAGTTTCGCTTTTATAGTTGTACCATCACTAACAAAAGGCAATTTCAATTCCTCATGATTTGCATAATTCTGTAAACCATGATTTACTAATTTTGGCACAAAATTTTTCTCCAAATTATACCAAGGGGCATCTCCCAGTTTTCCTTTGCTAACTGCAAGAGGCCATTGGGAATCATTGTAATTTGGCATATACCAAGCTTTATTAGTCCAATCGTTCATTGGGTTTTGAGCATTGAATTTCACACTGTACTGCACCAACATTTTGCTTGCCGGTTCCATGGTATTATCATACCCAGGATGTTGAATAGCTTTCCAAGTGCTATCGGAAATAATGTGTTGATTCCCAATTTCCGAAGAAAATAACAATCCACCTTGGCCACTGTCAATATGTGTACCTTTGTGAGTTTCACGTCCCCAATACCACACTAAAATGGCAATGGTATTTTCTCCTTTTTTTAAATAAGGCTGAATATTTACAGTTTCATACCAGGAATTGGCTGGTGTTATTTTTTCTTTACGATTCCATGCTCCGGCTTGACTTGGACCGCGAGATAATCCCCCTTCAAAAAGCACCATGTCGCCATTAATCCATAACCAGAATTTACTGTCTACTGAAATATTTGCTTCAACAGTTTCTGGAATTTCATTTATAAAAATTGTTTTTCTAAAACTCATCCAAGTGTTAGATGGCCCATCTTCTTGTTGCCAAATCCACTGGGCATTTTCCCAATTTGGATTACTAGCAAATGCCGAAGCACTTATTGCTAATAAAAGAAATATAGTTGTGTTTTGTATAAATTGAATTGATTTAAGTTTTATTGACATTACAGATTCCTTGTGTATAATTCTTTTATTTGATTTAAAACGGAAAATTAACCAAAGTTTACATGATAGTTATCCTGTAATGTCATGGACGAAAATGACATTCTAACAAATTACACCTACCAGAAATTTTAATAAACTACCCAATTTTTTAATGTTACTGCCAATATGCCCAACGCCTATTGCACAATGGTGTGAAAATCCTTGTTTAGACCACTCGTTGATAAAGGCTTTAGCATCAATAGAAAAACGGTAACACATATTTATATTGCCAATATAATAGAAAATTCTAGAGAATTACTTTTAAACCGATAAATCTCAGAAGGAAAATCCCATTGAACTGGGATTCGAATCCGATGTTTATTTTAATCGTTTGCTTAAAAATAAAACTGGGCTAGCTGCAGGAAAATTTAGAAAATCGTCAAATTAATTAACTTATTGCAATGGTTATTTCTAACACCTCGTTCTCACCAAAAAAGATTTCAAATGGTAGAGCCTCTACACCTGGCACCATATTAAATGTTCTTTTACCTTCAAGTGCTTTCATATTGATTGGTGAATTTGCCTTGATGGTAACTAACCCCTCTGGTTTTTGAATGGTGATTTCGGTGTCACTTATATTTGAAACAACCTCATGATTAGGCGAGATAATTGGCAATACAAAAGCCGTTGGCACTGTTATCACTTTATCGGATTTTATAATAATTTTCGTTTCATCAACACTACATTTATAAGCAATATCAAAATTTGAAGCCGTATTATTTACTAATGCTCTATCACTATTTTTAAGCTGCACATTTGCCATCAAATTTATTTCTCCGTTGGCATCTTGAGAGGTAACTGTTGCCGGTAAATCGTATAAATTGGTGTACCAAACATCATCTCTAAATGTTTCTATGCGAGGTGTTAAGCAAACATCTTTTCCTGGCTGTGGTTGTTGATTGTTTTTTTCAACCATTTCATATTTTGCCATACTGGCAGCACAAAGCAAGCCCACTTTATTGTGATACAATACACCTAAGGCTCCACCAGACGCCTGGCGAAAATCTTCTTTGTAATGGTACTCTGCATCATAAGCACTTACTGTTCCTCTCCAATCGCCTCTGGCAAATAAAAAGACATCTAAATCTTTAAAGTGTTTTACCCCATCTGCGGTAGCTCTTGGTAAACTAGCGTTTGTATTAATTTCTGGTAAGTGATCCCAATGATCTAATAATGCTGTTAATGGTTTAGCATGTGTAAACGTATGATGCACGCAAGGAGGAATTCCAGCAGACACATAATGCGGCCCTCCATGAATCAAACCATCTGCCGTACAACGTTGTAACAATTCAGTGTTTTTTACGGCTGCCGTACCAAAAGCGGGATTAATATGCGCCATCATTCCGAATGCGGGTTGACTGCCATCACACGTTCTACTACCCCAATACGTCCATTTGTACATGCGGTTACCCCAACTATTGTCCCATCCACCATCGGGCATCATAAACTCTAAATGGCTATTCAAAGATTTGGTTAGAATTCGCAATAAATCTTCATCTTTTTCTTTCAGGGCATACATGACCAAACTGTTCAAAGTTTCTTCTACGTTATACCCTAAATCTACCCCATGCAATCCTTTTTCACTAAGCTTCTTTGAATCCGGCTTACATTCGCCAAAAAGCAACCCTTCATTAGTTGTAAAATAAGCCTTTACCTCTGATGCTAATGTTTTACTCTTTAACTTAAAATCCTCTCTTTTTACAACATCGCCTATAAAATTTAATCCGTAAACTGCTGTTCCAGGGTAATTGATGTTCGTAAAATCGATGGTAAAGGTGTCGTGAATGTATTGTCCTGCTTTTTCAAGGCGATTCGTCCAAGCAACCCTTATTTCTTTATCTAAAATATGCCCATGATAATGTAAAGCTTCAGCCAATGCAATAGCTCCAAAAACCGTAATGCCTTTCCAAGACTTTGGATTTTGAATTACGGTCCAACTTCCATCCTCTTGAGACACATTATTTTCCGCCCAAAGCATCACTAATTTTGCGCCTTCTAAATATTTTTTATCTCCAGTAGTGTCTGCCATAAATAAAAAAGGATACACAGCATCCATACATCTGCCATGAATATGACTGCATGAAGGACAACCTAACGCGCCATGTTCATTTAAATTCGAAGGATTGTTAATTTGGACCTTTAACATCCCATCGCACCAATCTTTTAAAAGACCTGAAATTAAATTTTTAAATTCCAGAGAATGTTTTGGATGATTTTCGCATGAATTTAAAATTCCCGATATGGGAAGTGTAAGTCCTACTCCAGCTAAGGTTGATAATTGTATAAAGTTGCGTCTTTGCATTTTAAAAATCCTATTGATTATATGTTTTGGAAAGTAACCAAAATTGATTTTAAATCTATCCTGTTTTGTCCTGAACCTATCAAAAAAAAAGCCAGAACGTATATTCTGGCTAAATTCTTGGCTATAGTTAGCTATTAACCTATTATTTTATGACTAATTTAGAATAATGAACTTTGTTTTCTTCTGTTACAACCTTAATCAAGTATACACCATTCATTAATCTCCCTTGGTTCTCTACTTCAACAAAACCATTCGTAGAGGTAGTTTGATACACTTCTTTACCTAGTAAATTATAAATTTTAATATTAGAATTTGTCTTATCATTTAATGCTATTGTAAAATTCTCTTTTGCAGGGTTAGGATATACCCTTAATGATGAAGTAAGGAATTCATTTTCAAGAGTACTTAGCGTTACACTCGTAGGAATAGCTTGCCAAACACTTCTAGTATCAGTTTCAGGGACTGAAGCATGGGTTACACTTCCATTTGTTTCATGGTACAGGAATCGACTAGAATTAGACTCAAATCTATAGGTATCCTCTAATTCGTCATAATGAATAGTCCAAGACTTATCAGCATCTGTTGAAGACTCAAAACCCGTGCTCAAAACTACATAAGGACCTCCTGGCCCTCCTGAACCAGGGGCGCGTAGAATGCCAATTCCATTAGCTTCATTATTAATATTTATAAAAGAGCCACTTTCAACAAAAGTCCAATGCGTGTTTTGAGGCTCACCTGAATCTGTCATAGTAACTGGTGTTCCACTTGATCCCACAGCTGTTAAGAATTTCCCTGTAGCCACATTTCTTAATCTATATATTTCATCCGCAGGATTCGACCCACCACCATCTATGACTTGTGCCTTTTGGTAAATGGTATTAGTCCATCTAATCTGTGCTCTACCTCCTTTAACACGGTACGCACCGTATCTAATTCCAGACTCGGTACCTCTTTCTGGTTCTGGAATATTCCAATTAAAAACGTCTCCGCCTATAACGGCATCACAATAATGAATTTTTTTGGTGACATCGTTAGGATCTTCTCTAAAACCTACTTCTAATTCGAAATCTATCTCGGCATCTTTAGCTACATTTTTGAGAAACACAATTTCCCGTCCGCTGCCTTCGCCACCTCTAACTAAAATACGTTCTGCATAAATATCAAAAGACACCTGATTACTTGCATTTGCTCCTGAACCGTAAACAGGCTTCGCTAAATACAAACAGATAGCTGGATCTGGCGATCCACCCCCGCCCGTGTGCTTTCCTTTGGCCTGAGCTATGTAAGTACCATCACTACCTGTACCTGCTGTATCACCTACTTCAAGAATCCTAAAAGTTCCTGTGAATCTTGCAAAACTTCCCACACCTGTTTCTCTAGATCTACTCAAAGAGCGTTCTATCCTTGGTTGTAAGGTGGTATCAAATTTATTAGAACCGTCCGTAATATTATATACACCCCAAGTTTTTCCATATACAATACTTTCTTTGTAGTTTGCATAACAACTGCGATCATCAATAGTGCCTACATTTACAGGGTTTGGTAAATCATTTGATGTTCTAGTTGCATTTTCGCCATCTGGGTTACAAGTTGTGTAAGCACCAGTATCTTCATCAGGGGCGGTTTGCGCCGTTAAAAAAAGTGAAAAGAGCGTAAAACCGTAAAATAGAATGGATTTAAAAATAATTTTTCTCATAGCTGTTTTTTTTGTTGTTGTTATTCTTAGTTTTCAAGCAAATAACTCATAAAGATATCCCATTAGCCTTGGAAGACTGAGCTAAGATAAAGAATCGAGTGTTTCATAAAATACTCTACTGCAAAAATAATTGCAAGCATAGGATGATATTATTTTATCATCAATTTAGTATGAAATACCCTGTTGGTTTCCTTGTCTTCAATCTTTATAAGATAAAGTCCTGAATTAAACATTTGATCTGTTTTAATTTCTACATTATTATCGTTAGTCTCCTTTTGGTAAATTAGTTTACCTAGAACATTATATATTTTTACTTTGGCAACAGACACCTTGTTTAGGGCTATCGTAAAACTGTCTTTTGCTGGATTAGGATATACTTTTACTGCTGAAAGAATCGCATCAGTTTTCTTCACATTTAGTAAGGGGCCTCCACTCCCAATTATTTGCCATTTACTTCTATCGTCTGTTTCATCAACAATAAAATTATAACAATTTCCATCTGTTTCATGATATAAAAACCTCCCAGTGCTTTTGGCCTCAAATCTGTATGTATCCTCAAATTCATCATAATGAATGGTCCATATTTTATCTGGATGCCCCGTTGTAGCAGGAGGTGCTACACCTGTACTCACTACCAAATAAGCCCCTTGTGCAAAACCACCGCCAGTAGCACGTAATATACCATTGAGTTGGCTATCTATATTATAATAATCAGTTCCCTCATAATTTACTTGCACAAAAGTCCATTTTCTATCTTGCGTATTTCCTGAGTCATGCATAATAATAGGCTGACCACTTGAACTGTTAGCTCCAAGATATTTTCCAGTGGCAACATTTACCAATTGATACACCCCTTCAGCATCACCAGTTCCACCGCCGCTACCAGTGGAAGAAATTTTCATTTTATCAAAATTGAAACCACCAACCTCTCCAACAATTTTAATATTCTGTACCCCTGCCTGAAGTATAACATTGGTTTTAGTACCTTTAAAAACCGTTAAACTTGATGTTGTAGTAAGCGCAACCGAAGACAAAACAGAAGTTCCATTCATAATCTTTAATTTTTTAGTAGAACCCGGTGAGGCTGCAAACACTTCTATTTCGTAAGTGCCATTTGTAGGCACATTGACAGTGTACTCTGCAAAATCGTTCGCCTCCCAAGCATTTAGGTAAAACACCGTATTGCTCCATCTTGTAACACTTACTCCACTTTTTGAGGTATAATGTTCTGCCTCTATTGTTGAAGGCACTTGATGAATTTTAGGATTTACTGTTATAGTTCTTGAAGCTTCCGCTGATGTAAAATAATCGTTACCGGCATCTGAAACCGTAATGGTAGCTGTACCCGCACCTAAAATTTGACGCACCTGATCATCCCAAACCACAGCTACTTGATTATTGGGGCACAGGAATCTAAAATTCGCGTCAGGATTATTACTTGTTGCCACTAAATTGAACGCAGCATCACCTGAGGTCACTGTTGGTATAGCTTGAAAATTAATAACTTGCTGACGTATGGGCACTGTATATTGATGACTAACTATTGGTGCTGCATTATAAGTGTCATCACCTTGCTGTAAAGCATTTATTGTTGTTGTACCTGCACGTTTTACTTGTATTTTTCCATCTACCATAATAGCTACCTCGGTATTTGTACTTTCATATTGAACAGGTAAACCTGAGCTCGCAGTAGCATTTAAAGTTTGATCTGGGTTACCCCAAGTATAGGTATTGGGAGATAAATTGAAGGTAATACTTTGATTGGATTTGGTTGCATTAGCATTTACAACTAAGGTTTGCGATACTTCTGGTGCCGCATCAAATGTACCGTTACCGTTCTGGCTTGCAATAATATAACAAGAGCCTACGCCCATAATTTGCACTTCATTTCCGTTAACTATTCTCGCAATATTGGTGTTTGAAGACGTATAATCCACAGGTAATCCTGAACTTGCAGTTGCATTTAAAACAAAATTAGGGTCGCCCTCTGTTTTTTGAGAAAGAGCCCCAAAAGCAATGGTTTGGGGTACATATTCTTCTTTTTGAATTTGAAACACAAAACAATGAATTGGTACTTTATCACTATTTACAGCCTCACTAAATACCACGACAATAGTACCATCATCCATTACGGTTATACTTTTTCTATCATTAAACCCTACATTAATTCTATAATCCTCTCGCCAGGAATAAGTACCTGCCAATGCACTTGTTACCACAAAATTACCTCCGGATAAATTGAATTTATACATACGGTTTCCATAAAATATCCCTAAAGAACCCTTATTTCTATCCTCCGTAAACTCCTCATCGTTTTGTGTTCTTAGGTAATTATAGGGATTTGTTCCTTTCGGGTTTATATACATATAAATATCGTTTTTAGGAGAAATTGCTAATTGCGGACCTCCTGCCCAACCGGCATCATCAGGAACGCTTCTGGGATCAGCTATTAAAAATGGACGATGATCAATTACTGGTAAATCGTAACTTCTTCCATCTACCGTAGTTGCCTTATCGTTCATTCTATCCCCTAGTTCCATTACATAAACACCTTCATTTAACTTTGTTGGTGATTCTGCCCAACGTGGTGAATAGGCATAATAAAACTTGCCGTTAAGGTAGTACGCACTACCGTAACTAAAACCTCTCTCGCCTTGAGTCACCTCATTACCTCTGCCTTTAATAATAGTAACCTCTTGAGACCATGTATTGCCATCATAATACGTCATGATTATATCTCCTCCTACTGCGGAACCCAGACGTCTTTCAAAATACATTTCCCCCAAATCGTTATTAAATAAATCTGGATAGGTTACACTTGTTATTTTGTTTCCTGGGATTAAATAATCTTGTTGTGGCAAAAAATTAGCTGCAATAAAATCTTCATCTGGACCAAAAGCTATATTCTTTTTCGACCTTATATAATTTAAATCCTCATTATGATGATCGAACATTAAGTGAATCGTACCGTCAATAGGGCAAATACCAATATTGGTCGTTAAATGTGTATCGCCTTTTCCACCTACCAAACTTAACTTAGCTGGTAACTCAACGTGCACCCAATTACCTTCACCTATTTTTTTTCTTGAGACCATTAAGGTGCGGTCTGCCCACCCACCACGATACCAGGTATAAAACACATACCCATTGGATACTTTCAAGCAATTGCCATGTGGATTGATACTTGCGCCATAATGATATGGTTTTGGGTCATCGGCTTTCCAAAAATAAAATGCTTCATTAGTAACCATAGTATTTTCTAGAAAATTGACTTGTGCTTTTACAAAAATTGAAGACAACAGCATTAGGGAAAACAGTATTATCTTAATAGGTCCTTTCATATTGGTCTTATATAGTTCTTAAAATGTTTTAAAAAAAGATAAACATAAATGAACCTTGTTATATCGGCATCATGAACTATCCTGACATCTTGATAAAAAGCACAATTTTTCGATTAAAAAACAAGATAACTTAAAATAATAAACAACTAAGAAAATATTATTTAACCAAAACGTAAAAATCAAGCAACCATTCTTAATACAACTGGGCCAATTAAACCTGAAGGCTCTAATTCTGTTTCATCAGATTTTGGTCCTGCTGTAGTCCAGGTCTTTTTTGCACCTTTTGGTCGGGAGTTATCAAAAATTAATTGATTACGCCAAGTATTAGTTACTTTAATTTCAAGGGTATTTTCCCCTTTATTAATGTGATTACTTATATCAAACCTGAAAGGTGGTGCCCATTTCACCCCAACTTTTTCCCCATTACACCACAACTCTGCGATATTGGCAACCTCGCCCAAATCTAAAAAAGTTTGCTTACCAACTTCTTCAATATTAATAGTTTTCAAATATCTAGTTGTTCCAGAATAATGCCTTATGGCATCGTTTTCAAAATCTGTTAAAGATTTTAACTCCGAAACATCTACAGTTTGTGGTGTATCCCATCCTTCTTCAAAAGCTAAGTTCCAATTATTTTGAAGTGATTCTTCATGAATTTTTATGGTCTTTTTAATCACTTTTCCATTTTGATGAAACTCATAGTCTCCTGAAGTTAATGCCAAAAATTCATCATTTTGAAACGTTATTTGAACATCGTCTTCTTCTAAAAACTCTTTGAGCCAACCTGTTTCTGTATCTAAAATTACAGCGCCATCTTTAATTATTTTTGAAGCTAGTGGTTGATTATTTTCTTTTGAAAAAACAATGATAGCACTTCCATTTGAAGGTAAAGATAAAGCTACATTAGTTCTGCCATTAAGCTCTTTCCAGATTTTAGCATCTTGTTGATACCCTGTGAACGCATCCCATATTTGAGGCGTTCTGTTTGATACTCTAAAGCTTAAAGATACACTAACAGGATTATCATCTTTTGAAGCCACAAAATACATGTCGGTATCTTTAGTTTCACGATGTATCCAATTGATATTTACGTCCTCAGGTACAATCACATCTTTTGTTATTTCTTCTTCGTGTAAAACGGCTTCTAAAGTTTTACCCCAATACACACGGCCTTTACCTACTTGCTTGACACCACTTTTTGTGTCATCCCAAAGCAAATCAGAAATAGTAAGTAATTCTTTTACATCATTTTCATCATCCATTAAACTTGGCGAATCTTTGGGTTTATCTCCTAAAATTACTGCGCCATTTTCAACCAACTCCTTTAGTTTTTGAGCGGTTGAAAGCAACATATTCTTAGAATCTCGTAATTGGATAACTTTGTAATCACCACCATTTTCAACATGAATTTTCCCGTTATACATACTTAGTTTTTCTTGAAGAATCTCGGCATTCAAGTAATCAAAACGGTAACCTTTCGGAAAATGGTCTAAATCAAACGGCGGACGCTCATAATGGTCGCCATAATACCAAAGTACATCGGCTACATATTCACCTTGTTGCAACATGTATTGATTTCTGCTTAAATAATCCACCCAATCGGGCATATATTGCCACCATGTTTGCTCTCTAACTAATGGAAAACCAATATGCCCTCCAAAACTAGAACCAGGATATACATTGGTTTGCGGGGTATGCGAAAACGTATGAAAAACCAAATGATTAACACCTTTGGCAAAATTATAATCGATTAAATACTTAACAGAAAACGGATGTTCATTCCATTTTACCCCAATCTGCGTGCAAGCCTCAGCAGCCAAAACAGGTTTATTATACAAATGGGTAGCAGAAGCCGCATTAAAAATAGGTTTTGCATATTCATTTTGATCAGAAGGCGCTTTTGGATACCAAAACTCCGTCATCGGGATATCACTTACACCATAATAACGCATGGGGTCTATAGGCAGCACTTCTCCTCCTGCACCTTCGGTATATACCTCGGCTCCCATTTCGTGTGCTATCGTTGCAAAATGTTTAAAGAAATTATCAATAAACACTTCATCCATGGTATGACGTAAATCTCTTAAAAATTTTGTAGTGGTTTCTTTACTATCCACCACATACCCCATAGTAGCTGGCAAATAGGTTTTCATGCTGTAGCCACGCCGTGTTTCAAATTCTGTAAATAAATCTTCTGAATTCATGGTCCATGTAGGCACATGACTTTCCCAACTATCTATTAATAGACCATGCAATTTTCCATTGCCTATTGGGCCGCCATCTTTTATTAAGTTGCCTATCATCCCCTTTCGTAAATGATTTTCAATAGTAATTTTATCAAGTTTACTCGATTCCCAACCTGTTGCTTCTGGAACTGCCGGCTTGTTGGTTAAACGCATATTAATATGTCCAAAACGTACGATGGTCCAATTCCCTTCTGGAACCTCCCAGGTTAACTGCCCTTCAGCTGTCAGTTTATCTGTGAGATTTACAATTGCATTTGATTTAATTATCACACTTTCTGAATAATTAATATCCACATCCTTTTCTAATCGGCGCAGTACTTTTGCTGCCTTGGCTTCATGGTTATGGAATTTTGGTTTAGAACTCAACCTGATAAACTCCGGAGCTATGACATGATCTCCTTCAAAAGTCAATACGAATTGGTTTGAGGTAGTTTCAGGAATACTCAGGGTAAGATGTTTACGCCTATCATTCCAATTTGCATCAGGTATTTTAACCGTAGTTATGGTTTTTAACACGCCATTAATTAAGGCTTCAATTTTAATATTTACCTTTATTTGTGGGTACTCTGTTCCCATTACCATATGCCTTGTTTGTGGAAATGTAAGCGAGCGCAAAGTAACAGGGGCATCAAACGCCACTTTAACCCAAGCATCATTGTTATTTACTTTGGAAATACCATTAGCCCTGTAGACCTCTAATGGCTTATTTAATTGCGTTGTAGTTCGTGTGACAGTAAGTTTAGAGTTGGGATTAAAAATGTCTGCCCAAGGAACAATTGTATTATTCGTTTCAATGTTTAAAGGATTTAAGAGCTCTAAATCATCACCATCCACAGTTGGAAATGCCAAAAGTTGAATGTCTTTATAATCATAATCTGGTGTATGGTACAGGGAATCTATTTCCAAAACCTCATTAAAGGTTTTGTTTCCTATCACATGATAAACCGTTTCTACAACTTCACGTTGTGCCTCTTCCACGGGTACCCATGGTCCACCTGTCATGGACCACCCTGGGCAATTTTGCATGGTGAATTTTAACCCTAAGCGTTTACATTCATCGGCCGCATGACGAATCATATCTTCCCACTCGGGTGATAAAATTTTAATGGGTTCTACATTGGGATAAGGCCCTCCGGCCTTGTTAAATAAATGGATACCTTGTAATCCTGCAGCCTTTATCGCCTCTAAATCTAGCGTTAAGCCTTCTTTTGAAATATTATTGCCCATTAAATGAAACCAGGTTTCGGGCCTATATTTTAAAGATGGTGATTTAAAATTTTCTGATAGCTCTTTAAAACTTGGGGAATCGTTATTTTTTGATGATTCCTCATTTGAAGTATTACAACTAAAGATAAGTAGTTGAATTATTGCTAAAAAATATAAATAGACTTTTTGGATGTTCACCTTAAAAAAATTAAAATTAAAGTGGTTAAAGTATACTATTTGGTCATCAAAATTATCCTGTAATATCCTGTAGTATTTTCTTAAGGCCCAACTTCTAAATTATCAAACAAAACTTATCTTTTTAATTTTTCATCACTTTAACGTAAACAGGTTTTTCTAAATCCAATTTTACAAAATACAAACCTGGAAGCCTGTCACTAATATCTAAACTAACTTTACCTCCATTAATGTCATACATTTTTGAACTTATTAATTGTCCATGTATGTTAGATACTTCAAGTTTAATACCGCTCATGTGTTTTGGAACTATCATTTCAAATACACCGCTTGTTGGGTTTGGATATACTTTTATTAATAATTCTTGAAGTTCATTTTCTTGGTCACTTAATGTAACACTTGTAGGGATAGCTTGCCATTTACTTCTGGTATCTGTTTCGTCAACAGGATAGTTGTAAACATTACCATTAGGATCTTCGTACATAAATCTACCTCCATCTTTAACTTCAAAGCGATAGGTATCATCTGCTTGATTATAATGTACGGTCCAGACTTTATCTACATCTGAATTTGTAGGTTGATTTCCTGTACTTACAATAAGATAAGCTCCTCCTCCAAAAGCGCCACCTGTACCACGTAATACACCATTTAGCTTACTATCTATATTGAAATATTCTGTGCCACTTACATTAACTTTTACAAACTCCCAGTGTCTATCATTGTCTTCTGCAGTATCTCTCATAATCACGGGTTGCCCACCACTACTATTGGTTCCTAAAAATTTCCCCGTTGCCACATTTCTTAATCGATAGGTATCTCCTGTTAAATCGGTTTTATCCACATCATTAACAACAATTGTAACCTCTGAAGATTCTATACTATTTCCACCACTATTATACGCTTTAGCCTTAATGGTATAGTTGCCTACCAAGGTTGGTGTCCAATTTAAAAGATAAGGAAATGTTGTAGCTTCTTGGTACAATGTCCCATTAATGTAAAATTCCACTTTGGTAATGTTACCAGTATCAGTGGTTGCATTGGCATACAATTGCACTTCTTGATTTAATAGAAATTCTTGATTGTTAAAAGGAGACAATAATGTTACAGCAAATGGTTGTGGACCATTCGCATACTCTAAATAAGCTTTTCCATCATTATCACCATAAAGTGTTTCCCCTAGGTAAGTTAATTGTTGCCCTTGACCTATATATTGTGAAATGGTTGTAGGCGTAATTCTGATGATGGCAAACCTACCTGTGAATGAAATATTAGGATTTGTGGACGTATAAGTTTCTCCATCATTCTCGTTTGAAATGATGTAATCGGTCATTATAACGCCATTTACCAATGAGGTAACTTTCGCTCCAACAATTTTGGCACCGGTATATAAATTTTCTACCGATTGAACCGTACCTGAAGCATTTCTAGAAGGTTCGAAAATAGAAATAAACGGCCTGTCCCAAGCTTCCCCTGGTTGTCTTACAGTAACAATAGGCGTTTTAATACCATCATATCCCATCTGCGCTTCAATAGTTGCGGGTCCTTTACAGGCAGTATACTCTCTACTTTCACCTCCCGGCATTAACATATGCATATATCTCACGCCTTGTTTGGTCATAGGGATGGTAGCCTTTACTGAAGTAGTTGTGGCTGCAGATGTATTAACTTGCTCAAAATAATGCCATCCAGGGAAGAAAATGGATTTACCTGCATAAACACTTTCTATGGAAGGATATCTGTTAACTTGAGGTGTTAGAGAGATTGGATTATTACTGGCATCTACCATACTCACATTATCTCCTACATTGTGATATACATAATCATGAAAGTTATTAGTCCCTAATGATTTTGAACGAAACAAATCGAAATAATATCCTGTATTGTCACTGGTTCTAATCACACTAAAAACACGTTGTTGCTTTGCATTATTGATTCCGTCGTCCAATACTTGTGCTGAAAAGGTAAAGTTTGATGCTATGGGATCTGCTAGCGATACTGGTTCTGCAGCAAGGGTAACCGTTTTATCCATTTTTATCTGATTATCGGCCTTCCATGCACCTAAACCTGTTCCTTTAGAAGTACCATTGATAATAACTGTATTATGGCCTGCATAGATTCTATGATAATTCCTAAATTCATCACCATCCCTCGCATTATTGCCAGCGCCAACATCACCCCCACCAGTACCCATTACAGCTCCTAAGCCATATATTTCCATATCGATACCCGACAAATGAGAATGCACATAATGCGCGCCACCAGTATATCCCATTAATCCAGACTCAACTCTATTATTGGTATTTAAATTTCTTTGCATGGCAATACCTGCATAGTCAATTGTAATAGATGAACTATAATTAATAGGTGTTACATTTATTAATGCTATGTTAGAAATCCACAATAAATTCAGCGGGTTGTTCCATTCTAAGGTTTGTGTTGAAACTGTAGGGCTAAAACCTCCTTTAGCAGAATAAAATGCCTTAAGCATTTCTTCGGCTTTTAATTCCAAATTTGTATAACCCTTACGTTTAGATATGACGAAAACACGCTCCATTAAATCCTCAGTATTCAATCTTGTTCTGTGCGCATCACCAAAACGCATCACCTCACTACTGTTAGGAAACCTATAGTTTTCAAAGAAGAAGGAATCTTCTAAAATAGCCTTGTAATTATTAAAAATATTAAGAGAAGGGTTGTATCTATCAACCACTTCCATAAGCTCCAAGACAATCCTTTGAGGCCCGATACTGTAGCCTGTAGCTTCTGGCCAAGCGCCAGAATCTTTACATCTATTCATCATCCAAGTCAATCCATTTTGTCTGGTAGCACCATTCATAAACTTATTAAAATAAGTTTGTCTTGTCGCATCATCTTCAATCGAAAGGACATTAAAAAGGGCTCCAGGCCCTTCCAAAACAGGATGGTTAGAATTAAGTCCACCACGATTAAATACATTATCAGCTAATTTTTTAAATGCAGTTTCAGAATTGGTAAAATTAAAAGGTACTCTAGTTCCTGTATCGATATCATAAACCGTTGTGCCAGACTTTACCAAAAACCCATGAACAAAGTCATAAATCATAGGAGGTTTTGTATACGCCTCTCTAGAATCAATTAAATAATCGCCCGAATGAAAATCAACATTACCAGAAATTTGGGCTATTTTTTTAGTGTAGTTATACAGAATATCAGCTGCAAGTTGCCCATAATCTTCATTATTAGTTAACCAATACAATAAACTGGCATCAAACCCTAAGGTCAAGATATCTCTATGTGTAGTTCTATTACCTGGTAATGATGGTATGGTATTAATTATAGTTGACGGGTTAATTTTATGAGAATCTCTTTTAGAATCAACTCTACCTTTATATTGATTCAACAAATTTGTTGCCCAGGTATTTTGGGATATTTTATCTAAAATAATCTGCTTTTCAGCGTCTTTAACCCAAATATGGGGGTGGGTAAGTGATTGTCCGTTTGACAGGTAGCAAACAGATATAAAAATTAAAAGAAAGGTAATTTTTTTCATAAAAGTGTTTATAAAAATTATAGTTTAGCCTTTATATTGCCTTATAAAATTCAGTAAACAACTTCGTAAATCTTAACAAAATTTTGTTTTTGCTAACCTTTATTTGAATTTTTATAGCAATCTTTATAACTAAAATTAGTCCTGTTGCTACAAACAACTATCCTGCTATGTACTGCTAAAACAGATATTTAACATAAAAAAAAGATGAAGTCATTAAAATAACCGCTTATTTACAGTAGTAGTAATCAAAATATTGAAATTTCATTAAGAGATTGTGCCATTTTCAACAATTGTACTTCAGCAGCATTCCCAAATACAGTTAAGGAACATGCAGCAAAATTGACATCTTATGAATCCTTGATACCAAGGCGGTTATTCCAACCCATAGAGGCTATGGCTGAAAAAGGGTTTAATTCAATAAGGTCTAGTATAAATAACAGGCATCCTTTTTCTCTATTGATACTGAAACCCTCCCGCACCACGGCAATAACCATCTTCATCATCTAAAATATCTTCGGTATTCCTGGAATGTGGAATGGTAAACTTTTCCCAAACAACAGTGTCATCTGTATTAAAAGGCTTCTCTACACTTCCTTTATGAAAATACCACGCTTCATTAACGGTTTCTATATGTCTTACTTGTTCCGCATAGCTGGATGCTGTAAGGATTAGTGCAAGTAGTGATAGAAGTTTTTTCATTTATTTTGAATTGTTTTAAAAAAATATGCTAGTTAAATTCCACAACTTCGCTTGGCATAAAACCAATGCGATGTGCTTGAGCTATGAGTTTAGAACCTTCAGGTAATTGAATAAGATTTTGATACACTTCCCATGAATTTGGAGCTTTACCATCTGTACCTACAATTTTGTACCCAATGGAAGCCCCTTCCGTTTTGCAAGTCACTTTTACAAATCTGTTTTCAGAGGTAATAATGGGTTGTGATGTTACTGGTTGGGTGTCTTTACCAGACCATAATAGTTCAATGAGTTTTGCTTCATCAAGGTTTGGATGGTCTCCAATATCTGCCAACCATTTATCCATTTCAGCATTTAATTCTTTAAGTTTTTCTTGATTTTCTGGGTTTGCTGCAAGATTATGAAGTTCGTATGGGTCGGCTTCACAATCAAACAATTCTTCCTTTGGTTTTTGTTCTCTGAACCATTGCATTTGAATATCATTTAATTTTCCTTCTGCTTTCAGTCTTAATAACTCTTGCATTGTTGGAATTCTCTCTCGGTATTCCACTGGCAAATAATAGCCTTGTTCTGGTCTGTAATTACGGATATATTTGAATCTACTATCTCTAACTGCCCTTATGGCATCGGTAAAGCCATCAAATCTGTCGGCAGCGGCATGAATATATGTTCGTTCTTCTGTCTTATACTTTCCTAAAAAGGCTTGCCCTTGCATGTATGGTTTTGGTTCTTCATTTATGAGTGACAATAATGTCGGTGCAAAATCTACAAAACTGATGAGTTGCTCATCTTTTGTTCCCGCTTTTAATTTATTAGGAAAACGAATAATCATGGGGGTATTTAAACCTGAATCGTAAATCAATCGCTTTTCTCTTGGTAATGGGCCACCATGGTCTCCATAGAAAAAAATAATGGTGTTTTCAAGCAAACCATCAGCTTCTAACTGTTTTAATATTGTACCTACTTGGCTATCCATTTCTGCAATATTGTTATAAAGTTTCCACATATCGCGCTTTACAACATCGGTATCTGGAAGGTATGGTGGGATATTAAATTCGGTATCTTTAGGAAGATGTACAGTTGTTTCTTCTTCCGTTTTATTGCCTTTACCCCATTGATAGCTTCTATCGCCAGCTTTATAATGTCGTGTTTCTATATGCCTTTGTCCATAGGGCTCAAAAAGACCCGATTCGTGGGTGTCGGTAAAATTAAACACTGCAAAAAATGGTTGATCTTTATCACGGTTTCTCCAATGCGCGTAGGGACTACTTTCGTCCCAAGCGGTTACCGGTTCCTTAAATTGGTAATCGGTTTTATAGTTATTGGTACAATAGTACCCTTGTGTGCGCATCCACTCACTTATCATTTTAACATTTGAAGGCGGAACCGCTTCATATTTGGGCAAACCTGTTACTTCGGTATACGAATTGGTACGCATGTGGTTAGCACCAATACTGGAGGGATACATGCCTGTGGCTATGGCTGCTCTACTTGGTGCGCAAACACCTGAGGTTGAATATACATTTGGATAGATAACACCTTCATTTGCTAACTTACTTAAGTTTGGCGTTAATACCGTTGAGTCTCCAAACGGTGGAATGTAAGCTCCCATATCTTCTGTTACTAACCATAAAATATTTGGGCGTTCGGGGAGCTCCAAAACTATTTTGTCGTTTTCGGGTTTATTTTTTTGTTGGCAGCTTGTAAGAGCGAAAAAAAGAACAATGAGCAATCTTAATAATGTCATTTATTTTGAAGGATTAATGTTTTATAACTAGAATTGATGGTAAAACTATGTTTTAATTGATAAAACTATAGGTATTAACCTTAAAAACCGTCCTGTGTTGTCATGATTTTTTTTAGGTTTCAAACAAAAAACTCGTCCTACCCACCAAATTTGAAAAAATAAGTTTTAAAATTTCATTAACAAGACTACTTATGTTGTTATAGCAAATTTTCAAATTTCAATAAAAAAACCCAATGTTATCTGAGAAATTACCAATAGGGCTTTAACTAAACTAAGTTAAAATTATATTATTTTATTATGAGCTTGGAGGTGTAAATCTTATCAAACTCATCCTTTACTGAAATAATATACATACCAGATTTAAACCTATCATCCTTATCTAGTTCTAGTATAGGATTTTCTGTGGTGGTTCTGTAAACCGTTTTACCCAATAAGTCTGTGATGGTTACTTTAGCCCTTTGTATATTTTCTAAGTTAATCGTAAAGCTATCGTTGACAGGGTTTGGAAACACCTTAATAAATTTATCCATTACTATTTCATTACCAAAATCTACAACATCACTTGTGCTTAAGGTGCGTGATTGGGGTATGGTACTATTTAGAGACTGCACCGCACTTGCCCCATCATTAAAAGCTTTTAAATTATGAATACGTGAAGTTATATCCCACGGACACTTACCCCCGCCATAAATACCAAATTTTGCATACACAGATCTTTCATCAATACCTATGTTATCATTATAATCTGGGTCATCATCTGTTTTACACTCTACTATTTCACTCGGAGCGCCGTTAGGATTATTAAGTGTTTGTTTTATTCCATTAATCCAAACTTCAACAGTCCCTGCGTTATTACCTATCTCTTCAATACCTTTTTTAATACCTAACACAATATCTATCCATGTATCTTTTGTAGTCGGTATTTCTTTTAATATAAATTTTCTATTCTCTGAGGAACAACCAGGTCCTAGCTTCCAATTTCTTATATTCCCCGTATTGATATTTTTACAAGGTTTGAAGTATTGGAATAAGATTTTTCCATTTTCATAAGCTATAGTAATAGGGTGGTTTTGGCTACCACCATCGGGTTCAGAAGTCTTAAATTGAAATATAGCAAATCTATCGTTGAAATTATCACTATGGCTAAGCATTACTCTCCAAGCATAGTAGATGGTTTGTCCTGAAAAGTGTTCTTCTATGGGTCTTGAAAACTCATTACGTTTTACCTGTGCAGGACATGTCTGCCTCCATACTTTACCAATCACTCCATTTATATTCTCTTGAAAAATTTGGGGATTATTGGAAGTTGTTTCACAATCTTGAAAATTAATGCTTTGGAAATGTGTTAGAGGTCCACCTATATTGGCATCTGCATGCCAAATTTGAGCATATACACCTAAAGGCAAACAGAATAAAAGGACTAATAGTGTTTTCATAAATATTTAAATTTTTCTTTGATTTAGCAGTTGTTTCACTCTTTACAAAATTAAAATAACTATAAATCTTGTTGTCACATAGTTTTTTTTTAAAATCAAAAACACAAATATTAGGGCAAATAAAATTCCTAAAAAAAATCACCTACCAAGTTGAATGAAAAATATAGTATAGCACTGCTTATTTGTATAATATCTTTTTTATAATATTATCCTCAGTTTTTAACAAATAAATTCCTTTTGAAGCATTAGAAATATCGACCAAATCCCCATTACCTTCGGCTATTTTTGCCCCTAATAAAGAATACACTTTCCATTTACTTGGTATGCTTAGGTTAATTCTTCCGTCTTTACTAGGCACTGGGTAGACTATTAAATCGTTACTTGCAGTTGAAACATCATTAATACCTAAGGTAGCTACTTTGTTTAAGGTTATATAATCGTAAGAAGGTCCGTTTCCACCTTGTGGTATCCTAAATTCTAACACCCAAACACCAGCATTTAAATTAAATTCTATAGACTTATAATTAAGAAACACGACTGACCCACTTGCGTCTTCTGATCTTATAATTCCTGAAGTTGTGGAGCCACCGCGATCGTAAAATAATTCTGTTGATGACGACAAATCTGTGGGAAGCAAATACGCCGCCAATGATTTAGACGTTGTTGAAAACGTTCTGAAATTTACAATCATTTCGTATCGACCTGATTCTGTGACGTAAATGGTATATCTGGTAAATTCGTTGGGTTTTAAATCATTTAAAATAAAATTGCTTCCACCAACCGAAATATCTACATTTTCACCTGGTTGCGTTCTATAAACACCACCAGAGTTGCCAATATCGGCATCGGAAAACGCGAAGCCTTGTCCGCCAAAATCATAATCTTCAAGTTGAATCGTTCCAGGAACGGTATGCGGTGACCCTGTATATGGTCGGGTTGGGTAATTATTACTTGTTATTGTTATAGAATTTTCGATGGTTCTATTCCAAATATCGGTTAAAACTAATTTCAAGGTATAATTTCCGCTAGCAATGTTTTCTAATAAGACATCGTTCTGCCCACTATAACCCCATGTAAATGGTGCCGTAATCATACTTCGAACTAAATTATTATTAATATAAAGTGCCAAACTAGCCAAATTTTCAGGAGCTAAGGTGGTTGTAGCTTGTACTTGAATATTATTTCCTGGTTCTATATTATCTACGTTCATAGGTGTTACAAACGTAGGCACTTCTAATGGTGGTAAATAAGTTATGTGTAATTTATCTAGATTAAAACCAGCATTTTGCACGTTAATTTTTAGTACGTGAAGCCCTTTAGTTAGGTAAACAAGGAATTTAGTCGTGGTTTGAAAATCTGTCCCACTTCCTGTTTGAGGTAAAGAAAAATTATCAAATAGCAACACGTCATCTATTTCTATACTCACTAATGCACCCGCATTTTGGGCTGCATATTGAAATTCAAAATTATGATCACCTGTATTCAATACGTTTACATCGTATTTTAGCCATTCGCCATTTTGGGTATCACCAACGTAGGTGATTCCATTATCAACACCCACATCAACACCATCTGTATCTATACCTGGACTTAGGGTGTTATCGGGTGTTGTGTCTGAATATCCAACACCGTCACCTCCTCCTTTGTACTCTTCGGCTTCTATAATGCCAGGAATTAGTTTTATAGATTCATCGTAATAAATTCCAGAAATTTTACTCACCGACAAAGGAGGCAATGTTATGGTACCCGTACCTTCTTTTATTAGCTGTAATGGGTTTGAAAAATAATCGATATTGGCTACAACCCCCAAATTATCGAATACTAAAGCCTCGTGTTTAAAGCTTTTTGTATAAACCACATTATCAAATTTCAATTCGAAGGTTACAGGTTTATCTGTTAGGTTAACAGCAATTACCTTGGTTTCGCCAAATTCATTTGTTGTGGCTCTGGCATTTATGGCATTCACAGAACCTCTCGAAACTGATAATTGTGAAGAAGACGTCACTGTGCCATCAAGCATGGTGGCATCTCTAAAAACATCTTGAATAATTTCGTAGGTAGATAAATACCCTCTTTTTTGCAATGGATACAAGGGTTCTTTATTAGTATCTAGCACTACCATGGCATTAAGCACCCTATTAAAAATAAACCAGTTAGCTCTTTCGTATATGTCTTGATTTTCGGCCATAAACAGATACACATCTGCCATTCCTAAACAAGCTGCAGCATGCACATTATCGTTGCTTCCTGCCGAAACGCCCCATTCGGTTAACCAAATAGGTTTCCCTGGAGCAAAACTCCGCACCCAATTGGCATCTTCCTCTAATTGTAATTTTGCAGTTAACAAGGAGCTGTAAGCACTATCACTCTCTCCTGGCACATCAGGATCTGCTCCCATGTATTTATGAAGCGAAATGGCATCGAAATAATTGCCATTGCCTTTAATGATATTGTTATAGGCTTCATGAGTTTTTCGCCAACTTAATGGTATTGATAATTTAATATCTGGAAAAGCGGCTTTTAGGGAACTAGACACTTCTGATGCTGCCGACAAATACATTTCTGGCGTTGCCGTTCTTAAAGACCGTTGCCCTAACCAAAAATGTTCATTTCCTAATTCTATGGCGTTAACCTCTAAACCCAGACCAATGTCTTTTTGTGCTCTGGCTACACTACTTGCCCCATCATCAAAATTGATGGAATAAGTCCACATCATGTCATAACCCTTACCGTTATACATCGCTTTTCTGTCTTCATTTAGTTCGGCAATGCCATCTATATCACCTTTAATACAACATACAAAAGTTTGCAATGCTGCTTCGTGATCTCTATTATCATAAGCATCATCTTGATACCCATCTGTTTGCCATTTATAAAAATTAGCCCACACACCATGAGGAAAACGTATAGTTACCGGATTCACCAACTTCAAAAAATCTTTTTGTGTTTGCGTTTTAAACCCCTGAATATTATACCCAATTAACTTGTTATTAAAAGGCTCTTTATTTGAAGTCTGTACATCTAACGAAGCTGTGATAGTCTCAGGTAAACTAAAGGGATAACTCTGTGCCTCTGGTTTTAAATGGAAGATTGTAATAAATCCCAATAATAAAATATATTTAAGGTAGTATTTTTTAAGTGACGTAATTGTTTTCATATTTCCTAGCCAAACTGTTTTTTTTTTAATTTTAAAATAAGCTATAATGAGCTTATTTTAAATAACCAATAAAAATAAGCCATAAAGCAGAAACACACCATCCTGCACTATCCTTAACAACAGATAAATTACATGAAAATTGGGTTAATATGTTAAATAAGAGCTATTGCAAAAACTTTTACAAAAATTGTTGCATAATTCTTGAATGGTAAAAAACCCTCCTTTTAAAAATAGGGAGTTTTTAATATTCTATATCTGATAAACGCTTACTCTAAATTTAATATCTCACTACCTGCCATTAAAAAGGCACCAGTACCAAAGTTTTGCCAAGAATCGGCCGAGGCTGGCTCTGGAAATGCTCCAATATCTTGTACCCAACCTACACGACCATCTTCATGTTGGCAGGCCTTTAGTGCTTTCCACGCTTTTTTAACCGCAGGCGTATGCTTTTTATCCAATATACCATTATTTATTCCCCAAGCTAAAGCAAAGGTATGGAAGCCACTACCACTTACCTCTCCATGATCGTAAGACTCTGGACATAATAAACTAGTTCTCCATAAACCATCTTCGGGTTGTATTTCGAGTATTTTATCAGCCATTTCTTTATACAGATTCTCATAAAACGGACGGTGTTCATAATCTGTTGGCATATCATCTAAAATTAAAGCCAAACCAGCAAATACCCAACCGTTACCTCGGGACCAAAATACTTTTTTACCATTGGGTTCTTTAGCGTCCTTATTGTTACCCTTCCAAACAAAACGCATATCTCTTGCAAACAATTGTTCTTCCTCATCATACAATTGGTTAAAGGTTTGCATATAAAACTTATGCATTTCTTCTAAATACTTAGGTTGCTTTGTGTGTTTAGCATACAGATTTAAAACTGGAGGCGCCATAAATAAGGCGTCGCACCACCACCATAAAATAGTTTTACCCATTTCACTTTTGTCGGTGCCGGCTTTCCACTCGTCGTCGTTATACAAGTGCGCATCTAAGAATTTTTTGGTTGGTTCTAAATCCACCAAATTTCTTCTACCACCAGCCATATCAATATATAGGTAACTGTAAGAAATGGCTACGTCATCGGCATGATGTAACCTATTAAAAGTTTGCCAGTTATTCCAATAGCCTTGATTTTTTAAGGCTGCCAAGTATATCATGTCCTTAGTAGCTTTATGGGCTCTAGCAACACCAGTGTAATAAGCTCCTACAGTCCAATCTGTTGGTGCACTTGCAAAAATGGGATGTGCTTCTTGCCACTCTAAAGCTTTAATCATTGATGCTTTTATATCGGACTTATCAATAGTTGAAACTACTTTTGGAGCTTCTACTGTGGCTACTTTTTGAGCCGTAGAGCAGTTGAACAGTAACACAACTGCTATCATAATTAAAATGGATTTATTCATGGTGTTTTTATTTTTTTAGTTTAAAAGTGGTTTTTAAATAATCGTTTGAAGAGGTTCCTAACATAACCGTATAATCACCGGCTTCCAATACTTTTTCCATTGTAACACCTGTAAATTCTAACATTTTAGATGTTATTTTAAAAGAAACCGTTTTACTTTCTCCCCTATTTAATTCTATTTTTTCAAAACCTTTTAATTCTTTATCGGGTCTTGTAACCGAACCTATTTCATCCTTAATATACATTTGTACGACTTCCTTGGCTTTTACATTACTTTTATTGGTAACGGTTACACTTACTTCTAATTCAGTATCTGCTGTCATTTCAGGATTTGAAATTTTAATATCCGAATATTCAAAGTTAGCATAACTTAAACCATGACCAAAAGGAAATAATGGACCATCCTTTAAAAACAAGTAACCTTTTTTATAGTTTATCTCTTTCATACTGTAATGAAAAGGAATTTGACCAATAGAACGAGGCACCGTAACTGGCAATTTACCTGATGGAGATACTTCACCGAAAATAATTCTGGCTGTAGACTCATCACCAAATTCGCTTAAATCCCAAGTATCTAAAATAGCATCAGCTTGGTCTGCAATAGTATTAATAGACAGCGTTCTTCTATGTTTTAAAACCACAATAAGGGGTTTACCCAGTGCTTTTACCCTTTCTACTAGTTCATCTTGTGGACCAACAGGGTCGATTGTTGCTCTATCCCCTAAAGCATTATTAAAAAAAGCTTCTTTAGAAGTAAACTCATCGCCTCCTAAAAATAACACGATAACATCTGAACTTTTAGCGATGTTAACCAAATTATCTAAAGCTTTACCATCGCGCTCTAATAATTTTGGAGCGCCTCCCGTTTCATCGGTAAGGTGAAATCCTTTCTCGGCAACAAACTTAATATTATCAGCAACTACAGATTCAAACATAGCTTTGGTATTTTCCTTTAAAAGAGGGCCTAAAAGTGCTATTTTTGCAGGTTTTTTTGCATCTACTGGCAACGTGTTATTTTCATTTTTAAGTAGAATAATCGACTCTAAATCTGATTCTTTTGCCAATTCTAAAGAAGCCTCAGCTCTGTTTCCTACCTTAACGGATTCTATATCAATGTAAGGATTATCGAATAAGCCTAGAATAAATTTTGTTCTTAAAACACGTCTTACAGATCTGTCAATTAACTTTTCTAATTCAGGATTTTTCTTTACCATTTCTGGTAAATACGCATAAGAGTCTTCAGCATATAAATCGATATCAATACCCGCTTCTAATCCCATTCTCGCAGCATCTTCAGGTGTTTCTGCTACGTTCATAAAATAATGTAAACGTGCAATATCATTAGAATCTGAGACCACATACCCTTCAAAACCCCATTGGTCTCTTAAAACACCGGTAAGCAATTCTGGGTTACCGTGAGAGGCCACACCATTGATATCGCCATGTGATGCCATAATACCCAAGGTTTTAGCCTCTTTTACAGCAGCTTCAAACGGTGGATATATTTCATCAATTAACGTTCTTGGAGAAATTTCAATGGCAGCAAAATTTGAACCTCCAAGCACTTGTCCGTAAGCAGCAAAGTGTTTTGCAACAGCACCAATATGCGTACCATTACCTAAACCTTCGTAATCACCTTGCACACCTTTAATGGCACTTGTAACCATTTGGGTGGTTAAATACGTATCTTCACCAAAAGCCTCACTCATACGTCCAAAACGTGGGTCACGAACTAAATCGGCTTCTGGAGAATGACACATGTGCATACCACGTAAACGCGCTTCTCTTCCTACCACATCCCACTGTCTTTGTACAAGCTCAGGATTGAATGACGCTGCAGAAGCAATAGGGCGACCAAACTTAGTACAACCTTCGGCATCTACACCATTATAGGACTCGGTTACAAATAATGCAGGAATTCCCCAACGGTTGTTTTCTATAATATATTTTTGAAGTTTATTATTAAATTCAGCGGCGGAAACTGCATCAATATGTTCGCCAGGGTTTTTAATACCTGCAATACCTAATTTTAATTTTTCAATTACCTTATCAGAAAGTTTAAGGTTACCATTTTTATCATGTTTAGCACCGATGTTCGCATGAAAAATACGCATTTGTGCTACTTTTTCTTCAAGGGATAATTTGGGCAAAAGTGCTTCCACTCTTTCATCTATTGAAAGCGAGGTATCTTTGTAATCTTTAGCATTTGAATCCCCTTCACCACAAGAAGCAAAAATTGATAGCAATGCAACATAAAATAATTTTCTCATTAGTTTGTTATGTTTACTTAGTTTTAATTTTTGAATTTGAATCGGTTTAGTGATAAGGAGGCATCTGTTTTAAACACAAAACATAATGATGTTTTATCCTCCAAACCACTTACAGTAAATTGTTGTTTTTGAAATGTGTAAATATTATTTTTTGGTATTTCCAAAGTTGACAATAGTTTACCTTCTGCATGAGTATCTCTTAGCTCAATAGTACTAGCTTCACTTGCCAGCACCTCTAATTCTATAATGGTTTTAGCCTTTAAGCCTTTCACATTAGGATAAACAACATAACTGGTATTTTTTGTTGTTTGTATTGAAAATCCTCCTAAAGTGTTTTCAACTTTTTTTATACCTGCTGCTTTAAAATAGTCTTCGGCTTCGATACTAGCATTGGCATCATAATTACCTACTCCAATACCGTCAACTCTAATAGTTGCCATTTCACCATTATCTTTGTAATGCACATAACTTATAAAGCTGTCTCTAAAATAACGATTTCCGGTTTGACTAATATCACAATAAATATAATACCATTGGTTGTGCCACTCAAAGAATGAACCATGACGCCCTTGTAAAAAACCATTTGGCCATGTTGGAGCATCTAAGCCTTCAGCAAAACTCTCCTCTTTTATAACGGTGTCTTTGTAATCATAAGGCCCGTATACATTATCTGCCATGGCATAAAAACAGCCCCAAGACAAATAATACTTTCCATTATATTTATGCACAAAAGGCTTGTCATCTGTTGGCATTTTTGTATTACTTCCATCAGGATTATATGGACCTCTTGGATTTTTAACGATTATTTTCTTTGGTGATTCTGCTAAACTTATCATGTCTTCGTTGAGCTTAGCTATATAATAATCCCATACACCAAAAATGATATAGTGTTCACCATTGTCTTCAAAAATGGCCATATCATATTCATGCGTAGGTGTTAAATCTGAGGACAATAGAGGTTTGCCTAAAATATCCTTCCAAGGACCTACTGGTGTTTCTCCAACTACCACACCTGTTTGTTCGTTTCCTTCGGAAAAATAAAAATAATAGTTCCCATTTCTATAGGCAGCATCTGTAGCCCAACATCTTGAAAATTCTTTTCCAATATAGGTGTCTTCAGGTTTTAAAACACTTCGTCTGGTCCAATTCACCAAATCGGGAGAAGACCAAACCCACCAATCTTCCATGATAAACTTATCGTTTTTAATGGATTTATCATGCGAAGCATAAACGTAAGCAGTATCGTTGAAAATATGAATATGCGGATCGTTTAACCCGACGTTTGGGACTATAGGATTTTGGGAGCATACAGATGTTATAACTAATAACATTGCACTTACAATTCCATTTGTTATTTTAAAATTTGTTTTCATGATCTTATTAAATTCCGCAAAAGGTATCCATAATTTTAGTTACGACTGCCGCTTCTTCTGCCGAGCACGGATTTTCATTTTCTCCTAAAAAATACCCAACTACTTGCTCTATCATAGGTTGTTGAACATGTTTGGGGTTTTCAAACTTGAAAGTTTCCGTTTTGTTGTTGGTTTCAACTCGTATTTCATCGCTATAAAAAGAAAACGCAATGGAACCTTTTTCTCCTGCTATAGTACATCTATCACTATCTTCGGAAGCTATAAAATCCCAACTTCCTTTAAATTGAACACCGTTTTTAAATTCTATTTCACCCTTTACTAAATCCATAACATTCGCACTATCTGTAACAAACCCTTTTTTTATATTGGAAATTTCACCAAAATAATAATACATGAGATCTATTTGGTGTGGCGCTATATCATGAAAATATCCACCACCCGAAATTTCAGGGTTTAAACGCCAATTTTCATCGGTTATGGCTATTAAATTGGCGTTTTTTGATTGCGCAATATCAATTTCTACCGAAACTACTTTACCAATTATTTTGGCATCTAATAATTCCTTCACCTTGACAAACAAAGGTAAATGTCTGCGATAATGAGCCACAGTAACTTTTACATCACTTCCTTTTAGTGCGCTTAAAAGTAAATTAGCTTCATTACTATTTAATACCATTGGTTTTTCTAAATATACATTTTTACCAGCTTGGATGGCTTGTAATGTATAGTTCAAATGAGAAGCAGGCGGTGTTGCAATATAGATAGCGTTTATATTTTCATCATTTATTAATTTAGAAGCACTGGTAGTATAACTTGACACTTGATGACGTTTAGCAAAATCTTTTACTTTATCCTCATTTCTGCGCATGACGCTAATTAAAGCTGAGTTTTTCACCTTTTGAAAAGCAGGGCCACTTTTTACTTCGGTAACATCACCACATCCTATAATTCCCCAATTAATAATGCTAGAATTCATGTACATTATGCCATAAAATTTGAAGGTTAAAGATAAAATAGGAAGAATCAAAACCTGTCCTGTACTGTTATGTTATTACCGAGGAAAATTAACTAAATAGAGCAATACTAATAAAGAGTTTTTTTCTAAACTTCAAACATCGATATTGGTTCATTAAAAATGAAGTAGATACTTCTTACCTAAATCTTTTGAGTCAAAATCACCCAATCCCTTTCGTATGAAGAAGGCGGAACCCCCAGTTCTATAATTCCTTTAGCCTTTACTGAAGTCATTGAACCTTCTTGAAGAGTACCACCATTTCTGGGGTCAAACCATTTTATATCGAAAGTTTTTCCTGAATTCCCTAAATCCAATGTTACCTTATCTGCCTTAGCTTCAACATAAATTGCGTAAACTTCATCCATTTTTGCAAAACAATAAGCTATGGCTTCACTAGTAATCAAATCATCTTTAGGTTCCATATCCCAAAATGGGATATAGTTGTTGAAAAAATCCAAAGCATGTTTATTTTGATCCCAAAATAAATCACGGCTTCTAAAATCTTGACACGTTAAATCAGAATTTGGACTGGCATAGCCAAAATACCACTCAACACCATATCCACCGGCCATGAGTGTTCCGTACATGGCTCTGCCTCTCGCATAATTGTGCTCTGGGTCTTCATCGTCTGGTAACAGTGCAATATTTGCTTTCCCTGGTTCATCAACGGCCAAAGCCCATTTTTTTCCAGTAGCGTTTGATTTTTCTCTCCATTTTAAAACCCTTCTATGAACGTCGTTAAAATCTGGATGACTTAACTGTAAAGATGCTCCTGTTAAAGGGGATTTATCACCAATAAAATCGTGGTACCTATCGTCTTTATTTGGGAAGGTATGAATCACTAAATGACTCTTATAGGCATCTAGTTTAGAAATGTAATTAGCTGCTTTTAGCACCTCTTCTGTGGGTTGATCGTTCTCCTCACCCAAATTCCAGTTCATGGATAAATGATGTCCAAAACGTGCAATAAGCTCTCGGTAATATAATTTTCCCTCTATTCCAAAAACACCCTTATCCATTAAATGATCTGTTTCGGTTTCATGGGTTTTAAAGTGTAAAAACATGCCTTTAGTTTCGGCATATTCGAAAATATGTTCCCATTGATCCAATTTCGACACATCGAAACGGGTTTTATGAAACATGGTTTCCCATGCTTCTTTATTTTTCTTTACACTGGCATAGCTTTCATAGTCTTCAATAGGCACTTTTAAAAGGTGCGGAAAGATATTTCTATCATCACCATCCACATTGAAGGTTAAAAATGAAAACACGTTTAAATTCTCGCTTGCTAAATAATTAATAGCGCCTAGTAGGTTTTTACCTTTAGTTTCTTGCCATATATAAGGTGTTGCACTTTCTTCAAAATCTTTGGCATGTGGTTCCCAAGCCTTTTGAAATCCAAGTGCATTTGTAGATACATCAAAATCTGTATAAGCCAATAAATTCTCAGGCGCATCCACTCCTAATTTTATAAAATATTTTTGACTATCGGTAAATTTTAAATAAGATTCTCCAACATACTGTAATTTGCCTTTAGCCCTATTATCAATACCTGTTTTATCTGATTCTTCAATAGTAAAACTACCTACTTGACCATCCATAAAACCAGCGCTAGAGGCATTGGTAATATCTTCAGCTATGGCAACATTTTCACCTTCTTTGAAAGAAACTGTATACGTCCATTCCCCAATAGTGTTTGGTGTAAAACGCACTTGCCAAATATTACCTGCATCACTACTCGTATGGACTGCATTGCCATCGGCAGCATAAAATCCGGGAATTACAAAAGTTTCTTCACCATTTTTAAAAGTAACATCTAAACGGTAGTTTAAAAATGGATTGTTTTCGTCCATTTCACTGGTTAGAGGACCATCAAAATTTAACGTAATCCTGTGCCATTTTTTTAATTCGCCATCAATGTTTACTTCTTTGTAGTCTTTACAAGAAACTAATGCAAAAACGGCACATAGTATTGAAAAAAAACGTTTTATCATCGCCTATTAAAAGGAATTAATTTTAAGCTGAATAATATGCTTCCCTGGTGATAATCTTAAATAATCAAAAGCAGAGGGTACTTTTTCACCATTATGAATTAAATCCTTTCCGTCTAAATCGTTCAGAGAAAACTCCGCTACCATATTTCCTGGTATTTCAATTTCATAGGTTTGAAGTCTTGCACCGTTATAAGTATATTTTGCATTTATGGCACCTCTTACCGTTGGCACTTCTATTTCACTTGACTTTAACTTACTCATCTGAGGCTTAATGCTTGCTACTCCAAAACCAGGTGTTTTTGGTTTGATGCCCCATAATCCTCTTGGGATGACGTTAGCAGGTACAGCACCCCAGGCGTGATTCCAATCTAAATTTACCTTATAATCGTAATCCCAAGCCTCTAAAGTAATGGTTGAGCCTACTCTAATCATGTTATACCAACTTCTTTTTGCCTTACTCGCTAATAAGTCTAAGGCATAGTCTGATTCTCCTGCATTATATAAACCGTCCATTAAAAACTGTGCACCGTATACGCTACAAGCCATTTCTCGAGATTTCACATAATCTACAACCGAATTAAAATGCTCCTCTGGTACCAATCCAAAAGCCAAAGGCATCATGTTGGCATGCAAAGAGGCATGGTCTGTTCCTATACCATCTACATAAACACCACGTTCTTTATCAAACATTTGCTCATTGACTGCTTTTTTAGCTTTGGCTGCCCTATATTCAAAATCTAGTGCTTCTTGAGTTTTTCCTAAAAGTTTAGCGAATTCTGCCATAATTTTCATGTTTTCGTAGAAGAACGAGTTAATTACCGTACTGTATGGCATAAACACAAATCCATCACGTTCTCCTTCATTTCCACTTTGCATGAAATTGGCATTTGGCCAATCTACAATATCGGTCAAAGGTTTATTGTAACCTGGTTTAAAACCAAGTTTATACATAAACTCCTCAGTTACCTTTGTGGACGTTATTAACCCATCCTCATTAGATAATTCAAAAAGTGTTTTATGTTTTAAAGGTTCGTAATAACGCTCTATAAGTTCGGTATTACCTGTATACATGTAATCTGCATAAATTAGTAAAGCTACATGCTGTTGCCACTCGGTAGGCCATGTTGGATGCTCCATAAAATACTCAATAGTTCGTCTGGCCATGGCATATTCCCTATCGGTTGTATAATGACTTAATTGATTTAAATAGGCATCAGCTTCGTAAGGAATACGTTCTCTTTCTCCATCAACGTACAAGCCATTAAAAGTAGTAGCTTTAATAGAATATTTACATAAATCCCAAACTTGATTTAAAATGTCGTTATCACTTTCAAAGCTACTGGCAGCTTCATCCCAGTAACTAAAATGTGCCAATTGTATAACATCCTCAGCATTTATTGCTTCTTGAGCACCTTCAATTTCGGCATATCTAAAAGGCATTAAAACAGGAAATCCTTTTGGTAGTGCAATTGCCTTGTTAGGTAATGTATTTCGTTTATCCGGTACTATCTCAATTTGATATTCAGTTTTACCAGGTACCACATTAACAGCCACTTCTTGATAACGAATATTACTTTTAGCTGGCGGTGTTCTGTTTACATGGCCATTATCATCCATCATTTCTCCAATTCTTACTTTTAGTGTATGTGGTGTTTGGGCATTGTAACTGAAATTTACGGTTGCAAAAGCGGCTTTGCCAAAATCCATAAAATAGACTTCTCCACGTTTCTCAAACTTGGCTGGTTTAATCTTTTCAATATTATATTTATTTTCTGTTGAAATAATGTAACTATCACTCTTACCTGTGGTGAATTTTTGAGCTTCAGAATAATCAACCAATCTATTCTCTTGCTCCCAGATTCTAACCTTCCAGTAATAGGTTTTTCCAAGTTCTAAAGGATTTCCGGCATACTCTACATCTGTAGATTTACTAGAGGCTACTCTACCACTATCCCAAACGTCGCCATTATTGTTATCAATATTCTTTAAGCTTGATGCTACCAAAATCTGGTAAGCTCCTTGGAACTTAGCCCCTAAAGGAACCGTCCATCCAAACTCTGGCTTTAAATCGAAAATTTCTACATCAGACTGTGGTTCTCTAATTAACTCGACTGTTAAATCTGTTGGTGCAGTTCGGTACTCATCGCTATTCTTCTTGATTAATTCTTCAAGTTTGGCTCTCAACTTATCGGCTACTTCCTTATATTTTTTCTTTCCTATTAAATTTTTAACCTCTTGTGGATCTTTCTCTAAATCGTATAACTCTTCTAAAGATTTATCATTTACATATCTGAAATACTTCCATTTTTTAGTACGCACCCCTTCACTAGGTGGAATGGGCTCAAAATCCCAAAGATGTTCAATAAGAATAGTGTCTCTACCAATACTTTTAGTTTCTTGCTTAACTATAGGCATTAAACTTTTTCCTTGCCAAGTATCAGGCGCTTTAACACCGGCTAAATCTGCAATGGTTTGTGGCACATCAATATTAAGTGCCATATCATTGATATCTTGATGTTTATCTACTCTTGGATCAAAAACAATGAGAGGCACACGTATGGAATTGTCGTACATTAACCATTTCCCAGCAAATTGGCGCTCTCCCAAGAAATAACCATTATCTCCCATTAGGATAATTACGGTATTTTTATCTACACCCTTTTCCTTGAGTTTTTCTCGAATTTTTTTTATCTCAAAATCTATTCCAGATATCATTCTGTAATAGCCTTTTAAACTATGCTGGTACTTTTCAGGAGTATCATAACGCCAAGTCCAACGTAATCTATTAAACCCTTCTCTAACCATTTTTGGTTGTGCTAAAAAGTATTTGTCATCACTAAGGGCGGGCTCTGGAATGGTAGTGTTTTGCAGTAAACCGTCGGTTTCGGTTTGCCAAAAATATTGTTCTGGAGCCCCATCATGGGCATGTGGAGCACTGAAACTTAAAGATAAACAGAAGGGTTTGTCATTTGTTGCATTCTTTTCAATAAAATCGAGTGCTTGTTGCCCTGTATATCTTGTTAAGTGTACCGTGTCATTATCTATGGTTTTATAAAAATAACCTCTTCTATCTTTAAATCGATTGTTTCGATCATACTCATCATATTCATCAAATTGTTTATCCAAACCGCCGTAATTCACACCATACTTACCAAAAAAACCAGTATAGTATCCATTGTCTTTTAGGAGTTTTGGATAGGAATTTGTCATATATTCCTCCCTAATATTACCTGTTTGAAAATTATAATTATGGGTACGCTCATGCAAACCAGTTAATATACTAGCTCTACTAGCAGCACAAATGGGTGTTGTAACAATTGCCGAATGAAAATAAGTTCCAGATTTGGCTAGATTATCCATCTCTGGAGTCTCAACAAATTGATTCCCTGCATAACCAATAGCGTCAAAACGTTGATCGTCTGTGAGAATAAAAATGATGTTTGGTTTTTCAGAAGTATTGTTTTGCTGGGCATGTATAGGTGTAAAATTGTATAAAATACTAATGATGAAGATTAAAAAGTTTTGTCTTTGCATAAGAATGAATATATATGTGTGTGTGTTAAAATCTGATTTTTTGGATTAGATTTATTGCTATTAAAACAATGGAATTAAAAATAAAATATGATTCAAATAATTCTGTCCTGTTGTGTCCTGAAATTAAAAAAAGTAGTGTTTTAACAGCTATCAATTATCAGTAACAAAGACATAAACAGGTAAGCCTGATTCTATTTTAAACGGCATGATTACTTTAGAATCTTATTATTCCAAACAACAATTTCATCATTATACATAGCATCCAAGCCCATCTGTACACAAATTGCCGATTTGGCACCAGTAATAATGTTAGATGCTGGTTTTCTGTTATTATAAATGGCCGTTCTAAAATCTAAAAGTGCTTGTTTACTAGGATCTAGATGCTCCACATTAATACGCATACCTTTTTCGGCATCCCATTGTGAGGTAGCTCCACTAACACCATCTACATCTTCAATTATTCTATTTTCCCTCTTACCCTCTGGGTAAAACCATGCGTGTTTAGTATCAATAATAATGGTTCCTTTATCTCCAATCACTTTTATTTGATAGCCATCTTTTGCATTACTAGTTAGGCAGGTAAAAGTTGCCTTAACGCCACTTTCATAACTGTAAATCAGATGAATGTTGTCATAAGTCTCTCGTCCATCTTTCCAATAATCTATACCACCAACTCCCATGACTTTTTCCGGTGTTTCGTCAAGCACCCAATTGGCAAAATCTATTTGATGTGAACATAATTCCGCAAGAAGCCCACCAGAGAATTCTCTATACATTCTCCAATTGATGGCTTTTTCAAACTTTGGGTCTGGTACACTTCTTCTCCAGTTCCCATGTCTATTCCACTGACATTCAAAAGCACTTATTTTACCAACTTTTCCATTCTTAATTAAATCAACTACATGAGTGTACAACCTGGAACTATGATATTGATGTCCTGTTTGAAAAATGCGGTTAGAATTTTCTGCTTTTATTGTTAGAGCTTTGATACCATCATAACCTTTAGCCAAAGTTTTTTCACAATACACATGTTTTCCTGCATCAAGCGCATCAATAGCTATTTTAGAGTGGGAATGAAAGGGAGTCGATATAATTACAGCATCAATATCTTTATTCTCTAGAAGCCTGTAATAATTATCATATCCCTTTGGTTTTGAATTTGATTTGGCCATAGCTTTTTCTAACCTAAAAGGTAATACGTCGCATAGACCAATAACATTTATGCCTTCAATAGAATTAATTATTGATGTTAGGCCACCACCTCTATCTCCTGCTCCAATAACCCCAATATTTATAGTGTTATTAGCTCCAAGATAGGATGATGAGGTGCCGTATAAGTGCCCCATACTTGCAACACCCAATGTTGCCATGCTTGTTTTTTTTATGAACGAACGTCTTTCCAAAAATTAAAGTTTTGGTTCCCAACCTGGTTCGTATGTTCGAGACCAAAGTTTCATAGCTTCTCTATCAAAAATCCTTCCAGATTCCTCATCAACATCAAAACCTTTATTGATTCTGTAAGATATATTAGCATAGTGTGTTAACATTTGTGACATGGCTCCTATATCAATGGGAGAAGTGAGTTGTTCCTTACCTCTTATAGTGTTGAAAAAATTAACAGCATGTCTTGTAGATAAATCTCCGCCTCCTCCAAGAGCCACACCACCTTCACTATCTCCAGATTTATTTTCTTTGATAAGCGCTCCTTTTAAATCGTAAAGTTCATAACCTTGTCTGTCAACCATTACAGATCCTTTAGATCCATAGATGATGGTACCTCGACCTCGACCATATTTAGAATAACCATTTCTACTACTGCCATCCCATTGAATAACACGATTATCAGAAAACTTGTAAATGGCCTCCATGGTATCATACATTTCCCAGCCATCATCTACAAATTGATGTTTTCCTGCAATAACATCAACATACTGCGGATAATTCACATTTAAAGCCCATCGAGCAATATCCAACTCATGGGTGGCATTATTTCCCATTTCAGCAGTACCATAATCCCAACCATACCAATGCCAATTATAGTCCCAAGTGTCGTGCATGTATTCCTTTCTAGGAGCTGGCCCTTGAAACAATTCCCAGTTTAAGCCTTTTGGAGGGTCTGATTTTACGGGATGTGGAACTTCGCCTCGCCTATTCGTATAAAAGGCTATAGCTTTATAGGCATCTCCAATAATACCGTTATGAATATCATTAATTATTTCAATACTTTGAGGTGAAGAGCGTTGTTGATTCCCCATTTGTACCACTTTATTGAATTTTTTTTGTGCCTCAACAACTAATTCGTTTTCTCTTGGATTATGACTACAAGGTTTTTCTAAATATACGTGTTTCCCAGCCTTCATAGCCATTATGGCGCCTGGTGTATGCCAATGATCTGGTGTAGCCATAAAAATAGCATCAACATCTTTATCATCCAGTATTATTCTGATGTCAGCTTCTAATGCGACTTTATAGTCAATTTTTTCAGCAATCTTATTTGCTGCCTTACTCATCTGACTAGGAAGCACATCACACAAATATTTTAACCGTACATTGCTATCTTTTAGGGCTATGGCAGGAATGAATGCGCCATATCGTCTACCTAAACCTTGTATTGCCAGATTAATTCGGTCGTTTGATCCAATAATATTATTATAGCTTTTGGCGGTCATAGCATTTACGCTGCCTGCTAAACTTACACCAACTCCTGCCAATGCCGTCTTTTTTATGAAGGTTCTTCGTTTATTATCCATTATTGTCATTTTTAGGCTTATGCACTTTAATTTTAATGTTTCTGAATGCGACTCTATCTCCATGATCTTGGAGCAAAATTTGTCCTTTATCTAGAAGACCAAAATTAGGCCATTTTGCATACTTACTTTCTGAAACCAATTTTAAAAACTCATCACTTCCTCGTTCGTATTCCAAAACCTTAACATCATTAATCCAATGTTCAACATGGTTATTAACAGACTTAATGTAAGCCGTATTCCATTCACCAATTGGCTTTACAGGTTTGATTGGATCTGCTTTAATTAAATCGTATAACGAACAAACCGTTCTACTACCTTCATGAGAACCCAACTTTGCATCTGGATGTATTGCATCATCAAGAATTTGGTATTCTAAACCAATTGAAGACCCCGGGCCTTTATTAATTTCAGTATCCACATAATATTTAATACCACTATTGGCTCCTGGAGTTAATTTAAAATCTACCAACAATTCAAAATTGCTGTAATCTTCAGTTGTAACGATATCGCCACCGGCTTCAGATTCTCCACCTCCAGAGGACAAAACGATAAGTTCTCCATCTTCAATAACCCAACCATTTTCAGGAAATTTATCAAGTTTTGCTCCACGCCATCCATTCGTTGTTTTACCATCCCAAAGCATTTCCCAACCAGCTCGTTTCTCATCAAAAGTGAGGTTGTTTTTGGTAATAATTGGCTCTAAAGATGATGAGGCCGTGTACTTTTCTAAATTTTCGGTTAAAATTTTAGCATTTTTCCACATGATTTGTTTACCCAATTTTTCCTTATCCTTTCCAATAGAATGCACCTGTAAACCAATAAACCCTGATGCCGTTTTATCATCAATCAGATAAGCTGCAGGTACACCATTAACCCAAGTTTTTATAGTATCTGCAATAGCTTCAACACGATAATGATTCCATTCATTCTGTTTAAATGCTTTTTGTGCCTCTGTATTATTTTCTAATGGATTTAACCATCGGCGTCTTTTTTCATCATAGATTCCGCCACTCCAAGCTCTTTTAGAAGGGTCTATTTCTACCTGATACCCATGCACCATGCCATCCCTGTAATATGGTAAACTGTTGCTTCGTATTTGAATACCAGAATTCATGGTTGAATCTACCTTGAAATCAATTTCAAAAATAAAATCTCCATAAATAGAATCTGTGGTTAAAAAAGTATTTGGCGTATCAGCAGCGGTTGTTCCTATAATAACGCCATCAACATTTTGATAGGTTGCATTCCCTCCTTTAATATTCCAACCTTCAAGTGTTTCGCCTTTTATTAAATTAACCCAGGGTATTTCGGGTTCTTTTTGCGCACAAGAAAAAAAACTTGTGGTAATTATAATTATTATTAAACCTATTAAATCTGTCTTACCTATTTTCATAATATATCTCTTAAGATTAAAAAACTTCCCATCATAAATATAAACAAATGATGGGAAGTATTGACTAACTCAAAACACTTATAATTAAACTAAACTCATTATAATTAATGTCTGAAATATAAGTCATTATAAAATCCTAAGTATCCTGTTCTGTCCTGAATTAACTATTTTTATATTAAGGAACTGGCTTTAAACAATAATTCTGTTAGTTCTAACTTAGAATATAAAAAAAGCGGGGAATAAAACCCCGCCTTAATATTGTATTTACAAAAAGTTTTAAACTAAGTGTGAGTTTTAATTCTAGTTTGTTATTAATTGCACCGTAAATTGCTCAAATTTAACATCTCTATTCCTCATTACTAAAGTGTCATTAACTGTATGCAATAAATCAACTGTTGTTTCAGAAATCACTTGACCAAAACGAACTTCCTGTACAACTTGGGTGTCACTGTATTGATACTCTAAATAAATTACATCACGTTTTTTTCCACCCCATTCATCTCCTTCTTCTACAAAAGTTCCTGTTCCTGTTACCGTATATTGATCCCCCTCGACATTTGTTATGGCAATATTTCCATTGTCATCGAACGTAATATTCAGAGAAACATTATCTGAACTAGGAATAAGTCCTCTTCTAACTCGATTAGTAACTGTATTACTATTCCTCCCAGATGTTAATACTGGAACAACTTCATCCTGCTCAATAAATTCTGCTTTGTAAACAGACGTAGTATCAATGTTGGTTGTTTCTGTTGCACCTGTTGCAATAGTAACTTTTTCAGAGGTCCCAACAATTTTATCTGTTCCACGACGTAAATAAACCCCCTGATATTTATTCATAAATTTAATACCAAAAAGCGTATAATCCTTAGGTGCAGGGTTCCAGTGTTCACTCAGTATCTTGATAGGATTATCAACTATAGGTATTCCAGTTAAAAGAGAATCTAGTTGTTCAAAATCGGTAATTCGTAAAGGAATTACATAATGCGTTTCGTTTTCCCCAGCGAAAGAAAGTGGATCATCAAAAAAGGCATCCTCAAGTTGAATAGGAATACGACCATTAATAGAACCAGCAGGAATTGTAACAGGACTCTCTTGTTCTATAGTGTAATAGGAAGAAGGTAAAATCTGTACATTTACAGAATCTACCCCCAATACATTCGGGTCTATTAATTCTGGAGCTAATTCAAAAAACACTCTTCTATCTATTCGATTTTCAAATACTCCCGACATAACTACCCCTATTTCGAATCGACCATTATTGTCATTATCATTAAAACCCAAATCGTATTTACCCAAAACTAAAGTTCGAGCAGGAGTTTGAAATGGAAAATATACTGAAGTGGTGCCGAAATCAGATACTGCAAACTCTTCATTTTCGCAGGCCAATAAGCTAAAGACTAAAGCGATTATTAAAACTAATTTTATTTTCATGTTAAATATTTTTAATTTTTTTTAAAATTAAGCAATTACCATCCTGCATTTTGTTCAAGTTCCGGAAACTTTAAAGTTTCATCATTGGGTATTGGCATATAAGTAGCAAATGATGGGAAATTTCTAATCTCTACAGATGGTATTTCAATGTAATCCGTTCCATTAAAGAAAATACCCTGTGCTGCTTCGTTTAAGGGTAAGCCCCAACGTCTTAAATCCCAAAATCTGTGACCTTCAAAACTAAGCTCTAAACGGCGCTCATTTCTGATTAGTTGTCGCATAGCTTCGGTTGTCGTTATAGAAGCCAAATAATTATCAGGTTGAGCAAGACCCGCTCTCTGACGGATAGCTCCGATAACTTCGCGGGGAGTCATGCCATTAATTTGTTGGTCTGGACCTCCAATCTCATTGGCGGCTTCAGCAAAAATTAAGAATAATTCTGTGTATCTAAAATAAACATCATAGGTTCTTTGACCAACGGCTGAACCATCATCATTGAGTCTTACACCCGGATGTAAAAGCTTTTTAAGATAATAACCTGTTTTTGTTGAAAATTGAGGAATAGAATCCAATCTATCAATTCCTCCTCCAACTCCAGTATTAATAGTTCCTCCTCCAAAATTATCTCCATTGCTAACAACAAACTGAGCCAATCTAGGGTCTCTATTAGCATAAGGATTTTGTGGGTCATAACCATTAGCTGCAGTTGCAGGAAATCCATTTTGCATAGGAAAAGCATTTACAAAATTTTGAGTAGGATTAATTTCTCCTCTACCATTTACAGAAGGAGGAAACATTCGTCTTTCAATTCCAGAACTTACACCTGTAGGTATGGTACCTCTCCATATCATTTCATCGGTAGTAGATACATTGTAAGTTGTGAAATAATCAACTCCGTTTGGAGATAAACCAGAAACGCCACCAATAGTATTTAATACTTCACTTGCAAATTCCGCAGCCATAGTGTAGTAAGCCTGATCATTTAAAAACGATGGGCTAGCAGCAAAAAGGGCCAAACGTGCCTTTAGAGCTTTTACTATTCTACCAGACATTCGTAAATTGTAAGGAGAACCATTGACAACTTTATATTTATTAAAATCATATTGTTGATATAATGGGTCTAAATCCGCCTGACTATCGGAATAATCCGTTGGTAGTAAAGCGAGTGCAGCATCAAAATCTGCCATTATAGCTTGTACGGTAGCCTCGAAAGATAAACGCGGTAAATTAAAATTGCCATCAGGCTGTATAAACTCTGTTATGTAAGGCACTCCCAATAACTGTCCAGAAGTACCAATACCGGCATGTGCCTGTAACACGTAAAAATGATGCAACCCTCTCAAAGCCAGAGCTTCTCCTTCCATTCGAAGGTAAAACATTTCGTTTATATCCTCATCTAAAGACCATACAATTTCTCCAGCATCAATAATCTCCAAAAATTTGTTTAGCCATAGCACACTTTCAAAGTTATTCCAACGTGAAGTAGGATTATTTTGTGCATTTAACCCGCCCAGTGCCATAAGCTTAAAACCGTTGTTTAATTGATTATTAACAGCATCATCTGTGGCAGCTTCAATAAATGTAAACTGATCAATTAACCGTGAATAACCATTTAATAATATCCCTTCTGCAGAAGCAGGATCGGTACTTACAAACTCAAAGTCCAACCTGTTTTCATCGACAGGCTCTAACATGGTATCACAGCTAACCATACCCGTAAATACGGACATGATTACAATATATTTTATTAAATTTTTCATTTTATATATCTAATTTTTATTTAATTAAAATGACGCTCTTATACCTAAAGTATAAGTCCTAGCCTGAGGATTGGTTCCAACATTTAACTGACGGATATCTTTATTTTTTGCAACCTCAAAAAGATTAGTGCCTTGAAGATTTAAACTAAAATCTTTAACGCCTATTTTGTCACATAGGGCATCCGTGAACTCATACGTTAACTGCGCACGGCTGATTTCAAAGAAGCTATTATCATACAACCAAAACGTAGACGTTCTGAAGTTGTTTTGATTTTCTCCTGCTGATAATCTTGGGAAAGTTGCTGAACTAGCTGTTTGCGGTGTCCAACGTCCTAATACCACTTCTGAGTATTTATCATTTCCATTAGGGCTGAAGTAATTACTAAAACCCGTTAGTTTATTACCAAGCGCTCCTGTTTGACCAGTACCTAACACAAACAAATTGAATCTTTTATATTTTAAATTTAAGTTAATACCATACGTCCAGGGGCTTGAACCTTGACCTAGAGCTATCTGGTCATCTTGATCAATAACATTATCCCCATTTTGATCAGCATATTTAAGATCTCCAGGTTGTACGCCACCAAAATTAGGTATAGGTAAATTATTTAAAATAAAATTCCCCTCGAAATCTCTAACTAAATCACCGTTACCATCAACCACAAAATCTGATTGAGAGTAGAACCCTAAATCTTCATATCCAAATATTGTGGATAACTCAAGTCCCTGTCTATTTTGGTAAGCAAACTCATTAATTTCTGAGCGTTTTGAAGCCTCTGTTTGGCTATACAATACGTTGGCTCCTATACCAATTGAAAGGTCATTAAAGGTTTTGTTAAAATTTAAACCCAATTCAAAACCAGTATATAAATTGGCACTAAAATTATTACGCGGTCTAAACGTATTGAAGTATGAAGGATATATATCAAATAAAAAGCCTACTTGCTTATCCAATTCAGTTCTAAAATAATTGGCTTCCAACCATAATGAATTCATTAAATAACTTTCAAATCCAATATTTAAATCTATTCGTTCTTCAAATCCTAAATCGAGATTTTCACTTTGGGTAATGTTTTGTCTTCTATTAGAGAATAACCCATCTGCCCAAGTAAAGGAAGCTCCGTCATTATAGTTTTCTTGATATAAATAGTAACCATCAATGCCTCTATCCGTTTTAATTACGCCTCCAGAAGCTTTAAGTTTCAGGTAATTTATAAAATCGTTATCTTTTAAAAAGGGTTCTTCACTTATGATATATCCCAATCCAACTGTTGGTGAAAACCCTCCTCTATTACCTTCTGGTAATTTAATAGAGTGTGCATATGCACTAGAAAAATCAACAAATAATTTTTTCTTAAAATCATAGGTCATCTGAAAACCTAAGTGGGTATCTCTATCTGTTTGAATAGAACCAGCTCTTCTTTCTGAATTGTAATATCCTAAAGCAGTGGTATTTATAGAATGGTTTCCAAAGCTTTTTTGATAATTAACCAATGCATAGGTACCAATGCGTGATACAAATCCATTAGACGAATTACTCTCACGTAAATCTCTTCTGTCTTGTCCAAAATCTTGCAAGCCTGTTATTTTACCATCTTGAATACCTGTAATAGCATAAGTTCTATACTGATTTTGTATGGATGTCGTGTAGGATTCCGCAAAATCGAAACTTATGTAAGTTTTAGCTGATAAGCCTTTGGTAATTCCAGAAAGATCGAAATTTATGGCGTTGTTAAACTGTGTTATACGAAAGACTTGATCTTGATACCCCCCTGCTATAGCACGTGCCACAGGAGCATTCACTCCAACTTGTTGTGCTGTACCTAATAAATTACCATCAAAAACAGTAGCACCAGCAAACAAGGTTGCAAGATCTGGATTATTTTCTATGTCTAAAGCACTTACAGGTATTAATGGCGAATATTCAAAAGGTAGAAATGTAGTATTTGCACTTAATAAATTAGATCTAGCACTTTTGTCGGTGCTTATAATCACCACAGCATCAATACTACTAGTAATCCAGTCGTTAACCTTAAAATCTATGTTACCTCGTACATTAAAGCGATTGGTCCCGGCATTAATATCTTCGTTTATGTTTATCCAATCCTCGTTATAAAGCCATCCCGTATTTACATAATATTGAGATTTATCATTACCTCCAGAAAATTCTGCAATAACATTATGGGTACTAATAAAAGGCTGCATAAAATCAAGCAGGTCAGTATCTGGAAAAGAAATCGGATCTAATCCACTTCTTGTATTTTGAATTTGATCTGAAGAAAAACGCAATAATGATGGATCAGTACCGTCGTTAAGTTGAGCTTCATTAAATAATTCCATGTAAGTAGCACCATCTAAATAATTAGGCAAAGCTAAAGGTGTTCTAATACCAGAACGCACATTCACGTTTACTTCTTTCTTATTTATTTTACCACGTTTCGTGTTTATAATAATAACCCCATTTTGTCCTTGACTGCCATACAGTGCCACTGCATTGGCATCTTTAAGAACGGTTATTTGCTCGACCTCTTCCATATTTAATACGTTTGGATCACGCCCAAAAACACCATCAATCACAAAAAGCGCATTGCCAATACCTCTTATACTGGATGAACCTCTTACTCCTGGTATTAAACCAGTAATATAATCTCGAACAAATTGTGTATTATCGTAAGTTAAACGATCTTTAGTGTTAACCGATGAAGCAGAACCTACGATATCACGTCGATCCCTAGTTAATATGCCCATTTTTATTTCATCATCTTCTGAAGCAAGAAAATTAGACTTCACAAGAGAAATAGTAATATTACCTGCCAAAGTAGACAAACTAAAAAATTGTGACTCGTATCCTTTTTTCTCAATAATTACCGTTTCATCGTTAGGTAGGCTAATATTAAATACCCCATTCACATTGGTAGATGCTCGAGACCCACTTGGACCGTAAATTTTAACCCCACTTAAAGGGTTGCCTTGTTCATCAACCACGGTTGCTGATATCTCTGTAACTTTAGATTGTGCTGTAGCCATAACACAAAAGCACAGCATAGTGAAGCACAGGAGGGCATACAACCTATATATTTTAAATATCTTCATTTTTAATTATTTAATTTTTAGTATTAGTTAAAACAAATTTGCACAAAATTTACCATCCTGGATTTTGAGGGAAACCTTCATAAAACTGTGTTTGGTTTTGTTCAAAAGGTAACCAATAGTGCTTAGGGTATTCACACACCCTATCTACAAGTACTGCTTCCTGAAAAAAGGTCCAATCCTTATCAAAATTTAATGCTGTCTTAATTCTGTATTTATCCTCGTGGGCCACTCCCCAACGGCGTATATCAACCCATCTGTGTGCTTCATAAGATAATTCTACAGATCTTTCTCGTCTTAGCTCGTCCATAAATTTTTTATTGTCTGCAACAATGGCAGGATGTACCCCAGGTATCCCAGCTCTATCTCTAAATTTATTGATAGCTTGTTCTGCGGTTAAAGGATAAGAACTTGGAGCTGTAGTTGCTCCTCTAGAAACATGTAGTGCCTCTGCATACATCAAATATACATCTGTTAACCTCATGTGTAAACGTATTCCTGTAAACCTTCCAATAATATTATTACCTCTTTGGGAATGATATTCACCATTAATTTCTGGATAAAACTTCTTGAACATATATCCAGTAAATGAATAATTATTCCTGTCGCGATGTGCACCACTCGATCCAGTGCCATCATCAGAATATAACTGCATTATTCTATTAACTGCAGGTATACCTGCTCTAGTTCCAAGAACATCACGATCTGCAAAAATCCATGCATAAAAGCGAGGGTCTCTATTGTCGAACGGTCTATTCGGGTCGTACAATGGTGTACCATAAACTCCACTTAAGTCATCTTCAATAGATAACCCATTGGCCATTCCAAAATTTTGATGTATGAAATTATGGGTGGCACTAGTACATTGTGTACCTGTAGCAGCAATAGGCCTTGGCATACCTGTAGCCATAAAGCTAGAGGTAGAGCCTACATGGGAGCCTGCTGAACCAGCAAAAATTAATTCTTTAGCTTCTGGAACTAAAGCTGGCCAAGTATTTCTAGGAGTATTCCATAATACCTTCTTATAATCTTCCATGTTTGCTGCCAATTCATATTCACCAGCTTCATCAAGTTTTAATACTTCTGCAAAAGCATCAACGGCCATGGCAGCCAGTTCTGTATCATAAGTATAGGTATCAATGCCGGGCGCATTGTTAAAAAACATTAACGGACTTGCTGCTAACAGTAAGTTTTTGCCTTGAAATGCATAAGCAGCACCTTTTGTGACTCTACCAGCATTATCGCCTAGTGTTCTTTGTCCATAAGGTTCATCATCCCAATCTACCGGTAATAATTCAATAGCTTTTTTGTAATCCTCGTTTACAGCCAACGCCACTTCTTTATAGGTTTCTGGACGGGGCGTAGTAATTGCACCCGTGAAAACTTCAGTAATGTGGGGGAAACGTCCCCAAAATTTCATAACCTCATTATGAAAGAACGCTCTAAAAAAGTAAGCCTGCCCTAAAATAACATTCTTTTCTTGTTGAGTTAATCCTACCATTAAATCTTCGTTGGCAATCACTACATTTGCTTTACGAATACCACGCATACTAGCATTCCATACTTTTGGTCTACCTCGACCTTGTTCTTCATTAGTGCTCCCTAGAGTTCCATTATTTGAACCGGTTTGAAACCTATTATTTTGATGCAAGTAACTTAAGCTATTACCAATCCAACGATTTAATTCACCACGATCTAACTGAGTGCTAAATTTAAAGGCTTGCGTATTGTAACCGTCATCACCGTATATATAGTCCTGAAAACTCCAACCATTTGTACCATAATCTACCACCAAATTATACATTTCCTCCACAAAGCCCTGGGAAGTTTCAAAAGTGGCAAACACATCGTTTATATCAATTTCAGCTTCTGGGGCTATATCCAGATAATCTTCGCAGGCAAATGCCAATAGCATACCTAGAAGTAAAACCATTTTTATTCTTAAATTTTTCATAATTCTCATTTTTTTTAAAAATCTATATTGAAACCGAAGTTAAATCTTGCCAAATTAGGATAATCTCCTCTAAAACTAGAATCTGCAGTTAGACTACCATTAAATTCCCTATCATCTGGCAAATCTGTCCATAAGAACAAGTTGTTACCATTAGCTAAAAAAGTTAACGCTTTAAGACCTAATTTTTCACAGGTTTCTTTCGGCACTTTATAACTCAAAGCTACCGTTCTCAATCTTGTTAATGACCCATCCCAAAAGTTTGATCTAGGATCCGTAGCACCTTGTGTAAAAGAGTAAGTTGGCTGTGTTCTTGTACCAGAAGGGTTGTCTACAGTCCAGTAGCCTAACTCATGCGTAAAAAACGTATCAATTTGATTACTAAAAGTTCTACTAGCATAACTTCTATTTACATTTTGGGTACCATAGAACTGTACAGATAAATTCCATCCTTTATATCTGGCACCTACGGTAGCCCCCCAAGTTCTTTGAGGACGCACTGGATAACCAAAGGGCACATTATCAAAAGCACCATTATAAACACCGTCTCCGTCAAAATCTACCAAATTATAATATCCAGTTCGTATAAAATCTTGCCCATTAACCAATGGTGTTGAACTATACAAATCATCCAAACTACCATTAATACCTGCAGGAATAGCTGATCTTGGTTGACCAATAGGATAACCAGCCGCTTTTTGGTAAAACGGACGAAGTTCTGGATCCTCTCTGTCTATGACAAGATCTTTAGCTTGTGTATAATTAAAATTACCAAAAATATTCAACCCATTACCAAAGGTATGATTAGCACTTAAAACTATCTCAAAGCCTCGTACCTCAACTTTACCTCTATTAAATGCAGGAGGGCTAGCACCAAACCAATCTGGTACCGCTCTTTGAGTACTCGGTATTAAAATATCGCTACGATCTTCTCCAAAAAAGTCTAGTTCTGCAGAAATGGCATTCTTAAACAAGCCAATTTCTGCACCAATATTATATTTTATGGCCGTTTCCCAGCGCAAATCGGCATTACCTACATTCCCCTCACTATAAAACACATATCCTGAGCGCTCACCAGAGTTATTAGGGTTTATAAATGCCCCACCACCAATGTTCCAGATGGGTTGATATTCAAATCTATTTCCTCCTTGATCGTCACCAATTTTTCCGTAGGAACCTCTAAATTTAAGTAGATTCACCCAATCCACGTTACTCATAAATGACTCGTTAGAGACCGTCCAACCCGCTGCTGCGGCAGGGAAAAGATCAAAACGGTACCCAGGACCATACTTCTCAGAACCATTGTAAGCACCACTGATATCCAAGAAATACCTTTTATCGTAGTCGTAAGTTACCCTACCTACCCAATCTTCACGGAAGATAGAAAAATCATTAGCCACACCACGTTCTTGACGTCTAACCAATGCCAATCCTGTAACCGAATGTTTCTCTGCAAAGGTATTAGCGTAATTAAGCGAAAAATCATATAATAAATTAGAACGAATTGAACCGTTTTGAATACTTTCTGCACCAAGGGTCCATGGAGTTGGTCTAAAAGCAAAATCATTGACACCATCCGGGGACTCAATACGCTCTTCGAAAAATTCGTTATACACCCGGTAAAAAACATTTTCTTGACCTCCACCCCCTGGATCACTTAACTGCTGGCGACTTGAAGAGTAATTATCCAATGAAAATCGTGCTTGTAATTTTAGACCTTTAGTTATAAAATCTAAATTTTGTTTTAAAATAAAATCGCTATTAATTGTGAAATTTCTATCAGTTGTGTAACCTGTATTAGTTAAAGTTACTAAAGGGTTGGTATTTGCGAAAACATCACCATTATCTCTACCATAGAAACCATCTGGAAAAATGGGGTTGTAGGCATTTGGAGCTAGCTCATAAATGGCGTTTGTAACCAAATTTAAGTTACCTGGCGTTACCTGAATAGCATAAAAACCACCTAGATTTACAGAAAGTTCTGTTGTGTTTGTAAGATCAAAATCGATATTACTACGGAAGTTAAATCTGTCGTAGCTAAACTCACTTTCATATCCTTTTCCATTATCGAAACTTTTACCATCAAAAATATCCGTTTCTTTTTGGTATGCTAAACTGGCAAAATATTTAGATTTATTATTTCCCCCTCTTACGCTTAAGTTAACACGATAGTCTTGAGCAAAATCTTTTAACAGCACATCCCTCCAGTTCACATTAGGATATATTAATCTTTCCTGCTCGTTTGCTGGGTTGCGATATCTATCGGCAATAGCTAAAGGACGAATCCTGTTCCAAGAATCTTCAAATTGAGCTAGTTCGCGCATAATGGATGAGTTTGCTTCTAGTATAGCATCATAGGTATCTAGCTTTTCAGGCAATTTGGAAACAAACTTAAAAGTTGTATTGGCCTGTAATGACAATTGAGCTTTACCTTTTTGCCCTCGTTTTGTGGTAATTAAAATAACTCCATTTGCACCTTGCACACCAAAAACTGCTGTAGCAGAGGCATCTTTAAGAACCGAAAGATTCTCAATATCATTAAAATCAATATTAGTAATACTTCTTTCCACACCATCTACAAGTATTAACGGTTGTCCAGAACCATTCCAAGAGGCCTGACCACGAATAAAAATCTGTACATCGTCACGTCCTGGAACACCACTAGCTTGAATGGTCGTAACACCTGGCAATTGCCCTTGAAGCGCTTCCTGTACATTAGTAATACCCATGGTTAATTCTTGCAAGTCCTCGCCCTTTATTTGACCTATGGCGCCTACAACACTTTCTTTCTTCTGAGCTCCATAACCTATTACGACTACTTCGCTTAAACTTTGAACATCTTCTACCAGTTCAACATTTACTTGGCTCTTGCCGCTCACATCAATTTCTTTAGTTACATAACCAATGTAAGAAAAGGATAGGGTTTTATCCCCTGCCCTTAAAGTTATGGTATAGTTTCCATCAAAATCGGTTACCGCACCATTGTTAGTAGCTTTTTGTACAACGTTTACCCCCGGTATTGGAATACCACCAGGCCCAGTAACAGTACCTGAAATCTTTTCTTGTGCATGCAAACCACCACTAGTAAAGCTGGAGCATACTAGTACAAATAACAGTAACCAGCCAAAGACAGAAAATTTTCTGTTAAATTTTTGTTTCATAATTGATTCTAAGTTTTAACGTTTTATTTAGTAACATTAAATATTGCTAGGATAAGCAGAAAACATAAAAATCTTCACAATATTTTAACAATTTTACAAATAAGGTGAAGCAACTGTATCCTGTGCTATCCTGTTAAACTTAAATTTTGTTGTAATTTGATAAAAAAAATTTAAGAATAACTTAACAAATACGCAACTATTAAATTTAACATGAAAAATGTAAAGAAAGTTTGCAATTTTAATTTTTTGCCAGGTACTATGATTTAAAGTATCTTCCTAAGATATTGAGTTGTTTTGTAGATTGCGCCCATTTTTATTCATATTTATTTTTTGCGCTATATAATGATACAATAGTATGTATAAAACTAGGGGGAAAACAAAATATTCCCAAATTAAATATCATGCCATATTCATATAAACATGGCCACCTTGGTTAAAATAGATAAAATAAGGGTTTACTACAAATCAAATAACCCAGGCAACCACATAGATATTTGGGGAATGTAAGTTATTATTAAAAGGACTAATACCATTATTAACAAAAACGGTATTAATGGTTTTACAACTTGAGATACAGAAACGTTCGCTACACCACTACCAACAAAAAGGATGGTACCCACAGGAGGTGTACATAAGCCAATACACAAATTAAGTACTAACACAATCCCAAAATGTACAGGATCCATGCCCAAAGCAACCACAACTGGTAAAAATATGGGTGTGAAAATGAGTACCGCTGGCGTCATATCCATAAACGTGCCAATAATTAGTAACACTAAATTAATCACTAGAAATATTACGATTTTATTACTGAATTGCTCTAATAAAAAACTACTAATTAGCTCTGGTATACCCTCAAAAGAAAACAACCAAGACATGGCCATAGATGTACAAATTAAGAACATAACTACTGCTGTTGTTTTTGCACTCGTCAATAATATTTCAGGAAAATCTTTTGTAGAAATATCGCCATAAATAAGTGCTAAAATTGCCGCATATAAAACGGCAATCGCAGATGCCTCAGTAGCTGTGAAAATTCCAGCAACAATACCACCTACGACTATTACTAACATTAAAAGACTAAAAAAGGCTTTCCTAAAATATTTCCAAATAAGTGATAAAGGTGCACGTTCGCCCTTAACAAATCCCCTAGTAATCGCTACAAAGGCAATATACCCCATAATGGCAAAACCTAATAAAATACCGGGTAAATAACCTGCTACAAATAAAGCAGCAACTGATGCCGTTCCACCACTGGCTAAAGCGTAAACTATAAGTATATTGCTAGGTGGTATCAACAAACCGGTTGTCGAGGATGTAATATTTACAGAAGCACTAAATTCTCTTGGATAACCTTCTTCCTCCATTCTATCTGTCATGATACTACCTATGGCAGAGGTTGCAGCGATAGCTGAACCAGAAATAGCTCCAAACAACATAGAAGCTAGAACATTTACATAAGCCAAACCTCCTGGCAAACTAGCAACTAATGATTTAGCAAAATTAATGAGTCTATTGGCGATTCCGCCTCGTTTCATTATCTCTCCGGCTAATACAAAAAAGGGTATGGCTAAAAGCGCAAAACTATCTATTCCCGTTGTCATGCGTTGGGCAATAGTAGTTAACCCTGGTAATCTGTCAATGTTTAATAATAAACTAAGCGTTGTGGAAATACCAATACTATATGCAACAGGTACTTTAAGCAACAATAAAATAAAAAAGCTAGCAAATAAAACAATAATACTTATTACTTCTATACTCATGATTATTCGTTTATTTGGTTAGCTTTAATTTTAAAAAAATGGTAAACAGAAAACCACATAATTAGTAAACCACTAATGGGAAGAATGGCATAAATATAGCCAAGGGGTATTTCTAAAGTTCCAGAAAGCTGATTTAGATTTAAACAAATGTAAACTAAATTAAAACCCCCTATCACCATAACTATTAAAGCAAAAGTAAAAATGCATACCTCTGTAAATAGTAATGCTCTTTTTTTATTCTTTTCTGAGAATTTTTGGTACAAAAAATCCATTGTTAAATGCAACCGTTTGGCATTCAAATAGGCAGCCCCAAGAATTGATAGCCAAATAAGTGAAAATCTGGCTACCTCTTCAGTAAAAGCAAATGATGTATTTAGAAGATACCTTGAAAATACCTGACTTAGAACATCGACAACTAATAACCCGAAAATAACAACCAAGAAAATCTCCATGATTTTGCAGGCTTTATTAAAAAAAATATTAGCAATTTTCATAATTATTGTTTATTTATCTTAGTTACAATATCGGTCATTTCTGGAAAATCTTTTAAAAAATCTTCCAATACCGATTTAGATTTATCTTGAAATAACGATTTTTCTGGTATAATAATCTCAACACCAAATTTCTTAGCAATTTCCATAGATTCTTCAACAGACTCTTGCCAAAATATTTTTTGTGCCTTAGCAGATTCGTCTGCAGCCTCTTGAACCCATTGTCTTTCTTGATTAGATAATTTATCCCAAAATTTGGTTCCTATTAATAGTACATCCGGCACAGACGAGTGTTCATCTATGGTAAAATATTTACTGATTTCATGATGATTTGACGATACAAATGACGGTGGATTGTTCTCTGCACCATCCACTACTCCTTGCTGAATGGCTGTATACAACTCACCATAAGCCATTGGTGTTGGTGAGCCTCCCAGAGCATTAACCATATTTATAGCCATTTGATTGTTCATAACCCTAATTTTTAATCCCTTTAAATCCTCAGGGGTTCTTATGGCTTTATTGGCCGTATAAAAACTCCGGCTGCCCGCATCGTAATAACAAAGTCCTCTTAACCAAAATTTACTTCCTTTTTCCAAAATAGACTTACCGACTTCACCCTCTAATACCTCAAATTGATGTTGCTTATCGCGAAATAAATAAGGGACCCCTAAAACATGATATTCTGGCACAAAATTAGATAAGGTCGCAGCGCTAACCTTAGTGACTGCTACACTCCCAATTTGTAATAGCTCAAGTACTTCACGCTCTGAACCTAACTGCCCATCAGGAAATATTCTTACATCCATTTTACCATTAGATTTTTCATTTAAAGCTTTTTTAAACTCCAAAATACCTTTATGTACTGGATGTGTTTGAGGTAGCGTGTGCGCCAAATAAAGTGTTTGTACACTGCCTTGTTTTTTACAAGAGCTAAGCGCGAAAGCCAAAAAACAAACTAAAACGATCTGTTTCATTTTTTTATGTGTTAAAGCCAAAATAATTTTTAGCATTGTAATAAGATATATCCTGTACCATTTTTCCTAAAAATTCGATATCGTTTGGTATTAGTCCTTTTTTGACATCTTCAGCCAACAGATTGCATAAGATACGTCTGAAGTATTCATGTCGTGGAAAAGACAAAAAGCTTCGGCTATCAGTAAGCATACCAACAAAACGACTCAAAAGCCCCATATTAGACAAACAATTTAATTGCTTTTCCATACCATCCTTTTGGTCTAAGAACCACCAACCAGAGCCCCATTGCATTTTTCCAGGAATGCCTGCTTCACTATAATTCCCCATCATGGTAGCAAATACTTCGTTTTGTGAGGGGTTTAAATTATAAGTAATTGTTTTGGTGAGTTGATTAGACCTATCTAAATTGTTAAATAATTTAGACATTGCTTTAGCCGAAGGAAATTCTCCAATCGAATCTACACCAGCATCCAAACCAATTTCGTCTAATAATCTGCTATTATTATTTCTAAGAGCACCAATATGAAATTGTTGGGTCCAACCCTTGGAATGATACATTCTACAAAGCTTATCAAGTATGCAAGATGCGTAAACATTACTTTCTTCTTTTGATAATTTACTATCCAACAAACGCTTCTTAAATATCGAATTTACGTCTTCTTCATTGTAATCTGAAGCAAATATTTCTTCCAAACCATAATCGGACAAACGACATCCAACTTCATCAAAAAAGTCGATTCTACTTTTTATGGCTTTTAATAAATCATTTAGAGAATTTATAGAAAACCCAACAACATTTGATAGCTTATCAATATAATTTTTGAAACTTTCTTTTTCTATAAGTAATAACGCATCTGGCCTGAATGTGGGTAAAACTTTTGTATAAAACTCTTTTTGTGCAATTTCCTTGTGGTATTTTAAATCATCTATGGGATCATCAGTGGTGCAAACTACTTCCACTTTTAAATCTTCTAATAATTGGGCTGGGGTTTTGTTTTCTAAAACAGCATTCGCTCTTTCGTATATAGACTCAGCGGAACTAGGTTGTAACAACTCACCTATATTGAAATATCTTTTAAGTTCTAAATGTGTCCAATGAAACAATGGGTTCCTTAAGGTATAAGGCACCGTTTCTGCCCATTTTAAAAACTTTTCTTTCTTGGAGGTTGTAGAACCTGTTATGAAAATTTCATTAATACCATTTGCTCGCATGGCTCTCCATTTATAGTGGTCGCCTTGTAACCATGCGTCAGTAATATTTTTAATTGGTTTATTTTCAGCAATCTGTTTAGCAGATAAGTGGTTGTGGTAATCTATAATGGGTAAATCTTTAGCGAAATTATGATAGAGGAGCTCTGCAACTTGTGATTGTAAAATAAAATTATCAGTTATAACATTTATTGAATTCATGAACGAAAATTAGTTGTAGTTCACTAATAAGGGATTATTCACTCTATTTGAAAATTCTGTTAAATACTTCTCCCATTCTGATTTTGAATTAAACTGTTTTGACTCTTTCCAAGTAAATCCCGCATAATAAATTGCTTTTCCTTGGTTCAATCTGATTTGTGCATATAAATTACTCCAATCTTTAATTGGCGTATCGAATAATTCGCTTGAGATCAATTGGCCATTAGGAACTACAATGGCTGTTCCCAACTCGGAATCACCATGTGGTTGCCAATAAGATATCCATCCTGCATCATCATTTTGTGCAGGTATGCCATCTTTTTCGTGTAATGTTAAACCTGCATGAATGGATGTGGCCCCAGATAATTCAACTTCAAATTTTGATAAGTTACTTCCATAATCTAATGAAATATGTTTAACCTCAGAAATTTTTTGTCCATTGGCATCCCAATCTGCATATTCAAGAATAAAACTGGTTCTAATAGGGCCTGTGGTAATGGTTTTCCATGAGGTAAAATTTTTAGAAATATAATACGAGGTATCAATCTTTACGGCAATACCTCCCACACCTCTACTAATACCTACGTGAAAATTATCTAAACCCTCACCTTCATCATAGTGATAAGCTCCCAACTTTTCGTCATTTCTTTTGTACCATTTATTGATGATGGGATAATCAACTCGCTTTAACCATGCATCTATACCACTCGATAAAGTACCTCCTTTTATATTATCTTCAATCATTTTTTGGGCAACTGGCCCAAAAGTTCTAAAAGCCACTTTGTTGTTTTCCCAAGCATAATCGTCTGTTCTTTCAGGAACAAACCTTGAATAACAATATTCTATGGTTTCAGGTTTAGATTCCTCTCCTAAAATAACAAGTTGAAACTGTTTGCTAGTATTGGCATCTATTTCTGGTTGAAACAAAAGCACATCTGCTTTACCATCTTGATTATTATCTACAAATTGAGACACTAAAATTTCATTTGTTTCAGAATCTCTCACCATTAAATTTTCAAAACTATCGTTCTCTTTTAAGTTTATATTAGATTTGCTAATCTCAACGGTTTCAAAAGATCTTGGAGTATTTAATGTATTGGTAACTGTAATAACATAGGCCGATTGTTTACAACTAAACATAAATGCAAAAACAGTTAAAAACAGGCAAAATATTATATTTTTCATATTAATTCTCATTTGAGGGTTTACCTATGGTCGCAAGTATGCCGCCATCTACATAAAGTACATGACCGTTTACAAAATCACTAGCTTTGGATGACAAAAATATTGCGGCACCCGCTAAATCATTTGGATCTCCCCAACGACCAGCCGGAGTTCTGCTTATAATAAATTCGTTGAATGGATGGCCGTCAACACGGATAGGTGCAGTTTGCGAGGTTGCGAAATAACCAGGACCTATACCATTGGTTTGAATATTATATTTAGCCCACTCGGTGGCCATACTTCTCGTTAACATTTTTAAACCTCCTTTTGCAGATGCATAGGCACTAACAGAATCTCTTCCTAATTCACTCATCATAGAACAGATATTTATAATTTTTCCACCTCCTCTTTGAATCATTCCTTTTGCCACAGACTTTGACACAATAAAGGGTGCTACTAAATCTACCTGAATTACGGCATTGAAATCTGAAACTTCCATATCAATAATGGGTGTTCTTTTTATAATACCTGCATTGTTGACCAAGATATCTATAGGGCCTACTTCCTTTTCTATTTTTGAAATTGATTCTTGAACTGCCTTTTCATCGGTTACGTCAAAAACATATCCAAAAGCATTAAGACCAGATGCTTTATATTCAGCAACAGCTTCCTCTAACTTATCAGTTGAATTGTTATTTACAACTATAGTCGCTCCAGCATTACCTAATCCTTTGGCCATAGCCATTCCTAATCCGTGTACAGCACCTGTTACTAATGCTACTTTCCCTGTTAAATCAAATAAGTTTATTGACATACTTTATATTTTATTTTAATTCGTTTATTTTACAATGATCCATATCTCCATAATCAAGATTCTCTCCGGCCATACCCCATATAAATGAGTAATTACTGGTTCCTGAACCTGAATGAATAGACCAAGGCGGTGATATTACTGCTTGATTATTTGCTACCCAAATATGCCTAGTTTCTTGTGGCTGTCCCATAAAATGGCATACGGCTTGGTCTTCTAAAATTTCAAAATAAAAATAGACTTCCATTCTTCTATCATGTACGTGTGCAGGCATTGTATTCCAAGAACTACCCGATTTTAAAGTTGTCATTCCCATTTGTAATTGACAAACATCCACAACGCTGTTTACTATATACTTCCTTAAAGTACGTGCATTTGCCGTTTCAGGAGCACCAAGCTCAATAACCTCAACATCATTAATACCAATTTTTTTATTAGGATATGTCTTATGTGCTGGCGTTGAATTTATATAGAATAATGCAGGATTTGTAGCCAATTTACTAGAAAAAGTGATCTCCTTATTTCCTTGGCCTACATATAATGCCTCTCTATGCTGCAAAACATATTCCAAATCACCAACTTTAACAATTCCTTCCGCTCCTATATTAATAATGCCCAATTCTCTTCTTTCTAAAAAATAGTCGGCTTTTAAAGGATCTATAGCTTCTAATTTCAGAGGATTCACTGTAGGTACCGCACTGCCAGATATAAATCTATCATAATGTGAATACACTAAAACAATTTGATCTTGTTGCATTAAATTCTCAATTAAAAACTCATCTCTCAATTGCTGTGTATCATAACTTTTTACGCCTTGTGGACTTGATGCATATCGTGTTTCGTAATAGGTTTTCATCTTGTAATGATTTTATGTTATATAGTGTGTTTTAGACCAAATTCCAATCCTCTTAATTCCGCTAATCCGCGTAGCCGGCCAATACCCGAGTACCCTGGGTTTGTTTTTTTATTTAAATCGTCAAGCATTTGATGCCCATGGTCTGGCCTCATGGGGATATTAAAATCAGTGCTTCCTTCCTCTTTTCTTCTTTTTTCTTCCGTTAATATAGCCTGAACAACACCATACATGTCTACATCGCCTTCTAAATGATTAGCTTCATAAAAATTACCATATTCGTCTCTTTTTGTACTTCTTAAATGTAAAAAATGTACTCTATCAGCAAAACGCTTAAAAATCTTAATTAAATGGTTATCAGCTCTAACACCTAATGATCCCGTGCAAAAAGTGATGCCATTAGCTCTATCTGGAACATTATTAAATAAATAAGCATAATCTTCTTCAGTACTCACTACTCTTGGTAACCCTAATATTGGATACGGTGGATCGTCTGGATGAATGCACATAAGCACGTTATTTTGGGAAGCTATTGGTATTATTTCTTTTAAAAATAACACTAAATTATCTCTCAAGGCTTTAGCATTTATATGTTTGTATGTGTCCAGTATGGTCTGAAATTGCTCTAAAGTGTAACCTTCTTCGGCTCCTGGTAAACCTGCAATAATATTATTTATTAATTTATTTTTTTGGTCTTCAGAAATATTTTCAACATATGCTTTAGCTGCTTTTTGTTGCTGCTCAGTATAACTCTTTTCAGCTCCCGGTCGTTTCAATAAAAACAACTCAAATGCAGCAAAAGCAACTATGTCAAAACGTAAGGCCTTAGAACCATCTTCTACTTGATATTCTAAATCTGTTCTTGTCCAATCTAAAACAGGCATAAAATTATAGCATACAATGTTGATACCGCATTTAGCCAAATTTTCTATACTTTTTTTATAATTATCTGTATACAATTGATAATTACCGGACCGTGTTTTTATATTTTCATGCACTGGAATACTTTCGACTACACTCCAAGTAAGTCCGGCCTTTTCAATTTGACTTTTTCTTTTATTTATTTCTTCAATACTCCATATCTGGCCATTTGGCACATGATGTAAAGCAGAAACAACACCTGTTGCACCTGCTTGGTTTATATCTGACAACGAAACGGGATCATTTGGCCCGTACCATCTCCATGTTTGTTCCATTATATTTTAATTATTTTTTTGTAACATCCTAAATAATTGATACCACCAAAGCACCATCTTCTAAAGGGGCATAATCATTTCTTTCACCTAAAAAATAGTTAACTGTTTCCTGTATCAAAGTCTGATTCATATTCTATTTATTTTGAAAACTCAAAACTTCTTTTTTAGTTTTTGTTTCTAATCCAAGTGTTTCTTAGTAAAACTAAATTGATTTTATACCCTTTGTAACAAATGTAGTCTAATAATCGTCTGCTAAGTATTTAGGAATAGCAAAAGACCCAAATACCTCTAAAATGAATATTGTTTTAAACACCACTGTAAGCACTAAATCCTCCATCAATTGGCACAACTACCCCTGTAACAAAAGAAGATCCTTCGCCACACAACCATAAAGTTGTACCAACCAAATCTTCCGGTTCTCCAAATTTGCCCATAGGTGTTTGTTCAATGATTTGGTTTCCACGAGCTGTTAAACTACCATCACTTTGGGTTAATAACGTTCTGTTTTGGTCTGTTAAAAAAAATCCGGGAGCAAGGGCATTAACGCGTATACCTACTTTTGAAAAATGTACTGCTAGCCACTGTGTGAAATTAGAAACAGCTGCTTTAGCGCCGCTATAAGCTGGTATTTTTGTTAATGGTGTAAAAGCATTCATGGATGAAATATTTAAAATACTACATCCCTGTTTTCCAATCATGTCCTTGGCAAATATTTGAGTAGGCAATAAAGTTCCTATAAAATTCAAATCGAATACAAATTTAATCCCAGTTGGATCTAAATCAAAAAATGTTTTAAATCCTTCTGTTGCATTATCAAGATCACTTTCTAAAAAAAATGGATTAGATGTTGTACCCAAAGGATGGTTCCCTCCAGCGCCATTTATTAAAATATCACAAGTTCCAAACGCGTTGTTCACTTCTTGTTTGGCCTTTTCCAAAGATTCCTTTTCGAGCACATTTGCAGAAACACCTATAGCATTACCTCCTGCTGCTTTTATTTCATCAGCAATTTTATCTGCCGCTTCCTTTCTCAAATCTAAAACAGCTATATTGTGCCCCTCCTTGGCAAGAGCCTTAGCTATTGTTCCACAAAGTACGCCTCCCGCACCTGTTAAAACGATTGTTTTACTCATGTATTTTTTAGTTATTGGTTAGGTTTTAAAAATTCATAAACTCAGTCATCACCTATTATTATTTACAATTTGATAATTGAAATTTATAAGCAGAATACAAACAAAATTAGGGAAGAACCAAAAATCAACCGTCCTGCCCTGTCCTGCTTATTTTTGCTAAAAATAATGATTATTACCTTAGAGTTGATTAAATAAATAAACTTTTTATGATATGAATTAAATTATCTTTATTTGTCTTAATAGTTTGTACTATAAATTTGAAAGTATAGTATTAGTAAAGACATTAACAAACAAATATTACAAAGACTCTCTTAAAATAAGTTGTGTTGGTAAATATGTTTGTATTTTACTGTCCGAAGTAACAAACTCAGCGGCTTTTACTCCAAAATCTTTAAAATCAACCGAAACAACTGAAATACCTTTATAAGTAAATCTCTTAATTGGAGTTTCATTATATGATAAAACACCAACATCTTTACCTAATTCAAAATTATAATTTAAACACTGATCTAGTAACTCATACAGCATTCTATCGTTTACCGTTATGTATGCGGTATCTTTGTTAACAATAAAGTTTTTAGAGCTTTTTATAACATCAAACGTAAGGTTATGTGTTTGGCAGAATTTTTTGAAATAAATAACGCTCTCCCAAGGATGATATGTAAATTCTGGATAAATAAAATTAATGGCTTTATATTTTTTAAATAAAGGCAACGCTTCCACTAGACAATTGTAAAACCCCTGACCAAAATCTTGAAATATAAAATTACTTACTTTTTTAGAATGTAAATCCCAATCTATTAATAAGAGTCTTCGTTCATCAATTTTGCTAAGAGCCTTCTTAACTTCTGGATGATCAAAACCCATTACAATATACTTGTAATATTTACCATTTTGAATGTCCAACATTGATTTAAAGTTTTTGACACTATAATGATGAAATTGTAAATCAACGATAACGTTATTTGGTAAATTTTGCATAAACGAATGATACAACACCTCCTTATACGACTTGAAGGTACTTATCAATAATAGCACTTTAATTTTGCTATCGGTTATATAATATCCTTTATTAGGCGTAGATTTTATAAAACCTTCATTTTTCAAGAGGGTATAGGCCTTAAAAACTGTATCTCTTGAAATTTTGTAGTCTTTGCTAAACTCATTTATAGAAGGAATACTATCACCTGATTTAAGAGAATTAGTTTCTATAGATTCTCTAAAAGCATTAAATATTTTTTTGTATAACGGAATATCGTTACCACCAATATTTTTTATTTTCAAAGTGCCATTAATCATTTCGATAAAAAGATTATCATAGTGAGTGTTTATTTATTGAAAATTGATAGACTTTCATTAAATATCGAATTAGAATATTAAAAAAAACAAAATTATCTAACTTTATAAATTAAAGGATATTAAAAAAAAAGCCTATCCTGTACTATCAGGTAAAAATCACCCCATTAATATCAAAAAAAATAAAATCTAATATAACTTTATGACTTTTGTTCGAAAACTCATAAAGCTTGATTGAAGAAATAAAAATAGACTAAGAAGCAATTACGTGATTAAAAATATCAAAAAAAACGATTAATCAATAATATTTTGATATTAAGCTAAATAAGCCATTTTATCTAAAACAGGATTTTATAATAGCTAAAGGCAACTTTAGCACAATAAAAAACTGTTTGAATTTACATAAAACATATTGTCGGGATGACAGGATTTGAACCTGCGACCACACGGCCCCCAGCCGTGTACGCTAACCGGACTGCGCCACATCCCGTTTAAAAAATAGTTTTCAAAGAAAACATATTTTTATATAAATACAAAAGCCAAAGCATTTAAACTTTGACTTTTCCTTTTTTTAATTTCATTTAATTATAAGTTGAAGTCGAAACTTCAAAAGTAGAATCTTTTGCCGCCAAATAACGTTCTGCATCTAAAGCCGCCATACAACCTGTACCAGCAGCTGTAACAGCTTGTCTGTAAACATGGTCAGCAGCATCACCTGATACAAAAACACCTTCGATGTTGGTTTTAGAGGTTCCTGGAATATTTTTAATGTAACCTGTTTCATCTAAGTTTAAATAGTCCTTAAAAATATCTGTATTTGGTTTATGCCCTATAGCTACAAAAAAACCTGTTGCTGGAATTTCTTTTTTCTCCTTAGTTTTATTGTTAAAAACACGAACCCCAGTTACTACTTGACCATCACCTAAAACTTCATCTGTTTCTGTATTGAATAAAATCTCAATATTTTCAGTGTTTTTAACCCTAGCAGCCATGATTTTTGATGCTCTAAACTCATCTCTTCTGACTAACATAGTTACTTTTTTACAAAGCTTTGATAAATAGTGTGCTTCCTCACAAGCAGAATCTCCTGCCCCTACTATAACCACTTCTTGATTTCTATAAAAAAAGCCGTCACACACAGCACATGCTGAAACACCACCACCTAATTTTAAATACTTTTGTTCGGAATCCAAACCCAAATATTTTGCAGAAGCACCTGTTGAAATAATTACAGTATCACAATGAATTTCTTTAGTATCGTTAACCCAAACTTTATGCACATCACCTGAGAAATCAACTTTTGTAATCCATCCATCACGCACATCCGTTTCAAAACGTTCAGCCTGCCTCTGCAATTCCATCATCATTTCCGGGCCCGTAATACCTTCAGGATAACCAGGGAAATTTTCAACCTCGTTTGTCGTTGTTAATTGTCCACCCGGTTGTGTTCCCTGATATAAAACAGGTTTCATATTAGCTCTTGCCGCATAAATAGCTGCTGTATACCCTGCAGGACCAGAACCTATTATCAAGCATTTTACTTTTTCTATGGTATCAGACATAATCTTTTATCTTTTTATCTTTACAAAAGTAGGGTTTTTGGAAGAAAACTTACCGTTAAGTTATCAACAGTTCTTATTAAATAATAGCCAAAAATGATAAAAAAAGCCTCGATAAACGAGGCTCCTTTAAATATCTATTAAAATATTATTGAATTTGAGTTTTAGCTCTATTATCTTCAATATTTGCAGCTTCTTTTAGGGCATTGTATAATTTAGTGTTTACTACACTTGCCTTTTGTTGTTCTACTCTATTTGCTGCCGCTTGATAATTATCTAGCTCAACAGCTGGAGTTACCTTGGTTACTTGAACCATGTAAACACCATTTGCGCCATCAATTAATCTTGAGGTTTCGCCTTCATTTAATCCAAATGCCGCACCAACCACTAATGGTTCTCTACCAGCTCCTGAAATGGTTGGGTTTTTCATATTAATTCCAGTAGCAGATCTTACCGAAGTATTTTCAGCAGCAGCTAAATCATCTAACGATGAAGCAGAAACTCTATCTCTTATTATTTTGGCTTTTTTCTCTTTTCTTATAATTGGTAACACCGTAACAGTAGCATCTTCAACAGACATTAAACCTTCCTTATGTTTCGCTACTAATTGGGCTATCACATAACCTCCTGGGATACTGAAACGCTTAATATCACCTACTTCTGCCTCCTCTTCAAAAGCCCAACGCACAATAGGTCTTTGATTCCCAACTCCTGGTATGGATTCGTCTAAAATTTTAATACCATTAACAGGGCGTACTACATAACTGTTTTCTTGGGCCAATGCTTCAAAATCGCCTTTTCCGGCATTGATTTCAAAATTGGAAGCATCTCTAAATACTTTGTCGCTAGTAGCTTCTGAAGGCTCAATTTTTCTTGCAATAGTACCAACTTTAACTGCTTTACTTTTATCTTTCTGCCCTTCTATTTCGATAATGTGGAAACCAAAAATTGTTTTAACAACTCCTAAATCACCAACATTTCCATTAAACTCAAAATCATTAAATTCTGGAACCATGGTATTATATGGGTGCCAATCGTAACGTCCTTCATTTTCAACACTTCCTTGATCTGATGAAAATTGGGTTACAAATTCTGGAAATTTAGAGCGATTAGATTTTAATATGATTAACAAACTATCTGCTGTGGTTTTAGCTTCAGCTTCTGTTTGGGTAACATCAGGAGCAGCACTTTGGGCTCCTCTAAAAGGGATCAAAATGTGTCTGACTTTAGCAGAATCTGGAATTTGTTTTGCAGCAATTAGCTTAGAAATTTTAAAGTATCCATTGTCTTTATATGGACCATAAACTTCTCCTTCTTCTAAATTGTAGATGCTATCAGCTGCAGCAGTTGGTAATTCTGATTTGAAAATAAAACGTTCATCAAATTTCAAATCTGAAGTAGCTGTGTGGTTTATATAATCTTCATTATTCTTTACCTTAGAAAACGCAACAATAGTATCTTTTCTACCAGTTTCATCAACAAATCTTCCATTTAAGTAAGTTTCAAGCTCTGTTTTTATGGCATTTTCATCTTCAATTGAAGCCACTTCATTAAACTGAACAAATCTTATATCTCTAGAAGCTTCAACTTCATATTGTTTTTTGTGCTCCTTGATATAGTTTGAAATATCTGATTTTGATACGGTTACCGTACTATCTGGAATGGATGAAAAAGCAACCTGCACGTATTTAATATCTACTTTATTGCCTTCTAATTTATGCTCTAATTCTCCTTCTGCTAAGGTTCCTGTTAAACCTGCTTTGACCAGATTGAAATAATTTTGCTGTAATGCATTAGCAGCTACTTGCTTTTCATAATTAACCCAACTTTCATAAGCTGCAGCCGAGGTTTCTTTTAAATTAGCAATATATTCGTTTAATTTATTTTCATCAAAAACACCAGCTTCATTTAAAAACTCAGGGCTCGTTGCCAAGGATGTTTTTAATAAATCTCTCATTTGGTCTTTCTCAACAGAAATTCCTAATTCCTCGTATTGGGTTTCCATAACAGCTTGTCTTACCTCTTGCTCCCAAACGCGGTTCATAACTTGGGTATTAGTAGCATTTGGTCCCATTTGCCTTTGCAAGGCTTCAACTTTTTGTAAAAAGTCTTCACGTGTTATGTCTTTACCATTAATGGTGGCGACAATATTTTGGGATTTTGAGGTTAATGCATCACTGTTTTTAAATAAATCTGCTAAAACAAAAGAGAATAGCGCTAATGCGATGATTAATATTAAGAATAGTGAACGTTGTCTTATCTTATTTAAAACTGCCATTTGTAAATTAAATTTTTAATAAATCCGTTTTTGGGATTACTTGTTAAGTTGGTAAATTTTATTATTTGCTGACAAAAATATCGTGCGCGAAAATACCATTTTCTGTTCAATAATAAAAGAAGAACCAAGTATTTTAATCTTCGCGTAACACTTTAAGTTCTACCAGATCAATTTTAGTATTGGAGACTTCTAAAATGGTAAATTGAAAGCTATCAATTTTAACGATTTCATTTTGATCTGGAATCTCTTCCGTATGATGCACAATAAGCCCTCCAAGGGTTTCATAGTTTTCACTTTCAGGCAGATCCATTTTATAAGTTTCGTTTACATAATCAACTTCTAGTCTTGCAGAAAACTTAAATGTTTCATCATCTAATTTATCTTCAATTAAATCTATGGAATCATGTTCATCTTCTATTTCGCCAAATAATTCCTCAACAATATCTTCAACCGTCATTATACCAGATGTTCCTCCATATTCATCTAAAATAACAGCGATACTTTTTCGTTTTTTAGTCAGTACGCCTAAAACGTCTTTTATAAGAACCGTTTCTGGAACAAACTCTACAGGTAACATCATCGATTTTATGCTTTTGGGTTTTTTAAACAACTCAAAAGAGTGCACATAACCCAAAATATCATCAATGGTTTCTTTGTAAACTAATATTTTTGTGCAGCCTGTTTCTGTAAAAAGATTGTTTAGAGATTTTGTGGAATCATTAACTTCAACAGCAATAATTTCGGTTCGCGGTACCATGACTTCGCGTGCCTTAACTTCGGAAAACTCTAAAGCATTTTGGAAAATTTGTATTTCGGTATCTACATTATCATGTTCTTGGACAGATTCCATTTGCTCACTAATATAATTTCCTAATTCTACTTTTGTGAACGCCAATTGAATTTGATCGCCCTCTGTTTTGAATAAATATTTAAGCACAAAATCTGAAATCCATATGACAAAATTGGATATCCATGTAAATAGCACATAAAACAAATAAGCTGGTATAGCCAAAGCCTTGATTAAGGTATTGGAATATATTTGAAAAAATACTTTTGGTAAAAATTCGGCAGTTATTAAAATCAATAAGGTTGATAATACCGTTTGGGATAATAAACTTAAATCTGTTAAAAGGTAGTTTAAAACACCATTAGATGTTGGTAGCATGGATTGAAACCAATTGACCAATAAATCGCCCATGAAAAAACCATATATAACTAGGGCTATATTGTTACCAATAAGCATGGTTGCAATAAATTTTGAGGGTTTAGCAGTAAGTTTACTCAAAATAATAGCCAATATACCATCCTGTTTCTTTTCAATTTCAATATGTATTTTGTTTGAAGACACATAAGCAATCTCCATACCCGAGAAAAAGGCTGATAGAATTAAAGAAACAATTATGATAATTACATAAATGCTCATTTATTTGGAATTATTTCTATCTTCAAATTTATTACTGAACTTTCTTCTGAAGAAAAACATAAATACAGCCAAGGCTGCCAGTCCTAATGAAATGTAGGCACCATTTGTTCCATCATTCCATTTTGATATACCATCATATAAAAACAAGACAGCAAATACCAAGTAAGCATATTGAAAAATTTTATCATATTTCATTTGAAATTTTTGAATTTTATAAAGTGTAAAGATACTTAAAATTGGATAAGAAGTTCTTTTAGTTTATGAGGATATTTAAATTAGTCTTCTAACGTAATTATTCCTGTTACTTCCAACACTTCGGCATTCGTGAATTTTGAATTAGAGTCGAAACCATTACCATTAATAACATCGGATTCCGTTTTAAAGGATACAGGTTTATTGGTATAAAGCCACTCTTTTTTTTGATCGTAAAACAACTGATCTGTTTTTAAAACCTTATTGTCGTGGGTTGTGATAACCACGTTGTTTTGCATGTCTATTAAATCTGTGTCATTATAAATAATAGCATAGTCTGCTACAATGGTACTTTTATTATTGTCTTTATCGAAAATATACAGAGTTACACCATCCGTAAATTCACGAAATGGAAAATCCCTGTTCGAATAATCCAGTGTTTTAGTACTAATTAAATTTGCAGTTACCCTACCCGAATCGGTATATTTTAAATTGATGTTGTAATCAATCCCTACAGGTTCATTTTCTGAAATACCAATTTTTTGAACTTCCTTGAAGTTGTCTTTACATGAAAAAAACATAGTCACCATAATTATGGTGACTATGTTTAAAATATTATATGTTATTTTCTTTGTCATTAAATTTTCGGCACTGTAACAGAAGCACCAATCCAACAACCTATTTTAATTACCTCTCCTGAACAGGCGCAACTAAAAATATCTGCTTTTGATGGAGCCAAAGCCATGTATCTTTCAACAGACTGGGAACCTGCACTTCCAGCTTTTCTTGCTTCTTCGGCAGCTAACCAATACACCGCTCTTTTGTTAAATTGGGTATCACCACAACTATTGGCACTAGAAGCATACATAGAAGCTATAGATAAATAAGGGCTGCTATCTGAAGGATTCAACCTTAGAGCTTGTCTAAAAAAGTTTCTAGCCTGACCATAACTTCCTTTTGCTTTCAATTTTAATCCAATTCTTTTATTAAGTTTGGCCTTTTTAAAATTATCAGTTTCTAAAGAAATAGCTTGTTTGTAAAACTCAATAGCTTCGTTTGATTTACCTTCTTTATCTTTTAATATACCTAAGTAATAAGCTGAATTTGCAGAAGGACTTAACTCATGGTATGCATTTACTAACTTGAAGAACAAAGGATCGTCAGTACATTCTTTTTCAGACATTTTTCCAGCAGCTCTTTGTAACCAAACAGCATTTGTTTTGTTTTCTTCAAAATCCTTTTGATACAATGGAATTAAGTTTTCACAATTGGCTCTATCACCTAATTTTTTATCAATCCCTTCAGAAATTTGTTCATAGGCATTCAAATAGCTATTATAAAATTTTTGGTATTGTGTTTCTTTTTTTGTGAATGACGCTCCCGTTGAATCTTTTTCTATAAGTTTATTTAATTTCTCTGAGTAGTTTTTCACTTCATCCTCAACTTTTTCTACTACATCATCATATTTATTAAATAAATCTGAAGCGGATTTTTTCTTGGCATCATACAAATCAACCATTAAAGAGAAGTAAGTATATAAACTTTTTGGGTTTGTAAATGTTTCCTTATCTAATTTGTAAGCAGCATCAAAACACGCATAAAGCTCCTCAGTGCTTTTGTGCATGATATCTTTATTATCGTAAAGAAGTTGACAGGATTGAGCTGCATATTCACCTTTGGGCGTTTTACTAGCAAAATGCACACCTCTTTCTTCCCATAATTTTATTAGGTCGTTAATAAAAGCTTCTTTTTCTGCTCCAGCAGAATTTTCAATTTTATGTTCTAAAATTTTCTCACCATCAACGTAAATGGCATTATTAAATTTCGGGCATTTTTTTCTAACATCCATCCATGGTTCATAAGCTGCATCAAAGTTTTTTGCTTTTACATACTCATGAAATATAGATAGTTTTGTCATACACTCTTCATCTTGCTGTGCAAAACCAAAACTAAGCCCTATAAATAGTACTGCTAATAATAATGTAATTTTTTTCTTCATGATAATAATTTTATGCTGTTAGTCATATTTTCTTTTTTGAAACCATCTATCATTCAAAGATAAACTTAATTGGAAATTAATAAAATTCTCTTGTATTAAATTACTGTTTGTTGTACCTCTTTTTCCAATTTCAAAGCCTAAGTTTGCATTTGATAGCAATCTAGCGTCTCCCACTGGTAATCCTAAACCAAAAGATATGCCAAACTCTTTTATGGATTGATTATTAATAATTAAACCTGTATTTTCAAAGCGCACTCCCGCTCTATAAACAGTTCTTTTAATAAAACTTGTAAAGGAATTGTATTGAGGTATAAAAAATCCACCTATTGAAATGCTTGTAGCATCTTCATAATTTGTATCATTACTACTATTGGGTATAGCATTTCTTAAATTGCTAGTATTTTGAAAAAAATATTCAGCTCCTACAAACCATTTTCTAGGTTCACCAATACCAAAACCTGCTGAAAATTTTGACGGCAAAATCACATCGGTTTTCAGCAATCCCATCGATTCTAAATCTACTTCAACAGTATTTAATTCGAATTCTTGACCCGTACTTGAGTTAATCGTAATTATTGAAAACGATTGCTGGTTTTGCGATGCCAATAAACTTTCAGGGCTGTAAGTAACGCCTGAAACCACCTCAAGCTTATCGTTTAGCATGGTTTTATAAGAAATCCCTAAATTCAAATTTAACCCACTCAAATCAGATCTATTAATCTCTCTGGATTGAAACTGTATAGGCACACCATTGTCGTATTGATATTCAATAACGTTGTTTTGAATGTTTCCAAAATTATACTGAATATCCGCCCCAACAGTTAATCCTTGAGCAATTTGATATCCTATGCCAAAAAACACTTTATTTAAGCCTCCTTCACCTCTAAATCTATTTTCTATATCACCATCGCTATTTAAAGATTCTAGCTTATACCCAACAGATGTGTAAGGTAAAAGCCCAAAACCGAAACCAAATTTACCAACTGGAATCGTTATAGCTAAATAATCAAACGTTGTAGAAGAAGCATTATCACTACCAGAATCGCTCTTTAAATCGATACTCGAGTAACTCCCTCCAACTGTAAATTTAACTGGTCTACTTTCATTGCCCCAAATCTCTAAATTATCTCCCGAATAGGAAGCTGGATTTCGTAAATTTACATGAATACTGTCCGTATAAATGCTCAACCCACCCATGCTTCTATTCTCTACAGTTCCTTTAAATTTTAAGTTACCTAAACCATAAAATGAATAGGGTGAAGCTGTACCTTCTTGTGCATGACCGTAAATTGCAATTAATGCAATAAAAACTATCAGAAGTTTTTTTATCATTCGTGTGTATTATATTGTAAAATATAGTTTAATCCCTCTAAAAGAAAATTAGGAAGGGCAAATATGCTACTTTTTAATTGTTTAGACAAGAATATAGCATCTCCACCTGTTAAAATAACTGTTAAATCTGGATATTTAAGTTTATAAGTATCAATAACACCATCTATTTCATTTAAAATACCAAAAACAACTCCAGAATGGATAGAACCTTTAGTTGACTTACCAATGATATGATTTGGTTTCTCAGCTTCTAATAACGGTAAATTTGCGGTAAAAGCGTGTAAAGATTTATAACGCATTTGTAACCCTGGGGAAATAGCACCACCAATATAATCGTTGTTCGATGTAATAAAATCATAGGTAACGCAAGTACCCGCATCAATTATAAGAACATTGTTTTTAGGAAATTTATAGACTGAGGCTGAGACCAAAGCCATCCTATCTACTCCCAATGTTTTTGGTGTATCATATAAATTATTAAAAGGCAGATGTGTCTCAGAACCCAAAACAAGTAAATAAAATAAGTCATTCAATTTAACAAAATCACTCTTTTTTAATTTACCAACAGATGAAATAATAGCATTTTTAATGCTAGGATATTTATTTTTTATATCAGTCACAAAATCAAAAATATCCTGAATACCAACTATCTCTTTTCTCTTAAGTTTTCCGTCTTTAAAAAGAGCTATTTTAGCAAGAGAGTTCCCTATGTCTATAATTAAATTCATAATATTATTGAAAAGGTAAATCTACAAAACCAACATTAAATTACATTCCTATTTAACTTTATGTTAATAACCATTTATAATCAAGCTATTTAAAATAAATAAGACATTATATCCTATTTTTTACAACTTTCATTTGGCGAATAACAAAAATGAATTTATATTTGCAACCGCTTTAGCGAGGTACCTTAGCTCAGTTGGTAGAGCAAAGGACTGAAAATCCTTGTGTCCCTGGTTCGATTCCTGGAGGTACCACGAAAAAATCCCGAAACATCCATGTTTACGGGATTTTTTGTTTTTGATTCAAAACCATCCTTTATAAAACCCTTTTGCCTTATATTTTGTTGAACCTCTCCTAGTACCATCAAAAGTATTCTAACAATTATCAAAAAAAATCAAGGATTTTAACACAAACAAAAAGGCCCCTCATATTTCTATGAAGGGCCTCCAAAAAAGGCAACGACCTACTCTCCCACTAAT
>NZ_BAABJW010000003.1:0-457228 GCF_039543505.1 Litoribaculum gwangyangense | reverse complement strand
AGAATTTGGAGTTACCACAGGAGGCGCTGTATTGGGCTTGGTTATAGACAATGGTCTTTGTGCAAGTTTAGATGTAGCAGGTGTACCAGTGATGGTTGAAGAAGGTGAAGTTTGTAATGCTTTCTCTGGAACGATGTATTCAAATAGTCCAATCAGTTGTTTAAGTAACGGTTCTGCGGTTATTTCAGCAACTACAAAAATAAATCCTACAATACCAAATGGATATCAACAATTGTATGTTTTAACAGAGGCCTTCTCTTTAACCATATTAAATGTGTCCACATCTCCGGAGTTTGAAGTAAGGGATAGAGGTTTTTACAGAATACATAGTTTAGTATTTAACCCAAACACTTTGGATTTAAGTGTGGTTGTGCCAGGAGTTACTACTGGTTTTGATGTAGCATCTTTAATTTCGGATAATAATATTTGTGCTTCCTTAGATGTGCAAGGTGCTGTAAATTTAGTTATTGGATCACAATGGTTTTGTGACTTCTTTAACAGATTTTTTAAGAACAATAGAAGTGGTAAAACCAACACTGATAAAGATTGGATAAATGAGCAAATAGCTGAATATGTAGTACTTTATAAAAGTTATGATGAGTTCAAGGAGGCTTTTATTGCACAAAACACAACCTTAGGTGTTCACCCAAATCCAGTTGTTAATATCTTAAATGTTGACTTAGAGCTCTTTGATGGTGAAGTTATGAACTTCAATGTTTATGATGCAAGTGGAAGACGAGTCATATCTGGTATTGCGAAAGATTTACAAAATAGAACTCAAAAAATTGATACCAGTATACTAAGTGAAGGTTTATACTTAGTGCAATTTAAATCGGAATACAGGACTGTAACCGAAAAGATAATAGTTAGAAAATAGAAAAAGAAAAATTCGACTAATTCAAGTGTTAAAAAGTCTACCATATTATGTGGTAGGCTTTTTATTTTTAATTTATGGAAGTCTATATACGGGATATTGCATGTGAGCTGATTCATAATAATCGGTTTGCTTGTGCAACCAGTCTAGTTGGGCATACCAGTTACTTGCAAAATCTTTGTCATAGGTTTTTTTTAAGTTGAAATCTATTTGTAATGTGGGGTTTGAATAAAGGATTTCTAAAATTTTATCTTCCCATACATAGGGAGAAAATCCTTCTTTTTGCTGTAAAATGGTATCGAAAAAATTCCAGTTATAAAATGAATCAGGAGCTTGTGGTTCTAATGTTTCCAATAAATATCTGATAGCATTTTGATTGGTGTATATCAGATAATCACCTTTTGAAAATAGAATCTCATTTTTAGTTTTTTCAATTTTTGTATCGTAATGTTGAAAGTGTCCTTCGAAAGGCATTTGATTGGTTTTGAAATCAGAAATTTTATAAGATTCAACAGTTAAAGTAGTATCGTTTTCAAAGGCTATCATTTCGACTTGATTTAACTGTAATAGTTCAATCACATTATGCCAACCTTTGGGAATTAAATAAGCTTTTGGTATTTCTACTTCAATCGTTGGTGCAAAATAATTTTTGTAAACCACCTCTTTTGTAAAAGGCTTAGTTCTATCGTATTTCAATCTGTCAAAACCAGTCACATTACTTTTTATAATGTTGCCCTCAAAACCTTTAAAAATTAACTTAGAGTGTTTTGTAGTATCAATTTTCCAATCCAAGGCATAGGTTTTTCGATTTTGAATTTCAGATATAGCCTTTTTTCGTAATTCAGAAATTTTATCACCTTGCTCTTCAACAATTTCAATCATGCTTTTCATAAGTTCGTAGGTGCCTTCAACACGTTTGTTATAGGGTTTTAGCATATGTGTTTCAACCATCATTCCCAACACGTTAAAAAGCGTAGTGTAACCAGTTGAATACCGAGGATAATCCATAAATTGAGAGAATCCTTTTTCTGGCAATTCATTAAAAACATTTACATATGGGGTAATATTCCAATCTTTTTTATCTAGTTTTTGTTCCAATTCTGGCATCATTTCAGTATGTAAATAATTACCTAAACCTCCAGAAAGTTTGTTGTGTTGTGTAAATAAATGGGTGAGAGTGTATTGATAATCCGCACCATTACTAACATGATTATCAATAAAAACATCGGGTTTTACCAAATGAAAAATCTTAGCAAATGTTTTAGCGTTTTTGGTATCACATTTAATAAAATCGCGGTTTAAATCATAATTTCTAGCATTTCCCCTAAAACCATATTCTAAAGGACCGTTTTGATTGGTTCGTGTAGTAGAGTTCCTATTTAAACTGCCACCAACATTATAAATAGGAATGGTAACTAAAACCGTATTTTTAGGAGCTACTATGTTTCCTTGAACCATATCTCTAAAAAGCATCATGGTAGCATCAATACCATCTGATTCTCCGGGGTGGATGCCATTATTTATCATTAAAATTCTTTTCCCTGTTTTGCGAACTTCAGAAAAATCAAATGTTTTATCCATGTTTAAAGTGACCAGATGTAAAGGTTTTCCAGAATCTGTTTCACCTATGCTATCCATGGAAATTTCAGCGTAAGCTTCAGATAGATTTTTATAAAATTGAATGGTTTCTTGGTAGGTAGCGGTTTCTAAGCCTTTTGATTTTTCAAATTGAGTTTCGAAGTTATGATCTGAGATTTCGTTTGAAGTGTTGCAAGCAATTATAAAAACTAATAGAATAAGAATTCTTTTCATGAGGATTAATTGTTTGAGTAAATCTACAATTTATAAAGAAAATAATTTGCAAATTTTCAAACGTTGTAGTTTATATAAACATTCAAATATTAACACTTCACTTGCAAACCAGCTTATTAAACGTAAATTTACAGCTTCAAAGATGGTACTATGGAGTTTATTACTAAAAGAGCAGCCAATGCTAAAAATGATATTTTAAGTGGAATAACGGTGGCATTAGCCTTGGTTCCAGAGGCCGTAGCCTTTGCTTTTGTTGCAGGGGTTGATCCATTGGTTGGTTTGTATGCAGCCTTTATGATAGGACTAATTACCTCCATTTTTGGCGGTAGACCAGGCATGATAAGTGGTGCAACAGGTGCTTTAGCTGTGGTTATGGTTAGTTTGGTCGCGGAAGGTAATGCGTTTGGAATTGAAGGAGAAAATTTGGGTCTTTATTATTTGTTTGCTACGGTTATTTTAATGGGAATTATTCAAATGTTAGCAGGGTTTTTTAAACTAGGTAAGTTTGTAAGGCTGATTCCGCACCCAGTTATGATGGGTTTTGTTAATGGTTTGGCCATTGTTATTTTCTTATCTCAGTTAGGAATGTTTAAAGATGCTTCGGGAAATTGGTTTTCAGGGTCACAACTTTGGACAATGCTTGGATTAGTAGCCTTAACTATGGGAATTATGTTTGGGTTACCAAAACTCACTAAAAAACTCCCAGAAGCTTTGATAGCCATTTTAGTGGTTTCGGCCATTGTAATTTTTGGGAAATTAGATGTTGCAACAGTAGGTAGTTTTATTCGTGATGGTGGTGGAGAAGGTTTAAAAGGGGGATTGCCAGAATTCCAAACGGCTATTTTCACTAAAGTACCTTTTACATGGGAAACCTTAAAATTTATTGGGCCTTATGCTTTAATATTGGCTGCAATAGGTTTGATAGAATCACTTATGACCTTAAATCTTGTTGACGAATTAACGGAAACCCGAGGCAACACCAACCGAGAATGTTTAGCTCAAGGTGGCGCGAATATTGTTACTGGGTTATTTGGTGGTATGGGTGGTTGTGCTATGATTGGGCAATCATTAATCAATATAAAATCTGGAGGTAGAACTAGATTATCAGGTATTGTTGCTGCTGTTTTATTATTAGTTTTTATTCTTTTTGCTTCCGGTTTAATTGAGCAAGTTCCTATTGCCGCTCTGGTGGGTGTCATGTTTATGGTTGTTATAGGAACATTTGCATGGAGTAGTTTCCGTATTTTAAATAAAATACCTTTAAGCGATGTTATTGTGTTAGTTGCGGTATCTTCTTTAACCGTTATTTTTGATTTGGCCATAGCCGTTATTGCAGGAGTTATTATCAGCGCACTGGTTTTTTCTTGGGAAAATGCCAAACGCATACGCGCTAGAAAGCGTTTGCGAGAGGATGGCACTAAAATTTATGAAATTTGGGGTCCTTTATTTTTTGGTTCTATTTTGGCTTTTAACGACAAATTTGATGTAAAAAATGATCCAGATAATGTGGAAATTGATTTTATTGAATCACGTGTTAGTGACCATTCTGCTCTAGAAGCTATATTTAATTTGGTTAATAAATATGAAGCTGAGGGTAAATCCATAAAGTTGAAACACTTAAGTGAGGATTGTAAAATATTATTATACAAAGCAAGCCCAAAATTTAAGGAAGTAATTGTTGAAGCTATTGACGACCCACGTTACCATTTAGCCGAAAACCCCGAGGCTTTTACCAAAGGGCTTTCGGAGTATAAGTTTTAATTTCCTTAAAATAGTTATCGTATGGGCTTCTTTAATTGTTCTTTTACACGGTCAAATGATTTTTTGCTGGTGCGCTCCCAACGGTAAATAGTATACTTTTTATTTTTGTTGGCTTCATATTTTGCTTTACGTTCATTGATGTATGTAACCCAATTAAATCGTTTATTCACAATGGTTTTTATAAGTTCTTCCTCTTTACTAATTTTCTCCAAAGCATTTAATGCAGCAATGGATACATTTTGAACTTTATCGCTCATGGCATGCAGAAGAGCCGGTATAGATGACGGTTCACCAATAATTTCTAAAGCTTCTGCAGCTAGTTTTCGGGTTTTATAATTTCCAAATTTTAAGGCATATTCCAATTTTCCAACATCATAATTCTGCGTCCAAAAGTAAATCGCTCTTTCAGAAGGCTGAATTAATTTTAATTTAAAAAGTAAATATGTAATTGGAAGAAACATGAATTCTAGAATATATTATTTACTTATTAGTATAATATATTAAAGAAATGTTACGAATTTACTAATTGAGGCACTCGTTTTCATTTTGTAAAAATAAACGTATCATAAAATTTCTTTAGGAATAATTTTCCTAGTCCATGTTTTAAAGCGCTTGTAATTCCCCACCTTACTGTCGGGATTTAATTCTAATGTAGATTCCCACGAGTTTTCTGGTTTAAATTCAATTTCCATCCCCTCTAAAACACTTTTAGATACTTTGTTAGAATTAACAATAACAATGCATTCTGTATTTAGGTTAGCGCTTCTGGGGTCTAAATTAAAAGTACCAATAACCGTTATATAGTTATCAATTACCATAGATTTTGCATGAAGTCCGAAGGTAGGTTGGTGGTCTAATGTAATTTGTAATTCTCCAGTCATAATCTTTTTTCGTTCCTCGGCATCTGGTCTAAATTCAAAAACGCGCACGCCTGTTTTTAATAATCTTTCTCTGTCTGATTGATAACTGCTAAAAGCTTCTAAATTATCTGTTGAGGCCAGACTATTAGTGAGAATTCTAATTTTTACGCCGCGGTCAACAGCTTCTTTAAATAGGTTTCTACCTAATTCGGTTGTTATTAAATAAGGCGTTTGTATGTCGATTGATGACTTAGCATTTTTAATTAAGTTGATAAGTGCCGTGGTTGAAACACCACCACCACTCAAGCCATCTTCTCCATCGTTTTTTCCTGGTATATCTGAAATAAAGCTAACATCATCTAACCATACCAAATCTCCCGAATTTTTAATGGATTGAAATGTTTCTGGTAATTTTTCAATGCGTTTTCTTACTTGAGGCCAAAAATTATCAGGATTGCAAGCATACTCATGAAGATTTTCAAATGGATTTTCCTGATAGGTATCTTTAGATTCACCTTTAACAACAGCCTCTACATGGACACTTAATGGGCTATTCCAAAATTCATCAAAAGATTTTTTTACAGCTCCCGATTCTTTTCCTAACAAAAGAATGTCTCTGTCTCTAAAATTATATTCGTGGTCATAATCAAAATATTCATCTGCGATATTTCTGCCTCCAGTTATAACAACTTTATCATCAACTATAAATGTTTTGTTGTGCATCCGTTGGTTAGCACCTCTGAAATCAGAAGTGAATTTTTCTATTTTTTGAAAAATATTTTTCCCTAAATTAACTCCTGGATTATATATTTTCACCGAAATATTTTTATGGGAATTAAAAGTTAAGATATCTTCAATATCGGTATCTACCATAATATCATCAACTATAATCCTTACTTTAACACCTCTATCTGCTGCTCTAACTAAATAATCACATGCTATGAGCCCGACATTATCGGTTGAAAAAATAAAGTATTGAATATCGATGGTTTTTTCTGCATATTCAGTTAACCAAGCTCTAGCCACCATAGAGCCACTTCCGTCCTCTAAAACATAAACCGCAGTTTTACTTTTCATCAATAAAGCTACATCCTGAAGTTCTTTGGTAAGAGTTGTACTATTATTTTTATGAATACTGGTGCAGAAGTCTGTTTTTTCTTTTGCAGGTTTGCTTTTACCGCAAGAACATAAAATGAGTAAAACGATTAAAAAGGAATTTTTGAATTTTAAAGGGAAATTCATTTAAAGTGATGTTGTTTTACACGTACACTATCTGGAACTAATTTTGTGTAATCGCCATGATTTCTAATAACATCGCGCACAATGGAAGAAGCAATATATGAGGTACGAGCTGCGGTTAATAGAAAAACGGTTTCTATTTCTGAGAGGCTTCTATTGGTGTGTGCGATGGCTTTTTCAAATTCAAAATCTGCGGGATTTCGCAACCCTCGTAAAATAAAATCAACGCCTATTTCTTTACAAAAATCAACCGTTAACCCTTTATATGTTACCACTTTTACTTTGGGCTCACTGGCAAAAGCTTCTTCAATAAAACGTTTGCGTTCATTAAGAGTAAACATGTATTTTTTATCAGAATTGACACCAATAGCCACAATAATTTCATCAAAAAGCGTCACACCACGCTTTATAATATCGTAGTGTCCCAAGGTTAACGGATCGAATGATCCAGGAAATAATGCGCTTTTCATAAACTAAATTTACAATTTTTATTTTAAAGCTTCTTCAATAGCATTATCAAATAAATCGCTTAGGCTTATTCCTGCGGCTGAAGCTTGTTGCGGTAAGATGCTTTCTCTAGTTAACCCAGGTACCGTATTTACCTCTAATAAATGAGGTTCACCATTTTTAAAAATATATTCACTTCTGCTAAAACCTGTCATTTTTAAAACCTCGTATACTTTTTTAGCTGCCGTTTTTACTTTGTCCTCTTGTTCTTTGGTTAATCTAGCAGGAGTTATTTCTTGGGATTTCCCTAAATATTTAGCTTCGTAATCGAAAAAATCGTTTTCACTAACAATTTCCGTTATGGGTAATACTTTTGTCTCGCCTTGGTAGGTGATAACACCGACAGAAACCTCAGTGCCATCTAAAAAGGATTCAATGATAATCTCATCATCTTCTTTAAATGCCACATCAATAGCATTTTGTAAATCTTCTTTTTTATGCACTTTGGTAACTCCAAAACTACTACCTGCTTTATTGGCTTTTACGAAACAAGGCAAGCCAACTTTTTTTATAATGTCACTTTCATTAACAACGTCTCCTAGGTTTAAATAATAAGATTCTGCTGTTTTTATTCCGTAAGGCTTTAGAACACTTAAACAATCCCGTTTGTTAAATGTTAAACTTGCTTGGTACATACCGCAGCTGGTTTGTGGAATATTGAGTAACTTGAAATAGCCTTGCATAAAACCATCTTCTCCGGGTGAGCCATGAATGGCATTAAAAACACAATCAAATGTGATTTTTTCATTATTGATGTTAACCGAGAAATCATTTTTATCTATGGGGAATTCGGTGTCATTTATATCAACGTAAACCCATTTATCTTTGAAAATTTGAATTCGATACGCGTTGTATTTTGATTTGTTAAGCGTTTCGTAAACTACATTTCCACTTTTTATGGAAATTAGATATTCACTCGAATATCCGCCCATTATAATGGCAATATTTTTTTTCATCTATTCAAAAATAAATTAGTATCCATCTAAAACCAACAATAAATCATATCTAATATTAGTTAAGCTAAAATATCATATAAATTGCAAAAGAAAAAACAGTTCTGTTTTTATATATTTGCCTAATTGAAAATTCTACAAATGAGCATCATTAAATTCCTAACCAGTAAGATTTTTTTTAAACAAATTTTATTGGCAATAGTAGCATTAGTTCTGCTATGTTTTATAGTATTACAATGGCTTAAAATGACTACCAATCACGGTGATTTTGAAACTGTTCCGGACTTAAAAGGAAAATCCATTAATGTAGCCAAAGTGGAATTGGAAGATAATAATTTGGTAATGCAAATTCAAGATTCTGCTAATTATAATCCTGACTATCCAAAATTTTCGGTAATTGAGCAAGATCCACCTGCTGGTGCTAAAGTTAAAGAGGATAGAAAAATTTATATTACTTTAAATCCTTCAGGGTATAGAAAAATTAGAATTCCAGATGGATTGATTGATAAGACTTTTAGACAAGTAAAACCAACTCTTGAAGCTTTAGGTTTTAAGGTAGGTACCATAAGCTATGTTGATAACATAGGCAAAGACATGGTTTTAAAATTATCGCACAAAGGAACCACCATAAATTCTGGTGATAAACTGCCAAAAACATCAGAAATAGACTTGGTGTTAGGGAATGGCAACAGACCTTAAACATGGAAAATAACTCTCCAGAATTACCTGAAGAAGAAGATAATGACCTTTATGAGCATTATGCTTTTACTGTAGAAAAAGGCCAAAATCCGCTACGAATTGATAAATATTTAATGAATTTTGTTGAAAATGCTACGCGAAACAAAATTCAGGCAGCTGCCAAAAACGGAAGTATTTTTGTAAATGGTTTAGCTGTAAAATCAAATTATAAAGTAAAACCCTTTGATTCCATTCGTGTATTGTTCACCCATCCACCTCACGAAAACCTCTTAGTAGGAGAAGCTATTGATTTAGATGTAGTTTATGAAGATGACACCTTGTTAGTGGTTAATAAACCTGCCGGTATGGTGGTACATCCTGGACATGGTAATTACTCGGGAACTTTAATTAATGCTTTAATTTATCGTTTTGATAATTTACCAAATAACTCTAGTGAGCGTCCTGGTTTGGTTCACAGAATTGATAAGGATACTAGTGGATTATTGGTAGTTGCCAAAACCGAACAAGCTATGAATCATTTATCACTTCAATTTGCTGAAAAAACGAGCGAACGCGAATATGTGGCTTTGGTTTGGGGAAATGTTGAATTAGATGAAGGTACTGTTGAAGGCAATATTGGTCGTCATCCTAAAAACCGATTACAAAACACTGTATTTTTAGATGATGAAGCCGAAAAGGGTAAACCGGCAGTAACACATTATAAAGTTTTGGAACGTTTGGGGTATGTTACTCTAGTGTCTTGTAAATTAGAAACTGGTCGCACCCATCAAATACGTGTACACATGAAACACATTGGACATACACTTTTTAATGATGAGCGTTACGGTGGTGAAAAAATTTTAAAGGGCACTACATTTACTAAATACAAACAATTTGTGGATAATTGTTTTAAAGTTTTGCCAAGGCAAGCTTTACATGCGAAAACACTTGGTTTTTTACATCCTAAAACGGGTGAGTTTATGCGCTTTGAAACACCAATTCCTGAAGATATGCAACAATGTATTGAAAAGTGGCGAAACTACTCTAAGCATCAAGATTTAGAGTAAGTTTTGGCCTGAATTTTTTATCAAAAACTATTGTTGCTGCTGATGTTGTTGCATGATTTCTAAATTTCTTTGATAACTATTGGTTTCAGTATTTGAGATGGTATTATCTATATTGGTTTCGGTTGATATATCTTTATTAGTTTTAACTTCTACTTTAACCTTCATTTCAGCCTCAACTTTTCCCTTAAAAACACCTTTAATTGGGGAACAATCATTGTAATTTCTACCAACAGCTAAGCGTACGTGATTTTCGTTTGCTATGGAATTATTGGTTGGGTCTATACCTAACCAACCGTAAAATGGAATATAAGCTTCAACCCAAGCATGGGTAGCACCTTCACCTCGGGTCATATCGTCACTGGGGCAAATATAACCACTTACATAACGAGCAGGAATTCCTAACATTCTTACCATTTGCAACAAAATATTGGTAAAATCTTGACAGACACCAGCTTTTAGTTCCCAAATACTATCTAAAGAAGTATTAACATCGGTTATGTCCTTTATATATTTGAAGTTTGAATACACATACTCACAAAGTTCCAATATGGCCTTAAATGGTGATTTTGAAGTTAAATTTTTTGAAGCAATATAATTTGAAACATCATCGCTACCGGCAAAAGGTTTATGTTTTAAGAAGTCAATAAAATCAACTTGGTTTTGCATTGTTTTTAAATTCGACCATTGGTCTGCCACACTAACACTATCATCAGGAAATAGTCTATTTTGGGTAATCACCTCAATTTCTGAAACAATATTGAGTTCAGTATGGGGTTCGGTTATCATAAAAGTACCAACACGATTATTGTAAAAATCATAGAATGTTTCTACAAAAGGGTTATTGGTAATTGATAAAGTATGCGAAAGTACTTTTTGGTAAGCATCATTTATGGGGTGTAATCTGGTGAGTGTCGCGCCATCAATAACAGTGCTGCTGTAGCTGTATTTTGTAACATGTTTAATAAAAAAAGTAGCCATTGGTTTTATTTATCAATTATTTTGGGAAAAATATACCGCATTTATATTTAGTGAAATATTTCGGATATCTTCCTTAATGTCTCTAATGAAATTATCTAATCCCTGTTGGTTAATATTTTCAATAGTCGTATATTTTATAGTGCTTTCGAGCTTTCCTAGTAAAAATTCAAGGTTGTTTTTTTCAAGCTCGTTGCTTTCAATAAGCCGCTCTATATGTCGGTTGAGTTTATTTATGCAGTAATACACAGATCGAGGAAATAATTTATCCTGAAACACCATACTTATAATATGATTTTCGTTGAAGGTAGATTTATGTTTCTTTAAATATAATTGATATCCACCTATTGATAATAATAAATTTTTCCAATAAAAGCTTTTTTCTAAAGTGTCGGATGTGTTGCCAATATCAACTAATTTAAGTGCTGTAAAATCTGATATAAGAACAACACGCTCCAAAAATTTACCAACATTCATAAAATAATAGGAAGGACCTCGTTCTTGGGTAATGTCTCCTGTGCCATTATATATTAAATGATGCTTTCTCAAATCCTCTAAAAACTGAACAGGATCCTCTTCAAGTTTTTTTGGTAAATCTTTACTTGTAAGGTATAGATAATAATTGTTAATGCACAACCATAGTTCCCTTGATATATGTTCTTGAACACTTCGAGCATTTTCTCTTGCCTTGGTTACAATATTTAAAATAGAGTTAGAATTATCTAAATTGAATACCATAAAATCGATGCACTCAATTGGGTCTTCAGTGTAAAATTCATTGTCGTAAGTTGTAAAATTTTTAATGATTGGTGTCCATGAAAAAAGTTCTGGGGAATCTTGATTGGCATAAAAATTTACTTTTAGTAAGCTTAAAATACCATTTCCACGCTCCATATACCTATCTAACCAAATAAGATTATTTGCTACTCTACTTAACATACTTAACTTTTTTGAGATTTATTCTAATACCCATGTATCTTTGCTACCGCCACCTTGCGAACTGTTTACAACTAAAGACCCTTTTTTTAGAGCTACTCTAGTGAGTCCTCCTGGGCATATGTCTATTCCATCTCTCCCCGAAAGTGCAAATGGTCTTAAATCGATGCATCGAGGCGACAGTTGGCCGTCTATATAACAAGGTGCAGTTGAAAGTCTTAATATAGGTTGGGCTATAAAGTTTTCAGGTTTTTTCTTAACGTTATTTAAATAATCCTTTATTTCAGCATCTGAGGCTTCATGCCCCATTAACATGCCGTAACCTCCACTTCCATCAGTTTTCTTAATAACCATGTCTTTGATGTTTTTAGTAACATATTCCAATTCATCTGGTTTTCCTAATTGGTACGTTTCAATATTCTTTAAAATGGGTTCTTCCTCAAGATAATATTTTATCATATCGGGCACATAGATATAGATGGCTTTATCATCAGCTATCCCTGTACCAGGAGCATTTACAATGTTAACATGCCCTTTTCTGTAAGCTGCCATTATTCCTGCTACACCTAAAACACTTTTCGCATTAAATTCAAGAGGGTCTAAAAAGTCATCATCAACACGTCTGTAAATAACATCTACCTGTTTTAAGCCATTGGTTGTCTTCATGTACACAAAGTGGTTTTTAACAACCAAGTCGCTACCTTCAACCAGTTCAATTCCCATCAATCTGGCTAAAGTAGTATGTTCATAATAGGCCGAATTGTAAATTCCAGGTGTTAACAGAACTATGTTTGGGTTAGCCTTATCTGAAAGACCTTTAAGTTTTTCGTAAAGCATATTCGGATAATTAGAAACGGAACGCACTTTGCTTTTTGGTAAAATGCCTGGGAATAATCGTTTGGAAATTTCTCTATTTTCCAACATGTAGCTAACGCCAGAAGGGGTTCTTAAATTATCTTCAAGCACATAAAATTCACCATCATTATTCCTGATTAAATCTACTCCAGAGATATGTACATAAACATCATGAGGCACCTTTATGCCTTTCATTTCTCGCAAGAAATTAGGGCAAGAGTAAATTAACTCGGCAGGCATAATGCCATCTTTAATTATAAATTGCTCATTGTAAATATCTTTTATAAAGAGATTCAAAGCTTTAAGTCGTTGTTTGATTCCTCTTTCTATTTTATCCCATTCTGTAGCGGTTATAATTCTTGGTACAATATCAAAAGGAAATATTTTCTCAATCCCTTCATTGTCATTATAAACCGTGAAAGTAACTCCTTGGCTCATAAATAATTGTTTGGATAGATCTTCCTTTTTTGAAAGTTTCTCTGGAGATGTATTTTCTAGATACTTGATAAAGCCTTTATACTGATTTCTAAACTCTGTATTGTTGTTGTACATTTCATCCCAAGTTTTGGGAAGCAAATCATACGACGAAAAAAGGTTGTTTTCACTCATAAACTAAAGGTATATTCCAAATATAATTAATTATTAGAAGATATTCAATGAATTATTGTTTTAACAGAATAAAATTCAACAATTATAAAAAATTTGTGATTTTTTGATTAAGATTATATTTTTTTGATATTTAAATAATCTAAAAATGGGTATTTGGTAATCTTACCTTATAAGGTAACAATAATCAATCAAAAATAAAACAATAGGTAAATTTAAAAATTTAACAACTCTCAGGCAACCATTTGCATATTAATTGCGTCTTTAATAATAGAAAGCAAAATGACATTATTGTTGAAAGTAATACAACTTCATAAAAACGAATCTGTGCTTATAAAAAAGGCGGTCAACCAAAATCGTGAAGCGCAACATGTTTTATTTGAGATGCATGCTCCAAAAATGTTAAGTGTTTGCAGATATTACATAAAAGATATCCATCATGCCGAAGAAGTTATGCTGAACGGCTTTTTTAAGGTCTTTACAAATTTAAATAGTTTTAAAAATGAGGGCAGTTTTGAAGGTTGGATGAGGCGTATTATGGTTAGAGAATCCATATCCTTTCTAAGGAAGCAAAAAAATGTAGAGTTTTCGGTAGAAGATATTCTGGTTCATGACCAACATGCTAATAATATGATTACCAATATTGAAGTTTCACAAATACAAGAAATTATAGATGAGCTTCCAGAGGGTTATAAAATAGTATTCAATATGTATGCGATTGAGGGCTATAAACATCATGAAATAGCTAAAATGCTAAATATTACTGAAGGCACCTCAAAATCGCAATTATATAAAGCACGAAAAATGCTTCAAGATAAATTAGAGAAAATAGATAAATCAACAAGCTATGGCACCACTTAAATACGAAGAACAGTTAAAGGAAAAGCTCGAGAAACGCAGAATGCAGCCAATGGAAAATGCTTGGGAAAAACTTTCGGATCGTTTAGATAACGAACAGAAAAAGAACACAAATAAATCATACTGGTGGTTGGGTTTAGCAGCGAGTTTAGTTGGAATAGTATTTATAGTATCTCAATTTTTAAATCTTAATGTCAGAAATAAAACTGAAACCGAAGTAGTGACAACACCGGAAGTTGAAATTATTGAGCAACAAGAAACCAATGTAATGGCCTCTGAAAGAGAAACTATTAAACCAGTTGAAGATGTTGAAGTGCTAAATAAAGAGGAAACAATTCAATATTCTGAAATAAAAAGCCCATTAAAAATTAATACTTCAAGTGAAACCAAAGTGGCTGTTTCTGAGGATGCTAGAAATGTAGAAGAGGCTATTTTAGTCAATGAAAAAGCAGAGTTTCCCAACCCAAAATTAACCTTTGAAGAACAAAAAATACAAGATGCTGTCGCACAAGTACAGGCCTTAGAGAATGAGGATAGAAAATTAACAAAAACTAATATTGATGCTCTTTTAGAACAAGCCCAAAAAGAAATTAAATTAAATAGATTAGCCAATGAAACTACTGGAATGGTTGATGCTAATAGATTGCTACAAGACGTTGAAGCAGAATTAGACCAGTCTTTTAGAAGCAAGGTTTTTGAAGCTATCAAATCAAGCTACAGTTCAGTAAAAACTGCAGTTGCCCAACGAAATAATTAAATTCAATCAAATAAATCAATAACCTTAAAAGGTCAAAAAACGAACAATTATGAAAACTATTACTAAATTATTATTACTACTCGTTTTATGCTTAAATGCAAAATTTATACAAGCGCAAGACACCATTCAAAATGTGAATAACAAGGATAAAATAGTTGAATTAAAATCCATAAAAGCAGATATTGAAAATCAAGAACGCGAGTTTTTAAAACTGGAAGTAGAAGCCATTAGTAAACGATTGGAAAATGGTGAAATTAATACTGATGAAGCAGAAAAACTTAAAAAAGAAGTAGCAAAAAAGCGTGCTTTAAATATTGAAAATAGATTGGCTATTATCAACAATAAAATAGCACTTTTAGAGAGAAATGATGATGGCTATGATACTAGTGCCGATGATGAAATTTCTAAAATTGGGATTTCTTTAGGGGATGAGGAAGATGGTTTTGCAGGCATACGAATAAAGAATAAAAATAAACCTAGAAAATATGATTTGCGTACTTCTAGTGATTTTGTTTTGGCATTTGGTTTAAACAATGCCATTATTGAAGGAGAGAAATTAGACGATTCACCATACAAGTTGGGAGGTTCTCGTTTTTTTGAAATAGGTTGGGCGTGGAAAACCCGGGTATTTAAAAACTCAAATTTTATGAGACTTAAATACGGATATTCTTTTCAAATAAACGGTTTGAAACCAGATGATAACCAATATTTTGTGCAACAAGGCAATCAAACGATTTTAGAAGAATTCCCTGAAAATCTCAAAAAATCAAAGCTATCTATAACAAATTTGGTGTTTCCAGTACATTTTGAGTTTGGTCCATCAAAACGAATAGATAAAGACACTTATTATAGATATTCAACCAATAAGCAATTCAAAATTGGATTAGGTGGATATGCCGGTTTTAATATTGGTACGCGACAAAAACTTAAGTATGAGTTGGATGGTGAGCGTATTAAAGATAAACAAAAACGAGGATTTAACACTACCAATCTAGTTTACGGGTTAAGTGGCTATTTAGCTATTGATGAGGTGGCGCTTTACGTGAAATATGATTTGTCACCTATATTTAAAGACCAACCTATCAAACAAAATAATATTTCCATAGGAGTTCGATTTGATATGGATTAGTAACTTTACAAAAACTAAATAAAAAAGCAGAATAAAAATATTCTGCTTTTTTATTTAGTTTTTGGCATCTATAACTTCTTTCTGTAAGTGATCCAAATATAAAATACCATTCAAATGGTCTACTTCATGCTGAAAAATAACAGATGTAAAATCTTCAATAGTTTCTGTTTTATGTTCACCATTCATAGTATCGTATTCGACAGAAACGGAAAAGGCTCTGCTGCTTAAAGTATCGCGACGGTTGGGAATTGATAAACATCCTTCTCTTCGGGTTTGCTTTTCATCTGAATACTTAATAATAACGGGGTTTAGATACAGCTCAAATGGGAAGTTTTCCTTATCAAAACGCTGTACCCAAATAATATTTTTTAAAACACCAACTTGGGGTGCAGCGATGCCCGCTCCCAAAGAAGCACTATCGGTTACGGTTGCATAAAGTCGTTTCACAAAGTTATGCAAAACAGGGTCGTTTGGATTTGGTTTGATGTAAGCGCTTTTCTTTCTAAGCAGAAGAGAATCTTCATAATTTGTTATTTTATAAACTCTCATAGGTTTTAAGCTATCAGCGTTCATTATCATTTTTATTTCATCTGTAGAAAACACATTTTTTGTGGCATTTTTATAACTGGAACATCCTATTATAGAAAGGACAGTGAAAATTAAAAGTAGATTGTTTTTCATAGGATTGATTGAGTAAATATATAATTATGGTAGGTTTACCATTCGTTAATTCTGTTAGAATCTAATTTTATAAAAATAAATATTAAAATTGTAAATGCCCAAAGTCCAGAACCACCATAACTAAATAAAGGTAATGGTATGCCAATGGTGGGGATGAGGCCCATTACCATGCCAATATTGACTAAAAAATGCACAAAAATAATAGACGCAACCCCGTAGCCATACACTCTACTGAATTGTGATTTTTGCAATTCTGCTAAATGTAAAATGCGCAACAGGAGCAAGACGAAAACAATGACTACAAAAGAACTTCCCAAAAACCCCCATTCTTCACCTACGGTGCTAAAAATATAGTCGGTATGCTGTTCTGGAACAAATTTCCCAGTGGTTCTCGTGCCTTCCATAAAACCTTTTCCAGTTATTCCTCCTGAGCTAATAGCTTTTTCAGATTCGTTTAAATTGTAGGCGAAAGTCTGTTTCATTTTTTCCAGCTTTTCTGGGTCTTTTTCCAGTCGAAGCCAAAGACTAATTCGTTCTTGTTGATGGGGTTTTAAGATACTTTGATAAAAAAATTTAACCCCAAAAGAAATACCAATAGCTAGTATTAATAAAAATAATGATTGATAGATCCTCAATATTTTTTTATTCAAATAGTGATAACTAAAAATAATAACACCCGCTATGATTGAGGTTATTACATATCCAAATTTTAGGGATAATATGGATAATAAAATAACTGATATAGCAATCGTCAAATAATATTTAGGCAAACCCTCTCGGTACAATACAAAAAAGAAAGCACCATAAACTATGGTGCTGCCCGTATCATTTTGTAACAATACTAGAACAGCAGGAATTATAATTATAACAAATGTTTGAATTTGATCTTTGAATAATTTTATATTAGTGTTTAAATCACTTATGTATTTTGCGACTGCAAGGGCCGTAGCTGTTTTGGCAAATTCGCTTGGTTGAATGGTAAAACTTCCTATGCCATACCAAGAGGTAGCTCCATTTACATTTTTACCAAATATGAATAGTCCAACCAAAGATAGCATTGAAATTATATAAATGATGCTGGAAAAACGTTCATAGAATTTGGCATCAATAGCCAAAATGAGAATGATCAAGATAAAGGTTAAAAATATAAAAATAAGTTGTTTACCAAAGGGTTGTGAGAAGTCAAAATAATTTATGGTTTCACCCGTATGTGACGCTGATACGATATTTAACCAACCAAAACCAACTAAAAGAAAAAAAAGAAAAATAGTAATCCAATCAAATCTAAAATGTCTGTTAGTTTCTCTTATCATTTAATTTTCAACTTTATTAATCTTGTCGAGTTGTTTTTTTAAATCTAAATATTCCTTTTCTTCTATGACTTGTAAAGTAGTATATCCATTAATACCAAAAGGTTTACCTGAATAAGGTTTTGCATATTCGTTTTCAAGACTATGCCATAAAAGCCAATCTTCTAAATCGGTTCTTGTAATATTGCCTTTAATATGTTTCTCAATCATTAAACTGGCTACTTTACCTGCAAAACGACTTCCCCAATAACCATTTTCAACAAAAACCGCTATGGCAATTTTAGGGTCGTTCTTAGGTGCAAAGGCCACAAATATGGAGTGGTCTGTAAGTTGTGTTTTTAAACTATCAACAATAGCAAAGTTTTCAACGGTTCCTGTTTTACCGCAAATGTCAATATCCTTAACTTGTAATGAGGATGCAGTACCTTGCCTGTAAACCTGCAGCATACCTTCTATGACAGGTTCAAAATGTTGTCTATCTATGGTGGTGTATTTTGGCTTGGTAAATTGCTCTGGAAGTGTTTCACCTTCAATTTTTTTTATGATATGGGGCGTGTAATAGTAGCCTCTGTTGGCTATTGCAGCTAACATATTCGCTAATTGTATAGGCGTTGTTGCTACTTCCCCTTGCCCAATAGCATTTGATATGGTGTAGGTTGAATAGAAGGTTTCTGGATAAATGCGTTTGTAATAATCTCTGTCTGGAATTCTTCCTTTCTGGCCAACGAACAAATCGTTATTCAAAAAATTGCCCAAACCAAAACTTTGAGCATGTGCACTCCATGTATCTATACCATCGGAAGCATTTCCGTTTTTATCCAAAATTTTTCTGTATGTTGTAGCAAAATAGGCATTGCATGACCTTTGGATGCCTGTAATCATGTTATTTCTGGTGCCATAATTACAGTGGCACTTCATAAACCTGCCACCATACCTATAACCTTTATAGCAAGTTACTGCGTCATCTGGTGTCATAACTCCTTCTTGAAGGGCTATAAGGGCATTCATTAATTTAAATGGTGATCCTGGTTCATAAACACCTTGTAAACTTCTGTTAAACAATGGTTTAGCAATGGAATCCCTGAGTAGCATATTAAAATTACTAGAGCGTTCCCTACCTACCAAAATATTGGGATCGTATGTTGGGGCAGCAACCATGGCCAATATTTCACCTGATGAAGGCTCGATAGCTATAACGCCACCTCGCTTGTTTTTCATGAGCAATTCGCCATAGGCTTGCAATTGGGCATCAATGGTAATGGTAATATCTTTTCCCTGTTTTGGTAGGGTATCAAATTTACCCTCCTTGTATGGACCAATATTTCGGTTAAATCGATCTTTTTGTATGAACTTAATACCCTTGACGCCACGTAGAATTTCTTCATAAGAAGCCTCGACGCCTTGTTTGCCAATTAAATCTCCCATTTTATAGTAGGGATCGCTGTTGATAATAGCATTATTAACTTCACCAATATCCCCTAAAACATTGGCGCCAATGGTAGTTTGGTAGTGCCTCAAGGAACGTTTTTGAATGTAAAACCCTCTGAATTTTCGCATTTTCTCCTGTAAAACAGCATAATCTTCTTTTGATAAATGGGAGACAAAAACCGAAGGCAACCTGGGTGAATAGCGGTATGCTTTGTTATAGGTATCAATAAATCTTTCCTTATCAATTTTTAATAAAGAGCAAAACTCCAAAGTATCTAATGGTTCAACTTCACGAGGAATGACCATTACATCGTAGGATGGTTGATTGGCCACTAAAAGTTCTCCATTTCTATCGTAAACAAAACCACGTTTTGGGTAATCGTAAACTTTTCTAATGGCATTATCGTCATATAAATTATTGTTATTTTCTTTAACTACCTGTAAATAGAAAAGCCTTGAAATAAATAGTATTCCAACACTAATTACAGATATGAAAAGTAATAATTGTCTCATTTTGTTTTCCTACTAAAAATTATAGTAATAGATATACTTAATAAAATAGTAAATATACTTGAGAATAACGTTTTTTGAAGGACTAAAATTATTTTTGAAAGACTAAAAATTTCTAAAGAAAATAAAATAATATGATGCAAAACAGTTAATAAAGAGAAGTAAATAAGTTTTGAACCAAAATCTACGGTGTTAAATTTTACAGTTTGGTGTTCGTAAATAGTGCCAAAAGAAAATTTTAAAACAAGAGGTCTAATGTAAGCTATAAAAACGCATGATGCTGCGTGAATGCCCCCAGTATCTAGAAATATATCAATGAGTAATCCTATTAAAAAACTCAATAAAATTAAAATAATACGATTGTTTTTTACGGGAAATAGGGCAATAAATAATATGTAAGGAAACGGGTTTGTATATCCCAAAAAATTAATGTTATTAAATAGAATAACCTGTGCTAATATTAATAAAAAAAAACGGGCTGTATGTATAGAGAAAATATTATTCATTAATGCCGTTTGTTAACTTATTTATTTCTGTAGCATCAATATTTTCGATTATATAAACGTGTTCTAAATTTGTCATGTCGTTCAGCAGTTTCACGTTTAATTTATAATAATTTTCAGCGTCATCTAATTGAAAATTTTCAACAATGCCAACCGGAATACCTTTAGGGAATATTGACGACCTACCCGAAGTAACAATGGTATCACCAACTTTAACAGGAGCTATTTTGGCAATATCAATGAGCTGTGAAAACTCTGGGGATTTACCGTCCCATTTTAAGGTGCCAAAATGATTGGTATTTTTTAATTGGGCACTTATTCTACTTGAAGTATTTAAAATGGACAATACCGTGGCATAGTTAGTGCTTGTTTTATCTATAATGCCAATAATTCCCTTTGATGAGATGACACCAAAATCTTGTTTAATACTATTTTTTTTGCCTTTGTTTATGGTTAAATAATTGTCGGTTAACGAATAACTGTTTTTTATAACATTGGCACTGTAAAATCTGTAAGATTTGCCAAAAGACAAGCTATCAATAAAAATGGAGTCTGATTTAATTCCAGAATTCCGGATAATCCATCGTAATCTTTTATTTTCTTCAACGAGTATTTGATTCTGGGATTTTAAATTGAAATAACTGCTGATGTTGTTTATGGAATTGTATACCCCACCGGTTAAAAAATTAGCAGAATTTATAAATTTACTTTTATGGTAAGAATGAGATTGAACTGTAAACAAAATAGATATACAAAACAGCAACAAGAACAACAAAAAGTTTTTGTTTCTTATTATAAAATTAATAATCTGTTGCATGTTTTAGATCCCTATTTTATCAATACACTTTTGTATTTAGATAAATTTTTAAGTGTGATTCCGGTACCTCTTACAACAGCTCTTAAAGGATCTTCAGCGATGTAAACTGGTAAGTCAGTTTTTTGTGACAAACGCTTATCCAATCCTCGAAGCATCGATCCACCCCCAGCTAAATATATTCCAGTGTTATAGATATCGGCAGCAAGTTCAGGTGGAGTTTGACCCAAAGTTTCCATTACGGCATCTTCAATTCGTAAGATAGATTTATCCAAAGCTTTGGCTATTTCACGGTGAGATATTGAAACTTGTTTTGGTTTACCAGTAAGTAAATCGCGACCTTGAACACTCATGTCATCAGGTGGTAATTCTAAATCTTCAGTAGCGGCACCAATTTGAATTTTTATTTTTTCGGCAGTACGCTCGCCTACATATAAATTATGTTGGGTGCGCATGTAATAAACAATATCATTGGTAAATACATCACCTGCAATTTTAACCGATTTATCACAAACAATCCCACCTAAAGCAATTACGGCAATTTCTGTAGTACCACCCCCAATATCAACCACCATATTGCCTTTAGGTTGCATAATATCTACGCCTATACCTATAGCTGCTGCCATGGGTTCGTGAATTAAATATACTTCTTTGCCATTTACTCTTTCAGCACTTTCTTTAACTGCACGCATTTCTACTTCGGTAATTCCTGAAGGAATACAAATGACCATGCGAAGTGCTGGGGTGAAGAATTTCTTTTTTAATGCTGGTATATTTTTAATAAACATACTTATCATTTGCTCAGAAGCATCAAAATCAGCAATTACACCATCTTTTAAGGGGCGAATGGTTTTAATGTTTTCATGGGTTTTACCTTGCATTAAACTAGCCTCTTGGCCAACAGCTATTATTTTTCCAGAAATTCTATCCCTGGCTACTATCGAAGGGGCATCAACAACAACTTTATCGTTGTGAATAATAAGTGTATTTGCTGTACCTAAATCAATGGCTATTTCTTCGGTTAGGAAGTCAAAAAATCCCATGTGCTATTAATAATTTTAAATGGTTTGAAAAACGAATGACGTAAATGTAATAAAAGTTGCTAAATATATAGGGTTATTGTGTATTCAAAATTGTAACAAACAATAGTATTTTAATCTTATACGCTTTTAATCGGGTTTTAGATTAATAAATACTATTTTAATGCTTGAAATGACGTGTACCAGTCATTACCATAGCCATATCATTCTCATTACAATAGTCAATGCTAAGTTGGTCTTTTATAGACCCACCGGGTTGAATAACAGAGCTAATACCTGCATTTTTTGCAATTTCAACACAGTCTGGAAACGGAAAAAATGCATCACTTGCCATGGCGGCATCTAGTAAATCAAAATTGAAGGTTTGTGCTTTATGAATAGCTTGTTCCAAAGCATCTACACGACTCGTTTGCCCAGTTCCACTTGCCAATAATTGTTTGTTTTTTGCCAAAACAATGGTGTTGGATTTGGTGTGTTTACATATTTTTGAAGCAAACAGTAAATCTTCGATTTGATTTTCGTTTGGCTTCAAATTAGTAACGGTTTTTAAATCCTCAGCTTTATCTGTTATGCTATTTCTATCTTGAAGTAAAATGCCATTTAAACAACTTCTCACGTTCATTTGTGGCATGTCAGCATCATGGATTTTCAATAAAATTCTATTCTTTTTGCCTTTAAGGATTTCCAAAGCATCTTTCGCATACGAAGGAGCAATAACTACCTCGCAAAACAAATTGTGTATTTCTTCAGCTGTTGCCAAATCAATTTCTTTATTGCTAATTAAAACACCACCAAAAGCGGAAACTGGATCACCAGCCAGAGCATCAATATAAGCTTGATGAAGTGTTTTACGTTGAGCTAAGCCGCATGCGTTGTTGTGTTTTAGAATGGCGAATGTAGGGGCATCATTTTTAAACTCTAGCATTAAATTTACGGCTGCATCTACATCCAATAAATTGTTATAGCTTAATTCTTTACCGTGTAATTGGGTAAATAATTCATCAAAGTTTCCGAAGAAAAACCCTCGTTGATGTGGATTTTCGCCATAACGCAATACCTTTCCGTTAGTTTCACTTATTTTTAAAGCGGTTTCTTCCTGATTTTTGTTGAAGTAATTGAAAATAGCAGTATCGTAATGAGAAGACACATTAAATGCTTTTGCCGCAAAACGTTTTCGATCCTCTTCTGAAATGGCTCCGTTATTAGTAGAAATCAACTCTAAAAACTCAGCATAATCGTTTACGGAAGACACACAAATGACATCGGCATAATTCTTTGCCGCCGCACGAATTAAAGAAATACCACCAATATCAATTTTTTCAATGATATCTTGGTTACTGGCTCCTGACGCTACGGTTTTTTCGAAAGGATATAAATCGACTATCACCACATCAATTTGAGGAATGTTATATTCAGCCAATTCGGCTACATCGCCCTCATGGTTTTGACGGTTAAGAATACCTCCAAATACTTTTGGATGCAAGGTTTTAACGCGACCACCAAGAATAGAAGGGTAAGACGTCACATCTTCAACAGGAACCACGTCAATACCTAAATCTTTTATAAATTTTTCTGTACCACCAGTAGAGTATATGGTAACGCCTTGTTTATTTAATTCTTTTACGATAGGGTCTAATCCGTCTTTACTAAATACTGAAATTAAAGCCGATTTAATGGTTTTTTCGTTGCTCATTGGTGGTGTGTTATTTTTAAAATAGTGTGCTTTAGTTAAAATTATTAAGCATTGCAAAAGTACTTATTTACTTTAAAAAAATGAGTGAAGTATTATTGAAAAACGTGTTCTTTTTTCAACTAAAAAAGCAAGTTGTTAACAACTATAAAATTTCAGCAACTTTAGCACAAACAAACTCCAAAAAGCGTTCATCGGCTTCAGTGAATGGGTCTGGTGTGTTGGAGTCTATATCAATTTGACCAATATTTTCACCATTTACAAAAATGGGTACTACAATTTCAGCCTTCACAGTAATACTGCAAGCAATGTAGTTGTCTTGGGCCGATACATCTGGCACCACAAAATTTTGGTTGCTAACCGCCACTTGTCCACAAATACCTTTTCCGAACGGAATGATGGTATGATCGGTAGGTGCACCAACATAAGGACCCAGTTTTAGTTCCTCTTTATCGCCATTCCTGAAATAAAAACCCACCCAATTGTAATAGTCAATGTGTTTTTCAAGTAGTTGGCAAATGTTTCGTAAACGTTCGTCAACTGTTGCTTTCGAGTTATTTACAATGGTTTCTATTTGAGGTTTTAGCGATTCAAAAGTCATGTTATCAAAAATTTTTGGTAAAAGTATTTAAAAAGGTGTAAATTCGATATTCTGTTTTTATATTTTTTTGAAGGCACTTTTTATAAAATACAAGTCCGTTATTAAATTCATACTTACATTTTTGTTGGTATATGGTGTCTTGTCGTGGGGTTATAAATTTTATTTGCAATTTTCTGATGGCTCCAAATTTTACCCAGATTATATGACCCATTTAGTTGCAAAGCAAACCAAAGTGCTTTTGAATGGATTTGGTTACGATGCTCAAATAACGCCTCATCCTAATGAACCCTCGATGAAATTATTGATTAATGGAAATTATTTAGCCAGAATTATTGAGGGTTGTAATTCCATAAGTGTAATTATTTTGTTTGTCTCTTTCATTATTGCCTTTTCTGGTAAGCTAAAAACAACATTTTTTTACGTGCTCTCTGGAAGTGTTTTAATATATATAGTGAATTTATTGCGCATTGTTTTATTGAGTTTGGGTGTGTACCACTGTCCCGAATATGCTGATTTTTTACACAGTGTGGTTTTTCCGGCTATCATTTATGGGATGGTTTTTTTATTGTGGATTTTTTGGGTGAACCGATTCTCTAAATTAAAACAAAAGCATGCATAAAGTAACTAAATACATATGGCTTGCGTTGTTATTTGGATTGCTGATTTTAATTCGGTTTTTAGAAGATGATTTATTTTACGATCCTTATTTAACATTCTTCCAAAACGACTATTTGTATATTGATAGTCCACGACGCGAAGTTGCCAAATTAGTAGCTTTTACAACCTTGCGTTATCTATTAAATACGATTATTTCGTTGGGCGTATTGTTCGTGTTTTTTAAAGATAAAAGCATCGTGAAATTTTCGGCTATACTATATACCATAGCGTTTGTTATCCTGATGCTCATTTATTTGTATTTTGTTATTAACCCAAGGCAAGAAGATTATTATTTGTTTTTTAATATTCGTCGGTTTTTAATTCAACCTATCATTTTAATTCTCTTATTACCAGCTTTTTACTATTACAGGTTAAAGCAGTAAAATGTTAATCTAATGGTAAAACCCCATGTTGTAATATACATTTTTTGTAACTTTGCAACGTGATAAAAAAAATATTACATAAAAGTTTTTCTGTGGCTTTGGCACTTACCGTGTTAATGTCTACGATGTCTTTTACCATTCAAAAGCACTATTGCGGAAGTATTTTAGTTGATACCGCTGTTTTTTCAAGTGCTGAAAAATGTGGTATGGCGATGTCTAAATCAGAAGCAACTAAGATGAAAAAAATGAATTGTTGTAAGGATGAGGTTAAAGTTGTTAAGGGACAAGACGATTTAAAAGTAAACACTTTTGAAGACATACAATTTCAGCAACAACAATTTTTAACAACATTTATTTTTACTTACATAAACCTATTTGAAGGATTACCACAGCAAGTTATTCCTCATAAAGATTACTCTCCTCCCAATTTGGTCGCCGATATACAGGTTCTCGACCAAGTTTTTATAATTTGATAATTAGACTTCTATTTCTGTGATAACAGGAATTTTACTGTCTTAACTTTTCAAATTATTATATCATGAAACATACATATAAAATTACAGGAATGACCTGTAATGGTTGTCGGGCCCACGTTGAGAATGCTCTCAATAAAATCGAAGGTGTTGTAAATGCACAAGTCGATTTAGAAAAAGCTGAAGCTTTCATAGAAATGGAAAAGCATATTACCATTGAAAGATTTCAAAAAGCTTTGGGAAACCATTATGGTATTCATTTGCCTGGGGAAGAAAAAAAGAAGCATTCACTTCACAAAAAGGAAAAACAAGGAGAGGGCACTGGTGTTTTTTATTGTCCCATGCGTTGCGAGGGAGATAAAACTTACGATAAACCCGGTGATTGTCCTGTTTGTGGTATGGACTTAGTTGAAGAAGTGAATTCTTCAGATAATGATGATTCTGCCTATTCGAAACCTTACAAGAAATTGCTCAAAAAGTTCTGGATTTCGGTAGCTTTTACACTACCTATTTTTTTAATAGCCATGTCTGAAATGATTCCAAACAATCCGTTGTACAACATTTTAGATTTAAAATATTGGAATTGGATACAATTTGTATTGTCGCTTCCAGTGGTGTTTTACACCACTTGGATGTTTTTCGAGCGCGCCTATAAATCCATAAAAACTTGGAATTTAAACATGTTCACCCTCATAGGAATGGGCGCGGGTGTTGCTTGGTTATTTAGTGTTTTTGGGTTGCTTTTTCCTGAGATATTACCTAATCAATTTAAAACCGAATCAGGAACGGTTCATGTTTATTTTGAAGCCGCTACCGTCATTTTAACGCTCGTTTTGTTGGGGCAATTGTTAGAAGCTAAAGCCCATAGTAAAACCAATTCTGCAGTTAAGGAATTACTCAAATTAGCACCTAATAAAGCCATAAGAGTTGTTGATGGGGAAGAGAGGGAAATTTCAATTAATGATATAAAGAAAGGTGATTTGTTGCGCGTAAAACCAGGAGATAAAATTCCAGTTGATGGTATTATTACAGAAGGTGAGAGTTCTGTAGATGAATCCATGATTACAGGAGAACCTGTTCCAGTCTCAAAGCGTATAGATGACAAAGTTCATGCTGGAACTATAAATGGGAAACAATCCTTTTTAATGGAAGCAGAAAATGTTGGAGAAGACACGTTGCTTTCTCAAATTGTAAAAATGGTAAATAATGCCAGTAAAAGTAAAGCACCCATTCAAAAATTGGCCGATAAAATATCGGGGTATTTTGTTCCCATTGTGGTGGCAATCTCCATCATCACTTTTATAATTTGGAAATTTCTTGGACCAGAACCTTCCAATGTTTATGCTTTGGTAAATGCCATTGCGGTATTAATCATTGCGTGCCCATGTGCATTGGGTTTGGCAACTCCAATATCTGTTATGGTTGGTGTTGGTAAGGGCGCAAAATCTGGCGTACTGATTAAAAATGCCGAGGCTATTGAAAACCTAAATAAAATAGATGTTCTAATCATTGATAAAACAGGAACCATTACTGAGGGAAAACCTTCCGTGGAAATGTTGAAAAGTGTCAACAAAGATTTTGATGAGTTAAAGGTGATTCAATACATCGTTTCCTTGAATAAATTAAGTGAGCACCCCATTGCAGAGGCCACAGTAAAATATGGAAAGGAAAAGGGTATTAAAACTCTTGAAGTCAAAAATTTCAATTCCATTACTGGAAAAGGAGTTAGCGGCATTATTGAAGGAAAAAAGGTTATCCTTGGTAATGAGAAACTCATTGAAGATTCCAAGATTTCAATTTCTGAAGATGTAAAAAAGGCTATTTCAAAACAGCAAAAATTAGGTAAAACAGTTCCTATGCTTGCCGTAGATGATACTATTGTAGGTTACGTTGTTATAGCTGATAAAATCAAAGAAAGCAGTAAAAAAGCCATTTCAAAATTACAAGAAAAAGGTATTGAAGTGATTATGCTTACTGGGGATAATAACGATACAGCAAAAGCAGTTGCAATCGAAATGGGATTGAGCCATTTTAAATCTGAAATACTTCCCGAAGGTAAACTACACGAAGTTGAGAAACTTCAAAAGGCAGGAAAGCTTGTAGCTATGGCTGGCGATGGCATTAACGATGCGCCTGCTTTGGCAAAAAGTGATATTGGTATTGCCATGGGAACGGGAACCGATGTTGCTATAGAAAGCGCCCAAATTACCCTTGTAAAAGGAGATTTACATGGAATTGTAAAAGCGCACAATTTAAGTGAAAAAGTAATGAAGAATATCAAGCAAAATTTATTCTTTGCGCTTTTTTACAACAGTATTGGAGTGCCTATTGCGGCTGGTATATTGTTTCCATTTTTCGGAATTTTATTATCACCTATGATAGCTGCAGCAGCTATGAGTTTTAGCTCGGTTTCTGTAATCACCAATGCTTTACGTTTAAAAAACATAATTATTGATTAACAAATGAAAAATCTATTATATATATTATTAATACTTCCTGCGGTTTTCTTTTCACAAGAAAAGATTACAGGAATGATCATGGAGGCCAACGACAGAAATGAGCATATCGGTTTACCAGGTGCCAATGTATATTGGCTAAACACGGAAGTTGGCACGGTTACCGATTTAGATGGTAAGTTTACTCTCGAGTACAAAAAAGAGTATTCAAAATTAGTCATAAGTTATGTTGGTTTTAAAACCGATACCTTAACTATTAAAGAACCAAAAATGGTACATCACTGGTTGCAACCAACTGATAACTTGGATGCCATTACACTAACCTCAAGAAAGCAGGCTACAACCAAGTCCTATTTAAGTTCTTTAAATGTTACCAATGTAAGCAGTGACGAGTTGTTGAAGGCTGCTTGTTGTAACCTTTCGGAAAGTTTTGAAACCAATCCATCAATCGACGTTAATTTTGCCGATGCCGTAACCGGAGCGCGACAAATAAAAATGTTGGGTCTTACCAGTCCTTATATATTAATTGCTACAGAAAATATTCCAACAGTTCGTGGCGCTTCACAAGCCTTTGGACTGAGCTTTATTCCTGGAACTTGGGTAGAAAGCATCCAAATTACTAAAGGCGCTGGAAGTGTGGTTAATGGTTTTGAAAGTATTGCAGGACAAATTAATGCGGAATTAGTAAAACCTTCTACTGACGATAAATTGTTTGTAAATGCCTACGGCTCTGTAAATGGTCGTTTTGAATTAAATACACATCTCAACACTATATTGTCAGATAGGTGGAGCACAGGGTTGTATTTGCACGGTAATTTAAGAGAGGAGAAGTTTGATAGAAATGGAGACTCCTTTTTGGATATGCCATTACAAAAACAAATTAACATCATGAACCGTTGGCAATATACAGACACCAAAAATGGATTTGTAAGCTTTATTAATTTTAAATTTTTAAATGATGAAAAGCAAATGGGACAAATTAGTTTTAATCCAGAAACCGACAAATTCACAACAAACGCTTGGGGTAGTGAAATTGATACCAAACGTTACGAAGTTTCGGCAAAATTTGGTTATGTGAATCCAGATGTTCCTTGGCAAAGTTTAGGGGTACAAACGGCGTTTAGTAGCCATAAACAAGAGTCTTATTTTGGGTTTAATCGATATGATATTACTCACAATAGTCTTTACACCAATGCTATTTATAATTCCATTATTAGCGATTCTCGTCATAAGATTAAAACAGGAGTAAGCTATACGTATGATCAATATGATGAAATATTAGCGGTACGAAATTTAGATTCAAATTATGAAAGAATTGAACGCTCTGTTGGTGCTTTTTTTGAATATAATTATGATAATCTTGATAAATTGAATTTAACCGCTGGAGTTCGAATAGACAATCATAATTTATTGGGAACTTTTATAACTCCCCGATTACATGCACGTTATACGCCTTGGGCGAAATCAGCTTTAAGAGCCTCATTCGGTAGAGGTATACGCAGTGCCAATATTTTTGCTGAAAATCAAAACATGTTTGCTTCATCGCGAGAGATAAATATTTTAAATACAACCGGAAATATTTATGGGCTTAATCCCGAAATTGCTTGGAACTATGGCGTGTCGTTTTTACAGGGTTTTAATCTATTTGGAAAAAAAGCCGATGTGACTTTAGATTTTTATAAAACGGATTTTCAAAATCAAATCGTTATCGATTATGAAAACCCATTGGAGGTGAATTTTTATAATTTGGATGGAAAAAGTTTTGCTAAAAGTTTTCAAATAGAGTTTAATTATAATGCTTTTGAAAATTTTGATTTGCGAACAGCTTATAAGTACTATGATGTACAAACAGATTATAATTCGGGAAGATTGGAAAAACCATTAACCCCTAAACACCGTTTATTTGCGAATGCTTCCTATGAAACCAATAAAAATGACCGTGATGCTCAATGGAAGTTTGATGCTACATATAATTGGTTGGGTACCCAGCGATTTTCATCAACAACATCCAATCCAATACCATATCAATTACCTCAGCGGACACCTACTGTGGGCACTTTAAACGCTCAGGTTACTAAAGTGTTTTCAAATACATTTGAAGTATATTTAGGAGGTGAAAACATAACCAATGTAAGGCAGCCAAATCCTATTTTAGCTGCAAATGATCCATTTGGTTTGAATTTTGATACTAATTTTGTATATGGTCCTATTTTTGGAAGCATGTATTATGCTGGGCTTAGATTTAAATTAAATTAAAAACAATAAATATGAAAAAATTAATGATTTTAACGATGCTATTATTAGCAACAACAACCTTTGCGCAAAATAAAAATGCCAAAGCCTCCATTGAAGTGGATGGGGTTTGTATGATGTGTAAAGCAAGAATTGAAAAAGTATGTTTAAGCACTAAAGGGGTAAAAAGTGCTAACTGGGATGTTAAAACGCATGAATTAAAACTGTTTTTTGATGAAAATAAAACCAATTTAAAAACCATTCAAGCGAACATTGCATCAGCAGGTCATGATACCAAAGCTATTAAAGCTACTGAAGAAGCTTACAATAAAGTAAATGCCTGTTGTAAATACAGAGATGAGCAAGTTGTGAAAGACCATCAAAATTAATACAAAAACCCTGAGTAAAACTCAGGGCTTTTTTTATATAAATTGCGTAACGCGATTTTCGACTTACATCATTCCTGGCATACCCCCACCCATGCCACCTGGCATCGCAGGAGCCTCTTCTTTAATATCAATTAAGGCACATTCGGTTGTTAAAATCATGCCTGCTACGGAAGCTGCATTTTCTAAAGCAATACGTGTAACTTTTTTCGGGTCTATGATTCCTGCTTTCAGCATATCTACATATTGTTCAGATTTAGCATCGTAACCAAAGTCTTTTTTACCTTCCAATACTTTATTAATTACCACACTACCTTCACCACCTGCGTTTTCAACAATGGTACGTAATGGTGCTTCTATAGCTTTGTTCACAATTTGAACACCAGTGGTTTCGTCTAAGTTTTCAGTGGTTAATTTTTCTAAAACAGCTTTAGCTCTTACCAAAGCAACCCCACCACCAGCAACAATACCTTCTTCAACAGCTGCACGAGTAGCATGTAAAGCATCATCAACTCGGTCTTTTTTCTCTTTCATTTCCACTTCACTTGCAGCGCCCACGTAAAGAACTGCAACACCGCCAGCCAATTTAGCTAAACGTTCTTGTAGTTTTTCCTTATCGTAATCACTTGTTGTGGTTTCAATTTGAGCTTTTATTTGGTTTACACGAGCTTTGATATCTTTAGCATCTCCTGAACCGTTTACAATGGTGGTATTGTCTTTGTCAACTGTAACAGTTTCAGCTGTTCCTAACATACTTAAATCGGCATTCTCCAAAGTAAACCCTCTTTCTTCAGAAATTACGGTACCACCAGTTAAAATAGCTATATCCTCTAACATAGCTTTACGTCTGTCTCCAAAACCAGGTGCTTTTACAGCAGCAATTTTAAGACCACCTCTCAGTTTGTTAACCACTAAAGTAGCCAAAGCTTGTCCGTCTACATCTTCTGCGATGATTAATAGTGGACGGCCAGATTGAGCTACGGGTTCTAAAATTGGAAGAATTTCCTGTAAGTTGGATATCTTTTTATCAAATAGTAAAATGTATGGATTTTCTAAATCAGCAATCATTTTATCGGCGTCTGTAACGAAATAAGGTGATAAATACCCTCTGTCGAATTGCATTCCTTCAACAACATCAACGTAGGTATCCATACCTTTGGCCTCTTCAACAGTAATAACCCCTTCTTTACCAACTTTACTAAAAGCGGTAGCTATTAATTCGCCAATAGTATCGTCATTATTGGCAGAGATTGCAGCGACTTGTTTTATTTTTTCAGAGGAATTACCAACTTGTTTGGCTTGTTTTTCAAGGTCTTTGGTGATGGCTTCAACGGCTTTGTCGATTCCACGTTTTAAATCCATTGGGTTTGCACCAGAAGCTACGTTTTTTAAACCTTCTTTTACGATGGCTTGTGCTAAAACGGTAGCAGTAGTAGTTCCGTCACCTGCTAAATCGTTGGTTTTAGAAGCAACTTCCTTTACCATTTGTGCACCCATATTTTCATGAGCATCTGCTAATTCAATTTCTTTTGCAACGGTTACACCATCTTTGGTTACTTGTGGTGCACCAAAACTTTTACTGATTATCACGTTGCGTCCCTTTGGGCCTAAAGTAACTTTAACTGCATTTGCCAATGCATCAACGCCACGTTTTAAACCGTCGCGTGCTTCAATATCAAATTTTATATCTTTTGCCATTTTATTTAGTTTTTTTATTTTGCCTTTAGCACTTTGCTATATGCAATATTTAATTATTAATTTTAACTCTATAAGTAATTTAAACAATTGCTAATATGTCGCTTTCGCGCATCATCAAATAATCTTTACCGTCAAGTTTAAGCTCTGTTCCTGCATATTTACCATATAAAACAGTGTCGCCAACTTTTACGGTTATAGGCTCGTCTTTGGTGCCAGGTCCGGCAGCTACAACGGTACCTTTTTGTGGTTTTTCTTTAGCGTTATCTGGAATAATAATTCCTGATGCTGTTTTAGTTTCAGCGGCAGCTGGTTCGATTAGAACACGGTCTGCTAATGGTTTAATGTTTAAGCTCATTTGTGTATATTTTTAATTTAAAAATTAGTATTAATGATTATTGATTTAGCTAAAAATGTGCCAATACTTAGGGACTGACAAACTTTCAGAAACAAAAAATGCCAACTGGAAAAGTTGGCATTTTTGTATTAATATCTTTCTGATTAATTTCCTGTTGAATCTGCTGGAGTAGCAGTGTCATTGGACGTAGCAGACGGAACTACAGGCAAAGGTTGCGCTGTTGTTGCATCAGGATCTAATGCTTTTGAATCTACAGTTTCTGAACCTCTGTTAATGGCTACATTGGATAGTAAAATTAATACTAAAAGTAAAGTGGCCAAAGTCCACGTGCTTTTGTCTAAAAAATCGGTTGTTTTTTTAACACCACCTAATTGTTGGGTACCACCACCACCAAATGATGATGATAAACCTCCGCCTTTAGGGTTTTGAACCATTATTACTACTACCAGTAAAAATGCCACTACCACTATTAGGGCTAAAAATATTGTAAACGTACTCATTATTCTTTATTATTTTGTTCTTGTAATTGTTCTACTGCTTTAATTTGGTTTGCAAAGAAACTACTTTTTTCTGGATATTTCAAACTTAAAATCTTATAAGATTGAATGGCTTTTTTGTAGTTTTTTTGTTCGACGTAAATGCGCGCCAAGGTCTCTGTCATTAGAGCCTCAGGTTGTATCATTTGTGCTTTGGCCAAATTCCCTTTCAGCGATACTGGTTTGGTAGGACTTATTTTTGGGTTTTCACTAATGAATTTATCAATTAACTCAAACTTCTTTTCTTTGTCTAATGATTCTGTTGCCTTAATTTCCTCATCACTTTTTGATGCCCTTTGGATGGGTTTGAAACGCGTAAGCTTTAACCATTCATTGAAAGAATGCGTTTCTTTTTTATCAAATTGAAGCGGTTTGCCTAAACTTAAAATCTCCTCTGCAGTAGGTTCTGGCGTTTTGGTTTTAGTAGTGATATCTTCAATAGTTTCAGATTCATCTAAAATAAACGCTTTACTGGGGCGTGCTTCTTTGGGTTGAAAAAGAGCAGGATCCAAAACACCATCAGTGTCTTTAATTTGTTGCTTTAAAGCGTCATCTATTTTTACACTTTTTCTAACAGAAATATCTTCAACATCAACATCAATATCTTTCAAATGGGCTATATTTTGTTTTATAAATTGTGATATTTCATTCTGTAAGAAAGCCTCAGATGTAATATAATCAAACAAAATACTCCTATCTGTAGTATAAGCTGCAGTCGTTTTTAATTCTTGGTTGTATTTAAAGCTACTTTGGTCTTTTAAGCCTTTTAAGTAAACGGCTCTAGCCGAATGAAAGTATGGAAATTCTTCGATGATAGATTTTACAGCTTCGGTTTGCTCGGGCGTGATAGCTTGTGGATGTTGGATGATATTTGTAAAATCTGTTTTATTCATTACCATTTAGCTAAAGTAGCATTGAAAATATCTTGTGTGATACGTTCAAAAATTTCCTCGTGGGCAGTGGCCTTTTGGGCACCAACAAGTTGGTCACTTCCCGGATAATCATAAAAAAAGGAAAATGTTTGTTCTAAATCATCCTCTTCATTTTTTCTATTAAAAAAACGCAACTTCACAGAAACGGTCAATCTATTTTGTGCTGCTGTATTTTGTGATGTTGCTGTGGTTGGTGAAATCCTATAATCGGTTATTTCTCCTTCATAAACCAAATCGCCACTAGAAGGCACTAGGACAAGGTTGGTTTGATTTTGTATTAAATCTTCCAAGGCTATTTTAAAATCTCGCTCGAATCCTGGTTCAATTAAGAGTGCTGTATTTTCAAAACGGTTAACTTGGTAGGTTTGAGTGCCTGCTGGTATAGATGCGCCTGTAAATGAATAAATACCGCAACCAAATAACAAAATGCTTAAAGCGAAAAAGGAAAAGTATATAAAGTATTTTTTCATGTTTATTAAACGATTGAACTATAAATCGTATTGTTTTATTTTTCTATACAAGGTACGCTCACTTATGCCTAATTCTGCAGCCGCTAATTTACGTTTTCCATGATGGCGTTCAAGCGATTTTTTAATTAATTCCAATTCTTTGTCCTGTAAAGAAAGCGTTTCTTCTTCTTCAATTTCCTCAGCAAAATGATATTTATCCAGATTTGTTTCAACATCTTCCACTTTTTGATTGTGTTCTGGTATTGAAATTACTTCTGGGGTATCGGTAGTGTCTTCATAATCTGTATCTTCATCATTCGCATTCCCATATATCTTTTGAATTAAACTTTCATTGTTTTTTTCAACGTCCTTAACATTTCCATGTTTCATAAGTTCCATGGTCAATTTTTTCAAATCGTTGAGGTCGCTTTTCATGTCGAAAAGGACTTTATAAAGAATTTCACGCTCACTGCTAAAGTCACTTTCAGATTTTGATGTTTTAATTACCGCTGGCAAATTAGTGCCCGTTGAAGGTAGATAGCTTCTTAAAGTTTCAGCAGAAATGGTTCTGTTCTGCTCTAAAACTGAAAGTTGTTCGGCGATGTTTCGTAACTGACGAATGTTTCCGCTCCATCTGTACTTTATAAGCAGTTGTATGGCGTTATCGGTTAATTTAACCGTCGGCATTTTATATTTTAAAGCAAAATCGCTAGCAAATTTCCTGAATAATAAGTGAATGTCTTCTTGACGTTCGCGAAGTGGTGGTAAGTGAATATCAACGGTACTTAAACGGTAAAATAAATCTTCTCGAAATTTCTCTTTTTGTATAGCCTCAAACATATTTACATTTGTGGCTGCCACAATACGCACATTAGTTTTTTGGACCTTGCTTGAACCTACTTTTAAAAACTCACCATTTTCTAACACACGTAACAATCGTACTTGTGTAGTTAGTGGTAGTTCTCCTACTTCATCCAAAAAAATTGTGCCACCATCGGCTACTTCAAAATAGCCTTCACGTGTTTGAGTGGCACCCGTAAACGAGCCTTTTTCATGACCAAAAAGCTCACTATCTATAGTGCCTTCTGGAATGGCGCCACAGTTTACGGCAATGTATTTATTGTGTTTTCTATGCGATAATTGATGTATAATTTTAGGAATACTTTCTTTACCAACACCGCTTTCACCAGTTACCAACACTGAAATATCAGTAGGTGCTACTTGAATCGCTTTTTCAATGGCACGGTTTAGGGCTGGCGAGTTACCAATAATTCCAAAACGTTGTTTTATTGCTTGTACTGATTCCATGGTTTAATTATTTTCCGAATAGCCAGTCACTTCACCAATTAATGTTGCGGAGGTGCAATCGGTAACTTTCACCATCACCAAATCACCAATTTTATAGTGTTCTTTAGGAAAAACAGTTACCAAATTTTGTGATGTGCGCCCAGACCATTGTAAGTTTGATTTTTTAGATTCTTTTTCAATAAGGACTTCAACTACCTGGTTCAAGTTTTGTCTGGTTCTGTATCCACTATGTTTTTGTTGTAATTCAACAATTTCAGCTAATCTACGTTTTTTGGTTTCTTCTGGGACGTCGTCATCCATTTTACGTTCTGCCAGTGTTCCAGGGCGTTCTGAATAAGTGAACATATAGCCAAAATCATATTTTACGTATTCCATTAGTGATACCGTGTCTTGAAAATCTTTTTCGGATTCTGTTGGAAAACCAACAATCATATCTTGGCTTATAGCGCAATCTGGAATAATTTTTCTAATATTATCGATTAAAGTCATGTACTCTTCACGAGTATGTAAACGATTCATTTCTTTCAAAATCCGATTGCTTCCACTTTGTACAGGTAAGTGTATATGATTGCAAATATTATGGTGTTTCGCCATGGTTTTTACAACATCTAAGGTTAAATCTTGTGGATTGGAGGTTGAAAAACGAATCCGCATTTTAGGTTGTGCATTAGCACATAATTCCAATAGTTTTGCAAAATTAACAGAGGTAGCTTTCTGCATATCTCTAGCTTTTACAAAATCTTTTTTAAGTCCGCCACCATACCAAAGATAGCTGTCTACATTTTGCCCAAGAAGCGTAATCTCTTTGAATCCTTTGTTCCATAAATCATTAATTTCCTCTATGATGCTTTGCGGATCTCTGCTACGTTCTCTTCCGCGAGTGAAAGGTACCACACAAAAAGTACACATGTTATCACAACCACGAGTTATAGATACAAAAGCAGTAACGCCATTAGTGTTTAAACGTACAGGCGAAATATCTCCATAGGTTTCATCTTTTGAAAGTATAACGTTTATGGCATCACGACCTTCATCAACCTCGGCTAAGAGGTTTGGTAAATCTTTGTAAGCATCTGGTCCAACAACCAAATCCACAATTTTTTCTTCCTCGAGAAACTTCGTTTTTAAACGTTCTGCCATACAACCTAATACTCCCACTTTCATTTTCGGGTTATAGTCTCGCTTCACTGCGTTGTATTTTTCCAAACGTTTACGAACGGTTTGTTCAGCTTTATCGCGAATGGAGCAAGTATTTACCAAAACCAAATCGGCTTCTTCAAGTTTTTGGGTAGTATTAAAGCCTTGTTCAGATAGAATGGAAGCAACAATTTCGCTGTCGCTAAAATTCATGGCGCAACCATAACTTTCAATAAAAAGTTTACGATTATTGCCAGGTTTTTGGTGCAATACTAAAGATTCTCCTTGTTTGTTTTCGTCTATTATTTTTTCCATAGTATACAAGAAACTCATATATTTCAATAAGTATGCAAAGATATGATTAATTTATGTTTTATGACAAAGTGGCAGTTTAAATTTAATATTAAAAATCTTAAAATAGATAGCGTTGATTACTTAAATTTTTTTTGCCTACTAAAACTAAACTATGCACTACCGTAGGCTTTTTTATTTGCGATAATTTTTAACGGTTTTAAAAAAATCTATTACATTTATGAACTAGAAACAATAATCAGTCTAAAAATGAATGTAATGAATACTTTACAAGAAAAAATAGAACGCGCAAAAGAACTGGATTTCGGAACTATTTTTAGTGAATCCATCGAGTTGTTCAAAAAAACATGGCTTCAAGGGTTTTTATTACAATTGTTCACTTTTATTGTAATGTTGCCATTAATTATTATGTTTTATATTCCATTTATAGGATTGATAATCGCACAAGAAGAAAGTGGTTACAATGACTCGGATGCATTCAATGCCTTTTTTGCTAGTATGTCTTTATTATACATTTTGTTTATCGTCGTGGGCATCTTTGTTTTGGGCGCTATTTCAGTAGCATTGAATGCAGGTTTTTACAGAATTATGAAAAGATTAGATTACAACGAGCAGGTAACAACTTCAGATTTCTTTTACTTTGTTAAAGGAAAATACTTGAGTAAAGCATTCATGTTGATGTTAATCTCAATTTTAATTGCCATTCCTGCAGCACTTCTATGTTACATTCCTTTAATTTATGCGATTGTACCATTATCTTATTTTAGTTTATTTTTTGCATTTAACCCAGAATTAAGTGTGGGAGATATGGTAAAGGCAAGTTTTAAACTTGGTAATAAAAAATGGCTTATTTCCTTTGGATTGATTATAGTATCATCTTTATTGGCGCAAATTATAGGTTTTATTTTGTGTTTTGTAGGGGTTTTATTTACAGCTGCTTTCGTTTATCATCCTACTTATTTAATTTATAAAAATGTAATAGGTTTTGACGAACCCACGGCCATTGATGAAATAGGAGCAACACCAGAATAATTGTTAAATTTTATATATTAAAAAGCCTGTGTTTCAAATAGAAAATGCAGGCTTTTTTCATTTGAAAAAAAAAGAGATAGTTTATAAAATTAGGAAGTTAAACTTTTTTTCATATACATTTGTACCTTCAAAAAATGTAGTATGGCTAAGAATTTAGTAATAGTAGAGTCGCCAGCAAAAGCAAAAACCATTGAAAAATTTCTAGGAAAAGATTTTAAAGTAGAATCTAGTTTCGGGCATATTTCCGATTTGCCTTCCAAGGAATTAGGGGTTGATGTTGATGGCGATTTTAAACCAAAATATGAAGTCTCAAAAGACAAAAAGGAGGTTGTAAAAAAACTAAAAGAATTAGCTAAAAATGCCGACATGGTTTGGTTGGCGAGTGATGAAGATCGAGAAGGAGAGGCTATTGCTTGGCATTTAGCAGAAACTTTAAAATTGGATAAAAATAAAACTAAGCGTATTGTTTTTCATGAAATCACCAAATCGGCTATTCAAAAGGCCATTGAAAACCCGAGAGGTATCGATTACGATTTGGTGGATGCGCAACAAGCACGTCGGGTATTAGATAGAATTGTGGGGTACGAACTGTCTCCGGTTTTATGGCGAAAAGTAAAAGGTGGTTTATCCGCTGGTCGGGTTCAATCGGTTTCTGTGCGTTTAATTGTTGAAAAAGAACGTGAAATACAAGAATTCACACCTGTAGTGTCTTTCAGAATAGATGCGGAATTTTCAAACGAAAATAGGCAAACCTTCAAAGCAAAACTTCCGAAGAATTTTAATTCCGAAAAAGAGGCTTTAGAGTTTCTTAATAAAAATATAGGTGCTGGATATCAAGTATCAACTTTAGAGAAAAAGCCTGCAAAAAAATCATCCGCAGCGCCTTTTACAACATCAACGTTACAACAGGAAGCATCCCGAAAACTTGGGTTTTCGGTGAGTAGGACTATGAGTAATGCCCAACGCTTGTATGAATCGGGACTAATTACCTATATGAGAACCGATAGTGTTAATCTATCCGAAGAGGCAAGAAATGGTGCGAAATCAGAGATTATGTCTGCATTCGGCACAAAATATAGTAAACCCCAAAATTATAAAGGTAAAAGTAAGGGAGCTCAAGAAGCTCATGAGGCCATCCGTCCAACAGATTTTTCATTGCATTCGGTTGATATTGATAGAGATCAAGCTAGATTGTACGATTTGATTTGGAAACGTGCTATTGCCTCCCAAATGAGTGATGCTGAGTTGGAACGTACCAGTTTAAAAATTCAAGTAATTGCTTCTAGTAAAGTTGAAGAAGAGTTTGTTGCCAATGGAGAAATCATCACTTTTGATGGATTTTTAAAGGTGTATTTAGAAGGAACTGATGATGAAGATGTAGAGCAAGAAGGAATTCTTCCAGATTTAAAAATTGGCGAAAAACTTCAAAATAAATACATTACTGCTACAGAGCGTTATACACGACCACCATCAAGATATACCGAAGCTTCGTTGGTAAAAAAACTGGAGGAATTGGGTATTGGACGTCCGTCAACTTATGCGCCAACCATTTCAACCATTCAAAATAGAAATTACGTTGAAAAAGGCTCTAATGAAGGTGAGGAACGTGATTATAAACAATTAATCTTACAAAGAAGTGAGATTAAAAGTAAAAAGTTAACCGAGAAAACAGGTTCGGATAAAGGAAAATTAATACCAACAGATGTGGGTATGATTGTTACCGATTTTTTAGTGAATCATTTTGAACAAATATTGGATTATAACTTTACTGCTAAAGTAGAAGCCGATTTCGATGAAATAGCTGACGGGAATGAAGATTGGACCAAAATGATGAAATCTTTCTATAAAGATTTTCATCCAACAGTTGAAGACGTTAAGGAAAATGCTGATAGGGAATCTGGCGAACGTGTCTTAGGAACCGATCCGAAAACCGGAAAACAAGTGAGTGTGCGTTTAGGGAAATTTGGACCCATGGTACAAATAGGAACGGTTGATGATGAAGAAAAACCACAATTTGCAAGTTTAAGTCCCGATCAACAATTAAACACCATAACCTATGAAGAGGCAATGGATTTATTTAAACTTCCAAAAGCTTTAGGTGAATATAAAGGAGAACAAGTTGAGGTGAATAATGGGCGTTTTGGTCCTTATGTGAAATTTGGTGATTCTTTTGTATCCTTACCAAAAGGTGTGGACCCTATGAGTGTAGAACTCGAGGACGCCGTTGTTTTAATCAAGGAAAAGCAAAAAGCAGATGCTCCTATATATATGTATCAAAATTTACCTGTACAAAAAGGAAAAGGACGCTTTGGACCATTTATCAAATGGAATAACATGTTCATCAACGTTAGTAAAAAGTATGATTGGGATAATTTGTCTGATGATGATATCGTTGAATTGATAGAAGATAAACTTCAAAAGGAAAAAGATAAAGTTGTCCATAATTGGAAAGATGAAGGGATTCGTATTGAAAAGGCACGTTGGGGAAGGCACAATATTATAAAAGGAAAAACTAAAATAGAATTAGCAAAAACCGTTGATGTCTCAAAAATGACCTTGGAAAATGTAAAAGCTTTAATCGAAGCCAAAGCGACCAAGAAAAAAGTATCTCCGAAAAAGAAAACAACCAAAAAGAAATAATTTCCTATTTTATCGTTGATATTCAAAATTCGCAATTATTCAAATATTAATTTAATGAATATTTGTATTTCAACGATTATTTTTAACATAAAGCTTGTAAAAAACTCATTTATTCTATTGATATTTGTGTGTTATCAATTTTTTAATACAGACACTTACTTTATTATTGATGAACTTTAATTTTTTAACTCCAGTTTCAGATTTGGTCTTGGCTCATAATGAGCTGCTTTCAACACAAACTTTGGGAAGAAAACTTAAAATTCATTCTTCACAGTATGGAATACCCGATTTGGATGGTGTTAAAATAGCTATTATTGGAGTTCTTGAGAACCGAAATGATGTAAATTATATAGGTGAAAGTTTTGATTTAGATGAAATAAGAAAAGCTTTTTACGGCCTTTTTCCTGGAAGTTGGAATGTAACCATTGCAGATTTGGGCGATATCAATAAAGGAGAAAGTGTTGAAGATACCTATTTTGCTCTAAAGGAAGCCATAAATATTTTGGTGAAAAAAAATATAATTCCTATTATTTTGGGTGGTTCCCAAGATCTTACTTATGCAAATTACAGGGCTTATGATGGATTAATACCCATGGTTAATATAGTTAATGTAGATGCTAAATTTAATTTAGGAGATTCAACAAAACCTATCAAAAACAATAGTTTTGTTGGCAAAATAATTTTAGACCAGCCCTATAACCTTTTTAATTATGCAACTATTGGTTATCAAACATATTTCAATTCCCAAGAAGAAATAGATTTAATGGATAGTTTATATTTTGAATCCTACAGGTTAGGGCAAGTTTCAAAAGATATTACCATAGTAGAGCCTGTAATGCGAGATGCCAATATTGTAACTGTAGATTTAACATCGGTAAAAGGTGCTGAGGTTAGTTTAAAACAAAAATATTCTCCTAACGGTTTAGATGGAAAAGAAATTTGTGCTATATCACGTTATGCGGGAATAAGTAATAAGGTAACTTCATTTGGAATTTATGAATACAAGCCATCTAAGGATGATGAATTGACAGCTATGTTAATTTCTCAAATGATTTGGTATTTTATTGAAGGGGTTAATTTTAGAGTAAAAGATGATGATTTTTCAGATGACAAGAATTATCAAAAGTTTATAACATTGGTGGAATCAGAGGAATTGGTCTTTTATAAAAGTAATAAAACTGGTAGATGGTGGATTGAAATACCTTTTTTATCAGAAGTTAATAATAAATTAAAAAGACACACGTTATTACCTTGCATGCATCAAGATTACCTGGATGCCTGTAATAATAAGGTGCCAGACCGTTGGTATAAAGCATTTCAAAAGAATTGTGTGTTATAGACAAAGTATGGTCAAATAGTTGATTTCATCGGTAAAATGTATTTTTTTTACGATGAAATGTAAATTTTTTAGATAAAAAGTTGTTTTTTAAAAAATATATAAATATGTTTACGCTCTCAAATTGAAGCTTAAATAATTAACCTCGAGTTTTCTATGGATATGAAGAAGTTTATTTTATTAACCACAGTATTAGCAATTATGTCTAGTTGCGGCTCTAAAGATAGAGGCGAGCTAGTTGGTGTTAAAGGAAAAAAATGGCACCCAGAAAAGCCATACGGTATGGAACTTATTCCAGGTGGTGCATTTATAATGGGTAAAGCAGATGATGATTTGGCAGGAGTGCACGATGCACCTTCCAAAACAGTTACTGTTCGAGCCTTTTATATGGACGCTACCGAAATAACAAACAGTGAATACCGTCAATTCGTTAATTGGGTAAGAGATTCTATTGTCAGAATGAAATTAGCCATTTTAGCCGATGAAGTTGGCAAAGTTCCAGATGATGGAGGTATAGGTGAGTACGCATTTAAAGATGCTGATACAGCTAATATGTCTGTTTACGAAAAGTATATGTTTGAAAACTACACTGGTTTAGGTCCAACAGGATATGAAGGTAGAAAGTTAAACAAGGACATTGATTTAGTTTTTGATACCTCTGAATATCCAGATGAATATTATACCGAAGTTATGGATACTATGTACTTACCTTTGGAAGAATCCTATAACGGTCAACGTACTTGGGATGTTAAAAAGTTCAAATTTCAGTACAGCTACATGGATATTCAGGAAGCAGCTAGAAATAGAGGTTTAAGTCGTAAAGACGCCATCAAAAAAGAAGAAATTGAAGTATATCCAGACACAACTGTATGGATTAGGGATTTCGCCTATTCTTACAACGAACCCATGCATAACGATTATTTCTGGCATGATGCATATAGTGATTACCCAGTTGTGGGGGTAACTTGGAAACAAGCGAAGGCATTTTGTGAGTGGAGAACTATTAACAAAAATTCATATCAAAAATCCAAAAAAGGAGCCGCTATGGTAAATACTTTCAGATTGCCCTCAGAGGCCGAATGGGAATATGCTGCAAGAGGTGGCCTGCAAGCTGCAACGTATCCATGGGGCGGACCATACACAAAAAGTGATAGGGGTTGCTTTATGGCGAACTTTAAACCTGTAAGAGGTGATTATGCCGCAGACCAAGCACTGTATACAGTTGAAGCCAAATCATATGAACCTAATGATTATAACTTATATAACATGGCTGGTAATGTATCAGAATGGGTAAATGCCTCTTATGATCCTTCAGCTTATGAATTCACATCAACAATTAATCCAAGTGTTAACGATGATGATAACCAACGTAAAATTGTAAGAGGTGGTTCATGGAAAGATGTTGCGTATTTCTTACAAGTAAGTTCAAGAGATTATGAATATGCAGATTCAGCAAGAAGTTATATAGGCTTCAGAACTGTTCAAGATTACATGGGGACTCAAGTAACTAAGAACGGACAATAAATAAATTTAGAATTAAATCAAATCAATAATAATAACTATTAATTAACCTACTTAAGTATACCTACTTAAATTAAAAATCGAAAATTATGGCAAAGTCAAAAGCAAGTAAAAAGTTCATGAATATGGCTTACGGATTAGGAGCAGCAATTGTAATCGTTGGAGCTCTATTCAAAATTATTCACTTTGAAATTGGACCACTAACCGGTAACGTTATGTTAACCATTGGTCTTGTAACAGAAGCAATTATTTTTGCACTATCAGCATTCGAACCTGTTGATGATGAATTAGATTGGTCATTAGTATATCCAGAATTGGCTGGTGGACAATCAAGTAAAAAAGAAGGAAAAGAAGATGCTCAAGGTTTACTATCTAAAAAATTAGACGAATTATTAAAAGAAGCTAAGATTGATGGTGAATTAATTGCAAGTTTGGGAGACAGTATCAAAAATTTTGAAGGTGCTGCCAAAAATATGTCTTCAACAGTTGATTCAATTGAAGCAAGTAAGAAATATGGTGAGGAATTATCATTAGCTGCAGCTCAAATGGAATCGTTAAATAGCTTATATAAAGTGCAATTAGAAAGCATCAACAAGCAAGCTACTATCAATGAAGAATCTATTGAAAATGCTGGCAAACTTAAAGAGCAAATGCAATCTTTAGCATCTAACCTATCATCATTAAATGGTGTATATGGTGGTATGCTTTCTGCAATGAACAGAAATTAATTAGGAAGTTTTTTAATTCCCAAATTACTATTAATTAACCAAAAACCTAATTACACATGGCAGGAGGAAAACTATCACCCAGACAGAAAATGATTAATCTGATGTATTTAATATTTATAGCGATGCTAGCTTTAAATATGTCAAAAGAAGTGCTTTCAGCCTTCGGATTAATGAACGAAAAGCTTACAGAATCTAACCAAGCTACAGAGCAGAGAAATCAAAATTTTGTAGCAAGTTTAGACCAAAAAGCTGCAGATCAACCAGAAAAGTATGCACCTTTAAAATCCAAAGCAGATCAAATTGATGATTTGGCCCACAAGTTTGATGCTTATTTGGAGGAACTAAAAGGAAAAATGACAGCTACCGTTGACAACCCTACCGATTATGAAATCATGGACAAGGGAGATTACCTGGATCAAAATTTCTTTAAGGGAGACAAAATTAAGCCTGAAGGACAAGAATTTTTAAATCAAATAAATTCTTTTAGAGACGGCGTTGTCAATTTGTTGAAAGATGAAAAAGGTATGGAAAGTATCGTTAAGGATGTTCAAGAAAAATTCAGTACTGAAAAAGAAATTAACAGAGACGGTATTAAAATAGACTGGTTAGATTACCATTTCAAAGGATTCCCTTTAGTGGCTTCTCTAACAAAAATGACGCAAATGCAAGCTGATATTAAAACGACTGAGTCTGAAGTATTAGCAAACATGTTACAAGGCACACTTTCAAGTGAAGTATCTATGACCAACTATACGACCTTAATGGAAACTTCTAAATCGGCTTACTTTAATGGTGAGCAATTTGATGGACAAATTGTACTAGGACGTAAAGATGCGACAACAAAACCAAAAAGAGTTGAATTAACTTTAGATGGAAGAAAACTTACTGAGGGTCAATACTCAATCGAAGATGGTAAAGTAAAGCTCAAAGTTGGAACTGGTGGTGTAGGAGAGCACAAGATAGAAGGTAAGCTAATATTTGGTGAAGGAGGAGAAGAAATTGAAGTTCCTGTAAACTCATCATTTGCTACCGTTGCAAAGCCAAATGCTGCAACTATTTCTGCAGATAAAATGAACGTAGTATATCGTGGTGTTAAAAACCCAATGACGATTTCATTTGCTGGTATCCCAGATAACAAAGTAACCGCGAGTGCACAAGGATTATCTAGAGGTTCAGGCAGTAGCTATGTTATGGATGCTACTTTAATCAAAGGTAGAGAAGTAACTATTAATGTTACTGGTACGTTACCAGATGGTGGAAAAGTTAGCGATAATGCGAAATTCAGAATTAAAGATTTACCAAAACCAACAGGAACTGTAAGAGGTGAAGATGGAGCAATCAAAATGCAACGTAACGCCCTTGAGATTTCTACAATTGGTGCAAAATTTGATGATTTCGATTTTGAATTACCATTACGTGTTACTGGATTTAAATTTAAAGTTGCTGGTCAACCAACAATTGATGTAAACGGAAACAAATTGGATAGTAGAGCTAAACAAGCGTTAAGCAAAGCAAAACGTGGTTCTGATGTACAAATATTCGATATCGAAGCGAAAGCTAATGGTGTTAGCGTAATACTTAAAAAGGTATCTCCAGTTTTGGTTGAGTTAACAAACTAAAATACAAGTTTTAACGTTTAGTTATTACTGTACAAAATGTAAAATAAGATTAAGTTATGAATGTAAAGAGTTTTTTATTAACCGTTGCTACTGTTTTCACAGCATCCAGTATGTTCGCGCAAGCCAATATACTAAATGCTAAAAGCCCTGAAGAAATAGGAGTAAGGACAGCAGCTCAAAGGGCAGTTGACAATGATAAACCATTGGAATATGGCTATGTTGACGATAGAGATATCTTGTTTTCTAAAATGGTTTGGGAACGGATAGTGTTAGATGAGCGCGCAAACTTTCCACTATATTATCCAATAGATACCAATAATATTGGTAGCAACAGAAGATCGTTGTACGACGTGCTGATGAAAGCCGTAAAAGAGGGTAAAATAGAAAACATTTATGATGACTCTTATTTTACAACAAAGCGTACACTAAAAGATATTGAAGCTGCCTTAGTGAAGATAGATACTACAGAGTTAGGTATTGAGCAATTAAATGCTGGGGAGGAACTATCTCCGGAATATATTAACAGAAGAGATATTACTGCTGCTGATATTAGAGAGTACCGTATAAAAGGACTTTGGTATTTTGATAAGCGTCAAGCTGAAATGAAATACAGACTGCTAGGTATCGCTCCAGTGGCACCTGACGTTAACTTTATTGATGAAGAAGAACCAGATTTAGTCCCTTTATTTTGGGTGTTTTTCCCAGATGCAAGAGAGGTGCTGCATGAGGCAAAATCTTTCAACAATGAAAATAGTTCTATGCCATTTTCTTTTGATCACCTTTTAAACGCTAGACGCTTTCAGGGTTATATTTACAGAGAAGAAAATGTGCAAGGTGATCGAGCAGTTAATGAGTATGTGTCCCAAAATGCTTTAATGCAGTTGCTCGAATCTGAAAGGATCAAAGATAAAATTAGAGATTTTGAATTAGATATGTGGACATACTAATTTGATATTTCAAATAATAAAAAAAACGCTCACCTAAAAGTGAGCGTTTTTTTTGTCATTCCTGCGAAGGCAGGAATCCATTATTCTATATATATTCGCAAAATATGCAAGTAGATTATATTATTGTAGGGATAGGTATTGCAGGCATTAGTTTCTGTGAGCAGTTAAGAAAGCACCATAAAACCTTTGTGGTATTTGATAACGCTTCACAACAATCCTCAACCGTAGCAGGGGGCTTGTATAATCCGGTAGTTTTAAAACGGTTTACAACAGTTTGGAAATGTAAAGAGCAACTTGAAATGGCATTGCCCCTTTATGCTAGTATAGAGAAAAGACTTAACGTAAAGCTCGATTATAAAATCCCGGTATATCGAAAATTTGCTTCTTTAGAAGAACAAAACGATTGGTTTACAGCTTCAGACAAACCTTTACTATCTGAATATCTTTCAACAAAAATTATTAAAAATGAAAATCAATCAGTTAATGCGCCTTTTGGTTTCGGTGAAGTTTTAGAAACAGGAAGGCTAGATGTGAAAACCATGCTTGATGCTTATAAAAAAGACCTATTAAGCAATGGATTACTGTTCGATAATCGCTTTGATTATGAAGAATTAATTGTTGAAGAAACATATATTAAATACCACGAAATAATTGCCAAGAACATCGTGTTTGCTGAAGGTTTTGGTATAAAGCATAACCCTTTTTTCAACCATTTGCCTTTAGTTCCAGCAAAGGGAGAATTACTTACCATACAAGCTCCAGGATTAAAAATTGAGTTTGTATTAAAGGCAGGTATTTTTTTAATTCCATTAGGCCTGGATTCATATATAGTTGGGGCCACTTATGAATGGAAAGACCTAACTCAAAAAGTAACCGAAAAAGGAAAAGAAGAACTCTTGTATAAGCTAAAAAAGCTTATAAATTGCGAATTCAAGGTTATAAATCAAGTAGCAGGAATTAGGCCAACGGTTAAAGACAGGAGGCCTTTGGTAGGGCAACATCCAAAACACAAAAACCTTTATGTTTTAAATGGTTTGGGAACGAGAGGTGTTATGATGGGGCCTTATGTAGCCAATAAACTTTTTGGTTTTATTGAAAACAACATTCCTTTAAATGTAGAAATTGATATCAAACGTTTTTAACGAATCACTTTTTTCCAAAGGATTTATCATAATGTATAAAAAGATTGATCCAAATATTCCTAGATAACCTCAAAATTATAGGCATAAACACAACCAGCGTTGCAATAATAGAAATAAAAATATTATTAATACTGGCTTTAAAAAAGTAGTAAGAAATAATAAAAGCTGCAACTGCAAATGCAATTCCTAACCCATAACTAACATACATAGAGCCATAAAAGAAGGATGGCTCAATTTTATATTTAATACCGCAATTTGAGCATTTTTCATGCATACTTAATGCTTCAGATAGGTTATATGGGTTTTTATTAGTGTACATAGATTCTTGATGACACTTTGGGCAAACTCCTATTAAAATACTATATAATTTGGTTCCTTTTTTAAACATAATAATTATGTATTTTTGCAAGCTCAAATAAACACGTAAAAGTACATTATTAATAATAATGCTTTTGTAATAAAAGTTACATTTTTATGATGAACATCCATAATTTATCAATTTCATTTCAAGGAGAATATCTCTTTGAAGATATAACATTTAAACTTGGAAATGGCGACAGAGTAGGTCTAATTGGTAAAAATGGAGCTGGCAAATCTACGATGCTTAAAATTCTATCCAGAGAAATGGAACCCGATACAGGTCAAATAGCAACGGATAAAGAACTAAAAATTGGATTTTTAAAACAAGATATCGACTTTGTTTTAGGTAGAACCGTGTTGGAAGAGTCTTATGAAGCCTTTACAGAAATTAAAGATTTAGAGGCCAAAATGGAATCGGTTAATACACAATTAGCAGAACGAACCGATTATGAAAGCGAAGGCTATCATCAATTAATGGTCGATATAAATGATCTGCAACATCAATATGAAATTATTGGCGGTTATAACTACCAAGGAGATACAGAAAAAATTCTACAGGGTCTGGGGTTTAAACGAAAAGATTTTGATAAACTAACGGATACATTTTCAGGAGGTTGGCGGATGCGGATTGAATTGGCAAAATTGCTGCTTCAAAACAATGATATTTTGTTGTTAGATGAACCCACAAACCATTTGGATATAGAGTCCATTATTTGGTTAGAAGGTTTTTTAAAGAATTATACAGGAGCCGTTGTTATTGTGTCGCATGATAAAATGTTTTTGGATAATGTGACAAACCGCACCATAGAAATTTCTTTGGGAAGGATTTATGATTATCCAAAGCCATACACAAAATATTTGGTATTGCGTGAAGAATTGAGAACCCAACAGTTAGCATCCCAAAAAAATCAGCAAAAACAAATCGAACAAACCGAAAAACTCATTGAAAAGTTTCGTGCCAAAGCAAGCAAAGCAACTATGGCACAATCCCTTATCAAAAAGCTTGATAAAATTGATAGAATTGAGGTTGATGAGGATGATAATAGTGTGATGACTCTTAATTTTCCAGTCTCCATTACTCCCGGAAAGGTGGTAGTTGAAGCTGAAGATATTTCAAAAAATTACGGCGATAACCATGTGTTAAAGCATATAAATTTGCTTATTGAACGTGATAGCAAAACAGCTTTTGTTGGTCAAAATGGACAAGGAAAATCTACCCTCGCAAAAATAATTGTGGGCGATATCAAATACAATGGGCATTTAAAACTGGGACACAATGTTCAAATAGGATATTTTGCCCAAAACCAAGCGGAGTATTTAGATGGCAATAAAACCGTTTTAGATACCATGATTGATGCTGCAAATGAAACCAACAGAAGCAAGGTGCGGGATATTTTAGGATCATTTTTATTCCGTGGCGATGAGGTTGAAAAATATGTAAGAGTACTTTCTGGTGGTGAACGTAACCGTTTAGCTTTAGCAAAATTAATGCTTCAACCATTTAATGTTTTGATTATGGATGAGCCTACAAACCACTTGGATATTAAGTCTAAAAATGTTTTGAAAGAAGCTCTAAAACGTTTTGGAGGCACATTAATTCTAGTATCGCATGATCGTGATTTTCTCCAAGGATTAACCAATAAGGTTTATGAATTTAAAGATCACAAACTCAAAGAATATTTAGGTGATATAGACTATTATTTAGATCAGCGTAAGGTAGAAAGTTTACGTGAGGTTGAGAAACGAACCGTTATTAAAGAACTACCAAAAGAAAACAAACAACAATCTTACGAAGAGCAAAAAAAATTAAAAAGCTTAAATAATAAGTTAAGTAATATTGAATCTAAAATTGGTGAGTTAGAACGACAAATAAAATCTATAGACGTTCAGTTGGAAGTTAATTATGAAGAAGTTACTTCCAAAGCTAACTTTTTTGAAAATTACCAAAAACTGAAAAGTGATTTACAAAATTGTATGGAAAAATGGGAATTTATTCAATTTGAAATAGATACCCTCGAAAGTTAATTTTAAGTTTTTTTTAACTCATACGGGTTACTAATTAGGTAATTTTGCATCCTTGACCATCAAAAGCTCAAAAATGCGAAAAATAGCACTAATTGGTATTGGTATTTTAATTTTAATAGCGTCTTTCTTAGGCGCTTATTATATTATTGAAAATAATAAAAAAGTAAGGCCTAAAGTTGAAAAAGTTGTTAAAACTGTTTTTGTTGAAACTGTAAAGAATACTAATATTCCAATTATCATTCCAGCAAATGGAAATTTAATTGCAAAAAATAGATTTGAGTTGTATTCTGAAGTTCAAGGAATATTTGAATCGAGTTCTCATGATTTTAAAGCAGGTCAGTCTTTCAAAAAAGGTGAAACTTTAATAAAAATTAACTCAAGCGAATATTTTGCATCCGTGCAGGCTGCTAAAAGTAATCTTTATAATTTAATAACCTCTATCATTCCAGATTTAAGATTAGATTTTCCGGAACATTATAAAGTTTGGGAAAAGTATCTGATGGCTTTTGATATGGATAAGTCTATAAATGCTCTTCCAGATATAAATGATGAAAAGGTTAGTTATTTTATTACTGGTCGAGGTATATTATCAGCCTATTATAATGTTAAAAACTTAGAGCAAAGACTCTCTAAATACAGACTTACAGCACCTTATGATGGGGTTCTTACTGAAGCTTTGGTAACCAAAGGCACTCTTGTAAGACCTGGTCAAAAATTAGGAGAGTTTATTGATGCCTCTGTTTATGAGGTAGAACTAGCTATTAGTAAATCATACAGCGATTTATTAAAAATAGGCGAATCCGTTAACCTAAGTACTATAGGTGGTAAAGAGTCTTATATTGGCGAAGTAGTTCGAATAAATAGTAAAATTGACCAAACCACTCAAACGATTAAGGTTTACGTTGAGGTTAAATCGGATAATTTGAAAGAAGGCATGTACCTTGAAGCACAATTGCAAGCTTCTGAAGAGCCTAACGCAATTAAAATCTCGAGAAAATTACTAGTTAATGATTCTGAAATATTTATTTTAAAAGACAGTTTACTGGATGTTTTAAAAATTGATCCCGTTTATTTCTTTCCAAATGATGTTGTTATAAAAGGTGTTCCAGATGGCACCAAAATACTTTCTAGACCATTAGCAGGAGCTTTTATTGGTATGCTTGTAAAGCCAGCTAATTTATCCAATACCAAACAGGAATCAAGAGTATTAAATAATTAATATGAGAAAAATAATTTCATATTTTATTAAATATAGTGTTGCAGTTAATGTAGTGCTCATTGGTTTTGTTTTGTTTGGTGTTTTTGGCATACTTCAATTAAAATCATCTTATTTACCGCTTCAAGACGCTAAAAACATTAGTATAAATATTGCATATCCTGGTGCTGCGCCTCAGGAAATAGAGGAAGGTATTATTCTTAAGATAGAGGATAATTTAAAAGGTTTAAAAGGCATAGATAGAACCACCTCTACGGCAAGGGAAAATGGGGGGAGTATAGCTATTGAAATCGAAAGAGGAGAAGATATTGATGCTATGTTAGCAGAAGTAAAAAATGCTGTAGATCGAGTCCCAAACTATCCAACAGGAATGGAACCTTTGGTAGTAGCTAAACAAGAGAATTATCGGCAAACGATTGATTTTGCAATTAATGGCGAAAATGTTGATCTGAAGACATTAAAAAGTATAGGGAGGCAGGTTGAAAATGATTTGCGCAATATTGAAGGTATTTCTCAGATAAACGTCTCAGGGTATCCTGATGAGGAAATTGAAATTGCAGTTAGGGAAAATGACCTTTTAGCATATGATTTAACTTTTTCAGAGGTAGCAGAGGCAGTTTCTCAGGCTAATATACTTTCTTCGGGAGGTAATATAAAAACTGAAGCTGAAGATTATTTAATAAGAGCAAATAACCGATCCTATTACGGGATTGAGCTAAATAATCTGACGGTCAGAGCTAAGGAAGATGGAACTATTGTAAGACTTCAAGACGTCGCCACGGTAAGAGATAGGTTTTCCGAAACTCCTAATGCCTCCTATTTTAATGGTAATCCTTCCGTAAATATCGAGATTACTAATACGAATAATGAAGATTTATTGGGTGCCGCAGCTAGTGTTAACAAATATATTGAAGAGTTTAATGAAAAAAATACAGGGGTAAGAATTGATGTAGTTAGAGATAGTTCAATTAATTTAAGAGATAGAACATGGTTATTATTGGAAAATGGAGCTATGGGAATTTTTCTTGTTTTGATTTTCTTGTCTTTATTCCTTAATACTCGATTAGCATTTTGGGTGGCATTAGGCCTACCGGTTTCCTTTTTAGGAATGTTCATTTTTGCTTCGTATTTTGGGATAACTATAAATTTAGTGTCTCTTTTTGGGATGATAATTGTAGTAGGTATTTTAGTTGATGATGGGATTGTAATATCTGAGAATATTTATCAACATTATGAAAAAGGCAAACCCAGAATTCAGGCCGCTATTGATGGCACAATAGAAGTTTTACCACCCATCATATCAGCTATTTTAACTACGGTGCTTGCTTTTTCTACTTTCTTGTTTTTAGATGGACGTATAGGTGATACTTTTAGTGAAGTGTCATTAATCGTCATATTAACCTTAGTCGTTTCGCTTTTTGAAGCTTTGGTCATATTACCTGCACATATAGCGCATTCTAAGGCATTGGAAAAAATAACGCCCAAACAACAAAAAAAGAAACGTGGTATTGAAAAAGTATTTTTAAAACTTCGAAAATTCAATGAATATGGTGATCGCTTTATGAAATATTTAAGAGATCAATTGTATAGTCCCATTTTAAAATTTGCTTTAAGGCAACGTTTTATAACATTTTCAATTTTTTTAGGACTTATGATAATAACCATTGGTGCTTATCAAGGAGGTGTTATAAAAAGTGCCTTTTTTCCTAATTTAGATAGTGATCGCGTGAGCATTAATTTATTAATGCCAGAAGGTACCAATCCTAAAATTACAGATTCAATTATTTCTATGGTTGAAGACGCTGCATGGCGAATAAACACGGTTTTTACTGAGCGTCAAACAGATAACAAACCCGTAGTAGAAAATATTGTAAAAAATGTAGGACCAGGAAATAATAAGGCCAGTTTATCTGTAAACTTGTTAAGAGGAGAAGAAAGAGACTTTTCAGCTCAAGAAATAACCAATTCTATACGTAAAGAAGTAGGTGAGGTGTATGGTGTAGAACTTCTTACTTTTGGTTCGGGCCGAAATTTTGGTGGAACTCCAGTTTCAGTATCTCTTTTAGGCTTTAATACAGCGGAATTAAAAGAAGCTACTGCAGAATTACGAGAGGTTTTGGAGAATAATGCCCTTTTGGCCGATATTACAGATACAGATCCGGAGGGTATTAAAGAGATAAATATTGAGTTGAAAGAATCTGCTTATGCATTAGGCTTAAATTTAAGGGATGTTATGGCCCAAGTAAGATCCGGCTTTTTTGGTTTACAGGCGCAACGTTTCCAGCGAGGACAAGATGAAATTAGGGTGTGGGTGCGTTATGATAGAACAAACAGAGAGTCGATTAACGATTTGGATGATATGAGAATTGTGACTCCTAATGGAGAGAGAGTTCCATTTGGTGAAATAGCAACCTATCAAATTAAAAGAGGAGAAGAGAGTATAAGACATTTAGATGGTAGAAGAGAAATTCAAGTTAATGCTGATTTGGCAGATGCCAAAGGAAGTCCTACTGAAATTATTGAAGATATTAGAAATAATATTATGCCCGATATCTTATCGAAATACCCTTCAATATCGGTTTCTTATGAAGGTCAAAACCGAGAGGCTAATAAACTTTCAAAATCTGCAGCAACGACGCTTCCAGTTGTAATATTTTTAATTTATGTAGTTATTGCCTTTACGTTTAGAAGTTATAGTCAGCCATTTCTTTTAATTTTAATGATTCCTTTAAGTTTTATAGCCGTTGGATGGGGACATTACTTGCATGGTTTCCCAATAAATATTTCTTCAATGTTAGGTATCATAGCGTTGATTGGTATTATGGTAAATGATGGTTTAGTTTTAATAGGTAAATTTAATTCATTTTTAACAGAGGGTATGTCTTTCGATAAAGCCTTATTTGAAGCAGGAAAAAATAGATTTAGAGCCATTTTTTTAACGTCTCTAACAACAGTGGCCGGTATTGCACCTCTACTTTTAGAAAAGAGCAGAGCGGCCCAATTTTTACAACCAATGGCTATTTCTATTGCTTATGGCATTGGAATGGCCACAATTTTGACGCTAATAGTATTGCCAATTTTATTATCGGCAACGAATAGTGCGAAAGTTAGTATGGCATGGTTAGCTTCTGGTAAAAGAGTAGCGAAAGAGCAAGTAGAAAGGGCTATTAAAGAACAAAATGAAGAACATGAATATTAAAGTTGTTTTTTTTATTTTACTATTTGTTCATGCTTATAAGAACCACAGTCAAGAACAAATAGTAACCCCAAATGACGCTGTAAAGTTAGCATTAGAGAATAACTATGGAATAAAATTGGCGAATAATAGTTTAGATTTAGCTATGAACAATGCCAGTATTTTAAATTCTGGCTATCTTCCCACAATTAGAGCCAATGCAGGTGCTACTTATAACATTGATGATACTGAAGCAGAACTTTCTAATGGTGATGTTCGGGTACTTGATGGAGCGGAAAGTTCAAGATATAATGCTTCAATAAATGTTAATTACGTCTTATTTGATGGTCTTGGTAGGAGTTATAATTACAAACAACTAAAAGAACAATACAAATTAACAGAGTTACAGGCCAGAGAAACCATAGAAAACACCATATCTCAACTATTCTCTGTGTACTACAATGTTGCACAATTAACAGAAAATATAGACGCCTTAAATGAAACTTTGACAATTTCTAAAGATCGCCTTTTACGTGCAAAATATCAGTTCGATTATGGACAAAGCACAAAGCTGGGTATTTTAAATGCTGAAGTAGACATTAACAATGATAGTATTAATTTAATTAACGCTAAACAACAACTGATAAATTTTAAGCGCGACTTAAATGTGGTACTAGGAAATGCTTTAGGAAATAATTTCTCTGTAGATACCGCAATAAGTTTTGCTGGTTTGTTAAACAAGGAAGCTCTTTATGAAGGTGCTAAAACAAGAAATTCACTGTTATTGCAAACCGAAAAAAACATAGACATAAGTAATTTGGCACTAAAATTTGGTAAATCAGGTTTTTTGCCTACTATCGGATTAACTGGTACTTATGGTTGGAATGAAAATAATAATAATGCAGCATCCTTTGTGGCGGTGTCTACAAATACTGGGCTATCAGGTGGTTTGAATTTTTCATGGAATTTATTTGACGGTGGGGCTACTTTCAATCGGGTAAAGAATGCGAAAATTAATTTAGAAAATCAACAAATTCAGAAGGAGCAAATCCTTATGAATATAGAACGTGATTTCAATAATGCCTGGGATGATTATCAAAACAAATTAGTCATTTACAATATACAAGAAGAAAATATTTTAACAGCACAAAATAATTTTGAAAGAACCTCCGAAAAATTCAAATTAGGACAAGTTAACTCTATAGAATTTAGGCAAGCGCAATTGAATCTCCTAAATGCTGAATTAAATAGAAATCAAGCTAAATATTTAGCAAAATTGGCAGAAATCCAATTACTTCAAATAAGCGGAGAATTATTGAATGTTAGTTTTTAAAAATAGTCAAAGTGATACCTAAGTGTCATTCATCGATTTGTAAATGTTAAAATATAATGCATTTCATCGAATAAAATAGCAATTAGTCTGATTGTGATATATCTTCGTACTAGTTAATCCCAAATTTAACCACATCATGAAGACCTTAAAGTTATCACTAATCTTTATATTAACAGCATTTTACTCATTTGCTAATATTTCCTCAACTGAAAAAGACGCATTAATTGCTCTATACCACTCGACCAACGGAACCGAATGGAATTCTACTTGGGATTTAAGTGCATCAATAGATTCTTGGTACGGTGTTAAGATTGAAAACGAAAAAATAGTTGAATTAAATCTTCAATTCAACAACTTACAAGGAAATTTGCCTGCAGAAATAGGAAGTTTAATTCACTTAAGGAAGATAAATCTAGGTTTTAATAAATTAACTGGAACCATTCCAACGTCTCTAAAAAATTTAAAAGATTTAACATCGCTTGAATTGTTTATGAATGGTTTTGAAGGTAATATTCCAACAGAATTGGGAGAATTGAAAAAATTAGAATCTTTAAAATTATACAGCAACAAACTTACTGGTAAGATACCAGCCTCTTTAATGGAACTTACCAATCTAAGAGAACTGTTGTTAGGAAGTAACTATTTAACAGGACAAATCCCAACTGAGATTTATGCATTAACAAAACTTCAAAAGTTGAGTTTAATGGATAACAAAATGAATGGAGAAATTCCTATTGAAATTGCCCAATTAAAAGATTTAGAAGAGTTATTATTGTCCACTAATCAGTTTACAGGTGATTTGCCTATAGATCTTATTAACTTAACAAAGTTAAATACAGTCATGGTTAGTGATAATAATTTAAATCAAGAATATATAAGCGTTTCAGGTAAAAACCCACCAACATTAGGTTTGTTAGAATTACAAAATTCTACCGCGGTAATGGATATTGAAAAAGAATAAAATTAATTTTTAAATATTGTTTTGAATAGCCATCATTTTTGATGGCTATTTTTTTATTTTTAACATATGTTAGAACACTTTTTTACCTGCCCATATTGTTGGGAAAGTATATCTATGTTAATCGATAATTCGGTTTCTAATCAATCTTATATTGAGGATTGCGAAGTGTGTTGCAATCCTATTCAAGTTTCTGTTCAGTTTTCCAACTCAGAATTGATAGCTTTTCAAGCTGATAGTATAGAGCAATAATATTTTCTAATTTTATTCTTGTAGAAATTAAAAAGGATTGTATATTTGCAGTCCTATATCGCGGGATAGAGCAGTAGGTAGCTCGTCGGGCTCATAACCCGAAGGTCACTGGTTCGAGTCCAGTTCCCGCTACACAGAAGCTCCTTGAGAAATCAAGGGGCTTTTTTTTTATTCTTCCAGTTATTTTATTCTCTATATTGTAAAACTAAATAAGAACTAATTTATGAAGTTAATTATCAAACAAATAACGCTTTACAAGGTAAACTTGTTATTGTTAACTGCTTTCCTTTTTTTAGGTACTTATCAAAGCAATGCACAAGAAAAAATAGTTTCTGTAAATGAATTGAACTATGACCAAACTTCTGGAACAATGAATCATAACGGTAAACCCTTTAATGGCGGTTGTCAAAACATAAGACCGAATGGTATGATTGCATTCAAAGGTAATTTTAAGGATGGATTGCAGGACGGCGTATGGTCCTTTTATCATACAGATGGAAAGATACAAGCAAGAAAAAATTATTCTAAAGGAGTGCTAAATGGTTACAGTGAGGAGTACTTAGAGTATGGAGATTTGGTAAAAACCAATTACAGGGATGGATGGGAATCGAGTGTTTTTACACTTCAGGGAGGTGCTTTTAATAACGGATATGATTTAAAAGAACCACTAAAAGTCGATAAGAAGGATATAACAGTTGCCTATGATGATTTAAATGTAGCGTATGATGGCTATGATAATGAAGAGTACTCCCTTAATGGTAATTTATATACAGGAGAGGTAAAACAATATAATCAGAATATGACTTTTGAAATATCAGGCTTTATAAAAAATGGAAAAAAAGATGGTGTTTGGATACAAAATAATGAGAAAGGTGATTTAATCAGCAAACAAACTTTCAAAAATGGTGAAAAAGATGGTGTTTCAGAAGAATACGACAATTATTATGGCAAACTTTCAATAAGAGAATATTGGAAGAACAATAAAAAAAATGGCCTTTCGGAAGATTTTGACCCATACAATGGGAATATAAGAATAAAAGGAAACTATATAGATGATAAAAAAGAAGGCATTTGGGAGTACTATTATAATAATGGACAGTTAGAAACAAAAGTGAATTTTAAGGATGATATTGAGCATGGTTTTTATGAGCAATATAGTTATGAGGGTCAAGTTACAAGCAAGGGCAATTATATTAATGGAAAAAAAGACGGGCTTTGGCAAGAGTACCATGAAAATGGACAATTAAAGTGTAATGAGAAGTATATAAATGGAGCTAAAGATGGACTATGGGAAACTTATTATAACAATGGCCAATTAGAATCAATAGGAAATTATCTTGTGGCTAGAGATGAATTTGATACCAAAATAGGGGAATGGAAGCATTATTATGAAAATGGACAATTAAAGGCAATAGGAAATTATTTTAGTAAAGACGATTATAGCAAAGACGATTATTTTTATCTAAATAGACAAAAAGGGGAATGGAAAAGTTATTATGAAAACGGACAATTGTGGGAGCTTTCAAATTATAAATATGGTAAACGTTCTGGAGAGTTTAAGAGCTATTATGATAATGGACAATTAGAATCAATAGGAAATTATAATGGAGATGGTGTTTATGATGATAAAAAAATAGGAGAATGGAAGAGTTATTATAAAAATGGTCAATTAAGTAAGCTTGAAAATTTTACCAAGAAGGGAAATCGTTCTGGAGAATGGAAGACAAATTATGAAAATGGACAATTAGAATCAATAGAAATTTATTTAAGCGAAGAACAATATAGTGAAGAAGAATACAGTGATATAAAAATAGGAGAATGGAAGCGTTATTACGTAAACGGTCAGATAAGAGATATTAAAATTTATAAGGATGGTCTTTCTTCTATAGTATTCAAGAGTTATTATGACAATGGACAATTAGAGTCCACAGGAAATTTTATATATGATGATATAAAAATAGGAGAATGGAAGAGTTATTATCAAAACGGACAATTAAAATTGATTGAAAATTATACAGAGGATTATAATGAACGTAATGGTGAATGGAAGCGTTATTTTGAAAGCGGACAAATAAGTGATATAGAAAATTACATGGATGGACAGCCTTATGGAGAATGGAAGGGCTATTATGAAAACGGTCAACTAAGGGAGATAAGGAATTTTAAAGAAGGTCGTTCTTCTTATGAGGTAAAGAATTTTTATGAAAATGGGCAATTGAGAAATATTAGAAATTATAAGAATGGTTCATTATCTGGTCAATATAAAGAATTTGATAGTGAAGGAAATCTAATCAAAACTGAAAGCTTCGATTAATAAATGTTTTTAATCAAATTCAATAACCTTTAAAAAATCGCCTATAAAATCATTTTGGTTCGATAATTCGATGCTTCCCGCTACAACAAGCGAAATACGACAGTGTTTGGCTTTTTTTGTTACTCAAAATTGGGAAATAAAATTTGCTTAACTATCCCCTCCCAAAAAATAAGGACATTTTAAAAATTGTAATCTTAAAAGGGTTTTTCTAATGATTAAAAAATACTCAAATTGAGTATTGTAGAAAATTTGGTTAAATCCTAAATTTAAAAACCTAACCAAATTTATATTGTGATGAAAAGACTATCCCTTCTTTTAGCTTTGATGCTATGTATAGCTTGTTCCAATGATTCAGACTCCGATTCTTTACCAGAAACTGTAACATATACCCTGACAACTCAAGCCAGCCCTCAATCCGGTGGAACCGTTAGTCCAAGCTCTGGAACCTATGAGGAAGGCAGTTCGGTGATAATTACTGCCACTCCATCTGATAATTTCGTATTTATAAACTGGACGGGAGCTGCCTCCGGTTTCAATAACCCAGTTAATATTACTGTTAATTCAAATGTTACCGTTACAGCCGTTTTTGAAAGTGATGATGATAATGACGGTATCCCTAACAGTGCCGACCTGTGCCCTGATACTCCTGAGGGTGAAAATGTTGACAATGATGGATGTTCAAATAGGCAGTATGACGATGATAATGATGGCGTTCCCAATAGTGCTGACACTTGTCCTGATACACCAGAAGGTGAAAGTGTAAATTCAAATGGATGCTCATACAGTCAGGACCCAAGCTTATTGGCTTTGTTTTATCTAGATGGTAATGGGAATGATTCAAGTGGCTATTCCAATGACGGTTTACTAGTCGGCTCAGTTAACTCCAGTCAAAACAGAAATGGACAAGCTGATTCTGCTATGGAATTTGGAGAAAACGCATATTTAGAAGTGTCTAACACAAGTTTAATTAATCCAAGTTCAAATGTTTCAGTTTCTTTATGGGTGTATAAATATGATGGTCAAACCAATTGGGAAGCAATTTTAAACAAATGGCAATACACAAATACAGGCACGGCGCAAGGGACTGGATATTATTTAGGACTTAATCCTGATGGTAACAAATTGAGATGGAATATTTCTAATAACCATATGGAGATGGATACTAGCTTTCCTATCAACGAATGGGTTCACATTGTTGCTATGTACCATGACGGTGTTCAAAAATTATATATTAACAATAGTCTAATTGCGGAAAATAACATAGGTGGTTTTCAAATTGCCAATAATGTCAAATTTAGAGTTGGACAGCAAAGCCAAATTGTAGGTGTAGATAGTGATTTAAACGGGATGGTGGACGATGTATTTGTTTACGACAGGGGATTGACTGAAGCAGAAATAACGGACCTTTTTAACAACTGATAAAATTATAAAAGTTAACCACATTTATAAAATCAACTATGATTGCACTTAAATTCGGTATTTCAACCTTTTACGGTTGGAGGTTTTTTTTTAGTGTTTACAACGGTCTCTTCAAGGGTAGTTTCACTGGCTAGTATTTAACTTTTTTAATACACACAAAGTTAGCAATAGAATGCGCATTATTATTAGCTGGTTAGATGTTCACTTATTCATTTTTAGTTGAAGATGATAAATTCTTTTTCTTCATTCTATGACTCAAAATAAAAAGAATTCCTGCAAAAACAAATGGTAAAGTTACAATTAGAACTATCAGGAGGCTCATCCAAATAGATTGGTTCATGTTATAGTTATGAAGGAAAATTAATGGACTAAATCCAAGCCCTAGTAAAGTAAATATGATACCACCAATAAATTCCCATTTCCATGCAATGATGAGAAAGATGATTAAAACAAAAGATGGGATGAGATGCATGAGAAAATCACCAGTCTGTTGCAAAATTGTTTTTTCTGGATTAAATACATCGAATGCGAATATGCTGATAAACAAAATAGCAAGCATACAAATAATCCTAGGTAACCAGTGGATTACTTTAAGGTTTACTTTCATTTTATTAGTTTTAATGCCTTATTTCAGCTTTACCCTTCCACCTTATTTAGTTCCCTAATTTAGCAAATATAGGCCAAATAGAAAATTCGAAAGGATTTTTGTAAGCAAGTTAAAACTAGCAATTACTTTTATTAAGGGCAGGGTAGTTTTAATTTGCTATTTAATGGGAGTTACAACAAAATTATAAAATTTATGAGCACTATCAATATACTTTTGATTTTCTACATATTTAGCTTTGTTATATTGTTGAAACATTTCTGATGCTTTCTTAAATAATTTTTCAGCTTCTGGTGTCGTTAAAAAATTAACTATATATTTTCCTTTGTACTGAGTATATGTTGAATCTATTTCCAATGATAAAGGGTCAGGTGATTTGTCTGAAATTACAGGTCGTGGATAAGAGGAATAACCATTAGTACAACATGATCCTGATTCTAATTGGAGTCTTTCTAACGCTTTTCCATAAGCTGGATCTGTTTGGCCATAAACAGTTCTATAGACTTCAGTCAATTTCATCATGCCAGCACACATAGCACAGGGTTCTAATGTTGAGTATATAGAAAAGCCTTTTAAAGAAAAGGATTGCATACTGTCTAAATAAGACTGCATCAATCTTACCTCACCATGTTGTGTTCCGTTCATAGTGCTATTAACTGAATTTCTTGCCCAGTTTACAACATATTTATCATTATCTACTAACACAGAACCTATGTTATAGCCTCTACTTGATTTTTCCATAGCGTTGTTTTGCCAATCTTTATAAACTACAGCGTATGCCATTAAGGAATAAAAATAGTCAAGTTCTTGTTGTTCTAATGAAACCGAATCATTAGCAGTTGAGTTAAGAGTACATTCACATTTTTCAGCATTTAAATTAGAATTTTTCTGTTTTAAAGAACATGAAAAAAAGCCTATTGATAAAACAAAAAAGCCGATTAAGAAGTTAGTTTTTTTCATAAAAATTTAATTAATACAGAATTAATATTGGCAAATATGGTATTTATCCCATTATTATTTTAATTACTTATTGTAACCTAAAATAGTTTTATCATTTAATTGAAAATTTGTAAATACAGGTAGAATGATATTCATCATCTGGGTCTAGTAAAGTTGAAGGAAAACTTGTTTCATTTGGACCGTTAGGAAAATGTTGGGTTTCTAAGCAAAATGCGGTTCTATATCCATAGGTTAAGTTTTCTTTTCCCACATTTCTCTCATCTAAAAAGTTTCCTCCATAAAACTGTAGCCCTGGTTCATTTGTAATGACTTCCATAACTCTGCCTGAGTTAGGTTCAAAAACTTTCGCAGCCACTCTTAATCCAGATCCCTCCAAAACAAAGTTATGATCGTATCCAGAACCAAATTTTAATTGTTGGTTATCTGCATCTATATCTTTTCCCATTGGTTTAATGTTAGTAAAATCAAACGGCGTGCTTTTTACCTCTTCAATCTGCCCCGTTGGGATTAATTCTTCATCGATAGGTGTAAAATATGCTGCGTTAATTTGTAATAAATGACTATTAATACTGCCTTTTCCAGCTCCAAATAAATTAAAAAATGAGTGTTGTGAAAGATTGATATGGGTTGGCCTATCAGTAGTTGCAGTATAGTTTATCTCTAGCTCATTGTCATCGTTTAGTTTATAAATAACAGTAACATTTAAATTACCTGGGTACCCTTCTTCACCATCTGTAGAAAGATATTCTAATTTTAATTCTTTATCTGATAATTTATTGGCACTCCAAACTACATTATGAAACCCTTTTTGTCCGCCATGTAAATGATTATCACCATTGTTTATGGTCAAAGTGTAGATACTATCATAAAGGGTAAATCTGCCTTTGGCAATACGGTTGGCATAACGCCCTATTAGAGCACCAAAATAACGCCCTTTAGGCTGTAAATATTGTTCAATGGATTCGTAACCTAATACAATATCATCAAAATCACCATGTTTATCAGGCACCCACAAACTCACAATACGTCCTCCATAATTGGTTATTTGAGCAGTTAGCCCGTTTTTATTCTTTAAAGTAAATAAGTTAACCTGTTTATTATCAATTATTCTTTTAAAGTTTTCCTCCTCGATTAGTTTTAATTCTGATTCTTTTCCAATACAAGAAAAGCTTAATGCCATTATTATATAAAAATAAATCTTTCCCATATAATTATTTGATTATAAGTATTTTATTTAAGTTTAAGTGGTCTGTTTTAATAGCTAATTTAGTAAATACATACTGAATAGTACATCCGAAAGATTTTAAAAGGCAGTACAGGCAATAAATTAAAAATGTATTGGCCTTTTTTTAGTTTATTAATTTTAAATATTACACTTTTTAAAAATGGATTAGATTCATCCAAAATTGAAGCGTAATTATTTAATTGAAAAAGTTAAAAGTCTAATTTTACAGTATAAGGAATTTAGCAAAAACAGCTTGCTTTTACAATAGGATATTTCTTTTTTATGCAGGATTTTTATTATTTCTTGGTAATTACATTTTCAATAAAAGAGACCATATCCTAAGAATTATTTTTTCAATGATGTATCTCTTCCATTATTTATTTCTATAAATTAAGTTAGCTAATTATATTTCATAGAGTGCGTCTTACCCCTAAAATAAAACCATTTCACCCTCAATTAATTTTTAGCTTTTTTGACGTTTGCTTTGAAAAGTTTATCAAGTATTTTACAAATCTTCAATCCTTAATCTTAAATGTTAGAGATTGAAATTCTTTCTTAAAATAAGAAAGAATTATTGTTTACAGTTAGACTTAGTTTTATCTACATTTACACTGTTAATTTTTTATCCATTATGTCATTAAACTTTAAGTATTTTTATTTTTTTTTACTTATACTGATTTTAAAAACTACTTTTTCATCAGCACAAGAAAGTAATAAAATTTATAATGATTTAAAGTTTAGACATTACACGATAAATGATGGACTTTCACATACTTCTATAACCGATATAAACCAAGATAATAAAGGGTTTATTTGGATAGCCACCAAATATGGTCTTAATAGATTCGATGGAATAGAATTTAAAAATTATTTCTCAGATAGAACAAATTCAGAAAGCATCTCAAGTGATTATATTAATGTTCTTTTTGTCGATAACAGAAACAAATTATGGATAGGAACCTCAAGAGGTCTTAGTTTGTATAATGAAAATGATAAATTCGAAAATATTTATTTTGAAAGCATAAACTCCATTAATTCCATTTGCCAGGATAATAAAAATAATTTGTGGATAGGGACAGATAATGGCTTGGTTTATTTTGAGCCTGAAAACGGTTCTTATAAGTTTATTGCTTTAAATCTTCATGACCAAAAAGATATATTTTCCAAGAAGATTGATAAGGTTTTTATGGATTCCAAAGGAAATTTGTGGGTGCTTTTTCTTCAAGGGCTTGCTTGTTTGGAGGCTGGGAGTCATAAATTCAAACAATACTCATTTAACCAAGAAGCGATAGATGATCCTAAAAACTCTGGAAAAGGTGATATAAAAGAAGATGGCAATGGAACTATATGGGTTGGATCTTTTTCAGGTTTGTGGCGATATAATGAGTTAAAAAAAAGTGTTGAACCTTTTATAGTAAGAAATAATGATGGTGATAAAGTCCCTGTAAATGAGGTAAGGACAATAATGACTGATAGTTCTAATACTATATGGGTAGGTACTTATAGTGGGATTTATAAAATTAGCACAAAGGATAATTCGTGTTCTAATTATATACATAATAATAGAAATCCTTATAGCCTAAGTCAGAATTCCGTTTATAAAATTTTTAAAGATTATTCTGAAAATATCTGGGTTGGAACATGGCAGGGAGCTGTGAATTATTTGGATAAAAATTTCGATTCTTTTCAACATTATGGCATGTTCTCTGGTTTGAGTTATCATGTGGTTAGTTCATTCGCTGAGGATAAAAATCATAATTTTTGGATAGGAACTGAGCGAGGAGGATTAAATTATTTTGATGCTGAGTCTAAAACCTTTACTGCTTTTAAAAATAATCCGAATAATCCCTATAGTTTAAGTAATGATAATATTCAGGATATTGTTTTAGATAAACAAGGTAATTTATATATCGCTACTCATGGTAGCGGGTTAGATGTTTATGATACAAAATCTAATAACAAATTCAAGCATTTTAAAAATGATCCTTATGATGAAGGTAGTATCAGTTCTGATTGGGTAACCTGTCTCATGCTAGATAGTCAAAATAGACTATGGGTTGGAACAATTAAAAAAGGGTTGAATTTATTTGACCAAAAAACCAAAAAATTCATTCGTTTTAATCCTGATGATTTCTCACAGACTATCTATGAAATTATTGAGGACAATCAACAACGCATTTGGGTAGGAACGGCCGATGGAGTTGGCTTAGTCGACTTGAAATCAAAAACTATAAATAGTGAATCCTTTGCCATTTTAAACAATAAAATAAGTTCTCTTGTAACTTGTATCTTTCAAGATAAAGAAAATAACTTTTGGGTTGCTACAGAAGGTGAAGGTATATTCTTTATAAAAAATGATTTTTCCGAGACCCAGCAATATACAACACAAGATGGACTAGCAAGTAATTCTGTTGTTGGAATCCTTCCAGATGAGAAAAATAATCTTTGGCTTAGTACGTTTAAGGGTCTTTCAAAGTTTAATCTTGAAACACGTACATTCAGGAATTTTGACGTTTCAGATGGATTGCAAAGTAATGAGTTTAATTACGATGCTTACTATGCTGCTCAAAATGGTGAATTACTGTTTGGTGGAATGAATGGATTCAATATTTTTAATCCGAAAGACATTAAGAAAAACCTTTACATCCCACCAGTAGTTATTACTGATTTTAAGGTTAAAGGACATTCTGTAGTAATGTCAAAAGACACTAAAAACAATACATTCCATGCAGTAGTAAATTATAATGATATTCCTTTTACCCTTGATTTTGCTGCACTAAATTATATACAGCCAAAAAAGAATATTTTTAAATATAAATTAGAAGGAAAAGATGATCAATGGCATGAGTTGGATAACGAGCGAAGTTTAACATTTGCAGATGCCAATCCAGGTGAATATATATTTAAGCTTAAAGCAGCAAATAATAGTGGTATTTGGAATGAAAATGAGGCATCCGTTAAAATAACCATTTTACCTCCATGGTGGAAAACAAATTTCGCGTATTTTATTTACTTGATATTAACCTCTATCATCATTTGGGTTTTATATAAGTTTTATAAGTTTCGAAGAAATGAAAGGGAAGTCTTGAAATCTGAAAAGATTGAAAAGGAAAAGATTCAGGAAATCAGCCAACTTAAATTGCAATTTTTCACAAATGTTTCGCATGAACTAAGAACCCCTTTAACCCTAATATTGGGTTCTTTAGAAGAAATGACCAAGGATATATCTAGAATCCCAAATGATTTTTTAAATCACTTTGAGGTATTAAATAGAAATTCTAAAAATTTGTTACGTCAAGTAAACAGACTCTTGGATTTTAGGAAAAACGAGGTTGAAAAGCTCAAGTTAAATGCGGGAAAGGGTAATATAATCCATTTTTTAAAGGAAAGTAGCTTGTCTTTTCAAGAACTGGCCACACATAGAAATATTGAATACCGGTTTAAGAATGATCGAGAGTCCGTTGAGTTATTTTATGACCGAGATAAAATGGAAATCATAATTTTCAATTTACTTTCGAATGCCTTTAAATTCACCCCAGATGGAGGAAAGATAACCATTAAAACCAATTTAATAGAAAATGAAGACGGAAATCCAGTTTATTTTGAATTTTTAGTAGAGGATACAGGTATAGGCATACCTAAAGAAAAAGCATCATTAATTTTTAACAAATTCTATCAAATAGAGCCTGATATAAAACATAATGAGATACAGGGAAGTGGAATTGGACTAGCTTTGGTTAAAGAATTGGTAGACCTTCACCATGGTAGCATTAAAATTAATTTGGAGAAAAACCAAGGTGCCGAGTTTATTGTATCCATCCCTGTTGGGAAAGATCATCTAACTGAAGATGAAATAATTAAAGATTTGAAAAAAGGTGATGATATTGCTTCATATATTTCTAATGAAAGGTTAAAGGATGAACCAATACGCCATTCAAATAATTCTGAAAAAAATGTAACTATATTAGTTGTTGAGGATAATTTTGAAATTAGGCAATTTATTGTAAAATGTTTTAATGAGGATTATAACATATTGGAAGCTTCTGACGGTGGTGAGGGACTTGAAATTGCAACTCATAAAACTCCAGATCTAATTATAAGTGATATCATGATGCCCGAAATTGATGGTATCACCTTATGTGGTAAATTGAAAAAAGATTTTAGAACAAGCCATATCCCGATTATTTTATTAACCGCGCGTACATCATTAATTTTTAAGGATAGCGGTTTTGAGACAGGAGCAGACGCATACATCACTAAACCATTTACTGTTAGCCATTTGAAGTTGAGGGTTAAAAATTTATTGGAATCTCGTAAAAAACAGCAAGAGTATTTTATAAGAAACCATAAAGTAGTGCCTGAGGCTATTAGTTTTACCTCTAAAGATGACGAGTTTTTAAGTAAAGCAATTGATGTGGTTGAAAAGAATATGGATAATTCAGAATTTGATTCACTTCTTTTTGGTGAGATTATGGGTGTTAGTCGATCGGTGTTATACAAGAAGTTAAAAGGATTAACCGGTCAGTCACCGACTGAATTCGTGAGAATGATACGTGTTAAAAAAGCAGCTCAATTATTTTTACAAGACAAATTTACAATATCAGAAGTTATATATAGTGTAGGGTTTAACGATTTGAAATATTTTCGAACCTGCTTTAGACAACAATATAAAATGTCTCCTAGCGAATTTATTCAATCACAAAAATAAAAATGAGTATATAGTAGCTTGGGTTAAATCAACCCATTATGATGTTTATATTTCATAAATTATCGCTTATAAAATTGCTGCGAACAATAAACGCTTTATACCCTAATATAGAACTATTAGACCCTAAATATTGATTAATTCGTATATAGATTTGAAATATTAAAATTCTATTCTAAAACTTATAAAGAGTAAATTATTATATGTGTAAAGTAAAATTTTTAACGCTATTTTCTGTTATTCTTTTAGGCAGCTGTTCTTTAAATAATAAGGTTGATTCTAAATTCGTTGAAAAACAAATGGAACTTTCCGAAAGGCAATTTTTAATCTTACTTAAAGATGCCGAAAGGTTAAATAAAATACCACGAACAATATCGATAAACGATGAAACCCATTGGGCTAACAAAGATTTTGATTGGACTGAAGGATTTTTCCCAGGTTCTTGTTGGTATTTTTATGAATTTACTGATAATGAGTTTTGGAAAGAGGCCGCTGAAAAATTTCAGTCAACATTTGAGTCTCATAAATTCTATACCAACAATCATGATTTAGGATTTATATTTAATTCTTCTTATGGCAATGGTTATAGGCTAACAGGCAATAAAAGTTTTAAAAAAGTTTTGGTTACCGCCGGGAATTCTTTGATAACACGATTTAATCCCAATGTTGGATGTATCCAGAGTTGGGAAACAGATACTGGTTGGCAAGCTGAGAGGGGATGGAAATATCCTGTTATTATTGATAATATGATGAATCTCGAACTCCTCTTCGAATTAAGTAAAATAACAGGTGACGATAAATATAAAAATGTAGCAACTGCTCATGCCAATACGACATTAGAGAATCATTTTAGAACAGATAACAGCTCATTTCATTTGGTTGATTATGACCCTGAAAACGGAAATATTAGAAGTAAGGAGACAGCACAGGGATATTCCAATGAGAGTTCTTGGGCAAGAGGTCAAGCCTGGGGACTTTATGGTTATACCGTTTGTTATCGCTACACAAAAGATGTGCGTTATTTAAAACAAGCCGAAAAAATTGCGAGATATATAATTGATAATCCTAACATCCCAATTGATGGTATTCCGTATTGGGATTACGATGCTCCAAATAAGCCTGATGAGTATAGAGATGTTTCTGCGGCAGCCGTATCCCTTTCTGCCTTGATAGAACTTCAAAACTATTCAAAGCAGGATTTTACCTCATTTATTAAGAAAGTATTAAAGTCTCTGACTAGTGAACAATATTTCGCGAAATTTGGTGATAATAACGGTTTTATTTTAAAGCATAGTGTTGGTAGTATACCACATAATGCTGAAATTGATGTGCCATTGAATTATGCCGATTATTACTTCTTGGAGGCCCTTATTAAATATAAAAGGTATATAGAAGCTAAAAGCTAATACCCAATTATTCAATTTATACTCAATACAACCAACAAAGTTTAACATTCCATTTACTTTATTTTAGTAGTAATTATAAAACTTAGTTCAAGTGCTGTTTATGGCATTTTTTATAGGTAACATGTAAGTTCCACAGTAATCACTTAAAGTCTTCCTTAGTCCAAAATAGCTCAAATGATTTAAATCTGCACAACTAATAATTTTTGTAACAATTCATAACACCCTTGTAACATTTTAACATGAATTTTAAAAAATGTTACAAATTGGAAGAATCATGTTACAATCGTTTTACATTCGGTATTCACAATATTTTAACTTTACTACAGAGGTTGAATCTTTCACTTCAATTCTACAGTAAAATTTCAAATATGAAGAAGACATTATTTGTAACCATATTATTTATTGCTATCGCTAGCATTTTTCTTTTGGGAAATATATCAAAACCAAATAAAGAAAAACAAAATACGTCCTCGAAGTACTTAGATCTTAGCAATTCTGGAATCACTGATGCTAAAGATGTAACTCCCATAATTGTTCAAGCTTTAGAAAAATGTAAAAAAGAAGGTTATAGCGGTATTAGGTTTCCAAAAGGAACATATCACTTTTATCCAACCTACGCTCCAGACTTTTACGCCGCCATAACAAATAATGATAATGGTTTGAAAAGAACTCCTTTTCCAATTTTCAATTTTGATAATTTTCATATTGATGGTGGTGGTTCTGACTTTATATTTCATGGAAAAATGTTGCCATTCATTATTGAGGAGAGTAATAATATTAAGGTTTCAGATTTAAGTATCGACTGGGAAGTTCCATTTTTTGCTCAAGGTACAGTGGTTAGAAATGATTCCAATGCGAATACTTTTGATCTTCGTATGGAAACACCATATATAGTTGATGATAATCGTATTTATTTAACCATAGAAAGAGAAGATTCACCATATGAACAAAATTTTGGCTTTAGGTATGCAAAACAGGAGAAGTATCATCAACGACTTGGTCAGAATATTATTTGGGATAGATCAACAAAAGCTCCAATTTATAAACATGGTTTGTACAGTGGATTTGATAACAGTTTTTTCTTTGAGGCAAAAAAATTAAAGGATAGTACAGTACGCCTAAGTTCTAAATATAAGTTGGTGCCTCCTGTAGGGTCAGTTTTTATTTCAAAAGGAGAGTATCTTAACAACAGGGAAAATCCTGGGTTTCGAGTATTCAAATCAAAAGACTTACTATTTAAGAATATTAATGTATATCATGCCGGGGCTATGGGCTTAATAGCAGAAAGGTCAATTGATATTACTCTTGATAGTTTCAATGTGGTATTAAGAAAAGGCAGTAACCGTTTGGTAACAACAAATGCAGATGCAACGCATTTTTGCAACTGTAAAGGCCTTATAACAATTAAGAATTGCACTTTCGAAAATATGTTGGACGATGCTACCAATGTGCATGGAACATACGCTAGAGTAAAGAAAGTCATATCTGATAATCAGATTGCTTATGAAACATATCATCCCCATCAAAAAGATTATTTCTTTGCTTCAAAAGGAGATAGTGTTCGAATAGTAGATCAGAATACGATTCTTCCTAAATCCGATATTTTGATTATAGAAGACGTTAAACGCGTTAATGAAAAAGTATCTATTCTGAGCTTTAATAAATCTGTGAAAGGAATTGCCAAAGAGTATGATGGTATTGATAACATTTCCTGGCATGCTTCCGCAAAAATTGAAAACAATACAGTAAAAAATAACAGGGCAAGAGGATTTCTTATATCAACTTCACGAAAAGTTGAAGTTCGTAATAATTACATTTCTTCCCAAATGGCCGCTATGCGGATGTCGGGAGATCTCAAATTGTGGAATGAATCTGGACCATGTGATAGCCTTATTATAGAAAAAAACCAATTTGTAAATAATTTACATGGAGGAAATAAGCAAGCCATATTGCTGATAGATCCTGAACAAGAATTAAGTGGGTATAAAGGTGAGGTTTGTTATCATAAGGATATTATAATTAGAAACAATGAATTTTATACTTTCGATTCCCCTGTGTTAAGGGCTGAATCAGTAGATGGATTAATCTTTCAGGCCAATAGAATTATACAGACGGATGCGTATCAACCCATCTTTCCAGATGAGCCAAACCTCACAATCAACCATTGTAAAAACGTAACCATCAAGGACAATACCTATAAATTATTAACTGGTGCGTATGTGGATCTTTCGCTAAATACAGATATAGAATGACATAAATAACTAAACAACTAAATTAATTTAAACCGAAATTATGAGAACTAAACTATTATTATTTTTTTTACTTTTTACCCTGACGGCAACACATAGTGTTTTGGCGCAGGTTGAAGTTAGCGGAGTGGTAAGGGATATCGAAACAGGTGAACCACTGCTAGGCGCAACAGTGCTCGTTAAAGGTACCAGTAATGGAACTATTACGGATATGGATGGCTTTTTTCAACTATCTGTTGAAAACCAAAATGTTATGCTTTTGATTTCTTACACTGGTTATCGAGCCCTAGAAGTTAAAGCGGGATCCAACCTCCAGATCAATTTACAAGTGGATATCGCGAAGTTGGACGAAGTTGTAATAATTGGTTATGGAACACAAAAGAGAAGTGACTTAACCGGTTCATTGGTTGGTGTAAAATCAAAAACTCTTTTGGAATCTCAGACTACCGATGTGTTTTCAGCTATGCAAGGCAGAATGGCTGGTGTTCAGATTTCGTCAGATTCAGGTGAACCAGGTGGAGGAACCAATTTAGTTGTTAGAGGCCAGACTTCTATAAACGGAACATCATCTCCACTTTTTGTGATAGATGGCGTTCAAATTGATGTGAATTACAGTGAGGTGGCCACTACAGGTTCGTCGCAATCTAGAATCAATCCTTTGTCAGGGATTAATCCAGCTGATATCGAGTCTATTGAAGTATTAAAAGATGCCTCGGCTACGGCTATTTATGGATCTAGAGGAGCAAACGGTGTTATTATTGTAACAACAAAGTCAGGATCAGATGGCCGTATGAGTGCAGATTACACTTATAATTTAGGTGTTTCTAATGCTATAAAGAAAATGCCAGTATTATCAGCAAGTGACTATTTGATATACCAGCGAGAGAGGGGGAATAATCAATTCTTGAATCAGGATACAAATAACGATGGGATATTTGATACTCCCAGAAATTTTGATGAATTAAGATCGTATGATTGGCAAGAAGAGGGTTTAAGAACGGCCATAACACAGCAACATCAATTGTCAATTAGAGGAGGCACTAAAACAACGAATTATTCTGCAGGACTAGGTTACCTTAACCAAGAAGGACTTATTGTTAATAATGATTATGACCAATATAATTTAAGATTGAGGATTAACAGTGATTTAAATGAAAGGTTAACTATTGGCTTTAACTCAAATGGCTCCTATTCTGTTCTAAATGGTATAGCTAATAGCGGTGGTCCCAACAGTTTTACCGGTATTACTCAGGCACTTTTAATAGCTAACCCTTGGGATATTACGACGGACGATGTCGATTTAACAGATGATGCATTTATTAGTCCATTGACATTGATTCAAGAAGCTGATAAGTCAACTAGTATACTAAGATTGATAGCCAGCATGAATTTGGACTACAAGATTTCTGAAAATTTTAAGTACACAGCCATCACTGGAGGTAACATAAGCCATTCAAAAGTAAAGGAGTTTTACAGCTCGGAAACTTCATGGGGTAGACTTCAAAATGGTCGAGCAAGAGTGAAGGAAGTTAATACCTATTCGTACAACCACTCTTCTCAGTTACATTACAACAAGTCTTTTGGCTCAAATCACAAAATTGATGCTATGGGTGCATTCGAAATCTATCATTATAATTTCGAAGACTTCGAAAATGAAGTTACAGGTTTCGAAAATCAAACTACGGGTGTAAATAATATAACCGTAGGTACCTCTGTTAGCTTGTATTCTACACAAAGATGGAGTACAAACAGGCTATCTTATCTAGGAAGGGTTAATTATACGCTCTTTGACAGATACCTTTTAACTGCAAGTATTAGGGCTGATGGGTCCGACAAATTTGGTAAGGGAAATAGATGGGGATATTTTCCCTCTGCGGCTTTAGGTTGGAAAGTGTCTGATGAAGCCTTTATGCAAGATTTTGAATCTGTTTCTAATTTAAAACTAAGATTGAGTTACGGTGCTACTGGTAACGAGCGAATTCCTCCGTATACCTATCTGGCACAGTTGGATCCTACTTTCTATGCCAGCAATGATAATATTCTTTTTGGTCTTGCTCCGTCTTCACTTCCAAACCCAGACTTGAAGTGGGAGGTAACAAACCAGTTTAATGCGGGTATAGACCTAGGGCTTTTTGGAGGTAGTTTAACCTTTAGCGCAGATATTTATAAAAAAATAACCACTGACTTGTTGTTAAATGCTCCAATTCCGTCACAAAGTGGTTTTAACTCTCAATGGCAAAATATAGGTAGAATTGACAATAATGGGGTAGAGTTACAAATTTCATCATTTAATTATAATAAAAACGATTTCACATGGAGAACAGATTTTAATATCTCTTTCAACAAAAATGAAGTAAAAGATCTTGGTGGAGCGGAATTTATACCTGTCTCAACAGGAGGTGGCTGGCAAGACAATGTAGGACGTGTTATCGTGGGGCAGCCCATAGGAACCATGTATGGCTATGTGTTTGATGGTATCTATCAAATAGAAGATTTTACTTGGCAGAATAATAGCGATCCAACTATTCCACATGTAGATAGAAGTTATGTAATAAAGGATGAACTCCCTGTTTATTCTGGAACCGCACTTCCTGGTAGAATGAAATATGAAGACACTAATGGTGACGGGTTTATTAATGATGATGATAGGCAAGTTATTGGTGATAGCAACCCAAAACATTTCGGTGGAATAAACAATACCTTCACCTACAAAAATTGGGATTTATCAGTATTTTTCCAATGGTCTTACGGTAATGATCTTTATAATGCCTCCAAAGTTAGACTTAATGGAGTTGCCGAATGGATGAACATTTCTCAGGATTATTTTGAGAATCATTGGACATCGGAGAATCCCAATAATGAAAATCCTGCTTACGGTGCACTTGATCAGCAAATTGCTTCTTCCTATTACGTTGAAGATGGGTCTTATCTTAGACTAAAGACTGTTTCTTTAGGTTATAAACTTCCAAAAAATATTACTGATAAAATGGGTATAAATTCCCTACAGTTTAATCTTATTGGAAATAATTTGGCCACATGGACCAAATATACCGGATGGGATCCTGAAGTTAATTTCAATAACCCATTGCTTTCAGGGTTTGATCGAATAGCCTATCCCAGAGCCAGAAATTTTACTTTTAGTCTTAAAGCAACATTTTAATAATAAACACTATGAAAAATTACATTAAAATTCTAACGATTTTTGGATTGTTTCTAGTCAACACCTCGTGTGAAGATACATTAGAGCCAACGCCATACTCTTTTACAGCCCCTGAGAATTTCTATAAATCTGCACAAGATGCAGAGATAGCCTTGGTGGGTGTTTATAATACTCTTACTGCAGGCTCGATTCAAGGAGCAGGTAATGCATCCTCATTTAGAAGAGACCTTTTTGAGATGTTGGTTGGTGGAACCGGTGAAGGCGTAGTGCCATCAAATTTTGCCAACAGAAGAGCGGCAAACTTTGGAACAGCTGCTTTCACGAGTCAGGATCCTGAGATTAATAATGCTTGGTTTTTTCTTTACGCTGGTGTTGGCCGAGCCAACAGCCTTCTTGAAAACTTACCAAATATACCCGATAGAGATTTTTCGGGTACTCGAAAAGTAGAAATTGAGGCTGAAGCTAAACTTTTAAGAGGTTTCTACCATATGATGCTCACAATGATGCATGGCGCTATACCAGTATACACGAGAACGGATGATAACCCTCTTATGGAAAGAAAACCTGTACAAGAGGTTTATAATCAGATTATCGCAGATTATGAATTCGCATATCAAAATCTTCGGAACAGAGGACCTTTGGCAGCTAGTGTTAATAAATGGACTGCAGCTGGACTTTTGGTAAAGGTTCATACCTATCTGGCTAGTATGAAAACCAATGGACTAAGTGATTTTGGTTATACGCCCAATAGCTTTGCTTGGGTTGATGCTACTGCTAGCTATACAAAAGCAGTTACCATATCTACAGATATTGTATCAAGCAGCGGGTATACCCTGACAGCTAATTACGATCGTCTTTTCAGGGAATCAACTAAAGCTGCACAAGCCGAGGAGGTAATGATGTCTGCAGAAGGATCATCGGATGCAACACAAAATGTGATAACTATCGTAGTAAATAACTTTATTCCACAAGGTAATTCACCTAGACTAGGTGGTGGCTCTGGTTGGACTCGCCCGACAGGAGAACTCTATGATCTTTATAATGTAGATGATTTTCGCTTCAGTCATAATGTTTCCGGAAATATAGGAGGGAATGCAAATATACTTGATGTACTGGAAATTGACGGGGTAAGGTATTACCAGCCTAGACCTCTTCCTGGAAAAAATTCTGGTTTTATGAGTGTAGGTAAGTATCGTGTAAAAGATCCTTCGCAGAAATCATATGCACCATGGGCATCAGGGATTTCGTTTCCGTTATTAAGGTATGGAGATATTCTCCTATTGCGTGCTGAGGCACTTTACTTTACCGGAGATGAGCCAGGGGCTAGAGCCATTTTAACTGAACTTCGTGAACGAGCCGTAATGGCCCCGGCGCAAGTTAATGATCTTAACACTGCTTATTTTAATTCAGATTTTGTTAAAGAATTGCAAGAAGAACGTTCTAGAGAGCTTTGTTTTGAGATCTGGCGAAGGATAGACCTGGCACGATTCAATATATTTGATGAAACGATAAATTCTCTAAATCCAAACAATGGAGCTTGGAATGAAGGTGTTACTTTGTTGCAACAAAACTGGAAACCAGAGAAGGTTTGGTTTCCAATACCATTGCAGCAAATAGATTTGAACCCCAATCTTAGCCCCAATCCATAATAATAAGGTAGTATTGAGTTAGTAGCAATAAAAGCTATGCATAGGTTTTTTAACTTGGCATAGCTTTTTAGTAATTTTAAGAAATCGAGATGAAAAATAATAAAGTAGTCCTTATCGTATTTTTTTATATTGTTTTTGTTCCCAATCTTATGGGACAGTCAAAACCCAATATTGTATTACTCTTTGTAGATGATTGGGGCTGGTCAGATATCGGTTTCAGAAATGATAAATTTTTTACACCTAACATTAACCAACTAAAGAAAGACGGAATGGAGTTTACCAGGGCTTATATTCCAACACCTACTTGTAGTCCAAGCAGAGCTAGTTTACTAACAGGTAAAGAAGCCATTCGTTTAGAAATGCCACGTCATATTGAACAGGTAAACCCAGACGGAAGTAATGATGAAAAGTACGGTTACTGGAAAAATGATCCGGCTAACATGCCTTCTATAAATTGGCTTCCTCTTGAAGAAGTGACCTATGCTGAGGTATTGAAAAAGCAGGGGTACTTCAATATGTTTATTGGAAAATGGCATTTGGGACATGAACCCTATTACCCAATACATCAAGGATTTGATGAAATGTTTGGGACAGGTAATTGGGGGCATCCAAAAAGTTACTATCCAGACTTTTTTAAAGACAATTTATTGGAAGATTATTCCGAGAAATATTTGACCGATATATTGACAGACAAAGCTGTTAATTTTATCTCTGATTACAATAGAGAGGGTCCTTTTATGATGTCGCTATGGTACTATAATGTGCATTCACCGCATGTAGGTAGAAAAGATTTGGTTGAGAAGTACCTTGAAAAAGGCTACGATAAAAAGGAAGCGATTTATGCTGCGATGGTAACCAGCATGGATGAATCTGTTGGAAGGGTAAGAGCGGCATTAAAGGATAAAGGAATAAATGATAATACCATCGTATTGCTTATCTCTGATCAGGGAGGCTTCTTTAGCAATGCACCCTTGTCGGGAGGTAAAATTGGCGGAAATACACTGGGCGAAGGCGGTTCCAGAGTCCCATTTTTAGTTTACTACCCAGGAGTAACAAGAGCGGGTTCTGTGTCCAGTACTCCCATTCAAACAATAGATGTTTTTCCTACACTTGCCGAAATAGCCTCCAATAAAGCATTTAAATCCAAAGAGATTCAAGGGGTAAGTTTGCTCCCCGAATTAAAAGGAACAAAGCTAAAACCAAGAAACTTATTTTTCTATAGAAGTTATGAGGATCAGTATGCAGCAATAATTTCTGGTGAATGGAAGCTTATTAAATATAGAAGTGGTAAATATGAATTATTCAATGTTGTTCAAGATGTATCTGAAAAGAATAATCTAACGGGTAAAGATCTTTCCATTGAAAAAAAATTAAAAAGAAAGATTAAAAAATGGGAAAAGCGAGCGGTTCCGGTTTATGAATGATAAGAGGTTCTAATCTGTAAAATTCTAAAAATTAAAAATGAAAGGTTTTATTGTTTTCTATACTTTAGTTTCCACTTTGTTGTATTTCGAAACTGCCTCTGGGCAAGAATCCAACGTAAAAGAATCGCTTATTGGAAAACAAGTTTTCGAAGGTAGTTATCCCAAAATCCTTTCGTTTCGTAGTGATAGATGGCTTTTAAATTCAACCTATGATAATTGGGAAAAAAGACATATCCATTATGATGGAGTCACAAAAAAGTATCTAAATGAGGAAGTAAACATGCCTTTACTTGCTGCTCAATGGGCCAATACCTTTGTAAAAAAAAATCCTGAAAAGTTGTCGCTTGTCCACTTGAACGGTGAAGGCAGATCAGTTAATGATGAGGCAACTTTCAAATTGTATTTCCCTGGCCATTGGGTGTATGAGAAAGGTAGTTTTCCAGTTCATGACATCAGTAAAAACCAGAGTAAAATTATTTTGGAAGATGTTTCCCCTTTTTCTCTTAAGGCCTATACCGTGCATGGTAAGGATATAGGGGTTGCTTTTAAACCTCATGATATCTTATTAGTTAAAATAGATGAAAATGGTAATCGCATCTGGAATCAATCTGAATTTGCCACCATAATAAATATTGACTACGAAACAAATGAAATTGAAATTAAAAGAGGACAATACGGAAGTAAACCTCTAGATTTTCGTCAGTATGATACTTATGTCGCTCCAATAGCGGGTGATATTTGGGGTGGAAATTTGATGTATTACTATAATTTATCTTCTGCCTGTCCTTTAGATCAAAATGGTCAGTCTGCTGCAGATGTATTTGTTGGTGAAATGAAAGACTGGTTTGGAAAAGCGGGTATACTCGAAAACTTGGATGGCATTGGATTTGATGTCAATTATTTTGAAGTAAAGCATACAACATGGGATTGTAATAACGATGGGCAAATTGATAATGGATTTGTAGAAGGCAAGAATATCTGGAGAGAAGGCGATATTAACTTTTTACAAAAAATACGCGAAACTTTTGGTTCAGAATTTATCATTACTGCTGATGGATGGAAAGATGATATGCAAAGAGCTGTAGGTATTTTAAATGGTATGGAAACTGAAGGCCTTTGTAGATGGAATGATGGTTTCAGGCAAATATCTAGAACTATCAATCAGCACACATACTGGAATCTGCATAATACGGTCAAATATAAATTTGGCTATATTACCTCAAAGCTCAGAAATCCAGCGGATGAAATGATCGGCAACCAATTGAGGAGAATGGGATTAGGTTTGTCATGTTGCCTTGGAGTGGCCTATGCTCCCTCTCCAGACTTGGATATACCTGAAATGTTTGGGGGAAGACTAAACCAACCAAATTGGTTGGGACAACCTCTTGGGCCTATGCAATATGTATTGGGTGATCAGGAAGATTTGCTTATGGGCAAAGGATTAAGGATGACTGCCAACAGGATCCAACAGTTAGGTATAAGCCATCAATCACACAACCTTGAGAATGGGCAGTTGACCATTAAAGGGTCTGGAACGAACCCGCGTGAAAACATGTTCGTCCAAGGCCCAGAGTTGAAGGTGGAGTCTGGTGATTTACTTATTTTTTTTGAGGTTAAAGATATTGATGGTTTTGTGGATCTGAAGAATGATAATAAGATACCAAGAAAGATCAACGTAAAGCTTAAGGGGCTTCCTGAGTATCCAGAAGAACCAATGAGAGGTCATCTTTTATACAATGATTTGGCGGGATTTATGGGAAAAAATGGATACACACCACTGATGTTTTATTTCAGAAATGTTGGTGTAGACAATCTTCAAATAATTTTCGAGGTAGAGGAGCAGGGAGCATTTGCTATCAAAAATTTGCAGGCATTTAATTCACCCTGCCTTATTTCAAGAGAGTTTGAAAAAGGGTTGGTGATTGTGAATCCTTCATTAGAATCGATTAATTTTAATCTAAATCAAGTCATTTTTAAGAAGATGAAATACCAAAGACTTGATACTCCAGTAAATAATAGGTTAAACCTAAAAATTATCGACAATAATTCAGTTAACGTACCCGCTTTAGATGCATTGTTTCTATTGAAAGACTAAATATATGGAATCGTTTAGCGAATTCTAATTAAAAATATAATTTTTGAATGTAAAATATCAACCTGCATGAAAAAGTACCTTGCCAATTTGTACATAATAACTGTTATGATGTGCCTCCAAACAGGGATATCTAAAAAATTAGTGGCCCAAACTTGGAAAGAAAAACCCAATGTGATAGTCATTATCACAGATGATCAGGGCTATGCAGATGTGGGATTTCAAAACTTACCTGCTTCTTCACAAGTTTTAACACCTAATCTTGACAAACTGGCTAGGTCTGGTATGGTTTTTAAAAATGGGTATGTAGCCATCTCAACCTGCAGTCCATCACGAGCTTCACTCCTTACTGGAAGAAGTTCCAGTAGATTTGGAGTAGAAGAAAACGACAGATACATTGATTCCACAGAAATCATTATTCCAAGGGCTATATCATCACAAGGCTATATTTCGGGAGCTTTTGGTAAGTGGCATATTGGGAGGGAATCTAGTACTAAACCTTTAAGTAGAGGGTTTGATTATTATTATGGAGATATATTAAAAAATAAAGATTATTTTATGAAAGTGGTACCTGATCCACCTTGCTGGGTTAATGGAACTAAATCTCCGGGGGAAAATGGGAGGTATATAACAGATGCATATACTGATGAAGCCATAACTTTTATTGAAAAAAATAAGGACAGACCTTTTTTTGCTTATATCGCTTATAATGCACCCCACTCACCTTTTTTAACAACTCGTCAATTGGTTGAAAGAGTTGTTGAAGCTCGACCTGAATGGATGACAGTATATGAAAGAATGAAAAAAGAGACTAAAAAATGGAAAGGTGATCAATATTATTTTGGTAAATTTTTGATTGAAGATCTTGATGAAGAAATTTTAAGGCTTTGTTATATTTCCATGTTGCTAGCTGCAGATGATGGTATAGGAAAAATTGTAGAAACACTTGAGAAGAATGATTTAAGAGAAAACACATTAATTTTTTATTTGAGTGATAATGGTGCAGCACTTGCTCGACCCAAAGATTTGGGAGGGGTCAATCTTCCTTTGCGAGATGGAAAAGGAAGTGTTTATGATGGTGGTGTGCGTGTGCCATTTGTAATGAGTTGGCCTGGTAAGATTAAATCTGGTACTAACAATGATATGATTGTATCCTCTATGGATATTTTCAGCACAACCGTAGAATTGGCAGGTGGTAAAATTCCAAGTGATAGGGTTATAGATGGCATTAATCTGATGCCTTATCTAACTGGCAAAAAGAAAGGACAACCCCATCCAACCCTTTTTTTCAGAAGAGCCGAAAGGAATTTCTGGTCGATTAGACAGGGAGATTACAAATGGGTTTATTATGCAGGTAGGAATATTAAATTAGTTAACAAAGAGCCAGAAGGCGGGGGACTTTATGATATTCAAAATGACATAAGCGAGTCTGTCGATTTATCTAAGGAGTTGAGTTCGAAGAAAGATGAACTATCAAAACTCTACAGAGAATTAACCAAAAATTTACCCAGTCCTTTACCTAAATATGAGGCTAAAGATGGTGAAGATTGATTGCCACCAAGAATTATTCTTTAAGGAAAAACCTGATATAAACCCATTCATATAAACAGATATTAATATTATAAAATGAAAAGAATTATTTCAATTGAAAGCAAAAGAACATTCTATACAATCCTTTTTATACTGTGCACAACGGTATCATTTTCACAATTACAACTTCCATCTTTTTTTGGGGACAACATGGTATTGCAACAAAAGTCAATGACTTCAGTTTGGGGGAAGGATGCGCCCAATAATAAGGTTATTATTTCAGGTAGTTGGAACAAAAGTGTAGTAACCAATACAGATCGAGAAGGTAAATGGCATGTAAAATTAGCAACACCTGAAGCAGGTGGGCCATATACACTCACTATAGAAGGAAGTGAAAAAATCGTTTTAAAAAATGTATTAATTGGTGAAGTTTGGATTTGTTCTGGACAATCAAATATGGAGATGCCATTAAAAGGATTTAAAAACCAACCAGTTCATGGAAGTGAAGAAGTAATCGCAAATGCTAGTAAGAATAAGATAAGGTTATTTAATGTGGATAGAAAGGCAAGTCTTGTTCCTTTGAATGATGTGTCTGGTAAATGGACTGTTGCACAACCACAAACAGCAAAAGATTTTAGTGCAGTGGCTCATTTTTTCGGAAAAACACTCCATGATTCATTGAATAATGTACCTATTGGATTGATTAGTGTAGCATGGGGGGCATCCAAAGTTGAAGCATGGATGGATGAGAAAACGATAACAAAATTTAAGAATATTGAAATTGAGAAAGAAATTCCAAAAGAAAAACCCCAACGAGCACCAGTTTTTGTATACAATGGAATGATACATCCACTCAAGGGATTCACAATCAAAGGGTTTATTTGGTATCAGGGTGAAGGAAACAGGGAAAACGCAAAAGAATATGCCGATTTGTTTCCCGCTATGATAAGGCAATGGCGAAACCAATGGGGACATGGCGATTTACCTTTTTACTTTGTGCAGATAGCACCATTTGGAAAAGAATCGAGAATACCTGTCGGAGCATTAGTAAGAGAATCACAGTTAAAAACCTTGCAAAATGTCAGAAACACTGGAATGGCAGTTACTATGGATATTGGCGACTGCGAATTTATTCATCCTCCAAACAAACGGCAGGTAGGAGAACGCCTCGCATATTGGGCACTCTCCAAAACCTATGATATGAAAGATATTATTTTTTCAGGACCATTGTATAAAAAAATGATTAAAACTGAAAATGGTAAAATCGTACTTTATTTCGATTATGTTGACGATGGCTTATCTAATTTTGGTCATCCTTTAACTGGTTTTGAAGTAGCGGGAAGGGATAGGGTTTTTTATCCGGCAATTGCTGAAATAAATGAAGATAATACTGTGACTGTTTTCTCAGAGCTCGTTAAGCAACCAGAAGCCGTTCGCTATGGATTTAAAAATTGCCCTACCGGAACGTTATTTAACTCTCAAGGACTTCCCGCTTCTCCGTTCAGAACAGACAACTGGGAGTGATAAACTTTTTTCAAGTCTATAAAGAAAGCATTAAAAAAAGTTAAGGCCTATTGTTTGCAAGATTTATGGATGATAAAAAATCGTTGATGTTACAAAATCGGCAGGAATGGATACATAAGTCCTATTCAAGTGAAGTACTAAACTCGTAAATTTACTAATGGGTAAATACCTTCTTGATAAAATTATTAAGATAATACCGTAATTATTAAGAAAAAAATTGACAATTAAATAATGTTTTAATTAAAAAAAATAATCAGATTAAGATGAAAAAGACAACAATGATTTTGGCTATAATAATGGTGGTGACAACCTTTTGTATGGCTCAAACGTCTGATCCAATAGTTATAAAACCAGTTGATGGAGATATGACGCCTATAGTAAATAAAATACTTGAAGAAGCTGATACAAAGGATATTCACCTGGTATTCGAGAAAGGAATTTACAGATTCATGCCTGATTATGCGCTTGGAAAATTCCTGGAAATTACAAATCATGGAAATGGGTATAAACGAATTATTTTTAACTTCAATAAATATCGATCAGTAACTATAGCCGGAAATGGTGCGGAATTTATTTTTCATGGTCAAGCAATGCCTTTCCTTTTCGAAAATTGTGAAAGTGTTAAAATAAGTAATCTTTTGATTGATTGGGATATTCCCTTTACTTTTCTTGGTGAAGTTGTTGCAGTTAACCAAGAAGAGGGGTGGCGGGATATCAAACCTTTAAAAGATGGATTTTCTTGGGAGATTAGGCATGGTCAACTAGAATTTCCAAATATTGACGGTTTTAGTTATAGCTATCCGGGAAGTACATTGGCATTTGATGCTACAGAAAAGAGACCCGTTCATGGGGCTTGGGATATAGACAGCAAACCGCGTTGGGTGGAAAAATTACCGAATGGCAATTTAAGATTTCATGAACCACTTAAACATTATCCTCCAATTGGTTCTTTACTCAGCTCAAAAGGGGATCGAGAGCATGACCGTTATGCTCCTGCATTTGATTTTAAAACATCTTCAAACATAATTCTTGATGGAATTGTTGTTCATCATGCCTTAGGTATGGGTTTTCTTTTTGAGCGCTCACAAGATATTAAATTGATAAATTCTGGTATTTATCTTCGCGAAGGCTCAAACCGAGTTATATCGACCACTGCGGACGCTACCCATTTTTGTAATTGTAAAGGATCTATCCTAATTGAAAACTGTAGGTTTGAGAACATGCTGGACGATGGAACTAATGTTCATGGGACCTATGTAGAAGTGGATGAGGTAATAGATAATAATACTCTACGAACGAAGTTAAAGCATTTTGAACAGCGTGGATTTGAATTTGCAGCTCCAGGTGATGAGGTATGGTTTATCCGACAACCATCTCCACAGCGAAATGAAATAGCTGTTATCAGTAAAATAAAATTCATTAACGATGAGGTTATTGATATTAGTTTTGATTCTCAACTCCCAGCAGGGCTAAAGTCTGGTGATATTTTAGAAAACAAGACATGGAATCCTGAATTTACTATGCGAGGTTGCACCATCAGGAATCATCGGGCTAGAAATGTGGTGCTTAAAACACCTTTGAAAACGGTAATTGAAAATAATTACTTTTCGTCCATGATGTCATCAATTTTTTTTAGAGGAGAGACTTTCTTCTGGTTTGAGTCGGGCGCAGTAAATGATGTCTTGATTCAAAACAATACCTTCGAATACTGTGCATATAGTGGGTCAGAGCATTCAGTTCTCAATATCACACCTCGGTTAGGCAAAACGTTTGATAAATCGATCATTTACGACCGTAATATAAGTTTCTTAAACAATACCATCCGCACATTTGATAATAGGATAGTGAATGCAGACAGAGTAGATGGCTTATTAATAAAAGATAATAAGATTATTAAAACCTACAGTATGCCAGAGCTTTATCCCAATTCACCTCTTGTTGAATTGACTAATTGTAAAAACACTTTGATTCAGGGTAATAGTTATGTGGGTGATTGTGAAAAAGCTATCAAAGCCGATGAACAAAGCAAATTAACTTTATCCGTTAGACGCAACAAAGATTTTAATTAAAGATTAGGGGATGAGAACCTTCTAAATAGTATTATTTTTATTTTTTAAATTAGATATATATTCTGTAGCGGTGATATTCATAATCTTCTTGAAGTTGTTATTAAATTTACCGTAGTTTGAAATTCCTACTGCGTCCATAGCTTCTTGAACACGGTCACATCCATTATCAAACATGTCAACAGCATATTTTATTTTTACACTAATAATAATACTACTTCCAGTTTCACCAACCAGTGTTTTTAGTTTACGGTGTAAATGCATCCTACTAAGGCCAACTTTTGAGGCAAGATCATTTACTGTAAAATTAGGATTATTAAAATTACTCTCAATGATTTGATTTATGTTTTTGATTAGTTTTTGGTCATAGGATGTGTAATGTGATTTAATGTCCAAATTAATATTTTGCTCCATTAAATAGGTTTTGAATTTATTTCTGGTCTCTAGGATATTATCTACTTTTCTATGCAAAACTTCGGAGTCAAATGGTTTATTTATAAAATCCCACGCCCCAGCCTCAAGACCTTTTTTCTGATATTCAACATCGGTTTTTGCGGTCAGAAAAATTACTGGTATATGCGATGTGTCTTTATTTGATTTTAGTTTTTGACACATTTCAATACCATCCATTAATGGCATCATAATATCGCTAATGACCATGTCTGGAAGATTTTCCTCAGCCAGGAATAAGCCTTGTTCGCCGTTACTTGCTTCTAAAATAGAATAATCATTTTGAAGACTAATCTTTAGGTAATTTCTGAGATCATGATCATCTTCTACGATGAGTATGGTTTCGCCTTTTTCAATAGCTTCATCATCAAACACACTCTCTTCATAATTTACCGTATCAACAACTTCTTCGACGTTTTTAACTATCACTTTATCATAAAAATTACTTGATATAGGTAACCTAATTTTAAATTTTGTGCCTCCCAACTCACTATCTTCAACATTTATACTTCCACCATGAGCTTGGATAAGGCTTTTTGCAAGATGTAATCCTATCCCTGATGACGCTCTGTCTTTTCCGTGATAAAAACGTTCAAAGATAAGTTCTTTTTTATGGTCAGGAACGCCTGGTCCACTGTCGCTCACGGTTATGATTGCGTACTCAAAATCTTTTAAATTTTCAACCTTTAGAGAGATGTCAATAACACCTCCTGAAGGAGTATATTTAAAGGCGTTGGACAATATATTATAAAATCCTTTTTCTAATACATTACGGTCAAAATATCCTTCACACTTATCAAGATTTAGCCTTAGATCTATTTCTTCATGTTCTACCTGCCATTGAAATGCTTTGGTATATTCAATTATAGCCTGACGTAAGTCTTTTTTTGTTACTCGAACCAGGTTTTCTCCTTCGGATATTTTACCAAAGTCTAATAACTGATTCACCAAAAAATTCATCCGATGGATATTTCGTGAGACTATTTCCATGCACATATTTTTTTGTTCCTTACTTAAGGTACGATTCATCAAATCATTAAATGGCGCAAGTATTAATGAAAGTGGTGTTTTGAATTCATGACCTACATCAACCAAAAACCTCAATTGTTTTTCTCTAAGCTCTTTATCCTGGTTAATCTTTATTTGATCCAGTTCAATCTGATGGTCAAGTCTTTGTTTATTGAACCAGAAATAAATGAACCCTAAAATAATTAAGCTAATAATGATGGCATAAATTAAATAGGCAAATTTGGTTTTCCAGGGAGAAGGAATGATAGATATTGGGAGTGTTATATTATTTTTTGACCAATTACCATCATTATCTTCTACTTGCACTTTTAAAGTATAATTTCCAGGATCAAGTTTTGAATAAGATATAAAGCGATTGGAGGAAGGGTAAACCCATTCATCATCATAGTCCTCAAGCCTATATCTGAAATTATTTCTCGAATTATTTACATAATTCGTCCCACTGAATTCCAAAGACAGATTATTCTGTAAATGGTTTAATGATAACCGTTCTGTTGAATTGATATTTTTGTTTAAAATAACCGATCCAAATAATTTGATTCCAGGCTTTACTATTTCATTGTTTATCTTGAGGTTTGATAATAATAATTGCGGGTTGTAGGGATTTGGAGAAATTTCAATTGGATTAACATAATTTACACCATTGGTTGTACCAAAGAATAGTTGCTTTCCATAATATCCAAAGGCCTCAGTCATGCTGCTGGATAGCAAGCCATCATCATATTTAAAGGTTTTAACTTTTTTTGTATTTGGATTATAGTGAATCAGGCCATGTGTATTGGAAAGCCATAGATTGTTATTCAAATCTTCGGCAATACTCATAATTTTTTTATCGATGATGCCTTCTATCTCAACTTGTTTAAAAAAATCTGAGTTCCCTGTTCTTTTAAAAAGGCCTACGTCAGAACCAATCCATGTGGTATTGTCTTTTCCCTGTTGGAAACACCACACAGAGGTGTTATTTATGGCCTTCCCTTTTACTCCTATTAGAACCTCTTTGTCAAGTCGCGTTAGATGCCCATTATCCCCTATTTTTAGTACTTTTAACCCTTTGGAAATGGTGCCAATTAGTAACTGATTAGAATTAGTATCAAACATCATCCTAAATATGTGGTATTGACTGAAATCTTGAAGTGAAGGAAAATCTTCCCAAAGCCACTTTACTACATTATTTTCCCTTATGAGTAGACCTTCAGGAGTACCTATAAAAAGACGACCATAACTATCCTTCTCAATACACTTGATATTCCTTGGATGATTAGGGTTATTAAGAACTTGTATTAGTGTATTATCCTCTTTGAGTATCTGAAGACCTATGTTGGAACATACGAATATAGTTTTATCTATGTTTGTAATTTGATTAACGTAATCGATATTTAGTCCCTTTATTTTCTCAAGAAGATTGTTTTTTAGGTCGAAGTTGAAGAGTCCTTCATTATTAATCCCAAGAATAAGATTTGAACCATTTACTAGCATGGACCTAACATTAGGTCGATTGAGACTTTGTAAATCAATGGAATTAAATCCAGGATTGTGAAGGTTTGTATAGCAAAGCCCGTGTCTGTTTCCTACCCAAAGATTATTAAATCTGTCATGATATAATTTCAGCACCGTGTTGCTTAGTAAACCCCTGGGGTTGGTTCTAGAACTAGTAATTTGATTGATATATTTAAAAGAGCTATCCAATTGTAGGAGTCCATTGTTTTGTGTTCCTATCCAGATATTTCCCGATTGATCTTTAGTCATAGACATTATGGATGCCTCAGGCATTTGGGAATTCTGCAGTTTTTTAATTCCCTCAATGGTATCTATGGTAAAAAGCCCAAAGATTCCTCCCGCAAGGATTGATTTATTTGTATATATTAAACTTGTAAAAGTGAGTTTTTCAGGATTTGGCAGTTTTACCAGATTGTCATCATTGATATAAAAAATTCCACTATTTCCCGCAAAAAAGATGTCGCCTGTAGGTAATTGAATGCCATCTCTAATGTGTATATTGCTCAAATTGGTAACATAGTCAAACCAAGGCTCAGGACCTTCATTCAATTTAAGTGCTCCTGTTGAGGTTAAAGCATAAAGTGTATGATCCTTTGTATGAAGAAAATTAAATATGATGCCAACATTTTCTGGGGATTTCACCCGAATGAATTGTTCTCTTAAAAGGGAATAATAAGATAAAAGTCCAGCTTCGGTTCCAATCCACAATCTTTTATTTTGATCTTCGATAAGTGCACTGATACGATTGTCTGGAAGACTTGCAGGGTTGCCCGTTTCCCTGCGAAAGGTTTCCAAATTTCTTCCATCCAAGCGATTAAGACCATCGTAAGTGCCAATCCAAATAAAACCATAACTATCCTGCACAATAGAGTTTACATCATCTTGTGATAAACCATCCTCAACCGTTAAATTTTTAAAATACAGTTCCTGAGCAAATAATGGGTCTAACATTAGGATGCTAATAAGTAAAATATTTAGAAATATGAATAGTTTTTCTGGTTTGGCAAAACCCATCATAATGTTGATTTTAAATTTTCACTCAAAAAGATAGTTGTTTTTCTTTGAATACGAATTGTAATTTTTACGAAAGTCTAATCTTCATATTTTATGAAATAACTTAAAGTGGCTCAAATACGAATAAATCATTTTTCCTATTATAATCAACTCATTGAAATATTACTTCCTTTACTCCATTATTGTAATCTTCACCTCTTAAATCTAAAAAAAGGGCTTTCATTTTAGCTAACTTTTCTAAATTAGAATTTGCCAAATTATTTGTCTGTCCTTTATCTTCCTTTAAATTGTATAGTTGTTCAAAAGGAAAGTTTCCAACTTCAATTCCAACTTCTTCTCTAAAATTTTTTCCGTCATATGCAGGAATATATAACCAATCTCCACTTCTCAAAGCAGTTTTTCCTGTAGCTTCAATAATTAAATGGTCTCTACCTTTTTGTGATTTTCCAATCAAGGTATTGAGGATATTTTTACTATCAGTTGTAGTGTCTTCAGAACCTATCAATGATGATAATGAAGCTAGCAAGTCCATTTGACACACAATGGCATCAGAAACTTGGGGTTTTATTTGCCCCTTCCAATAAGTAATAAAAGGTACTCTAGTTCCAGCTTCAAAAATGCTATATTTACCTCCTCTTAGCCCTCCTTTTGGATCGTGATTACCTAATTTTTCAACAGCATCATCGTAATAACCATCATTTAAAACAGGACCATTATCACTTGAAAAAATAATTAATGTATTTTCCAAAACACCTTCCTCTTCCAGAGTTTTCATAAATTCACCAATACACCAGTCTGCTTCCAAAATCACATCACCTCTTGGTCCCATGCCAGATTTACCTAAAAATCTAGGATGTGGTGTTCTAGGAACATGCGGTTGTTGCATAGCATAATATAAAAAGAATGCTTTTTCTTTATGAGATTTTACATAGTGCTGTGCTTTTTCTAAAAAATGATCTGCCATATCTTCATCGCTCCATTTTGCCGACGCACCTCCTTTCATATAACCTATTCTAGGTATACCATTAACAATACTGTTATTGTGACCATGATGCCATTTCATAGTTAGCATTTCCGGATGGGTTATAGCTGTGGGTTCACCTTCAAAATTTTCTTTATAATTAACTTGTATGGGGTCATTTTTATCTAAACCAACCACATACCCGTTTTCTATATAAACCGTGGGCACTCTATCTTGAGTGGCGGCTAGAATATAAGACTCTTCAAAACCTACTTCATTCGGTCCTGGAGAAACCCTCTCATTCCAATTAACAATTCCCGTTCCTAAGCCTAAATGCCATTTACCTACAATTCCCGTTTTATAGCCATGATTTTTTAAAAATTTAGGTAATGTTTGTTGTTCAGTACTTATTAATAAAGGAGCTGTTCCTGGTAAAATTTTCGCCTTTTTATTGCGCCATGGGTATACTCCAGTAAGCAAAGCATATCTACTTGGCGTACATGTAGCTGAAGATGCATAACCATTTGTAAATTTAATTCCACCATTGGCAAGATTATCAATATTTGGAGTTTGAAGTTCTGTCGCTCCATATGCACTAAGGTCACCATAGCCAAGATCATCAAGATATATGACTACAATGTTTGGTTTTATCGAATTTGCCGGGGATTCTTTACCAACTTTTTTGTCTGAAGAATTACAAGAGAGTAAGATTAAAGAAACGAAAATTACTATGCTTTTTCTCATTTTAGTTTAGTTTAATTACAAGCTTTTCAACTTAAATATGGTAAACAAAACTATTAAATTTAATAAGATAGAAAACATGTTATTGCGGTAAAACCTTATAAATGTTACGTAGCGTTATCATCTTGTTACAAAACATTACTGCTAAGTTTTAAATGAACTGTAAATTTGAGTGTGAAATAATAGAGTGTTATTTAACCGAAATAACTTTATTTCAATTTCAAAATTTTTATTAACTAAAATTTAAATAAGATGAAAAAAAATTACTTAACTTTTTTACTTACTGTATTTTGTGCGGTTACTGCTTTTGCACAAATAACTTTTAACAATAATGGCGGGGACTTTCTTTGGTCTAATGCTTCAAATTGGGTAGGGGGTTCTATTCCCACGGCTATTAATAGTGTGGGGACTAGTGTTGATGGGTCTTTAGTAGATCAAGACTTCACCATTACGGGTGTCCAAAACTTTTTTGGAACAACAAACAATGTTTCTATTGGAGGCACAGGTGTTTTAACTATTAATCCAGGGGTTAATAATGCGTTTGCTATCAAAAATGTTTCAGATTCTGATGTCACTCTAACATTTGCTGGAAATGTTACTATAAACAATTCTGTAGGTGGCCAAGTTTTGATGAGAAATGAAAATGGTAATACAAATGATCAAAATAATATTGAATTTGCAAATGGATCGGTTTTAACATTATTGACCAATCTAGAAACCAGAATTGGTTCAGGAGGAGACATTTTTAATTTTAATGGTTCCCTTGCCGGTACTGCTGCTTTCCGTGTTGGAGCAAGTACCACTTGTGATTTCGGCAGTACTTCAAATAATTCTGGATTTGATGGAGATTTTGTTTTTGTTGGTGCAAATGGAGCAATTGTTGTAAATACAGCTGATAACACAACGTTTTTACCAAGTGGACATAAGTTTCAGGTCAATCAAAACAATGTCTCTGTTCAGGTAAATGGTGCTAATGTTATTCAAGGAAATTTTGTTGTTGGGGGGTCCAATATACTTACTTTTGATGTCAACAAAAATCAAGCAAGTATGGGATTTATTTCATTTCCAGCTGACGGAACCTTGAATATAGAAGTTGATAATAGTGTTACGGAATTGAGTTTTGCTGATAGTTCTGCGGAGACCTGGGGTACAGCAACAGTTAATATTTCCAATTTTACAGAAGGTGTTATTCGTTTTGGAACTGACAATGCTGGACTGACATCAGGCCAATTGGCACAAATTAATGTTAACGGAGGGAGTGACCCCGTGGCTTTGGATGCTAATGGGTACTTAGTTCTTCAAAGTTCTTTATCAGCTAGCGATTTTGAATTAGAGGCTCAAAAAAGAATTTCTTATCCCACAGTAGTTACCGAAAAGCTTATTTTCAATAAACCTCAAGAAAACGTCAAGGTTTTTGATCTTACTGGAAAGATCATCCTTCAAAATAATTCTAAAAATCAGACAGAGTTGGCCTTAAATTCCTTAAGACAAGGCTTATATCTTGTTGTCTTTGATAACCAGAAAATCGAAAAATTCATTAAACAGTAAACAAAAGATTTAAGCTATGAAAAAGAATTTCCCTTTTCTTTTCCTATTTGTTCTCTGTTTTAATGTATATTCTCAGTTTCAACCTGCGCCTTCTTTTTTTAGGACGCCTAGGGCAACACCATTAGTTGAGTTGAATACTACCCAAACTATTTTGGTTTCAGATTATGGTGCGGTTGTAAATGATGGTAATGATGATATAGCAGGTATTACGGCAGCTATTAATGCTGCCGTAAATATCGGTACCACGGCCAATCCAGTTCGATTATTATTTGACGATGGGATTTACGACCTTATGCCTTCAAGTGGTAGTCATTCTTTAAACATGACGGATGCAACAGGTGTTTTATGGGATGGACAAGGTGCCGAATTTTTAATACACAATCCAATAGTAGGCTTCCTAAGGCTACTACGTTGCACCAACACAATCATAAAAGATTTATCTGTAGATTATTCAACGCTTCCTTTTACTCAGGGAAAAATCACCAATGTAGATGCTGCAAATGGATTTTTTGAATTTGTCGTTGATGATAATTTTCCTTTGCCTGTAGAAAGTCATTTTACAAATGCTCCACAAAGATGGGGTATGATTAAAAATACTAAAGGAGGTATTAAAGAAGGTACACGGAATTTAATCCCGCATAACAGATTTTTTGAATTGGTTGGCACCAGAACCTACAAGTATGGGAATCAAAATAGCAATGATTTAAGCAAAGTTGAAGTAGGGGATTATTTCGTACACATTGCTAGGTATAATGGTTCAACCATTATACTAAATGATGGAGGTAAAAATCTTTCTTATGTAAATGTTACTGGTTATGCAAGTCCGGCAGGGAGTTTTAATGCAAGAAACAGTCAAGAGTGGAATATAATAAATTGTAGTATTAAGCTTAAAGAAGGCAGGTTAAATTCCAGCAATGCGGATGCCATACATGTAAGTGGTGGAAAAATTGGTCCTTGGGTTGAAAACAGCCTTTTTGAAGGGTTTGCAGATGATTGTATGAACCTAAAATATACTAAAAGACAAATTAAAGAAGTGCATTCACCTACCCAAATTACCGTTCAATTTCTAACGGAAGTAAACGATAATCTAGAGTTTTATAATCCTAGAGATGGTGTTTTTTTAGGTAGTGCAACGGTGACTAATGTGCAAAATTTAGGAGGCAATTTATTCAAAATTACTTTGTCTTCTCCAATTAATATAACGAATGTTGATGCTACAGACCATCAGTTGACGGATAAAGCTTATATCGAGACCAAATCGAACGAATCCTTTATTTTTCGAAATAATATTGTTAGGAACTCCAGAAGATACGGTATTTTAATTCAAAGTAAATATGCCATAATAGAGAATAATCTGTTTCAAAATTTAAGTGGTTCTGGAATTAGAATAGAAAATGGAGTTGATTGGGGTGAAGGCTTTAGAGCAGATAATATCGAAATTAGAAACAATAGATTTGAAAATTGCGGGTACGATACAGATTATATTAATAGCAGCAATTCGGCTTCTATTTCAGTGGATTTTGCCAAACTAGGAACGACATGTAATTTAAGTACAACATGGTGTGGTACTACAAGTACTTCATGGCAAGCACATAGTAATATTAGAATTATTGATAATACCATTTTATATAATAAAAGAGGCGTTTACCTAAAAAATATTAATGGAGTAAGCTTTACCGATAATTTTATATGCCACAGAGATGAGGATATTACATTAACAGGCAGTGAAACACCAATACAGCAAACCATTTTGAATTCTAGTAATATTAATGTTGTAGATTTTAATGCCACGTTGCCGCAACCTAATATCCAATTTCTACTTAATGAAGAAGCAAGTGCTACAAATATTGAAAATTCAGGAACAAACACGGGAGTAGGTATTGAAACTATTAATAATGGGGGTCAAATTACTCAAGGATTTTTCGATACTAAAGTGGGGTATGCTTTTCGAATAAATACGGACGGTGATGGCCAATTACGATTTATAAACTCAAGCGATAGCTCACCTTTTTCTGGTCCAATTTCGGGTCAAGCCAGAACTTATAGTTTTTGGGTTAAACCAGAACAATCCATCTTTCAAACTTTACTTTATAGTGGTGGGCCTGCTCAAGGAGAAGTGTTTTCAGTCCAAATGCAGTCTAATGGTGTTGTAAGGGTTACAGATAATAACCAAAATATTGTAAGAATGGAAGATATGCCTTTAAATATTGGCGATTGGAATCATGTAGCCATTACCGTTCCTGAGAACAACAGTATTTTTAGTGTTCAGCTGTATAAGAATGGTGTTGCTTCATCAGAAACCCATAGTGGAAATGATAATTTAATTAACACGGCTAGTAACACTGTTGATTTGTTCCCAAGATTTAATGGTACGGTTAGCGACATTAGATATTTTGATTATCAATTGTGTGGGAGCGAAGTAGAAAGCGTTTTTTTTGATAGACAAGTAACACTATCAACGCATGTTTTAGATAGAAAAAATACTGAAGTCGTTGTGTATCCTACGTTCGTATCTAACACTCTTTATTTTAGTGAACCTGTTACATCTATAAAAGTGGTTAATCTTTTAGGAAAGGTTTTAATATCAAAAGAAGATATGAATCCGGTGAATGAGCTTGAGGTTGCTAGTTTGCCTTCTGATTTATACCTTATTAGAGTAAACAATAACCAAACAGTTAAATTTATAAAAACTAATTAATAATGAAAATCTTTCATTTTTGTTTTGTGTTACTTTTTGTTGTTAGTAGCCATATCAATGCGCAATATCAATTTTCATTGCCAGATCATTTTAGAACACAAAGAAACTTACCACTCATAGATATGCCAATATCTATAAATGTTAATTTAAAAGATTTTGGAGCCATTCCCAATGATGGTAAAAATGATACCCCTGGCATAGTGAAAGCCCTAAATTTTTGTAAAAAAATGGCACTTACTGGAGCCACTGGTATCAAATTAACTTTCGAAAAAGGACGTTATGATTTATTTAGCAATGAAAAGTCCAAAAACACACATATCATTTATCTAAGTGACGCAAAAAACATTATTCTTGATGGAAATGGCGCCGAGATAATTGTGCATGACCCATTGAAAGGCTTTTTTTCGGTCTTTAAAAGCGAAAATATCATTGTAAAAAACTTTTTTATAGATTATGATCCCTTGCCGTTTACTCAAGGAAAAATTACGGCTGTTGATTTAAAAGATAAATTCTTTGAACTTAAAATAGATGAAGGTTTCCCCAGTCTTAATGAAAAAATGTTTCAGCAAGCTTCTAGGGTTTGGGGCATGCTTATGGATCCTGAAATACCTGGAAAATTAAAAGATGGAGCTCCAAATCTTTTTGCTACTAAAGAATTTGAAGAATTGTCTCCTGGTCATTTTAAAGTGAAATTAAACGCCATCAACCTCCTTAAATCGATGGAAATAGGCGACTTGTATGTACACTTAGCAAGAACGAATGGTATAAGTGTTTTTAAATCTGGTAACAGTAAGAATATTACCTATTTAGAGAATACCAATTACTCAAGTCCGGCGGGAAGTTACAATTCTTTTAATATGGAAGAATGGAATATCATTGGAGGTCAAATAAAATTAAAATCTGGCAGAATTCACAGTGCCAACGCAGATTGTGTTCATGTTAATGGAAGTAAATTTGGACCATGGATTGAAAATTGTCTTTTCGAAGGCTACAGTGATGATGCCATCAATATGAAAGCTATTAAAGTACCTATTTTAGAACAAAAATCTCCAACTGAATTAGTTGTAAAACAAACAGTGACAAAAGGAGACGTAATCAGAATTTTTAACCCTAGAGAAGGTGTTTTAATTGGAGCATTTGAAGTTATCCAAAATAAATTTTTAGGAAATGCAAAAATGCACATAACTTTAAATAAACCAATTGAACAGAAACTTGAGGTGGGTGATTCAAAAACAAATGACCTGGGTTATCTTGATACGCAATCTAATGAATCTTTCGTAATAAGAAATAATACCTTCAGAAATGCACGAAGATATGGTATATTATTACAGAATTCTTACGGAGTTATCGAACGTAATCTTTTTCAAAATTTAAGCCAATCAGGTATCACAATAAATAATGGAGTAGACTGGGGTGAAGGTTTTGTAGCACACGATATCATTATTAATCAAAACATTTTTAATAATTGTGGTTATGATGATACGTATTTGAAAGAGTACGACGCCGCTGCAATTCGGATGAGAGTAACAAAACTAAAAGATCTCGAAACTAAAGGAAAGTGGAATGGAGTAGCTACATCAGACTGGCAAGGTTTAGAAAATATTTCAGTCACCAATAACACGTTCCTGTACAATAAAAGAGCTTTATCTATTGAGTGCTCTGTGAATACTGTGGTTAGAGGCAATAAATTTATAAGAAATTTAAAAGACCTGTCTGATAAAAGTGAAATTCTATTAAAGAATAACAATACAAACTTGGTTTTCGATAACTAAGTATAACCATAGGTATTCAATAAATTTTAGTAAATGAATAAAACAAAATTTCATTTTACCGCCTTATCTGTATTATTAGTGGGAGGGATTTTATTTGCCTGCCAGTCAAAAGATACGGAACCCATTAAAAAGCCAAATATTCTATTTTGCATTGCAGATGATGCAACTTGGCGGCATATGAGTATCTATGGAACGGATTGGATTGAAACACCTGCTTTTGATAAAATAGCCAATCAGGGATTGCTTTTCAATAATGCTTATACCCCTAATGCAAAGTGTGGCCCTTCTAGATCTATTGTTCTAACAGGCAGAAATACTTGGCAACTCGAGGAAGCTGCTAACCATTTGGCTTTTTTTCCTAATAAATTTAAGACCTACCCTGAAGCCCTTTCTGAAAAAGGATACCATGTAGGTTACACTGGAAAAGGTTGGGCTCCTGGAACTTCTTTAAATGATGACGGTTCCAAAAGAGAGCTTCTTGTTAAAGCTTATAATAAAATAAAAAGAGAGGCACCAACCAAAGGTATTTCAAATGTTGATTATGTGGCTAATTTTAAAAGTTTTTTAGATCAAAAAAAATCTAACGAACCTTTTTGTTTTTGGTATGGAGGACATGAACCCCATAGATCGTATGAATACGGTACTGGCGTTAGTGTTGGAAATAAAAAATTATCACAATTGGATTCGGTTTTTCCTTATTGGCCCCAATCTGAGGTGGTGAAAAATGATGTTTTGGATTATGCTTTTGAGTTAGAGTATTTTGACAAACAACTCGATGCCATGCTCACCGTTTTGGAAGAGCGAGATGAATTGGAAAATACCATTATAATTGTAACGTCTGATAATGGTATGCCTTTCCCAAGAGTCAAAGGTCAGAGCTATGAGCATTCAAATCATTTACCGCTGGCAGTTATGTGGAAAAAGGGGATTAAAAATCCAGGAAGAAAAATAGATGACTATGTTAGTTTTATAGACTTTGCAGCCACCTTTCTGGATGTTTCAGGATATAATGCACAAGAGCTTGGAATGCATCCTATTCAAGGAAAAAGTTTAAAACGATTTTTTAATTCAGATAAATCGGATGTTATAAAACCAGAACAGGATTATGTCCTTCTGGGGCAAGAGCGACATGATGTTGGAAGGCCTAACGATGTGGGTTACCCCATTAGAGGAATTGTTAAGGAAGGGTATCTATACTTGATCAATTATGAAAATGATCGATGGCCTGCAGGAAACCCCGAAACAGGATATACAAACACTGATGGCAGTCCAACTAAAACAGAAATATTGGAACTTAACCGAAGAGGTGAAAACAAATATTATTGGGATTTAAATTTTGGGAAGCATCCCAAAGAGGAATTATACCAAGTCAGTGTTGATGAAAATTGTTTAAATAATTTGGCTGAAAATAAAGATTATCAAAAAATCAAATTGCAGTTAAAGAATTTGTTGGAATCGGAATTGAAAAAACAAAATGATCCCAGGATATTAGGTAGGGGATATATATTCGATAATTATCCACCCAATAAAGGAGCCCACTTTTATGAAAGATATATGCGAGGAGAAGCTGTAAATGCAGGGTGGATCAATGAATCTGATTTCGAGCGATAACATTTTTTTGGAAAGTATAATTGATTAAATCTAATTAATCAAAAAGGCTTAAAAAACGAATTTCTTATTTTAGAAATTGTACATAAAGTTTAGGCTTAATACTAGAAATAAATGTTAAATTGGTTTAAAACAATCAGCATTTTAATTTAGAAAAAGAATGGATTAAAATAATTAACGCTTATGAAACAAAATAACAATTCACCCCCTATGTTTGACCAGTTTATCCCCCTATTATTTAAATTAATCAAATATTTTTAAAATTTATAAACTAACTAATTAAACTAACTAACTAAACAATTATGATATGAAAAAAATTAACTCCTTTCTAAAGCAAATTACAACCACATGTTTTTTGTTTTTTGGAATTGTTGGTTTGTTTGGCCAATCAACTGTAAGTGGAAAAGTCACGTCAGCAGTAGATAGCCAACCAATTCCTGGTGTAAACGTCATTATAAAGGGCAGTTCGCAGGGAACAGCAACAGATTTTGATGGTAATTATTCCATTGAAGCATCTCCAAATGACGTATTGGTCTTTAGTTTTTTAGGTTATATGACTAAAGAGCAAACAGTTGGAAACCTAAAAACGATAAATGCTGTTTTACAAGAAGATGCTGCTAAACTCGATGAGGTAGTAGTGGTTGGATATGGTACAGCAAAAAGAAGTGATTTAACGGGTGCTCTAACCTCCGTTTCTTCCAGTGATTTTGATAAACAACCTTTAAATGATGTAAGCCAGGCATTACAAGGTAGGGCTGCGGGTGTTCAAGTAACCCAAACCAGTGGTGCTCCAGGTGGTAATTTTAAAATACGAATTAGAGGTGCTAACTCTATCACAGGTAGTAACGAACCGCTTTATGTTATTGATGGGCAATTTGCAGATATTTCTACAATTAACGTGAATGATATCAAGTCGATGGAAGTTTTAAAAGATGCTTCATCTACAGCAATTTATGGGACAAGAGGTGCGAATGGAGTAATTTTAATTACTACCAAAACAGGTCGTTCAGGTAAGGCTAAATTTAATGTTGATTTTTTTACTGGGATTTCCAATGTGACTCAAAGACTGGATTTGATGAACGCTGCGGAGTTTGCTGAGGGTGTTAATTTTTCTGATGGTATTGAGGTTTTCACGGCACAAGAAATAGCCGATTTAAGGGCTAATGGCGGTGAGGATTGGCAGGAGCGCTTATTTCAAACAGCCTATTTCAATAACGTACAAGTTTCTGCAAGTGGGGGTAGCGATAAAATCGATTATTATATCTCTGGTAATTATTACGATGCCGGCGGAACTGTTGTAGAAAATCAAAGGTTTAAAAGGCTAAACTTAAGATCCAATCTAAACGCCCAATTATCGGATAAGATAAAAATAGGGCTAAATTTTAATGTGGGCCAAGAAGTAGGAACTGGTGTTAGGGCCGATTTAGGTGTGGGATTATCTTTTGATCCTACCACTTTTGCTTTTGACGAGAATGGAGATTATAACTATAACTCCTTAAATAATTTGGCAACTTCTCAAACAAATCCATTGGTAGCTGCAGAAAACAATATCAGAGAGAATACTAATGATCGTATAAGTATTAATGGTAATTTTAATTGGGACATAATGGATAACCTGGTTTTTAATACTTCAGGTGGTATTATTAAAACAGAAATTCACAACAATACTTATGCACCTTTAATTTCAAGTAATGTTGGAAGGGCAAATGTTGATAATGTTTACAGAACAAATCTCTACAATACGAATAGGTTAACGTTTACACCAAATATTGGGGAAAATAGTACTTTAAAGATTGATGCCGTTCATGAGTTGGTTATCGATAAGTCTAACAGTGTTTTTATAGATGCTAGTGACTTTTTTACCGATTTAGTAAGCTATAAAGACTTAAGTGTGGCTAACGTTATTATTGCTGATAATAGAGAGAGTAACCGGGAATTGGAATCCTTTTTAGGTCGTTTGAATTATGCATTTATGGATAAATACTTACTAACTGCGTCTTTTAGGGCGGATGGTTCTAGTGTTTTTCAGAAAGATAAATGGGGTTATTTTCCATCAGCATCTTTAGCTTGGAAAGTGTCGGAAGAAGATTTTATAAAAAATATAGAAAGTATCAATAATCTTAAATTAAGATTAAGCTATGGTGAAGTTGGTAATCAGGGAATTAATTCTTTTGGTACCAGATCCCGTGCAGTACTTGGTTTAGGTGTAAATTACCCATTCGACGGCATTTATGCTACGGGGGTTGCGCCTTCAAATATTATTGCCAATCCAGATTTAACTTGGGAAAAAACCAAACAAATAAATGCGGGTTTTGATATCAGTTTATTTAATTCAGCCATAGACCTTTCTTTTGATTATTATGAAAAGAATACTTCAGACTTATTACTAAATACCCAACTACCTCCTTTTGTTGGACCTACCAACAAATTCGTGAATGCCGGAGAAGTCGAAAATAAGGGATTTGAAGTAACATTGGATACCAAAATTTTACAAAATGAAAATTGGAGCATTAAATCAACATTGAGCGTAACTAGTAATAAAAATAAGGTACTGTCATTGAATAATGATGTTCCGTTTATCGTTATTGGAGATGTAATTAGGGAAAACACGTTTCCTGTGAACCCAACCCGGGTGGAAGTTGGATTACCTATAAGTACTTTTAGAGGTTATCTTTTTGAAGGGGTTTGGCAATTAGGAGAGGAGGCTGCGGCCGCTGTTTTTAACGCAGAACCAGGTGATGCGAAATACAGAGACATCAATGATGACGGTATCATTTCAACAGATGATATAACTACTGTTGGAGATGGAAATCCAGATTTTATATGGGGATGGAACTGGGATGTAAGTTTTAAAAATTGGAATTTAAATTTCTTGATGACGGGCTCTCAAGGGAATGACATATATAATTTACAAAGGGGCAGATTAATGGCTCTTGGTGCACAACAGTTTCATGCGGTTCATGGAGATTACAGAAATAGATGGACTCCAACTAACCCAAGTAATATACCATCTGGTAGGGATGGAACAGAAATTTTATCATCACAATTTATTGAGGATGGTTCGTTTATTGCAATGAAGAATATAGCCCTGAGCTATAATGTAGATAATGAATTTCTAAATAAGATAGGATTAGATGCAATTAGGGTTTATGCAAGCGTTGAAAATTTATTTATTCTTACCGATTACTCAGGGTTTGACCCTGAAGCAACGGCATCGGTGAGCAATTCTGACGCTGACGTAGGAATCGATTATAATACCTATCCTCTAAATCGATCTTTTACCTTCGGTTTAAATGTTAAATTTTAATTATAAAAAACGAATACTATGAATCATATAAAAAAATTATTGTTTCTGCTAACTCTGATGATGTTCGTCAATATTTCTTGTTCGGACTTAGAAGAAGATACCAGTAGCTTACTTCAGGTTGGTCAAATTGCCAGCGAAGCGGATATTCAAGCTAATATAGCACCTATTTATAGGTCAGTGCTTAGAACCAACAACGACCCTCATTTTTTAAGAACGGCCACTTATGGGGCAGATGATATCACTACTTGGATAGCTGGTAATAAGGCTCCACTTAGGGTATTTGATGGTTTTAATTATGGTAGTGGAGAAAACTCAGATATTAACTGGCTACCAGTTGCTTGGGATAACTATTGGAAAACCATTTATTATTGCAATACGCTTATAGAGGGACTTAAAACGTCTACTGCACCAGCGGCCTTAGTGAAATTGGCAGATGCTGAGGCACGAGTTTTTAGGGCACACTCATACCTTAATCTGGTAAAAATTTATGGGAATGTACCCTTGATTTTAGATGGTTATTTGCCTACAGGTGAAGAGCAGCGAGCAACCGTTTTGGAAAACTATCAACAAATTGAAAGTGATTTGCTTATCGCAGAACTATCACTACCTGCTCCAGGTTCAGAGGGGACGGCTCGTGCCTCTGCTGGTTTTGCAAAAACCGTTCTGGCAGATTTGTATTTAACTTGGGCTGGTTGGCCAGTGAAGGATAATTCGAAGTATGCCTTGGCGGCTACAAAGGCCAAGCAAGTAATAGATTATAATTACTATACCCTCCTTCCCATTGAACAATTATGGACATTTGAAGGGGCCATGAGCACAGAAACCATTTTTTCAGTAAGATATCCCGCCGATAAAAGTAATTGGAGTTCACAAGCTACCGCATTTACGTTCCACCAAGGACGTGGTTTTTCAGATTGTTTCCCAGAGTTGCGCTTTTTTAATGATTTTCCTCCTGGACCAAGAAAAGATGCTACATTTCTGTTAGATATTCCTAATAGAGGAGCCCCAGGTGGTGTTATTACGCCTTTAAATCCTCCAACAAAGCCCTGGCCACAGTCTGACAGGCAGCACCCTATGTACAAAAAGTACGTATTTTCGGAAGATTTAACCGTTATCAACAGGCCTGTTAATTTTAGACCTTTTGATTTGTACAGGTACGCCGAGGTTTTATTGATTTATGCGGAGGCACAAGCCAGAGTAGGTGAGAATGCAAGTTCTATTGAAGCTTTGAACCAAGTTAAAAGAAGGGCTGCAGGATTACCTTATTTGAGTCCGAATGGATCGGTTGATGTTGCTACTGCTACTCCAAATGAGATTGTTGATGAGAAGGGATGGGAATTAGCTGCTGAGAATAAAAGATGGTTTGATTTAGTTCGCACGGAACGTGTAGCCGAAATGGCAGCTAAAAGAGATCCATCTGAACCGGTCACTTTAGTAAGAATACCTACGCCAGCGCAATACATTGCTCCAATTCCATTTGAGTCAATCTCACTCAGTAAATTGGTGCAGAATCCAGAAGGATTTAAAATACAATAAGAACCATGTAGTATTTAATTGATGGTAAAGCACACATGATTTTTAGGGCTAAATAATCAACTTTAAGAATTTTAAAGTGATGTTCGTTTTAAGAAACAAGCATCAGGTATTTAGCAACCAAAAGAAATATTCATAAATTAGTGAATAGTTTGTTTGAGTAAATTGGAATAATTCGTGGCAATTTTGTCACGAATTATTTTTTTAAAAGAGTTTTTAATCTAATTTCATTTATTAAAAGAATAAACTTTATAAATGAAAAATGAAATACATGTCGTCTTTTATTAGATATAACCTTTAAAATTAACTAGGTGATAAAATTAATTTTTTATTTCTGGTATCGGAACTATTGAATTTACAGAACGATATGAATCATTTTTTAATGATTTTACAATTAAATTTGTTAATAAAGATTTTAACATGATTATTATAAGTTATGGCTTTAAAAATTTATTGTTAATTTCTTAAAAACTCCTGTAAAAGAGCTTGAAATAGGTATTTCACAGCTTTTTTATTGTGTAAAAAGTAGTAAGACTTTTTGTTTAGTAATATAACTAATCCACCCCCCTAGTAAAAATCATTTATCCCCATTTTTAAGCATTAGACACGTTAGGTTTACATAATTAATTATTTGTATTAACCGAGATCATGTTTATCTCAAAAATATTAGAAAAAAGATTTTTTGTAAAAAATAGAATATCCTAAAAAAAGCAATTAAGGTTCCTTTAGGATATGATCTAGACTAATTGATTTTAAAAATGATTCACTAAAAAAATGTAATTATGATTAAACCACTTCGATTTTTAACATTTATACTAGCAATCATATTCTTGGGTTGCGTGGAGGATTCTTTTGTTGAAAATGTTAATTTAAACGTTCCACAAGCACCTACTGGACTAAAATACGCTAATGTAATTAGTGCTCGGGAATTTGGGATAGTGATTACAGCACCTCCAACTTATAACTCTTACGGTGCTGTTCCTTATTTCGAAATAGTTGCAATTCGGGATAAAGATGGAACTGCAATAAGTCAAAGTATAGCTGACCAATACTTTTCTATTCTGAATGCCACAGAAGAGATAGTAACCGTTCAAGTTGATAATAGCCCCAACAAGCAATATACTGTTCTTAATACGGACGACATTGGAAGAATCAGGATAAATAATAATAATCCATTACCTGAAGGCTCTTACTTCTTCGACATCAAAATGACCAGTACCTTTGACGGTCAAGTGTTTGAATCTACATTTGAAGACGTTTTTGAGCTATATTTGGGCCCTGCGTTGGCATCGGGGGTGTTGTATATACCAGGTGGACAAAACCTTCTAACAAGTGGTACAAACAATCAAACAACAGAACCCATTGTGTTTGGAGCAAATCCCGACTTTAGATTTGAATTAGCCGACAATCTTGATAAATTCACTATTGATGCCAACACAGGTGTCATAAAATTAAACAGTGGATATTCTCCTAGTTCCGAACCAGAAATTGTTTCACCAACCATTAATATCGTTAGTAATATTTCGCAAGAAATAGTATCGTTTAGTAATGTTGTCGCTATATATATATCAAACAACCCAGTTACGATACCGAAACAAACAATCCAGTTGTCTTATCCAACCTTTGAGTTTGAAAACACTGCCTATGGTTTCAGAATTCACGATGTCGAAAATTCAACAGGATTATTTTGGCAACGATTGGCACCAGCGCCTGGGGCTCTAGTTGGTGATGACCGACCAGTTGAAAATGTTAACCAAAAAAGACTTGAAGTTAATATAGTTAGGCCAAGTGCAGGGAATCAATTACCACATGAGTCATGGGCTATCATGAATTCAGTCGATTTAACGGCGTATCAATATGGATTTGATGTAGAGACAGAATTCTTCTCAAGTAATCAATTTGTCGAGTATTTAAGTTCAGACGGTTCATCACCTTCATTTCTAAAAGCATACATATCTACAGATTACTTAGGAGACTTTAATAGTGCTACATGGACAGAGATTACCGATCAATTAGAGTCTAATATTGAATCTGGTGGAGCATTTATTGATGGTAATGAGTTTATGGGTTATCCCTACCCTGGGGATCAAAATTTAAGAAATTTTCCAAATCCGGGAGGGCTTAAAGATCCTGCTAAGAATGCCGATGCCAAATGGATTAGAAGTACCTTTAATATGGTAGATTATGTTGGAATGGGCAATGTTACAGTCGCATTTAGGGTGTATACCACTTTTAGCGGCAGTATTTCTTATTCATTTCCATTTGACAGATCAGGAAGATATTTAATATCCGATTTTAATATAACTGCTTACGAACAATAGACTATAATCATGAAAAAAATAATTTTATACATATTTCTGACCCATTGTTTTCTTTTTCAATCACTGGCCCAAAACACTATTTCTGGAACTGTTATTGACAGTAAAAGTGGTGAGGCTTTACTTGGCGCTACTGTTATTGTTAAAGGTACAAACAATGGAGCAATTACAGATTTTGATGGAAAATTTACCTTGGAAGGGGTTTCTAATAAAGCGATAATTACAATAAGATATATTGGCTATCTTGAGAAGGAGTTACCTGTTAATAATCAAACAACGTTTATAATTTCTTTGGATGAAGATCTACAAAGCCTAGATGAAGTTGTGGTTGTTGGATATGGCACTCAAAGAAAACGAGATCTTACAGGGTCGGTTGGATCTGTCAAACCAGACGAATTGGTGAAAGCACCAACATCAAATTTTGATCAGGCACTAGCTGGTAGAATTGCAGGTGTGCAAGTAACTTCATCCGATGGAACACCTGGTAGCAGTGCAAACATAGTCATAAGAGGAGGGAATTCTATCACAGGAGATAATAGCCCTTTATATGTTATTGATGGCGTTCCTTTGGTTGATTTCGATCCTGCATCTTTGAATACTAACGATATTGAATCTTTTGATGTTTTGAAAGATGCATCTTCAACAGCTATATATGGGTCTAGAGGCGCTAATGGGGTTATTCTCATCACAACCAAAAATGGTCGGTCGGATGGAAAAACAGATATTACTTTTAGTATCAACAGTGGTCTGCAATATGCTCCAGGAAGACTTGAAGTAATGAACCCTTATCAGTATGTGTCTTATTTGAAGCAACAAGCTTTAATTTCTGATGGCTATACTCCGGGAAGGGAAACTCAATTTTTTCTTCGGACTTGGGAAGATCCAGAGTTGTATAGAAGCGTGGAAGGTACAAGTTGGCAGGATGAAATATTAAGGCTGTCAAGTTTTCAAGATTATAATCTTTCTGTAAGTGGTGGAGGTGATGATACTCAGTTTTATTATAGTGGTCAGCATCTTAATCAGGATGGTATTGTGATTAATACAGGTTTTAACAAGTCCGTAAATAATCTTAGAGTTAAACATAAAGTTAACAACTGGGTGAATCTGGATGCCAATTTGGTTTACAGTTTGTCTAACAGAACAGGATCTACGGTTGATGGTAATGGCTTTAGCGGCAACATTATACGTGATGCCTTAGTGTTTAGACCTGTAGAACCAATAAACAATGATGGCTTGGACGGTTTTGACCCTGATGAAGAGAGCGGAAGATTTCTTTTCAACCCGGTAGACAATCTTAATAATACAGAAAGAATAGATAGGCGTGAATTGTTCCGGGGTATTTTAACAGGTCGGTTCAAAATAAATAAACAGTTGTCATTTAACCTAGTTGGTAGTTTTCAGTCTGAAAATCGAAAAAACACATTATTCTATGGCCAAGACACCTATCAGGGGTCAAGAGGTAATGATGGAATTAGCGGAAGAGTAGCAAATACTCGCGTAACCGTTTCAACAGGTTCTGGGGTATTAAATTATGCACCTAAAATTGGTAAAAAACAAAAGTTAAATCTATTGGGAGGAATTGAAGCCCAAACGCGAAATTTAGAACAATCTGAACTGTTCGCAAGTCAATTACCAACCGATATTTTTGGTATTGATAATTTAGGTATTGGTCTGGTTTCCCAAATACCTACAACGTTACTTAGCAAAAATACGTTGCTTTCTTACTTCAGTAGAGTAAATTACTCACTGAAAAATCGTTACCTTTTAACGGTTAATTTTCGAGCAGATGGATCATCCAAATTTAGAAAGGAAAACCGTTGGGGATATTTCCCATCGTTTTCATTGGGATGGATAGTTTCAGATGAGCCTTTCTTCAAAGAAATAGATTTTGTTAATAATTTAAAACTACGCGGAGGTTGGGGTAAAACTGGTAATAACCGTATAGGTGATTTTGATGCTTTTACAACGCTCGCATCAAGCAATACCTCTGGTTATGTTTGGGGTAACGGCGAAAATTACGCCATAGGCGCCATAATAAATAATCTTGGTGTACCTGATTTAAGATGGGAAACAACCAGTCAATTTAATGCGGGATTTGAATTTAGCCTTTTTAAAAATAAGATTCAAACGGAAATAGACTATTATCTAAAGCGTACGGATGATTTGTTATTGAATGCAGAAATGGCTTCTAGCACAGGGTTTGAAAGAGTTCAACAAAATGTAGGTGAAGTTCAAAATAGCGGCTTTGAAATGAGTATAAGGTCTTTTAATATATCGAAAAACAACTTCAAATGGAATACCAATTTTAACATAGCCTTTAATAGAAACAAGGTGTTACAACTCAACCAAGGACAGGATGCCATTTTCGTTAATCCCCAAAGAGTAAATGGACTTAATGAATTTCAATACATAACACAAGTTGGTAAACCAGTGGGTCAGATATACGGATTAAAGTTTGATGGGCTATATCAACTAGATGATTTTAATTGGAACAATAGTTTAGGAGTTTATGAACTTAAGGACGGCATTCCAGACAATGGTGGTCAACCTGCTCCAGGAAGCGTTAAATACGTAGATTTAAATGGTGATGGCACGATTACTGAAGAAGATAGACAGGTTATAGGAAATACAGCACCAAAATTTACTGGCGGTTTAACTAATACCTTTGAATGGAATGGTTTCGATCTTCAAGTGTTTTTCCAATGGTCTTATGGGGCTGATGTACTTAATTTAAATCGGGTAGAATTAGAATCTCCATCTGGTTCTAAACAAAATGGCCTTGTGGCTCTATTAAACCAGTGGACACCAAGTAACACCAATACCGATATTCATGCTTATGTATACAATAGAAACTTTGGACGACCTATTACAGGAACACGTGTTAGTGATTTGTATGTTGAAGACGGCTCTTTCTTGAGATTAAAGACAGTTTCCTTAGGATATAACTTGCCTAAGAAGTTCTTAACTAAAAGCTTTATTAAGTCTGCACGTTTTTCTGTTTCCGCTCAAAACATATATACTTGGACTAATTATTCAGGATATGACCCAGAGGTTTCAGTTGATCCACGAGGAGTCTCTAGGGCTTTGGCACCTAATTTAGATTGGTCTGCCTACCCTCAGAGTGTAACCGTTACCAGTGGTCTCAATTTAACTTTTTAATAAACATTGATTAATTTTTAAAGATAATGAAGACAAAACATATTTCAATAAAAACAACAACAATGGTTCTTTTAGCTATATTGCTAATAGGATGCAGTGATTATTTAGATGTAACTCCTGAGTCCGTTTGGGAATCAGATAGTTTCTATTCAACACCTCAAGAAGCCGAAATCGCACTAGCAGGAATTTATGGCGTCATTGCCAGTGATGAAGGTTATGGTAGAGATTTGATGATTTTGGAAGCAGGGACCGACGAATATTATTACAATCGAAGATTCAATGAAGACTGGGGCGTTTCGCTTTTTAGGAATACACCCTCTGATAACGAATCTTTTAATTTTTGGACCAATCAATATCAGGCCATCAATCTTGCCAATTTATTTGTTGAAAGTATTAATCCCTCCAGTTATCAAAACATTGAAGATTATAATGCTTTAATAGCCGAAGCTAGATTCTTAAGAGCTTTGTGTTATTTTAACCTAACCAATTTTTGGAATGCCATTCCTTTAAGATTGAATTCGTCTAAAGATCAAAGTGATAACAATAAACCTGCTGCTAATTTAGCCGATGTTTATCAAGCAATTACAGACGATTTTACATTTGCTTCAGAAAATTTAAGACATCCCTCAGATGCCAAATATATTCCGGGAAGAGCACATAAACTCGCAGCGCATGGTTTACTTGCGAGAGTTTATTTAAAGATGTCTGGTTATCCACTTAAAGAAAACCATTATGCCGATGTAGTAAGCCATTGTGACGTTGTAATTAATGATGGATACCATTTGCTAACACTTGGCGATGGCACCAATGGCTATAGAAATACCTTTCTAAACCTTATTGGTGGTGTTTATAACACCCGCGAAGTTCTTTTCGAAATCTCATTTCAAAATTTGAGAGATCAGGGGTTAATAGGTGTTGATGGCCGATATGGTGCATTAAACGGACTAAATTTTGGCTCAGCCAACACTTTTGGTGACCCTAATGGATTTGCACAGGCAGGTGTCTACCCCACTTTATCTGGATTATATGATCAGGCTACCGATTTACGATACCAATGGAATATTCCTTCATACAGACGCACTGGTACGGGTGATATAACAGATATAGGCAATGAGTTGCAAGTATTATTTTTTTGTCCAGCTAAGTATAGAAGATGGGAACCTCTTAATTATGCCGATATAGAAATTCCTGGTACCAATGAACAGTATATTGTACTTGAAAATAGTGCTAGTGAATTGAATCGAAACTTTACGAGTGTGAATTTTCCAGTGTTGAGGTATTCCGATATTTTACTAATGTATGCTGAAGCTGCTAATGAGATAAATGGTGGCCCAACAGCCTTAGCAATTCAATATCTTAATGAAGTTCGATTTAGAGCTGGTTTAGACGATATTTCTATCGAAAAACCAACGGTAGCTACCAATAAACAATTGTTTTTTGATGAACTTGTAGACGAACGATCCAGAGAACTCTGTTTTGAAGGAGTTCGAAGACATGATTTAATACGATGGGAATTGTTGGATGATAAATTAATTGAAATAAAAAACATTGTTGAAGGTCATCCTAATTTTTCTACAGCAAATGCTGATCATCAAGCGATTCTAAGAGGACCACTTAATTTTGATATTAGTAAGCATTTGTCTTTACCATATCCACTTATTGAGGTTTCTATAAATCAGGAACTGGATCAAAAATTAGAATGGAGGTAATTCTCTATAAAAAAAATATATATTAAATCCTTTAAATGGATTTAGCCATAAAAACTAAGGTTAATAGCAGAATATAAGTTTTTTAGTTTAATCCGTAACTAATTCGTGGCGACACTGTCACGAATTAGTTATTTAAAATTTGTTATAAATAATGCCTATATGTATAAAACAGGAATAATTTTATTAGTGGCATTACAGTTCTTTAGCTGTTATTCAATTCAAAAGAAAGAATCTTTAGAAAAAACCCCAAATGTGTTGATTATATACCCAGACCAATTAAGACGGTATAGTGCCAGTTTTTGGTCTGAAAGTCAATATATAAACGATGTTGTTGGTGAACCAGACCCAGTAAGGACTCCTAACATCGATAAGATTGCTAAAAATGGTGTGGTATTTACAAATGCCGTAAGTAATTTCCCGTTATGTAGTCCTGCTAGAGGTATGTTGTTATCGGGATTGTATCCTGAGCAAAATGGTATTTGGAACAATTGCAGAACAGGAAGAGGTGAAAGCCTAAAAGATGATATTCCGACCATTACCGATATGTTTTTTAGCGCAGGCTATAACACGGCCTATTTTGGCAAATGCCATTGGTTGAAAAATGACCCTTTATTTAATGAATATGGAAATTATGTTGGTACAACTAAACCACCAGGTGGACAGTATCTCAATAAATATGATACCTATGTACCACCAGGAAAATCGCGTCATAGTATAGAGTATTTTTATCAGTCGGTAAAAGATGAACATTATGATCCGTTGGTGTTTTCAAATGATCCCAATGCTATTGATGGTAAAAAGGATGGTGAGCTTCACCGTCCAAAAGTATTTACCCCTAAAAATGAATCTGATAAAATCATTCAATATCTAAAAAACGATAGAGGCCAAAGAGATAGTAATAAACCTTTTTTCATCATGTGGTCTATAAACCCACCTCATAATCCTTGGAACGAGAAGAATACCGATATGGAAATGTTTCACAAGTATTACGATAAGGAAAAAGTTCCTCAATTGGATTCTCTTTTAATAAGAGATAATGCAGATTTGTTAAAAGGGGATTACGCCCGCTTCTATTTCGCTAATGTTACCAGTGTTGATAAATACATAGGTATGGTTTTAGATGAGCTTAAAAAAATGGGTGTATTGGATAATACGATTGTTATTTTAAGTTCAGATCATGGTGAAATGTTGGCTAGTCATGGAAAAGAAGGTAAAAACACTTTCGAAACGGAAGCTTTAGCTGTTCCTTTTATAATCCATTGGCCCAGAGGATTAAAGGGCGGAAAAATATCAGATGTGTTGCTTAGCGTTCCCGATGTTTTACCCACCACCATGGCATTAGCTGGGTTAAGGCAATACATTCCAGCCAAGGTACAAGGTGTTGATTTTTCTAAAAAACTATTTGGTAGTGAAAACGATTTATTTAAAGAACCAGAAGGTGTGTTAATTATGTTAAACAATTCAAGGGGAATACACACTAAAGTCTATACTTTGTGCATTCATGAGAAGAAGTCGTCTAATGACAAAAAAAATATTGAGTTGTTAGATGTCTATTTGTACAATAATTTAAAGGATCCTTACCAGCTTAAAAAAATACCTATTGAAGATATTCCAGAGGTTGCAAATAAGTTATTGGGAATTTTAGGGAAAGAACTAAAAAGAACCAACGATCCTTGGTATAAAAAAGGTAAACATAAAGATATTATCTTTTATCCTTCATAATTTAAAATTTTCAAAACATGAAATCATATAAAAACTTATGTCATTTAATACTTCTAATAACCCTAAGTTTAAGTTGTAAAGCCCAAGAAACTAGTAAACTATGGGAACAATTTAAAGAAGCATCAGAAAGTAATACAGAACCTATTTTACCCGATTTTTCGTATTCTGGGTATAAATATAGTGAAGAACCAATTCCTTTTGTGAGTTATAAAATATTTGATGTTACCAAATATGGCGCGATTCCTAATGATACACTATCAGACAAAAAAGCTATTCAAAAGGCCATAAAAGAAGCTACTGCGAATGGAGAAGGCATCATTTATTTCCCAAAAGGAACCTATTTTGTAAACACTTCTAGTGACGATCAAAGCATCATTTTAATTCAATCCTCAAAAATTGTTTTTAGAGGTGAAGACCGAAATCAATCTATTCTCTTTTTTCAAAATGATTTACCGCCCGCGGATCCCAATAAATTATGGACAGTTCCTTTTTCAATAAAAGTAGCCACCAAAAAAAGAGGTAAGCTTTTAACAAATATTACAAAAGATGCCAGAAGGGAATCGTTTATAATACATATAGAAGATGCATCTAAAATAAAAAAGGGCGACTGGATTACCATTAAAGTTTTAAATAATGCAACAGACTTAGTCGAAAAGGATTTGTTTCCATTAAAGCCAGATTCGAGCTGGGAATCAATCATCAATAAAGGTGTTCAAGTAAACGAGCATCATAAGGTTGCTAAAGTCGAAGGAAATACAATTCATTTAGTAGAACCTATTCATTACAATATAGAAGCTAAACACAACTGGAAAATTGATGCTTTTGAATATCTAGAACATGTTGGTTTCGAAAACATGACTTTTGAAGGCAATTGGACTAAAGATTTTATCCATCACAGATCGGCTCAAGATGATGGTGGTTGGAGTATTTTACAATTGTCAAGAGCTATTAACTCCTGGGTTAAAGATGTTACTTTTAAAAATGTAAATCGAGCCTTAGAATTTTCCGTTACTGCGGCATGTACGGCATTAAATGTCTCTATTGAAGGGAAAATAGGACATACAGCAGTTGATGTTTCTGGTTCTACCGGTGTTTTAATTGCCAATTCTATGGATTTGGCAGGCATGCATCACTCTTTTGGAGTTTCTGGCGGAAGTACTACAAATACAGTTATTTGGCGTTCAAAATACCCTGCACACACCTCTTTTGAGGCACATGCTTCTCAACCTCGTTGTACCCTTTTTGATAATGTAGAAGGAGGCTTCTTTCAGGGTCGTGCTGGAGGTGCTAGATTTAATTTGCCAAACCATGGGCGCTATTTAGTATTGTGGAATTATGAAGAGATCGATGCTCCAGAAAAGGATTTTACATTTGTGGCTACAGATACATGGTACTGGAGAATTGTACCACCTATAATTGTTGGATTTCATGGTTCTGGTACCACCTTTAAAGAGGATGAAGTTCAAATTCTAGAAAGTTTGGGCAAACCAGTTCAGCCAGAATCATTATTTGAGTCGCAACTTGAATTTAGACTTGGGAAATTGCCAGAATGGATTAATGAGATTAAAAAACTATAAAGAAATTAAAACAAGATATTTCATATGAGAACACCAGTTTTAATATGTAATCTGCTAATTTGTTGTATGGCTTTAAGTCAAAACAAGTCAAATACTTTTAAACTTTTCTATTTGGGTGGTCAGTCAAATATGGATGGTTTTGGTTACAACAAAGACTTACCAGATTCATTAAACACAAACTTTGATGATGTTTATATTTTTCATGGGAATCCGGCAATAGGAGGAGAATTAGATGGAGGGTTGGGTATTTGGGAACAGCTAAAACCAGGACATGGTGAGGGTTTTTCATCGGATAATGAAAAAAATAATTTATCTGCAAGGTTTGGTCCTGAATTGTCATTTGCTAAAAAAATGAAAGCGCTGTTTCCAAATGAAAAAATTGCGATCATCAAATATTCTCGAGGAGGAACTTCTATAGACAGTGTATCAAATAGAAAACCAGGATGTTGGGAACCTGATTATAATGCTAACCAAGGCATTAATCAGTATGATCACTTTCTTTCAACGTTGAGAAATGCCTTTAGAGATCATGACATAGATAATGATGGTAATGATGATGTATTAATCCCTGAGGGAATAGTATGGATGCAGGGTGAGGCAGATACCGATACAAAAGAAATCGCCGATCGCTATTTATTTAACTTAAAGCGATTAATGGATTTAATAAGAGCTAGTTTGTTGACAGATGATTTGCCAATAGTAATAGGTAAAATTTCAGATTCGTGGGACAAGGGAGATAAGGTTTACCCCTATGAGGAATTGGTACAATATGCACAGGAAGAATTTGTTAGAATTGATAAAAACGCTGACATCGTGCGTAATTCTAGATATTATAAATTTTCTGATAGATGGCACTATGATAGCCAAGGGTTTATAGATTTGGGTTCAAGTTTTGCGGAAAAGTTATATAGCTTAATAATTAAAAATAGTAATAAATAGTATTCAAGCACCATGATGGGTGCTCGATTCGTATTGCTTTTTATAAAAAAATGTATTTCATTCAACATTCAAAATAGGACTCATCATAAAATAAGAGATGAGTCCTCATTAATGTAAATTTATCCCCTACATTAAATACATTACTCCCCTCCGTTTACATGTTGTTTTATCAAATTTGAAAAACATTAATTAAAACTAACATCTAAAACTTTACTATTATGAAAAAAATTACTTTATCATGTCTCACCCTTTTATTAGCCTTCGCGTCTTGGGGTCAAATAACTTATATTAATGAAGACTTTCAGGATACTGATATATCTGGGGGAGTAGTAAAGCTTAATGCCACTAACTTTGCTAAATACAACTATACAGCTGATATGGCTGGAGGACAAGAAAATTGGAATGCTGGACCTACAGTTGCAGACAAAACCAATTCGGTTTCCGTTAGTGGCGGTTCTGCAGGTTGTCAATTTTTTGCTGATTCTTTTGGTGGTCAACAGTGTATTGCAATGCGTGGTAGTGCAAATTATGCAAATGTAGACACAGGTATATTTTTTACGGGATTAGATCTTACAGGGCAAAGCATGTTGTATTTTGAATTTGAGGTTTATGGCGGTAATCCTTCAGATAATGCCAATATTACGCCAACATTACAATCATGGAATATAAATTTAAATCACGGCAATAGTGATAACTCATTCGCTATATCAGATTCATATTTTGCAGCAGGACCCAATGTGGCTACAAATATTCCGTTTGATATTACCAACGGGACTACAAATCCAACCAACCAAACGAGTTTTGATATCATTCCAGGACAATGGATTAAAATTTCTGGTAGTGTCGATTTATCAGGTAAACCATTAGGTACGTTTGCTATATTCCAAATTCAAACAGATACAGGAGGGTTTTTAACTGCTGCTGGTGGATATACAATTTTTAGCCTTGATAATGTTAAAGTATCTGCTACTTCAACACTTTCTAATAACTCTTTTGAACTTAAAACCGATTTAAAAATATACCCTAACCCGGTTAAAAATGTTTTGAAAATTCAATCTAAAAGTAATTTAGATATTTCGAATTTAAGTCTTGTTAATGTTTTAGGAAAAACAGTTTATACTTCTAAAGCCTTGAATGATATTGATGTGAGCCCCTTGGCTAAAGGACTTTATTTTTTAAAAATAAATTCTTTGGAATATGGTGTTTTTAGTAAAAAAGTAATGATTGAATAAATAAGTAATACACTTTAGGAAAAGTGTTTTCCTTAATGTTAATAAAATGCATTGGTCATTTTAAGTAATTTCAAATGACCAATGCAATTAAAAACTTAAACAAAGTTGATAAAATGAAAGCATTCTTGTCATTTTTTTTGAAAGGGCTTAAACTTAAGCTTGTCAAGTTAAATTTTTTAATTTTTCTTTTTTTATTTCCAGTATTGATGATGTCGCAGGATGCTTTGATATGGCAAAAATACACGGGTCAAATATCCGATCCTAATATTCCCTTGCTTCCTAATTATTCGTATGCCGGTTATATGAGGGGAGAAGTAGGCATTCCCAACACGTTTGCTTACCCTACTTTTGATGTTACCAATGCAACCTATGGAGCAGTCCCAGATGATGGACTTTCAGATCAAGTGGCTATTCAAGCCGCGATAAATGCAGCTGAGGCGAACGGAGGTGGAGTTGTTTTTTTTCCACCTGGTGAATATTTGGTAAATACGGATCCTAATTCAACCAATACAATAACAATTAATAGTTCCAATATTGTTCTTAAAGGAAGTGGGTCAGTTCCTGGAGGGACTATTATAAATATGGTCAATTATATGCGGCTTCCTTCTGGCGTAAGTGATGCCAATAATCCTGCGATGTTTACTTTTTCGCAAACCAACACTTCTTCTGCGACCAGAACAGGTGTTGGCGATGCCAACGCTGGTGATATGTATGTAACCGTTACAGCAGGTGGTACGACCCCGTTTTTGACAGCAAAATATTGCCGGATTAATACACTGGCTAGTACTGCTGCTACTAACGATTTTTTGGAGGGTAGAACGACCAAAGGCACTTGGTCTGATATTAATGCTGGCGTAATTTTGGATGAAACCCATGAAATTGACTATATCGATGCAGCGAATAATCGAATTTATTTGAAAGATCCAGTAATCGATACGTTTAAATCCTCTTATGGCTGGAGAGTAAGCACTAATAACTTGATTGAAAACTGTGGGTTTGAAGACATTCATTTTAAAGCCAACTTTTACGATGTATTTGTGCATCACAAAGATTATATTCACAATTATGGTTGGAAAGGAGTGGACTTGAAAAATGTGGCACATTCTTGGGTAAGGCGTTGTAAATTTTCCAACGTAAGTAAAGCCACAACCATTACAGGCAGATCTTATGCATCCAGTATTCTTAATATTCTAGTAGATGGAAATACGGGTCATGCCCTTTCAAGTGTGGGCTTCAAGTCCTCTAGAATATTGCAAGGCTTAATTTGGGATAACACTAGTAATGGACAATTTCATGGCGCTGATATGAGTGGCGGCGTTGCCGGTTCAGTAATATGGCGTGTGGATGCCAGAAAAGGATATGGTCTTGATTTGCATGCCAGTATGCCCAGAACCAATTTGATTGATTTGTATACTCAAATGGATCTCGATAATGCTGGAGGTAATTTTACGGATCTTCCAAACCATTTAAAAGGACTTACCATGTGGAATGTTGAGCGGGTAGGAACTTCCAGCAAGAGTCAAAATTTTTGGAATCTTTGTGGGAGTAACTATTGTGGCTTAACGGTGGTAAACCCCATAGTTGTGGGATACCACGGTACTGCAAGTACAACCTTTAGCAATGTCAAGTATCAAGAAAGTATTGGTGCTAAAGTGTTCCCAGAATCACTTTATGAGGCTCAGTTAGGACACCGTATAGGAGCTGCACCCAGTTGGATAGTTGAAGCTATAAATGATTGGAATACGCTGAAGACAGATTGGTATTTTATGCCTCCAACTAATGGTACTTATACGGAGAACTTCGAGAACATGACCCTTATTGATTGGGGAACCGAGACTTACACGGGCAATAGTGGATATTTATGGACCATTAATGCCAAAGGTGTTTCTGGGTATATTGATGCCAGTAAGGGTATATACTTTCATAATAGTGTAACAGGAGTTCAATCCGGCACTGTAGCTGGTGGAATTGGTAATTTTTCTGTGCAATGTAGGGATCTATTCTCTCAAGGAAATGATAGAGTTATACAGCTATTGATAAATGGTAATGTGGTAGATTCTTTTACTCACAATGGAACAGAAGTTTATACTTACACGGTCGAAAATATTAATATTGAAGGCAATATCAATATAGCTATCAGAAATGCTTCTGATGTTGGAGCTAATAATACGTTGGCCATAGATAATATTTCATGGACAACTTATGATGGGACCTTAACAGCCGATCAAGTTCCAACTGCAATTGATGAAATAAAATTATATCCAAACCCAGTTAAACAAACTTTAACCTTATCCGGCAATTTAAAGAATAGTAGCTTATTGGTAATTTATGATTTGTCAGGAAAGCATATCAAGGGTATTACTATATCTCATCTCAAAAATGACTCTATGAATTTAGATGTTAGCTATTTAAAATCAGGATTCTATATTATTGAAATTAAATATTTAGATATGGCTTCAGCTTTATTGAAGTTTGTTAAAATATAATTTTCGAAAAAAATAAAAAGCCTTTAATAGAAAAATAATGAAACTATTGTTTGTGCTATTTTTTTATGATAAAAAGGTTCAGGTAAAATAAATATTATCAGAGAAAACAAATTAGTATAAACTTCAAAAATGTCAATAAATTTATTTGATTTAACCGGAAAAGTAGCATTAATAACAGGAGCTATTCATGGCCTAGGAATGGCCATGGCGAAGGGATTAGGGAATGCCGGGGCCACCATTGTTGTTAATAATAATTCATTAGATAAATTAAATGATGCTCTTGCAGAATATGAAGCATCAGGACTTAAAGTTTATGGATATGTTTTTGATGTTACTGATGAAAAGGCTGTTATCAAAGCTATTGAGGAAATAGAAAAAGAAGTTGGCCCTATTGATATTTTGGTAAACAATGCAGGAATAATTAAAAGAACACCAATGGTGGATATGGAGGTCTTAGATTTTAATGCCGTAATACAAGTAGATTTGGTTGCCCCGTTTATAGTATCTAAAAACATTGCGAAAGGTATGATCAAAAGGGGTGGAGGAAAAATTATCAATATTTGTTCCATGATGAGTGAATTGGGAAGAGATAATGTTAGTGCATACGCATCCGCTAAGGGAGGTCTTAAAATGCTTACCAAAAATATGGCTACAGAATGGGCTAAGTTTAATATTCAATCAAATGGTATTGGACCAGGTTACTTTTCTACGAGCCAAACTGCACCAATAAGAGTAAATGGCCATCCATTCAATGATTTTATTATCAGTAGGACACCTGCAGGACGTTGGGGAAACCCTGAAGATTTGCAAGGTGCAGTCATATTTTTAAGTTCAAAAGCTAGTGATTTTGTAAACGGGCATATTCTATATGTTGATGGTGGCATCCTTGCTACCATAGGAAAACCATCAAATGAAGATTAAATTTTTATGCTAATAATATGTTTTTAAAAAATACCTCTGTTGATGGTTATTCTATTGTTCAATTGCTCCCATAAGGTAAATACTAAGATAATTAACGTAAAGAATATTTGGGTATTTTGGTAAATCTTCAAAAAAAATAGAATTATCAAAGGATTTTTGATAGTATTATACTTATAACTATTGATATAAAATCTACAATCAAACCAATTACAAGTCAGTCAAAATTTAAATAATGATAGTAGTGCTACTATCGCTATTTTAATATTTTAACCTTTAGTTTTTCACTTTATTTAAAATAAACCTTTAATAAAATCATTTTTTAAACCAATATCTTTTGGGTTGAACCTCATTTTATCATGAAGCAAAGTGGCGTAAACACTTCTAAAGTCTGTTTTATAAATTAAATCACCATTATCAAGATTTTTTAAATCAGGATTTTCTCCAATAATTTGACCTTTATTTTGGCCTCCAATAACAATCATTGGTGCTGCAGTACCATGATCGGTACCACTTCCATTATCTTTTACACGCCTACCAAATTCAGAAAAAATAACGATGGTAGCTTGGTCTAATAATTTAGATTCTTTTAAATCCTTATAAAATGCAAATACAGCCTCATCGAGTTCTTTAAGTTTGTTTTGATGAACTCCTAATTGGTTATTATGGGTGTCAAAACCATTTAAAGAGGTGTAATATACCTTTGAATTTAGATGACCTTTTATCAATCGAGCAATCCATTCCATTTTAGAGGCTAGTTGAGATTTAGGATAGCTAATTTCAGTTTTAGAATTTTTTAGAGCATTTTGTATTTCTTCCGCTCCTTCGTTTACAGAGTAAGATATTTTTCGGGCGAAATCCAATTGCGGATTTCCAGAGAGTTTCATCACCTCTTGCTCATTATCACGCATTTTAAATTGCTTTAGATTTCTTACAGTTATAAAATTAGGTTCTTCACCTTTGAGTGATAAATTATCAATATTATCCAAGTTTATACCTGCTGTTGGCATGTGATCGTTACATTGTAAATCAAGATATCTGCCAAGCCATCCATGACTTAAATATTGATTTGATGCCGATGCTGTTTGCCAAATTTCCTGACTTCTAAAATGTGAACGATTGGGTTCGGGATATCCTACATTTTGAATAACACTTAAGTCACCGTTTTGTTGAATGTCAGAAATACCCTTAAGTACAGGATGAAAACCCATACCCTTGTTTTTATTTATAACCTTGTCTTTAGAAATCCCTATGTGGGGTCTTAATATTTTATATAGTGGGTCATCGTATGGAATAAAAGTATTCAAACCATCATTACCGCCATTTAATTGGATAAAAATCATACAATCTGAGCCGCTATTGACAAATGATTGGTTTTTAAGTGCATATAAAAAATTGGGAACTATTAATGTACCTCCTGTAAAAGTTGCTGACAATGATAAAAATTGACGTCTTTTCATACTAACTCTGTTTTATATTACTTGAAATTCTGGAGTTTTGATAAGGTGATTAAATGCCCTTAACATGGCAGTATCTGCGTTTGGACTTTTAGCATCAAAATCGTATTTTAAAATGGCCTCCATGTCTTCTTCAATATCATCACTAACCTTAAAAATTAAATTATCGGTAAGGGATTTTATAATTTCTTTTTGGGTCATCTCACGGGTGAATAAGCCTATTTTAGGTTTTGCATTGCTTTCCATCTTTTTACCTCTCATTAATTTCCCCATGCATATTAAATCGGCTACATTATTTCGTTGTAAAAAAGTTTGCGATGATAACCAACTATTACCCCCATCCCAACCCTTTACATTGGGTTGGTTAAACAACTCCATACCTTGCTGTCTCAAGAAAAAGAGTATATACTCTGGTTTTTCAATGTTAATATTTAACTCATTTATTAGTTGTAAAATATAGCGTAGTGGGTCTTTAATTTTTGTTCCCGATGTATGGTCTTGATAAGCTTCATTAAACATTTTTATCAATAGTGGTTTAATTTCAAAATCAACCTCCCTAAAAAAGTCTCCTAAAGCCTTTATTTTTTCATCTTTAGGATCATCTTCAATAAACCACTGTAAGAGTTTTTTGGTTATTAAGTAGGGGATTTTGGGATGTTCAAAAATAATATCTACAATATCATCCACTTTAAATACGCCCGTTCTTCCTAAATAGGTAAGGGTATCATTATTTGAAATAAAACGTCTGTAAACTCCATGTTCATCACCATAATTTAACCCAGCCAGTGCTTTGGCGCCGTTTTTAATATCATTTTCACTATAATTACCAATGCCCAGTGTAAAAAGTTCAAGAAGTTCTCTACTAAGATTTTCATTAAAATTGTTGTTTCGGTTTTTAGCGTTGTCCAAATAATTAATCATGGCGTTGGATGTGATTATTTGTTTGGTCAATGTTTTGAAATTGCCAAAAGCATGTTGCCTTAAAATCATATGATGCTGGTAAATCCAATAATTAACTTTAACTTTCTGTTGTGTAGAAACAAAATGATTATGCCAAAAACAAACCATGTTTTCTAATAACGGATATTCTGAAGACATCATTTTAGCGAGCCACCATTTTTGAAGCTCAATAGCAACTTTACGCTGTTTTATGTTGAAGTTTTTTTTCTCCTCTGCTGAATAGCTTTGGATTTTTTTTCGAAGCTCATTATAATCTTTCAAATTTTTTGGGGCATCCTCCAAAAAGCTAGGTAAGGTGGTGTCAACTTCTACATTAAAGGCGTTATTTAAAAATCCATTAATACCTAACAATTCAATTTTTTCTGCCTGTGCAGAGCTAAACCCCAACCGTAAAGACCATAATACAGATTTTTTCATCTTCAATAATTTAATATTTATAAGACTGTAATTTACCCAATAAGTTTAATTTAAAATCTAAATTTAGCAGAATCTATGAATCCAAATCCATACAATTAGAATTAATAAAAGGTCTGGAATTAGAATTATAGATGTATGATAATAAATGGACAAAACGGTGTTTAAGTTCTTTTTGCAAAAAAAACAAAGCAAGGAAAATTTACATCAAGCATATAAAGGACTTTTTATTTCATACTGTATATAAATTTGTTACTTTTGCCATCACAAAAATTAATTAATAAAAAATACAATGAAAATAATAAAATTATTAAGCTTAGTATCCGTGGTATTATTAATGGTGTCTTGTAATAATACTGGAGTTTCTAATAAACCATTAAAAACAGAGCTAGACTCAGTTAGTTATGCTATTGGAATGGATGTAGCCAAAAACGTGAAAGCTAGTTTTGAGGAATTTGATAACGATTTATTTATACAAGGTTATAAAAATGCTTTGGATTCGACAGACATCATGATTGATGAAACTAAAGCACAAGCAATTGTTAGGGCTTATTTCCAAAAGAAGCAGCAAAATGAAATGGCTAAAAGACAAGAGGAGGCTTTAAAAAACAAACAGGATGGAGAAAAGTTTTTAGAAGAAAACAAAGCTAAAGAAGGCGTAGTAACTACTGAAAGTGGTTTACAATATAGTGTTTTAAAAGAAGGTACAGGTGTTAAGCCAACCACGGAGTCAAGGGTAAAAGTTCATTATCACGGTACTTTAATTGATGGCACTGTATTCGATAGTTCGGTAGATAGAGGAGAGCCAGCTGAATTTGGTGTTACTCAAGTTATAAAGGGTTGGACTGAAGGTTTGCAATTAATGGCTGTAGGTTCAAAGTATAAATTCTTCATTCCAAGCGATTTGGCTTATGGAGCCAATCCAAGACCAGGAGGAGTTATACAACCAAATTCTACTTTAATTTTTGATGTAGAATTGTTAGAAATAGTTGAGTAGTAAAAATCAATTATCATAAAATATAAGAAAACAGGAAATTAAATTTCCTGTTTTTTTGTTTGTGGAGTTTTTCAATGGAATAAACAAATCAAGATTGTAACTTTGTACCATATAAAAAGTAATAAATGAGCCATAAAGCAGGTTTTGTAAATATTATTGGGAATCCTAATGTAGGTAAATCAACTTTAATGAACGCTTTTGTTGGAGAGAAGTTGTCCATTATTACTTCTAAGGCTCAAACTACTAGACACAGGATTCTGGGAATTGTTAATGGTGAAGACTTTCAAGTGGTTTTTAGCGATACACCAGGTATTATAAAACCCGCTTACGAACTACAAGAGTCTATGATGGGATTTGTGAAATCAGCTTTTGAAGATGCAGATGTATTGCTTTATATGGTTGAAATTGGTGAGCAAGAGTTAAAAGATGAAACTTTCTTTAATAAGATAACGAATTCAAAAATTCCAGTTTTACTATTGTTGAATAAAATTGACAAATCAGACCAAGAACAATTGGAAACACAAGTGCAACTATGGGCAAAAAAAGTACCGAATGCAGAAATAATTCCCATATCGGCTTTAGAAGGGTTTCAGGTAAAAGAAGTATTCGATAGAATTATTGAATTGCTTCCAGAATCACCACCCTTTTACCCAAAAGACCAATTGACTGATAAGCCAGAACGATTTTTTATAAACGAAACCATTCGGGAGAAAATTCTCCTTTACTACAAAAAAGAAATTCCCTATGCCGTTGAAGTCGATACCGAAGAATTTTTTGAAGAGGATAATATTATTAGAGTGCGATCAGTTATTATGGTTGAACGCGAAACACAAAAAGGTATCATTATTGGACACAAAGGTACTGCCTTAAAACGTGTTGGTGTTGAAGCCAGAAAAGATTTGGAACAATTTTTTGGAAAACAAATTCATTTAGAATTGTATGTAAAAGTCAATAAAAACTGGCGCAGTAACCAAAACCAATTAAAACGTTTTGGGTATAATAATTAAATAATGTTAACTTCTTGATTAGGTAACAATTACTTAATATAATAATTCAATATTTGCACAAACCAAAACTTGTTTGGTTTAGTTTTGAGTTAGTTAGTTAGTTTTTAAAAAGCTTTAATTGGTTTTCTTCTTCAATTAGGGCTTTTTTTATGTCCTAAAATATCGTGCATAAAATTATTTAAAGCCCTCATTTCATTGATACTTGAAGCTTTACCAAAACTCCCAATAAAGTATAGGGTAACCCAAAGCAGTACCATTAAAATGGTTACGCTAGCTTGTAGTGTAAAATTTTGTTCCAATGACCAGTTGGTGTATGTCCATATTCCGAAAGCTATAAATAAACCAGCAACTAAAAAATGAAGAAACATAAAGAGCGTCCAAACAGTTGGATTAGGACCAAATAAGCCTCTAATAACACATGAATTTTCATCAACAGAATTAATTTCAAGGTGCAACTGTGGCGACCAAAACTTTTGTTTATGCTTTGGGAATTTAATAAAAACATGTTCTTCAACTCGGATAACAATAAAATCAGATTGGGTTGCCTTTGCATTTTGAAAATCACTCAAAACGGCTTCGTTGTATCTAGGTATTTCAATTTTAAACCGTGGTCTTAAAACAATGTCATTACTGAGTGGCATCAAATATTTAGTTTAGTCAAGTAAAATACTAATTTTTCCTTAAAGTATAAATAGTTTTAATCTTTATCAAAAAACAACTTTGCGTCGCGTAGATTTCCTATTTTTGCAAAATACTTCTAAACAGAAATATATTTTATCAGCTAAAGGCTGTTTTAGAAGGCAAGATTATGAGTAATATAGTAGCTATTGTAGGAAGACCAAATGTAGGAAAATCAACATTTTTTAATCGTTTAATTCAACGACGAGAAGCCATTGTTGATGCGGTAAGTGGTGTTACCAGAGATCGTCATTACGGAAAAAGCGACTGGAATGGAAAGGAGTTTTCTTTAATTGATACGGGTGGTTACGTATTAGGAAGTGATGATATTTTTGAAGCTGAGATTGATAAACAAGTAGAGTTGGCCATAGATGAGGCTGATGCCATTATTTTTATGGTAGATGTGGAAAGTGGGGTAACAGGCATGGACGAAGATGTTGCTAAATTGCTAAGAAAAATTAATAAACCTGTTTTTTTAGTAGTAAATAAAGTGGATAATGCCAAACGTGCAGAGGATGCCGTGGAGTTTTATTCTTTAGGTTTGGGTGAGTATTATACCATTGCCAGTATAAATGGAAGTGGCACTGGTGAGTTGCTTGATGCTTTAGTTGAAGCATTGCCAGAAAAGGAAAAAATTGTTGAAGAAACCTTACCACGGTTTGCAGTAGTAGGTCGTCCAAATGCAGGAAAATCATCATTTATCAATGCCTTGATAGGGGAAGATAGATACATTGTTACCGATATTGCGGGAACAACACGCGATGCTATTGACACCAAATACAACCGTTTTGGGTTTGAGTTTAATTTAGTGGATACCGCAGGCATTAGAAGAAAAGCTAAAGTAAAGGAAGATCTAGAATTCTACTCCGTCATGCGAAGTGTTCGTGCTATTGAACATAGTGATGTTTGCCTAATCGTTTTAGATGCTTCCAGAGGTTTTGATGGACAAGTTCAAAATATATTTTGGTTAGCAGAGCGAAACCGTAAGGGCATAGTTATTTTAGTGAATAAGTGGGATTTAGTAGAAAAAGATCATAAATCGGTTAAGGAATATGAGAAAGCGATTCGCCAACAAATGGAGCCTTTTACCGATGTGCCTATTATTTTTATTTCGGCGCTAACTAAGCAACGTATTTTTAAAGCTATAGAAACGGCTGTTGAGGTTTACCAAAACCGCACAAAAAAGATAAAAACGAGCAAGCTTAACGAAGTTTTGTTGCCAATTATTGAAAACTATCCTCCACCTGCTTACAAAGCAAAATACGTTAAGATTAAATACATAATGCAGTTGCCAACGCCGCAGCCACAGTTTGCTTTTTTTTGCAATTTACCGCAATATGTAAAAGACCCCTACAAGCGGTTTTTAGAAAATAAACTTCGTGAGCATTTCGATTTTACAGGGGTTCCAGTAAGTGTTTATATGCGTAAAAAATAGTTCTATTTAAGTATTTTCTTTTTGATGATGCTGTTCTTGTATTTTATAGAGATCACGTAGAATCCTGAAGCTAATTGAGAAGTATTTACGGTGTTTGTAAAATCTTTTTCTAAAACACAATTACCTAAACTATCGAAGATTTTTATTTTATCAGCTTTATTATTTAGTTTAATGATATTTTGAAAGGGGTTGGGATATAGTTTAAGATTGTCGTCACCTTCAAAACCTGAGGTGCTTAAGGTAGAATTATCCACAGTTAATGCTCTGAGCTTTGAAGGAAACGTGAACAAAATAGGTGTAGTTATTGAGAGTTCTTCATTAGAGATATAAAGCGTATCTGTTGCACCATCTGTTTCAATAAAACAGATGCCTTCTACTTGGTTTCCGAAAGGTAAAAAGTTATTTAATTTAACAGCATCACTATTTGCAAACACATCAAGGTTTGAAGGTGTACTTACATTTAAATTGTAAATTTCAATTAAAAAAGGTGTGCCATTATCTTGAGAGTACCCACAAAGATATATTTTATTGGAACCAACTATATCGGCTCCAGTAATCAAGCCTTGTGCATTGTAATTACTTACTTTAATAGCGCTTTGAGTACCAATGCTATTTGGTAAGGCATAAACATCAACTTCATTGTTTACCCAGTTTTTAGAAAAAATCAAAATGTGATTGCCGTAAATCACAAATCCTTCCGCATCCCAATCATTATTGTTAGGGTTGGAAGTAAAATCTGTTTGATTGGCGTACGAATAATTAATAATATCGGCTGTAACATTGGTGCTGGAATCAAAATCAGTTTTTAAAATTCTATAAAATTTTAAATCTAATCGGTTTCCATTATTATTTCCGATGTCTCCAATATAAATATAAGTGTCGTCTTGACCAATATCTTCCCAATCTACATTTGTTGCATTGGTAATAGTTACCGTCCTGTTTATAGAACCATTCAAGGTGTTTATTTCATATAATTCAGGGGCATTACCACTATCATTATGAGTAATGAGTTTATTCCCATAATTTATAAGACCTGAAGTTTCTTTTATTATTGCTGGTAAATTAAATTTATCGGAAGCAACAACGGATTGTGCTTTTAACTGAATAATTGATAAAAAGCATATGTAGAATAGAAAATGAAGCTTCATCATTGGTTGGGGTTTTTAAACATTGGAAGATAATGAAAAAAACTTTCATAAATCTACCATCCACCAGAGGCGCCACCACCACCGCCAGAACCGCCACCGAAACCACCACCAAAACCACCACCAAAACCACCGCCAGAAGACCATCCACCTCCACTGGAACTTCCACCCCATCCGGATGAACCCCTGCGATAACTACCTCGCCCCATATTACTTAAAATGATGGCTTCTAATATATCTGATCCTGTGCTTCTATGGCCTCTGTTTCCACCACCACGGCTATTTTTTGATATTGAAATAATGATGATGATAAATATGAAAAAGAGAATAAATATCACCCCAATAGGGAAATCATTATTACTGGATTTACGAACACCTTGATATTCGCCATTCAAAATTTCAAAGATGGCATCAGCTCCTCTGTTCAATCCGCCATAGTAATCATTTTGTTTAAAATAGGGTATAATGTCACGCTCAATAATACGTTTAGACATGGCATCGGTTAGTAAATGCTCCACACCATATCCAGTATTAATGCCTATTTTTCTGTCGTCTTTTGCTAAAAGAATTAGAATGCCATTGTCTTCTTCTGCTTGTCCAATACCCCATGCTTTTAGCCATTGAGCACCTAAAAAGTTAATATAATCTCCTTCTGTTGAGTTAATAATAGCAACAACTATCTGTGTTGAGGTTGAATCGGCATATTTAATTAATTTGTTCTCTAAATCTTTTTTTTGTGAGGCAGAAAGTAAGTCAATATAGTCATACAAACTAGTTTGAAATTTAGGTTTATCTGGAATTTCAAATTGTGCTAAAATCGTATGATTAATCCCAAAGATTAATAAAAATAATATAACAATATGCTTAATTTTAAACATTATCCTTTAGAAATTTCATTGGTAAGTTCATTGGTATCCATATCGGTGTAAGGGAAATATTTTTTAAGTTGTTCACCAGATTTTAAAATACCTTCAACTAATCCTTTCTTGAAATTACCAGCTTTAAAATGCGATTGCATCGTGTTTTTAGTGCTGTCCCAAAAATCCTTCGTCACTACTTTATTGATGCCTTCATCACCATAAATAACAAAAGTTTTATCCTCAACAGCTACATAAATTAACACGCCATTTTGAAGTTTGGTGTTATCCATTTTTAATAAATGGAAAACATCCAAGGCACGATTTGTGGCATCGCCATTAGAAGTTTTTTCGATATGAACACGTATTTCTCCAGAAGTATTTAATTCGGCTATTCTAATAGCTTCTATAATCTCTTCCTCTTCAGTTGTGGTTAAAAAGTCTTCAACTTTATTGGACATATCATTTTGTTTATAACAATAAATAGTTGTTCAATTATTTAAAATCGAAGTTCACATCAGGTGCTTTTTCACTGCCAGCATCAGCTTTATATCTTGCCATTTCTTTGAATCCAAACCAACCCGCCAGTATTTTTGCTGGAAATTTGGTAGTGTAAATATCATACTTGTTTACTTCATCATTATATCGGTCTCTGGCAACATTGATTCTATTCTCGGTACCTTCTAATTGACTTTGCAATTCCAGAAAGTTTTGGTTAGCTTTTAAATCAGGATACCTTTCTACAACTAACAACAACTTGGACAAAGCTCCACTCAATCCGCTTTGTGCTTCCTGGAATTGAGCCATGTTTTCTGGAGTTAAATTTCCAGCATCAATGGTTGTTGAGGTTGCTTTAGCCCTAGCTTGTATTACCTCTGTTAGAGTTGATTTCTCAAAATCTGCTGCACCTTGTACGGTTTTAACTAAATTTCCAATAAGGTCATTTCTTCTTTGATAGGAGCTTTCAACATTGGACCAAGCGGTTTTGGCATTGGCTTCCAATTCTACGGCGGTATTATTAATGCCTACTGCCCAAGAGTATATTCCAAAAACGACTATAGCTACAATAATCCATGGTAAAAATTTCTTCATGATAGTTAGATTTAATATGTTGTTTGTTTCTAATTATAAGTCTTATGATTTCCGAAAATGTTACTTAATTTCTTGTGTTTTTTAGAAATCATTTTGGTAGATAAATCAATCTTTAAAGATGCTCTTTTATTTTGATAAGTTGATTTTTTATGTCTTCAAGTTTACTTACAATTTCAAAATTACTAAGCGCCTGTTTTTTCTCTTCTTTTAAATGGGTTTTAGCACCCTCTAGTGTGAACCCACGTTCCTTGACCAAATGATATATAAACTTTAGGTTTTTTATATCTTCAGGTGTGAATTTACGATTGCCTTTGGCATTTTTTTTTGGTTTTAGAACATCAAATTCCTTCTCCCAAAAACGAATGAGTGAAGTATTCACATTAAAGGCTTTGGCTACTTCGCCAATACCATAATATCGTTTTTCGGGTAAATCTATATGCATTAATCTAAAGATTGATTTTCCAGAGTAGCATTCTCAAGCATTTTGTTAAATTCTTCCGCAGTTAAACTACCATAATAGAAGTTTATAGGATTGATTTTCTCACCATCTTTGAAAATCTCGTAGTGTAAATGGGGCGCTTCTGAACGACCTGTACTACCCACAAATCCTATTAAATCCCCACGTTTTACCTTTTGGTTCTTTCTAACGTTATATTTATACAAATGGGCATATAAACTAACATATCCATAACCGTGGTCAATTCTAATATGGTTGCCATAACCAGTCGCTGCATTATCTGCACGTTCTACAACACCATCACCCGAGGCATAAACAGGCGTGCCTTTTGGAGCGGTAAAATCCATGCCCCAATGCATTTTTCTGACTTTGGTAAAAGGATCTGAACGCATCCCATAACCAGAGGCCATTCGAGTTAAATCTCCATTACTTACAGGTTGTATAGCGGGTATGGCTTCTAAAAGTTTTTCCTTTTCTTCGGCTAATTTTGCTATTTCATCTAACGATCTAGATTGTACTACAATTTGTTTTTGTAAAATATCCAATCGCTTGCTGGTTTCAATAATCAACTTTGAATTATCAAAGCCTTCTAAATTTTTATATCGGTTAATACCACCAAATCCAGCTCTTCGCTGTTCTTCTGGAATGGGGTTTGCTTCAAAATAAACACGATAAATGTTATTGTCCCTATCAGCAATATTGGCTAAAACAGTTTCAGCTTCAGCCATTTTTTTATTCAGTAACTCAAATTGTAACTGGGCATTTTGTAGTTCTCTTTTTAGTGCCCGTTCTTTTGGTGATTCCACATATTGGCTAGCGATAAAAACAAATATAAAACCAAAAAAAGCAGATGCTAGCATAAAAATAAAGGCATATTTGAAAGTTGTACGCTTTTTACGCTCTATTTTCTTGTAGGAAAGCGATTCTGGATCGTAATAATATTTTACCTTACTCATGTCGCAATTTATACTATTTTTGCACTTTATATCAAAAGCAATTCTTGTTTAAATCAAAATGTAATAAACGAGTAAATATAAAAATTGTTTTGCAATTAATATAATTTAACATTGTCGTAACTCATAGGTTAATGAAATCACAAGATATTCGATCTAAATTTTTAAGTTTTTTTGAGGCTAAGAAACATACCATAGTACCGTCTGCACCCATGGTTTTGAAAGATGATCCAACTCTTATGTTTGTAAATTCCGGGATGGCACCGTTTAAGGAATATTTTCTAGGCAACGGCCAGCCAAAAAACAACAGAATAGCTGATACCCAAAAATGCTTGCGGGTTTCTGGAAAGCATAATGATTTAGAAGAAGTTGGTTATGATACTTACCACCACACCCTTTTTGAAATGTTGGGTAACTGGAGTTTTGGCGATTATTTTAAAAAAGAAGCTATTGCTTGGGCTTGGGAATTATTGACTGAGGTATACGGTATTGACAAAGATATTTTATACGTTACTGTTTTTGAAGGTGATGAAGAAGATGGCATCCCAATGGATACGGAAGCCTATGATATTTGGAAACAATACATTGCTGAAGACCGTATTTTAAAAGGAAATAAAAAAGATAATTTTTGGGAAATGGGCGATCAAGGACCTTGTGGCCCCTGTAGTGAAATTCATGTGGATATTCGTTCAGCGGACGAGAAAGCTAAAATTTCAGGAAAAGATTTAGTCAATAAAGACCATCCGCAAGTTGTAGAAATTTGGAATTTGGTATTCATGCAGTACAACCGAAAAGCCAATGGTAGTTTAGAATCTTTACCTAATAAACATATTGATACTGGTATGGGTTTTGAGCGCTTATGTATGGTTTTACAAGGCGTACAATCTAATTACGATACCGATGTTTTTACACCTATAATCAGGGAAATCGAAACCATTACTAATAAAGACTACGGTAAAGATGACAAAGTAGATGTGGCTATTCGCGTGATTTCAGATCATGTTCGTGCGGTGGCATTTTCAATAGCCGATGGACAATTACCTAGCAATACGGGTGCTGGTTATGTGATTCGAAGAATTTTAAGAAGAGCTATTCGTTATAGTTTCACCTTTTTAGACCAAAAAGAGCCCTTTATATACCGTTTGGTTGAGGTATTGAGCAAGAAAATGGGTACTGCTTTTCCAGAGTTAAAATCCCAAAAACAGCTTGTTGAAAATGTTATTAAAGAAGAGGAAGCGTCTTTTTTGAGAACTCTAGATCAAGGTTTGGTTTTATTGAATCGGATTGTTGAAGAAACAAAAAACGATATTGTTTCTGGAGAAAAAGCATTTGAACTGTATGACACCTATGGTTTTCCAATAGATTTAACAGCTTTGATTCTTTCGGAAAAAGGATTGAAGCTAGATGAAAAGGGATTTAATGAAGAACTTCAAAAGCAAAAAAACCGCTCTCGTGCCGCCAGTGAAATGAGTACTGATGATTGGGTGGTATTGGTTGATGATATTGAACAGGAATTTATTGGTTATGATGCTCTGGAAGCCCAAGTTAAAATAACCAGATACCGAAAAGTGACTTCCAAAAAAGATGGCGACATGTATCAATTGGTATTTAACTTAACACCGTTTTACCCAGAAGGGGGCGGGCAAGTAGGGGATAAGGGCTATTTGGAAGATGTGCATGGTGATGTGGTTTACCTTGTTGATACCAAAAAAGAGAATAATGTTATTATTCATTTTGCTAAAAATTTACCAAGTCATCTCGATGAATCTTTTAAAGCGGTAGTAGATGCTAAACAACGCCATAGAACAGAATCTAACCATACGGCCACACATTTATTGCATCAAGCGTTAAGAGAGGTTTTAGGAGAACATGTAGAGCAAAAGGGCAGTGCGGTCCATTCTAAATACTTAAGATTTGATTTCTCACATTTTTCTAAGCTCTCTGTTGAAGAATTGCGGGATGTTGAGAATTTTGTAAACTCAAGAATTGATGGCAAATTACCTTTGATTGAAAAACGCAATATCCCAAAAGAGGAGGCTATTGCAGAAGGTGCCATGAGTTTATTTGGAGAAAAATATGGCGATACTGTTCGTTCCATTCGTTTTGGACAATCTATTGAACTTTGTGGTGGAACCCATGTAAAAAATACAGCAGATATTTGGCATTTTAAAATAGTTTCAGAAGGTGCAGTTGCAGCTGGAATCAGAAGAATTGAAGCCATAACCAATGATGCTGTTAAAGAATTTTATCATGAAAACAACCGGGCTTTTTATGAAATGAAAGATTTGCTTAACAATGCCAAAGAACCCGTAAAAGCTCTTCAAAATTTACAAGAGGAAAATGCGAATTTAAAAAAGCAAATAGAACAACTTTTAAAGGATAAGGCTAAAAATCTAAAAGGTGAACTTAAAAGTGAATTGGAAGAAATTAATGGTATTCAATTTTTAGCTAAAAAAATAGATTTGGATGCCTCAGGAATTAAAGATGTTAGTTTTGATTTAGGAAGTCAGCACGATAATCTCTTTTTATTATTTGGTACTGAAAATGATGGTAAAGCTTTGTTATCTTGTTATATATCTAAAGAATTGGTTGCGAGTAAAGGTTTAAATGCTGGACAAATTGTTAGAGACCTTGGTAAGTATATCCAAGGTGGTGGTGGTGGACAACCATTTTTTGCAACTGCTGGTGGTAAAAATCCTGCGGGTATAGATGAGGCTTTAAATAAAGCTAAAGATTATATTTCGTAATTATTTGAAACTTTTAACTGAAATACCATTAAAATCTGAATCAAATAATCAAATTGATTATCATTCAAGAATCTTATTATTTGGCTCCTGTTTTTCTGAAAATATTGGCAATAAATTAGATTATTTTAAATTTCAAAATTATCAAAACCCATTTGGTATTTTATTTCAACCAAAAGCAATTGAAACTCTAATTTCCAAAAGCATAAATAAAAAGCAATACACGGAAGCTGATATTTTTTTAAAAGATGAAAGGTGGCATTGCTTTGATGTACATTCGAAGTTAAGTAACGTTTCTAAAGAGGATTTATTAGTTAATTTAAACAACCAGCTTAAATTAACTAATAAACAAATTCACGATGCCTCCCATATTATGATGACTTTAGGAACCGCTTGGGTTTACAAATTTATTGAAAATAACTCTATGGTTGCTAATTGCCATAAAGTACCTCAAAAACTCTTTAAAAAAGAATTACTTTCAGTTGATGACGTTATTCAATCTTTAATGGCTATGGTTAGCTTAATAAAAAGTGTAAACAAAAAAGCCTCTATTATTTTTACAGTTTCACCAGTAAGACATTTAAAAGATGGTTTTATAGAAAACACCTTAAGTAAATCACATTTAATTACCGCTATACATTCTATCTTAAATGAAAATGTATATTATTTTCCTTCCTATGAAATCATGATGGATGAACTTCGGGATTATCGCTTTTATAATGATGACATGATTCATCCAAATCCAACAGCTATCAATTATATCTGGGAAAAATTCATGAAGGTTTGGGTTGCAGAAAAAGCTTTTATAACCATGGGTGAAGTAGATTTTATTCAAAAAGCACTTTTTCATAAACCATTTAATCCAAACTCTGGAGCTCACATTAAACTTCTTCAACAAATAGAAACTAAAAAGATACAAATCCTAAAAGAGTTTCCGCAATTAGTTTTTTAAAATATACGTAATTTATCGTATTGATTACCATTTCTTTCTGTTGCAATTTTGAACTGTTATTAACAATAAAAATCAACAATGAGAAATTTAAAACAAAAGGCCTTACTATTATTAGGGATTATAATAGTAAACTACGGCGCGGCTCAAAAAGCCGAAACACCTGAAAACACTTATGATTTAGGAGCAAAAATTAACGAGATGACTTTAACGGTTGGAGGTATATTGGTAGCTGCTACTAACGATGGTTTAGTTGGAATTGATCCTAAACAAAGCACACCTACTTTTACCTTTAATAATTTTGGGAGGTTAACACCAGAAGAAACAGAGTTTATTCCAGAATCTCCTTATATAGTGGTTTCTCAGGGTGCTGGCTCTAAATTTGCAGGTTTAGCTAAAACAAAACGAGCTGTAATTAATTATATTAATGGAAAAGTGATTTTTAACTCAGAAACTGATAATTGGAATCAAATTTATACCTGTAACATCGTATTACCACAAAATAAATTGATAGTTAGTGGAATACAAAAAGAGGGCGATAAATTTGAGAAAATGACTCCTAAAGTGGCAGTTTACGATTTAAGTTCACAAAAATTAGATTATAGTTTCTTTTTAGATAAACCAGGTAGAGTTGGTATCGCTAAAGATTTTAGTGTAACAGGAACGCCTTTGCTTTTAAAAGAATTTTTAATTATTCCAACAGCACAAGGGTTATTGGCGAAAAAACATAACGGAGACGATTTATGGGAATGTAAGATAAAGGGAGTTAACTGGATGGTTGCAGATGTAACCGAAAAAGAAATTTATGGGTTTGAAACAACTGTTAATGGTAAAAATACTCGAATACATAAAATTGGAAGTAATGGTGCCGAACTCTGGAAGGATGATAGAAAAGTTCAAGGAAACGTTTCAAATTTTCAAATTTTACCACAAGGGTTAGCGGTAGTAAGTGATAAAGTTGCAGCTGAAGAATCTGAAATTGCCTTTTTAAGTGCTTCAACAGGAGAAGATTTATGGGAAAAAGCCCCAAAAACTAAGGGTTTTGTACAGCATTTCTATGTTCAAGACGATGGTATTTTATTTGGAATTCAGCAAGGTGGAATTAATAAAATTTCATTTGATGGTCAAACTTTATTCAAAAAACCATTAAAAACGGGAGAAAACATCATGATTATGGCAGAATCTCCTCAAGGTCTAATTTACATAACAAGTGAAGATGCAAATATAGTCGATTTAAAAACTGGAGACCAAGTTTGGAATAAACCTTTAAAATACAAAAACACGACGGCTGTAGCCTCAACTTATGATAGTTCTAAAAATAGATACTTAATTGCTGCAGATGGTGAAATTTTCGCAATTGATGCAAACTCTGGTGATGTAAGCGAGTTTTCAAAAGTTAAGTTTGATGAAAAAGAAGTAGCAAACACCATGGAGATGCGAAATGGCAATATATTTTTAAGTTCTTCACAAAACGTGGCTATGTTGGGTAATGATGGCAGTCAACTATTTCATGAATATTTCAAATCACCATCTCAAAGTGGATTTGTAAAAGCACTTTCTGGAATTATGGCTGTAGCATCTACAGGTCTGGCAATGGCACATGCAGCTAAGGCCGGTATGAACAGAACTAGTCCTTATGGTAGCTCAAATGATTTAAGTAATTATAATGATTATGGAAAAGAAAATAAAAGAGCAGCAGATATGTTTGCTGCTATAGGTGATGCTTCTTTCCAAATGATGTCTAAACGCTTTAAAGCAACTGCGGCAACCGAGAACGCTCAGTTTATACTAACAAAACTGGATGATGGTGTTGGATTAGTTAAGGTAAACAAAGATTCTGGCAAAGTAGATAAAGAAATTGTTTTAAAAGATAAAAAACCGGAGTACCAAGTGGATGAGATAGCAGGGGTTTTATATTATAAAGCTAATGATAATACTATCTATGCCTATAATTTACAAAACTAAATCTTGTTGTTGAGATTTGTTTGATTGGGCGTGATAATCAGATTATTGCGCTTAATCTTTTTTAATAACACTTAATCGAAAAATTGGTTAAGGATTGAAAGTTTAATTTAATTTTAGATTGCTATTAATCAGTTCATATTTAAAAACATCAATTACTAAAGCCAATAAGTTGGTTTGTAATTGGTGTTTTTTTTGAACTAAATTAAAGTATTTCTATAACTAATCTGTTATTTGTAATGATCAGTTTTCTTATAACTTACTTGCCATTTTTATTGGTTTTAATAGTTTCTGCTTTATGTTTAGTTCTTGTTTTGGATATTAATAAAATCAAAAACAAAGGGCTATTAAGGTTGAGTAGATTAAACGCTTTTTTAAGTTTTCAGCTTTTAAAGAATAAACGATTATCACAAAATATTATTCTATCAGAGCATATTGAAAAAGTTCTTTTTAAAAGATTTTTAAAAATAAATACAGAAATCCTTTCTCTTCAAAAAATTATTTTTGAATTGTAAACCTTTAGATATGAGGTGCAAATTTTTAATCCAAGCAATTTTATTTTCTAGTATCATTTCTTTTTCTCAAAACTCAGAAGAGATCATTGATAGTTTGAAAATAGAGTTGAATAAATCTCAGAATGATAATGTAAGGGCCAAGATTTATGGAGATTTAACTTGGTATTACAGTTCTGTTTCAACAGATTCGGCCTTAGTTTATGGAGAGAAAGCCATGATTTATGCCGAAAAATTAAAAGACTCCACACTACTAGCTCAAACCATAAGTGATGTAGGTGTTGTTTATTATTTAAGAGGCGATTATGATGTTTCTGAACAACTTTACAGAAAGTCACTTAAAATAAGAAAAGAAATTAAAGATTTTGCTGGTATAGCGTCATTAAACTATAAATTAGGAAATATACTTTATAAGAAAGCTCTCCCAGATAGTTCCATGATTTACTTTTTAAAAGCTTTAGATTTTTATGAAAGAGCTCGAGCAGATATGATAGTAAATTCCGTTCAAAGTAACATAGCTACAGTTTTAATGACACTAAAAAATTATGATAAGGCATTAGAGTATTTTGATAAAAATATTGCTTTTTTCGAAAAAAACAATCAACAGGAAATGCTAGCCAATGTCCTAATCAATAAGGCTAGTGTGTTGTTGTATAAAACAGACACTATACAAGCTGTTTTTCACTTAAAAAAAAGTATTGAAGTAGCTAAAAAAGTAAAAGCTTTTACAGCTTTAGGGTCTGCTTTTAATAATTTGGGCTCTATTTACAATGATAAAAAAGACTTTAAAAAAGCAAAAGAATTCATATTAAAATCTATTGAAATAAGAGAGACCGCTAGCTTAAAAACTGAATTAGAAAGTTCTAAACTAACGCTTGCAGGAATTTACAGTGCACTTGGAGAATTCGATAAAGCTAAGCCGATTTTATTAGAGAATATAAAAGTTTTTATTAAAGAAGGCGTAAAAGAAAAATTGCCATTGGTTTATTTACAACTTATTCCTGTTTATGCTTATCAATCAAAACCAGATAGTGTTGCTTTTTACACGAATAAGTACATAAAAATTCAGGAGGAAATGGCTCAAGAGAGTATGCAGAATATTACCAGTGAATTAGAAACCAAATACCAAACCGAAAAAAAGGAAAAAGAAATTTTAGAACAGCGTACAGATTTAGCTGAAAAAGAATTAAATATAAATCAAAAAAACACCCAAATTATGGGTTTAGGTATTTTGGCCCTAGTTCTATCGTTATTGGGTTATTTGCTGTACAAACAACAAAAACTTAAGAATCAGCAATTACAAAAAGAAGGTGAATTAAAAGAGGCTTTGGTTAAAATTGAAACTCAAAACAAATTACAAGAACAACGCTTAACTATATCCAGAGATTTACATGATAATATTGGTGCACAACTAACTTTTATAATTTCATCAATCGATAATTTGCAGTATGGGTTTAAAATAAACAACGAAAAAATAACAAGTAAACTTAGTAGTATTAGCAACTTTACCAAAGAGACTATTTACGAGTTACGCGATACTATTTGGGCCATGAATAAAAGCGAAATTTCTTTAGAAGATCTAGAAACACGCGTCACAAATTATATCGAAAAAGCAAATATAGCTTCAGCCAATACTATTTTTCAATTTAATGTAGACTCAAATTCCTCAAATGAGATTGTTTTTTCTTCTGTACAAGGTATGAATATTTACAGAATCATTCAAGAAGCCATAAATAATTCTATAAAATATGCTGAGGCTACCAGTATAAAAGTAAATTTTAAACATTTAAATAATCAATTTGAAATATCAATTTTAGATGATGGAAAAGGTTTTAATATTGGTAAAGTTGAATTTGGAAACGGACTAAATAGTATGAAAAAAAGAGCAGAAGATATAGGAGCTACCATTACTTTTAACAGTAGTAATGATGGCACACATATTAATTTAAAGATTTAATATTTGTTTATGAATTTAAAAATAGCAATAGCAGATGATAATTCTTTTTTAATAAGTGCGGTAAAAGAAAAGCTCTCTTTTTTTAAGGAACTAGAAGTAAAATTCACAGCCTTTAACGGTCATGATTTGTTAACTAAAATTGATGAAAATCACAATATTGATGTTATTTTGATGGATATTGAAATGCCTGTTTTAAATGGTATTGAAGCAACAGAGGTTGTTAAAAAAAGGTATCCTCATATTAAAATTATTATGCTAACTGTTTTTGATAACGATGAGAATATTTTTAATGCCATAAAAGCTGGGGCTGATGGTTATTTGCTAAAAGAAGTAAATGCTAAAGATCTTTATAATGGGATAAAAGAAACTTTAAATGGAGGTGCCGCCATGAATCCCTCAATAGCTATGAAGACTTTGAAATTACTGAGAAATCCTTTGAATATTGAAAAATCTCAAGATATAGAAAATATTAAGTTAACCACCAGAGAGGTAAATGTTTTAGAGCAACTTAGTAAAGGCCTAAGTTATGGTTTAATAGCCGATAATCTTATTCTTTCTGTTGGTACAGTAAGAAAACATATTGAAAATATTTATAAAAAATTACAAGTTCATAACAAAATAGAGGCTATTCAAAAAGCAAAAAAGAATAACTTAATTTGAAACTATTTTTGCTTTTAGCTAATTTTTTAGCCAAATTGTAATACATGTATTAACTACGATTTCGGATTAGAAAATTATAATTAATCATATAATTACATTAGTTGTATAATGCGTATCTTCAAACCTTCAAGTAAATAATATTTTATTGATTATGGAACAACCTTATGTTACATTTAAACAAGAAAATAAAGTTGGTTATATAGAGTTTTTTCATCCAGATAAAAACTCCATGCCCTCAGAGGTTTTGTTTAAACTAGAACAAACCATCATTCAAGCAGGTTTAAATAGTGATATTCATGTTATCGTTTTAAAAAGTGGTGGTGAAAGAACGTTTTGTGCTGGTGCCAGTTTTAATGAATTAATAAATATTGAAAATGAGGAAACCGGAGAGCAATTTTTTTCTGGTTTTGCCAATGTTATTAATGCCATGCGAAAATCTCCGAAGCTTATTATTGGCAGAGTACAAGGTAAAGCCGTTGGTGGCGGCGTTGGTTTAGCGGCTGCAACTGATTATTGTTTGGCGACCAAACATGCTTCGATAAAATTAAGCGAATTAAGTATAGGGATTGGGCCTTTTGTTATAGAGCCTGCTGTTTCAAGAAAAATAGGAAAATCAGCTATGTCTCAATTAACAATTAATGCACAAGAATTTTACTCGGCAGAATATGCTAAAGAAAAGGGTTTGTATGCCGAGGTTTTTGATAGTTTAGAAGCATTGGATGAGGCCGTTAAAACACTCGCTGAAAGATTAAGCAACTACAACCCTGAAGCCTTAAAAGGATTGAAACATGTGTTTTGGGAGCACACAGCGCATTGGGATGTATTACTTGCTGAGCGTGCTAAAATGAGTGGAAAATTAGTTTTGAGCGAGTTTACTAAACAAACCTTAAAAAGGTTTAATAATTAGTCTAAACTTTAACTTTTTTGTTAATAATATCCAGCCCGTCATCTATTAATTTTCCAACTTCAGGTTTATTTTGTTTCACAGTTTCTAGATGTTTTAAAATACTTTCACAAAGAGATTTTTCATTGCCTTTAAATGCCAATTCATAGAGTTCAACAGGCAATAACCAATCGTTTGGATGTTTTTCAATAAGTTGTTCTAAAACCTTCGTTCTAGAAACTGTCATGTTTTTACCTACTCTGTAATCCCTAACTAGTTGGTATAAATTTTCTAACTCCAACCGTTTTTCAGATTTTTTTACATGAATGGTTTGAGAAGATATTTTATGGGTCATCAAATTAAAGCTATTCAAATCCGCTGGACCAGAAAATGCCGAGACAATGTCTTTTCCAACCGCCATATCATATATCCCCCATTCAGGTTTAAACAGAACAGTATTGTTGTGGGTAACGGTGCAATTTTTAAAACTGATTAATATTATTTTTCCTTGTAGATTTCGTTTTCCTGTAATGATTTCACCAGAAACTTTCACACCCCCTTCAAACTCTAAGGTTACCTTTTTTTCCTCATAAATATGGTAAGCACTTAAATCTCTGGGACTCATATCTTCAATAGCGAGATTAATGCCTTTCAATTTTCCTATTGGTGAGCCAAAGCCATCAGGATGGTTTTCTACACCATGACCAACTAATTCTTTTTCTCGGTATGATAAAGCTGTTTTTCCCGTGGTTTGGATATAAATGGGGTTTCCATTAGCTTCAATAACTTCTGAAAATATCCCAGAAATTTGTAATCCGGTGCTCAATTCAACTGAGCCTAAAGCTTGAGAATTAATGAGTTTATTTACTCCTGAAAGACCTCCTTTTCGCAGTGCCATGGTGTTGGCGAATTCTTCTAAAACCAAACTTAAATGTGCAAAATCTGGAGTGACATAAAGTTGAGGTTGAGGTTTGGTGATATCAAAATCTTTAAAGGCTGCCGAAATATTATAAGGCAATTTTTCAACAGCATCAGTCATACACCAAGCACTTTCACCAATAGAGGATAACAGGCCTGCACCATAAATTTTCGGATTCTCGATAGTGCCAATTAATCCATATTCAACCGTCCACCAATGCAAATTTCTAATAAGAGCCATTTCACTCGGTTCTCCCATGTTTTGTTGAAGTTCCTCAACTTTTTTTTCTGCGGAAGCAATATCTTTTTCACTTGTATTGGGAGCTTCTTTGATGATGGATAAATGTCTCACGGCTTCATAAAGTTCATAATCTTTAGCCGACGAAATAGCTTTACAACCAATTTCACCAAAACGTCTTAAATACTCGGCGTACTCTGGGTTGGCAATAATGGGGGCATGTCCTGCGCCTTCATGAATGATATCTGGAGCAGGCGTGTACTCTATATGTTCTAATTGTCTAATATCACTGGCGATAACCAACACGTTATAGGCTTGAAATTCCATAAAGGCATTGGGTGGAATAAAGCCATCAACAGCTACGGCTGCCCAACCTATATCTTTTAAAATACGGTTCATGCCGTACATGTTGGGAATACTATCAATGGAAATGCCCGTTTGTTTTAAGCCCTCTAAATACGATTTGTGCGCTACTGTTTTTAAAAAATCGACATTTTTGCGCATAACGTATCTCCAAACAGCTTGGTCAATAGCAGAATATGACTCGTAATTTTGAGGTTTTATAAACTGTTTTAAGTGCTTTGGTAAGCGATTTAAAATAGGGTTTGTTTCAATTGATTGATCCATTGTTTTTCTACTGAAAATAGTTTAAGTAAAAATACGAATAATGAAAAGGAATTGAAAAATTTTGGTATCAAATAAAAAAAGCGACTCTTACTAGAATCGCTTTTTTAAATTTTACTGAATTGCTCCTGGAGGATATTTCTCCATAATTTTTGACACAAATTCTTTAATACGTTCTTCTTTTTTTTCCATATTTCGACTTAAGAAGCCAGTACCCATGCCTTGCCATATGAGTTCTTTTTTATTAGCGTCAATAAGGTCTATGTATAAAACGCCTTCAGTAGATACAGAAGTGCTTGGTTGATTCCAACCCCAGCCCCAACCTGGACCCCACCCGCCCCAAGGACCCCATCCACCCCAGCCCCAGGCACCCATGCCCCAGGCGTTATTGTATACATCTACACGTTGTTGGGATTTTGTAAAAAGACTGACCAATAAATCTGGTGTTTCAGATTTGGTAAACCCTTTGGCCAAAAGTTCTGCTTCAATAGCGCGGAGAATTCGTCGTTTATCTAAATCACTAATTTCAGCTTTATCGATACCTGTTTTAAAAAACGCAAAGGTTTTATATTCGCCAAATTTTGCATTTTTGTCATAATCTGTAGCCACTCTTATAGAGCTACATGATGTTACCACAATTAATAATGCTAATAATGGTAATTTTTTTAATAATTTTTTCATAACCATATTTTTGTTAATTGTTAAATAAAGTATGGAATTAATATCGCCTTTTTTAACGGTTTACACAATTATTAATATTGCAATAATCGTACCAAGCGTTCTATTTAAAAGCAACAATTTAATGCACTAATTATTTTGAGTATTCTTTTTTTTGTTAAAGCCATAGGGACAATGTTTGCAACCACTCTCACAGCAATACCCTCTCTTCAAGTGGTACTGTTCGGTAAAGCATCTATAACCTTCTGGAGTTAAGTAGTAATCGTCTTCTTCTATGGGGATTATTTTTTTCATCTGTTACAATTTATTTTTAATGGTCAGATGTAATTCGCCTATTACAATCTAGGTTTATACCAAAAATTGTTATTTGAGGCTTATTTCATAGCTTTACAAAGATAATGTAATTTGGATTGATTTTTGAATGTTGCAAATCATGATTTTAATTTCAAAATATTTAGTTCCCAAAGGCTATACAGGTTTAGCCATTTTTCCTTTTGTGTTTCTGAAGTTTAAACGTTTTAAGAAAGACAAAGTGTTGATAAATCATGAAAAAATACACTTAAAACAACAATTGGAATTTTTAATTATTCCCTTTTATATTATTTATGTTTTTGAGTTTTTATGTCGCCTTTTTCAATATAAAAAGTGGAACATGGCTTATCGAAATATATCTTTTGAAAGAGAAGCTTACCTTAATGAAACTAATTTTTATTATTTAAAGCAACGTCCATTTTGGGCATTTTTAAAGTACTTTCGCACCCATGATATTTGAGCTAGAATACAACATTATTCAACCAGTAAGTTTACCTAAGAAAAAGGGTATTGAACTTTATATAAAACGTGAAGACCTTATCCACCCCTTTATATCTGGGAACAAATACCGAAAGCTTAAATACAACTTGGTTGAAGCGGAAAAAAAGGGTTTTAAAACCTTGTTAACCTTTGGGGGAGCGTATTCAAATCACATCGCTGCAGTGGCTTCAGTAGGACAAAATTTTGGTTTTAAAACCATTGGAATTATCAGAGGCGAAGAGTTAATGAATACCTATGGAAAAAATCCAACATTAAATTTTGCCAAAAATTGTGGTATGCAGTTTAAGTTTGTTTCTAGAACGGATTTTAGAAATAAGAATTCAGAAGATTTTATTAGTGATTTAAAACGTGAATTTGATAGTTTTTACTTGATTCCAGAAGGTGGAACTAATACTTTGGCGGTTAAAGGTTGTGAGGAAATTTTAACTAAGCAAGATGAAATATTTGATTTTTTATGTTGCTCTGTGGGAACAGGTGGAACAATATCTGGTATTATAAATTGTTCAAAACCCAGTCAACAAGTTTTAGGTTTTCCAGCGTTAAAAGGTGAGTTTTTACAAGAAGATATTAGTAAATTTGCAACAAAAACCAATTGGAAACTTATCACCGATTACCATTTTGGAGGCTATGCTAAAATAAATGAACCATTAATCAGTTTTATCAATAAGTTTAAAATAGATTATAAAATACCTTTAGACCCAGTTTACACTGGAAAAATGTTGTTTGGGATTTTTGATTTAATCGAAAAAAACTATTTTCCGAAAGGTTCAAAAATATTGGCCATTCATACTGGAGGTTTACAAGGAATTAAGGGTATGAATGCCGTTTTAAAAAAGAAAAATTTATCAATAATCGAGTAGCTAAATGAACAGAATATTTGTAATACTATGTTTAGGTTTGATGCTTTTTAGTTGTAAAGCAAAAAGAAGCGTAGTAACAAAAAAACGAACAATTGAAAACAAAGAAGAGGTTGTAATACATGAAGAAAATTTAGAGAACACGACTTCAAAGCCGGAAAAGACTTATGCAAACGATACCGAAAAGTATATAGACATTTACAAAGAAATCGCCCAAATTGAAATGCGCCTTTATAACATTCCCGCAAGTATTACCTTGGCTCAAGGGATTTTGGAATCGGCTTCGGGGAACGGACGACTCTCCGTAGAAGCTAATAACCATTTTGGAATTAAATGTCATGAATGGACGGGTGCTAAAATTTATCATGATGATGATGCGGCTCAAGAATGTTTTAGAAAGTATAATGACCCTAAATATTCCTTTAGAGACCATTCATTGTTTTTAACAGAGCGTAAGCGCTATTCCAATCTTTTTAGTTTGAAAAAAGAAGATTATAAAGGTTGGGCAAAAGGGTTGAAAGCTGCAGGATATGCAACCGATAGAAAATACCCAGAAAAATTAATCAGTTTAATTGAGCGCTACAATTTACACGAACTCGACAAAGAAGTGTTAGGAGACGCATATGTAAAGCATGAAACACCGGATGAAGAAACGGTTATTTCATACACGGTTTCAAAGGGTGATACGTTGTATTCCATTTCCAAGCGGTATAATATTACAGTCAAAGAACTTCAAAATTTGAATGGTTTAAACGATACCGCACTAAGTATCGGTCAAGTATTAGTAGTAAAGCCTTCAGAAAATTAATTAAATACATGATTTATAAAAGGAGCAGTGCCTTGTTTGCAGAGGCAGAAAAAGTGATTCCGGGAGGTGTAAATTCACCGGTTAGGGCCTTTAAGGGTGTTGGTGGAACTCCCATTTTTGTTAAAGAAGCTAAAGGTGCCTATTTGTATGATGAAGATGGAAACCGATTGATTGATTATATCAATTCTTGGGGACCTATGATTTTGGGTCATGCCTACGAACCTGTAGTTAATGCGGTTATTGAAAAAGCTAAAAAAGGAACCTCTTTTGGAATGCCCACCGAAATTGAAACCCAAATCGCAGAATTGGCAGTTTCCATGGTACCTAATATTGATAAAATACGCTTTGTAAATTCGGGTACAGAGGCTTGTATGAGTGCCATTCGTTTAGCGCGAGGATTTACAGGTAAAGATAAAATCATCAAGTTTGCTGGTTGCTACCATGGGCATTCCGATTCGTTTTTAATTCAAGCGGGTAGTGGTGCCAGTACTTTTGGAACGCCTAATAGTCCTGGTGTTACACAAGGAACAGCAAAAGATACCTTGTTGGCGCGTTACAACGATATTGAAAACGTCAAGCAATTAATTAAGGCCAATAAAAACGACATTGCTTGTATTATTATTGAACCAGTAGCTGGTAATATGGGTTGTATTCCACCTAAAAAAGGATTTTTGAAAAGTTTAAGAGCATTATGCGATGCCCATGAAATTTTGTTGGTTTTTGATGAGGTCATGACGGGCTTTCGGTTGGCAAAAGGGGGCTGCCAAGAATTGTATAACATTGATGCGGATATTGTTTGCTTTGGAAAAGTTATTGGTGGTGGTTTGCCCGTTGGTGCCTTTGCAGCGAGACATGAAGTTATGAATCATCTAGCGCCATTGGGTCCTGTGTATCAAGCGGGGACATTGAGTGGAAACCCATTGGCAATGGCAGCAGGTTTAGCGATGTTGACAGAGCTGAATAATGATAAGGACATTTTTAAACGTTTAGCTGAAAAAACTGAATATCTGCACAAAGGCATTGCTAAGGTTTTAATTGAAAACAAAATAATACATACTATAAATCGAGTAGGGTCCATGATTTCGGTGCACTTTGATGAAGCCGAAGTTGTAGATTTTGATACGGCAGCAAAAGGCAATAATGAAACCTTTAAAAAATTCTTCCATGGGTTGTTAAACGAAGGTGTTTACATTGCGCCAAGTGCTTTTGAAACGTGGTTTATTACCGATGCTTTAACTTATGAAGATTTAGATTTTACTATTAACGCAGTAAATAAAGTCGCTAAAACATTATAAAACAAAGCACATTTCTAAATTTTAGAAATGTGCTTTCATCAACAAACTATAATCAATAAACTAAACTAACTATTCCTGATTTTTTTTGTTCATGCGTTTTTTCATGCCTTCTTTCTTCTCTTTTCCTTTCATAGCCATTCGCATTTGTGCTTTTTCCCACTTGGCGTATTGTTCATCATTTAAAATCTCTTTCATTTTGGCTTTCATAGCAATTTGATGGTCTAACTTAGCATTTTCCATTTGTAAGCGTTCTTCATTAGTCGGTTTTTTCATTTCGCCACTTTCCATTTTTGCTTTGCGTGCTTCCATCATGGCTTTTCTTTGGGTAGCATTTTCCAAATTTAATTTTTGAATTTCGGCTTGTTGAGACGCATTCAAATCTAAATGTAAAGTCATTCTTTTTGTTTGGAGTGTTGCTATTTCCTCCACAGAAAGATTCATCATTTTATTTGCTCTTTCTGGTCTTTCTTTTTTTTGTTCTTGTGCCACTGCTTGTAAACCAATTAAGGCTATTGCAATTAATACTAGTTTTTTCATCTTACTTGAGTTTTAAATTAATTGTATATAAGACGTTATAATTTTAAAATGGTTTAAAAGTTGAGTGTATTTTAACGTAATGTTAAGAAAACGAATTGGTAAAGAGTTGAGATTTTTAGTTTAAAATAGGGAGTTTTAGTCCAGCGCCTGTTTGAAAATCTGGAGCATTGTTTACTAAAAAATCCTGCTTGATATAGATAGAAAACTGTAGTTTTGGAGTGCCGTAAGTATAAATAAAACTCCAATTAGATTGGGCTTTGTAAAGTGTAGTAACGCCATGTTGCCAACCGCCATTAATTTCTTGCCATTTACCAATTAACGTGTAATAATCGGCTTCCTCCTTTCTATTGTATCTTGATTGTATCTGATAGTTTATTCCAAAGGCGTTGAAATTTCCTCTTGAAGTGTATTTTGTGATTTCCAGATTGCTCTCGAGAGTTGCTAAATACTTATTGTTTCCTAAATCGATAACTTCTTTGAAATTGATGAGGTTTTTGCGTAACAGATTGGTTCCAACGGCAACGTTGAACTCGTAATTATTTTTTAGGCGAAATGTTTTAATGGCATTTGCTGAAATACCAACATCTAGAGAGTTATTAAATTTTGAAGTATTGATACCTAAGTGACTCCCAAAATTGATGAAGATATTTTTGCTTTCGTTAATTGAAAGTGTTGGGTAATAAAAATGGCTCAGTTCTATACCACCGATAAAAAAGTCGTTGTTTTCAAGTTTTAGGGTGTTTCCATTTCGATCGAAATACTCAAAATTCACTTGATTGAGTCCGTAATATCGCCTACCATATGGGTCTTCGCCACCAGCAATATTACTGTGAACCCATTCAATAGTTTCATCACTAGTGAATAATGAAAACGGGTATGTTCCTTTGGTGATTAAATAGGATCTTAAGTTTATTGCCAATTCATGATTTTTGGCAACAGGAATATTTAAACCGATTCTAAATTCTTTTATAACCGCATCAATAACAATATTCATATAATCGGCAGGTGTGGTTTCTTGGTCTACAAAACTAAACGAACGATCGTACCAAATAAGGTCGCTTAGTTGTTGTCTAACCTCAGGATCTCTGGGAAAATAAGCTTCTACAAACGGATGAAAATTATTTCCACTAACGGTATTTATAGAAAAAGTCGTTTTTTTAGGAGGATTGTACTTAAAGTTAGTGCTGATTCTAGAGCTGAAAATACCAAAATGATGGGTGGTTAAAATACTAGGGTTGTCAATACCATTTTTAAATGATAAGCTATCCTTTTCTTGACTTATCATAAAATGGGTGCAAAGACATGCAACAATAAAAAGTATTTTTTTTGGCATTTGGCAAAAATAAATAAAGTTTAATTTTTATTTAATTCTTTTTGAGCCTGTTTGATGAGGTTTAAAGTAGTTTCGTATAAATCCGTTTGAAACATTTTGCTTTTTAGCCAACTGTAAAAACTCATAACAAAGATGTCTTCTCTATGTGTTTCTACCCAATCAAAAGCGTTTTCAACTTTGTTATGAAAGATTTTTGAGGTTACCATTTCCTTATTTTTATAATAAGCTTCAATAAAACCTAAATAGGTGATCACGCGTTTTTGATGGATGCTTTTCAAATATGGTACATATTGCCTTTTAAAACTTTTTAATCTGGACTCCACTAAATCAATATTTTCAAGTTCTATATTGAGCAAAATATCAATCAAATTCTTTTTAATTACCCATTCTTTACCTGCTTTTTCGACATACCATGCGTCTGTGTGATAAAATTTTGAAAACATTTGAAACGCTTTTTTGAGGTCGTTTTTTTGGAAATAGAAGGTTATGAGGCTTAATTGGATATCCAATAAAGATTCCGTGTCCGAATGTTTGATTATTGTAAATGGCAATAACGTATTAATGGCTAAATCCTGCTGGTTTGTGTAGTTGTAATTCAATGCCAAAAGTAGGTGATATTTGAGGGTGAAGGTGTTATAATGCTTTTTCCTGCTTAATTGCATTTGTTCATGCATCAGCCTTAAATAATGCACAGATTCATCAAATTTTTTATTTCGGAATAAGGTATTAGCTATGGCGTATAAAATTTGGATATGGTAATAAAGTTGTTTGCCTTTGTTTTTGTGTTGGAGGATGGATTTGTATGTTTCAATTAAAAAAGGTTCAATTTTCAAATAATCTTTCGTTATAAACGCTGAAATACTCGCAATGGTTACTAATTGGTACAACGATTTAAAGGACATGGCGTCATTTACACTAATATCATGTTCTTTAAAAGTATTTCTCAGGATGGTGTCAAAATCTAAAATTGCACCTTTATAGGCAATATTATTTAAAGTAACTCTAATTTTTGCGTAAACGATGTTTAGTTCGTCCTCTAAAAAAATATGTTTTTGGTTGGTTTTGAATTTTTCTATAAGCAAATTCAAATCTAAATGTGAGTTGGTATGGGCATATTGGATTTTAGTACTGTAAATGTCATTTAACAAAGAAAAAAGATCATGTTCTAGAGCTAAATCTTCCGCTTTATCCAATACTTTATAGGCCACTTGATGTTGTTTTTGTTGGAGAAACGATTTGGCTGCGAGAATGTATTTAATTATTTGCATGCTTACCGAATTCTCTTCCTGTAAATTTTGGTTAGCGGTAAAGTCTATAATAGATTGGTAAAGTCGTTTTCTTAACGCGTGATAAGCTCCTTTGTTTTCTTCGCCATATATAGTTTTGCAAATGGTTTGAGCATCCTTTTCATCTTTTAATAAACATTTAAATAACTGAATGTTTTTGGTGTCGTTTCGTTTGTTCTTTTTCTCTAAATAGGAGATAAATTGACTTTGTTCTTCATTTGAAAAAGCCGATGTTATAGCTTTTAAATCATTCATTTAATCGTCATTAAATTATTTAAAATATGAATAAATATAATATAAATTGAATATAAAATACATTTTATATCGTCAGCTTATAATTAAAAATGAATTTCTGTTCTTTTAAAATGATTGCACATTTGTTACATAATCATTAAAACAAAAAATTATGAATTATCAAACAACCGTTTCAGTTGATGAAAAATCAAAAGAAACCAAACTTAAAAAGGATATTAAAGTGTTCGACCAAAAACCCACCTCTGCTTTCATCGGCGCTTCTTGGTCTGCACTTTTAATTGGTATGACATCCTATTGCATAGGTTTATGGAATGCCGATATGATGCTTAACGAAAAAGGCTATTATTTCACTATCTTACTTTTTGGGTTATTCTCAGTGATATCGGTACAAAAGGCAGTAAGAGATAAAATGGAAGATATTCCTGTTACCGATATTTATTATAGTATAAGTTGGTTTACAACTTTAGCCTCTATAGTGCTGTTGGTGATCGGCTTATGGAATGCCGATTTACTCTTGAGTGAAAAAGGGTTTTATGGCATGTCTTTTCTGTTGAGTTTGTTTGCTGCCATTGCAGTACAAAAAAACACTCGAGATGTTCAATACATAGACAGACATTTAAAAGAGGATTTATAAACAAATGAAATCAAAACAAAAAACAAAGGGTTGTTTTGATGATTGGTTATTTAACCCAAAACCTCGTAGCCTTTGGTTGCGGGGTTTTAAAAAATATTATCTTTAATTAATTAAAGGACATCTTATGAATTCAAAAATTCGAAACGATATAAAGGAACTGGTTTTAGAGCAAGTTATATCACAAGAGACTGCTTCAAAAATTGAAACATATTATGAATCTAAAGAAAACGATTCGCCAAATAAATTATTTACCGTGTTTGCAGTATTAGGTTCCATATTGGTTGGTTTAGGTATTATTTTAATATTAGCGCATAATTGGGATCATTTTTCAAGAAGCATAAAAACCTTTTTTGCTTTTTTACCGCTTGTTATCGCGCAAGTGGTTGTTGGTTATTCCATTTTAAAAAATAAAAGTGCCACTTGGAAAGAATCCTCAGGCGTATTTCTGTTTTTTGCTGTGGGATCGAGTATGGCTTTGGTAAGTCAGATTTACAACATTCCAGGAGAATTAAGCAGTTACTTGTTAACTTGGGTATTACTTTGTTTGCCACTGGTTTATCTTTTAAAATCGAATGCGCTTGCCATTTTACACATCGCTTTTTCAACCTATTATGCCTGTGAATATGGGTATTTTTATAACTCTGTTATGGGAACGCCATGGTTGTTCGTTTTGTTAATAGTATCAATTTTGCCTTATTATTTCACGTTATTAAAAATCAAAGCAAGCTCAAATATAGTCTCTATTTTTAATTGGTTGTTGCCATTATGTGTTATTATCGTTCTTGGTGCTTTTGTTGATGATAACGAATTCTTAGGCTTTTTAATGTATGTTGTACTTTTTGGAGTTTTTTACAATTTAGGCATGTTACCCTACTTCAAGAATGAAAAATTAAGAAGAAACGGATATCTGGTTTTGGGCTCCTTAGGGACTATTTTCATGCTTATTTTAACAAGCTTTAAGTGGTTTTGGCAAGATAGATTTAATGATGCCGTACCTTTCAATTCCCAAGAATTTTATATATCCGCAGTGTTATTTCTATCGGCATTAGGCATTTTAACATATGGTTACCTAAAAAATCAACATAAAAAAGTTAATCTATTTCAGTTGGTATTCATCATATTTTCAATACTCTTTTTTCTAAACTCAATTATAAATGCGTTTCCAGTTATAATAATAAACCTATTAATATTAGTGTTGGGTGTTGTTGCTATAAAAATAGGAGCTAGCAAACTTCATTTCGGTGTTTTAAATTATGGGTTATTAATCATTTCTTTGCTTATCGTTTGTCGTTTTTTTGATACCAACATGAGTTTTGTTGTTAGAGGCTTACTGTTTGTAGTTGTTGGAGTTGGTTTCTTTTTTGTCAATTATTTGATGTTGAAGAAACAGAAATCAATCAAATCTTTTAAATAATATTACCATGAAAACAATTCATCTATTCATAATATTTTTAATAGTTGTAGTAGCGCAACTCTTTATACCAACCCAAATGATTCTTAACCAAGAATCTGTTTTAAAATATGGAACAATTTATAAATTTAAAACACAACCTATGGATCCTAGCGATCCATTTAAAGGCAAGTATATTAATTTAAATTATGAAATAGACACTTTTAAAACACCCGATTCTTCGTGGCAACGTAATGAAACTATTTATGTTTACATTGAAACAGATAGTTTGGGTTATTCTAAAATTGACCAAATAAGCAGAACTATTTTAGATGATAATAAAAACGATTATTTTTTGGCCAAAGCAGGTTGGTATTCGAAATTTGACCATAAACTGAATATCAAAATTCCCTTTAACCGTTTTTACATGGAAGAGACCAAAGCCTATGATGCAGAGGTTGTAACCAATAGACCTCAAAATACTACCGATAGTTTACTCACTACGTATGCGTTGGTTTATGTAAAAGAGGGTGAGGCAGTTTTAAATGATGTGTTGGTGGATGGCATGTCCATCAAAGATTTCGTTGAAAGGGAAAGTGAAAAACATTAGCCCAATTATTGTATATTAGTGTTTTAACGGGTTTTCAAAATGCCATATTGGTTACATACGCTTATTATCATTCTAGTTATATACATCGCCATAAGTATCGCTTTGTATTATCTACAAGACTATATGCTTTTTAAGCCCGAGAAACTCCCTAAAGACTTTGAGTTTCACTATGAAAATCAAGATATAGAAGAGCACAACTTAGAAACGCGCGATGGAGCCGTTATTAATGGTATTTTATTCAAACCAAAAGGCGAATCCAAAGGCATTGTTTTATACTTAAAAGGCAATTCAAAAAGTATTAAAGGTTGGGGTAAGTTTGCCGTAGATTTTACTAGGCACAATTACAATGTGTTGATGGTTGATTATCGTGGTTTTGGCAAAAGTACAGGTAAGCGTTCACAAAAAGCCATCAAACGCGATTTGCAGGAAGTTTACAATAAGATAAAAGAACGCACGACTGAAGATAGAATCATCCTTTACGGACGCTCATTAGGCTCTGGTTTTGCAACAAAGTTAGCCTCTATGAACAATCCTAAAATGCTCATTTTGGATGCGCCATATTACAGTCTAACTAAAGTTACCGCACGTTATGCGCCTTTCATGCCTTTGTCAATACTCATAAAATATCCGTTACCAACCTATAAATGGTTAAAATATGTGCAATGTCCCATTCATATTATTCATGGGACAAACGATAAACTGATTCCTTTTAAAACCAGTATTAAACTATCTAAAGTCAATCCGAAACTTACCAAATTGCATGCAGTTATTGGTGGCGGACATAAAAATCTTAATAATTTTGAATCATATCATAAAATGATTCACGAAATACTTAATATAAAACCTCAAGATATCGATTTGTCAACCACCAGTATTCATGTTAAACACAGCTCCAAACCCACTAAAGCGAAGGATTAAAAAACTGGTTTTAGTTTTATTAGGTTTATATCTTATGATAACAACATCTTTGTACTTTTTACAGGAGAAAATTATTTTTTTACCAACTGTTTTAGAACAAGATTTCCAATATCAATTTAAGCATCATTTTGAAGAAATTAATCTAGAAGCAAATGATGGTACTAAGTTAAATGCACTCCACTTTAAGATAGAAAACCCTAAAGGCATTATTTTATATTTTCACGGAAATGCCGGTGATTTATCTCGCTGGGGACAGATTGCTGAGTTTTTTGTGGATAAGCATTATGATGTTTTAATAATGGATTATAGAACTTATGGAAAGAGCACAGGTAAGCTTTCTGAGGAAGCATTTTATAGCGATGCCAGTATGTTTTATGATTATTTGAAGAATGGTTATAACGAAAATGACATCATCCTTTACGGACGCTCTTTGGGTACGGCGATAGCATCCTATTTGGCCTCAAAAAACAAACCGAAACAACTTATTTTGGAAACGCCTTATTACAGTATGGTTGATGTTGGTAAATTGAGATTTCCCATTTTTCCAGTGGAGCAACTTATGAAATATAAATTTCCAACATATCAGTTTGTTAAAGAAGTTAATTGCGAAATAACCATGTTTCATGGAACAAATGATAGCGTAGTGCCTTACGAATCTGCAAAAAAATTATTTGAGGTTGCCCATAAACCGCAAACCACATTTATAACCATTGCAGGTGGTAGACATAATGATTTGGTAAATTTTAATGAATATCAACTTAAAATTGATTTGCTTTTGAAATAAAAAAGGAACTACATAACTGCAATTCCTTTTAAAAATATGTTTAGCTAAAAATGTTTTAAACAACTTCAACAAACAAGCTATCATCTATCTTTTCAACTTTAGCTAGATTGTTTTTGGTTAATTCTTTAATGGCTTTATCCCATTTTTTATTTGATAATCCTGATTGATTTTTTAATTCAATCAAGTTTAATTTCTCTACTTTTTTTAGAATTTCAAAAACCGCTTTCGCATCATCACTAATGGCTATAGGTTTCTTTTCTGGACGCATTTGCGGGAAAAACAACACTTCCTGTATCGATTGGTTATTCGTTAAAAACATGATTAATCTATCCATGCCAATACCCATACCCGATGTTGGTGGCATGCCATATTCCAAAGCACGTAAAAAGTCGTAATCTATGGTTCCTGTTGCTTCGTCATCACCTTTTTTAGCCAATTCCATTTGATGTTCAAAACGTTCACGTTGGTCAATAGGATCGTTAAGTTCAGAATATGCATTGGCTATTTCCTTTCCACAAACCATTAGTTCAAAACGTTCCGTTAATTCTGGATTTGTTCGATGCTCTTTACAAAGGGGGCTCATCTCTTTTGGATAATCGGTTATGAAGGTTGGTTGTATGTAGTTGCCTTCACATTTTTCACCAAAAATCTCATCAATCAATTTGCCTTTACCCATGGTATCATCAACCTCAATACCCATGCCTTTGGCTGCCTTTCTTATTTCAGTTTCACTTTTCCCGGTAATATCAAATCCTGTGAATTGCTTAATGGAATCTGCCATAGTGACTCTTGGGTAGGGCGCTTTAAAATCTATTTCGTGCTTCCCAAAAGTAGCTTTTGTAGCACCATTTACAGCAACCGCACAATGTTCCAACAAACGCTCACAAAAATCCATCATCCAATTGTAATCCTTGTATGCCACATAAATTTCCATGGCAGTAAATTCAGGGTTGTGAGTTCGGTCCATACCCTCATTTCTAAAGTTTTTAGAAAACTCATAAACCCCATCAAACCCACCAACAATCAGTCGTTTTAAATACAATTCATTAGCGATACGCATGTACAAAGGAATATCTAAAGCATTGTGATGTGTTATAAAAGGGCGTGCTGCAGCACCACCAGGGATGGGTTGCAATACAGGAGTTTCAACTTCAAAATAACCAGCATTATTAAAAAACGAGCGCATGGCATTAAACAATTTGGTGCGTTTCACAAAGACCTCTTTCACATGTGGGTTCACTACCAAATCGGCATAGCGTTGGCGATAACGCATTTCGGGATCGTCAAACTTATCATGGATGTTGCCCTCTGCATCTAATTTTGGTAATGGTAACGGCCTCAATGCTTTACTTAATAAGGTAAAGTTTTTAACCATGACGGTTTTCTCTCCAACTTTAGTTGTAAACAAATCGCCTTCAACACCAATAAAATCACCTATATCCAAAAGTTTTTTATACACATCGTTGTATTTACTTTTATCATCGCCCGTACAAATTTCATCTCTGTTAAAATACACTTGTATGCGTCCATCAGAATCTTGTAGCTCAGCAAAACTGGCATTTCCTTGAATTCTTCGAGACATCAAACGACCAGCAATAACCACTTTTTTACCTTCTTTAAAATCCCGTTTAATAGACTTTGAGGTGTCTTTAACGGGATATAAATCTGCAGGGTATGGATTGATACCCAATTCGCGTAGTTTTGCTAATTTCTCTCTTCTTACAAGTTCTTGCTCTGATAATTGCGACATAGTTTAAATGCTGTAAAATTACAAAGGCACAAAGATAATCATTTGATTTACGATTTACGATTTTACAATTATGATTTTTTTGTGCCTTGGCTTCTAGTTCGGATTTTAGTAAATTGCCCTTTTAAATTAGCTCCAATAATTCCTCAATCCCTAACAATAATTGTAACAAACAACATTCTTTTACGTCAAACACTTAAATCATCAATCAAATAAATAAAGCATGAGTTTCTGGAGAGTTTTACTGTCTATTATTTGTCCGCCATTAGCCGTAATCGATAAAGGGTGCGGTTCTATTCTTATTGTCTTTTTACTGTGGTTATGTGGCTGGGTTCCTGGTGTTATTGCTGCTTTAGTTATTTTAAATAATCCTAAAAGTTAAACCATAAAAATATCGTAATTTTGCCATCTATGAATAGGCAAATAGAACTGCGAGATTTAGGTTATAAAGATTATAAAGAAACTTGGGATTTCCAGGAACTATTATTTAAAGGTATAGTAGATGCCAAAATAAAAAATAGGCGAGAAGCGACTGGTTTAAAAACCAATAACTACTTCTTGTTTGTGGAGCACCCACATGTATATACTTTAGGCAAAAGTGGCGATTTGTCTAACCTGCTTTTAAACGAGCAACAACTCACCGAAAAAGGTGCCACTTTTTATAAAATAAACCGTGGTGGCGATATTACGTATCATGGACCAGGGCAAATTGTGGGCTACCCCATTTTGGATTTGGAAAACTTTTTTACCGATATCCATAAGTACTTACGTTTGCTGGAAGAGATGATTGTTTTAACACTTGCCGAATATGGCTTAAAGGCTGAAAGGAGTCCTGGAGAAACTGGTGTTTGGTTGGATGTCGGAACCCCATTCGCCCGCAAAATTTGTGCTATGGGCGTGCGTGCTAGTCGGTGGGTAACTATGCACGGATTTGCATTAAACGTGAATGCCAATTTGGGTTATTTTGATAATATTATACCATGCGGTATTCGAGGAAAAGCGGTAACCTCCTTAAATGTAGAGTTAGGTAAAAAAACCGTTGATGAGGCTGAGGTTAAAGAAAAGCTATTAAAACATTTTTCAAATCTTTTTGAGGCGAAGTTTTTTTGATTGCGTCCAACTGTGAGAGGCATTGTGCGGTTCGGGAATTATGTTTTCTTCTTACTAACATGCTTAAAATAAAATAGCATTTCTAGAGCTTAAAACATACCCTCATGCCTAAATTTTAGGAAGCCTTTATTAGTCTCGATCGTCGAATATTACACCTAAATTCGTCTTGTATTCTTTTAGGTTTTATTTAATTAAAAAGAAATCTAAGCCCTCAATGATTGTTTTCTGTTCAATTTGGTTTTTGCATACGTACTAAGGATTAAGAAGGCTACCAAAGAAACAACAACATTCACAAATTCAAATCGTGGGTAATAGGCGTTGCCAAATAAAATTATAGGACCTATTGCGCTCATACAAATAATAAAGAATAGGATTTTATGTTTTTTGGTAGAGAGTATTTTAATAAAATAAAAAAACAGAATGGTTGCAAAGGGCAAGAACAAGCCTGCGATAAAGGAGAAAATTACTTTACCATTCACTAAGTCGAAACCAAAATAGTGGATAATATTGCTAATGATTAACGGATAGTTTAATCCGTTTGATTGTTGACCACCGTCATTATAATTTAAAAAAGGAAGCTGGAAAACATCTACAAAAAAACGCAAGTCACCTGCATAGTATAAGTTATGGTAAATAGGGAGCAAAAGTGGAATCAGGAACAAGATTACCAAGCTACCTTTTGGCTTATTTTTCATCAGTATCCATCCGAATAAAAGTAATGTGGCGATAAGTAAGTTTTGACGAAAAAAAGGTACAAGCCCTAACAGAAAAACAGCAGTTAATCTTTTGTTGCAAGCGAGGTATAAGTAGCAAAACCACATTAGGAACAGAACGGTCAGCCATTCGGGGAGGCCCATTAAGAGGTTTTTAATAGCATATGGGCTAAAGAGCAATACAAGTAGTAGTAAACAAATTTGTAATTTTTTTTCTCTTATCTGTTCGGCAATCATCTTTTGAAAGAAGAAGATCGTTAATATATAAATGCCCATATTAAAGAACTGTACAAAGCGGTATAGGTTGCCAAAAAACAACAGTTCTAAATATATAAAATATCGGTAACCAGGCTGTGTCACATAATGATTACCGACGTTCTTGAAAAATAACTTATCACCTCCCCAGAGCGTATTGTTGTCAACCATGTTTTTTGCATAAAGATAATAACGGCTAAAGTCGTCATCACTGGTTGGCTGGAAATATTGAAGAAACAAAGGAGCATAAGGCAGGGCCAAAAGACCATATAAAATGATGGTTTTGATTATGCTTTTAACTGTAAATCCATAACGATAGCCACTGTATGTGAAATAGGTTATACAGAGTAAAGGAGGCAAAAGCAGGCCGATTGTATTTTTTCCAGAATTGTAGGGAAATCCATTTAGGAGTCTGGCGCCAAAAAATGAAAACACCACGCCTGATATGCAAAAGATGATAAATATGAAAAGTTCATCTCTGCCATCGAACCATCTGGTGATAAAACGATTAGTAATTTTTCCCATCATTGTTGTTGTTTCCCTTCTCATTCATTTATGCCTTGGCAACTCAGTATTATGATTGAAATAAGGAAAAAGTAAAGAAACATACATGTATTTGATCTTTTTCTAATTACGTAGCGGTTAAATCTCTTAATTAATAAGAGATTGGTGAATAATCGCCTAACTATTTGAATATTTGATGGTTTTAATGTTTTATATCCAATGCTAAACGAAGTTATTGTTTTTTCTGATAAATTCAAATTACTAGCTCTCCGCATTAAAAAACACTTTATAAAAATGCATTTTCTTTTCGTCGTCATAACCGCGTTCTAAATATTCGGCGGAGGCATCAGGCGCATCAATATCGAGTTTTATTTGTATGTGGGTATCCAGTTTAATATCGGTTTTGATTTTCTTTTTTTCTTTGTTTACAACCGCTTCGGCGACATCAAATTGGTTTCTAATAACAATGTTTTGCTCGGCTTCAAATTCCTTTTTATAATTTTCAAACTCCTTAATATGTTTGTCATCTTCAAACAATTCTTCTTTGAATCGCTCTATATTTACTATTTCATTTTCTTTAAAAAAATCGATGGTTTTTGCTAAAAACGTGTTTTGTTCTTGGGCACCATAAATGGTTTTTAAAATTTCGGTTGAGAAATCTTTACACAGCTCAATATACTGTTGGGTATGATTGTTGGCATCATCAGCATACTTGATATTTAAAAAATGATGGATCCAATATTGGGCATCGTAACTATTATTATCAACACTTAAAATGATGTTGCCTTCGGTATCACTTTGGTTTAAAATTAAACAGCCTTTATCTACTTTTTTGGAGCTAATGCCTTTTTGTACCAAAACGTCATAGCTGTTATTTTCTAAATAGGTCTGGAAAAAATTAACCTTATTTTCTATTTTAAAAATGCCTATAGCATTGGTGGTCATCTCTATAAATTCTATGCCCTCAAACATAACTACCAAAACATCGCCCGTTTTTATATTGGCAGAATTAGATTGCTCGTATAAATGAGTGACGATGTGTTTTGAAACGTCAATAAAGGCTTCTTCATCATTAAAAATTTGTGAACTGTAACTATTAATTTCATTTAATGAAATATTGGCATGATGGTTAAATCTATAACTTTGTACCACACTTGCAAATGGCCTTAAAAGAAAAGGAAGCATTAAATCGTAGCTAGCTTCATCAAAATCCACTAATTTTTCGGAAAAAGCATTTTTGGTATCATTGAATTTATTACCAACCTTGTGGATGATGAATTTTGAAATGGAGGCGTTTTTACGTGAAATCATAAGAAATTATTTGTGCTAAAAAGAATGAGTTAATTTTAACGATGTATTCTATTTGGATTGTACGTTTGATAGATTGAAAATAAAAAAGCCAATACTAGTTATTGTAAACACTTACCCTGTCACCAACGTTAATGTTCCATTTATCAACCAAACCTGCATTTATTTCCAATACATATTTTGCAGGAACATTTGATGGCAATGACGATTCGTTATATGGTTGAGCGTTTTTTTGGAAGCTTACAATCTTGTTGTTTTCGTCAATAAATATTAAATCCAAAGGAATTTTGGTGTTTTTCATATAAAAATATCGCAGCTCTACATCATCAAAAACAAATAGCATGCCCTGGTTTTTTTCCATGGTGTTTCGGTACATTAAACCTGTTTGGGTATCATATTCGGTGTCCGCTATTTCAATATCTAATTTAACTTGCGTTGAGTCGTTTTTGAAAATAGTCAGTTCGCCTTCTTTTTTGAATGTGATTTCAGTTTGCTTGATAACTTTTTTATCTTCTTTGCAAGCATAGAAAACCACAAAAAAACATAACGTGGCAGTAATGAGGTTTCGCTTTAAAAACATGCTATTTTACTGCAGATTTTGGTTTGTAAATAAACATAAAATAAAGCCCAATAAGTATAAAAGGTATACTTAACCATTGACCAGTATTGAGTCCAAACCAATTTATGTATTCTTCGCCTTGGGGTTCTTTTACAAACTCTACAAAGAAACGAATAGTCCATAATAATATTAAAAACAATCCAAATAGAAAACCAGATTGATCTCTTTTTTTAGTTTTTGAATAAAAATACCCAAGAATAAAGAACACAAAAATATAGCAAAACGATTCATATAATTGTGCTGGATGACGGTATGGAACTTTTTCCAATAATTCTGGATTGCTCGCTATGGTATCATAAGCTTTTTGAACATTTTTAATACCAGTTATTCTAACCGCTTCATATTTATTATAAAAATCTTGAATAAAACGAACTCCTAAAGGAAAATCACCGGATTCTTTACCAATAATCTCTGAATTTATAAAATTACCAATTCGTATAAAAACTGCACCCGAGGCTACCGAAATTACCACACGATCTAAAATCCAAAGTAAGGTTTTGTATTTGTATTTTCTACGGTACAAATACATACCAATAATAATTCCAATCGCAGCTCCATGGCTGGCTAAGCCTTGAAAACCAGTAAATTCTAAGCCATTTTTAAAACTGAATGGAAGAAAAATACTAAAAAAATCTTCCTGTATTAATTCTGATTGGTAAAACAACACATGCCCTAATCTGGCCCCCAACATGGTAGCCAAAACAGTGTATATAAAAAGCGGGTCTAAATATTCTAATGAAATTTTTTCTTTGGTAAAAATACGCTTCATGATATACCAGCCCAAGATAAAGGCAATTACCCACATAAGGCTGTAAAAGTGAAGTTTGAAATTGCCAATAATATCAATGCCAGTTATGGGGTTCCAATCTAGTTTTAGTAGTTGCATAGGTTTTAGTATTCAACGTAAATATAAACGTTAAAATCGTGTTTATTGTTAAAATTTAATTAAGAAGTTTTACAACTTCAACCTCAAAAATTAGGTTGGATTTCCCTGGAATGCCTCTTGTTCCATATTCCCCGTAAGCTAAGTGGTAAGGAATAAAAATAGTGGCTTTATCACCAATACCTAGTTGTTTTAAACTTTCCTTTAAACCAGCTATTATAGGAGCATTTGGACTAATTTCAACATCAATGGGTTGGTATCTCCCTGCCTCATTACGGTTTTCGTTAACAGCATCAAGCGCTTCGGCTGTTTCCAATTTACTTGTTTCTAGAAGTTTACCATCTTCAAAATACACAGCATAATGAATGGATACTTTATCGCCTTCTTTTAACTTTTCACTTGTTCCTTTTTCAGAAATAAAATATTTTAATCCAGATTCTAGTAATATGGATTCAGCTTCTTGTTTGTTAAACTTCTCTTTGGATGCTTTTATAATAGCCTCGGCTTTCGCGGTCTTTTCTTTTTCGAGACGCTCTATTTCAGTAAAATGATTTACGAAAATTTTTGGAGCATCAAATTTTTTTGCCTCTTTACCCTTTCTAATTATATTTAATTCTTCTATTATCACTTTATTTAGAGGTCTGTTTTTAGCGTCAACTTTAACGTTTGAGATGGAATCTTGGATGTCTAAACCAATAACCAATTCTCCAAAAACACTGTGTACATTATCTAAATGCGGTTTAGCAACTTCAGTAATGAAAAATTGGCTGCCATTAGAGTTTGGCCCAGGATTGGCCATGGACAAGATTCCTGGTTTGTCGTGTTTTAAATCGTTATGAAATTCATCATTAAATTTATATCCAGGGTTTCCTTTTCCCGTGCCAGTTGGGTCGCCACCTTGAATCATAAATTGATCCATAACACGATGAAAAAAAGTTCCGTTATAATATTTTTTACCTTTGTATTTCTCGCTTACCATGGTGTTGGTGCCTTCAGCAAGCGAAACAAAATTAGCAACGGTAACAGGTACTTTTTCACTTTCAAGTTTAGCAACCATAACACCTTTGTTAGTTATAAACTCGGCGTAAATACCATCTTCAAGATCTGGATACTGGGCTTTACAAGATATTAAACTTAATAACAGAGTTATGAATATAACCTTGACGGTGCTGGTAAATAAGCGCATTTTAGTTGGTTTGATTTTGGGTAATGGAATTTATTGTTACTTCGCAAATAATAGGTGTATTGCTGGGAATTCTATTTTCGTCGCCATAATATCCGTAAGCCTTTTGAGATGGGAATAGGAAGGTTACCGTTTCACCTGTTTTCATAAGTTTCAAACCTTCACGCAATCCTGTAAACAATTCTTGTTTATCCATGGCGTAGTTTTGCGTTTTTATTTCGTCTGTAGAGTAAATAACGTTTCCATTTAGGGCTTTAACACTGTAATTATAATTGATAATATCACCAAAATCAGGCGTTTTTAAAGAATCTATGTCAACTTTATTATTATAAAAATACCAAAAACCACTTTCTGAAGCTATATAATCTTCTTTTTGAAGTTTCATGAGTTTTTCAATGGAAGCTTGTTCTTTGGCATTAAGTTTTTTATTTCGTTCTACGGAAGCATCTATAAAAGAGCCGGTTTTTATAGAAACAGGTTTCCTAGCTTCTGGTGTTTTGCAGCCAAAAGTAATTAGCGCTAAAACTAATATTAATAATTTATTCATTGTTCAGGGCTTTATTATAACTAGGCAATATACTAATAAATTTTTCAACCGTTTTGTTTAACGATAAATTACTCTTTCCTCCAGCTGCATTAATATGTCCACCACCTTCAAAATGAGCTCTTGACATCTCGTTTACAGAAAAGTTTCCTTTGGATCGTAACGATATTTTTATAATGCCTTCTTGTTTATCTTCAATAAAAATAGCAGCTAGGACAACGCCTTCCAGCGATAGGCCATAATTTACAACGCCTTCGGTATCTCCTTTTTTGTAATTAAACTTATTTAACTCCTTTTGTGAAAGTGTTATGTAAGCTGTTTTAGATTCGGGAATGACTTTTAAATTACTTAAAGCACAACCTAAAAGTTGCATACGCTCAAAACTGTTGGTGTCATAAACCTGATTATGAATTTCAGAATTATTGGCACCTTTATCTATGAGCTTAGCTACAATTTTGTGGGTGTTACTTGTGGTTGATGAAAATCTAAAAGACCCCGTATCGGTCATAATACCAGTGTATAAACAAGTGGCAATATGGTTGTCAATTAAGTACGTGTCACCTAGCATATCAATAAAACGGTAAATCATTTCACAGGTTGAACTCATACTAACATCACTATAAGTATAGGTTGCAAATCCATCTGGCGCTTGATGATGATCAATCATTATTTTTAAAGCTTTACTTTCTTCTAAAACCTTTTCCATGTTACCTGTTCTGTGAAAAGCATTGAAATCCAGAGCAAAAATAACATCAGCTTCATCAATTAAAGTATTGCATTCGACTGTTTGGGAATCGTGTTTTAAAATAGCATCGTTTCCTGGCATCCATTTTAAAAAGGTGGGATAATCATTTGGTACTAAAACAGAAACTTGTTGACTGGCTTTTAATAAGTAATGATATAAACCTAAACTAGAACCTATAGCGTCTCCATCTGGGTTTTTATGTGTTACAATAACTATTTTATTTTTTGTAGAAAACAACTGTTTAATACTTGCTACGTCTTGTTTATTCATACTTTGCGAAGATACAATTTAATAAAATATACTTAAAATAGAATAATGTATTTTTACTGAAAACGAATGGTCTAAATTGTAATGATATGAAGTTGTTAAAGTCTTTCTTTATTTTAAGTATGTGTTTGGTTTCCTGTAAATCTTCAAAAACGAATCTAGCTTTTGAAGATGAAAAGCCTTATGATATTACCATTGCTTTTGGATCCTGCAATAAGCAAAATGTTGAGAATATTTTATGGAAAGAGATTTTAAAAAATAATTCTGATTTATGGATATGGGGTGGTGATAACATTTATTCTGATACTGATAATAAAGAAAAACTCTGGAAAGATTATCAAGAGCAATCGATGCAAACGGATTATAAAAAATTACAAGAAACCACAAAAATAATGGGCACTTGGGATGATCATGACTATGGTTTGAATGATGGTGGTGAAGAGTTTCATTTTAAAGATGAAAGTCAGCAATTGTTTTTAGATTTTTTGGGAGTTTCAAAAATAGATAAGAGAAGGAAGCAAAAAGGGATTTACGCTTCTGAAGAAATTGTCACAGAAAAGGGAATCATAAAAATAATAGTTTTAGATACTCGTTTTTTTAGAACTGGGTTAACAAACGCCGTTGATAAAAGTAAACGTTATCAACCAAATAAATATGGCGAAGGTACTATTTTAGGAGACGCTCAGTGGCAATGGCTAAAAGAGGAGCTGGATAGCTCTCATGCAAATTTTAATTTAATTGTTTCTAGTATTCAAGTTTTATCGGGAGAGCATGGCTTTGAAACATGGGCTAACTTTCCTCATGAAGTAGATAGATTGGTAGCATTAATTAAAAACTCAAAGGCAAAAGGTGTATTATTACTTTCAGGCGATAGACATATTTCTGAGTTTTCAAAAATAAATGTAAATGGGTTAGATTACCCATTAATAGATTTTACTTCAAGTGGTTTAACCCACACCTATTCTGGTTTTAGAAAAGAGCCCAATAAATTCAGAGAGGGCTTTGTGGTTTCTCATTTGAGCTTTGGCCTATTAAAATTTGACTTTGAAAATTCTGAAATTTTAATGGAAATGCGTGGTAAAAACAACCAAATTCAGCAAAAACTTTTACAAAAGTATTAGTTATATAATAAATATAAAACTGTAATTTTGCACAAATTTTAAAAAAACAAAATGGCAACAAATAGAACATTTACAATGCTTAAACCAGATGCTGTTGAAAAAGGACACATTGGTGCAATATTAGAAAAAATTTCAGCTTCAGGATTTAGAATTGTAGCTATGAAATTAACCCAAATGACAACCTCAGACGCCCGTGCGTTTTACGCAATACATAAAGAACGTCCATTTTTTGGAGAATTGGTTGAATACATGACACGTGGACCTATAGTAGCGGCTATTTTAGAAAAGGAAAATGCTGTGGAAGATTTTAGAACTTTAATTGGTGCTACAAATCCAGCCGATGCTGCTGAAGGAACCATTAGAAAATTATATGCAGCTTCCATAGGAGAAAATGCCGTACATGGTAGTGATAGTGATGAAAATGCAGCTATTGAAGGCGCTTTTCACTTCTCAGGAAGAGAGATGTTTTAAGCAAATATATGTCTTAGAAAAACCCCGCAACATTGTTGTGGGGTTTTTTTATGGTAAAAAAAAAGCTTCTTACATGGATAAAAAGTATACCTTTAAATAACTAACCATCTAATTTTTATTGCAATGACCAATCAATCAAGTATTGAATTTCGTCCTGTAGATCGGGACCAGCGAATCAACTCCATGGATATCATTCGTGGAATTGCGCTTTTGGGTATCCTTTTAATGAATATAACAGGTTTTGGTTTGCCCTTTGCGTATGGCGACCCTACCAATGCTGGAGGTTCCACAGGTTGGAATCTAAAGGTCTGGATTATGGATAATATGTTTTTTGAGGGTACCATGAGAGGACTTTTTACCATGTTATTTGGAGCCGGATTTATTTTATTAACTACCCGAGCTGAGAGCCAAGGAGGCGGTATTAAGGTTGCTGATTTGTATTATCGGCGAATACTCTGGCTGCTTCTTTTTGGAATTATACATGTTTATTTGATGCTTTGGTATGGTGATATTCTCTATCCTTATGCTTTATTCGGATTAATGCTTTTCCCGCTCCGCAATACAAAACCAAAATATTTACTTATCGCAGGCTTGGTTTTGTTAACAATAGGGAGTATTAAAAGTATTAACCATTACAATCAAAATGTTGAAACAAAAACAGAAGGCTTGGTGGTTGAAAAACTCAAAGCGAATAACGAAGATGTTGAGTTAACTAAAGAACAAGAAAAAGCCCTTGGTAAGTGGGAGGAATTAAAAAAGAGTAAAAAGACCGAAGATGAGGTAAATGAAGCTATTAAAGAAAACCAAGAAGGCTATTGGAGCATCGTAAAAAGTAGATATAATGTTAACGAATTTATGCAAGCCAATTTGGTTTATGAGTTTTGGGTTTGGGATATTTTAAGCTTTATGCTTATTGGTATTGCCTTTTTTAAATGGTCTATTTTTCACGCCAAAAGAAGTTTTAAATTTTATACTTTACTAATGTTGGTGGGGTATGCTGTTGGTTTGTTGGTTAATTATTACGAAACTGCCATGATAGTTCATAGTGATTTTGATGTTATTGAAATGAGTAAAGCAGACCAAACGTATCAGTTAGGGCGATTGTTTACAACTCTTGGACATATTGGATTGTTTATGTTATTCATTAAATCTGGTATTTTAAAGTTTCTACAAAATGCTTTAGCTGCCGTTGGTAAAATGGCACTTACCAACTATTTAATGCATACGGTAATTTGTACTACATTTTTCTTAGGTTATGGTTTTGGTATGTTTGGAAAACTACAACGCTATGAGTTATATTATGTCGTAATTGCGATTTGGGTTGTTCAGTTAATTTACAGTCCCATTTGGTTAAAGTATTTCCGGTATGGACCAGCAGAATGGTTATGGAGAAGCCTTTCCTATAAAAAACTACAGCCATTTAAGCTAACAAAATAATAAAGAAAAAACCCCGCAATAATTTTTGCGGGGTTTTGTTTCAATAAAGTTAACAAGTATATTTTATATTAAACTACTTTTACGTTTACTGCGTTCAATCCTTTTCTACCTTCCTGTAAATCAAACTCTACGATATCGCCTTCACGAATTTCGTCGATTAATCCAGAAATGTGAACAAAATGCTCTTTTTTCGAACCTTCTTCAATTATGAATCCAAATCCTTTTGAATCGTTGAAGAATTTTACTGTTCCTTTACTCATGTTTTTAAAATATTAAATTAATTATTTACTGTTGTACAAACTCAGTGCCAAACAATAAATGACTATTAATTTAACATAAAGTTTTTACGACCAAAAGATACTAAATAAAAAAAAGTCTATCAAAAATATTTTTGATAGACTTTGACATTGTAATTGTTAAAGTATATATCTTAGATTACTTTTACGTTTACGGCGTTTAACCCTTTTCTACCTTCTTGTAGATCGAATTCAACTGCATCACCTTCACGAATTTCATCGATAAGTCCTGAAATGTGTACGAAATGTTCTTTGTTGTTGTCATCTTCTGTGATAAATCCAAAACCTTTAGAATCATTGAAGAATTTTACGGTACCTTTACTCATTGTATTTGTATTATAATAATTAAGCGCCAAAGGTAGTGTAAATAAGTATAGCTTGTTATTTTTAACGGATTTATTTTAAATTATTTTTAGAAGTTATTTACCTTAAAATCAGTTTTTTAACTATTTCTTTGCCCAATTCTTCATTTAGCATGGTAATTATTTTTTGTTTTCCATAGCTCAATTCCTCTCTCAAAACACTAGAACTTAATTGAATATACAAAGTATCGCGTTCCAAATTTACCGATGTTGTATAGTTATTAACGCCATTGCCCATAAGTTTTGCCCAAGCATCGGCTACATTTACTTTGTTCAAGCCTTTTTCAAGTTTATGGGTTTCCACAAACTCTTTTAAAGCGTCACTAATACTGATATGTTCGTTGTTGCGTTTTGGCATATTGATGGGTCAAAGTTAATTATTTTTTTGGCGTTACCACACCCTTCGTCTCCGCTCAGGGCAAGTGGTCGGGCTATTCATTGCAAGTCCTCGTGCCTGCGGGCTTTCCATTTCTATCCCTAACGCTATTATTTGCTAACTTAATTTTTAAACTAAAACTTATTTGTTTTTGGAGAGGTTCGTTTAATGGTTTGGCTATGATTCCGTAGCGAGAAAATAAGCAAGGATTTTCAGAAGTAGCCTTGAACAAGCAATTATATATAGCCATTGTTGTGCTTAGTTATTTTTAAATTCAATTCTAGTATTTCCAAATTCGATTGCTCCATTTCGTAGCTTTTCAAGTTTTATAAATTCCTCAAAATGCTTTCCTTGATTTTTAAACTTTTTCTTTATGAATTTCTTTAAGATTTCACTTAGTATTTCTTGAACTTTTTTATTAAAATCTTCTATTAATTCATCCAATAAATATGTTTCAAAAATGTCATGATTTTTTAATAATCGTATTTTCCCTCGTTCTAATTCAGGTCTTGATATTTCATAAACATCAAACCCTTTATTGTTTAAGTCTGTTGAATAATTTGTTGAGTGCGCAGCAATTTTATTTCTAAGTTTTATGCAATCTAAATCTTTTAATTGATTAATGATTTCTTTCTCAGGTGATAAATGAAATAACTTAACCAAATTAATAAGAGCTAAATTTTGTTGATAAAAAGAGTTTAAAGCTCCATATAAGCGCAAGTATTTTTCTCCAGTATTTTTGTATCTAGAAGGTCCTTGTAAGCCGAATTTTTCGAAATCACTTTTAGCAAGTTCGGTATCCTCAAAAACATAGAAAGCGTTCATCAAAATATTCCAACCAAAATTTGTATCAAAACAAAAATATCTATTGGTAAATTCAATAAAATCATCATCTCCATTTTTGTCATTTTCTGCTAAATCACCTAAAATGGTTCTTAGAATTCCAATTTGCTTTTCTATTATTGATTCTTTCATTTTTCTAATTAAGCACAATGCGATGATAAGATATCGTTTTAATACTGAAACAAGTTCAGTACAAGTTATTTATATCAGCAGTTAAACGAAGTACGACAATTTTTTTTACAAAGTCAAGTAATAAACAAAAGGGATATTTCAGTTTTGTGGCTCAATAATTAATTTAAGCTAAGAGTAAAAGCATTCGAGAATTCGTAGTAAAAAATAATATCACAATTTAAAAACCTCATAGCTTTGATGCACTTGCTTTACGGCATTTTCAGTACGTTCGGCATGGGTGTCGCTAATAAACAATTGCCCAAAGTTTTCATCATCTACTAATTTAATAATTTGGGCTACACGGTGTTCATCCAACTTGTCAAAAATATCATCTAAAAGCAAAATAGGGTTAACACCGCTTTGGGCTTTTATAAAATCAAACTGTGCCAATTTTAAGGCAATTAAAAATGATTTTTGTTGCCCTTGGCTCCCAAATTTTTTAATAGGATGTGTTTCAATGTTAAAATGTAAATCATCCTTATGGATGCCAACACTGGTGTATTGTATGGCTTTGTCTTTATTAATGGCGGTTTTTAAAAGGGTGTTTAAGTCGCCCTCAAATAAATCGCTATGATATACCAAATCTACCACTTCATTTCCGTTGCTAATGGCTTGGTAGCGTTCTTTAAAAATAGGGATGAATTCCTTTAAAAAGGCATCGCGTTTCTCAAAAATAACCGTGCCAAAATCGGTTAATTGTTGGTTGTAAACTTCAAGAGTGTCTTTGTTGAACGTATGGTTTAAGGCAAAATATTTTAACAAAGCATTGCGTTGCGCCAGTATTTTATTGTAATTAATCAGATGATTTAAATAACCCTTATCGCTTTGCGAAATCACGCTATCAATAAACTTTCGGCGTGTATCGCTACCTTCAATAATCAAATCCCTATCGGCTGGCGAAATAATAACCAATGGTAAAAAACCTATATGCTCACTAAATTTTTCGTAGGCTTTTCCATTGCGTTTAATCACTTTTTTTTGTCCGCGTTTTAAGCTCACCGCTACTTTTTCGGTTTTATCATCTTTTTCATAATCGCCATTAATTACAAAAAACTCTTCATCATGTTTAATATTTTGGGTAGCTACGGGATTAAAATAACTTTTTCCGAAGGATAAATGGTAAATAGCATCCAAAACATTGGTTTTTCCAATACCATTATTTCCAACAATACAGTTTATTTTATCGTTGAAAATGAACGATTTACTATCAAAATTTTTATAATTAAGTAAAGAAAGCGATTTTAAAATCATACAAAAAGTAACTTATAGCGCATTTACGGGCGGAACTCCTAAAAAGAAGTGCAAATTATTGAAAAATATCAAATAAATAGGCTTTTAGTTATGAAGAAAAATTATATTTTTGCACGCACAATAATTTAGACAGCATATAATGGCGACTTACAATAAAAGAGGTTACAAACCTAAAACAAAACAAGAAAAAGAGCATAATATTGAAGAGGGTTCAACAACTGCAGAAGTATTTAACACGTTGGATGAAACAGCCTCGAAAACCGAGGCGTTTGTTGAGAAAAACCAAAAATACATCTTTATTATCATCGGTGTTGTGGCGTTAGTGGTTTTAGGTTCTTTGGGATATAAAGAGTTTATTGCTAAACCAAAGCAAACCAATGCGATGAACGATATGTTCCAAGCGCAAAAATATTTTAATGATGCCGTAAACGGAACTGCAAAAGATTCGTTATACAACTTAGCGTTAACAGGTGGCGAAGGTAAATTCGGGATGTTGGATATTATTGAAGAGTACAAAGGAACACCTTCTGCAAATTTAGCTAGTTATTATGCTGGTACAGCCTATTTAAGATTGAAAGATTACAAAAACGCTATTGAGCATTTAAGTAATTTTAAAAGTGATGATGAAATTCTAGCTCCCTTGGCTAAAGGAAATATTGGTGATGCCTTTTTGCAATTAAACCAACCAGAAGATGCTTTAGGCTATTATGAAGAAGCTGCTGAAATGCGAGATAATGAATATACTACGCCCATGTATTTATTTAAGGCTGGAGCCATCGCTCTAGATTTGGGTGACGCTGATAAAGCTTTAAAGTATTTTGAGAGAATACAGGATGATTATGCGAACTCGACCGAAGCTTCAAAAGTTGAAGTTTTTATAGGAAAAGCACAAGTATTGGCAAGTAAATAATATGGCTACGGCAAATAAAAATTTATCCGAATACGATAAAGCAACAATCCCAAACGCGAATAAATATCGGTTTGGGATTGTTGTTTCTGAGTGGAACGATTCGATTACCGAAGGATTGTTTCAAGGAGCTTACGATACTTTAATTGAGCACGGTGCTTTACCGAGTAATATCATCCGTTGGAATGTTCCGGGAAGCTTTGAACTTGTTTATGGTAGCAAGAAAATGCAGGAGCAAATGGTGAATTCTGTTATTGCTATTGGTAGTGTTATTAAAGGAGAAACCAAACATTTCGATTTTGTTTGTGAAGCTGTCTCCCAAGGGATTAAAGACTTAAACGTGATTCGTGAAACCCCCGTAATTTTTTGTGTTTTGACGGATGATACGATGCAACAAGCCATAGACCGCTCAGGTGGGAAACATGGTAACAAAGGTACTGAAGCCGCTATTGCGGCCATCAAAATGGCTGAGTTACGAAAAAACAGTTAACTTATCATAGTTTCAACTGTAAGCTTCCTGCTTTAAAATTGTTTCCGTTGTTAACAATTTTTAGCATTACCAATCGCAATGTCTGTCTATTTTTAAGTATTTTTGAGAGATATTGTATTGACTTTGTTTAAGCAACGCCAACATAGAACCTTTAATTATCAACCTCGATTTTCCAAAGAAAATCAAACCGATTCTTGTTCAGAAGAAGACAGTAAAACCAAGGATTTTATTGCTAAATGGCGGAACCATAAAGTTCATAGAACAAAAGCTAAAGGAGTCATGCCCATTAGAACCTTAATATTGGTTTTGGTATTATTATTGATTTGTATGTATTTGTTAGAAAAAAAATACATGTAACCAAAAACTCAGAAATCATGGGACTCATAAAATTGCGAAAAAATAAAAAATTCAATTATACACCTCGATATTTTGATGATAAAGGTGAAGGAAATCCTTTTGAAATTAAGCATAAGTTTGATGAGTTTAGAAAGACAGTTGGTGGTAATAAGGGTTTGAAAACAAAGTTTAATGAAGCAATTGAAGATTATAAAAATCCTGATGAAGCAGCTAACAGACGAATTTTAATCATCTTAGCAGTTCTTGTTTTAATATTTTTATTCATCATCGATTTCGATTTAACCATATTCTTTTCTAAATAATATATGGCAGACATCATACAACTTTTACCCGACCACGTTGCTAACCAAATAGCTGCTGGAGAAGTTGTACAACGTCCTGCTTCCGTGGTTAAGGAGCTTCTCGAAAACGCCATTGACGCCGATGCTACTTCCATAAAACTGATTATTAAAGATGCCGGTAAAACCCTTGTTCAAGTAATTGACAATGGAAAAGGGATGAGTACCACCGATGCTCGATTGAGTTTCGAGCGTCACGCCACTTCTAAAATTCGTACTGCTGAAGATTTATTTAAACTTCATACAAAGGGGTTTCGTGGTGAGGCTTTAGCTAGTATCGCCGCTATTGCGCATGTAGAATTAAAAACCAAGCAGGAACATGACGATGTTGGTAATACTATTGAAATAGAAGGTAGTATAGTGGTTTCTCAAGAAGTGGTGGTTACTCCTAAAGGTACTTCCGTTTCTGTGAAGAATCTATTTTTTAATATTCCTGCCAGACGCAATTTTTTAAAGTCTGATACTGTGGAACTTCGCCATGTTATTGATGAATTTCATCGTGTAGCCTTGGCACATCCAAACATAAGTTTTGCACTTTATAACAATGGAAGTGAAACCTTCAATTTACCTATTAGTAATTTTCGCCAGCGCATTGTAAACATCTTCGGAAGTAAAACCAATGAAAAATTAGTGCCTGTAGATGAAGATACCGAAGTACTTAAAATTTCAGGGTTTGTTGGTAAACCAGAATTTGCAAAAAAAACCAGAGGAGAACAGTACTTTTTTGTGAATAATCGTTTTATTAAAAGTGCGTATTTAAATCACGCTGTTTCATCAGCTTTTGAGGGTTTGTTAAAAAATGGCACGCATCCAAGCTACTTTTTGAAACTGGAAGTTGATCCTCAAACCATTGATATCAATATTCATCCTACCAAAACTGAAATTAAGTTTGATGATGAACATACACTCTATGCGTTGTTGCGTTCAGCAGTCAAACATAGTTTAGGACAGTTTAATATTGCTCCAGTTTTAGATTTTGATAGAGATCCTAATTTGGACACGCCTTATCATTATAAAAACAATAATGCAAATATTCCAAAAATTGAGGTAGACAGAAGTTTTAATCCGTTTCAAGAAGAACATAATTCTCGAGCGAGAGCAGTGGCTTATAAAAAAGAGCCAACTCCCAGTTGGGATAGTTTATATGTGGGAATGGAATCGAAAGGAAACACAAACCAAATTGATTTCAGCGAGGTCCACTTTGAAAGTGAAAGGCAAACGGCTTCTATGTTTGAAAATGAAAATGAACTTGAGCAAACTCATACTACCTATCAAATTCATAATAAATATATTGTTAGTACCATAAAATCTGGCATGTTAGTTATCGACCAGCATCGGGCTCACCAACGTATTTTATATGAAGATTTTTTAAAAAATATGACTATCAAGGAGGCTACAAGTCAGCAATTATTATTTCCGTTGGAATTGTATTTTTCAAAACAAGACATAGAAATCATAAAGCAATTGAAAGACGATTTGGAACATACAGGTTTTGTGTTTTCAAACGTTACAAAAGAATCTGTTGAGGTAAAAGGAGTACCAGTAGGTGTTCCTGAAAGTGAAGTGTCTATCATTTTGGAGCAATTAATTAGTGATGTAGAAAATGAAGTGCCCGATAGCAATTTTAGCGCGACAGATTTATTGGCAAAATCTATGGCCAAAAGTTTAGCCATTAAAACAGGACAATCCTTGCAAAAAGATGAACAAGAGCATTTGGTAAATAAACTATTTGCTTGCAAAGAACCCAACGTATCTCCCACTAATAGGACTACTTTTATAACTATGAGTGTTGACGAATTGGATAAAAAATTTATTTAGAATATGATGCGAATTTCAGAAACCGTTAAACATCTAATAATCATTAATGTGATTATGTTTATTGGTACCATATTTATTGCAAATGGCGCTTTTTATGAATGGTTTGCGATGTATTTTCCAAAAAATGATGCTTTTCGTCCCTGGCAAATTATTACCCATATGTTCATGCACGGTGGTGGGTTTATAAATAATTTAAGTATTACGCACATTCTGTTTAACATGTTCGGACTCTGGATGTTCGGTACGCCTGTTGAACAGGCTTTGGGCTCCAAAAGGTTTTTATTTATATATTTTTCAGCGGGGTTAGGAGCAGTGGCTTTACAAGTAGGGTTTTATTATTTTCAATACTTACCAAGCTATAATGCTTTATTGGAATCTGGATTATCTGCCGAAAGTATAAAGCAAATGCTAACAACTAACGAGGTGATGCAGGGCACGACCCAAGCACAAGTTTCCATGCTTAAAGATATTTTCCCAGCGTTTAACGCGAGTATGGTGGGCGCCTCTGGATGTTTAATGGGAATTCTTGCGGCATTCGGAATGATGAACCCCAATGCTGAATTGATGTTGATATTTCTACCTATTCCTATAAAAGCAAAATATTTTATACCCGGTATTATTATTTTGGATTTAATATCGGGCATTACAGGGCAATCATTTTTCAGCCCAAGTAATACGGCATATATGGCGCATGTAGGAGGTGCGTTAGCAGGATTCTTCGTGATGTGGTATTGGAAAAAAAATCAGTTTAACAGAAACCGCTGGAATTGATATGGCTTCACTCTCTCATGACTTTAAACAAAAGTTATCTCAACTTAATGTTCTAGAAAAAATAATTGTTATTAATGCAGTAGTTTTTTTACTGGCATCGATATCAAGATTTGATTTTGTTTGGTTCCAACTTCCAAGTGGCTTTTCTAACTTTATTTTAAAACCTTGGTCTCTTATAACCTATGCTTTTGTCCATATTGATTTTTTTCACGTGTTATTTAACATGCTTTGGTTGTATTTTTTAGGTCGCATGTTTTTAAATTTATTTAGCCCTAAAATGGCGCTTAATGTCTATTTTTTAGGGGCTATAGCTGGTGGTATATTGTTCATGTTTTGTTATACTTTGTTTCCGACTATTTTTGGTGTAAATTCAAGGCTTTTAGGTGCTTCTGGAGCCATACGTGCATTATTGATTTTTCTGTGTGTTTATATGCCTAATCAAGAAATTCGATTTTTTACTTTTAATATCAAACTTTGGTATATTGGCCTTGCTATTGTGGTTTTAGATTTTGTAGGGGTAATCTCTGGTATAAATAATCCGGTAACAGGAAATGCTGGTGGTAATTTGGCACATTTAGGAGGTGCTTTGTTAGGTTATATTTATTCGAAAAAATTAACAAAAGGCCAAGATATAGGAAAGGGGTTTGAGCGTGTAATGGATAGTATAGCCAGCCTTTTTATGTCCTCTAAAAAAAAGGGACCTTTAAAAACTGTTCATAAAAATAAAAGTAAAGTAGGGGGGTATACAAAATCCGATTTTAAAGAGTTTAATGACCAAAAGAAAATCGATGTGATTTTAGATAAAATTAGCAAAAGCGGTTATGACAGTTTAACCAAAGACGAAAAGGAGTTTTTATTTAGAGCAGGAAATAGATAGTTTTAAATTTTAAGGATTAATTAAAAAAACACCTTTATTTATTGTTTATCATTTTACATTATAGTTAAAGCAATAGTAATCATCAGATGAAAAATTTAAGTTATCTAGGTAAAATCATCTACTTTGTAAACATTACAGTGGCTGTGTTATTATTGCTTTCCTATATACTTCCCTTGTTACCTCCTAAAAAATTTCCTGTATTATCTGTACTCAATCTAGGAGTGTCCTTATTAGTTTTAATAAACGTAATATTTCTTCTGTATTGGTTAATTAGGAGAAAAAAGCAACTTTTCCTTTCCTTGTTTGTTCTTCTAGTTGGTTATGTGTTGTTTGGTTCCATTTATAAATTTTCTAAATCAACCAAAATTGAGAGTCCAAATAATTTTAAAGTGATGAATTATAATGTAAGACTGTTCAATCTCTTTGAATGGATATCAGAAAAGGATGTTGATACCAAAATTGTTGATTTTATAAAAAAAGAAGCCCCAGATATTTTATGTATTCAAGATTTTCATCCTCGAAAAGATAATTCTTTGGCTTTTTTTAAGTACCGTTATGAGCATTTGTCCCAAAAAAAAATAAAACATGGACAGGCTATTTTTTCTCAGTTCCCAATAGTAAATTCGGGTTCGATAGAATTTCCAAATACTTCTAATAATGCAATTTTTGTTGATATTGTAAAGGGGAAAGACACTATCAGGGTTTATAATGTGCATTTGCAATCGCTTCGTATCAATACACAAATTGATAGTTTAAAAAATGAAGATTCTGAGCGTCTTTTTAACCGTATTGAAACTGGTTTTTCTATGCAACAATTTCAAACCGAATTGCTCCTAAAACACAAAGGCACTTGCCAATATAAGGTTGTAATTTGTGGCGATTTTAATAATACGGCATTTTCTTATGTTTACAGAAAGATTAAGGGTGATTTAAAGGACACCTTTAAAGAAGCTGGGCATGGTTTTGGGCGTACATACGATTTTAAGTTTTTTCCTTTACGTATCGATTTTATTTTTTCTGATGAAGCTTTTGCTGTTAATGGATTTAAAACTTTTGAAGAAGTTTATTCCGATCATTATCCCATTATGGCAACCTTAAGTTTGAAGGATTGATTGATATTTACATAAAACTACAGTCTACTAAATCAGCTATAATATGGGATACCAATCCCAAAGCTACCGGTCTGGATTTTTTAGGGACCAAAAGAAACACATAAAATAAAATAGCAAACGATGAATGTAAAGGATGAAACCCAATGCTACATCTATTAGGATCAAAAATTGGTGTTGCAAGCAAGTGATCTAGGTCTATTAATATGCCAGCAAGCATAATTAGAAAAGCCATTTTCCAATTATTATAATACCATATTAGGGCCATTATTAATGGTAAAAATACGTGGCAACCATAATGCGCAAAAGCCTGTAACATTATGTCGATTTTATAGTTTGGGATTCCAGATAATTTAAGGCATTGGGGCCTTCATTAAAAATTAAATCTAAAATACTTAAATTAGATAGGAAGCCATGTTTTTCGATAAAAACCTGGGTATAATTATCAAATTGTTGTGGTATTTCTTTTTTAGCATGAACTAAAAAACGAAAGTCTCTAGTATTCTCAGGAGTTTTTACAAAGGTTTCCGTTTTTGAGATATTCAAATCCAATTGCAAACAATCACAAATCACTTCAAAACACTTTAAATTATAATCTAAGATATAAGCAGTTTTTTGAGTGAATAAAGGTTTTAAATCATCCTCGTAATATTCAAAAAAGGGTGAGGTTCTATAAGCTGAAAGCAATGATTTCCAATGGTTATCTTGCCAGTTTACCTCATTAAAAATTTTCACATCCTTATACTTTTGACGATTTTTTTGAGAGTGAATCACAGGAATATTCAAAGCCAATTTACCGTTTGCTCCATAAATATAGCAACGGTTTCGGTAGGTTTGTTTTAAAAAGTTATCATCCATTTCAAAACAGACTTCACTAGTTTTTGACATCGCAACAAAGTGAGCAATGTTTGGGAAATATGTAGGATGAATTAATATGTTCATTTGTTAAGTTATTGATTGCTAAGTTCTAGTTAAAAAACTTAACAACTCCAAATTTAACTAGCTATTCACCTTTTTACGTTTTTTCCATTGGCTATATCCCATCCAACAAGCGAGTAATATTAAGAATGGTATAAAATACGAAGTAGCTTTGCCAGTACCTTTAACAGTGGTAAAGAAACGTTCCCAACGCGGACTAGCGCCATCCCAACTCATCCAAATAAAAACAGGTTTACCCAAAACATGATCGAATGGTACAAACCCCCATCGTCTGGCATCAATGGAATTATGTCTGTTATCACCCATCATCCAATAGTAATTTTGTTTGAATGTGTAAGAGTTAGCCACCTCTCTATTAATTAAAATTTGATTGCCTTTAACTTCCAAGGTGTTACCTTCATATTCTGTAATAACCCTTTTATAGAGTGGTAAAACTTCTAAATTGAGTTTAATGGTTTTTCCTTTTTCCGGTATGTAAAGCGGTCCAAATTGGTCAATATTCCAATTATAATTAGGGTCATGTGGAAAAATATCAGCATCTCTTACTCCTTTTTCTTGAATATTTGGAGTGATACTTGCTACATTAGGATGATTTTTAAATTTTGATAGCGCTTCATCAGATATGGCAGAGAAATAGTAAGTATTTTGTTGATTTATTATTCCAAAACCATCCGTAATGTCATAACGATCTTTTAGATATTTGGGGTTAAACTGATTGGTTTTTGGTTGAACAAAATAACTAAACTGTAAATGCGCTCTGTCTGGTAACACATTTTTCTTGCCGTTGATGTAGACAAAGCCATCTCGAACTTCTAGAGAATCGCCTGCAATAGCCACACAACGTTTCACTAAGTTAGTCTTTTTATCGATAGGCTTGTAATAATTTCTATCGGGTTTAAAGTCGTTCATATCCAATAATGTATCTGCTGGTTGGTTGAATACGACAATATCGTTGCGTTCAATATTTTCAAATCCTGGAAGGCGTAAATAAGGTAATTGTAATTTGTTTTTCCAAGAGTTGCTACCTTTATGGTCATCAAATAAATAGGACTTCATTCCTAATTTAGGAATGGTATCGTGTACCATTGGTGCGGCAACTGTAGTCATGGGCACTCTGGCACCAAAATGAAACTTGCTAACAAACAAGAAATCACCCACCAATAATGATTTTTCTAAAGAAGATGATGGTATGGTGAAAGGTTGAATAAAATAGGTGTGCACAATGGTGGCCGCTACAATAGCGAATAATATGGAACTCGTCCACTCACCAGAGCTCGATTTTGGATGGATATTTCTATCATTAACATATGTGACATTGGCAATGTAACTCAAATAAAAATTATAAAAACCTAAAGTAACAACTGCTAAAAAAGTATCTAAATATGTATTTTTTTGAAAACTTCTAGCTGTTTCTACCCAAACAACGATGAACATAATGAGGTTAACAATAGGTAAAAACAATAAAATAACCCACCACCAAGGCCGGTTGATAATTTTCATTAAAATAACAGCATTATAAATGGGTACAAAAGCTTCCCAAGCTTGTCTGCCAGCTTTAATGTATAGTTTCCAAGTACCCAACCCATGAATTACTTGAATAATTAACACGAAAAAAAACCACTGTGTCCAAGTCATAATCTGTATTTATTGATAATTGTCCAATGACAATTGATTAATTTTTTAAGTTCAAATTTGCAGTTTTTCTTGATGAAATAAAAATTCTAGTCAGCTGATTAGCTTCATTTAACAAAGATTTACAATTTTCTTCTGGAATTAATTTTTCATCAATTAGGAAATCTATCCAAAAAAAGCTCTCATCAACTTCCTCAATCACAATACTTATTTTAGAAACAATACTTTTTTTAGATTGCGCTATACAAGTTGCTCTATAATTAGCAGCGACTGAAGTGCTACATCTTATTAATTGGTTTTTTATATGATTTCCAAGAAATGAGTCTGGTAAAGAAACAGCTAGCCTAACACAACCATGAGCAAATGTTTTGGTTCTTTCCTTTAAATCATTAGTCATTTTTTAGTTATCAATTATCATTATATTCCTAACACATCTTTCATAGTGAAAACACCAGTTTTTCCAATAATCCATTCTGCCGCAATTACTGCACCTAAGGCAAAGCCTTGTCTGTTATGGGCTACATGTTCTAGAGTGATGGTGTCTACTTCACTTTGATAGGTAATAGTATGTGTTCCAGGAACATCTTCAATGCGTTTGGCTGTTATGGGAATAATATAATCCCCATGTTCATTTAACTTCCAATCCTTAAAATTTTCATTATTCGAAATTATGTCATTAGCTAAAGAAATGGCAGTTCCACTTGGGGCATCCAATTTTTGAGTATGATGAATTTCTTCCATGGATACATTATATTGCTTAAGCGAACTCATCATTTTTGCAAGTGTTTTGTTCAATTCAAAAAAGATATTGACTCCTAAACTGTAGTTAGATGCATAAATAAAAGCACCATTTTTCTCTTTACATAAAGCAACAGCCTTGTTATAATTTTCTAGCCATCCTGTTGTTCCAGAAATAACGGGAACAGTATGGTTTATACAATTTGAAATATTGTTAAACGCCACTGTTGGGATACTAAAATCTATGGCAACATCAGCTTTAGTAATATCATAATCCGTGTCGTCTTTATCAATTTTTAACACAATGTTATGACCTCGATTAACGGCAATTTGTTCTATAGTTTTTCCCATTTTCCCATATCCAAGTAAAGCTATATTCATTTTAAAATTTAAAATTTAAGGTTAAACCTACATCACCTGATCTATCAAATTCATTTATTTTATAATGTGGTGCCAAAGATAAGTTTTCATCTACATTATATTGCAATAAATGGGCATCAACATTGGCATCAATAATATTTAAGGCGTAAAGCCCAAAAGTAATCAAAAGTGATATTTCTTTGTTTTTTCTATAAAATTTTTGTCCACGCTCCAATCCTTCCGTGGTTACCCTTGGAGTGGATAATTGGTTTCCTTGTATGTCTAAATAAAACTCATCATTGGTAAAACCAGCCAGCCTACTTTTGTAAGCATCCCTATATCTGTTATACTCCTTATTATTGGTGACATAAAAGTAAATTCCTGTACCTATGGCTCCATAAACAATAGGGATTTTCCAATATTTTTTATTGTATGCTTGCCCTAGACCAGGTAAAATAGCTGAATAAAATGCCGCTTTTGCTGGAGACAGGGGGTTGATAGGATCTCTAACTGGGACTATAGAATCTATAACTACGTTTTCAGGAATAACCTCTTCAGGGCTTTGTTTTTTTTTTGGATCTTCATCTTGAGCGATCAAAGAAAAGCAACACAAAAAAGTTAATATATTTGCTATTAGGAATTTATTTAGCACCTTCAACCAATTTTTTTATTCGATTAAAATCTTCTTCGGAATGAAAAGGTATGGTTATTTTTCCTTTTCCATTTTTAGAGACTTTAACGTCAATTTTGTGTCCAAAGTATTCTGAAAAGGCGTTTATTCCCTTTTTAATATATTTTGGAACAGCGTCGTTTTCTTCTTTTGTTGAAGAAAGACTGCTTGAATTATTAGGTGTATTGTGGTTTCTTACTAGATTTTCAGTTTCTCTAACGGATAATTTTTTGGAAAGTATTTTCTCGTAAATATCCAGTTGAATAGTTTGGTCTTCAATAGTAATTAAAGCACGACCATGCCCCATAGAAATAAAGCCATCGCGCATGCCTGTTTGAATTATCGGGTCTAGCTTTAATAAACGCAAATAGTTGGTTATGGTAGAACGTTTTTTACCAACGCGTTCGCTCATTTGTTCTTGAGTAAGATTGATTTCCTCAATTAGGCGTTGATAGGATAAAGCAATTTCAATAGGGTCTAAATCTTGGCGCTGGATGTTTTCAACCAAAGCCATTTCAAGCGATTCTTGATCATTAGCTATCCTAACATAAGCTGGAATAGTTTCTAAATTCAGATATTTAGAAGCTCTAAAACGGCGCTCGCCAGAAACTAATTGGTATTTATTAAGTCCTAATTTTCTAACCGTTATTGGCTGGATAATACCTAATTCTTTTATGGATGAGGCTAATTCGCGCAGGGATTCTTCGCTAAAATTGGTTCTTGGTTGAAAGGGATTAACTTCAATAAAATCTAAGTCAAGCTCTACGATATTGCCTATAACTTTATCAGCACCCGTATCTTGAGCCGATTTAATATCGTTGCTAGGGTCATTTAATAATGCCGATAAACCTCTTCCTAAAGCCTGTTTTTTAGTTGCCTTAGCCATAATTTAAGAGTTTTTATTGATAATTTCTTTTGCCAAACTTAAGTAATTGTCGGCACCTTTACTACTTGCATCATAATTAATTATACTTTCACCATAACTTGGTGCTTCACTCAAGCGCACATTTCGTTGAATGATGGTTTGAAATACCATATCGTTAAAATGCTTTTGTACCTCTTCAACCACTTGGTTAGATAATCTTAAACGGGAGTCGTACATGGTCAATAATAGACCTTCGATATCCAATTCTGGATTATGTATTTTTTGAACACTTTTGATAGTGTTTAAAAGTTTTCCTAAACCTTCTAGAGCAAAATATTCACATTGTATGGGTATAATTACTGCATCGGAAGCTGTTAGCGCATTTAAGGTCAATAAACCGAGTGATGGGGCACAATCAATTAAAATATAATCGTAATTGTTCTTTATTTTCTCAAGTGCTTTTTTAAGCATGTACTCGCGTTCATCTTTATCTACAAGTTCTATTTCAATAGCAACGAGATCTATGTGTGCCGGGATAATATCTAAATTAGGGGTATTGGTCTTAATAATGGCTTCTTTTGCAGAATTTGAATGCTCTAAAAGTTGATAGGTCCCTATTTCAACAGATTCCACATCTATCCCAATTCCGGAAGTTGCATTAGCTTGAGGATCTGCATCTATAAGTAACACTTTTTTTTCTAGAACACCTAGTGAGGCTGCTAAATTTATGGAGGTTGTTGTTTTACCTACACCACCTTTTTGATTAGCAATTGCAATGATTTTACCCATTAATGATTTGGTTTTTATAAGCCGTAAAAATACAATTATTTACGAGGAATAAAAACGTAACTTGTTAACAAATCGGTAAATGGAATATTGCTTTTTTGAATAATAGAGTCTTAATAATGAAACTATATTCTTATCTTACAATTAGTTTGTTAATTAGCCCTTCTTGTTTCTTCTTCATTTCCAAAGTTTCGTCTTTTCTCATTTATTTTTTTATTACCAAAACTATAGCGCATTGAAAATCTTAAGTATCTATTGTTTCTATTTTGTCCGTAAACTTGTCTTACATCATTAACTGTAGATTCAAAATTATTTAAAGCTGAAGCATTAAAAATATCTTTTACAAGTATAGACAATTGTAAACTTTTATTAAAAAAAGAAGTACTGTAACCCAAATCTACACTAGAAGCACTTCCGATAGAAAACAAACCATATTGAACATCAGATTCATAATTAGCATTAACCTGTAGGTCGCTTACGTCGCTTAATTTAATATTATTGTTAGAAGATAAGATATAAGAAAACCCATTTTGTAGAGGTGCATAAAAAGGCTTTGTAAATTCACTTTTAATATGAATTAATGTGAAGTTATTTTGGCTTTGTAACCATTTTAATTTGTTGAATGTATAACTTTCACCTAAACCAAAAACATATTGATTTAAAAAATTATCGCGTGTTACAATTTGTGTATTGCTTTCAATATCAGATGTAAAAATAGTTCCAGACATATCATTTTTTACGTTAAAGAATACGTTGGTTGTTAGCTTACCTTTATAAGTGTGTTTCAATTCAAAATTATCAGTAAAATTAGGTTGTAAAAATGGATTACCTTCACTGTACGTATTACTACTCACAAAAACTCTAAACGGATTTAAGTTGTTAAAAGAAGGTCGATCAATGCGTTTACTATAGCTAAAATTAAAACTGTTATTATCATTTTTTTCAAATGAAACATAAAGCGTTGGGAATAATTTAGAATAGCTATTAGTATTGGTTTGGTTAAGGTTTTTAGAAAATCCCTCTGTTTGTGTTGCTTCAAAACGTAACCCCATTTGTAATTGTAATTTGTTGTTTACTTTTTTACTAGTATTAATATAGAGTGCTTGATTCTTTTCTTTGTATTCAAAAGTATTTGAAATATTACTATCTAAAACAGGAGTACCACTTTCAGTATTAAAAAATGAGATGCTACTTTCACTATTAACGCTACTAATTCTTGCACCATAAGACATGTTTACACTTTTAAAAGGATGTTCTATATCTACTTTTAAACTTTTGTTTTCTATAGATTGAAGTGATGTTGTATTTGCAGAAAGGTTTATGTTTTGAAAGTTATTATTAGCATCAAAACTTTCGGTTTTAAATATTCTGTTTCTATCAGCTTCAAAGGTGAAATAATCGGCATCAACAGATATGCTTCTACCTAAGGTATCTAGTTTTGTTATTGCATGTAAATTTAAAGAATGGCTTAATCGTTTTACATTTTCATTTCCATTATTCACCAATAAAGAGTCTATGGTATTATACGGGTTCATTATTCTTGTAACGCTACGATCACTTATTCCTGGTTGCGTTTGGTTTCCAAAATACTGAATACCTATTGTTGTTTTGTTTGAAATATCATAGTCTAATAATAATCTTCCAGAAAATGCTCTTTTACTATCTTTTGTATTAATATTGATATCCCAAGTGTTATTTGGATAAAATACTTGAAAGTCTTCTAAACCACGTATGTTTCCTCTGGTTTTATCTATGCTAGCTGAAATGTTAAGTTTATCTTTTCTGTATGAAAAACTATTTCTAAAACTGGTGAAGTTGTAAGTATCAATATTATGAATTAAAGACACCCTATTTTTCCAAGAGTTTTCAACGCCAGTTTTTAGGACAATATTTATAAGTCCGCCATTTCCAGAAGCATCATACTTGGCAGGTGGTGCTGTAATGACCTCAATTTTCTTTATATCATCACCAGAAATACTATTTAAATAATTAGTTAATTCTTCTCCAGTTAAAGGAATAAGTCTATCATTTATCATTACTTGAGAGTTACCTTTACCAAAAATGTTTATACCTTCATTTCTTACCTGTAATCCAGGGGTTACTTTTAGCGCATCCATAGCATCACCATTACTGGCAACAATACTATTTTCAACATTAAAAATAACACGATCTGCTTTTTGTTCAATTAACTTCTTTTTGCTGATAATAACAACTTCTTCAAGTGTGTTTGTATCTTCCTTTAAAGTTATTGTGCCTAAATCTAAAGTGTTTTCTAATATGATATTTTGTGTATAACTTGTATAGCCTACATAGCTAATGGTGAATTTATAAATGTTTTTCTCTGTTTCTATTGAAAAATTTCCATCTATGTTTGATATGGCACCTATAATTTTATCTTCACTTGTTTGAAGTATAATATTTGCCCCAGCTATTGGTCCTAAAGTGTCAACAACTTTACCAGTAATTTTTATTTGAGCACATAAGATGATTGGAAATACTGAGATTAGGAATAAGATAATACGTTTCATAATAATTGTTTTAACTATTTACATTTTGTTTGATGCAAATATGTCTCAGAAGAAGAGACTACACGACCGATTGTTAAAAGTCGAACGTATTTCTGTTTTTAAAATGCGTTCGACTATTTTTTTTGAAACGTTCGACTTTTTACAAAGTCCTATTATGACTATGATTTTCGGTAAGTAGTAGGTGTTTTTCCTGTATGCTTTTTGAAAGCCGTATTAAATGAAGATTTTGAGTTAAAACCAACTTCATATAATATTTCCAGTACGGTATGTTTCTTTTTTGATGGGTCTTTTAATATAGACATAGCTTTTTCGATACGATATTCATTTATAAAATCAAAAAAGTGCTGCCCAAGTTCTTGATTTATTAAAATAGAAAGATCACGATGAGGCATATCTATTTTTTCTGAAAGTGATTTTACAGTTAATGAAGGGTCTAAATAAGGTTCTTCGGTTAGCATGTAAGATTTAATACTTTCAATTTGATTGGTGAATTCTGTTTGCCTATCAGAAATCATTTCTTTGGATAAACGAAGATCAACGGTAATTCCTCTAAATAATTTTGGAGATAATAGCGCTTTAAACACTAACCAAAAACTAAAGAATAAGCCAAAGAGCAATAAAATAATTCTAAAAACATTTACAAAATCAATACTAAAATCTCCTGAGTCTCTTATAAAGCCTTTAACAAAAGTTAGCAATTGGCCAATTAGTATAAATATAATAAGTTGTTTTACCCAATGGTAATTGTAAAAAGCCTCTTTACTAGTGTAATTCTCTAGTAGTAGCTTTCTGTACCTGAATAGATAATATAGTTCAGCTATGATGTAAAGAATTTCAATAATACGATTCATTACGGTTATAAACTGCCCTTCAAACGTTTCAGCGTAATTTGATAAAAACTCAAATTGCTCCGTTTTAGATACCAAAAAAAAGTTAGGGACTAATAGGAGAATGCTGGTTGTCCAAGGAAGTAAAAGGAGAAGATGCTTCGGTTTTAGCTTAAAATCAGAATAGATAACAGATAGAATATAAAGAAATAATAAAGGGTCTTTGAAACTAGAAATTTGTATTCTAAACATTTCTATTGAAGGTGGAAATTCTATGAAATTATGATAGAAGAATACGCTTATATCTATAGCAGTGATGATTAAAAAACTAGCGAGGAGTTGATTGCTAAGTTTTTTATTTGTTTTTACAATTAATAAAAATAAAGAAAAAAGTAAAAATAACGCAACTATTATAAAGCTTGTTATTCCTATGATGGTAGAATTATCCATTTGATTGTGTGGGATTAAAATTTCTATTCCTCATCAATCAATATTTCAAGAATTTTTATAGCAGCATCACTAATTTTGGTACCTGGGCCAAATACAGCAATAACACCAGAATCAAATAAATATTGATAATCTTGTTTAGGTATCACACCACCAACAATAACCATAATATCATCTCGTCCATATTTTTTTAATTCTTCGATAACTTGAGGCACAAGGGTTTTATGTCCTGCAGCTAATGAGGAAACACCTAAAATATGTACATCGTTTTCAATAGCTTGTTTAGCCGCCTCTTGTGGTGTTTGAAATAACGGACCAATATCCACATCAAAACCTACATCGGCATAACCAGTGGCTACTACTTTAGCACCTCTGTCATGACCATCCTGTCCCATTTTAGCAATCATGATACGAGGACGTCTGCCATCTTGTTCAGCAAATTTATCGGCTAGTTCTTGAGCTCTTCTAAAGGATTCGTCGTTTTTTATTTCTTTACTATACACACCAGAAAATGATTTTATTTGTGCCTTATAACGTCCAAAAGCTACTTCCAAGGCATCACTTATTTCACCTAGTGTTGCCCTTTTGCGAGCAGCTTCAATAGCTAAAGCTAGTAAATTTTCTTGTCCTGTTCGAGCGGCTTCCGTTAATTTTGATAAAGTTGCTTTCACTTTTTCAGAATTTCTTGTCGCTTTAATATGGTTTAAACGCTCTATTTGTGAGATTCTAACGGTTTGGTTATCTACTTCTAAAGTTGAAATGGGGTCTTCTTGTGCGAGTCTATATTTATTAACCCCTACAATAATGTCTTGCCCAGAATCAATTCTAGCTTGTTTTTTGGCAGCTGCTTCTTCAATTCTAATTTTTGGAATGCCAGCTTCTATCGCTTTTGTCATACCACCCAGATCTTCAACTTCTTCAATAAGTTTCCATGCTTTTTGAGCGATGTCATGGGTTAGTTTTTCAACATAGTAACTACCTGCCCAAGGATCAACCGTTTTTGTAATTTTGGTTTCTTCTTGTAAAAATATTTGCGTGTTACGCGCTATTCGTGCTGAAAAATCGGTTGGTAGTGCTATGGCTTCATCTAAAGCATTGGTATGTAAACTTTGTGTGCCACCAAAAGCAGCAGCTGTTGCTTCAATGGTAGTTCGGGCTACATTATTAAATGGATCTTGTTCTGTTAAACTCCAACCACTAGTTTGGCAATGTGTTCTTAAAGCTAACGATTTCTCATCCTTAGGGTTGAATTGTTTTACTATTTTAGCCCACAACATCCTAGCAGCTCGCATTTTGGCAATTTCCATGAAATGGTTCATACCAATGGCCCAGAAAAACGACAGGCGAGGAGCAAAGGTATCGATATCCATTCCGGCATCTAAACCTTTTCTGATATATTCCAATCCATCGGCTAAGGTATAGGCCAACTCAATATCACAAGTAGCACCAGCCTCTTGCATGTGATACCCAGAAATACTAATACTATTGAATTTAGGCATGTTTTTACTCGTAAATTCAAAAATATCTGAAATGATTTTCATGGAAGGCGCCGGTGGATAGATATAGGTGTTGCGCACCATAAACTCCTTTAAGATATCATTTTGAATGGTTCCGGCCAATTGTTCAGGTTTAACACCTTGCTCTTCGGCAGCCACAATATAAAATGCCATAATGGGCAAAACAGCCCCATTCATGGTCATGGAAACCGACATTTTATCCAACGGAATTTGGTCGAACAGAATTTTCATGTCCTCAACAGAATCAATGGCAACGCCAGCTTTTCCTACATCTCCTACCACACGTTCGTGATCGGAATCATAACCCCTGTGGGTTGGCAAATCAAAAGCTACGGAAAGTCCTTTTTGTCCAGCTTGCAGATTTCTTCTGTAAAAAGCATTACTTTCTTCAGCTGTTGAAAATCCTGCATATTGACGTATGGTCCAAGGCCTGCGAACATACATAGTAGAGTAAGGTCCACGTAAGTTTGGAGCTATACCAGCAACAAAATTAAGATATTCCAAATGTTCAACATCATCTTTTGAATAAACTGATTTTACTTCAATACCTTCGGCGGTTAAGAAACTGGTTTCTACTTTAGTTTCTAGATTCCTAACATCCGACTTTAATTTAATATGTTTAAGGTTTTTTCTCAAAATGAATTATTGCTTTTCCGTATTTGCTTTCGGAGGAATCACGTTAAAGTCCAAAGGTTCGGGTTTGTCAAAATTTATGTTAGATAAATCAGCATCAAAAAGTTTAGCATAAAATAAATCCAATGCGACATAAGTTGCTAAATATTTATCGTTTAAGGTGTTTACATACTTTGTCATTAAAGGAGAACCAAATAATTTGGGTTCCATAAAATTAGTTGATATGAGGGAATTAAAAGTTGTTTTTAAGGCCTGGTCTTGAATATTATTTGAAATGCAGTCAATTATTTTACTGTTATAATTTAAATGGCTTTTGGTGTTGTTTGCATCCCATAAATCACCTTCATTTTTTAAGGCTTCAAAGATTTTAAGTGTGTGCTCTGAAATAATATCTTCATATTTTATTCTCGTATATATCGAATTTCTTATAAATTGGGAGTAGGATAGAATCAAAGTTGGATTAGGGTTATCTTTTCCATAAAATTTTAAAATATCATCTTCAAAACTGTAAAGGGCTTCTTTGTAAAGTTTATTATTGGTTGCATCACAAAATAAAACATCTGGTTTGTCAGTGTATTTAAAATCTGAAAAAGTGTTTTCTTTTTTACAACCAAAAAAAGTGAATGCTAATAGAAATGCAATAAGGGTAATTTTTGAGTTCATTTTAATTTTCATTTTTTAATCTTTTTTGTTCTATTTTTTCAGCTAATCGTTTTTCTAAAATAGGCTCAATTAAGGTTTTTCCTTGTTTAGTTTTTACAAAAGGATAAATTTCAAGTTCATTTTTCATTTTATCACTCATATTAAGGTGTTTGTTTGTGCCTAATAATATTTCTTCTCCTTCATCAAATAGGTGTTGTTCTTTATAGGCACTTTCCTTTATTTTTCTTTGTATCGTACCTTGTTTTAATTGTTTTAAAAATCCATTGTTGGCTTCTATATCTTTAAACAAATCCAAAGCTTTTTCAGCTAGTTGCTTGGTCAAAATTTCAATGTAATAGGCCCCATCTGCGGGGTTATTAACTTTATCAAAATAGCTTTCATTTTTTAAAATTAATAATTGGTTTCTGGCAATCCGCTCACCAAATTCATTGGTTTTATGGTAAATGTTATCATAAGGCAAATTACAAATGGTATTGGCACCACCCAAAATAGCACTCATACACTCGGTTGTGGTTCGCAACATATTGGTGTTGTAATCATAAATGGTTTTATTCCGTTTTGTTGGCGTTGCTATGATTAGGCAGTTTGGATTCACATCATACTCTGAAGCTAGCGAATTCCATAGGGTTCGTAGTGCTCTAAGTTTGGCAATTTCAAAGAAATAATTAGTGCCAATGGAGGTTTTGAAAGTGATTTGTAGAGATTGCTTTGCTTCACTTACTATGATGTTATTTAAGTGATTTAAATATTCATTGGCATGAGCTAACCCATAAGCTAATTGTTGAACTACAGTAGCTCCAGCGTTTTGGTATAATGTAGTATCAACAGTAATAGAATTTGTTCTTTTTACTAGATGTTCAAATTGTTGAAAATCGTCTTTTAAATTAGTATACCAATTGCCTGTTTTAGCTAGGTTATTTACAATATCATAATGAACGTGAATATTCGCAACGTTTGGTATTAGTTTTATAAATTCTTCGGAAAGAAATTGTAATTCTAGATGAACAGCAACTTTATCTAAATCGATATTTTTTATTAAATCATGAATTAAAATATCTTTAGTGGAAATGATAAATTGTATACTTTCAGCACCTCTTTCAATCGCATCAATAGCGTTTAAATTCGATTTTTCAACATGGGCCACATAAATGGATTGGCAAATTTTCCATTGCGTAGCCTCGGTATTTGAAATATTGGGTAATTCATGAAAATCATCAGCATGGTAAAAGGGTTTAACCGAAATATCTTCATTTGTTGCCCAAACCAATGCATCATTGTAGTCAGCACCTTTTATATCAAACTGTATTTTTTGTTTCCACTGTTTTGCAGAAACAGGATTAAATTCGCTAAACAACTTATTGATCATAATTATTTAGTCTTTAAGCTATCTTCATATTCAATTATGAAAATTTCTTCATTATCACGTTTCATGTAATACTCTTCACGTGCAAATTTCTCCAAACCTTCTTCGGTACTTAATTCCTTAATGGCTTTATTGTCTTTTTCTATTTCCTTTTTGTAGTATTCTTTTTCGTTTTCAAGATCATCGATTTCGGAATTTAATTCATGATGTATGAGCCATGAATTAGCATCAAAAAATAACATCCAAACAACAAAAATCACCAAAATTAGAATGAACCAATTTTTAAATAGTTTTAAATATTTGTTTTTGAAAGTGGCCATTTAAAGTTTATCGTTTATAATGGTTTTTACAATATCTATCGCTACCGTATTGTAATGGTTGTTGGGTATAATGATGTCTGCAAACTCTTTCATGGGTTCTATAAACTGATTGTGCATGGGCTTTAATGTTGTTTTGTATCTTGTTAAAACTTCGTCTAAATCCCTACCTCGTTCACAAATATCACGCTTTAAACGTCTTATTAAACGTTCATCACTATCTGCATGCACAAATATTTTAATGTCAAACATGGCTCTTAATTCTGGGTTTGTAAGAATTAAAATACCTTCAACTATCATCACTTTTCTGGGGTGTGTTAAAACCGTATCGCCAGTTCTATTATGTTTAACGAAAGAATAGACAGGTTGGTGTATAGGATTGCCTTTTTTTAGTTCTTTTAAATGCGCTTCAAGTAATTCAAAATCAATGGATCTTGGGTGGTCAAAATTTATTTGAACCCGTTCATCATAACTTAAATGCGACGTGTCATTATAATAAGAATCTTGTGAAATAATACCAACTTCGCCCTCTGGAAGTTCGTTAAGTATTTGATTTACAACGGTAGTTTTACCACAACCTGTGCCACCAGCAATTCCTATAACAAGCATAAAAAATAGTTTATCAACTTTACAAAGTTAGTTAATTGTAAAGTGAACTGCATGTAGAAATGTTATTTTTTAATTGCAGAAACTTCTGTTTCTGTAATCATTTTTTCGTTTTTATTGCCCCAACTATTGGTTACGTAATTCATAACATCGGCAATTTCATCATTCCCTAAACCCAGGGGTGCCATATAGCCATTGTAGGTTTTGCCATTAACAATAATCTCACCTTTTTGTCCGTATTTAACACCTTTGATACTTCCTTGTAGATTTTTCATCAAATAATCTGATTTAGCTAAAGGGGGATACACATTTTCAACACCTTCACCGTTTGGTAAGTGGCAGGTAACACAAAAATCTTCATATACCAAACTACCTCTTTCTATACTTTCTTCCAAAGCTTTATTTTGACTAAAGCAACTTGAAAATGTTGAAATGGTTAATGAAATAAAAATGAGGAATGGTTTCATTTAATTTATTTTTTAGGAACAATTTTCATAATACCTTTACCTTCAATGGCTACATAAATATAGCCATCAGGCCCTTGAATAACGTTTCTAACGCGACCGGTACCTTCTAATAATTTTTCACGTTTAATTACGTTATTATTTTCTAAAACCAATCGCTCTAAGTATTCAAATTTTAATGAACCTACTAAAATATTGCCTTTCCATTCGGGATAGATATCCGATGAAACGAAAGCCATACCGCTGGGGGCAATAGATGGAACCCAATAAAAAAGAGGCTGTTCCATACCTTCTTTTTCAGTGATATCGGTAAATGGTGTACCGCTGTAATTGATGCCATATGAAATTACTGGCCAACCATAATTTTTTCCTTTTTCTACAATGTTTATTTCGTCACCTCCTTTGGGCCCATGTTCATTAACCCAAATAGCGCCTGTATAAGGGTTTTTTGCCATGCCTTGTGGATTTCTATGGCCATAACTAAAAATAGCTGTTTTCGCATTTTCTATTTCAACAAAAGGATTATCTGAAGGAACCGAACCATCATCATGTAATCTATAAATTTTACCACAATCTCTGGTGATATCTTGGGGGTTAACGTCTCGCTCACCGCGTTCCCCTATGGAAAAGTATAAATAACCCTCGTTGTCAAATTCTATTCGAGAACCAAAATGCTGACCTCTTTTGGTATTTGGGCCCGCTTTGTACAATAATTGTTTTTCAACTAGTGAAAGACCATCTAATTTTGCTCTCATTAGCGCTGTGTTACCTCCATCGCCTTCACCTTCAGATGATGCATATGTGAAGTAAATCCAACCGTTATTTTTGTAATCTGGGTGGGTTTTAATATCTAGAAAGCCACCTTGACCTCGAACATAAATATCGGGAACACCATCAACAAGATTTTTTTTGCCATCTTTAAAAAGAATGAGTTCACCAGTTTTTTCGGTAATAAGCATACTTCCGTCAGGTAAAAATGTCATTCCCCATGGAATATTTAAATCAGCAACTACCAATTCGGATGTATAATTAATATTTGTTGGTGATTCAGCTTTCACCTCCGATTCTTGTTGTTGTGCACAAGCGCTAAGAGAAATAAAAACTAATATGAGTAATGAATGTAGATTTTTCATGTTATTTTTAAAAAATGCATTAAAATTTATAATCTAAGTTAATTCCTGTAAAATAATTTATTGGGTTCCCAGGATAATAATAACGTGGTGCACTGCCACCAAACCCTGTTGCGTTTATAAGGATTTGCGACGCGTATTGCTCCTCAAAGATATTGTTTAAGCCTAAGAAAATGTTTAATTTTAGCTTTTTATTAAGATTTGTTACGTGCCCAATTTTTAGATTGGTTAAATTGTATCTGTTAGTATACAAATTATTACTATCTGTTATGGGCATTTTGCCAACATGCTGGTAATTTATATTTCCATAAATACCAAGAGCCGTATCAAAATCAATTCCAAAGTTAAAAATATTTGATGGAACGCCGGTTAAATCATTTCCTGAATAATCATTACCATCATCAATAAACCTTTTAAAGGTAAAATTATTTAGAGAGTAAGATAGGAAAGATGTAATCGATAAAGCTTCTTTGGAAATCCATTCATAATTAACATCCAATTCTAAACCATGGTGTTGGGTTTTACCGGCATTAATACCTATATATTGATCCTCTGATATTCTTCTTGAAACTAGCAGGTTCTTGATGTTGAGTTGATATAAAGAGGTATTAATCTGTAATTTATTATTTAACATAGAACCCCGTGTTCCAATTTCAAAATTCCAACCGGTTTCAGGTTTTAAATTGGTATTTATTTGTCCGTCTGGTAGTAAGGTTTCTTGAAGGGAAAGGGGTGAAAATCCATGGCTAATATTTGAAAAAAGACTGATGCTTTTTGAAATTAAATAGGAAACCCCAATATTAGGGGACAATATATTTTTGTATCTAAAGCGCCCAGATTGGTCTGAATTGAGACTTGTAACCAGAAAATTATCTTCTAATATATAGTTTGTTTGGTTCAAATTAAGCCCTAAGGATAAAGTAGTTTTTTCTGACAAGGCATAATTTAATTCTGCAAAAATATTGTAGTAATTACGTTTTTCTTTAAAGTTTGATAACTCATTGCCTTGAACACTTCCAGTTTCGGGCGGAAAATCTTCATATAGGTTTTCAAAGGTTTGATATTTGTAGGTGTCATTAAAAAATTCACCACCTAAAGTCCAGTCCATATTATTACTAAATAGTTCGAAGTTTCCCAATAATCGACTTCTAGCTCCTACTGCAAATGTTTTTTCTTTTAAAATGTTAAATGGTCTTGGTTCATAAGCATCTCTAAAAGATGTGAAAAGACTAGTTGATTGCTTAAGATTACTTTGGTATTGATAATTCCACGATAAACCAAAAATACCTCTGTTTGAATCTTCAAAACCTCGTGATTGTTTCCATGAGAATGCCGCTGATTTTGGATTGTTTAAAAATGCATTTTCGTTTATTGAGCTTGGTATAAAAGCTTTCAATTGCACATAACTTGCTAAGAACGTTAATTCATCTTTTTTGCTTAAAAAATGATTGGAACTTAGGGTGAAGGTTTGCCTTTTGTATTCGTTATTTTCCCGAAAACCATCACTTTGGGTGTTGCTGTAAACCGCTCTAAAACCATTATTTGTAGTACCATGATTAATGTTTAAAAGGCCTTTTTGTAAACCGAAAGAACCCACAGATAATTCACTATTAAAACTTGAATTATTGAGATAGGCATTTTGAGGTGTTAAATGAATAATACCACCTAAACCCGCACCGTAAATACTGGAGGCAGCACCTTTTATAATTTCAAAACGTGATATGGAAGCGAGCTCAAAATCTTCAATAGTTGTTTCCCCACTTCCGTTTGTTAGTGGAATGTCCTTAAAGTATGCCCTGATTTTGGATGTTCCAAAAGGTGTTCTAGAACCAATGCCCCTTATTGTTATGCGGTTTGTGTTTAGGGCACCTGTTTGCATAAAAACTCCCGGAACTCTATTCAGAATTGGCGCAAAATCGGTGTTATTTGAACGCAGAATATCTTTGGAAGTAATGATGTTGATAGATGTTGTTGAATTTTTAATTTTTTTTGGAATTTGATTGGCGTTTATTACAACTTCATTTAGTTGGGAATGGTTTATATTAAGTTGAACAATGTAAAATATATCTTTATTAAATTCCAAGATTTTCTCATAATAGCCTTCTTTTTCAAATGAATAGAATCCGATATTATCCAGTTTAAAAGTACCGTCAATATCAGAGACCACAGTGGTTTTATCCTTGATATTGGTTATTTTTACTAAACCAACGGGTAAGGCATTGTCATCTACTATTTTTCCCGTTATACTTACTTGGCTTACAGCTAGATAAGTATTATTGATAATTAAAAAAGTTAAAATAAAGATTTTTATCCTGTACATTTAAAAGCATGTCACAATTTACAGTTGCTAAATTATCAATTTTAAACAAGAAATAATTTTAAAAAATGTGACACTGAAATGAATAAAAAAAGTATATTTGCAACCCTTATTGATAACCACAATCGGGGTGTAGCGTAGCCCGGTTATCGCGCCGCGTTTGGGACGCGGAGGTCGCAGGTTCGAATCCTGCCACCCCGACAAACTTAGTTATAGGTTGTATTATAAAACACTGAAGGTCTTGGGATTTTCAGTGTTTTTTTTATTATTATGAATATAATATTTTTTAACCTTTGGAGGAGTTATGGAATTTAACCAGTAACATGGAACTAAATATTTTGAGATATTAAGGCTGAAGAGCTATTAAAAATAACCTTTACAAAACTGAATGCTTTGTAAAGGTTAAACTAATTACTAATAAACTAAATTGAACTAAAAGTTTAATTAAACCCTATGTCATCAATGAAGACGACTACATCATTTAAGCCTTGCTCTTGGATGACAAATTGAGTGTATGTTGTACTTCCATTAAGAAGTGTGTCATTAAGCGGGACTGTGTAATGATTCCACTGGCCTGGTGTAGGATTAAAATAATAACCATTTCCCCATTCCTCATTCATAACCAATCTGAATGATGTTGCATCTTCACAATAGATGGAGAATTTTACAACTGAGTATGCTGATAAATCAATATTAGTGCCTCCTAATTGGAAACCTTGATCTGCTGGCATAACATTGCGTATTGAAAATATACCAGTACTTGGGTTAGATGTGTCATCAAAAACAGGAGAGGTCCATCCACCTATCCAATCAGCTGTTAAATTATTTTCAGTGTAAATTTCATAGTTGAAAGTTGGAATGGGCTGTTCATAAGTAACATCTAGACCCACTTCGTCAATATATAATGTATTGGGAGATAAACTGGCATCTCTAATTACAAATTGATCTAGTATTGTTGTCCCATTTGAAATGTTCGTGATTGGAATTGAAACATAGGTCCATTCACCGGCAGGGATGCTTACCGTTTGACCATTATTCCATTGTTCGTTTAATATAAACGTAACAGAAGTTCCATTTTCAGAATATAAAGCTGCATTAACCGTAGAATATTGTGTTAAATCTTCTCCTGCACCACCAATTTGGAAACCATCATCACCTTGATAATCAACTCGAATTGAGTAAATTCCGGATTTTACTTGGTCCGTATTTGAAAAATCTGGTGTAGTCCATCCGCCTATCCAAAATGCTGAATTTAAGGCGTCGTCATAGATTTCATAACCATAAACTGCAGCTCCAGAGGGAGGTAAAGGATAACCCAATGCAGTGGCTTCTGTATCAGGTACCAAAACATTATCAATTTCATGGATTACTCCGTTATTGGCTCCAATATCTGCCGTTACAATCCCCCCATTTGGTGCATTTTCGTGCGTTGGGACAAAAGACATGGACCCTGCATCAAAGGTAATGGACTCTCCATTGAGGGTCTCGATAGTCATTCCGGGAGTTAGTCCGCTTGAAAGGGTAGTTCCAATAGCTAAATGGTACTCAACGAGTTTTTTCAATAAATCCAGTTCTTCAGGAGTATCAAAATCATCTAAACTATCAAAATTATCAATGGTAAGGAAAAACGTAGTGAATGCATTGTTATTAGGTGCAAAAGCAGTGAGTTGGTCTGTGGAAACCTGTGAGGTTAAGCCAACTTTTTCTACTGCCGCTGTAAATGATGTGAAATTTCTATCATCACATCTTTCAACAATGTTAAGTGTTCTGCTTAGGATGGATTGGAAAACAGAATCAGGTAGTAATATTTTATCAACACCATGTATGACCCCGTTTATGGCTTGTATGTCAACTAAATTTATATTACTATTAGTATAGCTCATATCATCTATACTAGCATCAGCACCTATAGAAAAACTCTCACCTTGCAAAGTTGTTTGAGTTGACTCTAAGGCATCTCCAGATAAAAGGTTAGTACTAGCAACCACATGATAAAGTAATACTTCTGTTAAGATGTCCACAGGTATTTCGTCCAATGATGTCCAACCAAAGGCATCTTCAACATCCATCATAAATTTTTCGAAAGCGGCATTATTTGGCGCAAAGACGGTAAAAATATCGGTACCATTTAAGGTATCTATCAAATCAGCTTTTACAAGCGCAGCAGCTAAAGAGGAATAATTTGGGTTGGCTAGGACATGGTCAACCAGAGTAGGCGGAAGTATCACATTATCTGTAACATGTACAATACCGTTTGTAGCTCCTAGATCTTTGCCGTCATTAACAATGGATGCATTAACGTTAAGTTTGATGTCATCTGAATTATTTACAAAAAGGCTAAGTTTAGTGCCATCAGGACCAGAGGCCAAAGATTTTAAATAACCTGTTGTCATAGTTGAAGTAAAATCTGGTCTTGTAGTACTCACAACATGATTTAAAAGCACATTGAGAAGCCCTTCATCAGAAAGAGTAGAGGTATCTACACCGCTGAAAGCAGAATTATTTGGCGCAAAAACCGTGTAGGTAGTTGTGCTTTTTAATGTTTCAATAAGGCCAGCAGCTTCCAAAGCCGATGCCAATGTTGATAAATCCGGATTGTCCGATATGATTTCGGATATGTTCTTAGGGTTTAAGCTCAATCTGTTGTCCAATACATCATCGTCTTTAAAACACGATATAATCAATGTGGTCATCAAAAAGAAGCTTAGTATATGTTTAAATGATTTCATCAATAAATATTTTTAATGTTCGTTATCTTTAATAGCTTTTATGTTTTTACAGGAATCCAAAGTCATCAATATAAAATATATATTGTGATAAACCTGTATTTGACGACTCTTGAAAATCCATTCTAAAAATGGTATCAGGAGCTCCACCGTTTGGATAAAAATCTGCAAGTGGTATAACGTATTTTACCCACTGCCCTGGAATGAGAGGTAAATTTAGTTGTGTTTGAAAATCGTTAAGTGCTAAGTTAACACTATCGCCACTTGCACCTGTTCCATAAAGTGTCACAGAAATAGATTGATAATCGCCAAAATCAATGGTAGTATTTATTGGTAAAAACGTTATTCCAGACCAGCCCTGTCTGATGCTTTTAACCGAGTAGGTCCCAAGTGTTACTTCTGTGGATTGTAAAATATGGGTACCGCCCCATTCGGTTACTATCCAATCTTCATTGAGGCTATCAACATAAACAGAATAACTGAAGCCATAAGAATCAGACCTTGCCACGGCTCCCCTTGATGTTTCTAAAAAAATAAAAGCTTGTTCAACACCGGCTGGAACTTCTGCTTGTACCATACCTGGTGAAACAACGACAAAACTAGCTGGACGTTCTAGCAAATTTCCATTGGCTTCTGATCCGCTAACAAAAGTCACGGATGAGGTTTCGCTAAAATCACCTCCCATTAAGTTAACCACTTTCTTACCATTCACTGTTTCTTCAGTGAATCCAGATATGGTTAGGAGTGAAAAATCATATTCGGTAGTACCAAATAAGTTTTCAACTCTCATCTTGTTGCTTTGATCAAGCACTGGTGCATCCTCTGGCACTTCAACAAATGCAATGCCATCTGTTAAAAGAGCAGGATTGAAGCTAGCTTTTACATCATTAAAATAAATAGCAACAAGTGATGATAGGTTTTTACCTCTGATTATATAGGTGTTTTCTAAAACTCCTTGCGTTACCGTTTTATCTTCTCTAGCCTCGCTAACACTTGATATTTCTGGTGGAGCTTTTGTAAAATTAGGACTTGGTACGTCAAACTCACTTTCACATGATAAAGTTGTGAAGATAGCCGTAAAACATAAAAAACATATGTTTATAAATGCGTTGTTTTTAAAATTAATAATTTTTTTCATAGGTCTTATTTTTTAGTTGAAATCATAGGGTACAGGAGCCTCCAATAATGCTGGATTGTTCTGAGTTTCTACAGTTGGATAAGGGAAAAGTAAATCATCCACCGTGGCTTGGTAAAATTCGGATTGCAAAGCTCCTGTATCACTGTTAAAGGTTCCCCTATCTGTATTGCTTAAGAAGTTTAAGGCTACTGATGGGTCTTGTCTTACCACATCATACCAGAATTCCCATTCAAAAGCCAATTCAATACGCCTCTCTTGAAAAACAGCATCAAGAGTAGGATTAGTAATATTATTCAAACCAGCTCTTCTTCTTACTTTGTTAAGGGATTCGTTACCGCTCGAAATGGGTCCACCTCCGTTAAGTGCAGCCTCAGCATGAATTAGCAGTAATTCAGCATACCTTAGTATATAGGTGTTATTGGGAGTGGAAGTTAGACCACTACCGTCATCTCTTCCCACTGCATACTCTGCACCAACCACATATTTTTTAATTCCGTGCCTGGTACCTTGGAAATCAATGTTATCGGACACTGTGTAACCCCCATTTAAATCTGGATAGAACGCCCCTCTTTCCATGAAGGTTGCATAAAATCTTGAATCCCCATTTTCGTAAGCAGCTAATAAATCGGGTGATATACCAATAGCTGAATAACCGTCAGATCCTCCAGTAAAACCAGAAGGTGCTAATAGGGATTGAAGCCCGTTACCTTCAGAATATCTACTAGAGCTTGTCCATTGAAGAGCAAATATGGATTCAGGGTTATTGTCATTTTCAGGAACAAACAAGTCATAATAACTTCCTGAAGGATCACTGTCTGCGGCGTCACCACCGTATAATTTGAACTCTCCAGAATTAATTACTTCGTCAGCTAATTGATAAGCCATTTGATAGTTTCTTTCATAAAGATATACCTTTGCAAGCATCGCTTTAGCACTTCCACTAGAGACTCTAGCATTGGCATCATAATTAGCTCCTCTAATTTTTGCGTAGCAGTTTTCAACAGCAAATTCTAAATCCTCTTTTATGAATCTGTAAATATCCGAAACTGGATTTCTAGGAACTCTAGGTTCTAAAACTATACTGGCATTATCTTCTATGATTGGCACTGAACCCCAAATCCTAACAATATAAAAATAAGCTACAGCCCTAATGAATCTGGCTTCCCCTAGGGCGTTATTTACAACGTCACGAGAGATGCTTGGGTTTACTGCTAGTGGCAAAGTGTTTATTATGGTATTTGCCTGTGCAACAACTGCAAAAAGTGCTTCCCAGGTTCTACTTATTTGTGCATTATTACCATTTACAGCAAAGTTTACAAAGTCTGCATTTCTAGGATCCCAAGTTCTTGCATTGCCAGAGCTCAATTCACCGAAAACCCAAATAGTATTTTCATTAAAATCATACCATGGGACAGAATAAAGCGCATTGGTTGAGGCAATGACTTGATCTTCGGTTTGGAAGAAGTCTGATACGTTAAAGGAATCTTCAGGCGGTCTATCTAAAAAATCTTCACTGCATGAATTAAAACCTAATGTTAACGTTAAGGTTAATAAGATATATTTTGTTTTAAATAAATTTTTCATTTTCTAATACTTTAAAATTGACAATGATTAAAACTCAACATTAACTCCTAAGGTAAATGTTCTTGGAGATGGATAGCGTCCAGCATCAATACCTGTTAAAAGTGTATTTTGATTGAATGACCCTATTTCAGGATCATAGCCTGAATAGTTTGTGAATGTATATAGGTTTTGGATACTTCCATAAATTTTAAGGAGACTAAACCCAATCTTTTCGGATATTTTAGAATCCAATGTGTAGCCAAGAGTTACATTTTGGATTCTTACATATGACCCGTCTTCAATGTATCTATCGGATATCTCTATGTTTCGAGTATCGTTTCTTGCTAACCTAGGAGCAGAGGCTTCCGGGTTATTTACTGACCAATAATCCAAAACAGATGATAACTGATTTGTAAATGTTCTGTTTCCAGCCGTAAGTAGTCTTCCAATGCCGTTAAACACATCATTTCCATAAGACCCTTGAACGAATACTGATAAATCAAAATTCTTATAATTAAAAGAGTTTTGGAAACCAAACGTGAAGTCTGGATGGGGGTTACCAATAACGGTCCTATCGTTGTCATCAATAACACCATCATTATTTTGATCTTTGAATTTTATGTCTCCAAGCCAAGTGGTAGCGAAAAGGGCATCTTGAAAAGGCCGCCCATATTGTATCGGAGCATCAACAAAATCATCAACTGATCTGAAAATACCTTCTACCTCAAGACCGTAGAAGAGTCCAATGGGATCGCCTTTGCGGGTAATGGTTATATTTTGTTGCCCATCATAGTTGATATTCATGGCCCCATTAATTTGTGGCACATCACCTAAATCAGTAACTTCATTTCTGTAATGTGAAAAGGTTAATGAAGAATTCCAAGAAAAGTCACCTCCTGTTTTAGTGCTGTAATTAAGTGTCACATCAATACCCCTATTTACCATTTCACCTAAGTTTACCCATGGCGGGTTAACGGCTCCAGGTGACTGACCTCCGGTTACAAAGTTTGTAGATGCATATTGAAACAAAAAGTCTTTAGATACTTTGTTGTATAATTCAATAGAGGCGTTCAAACTATTTTTGAATAATGAAAAATCAAAGCCCATATTTGTCTGAGTTGAAGATTCCCATGTCAAGTCTGGATTTGCGAAATTAGATACCAAAAAGCCAGTTCCTAATCCCGTATTCACAGGTCTTAATATAGATCCATAGGCAAAATTTGGGATATTTTGATTCCCTACCTCACCATAACCTCCATATATTTTTATGTTTTGTATAGCATCAAACCCCTCCATAAATGGTTCGTTTGATAATTTCCAAGCCCCCGATATAGATGGAAAATACCCCCATTTGTTGCCTTGGGAGAATTTTGAAGATCCATCTGCTCTCATGGAAGCCGTAATACTGTATTTATTATCAAAAGAATAAATTAACCTTCCAAAATAGGATTCCAATGCTTGGCTAGCTCTAAACTGTGTACTGTTATCAGTTGCATCACCAGTACCTAGTATTGGGAAATCGTTGCCAACAAAGTTCCCATCGGTGGATGTGACGCCACCATAACTGGATTCTTGTGCTTCTGCACCTATCATAGCCGTGACATTGTGTTTGTCATTAAAAGTATTATTGTAAGTTAAAAAGTTTTTGATAATCCAAAAATCATTGTAATTGTTGGCAATGCTTAACGTATTATTGGCAATTTGTATTTCACCATAAGAGTAACGAGGAGTAAACTGGTTATTTAAGCTTTTCCCAAAATCTCCACCAAATTCTGTTCTAAAAGTAAGTTGTTTGTTGATTTGAAATTCAGCATATATATTACCTAGTATGCGATCTCTTATTAGCTTGTTTTCTAAGCTTAGGGCTTTAGCAACTGCATTTTCTGTTCTAAAATCATCATTTAAACTTGGGCCAGCAAAACTACCATCAGGGTTATATACTGCAATGGCGGGGCTATTAAGCAGGGACAGACCTATGATACCATCGCTTCTTCCGTTTAAGGTGATTTTTTCGTTAACTCTACTCGCTGTAAGATTTATACCAACCTTTATTTTATCACTTAATTTTGCATCAATATTGGCTCTTATTGTTGAACGATCGAAACCTGATGCTATAACAGTTCCATCTTGTTTTAAATGTCCACCTGAAATGAAATAATTAACATCTTCATTACCTCCCTGAAAAGATATTTGATGACTTTCCATCATGGCGTTACTGAATATCTCCTGCTGCCAGTTTGTACCAGGTCCTAAAAGCTCGGGATGGGAATATTCAACTATGGGATCTATGTTGTAAATATCATTGATTGCATTCTGAAGTCTTGCGTATTCAGGTAAAGTCATCACATCTAAAATATTGGTTGGCTCTTGTATAGCAACGAAAGAATTGAGTGTAATTTTGGCTTTGCCTTTCTTTCCGCTTTTGGTAGTAATAATAACTACCCCATTAGAACCTCTAGAGCCGTAAATAGCTGTTGCAGAGGCATCTTTTAAAATACTTATACTTTCAATGTCATTCTGGTTTATGGAGTTTAGCGGACTTGATCCTCCTTCCTCAGACTCTCCTGGCACTGGCACACCATCTATTATATACAAAGGCTCACTAGAGCCAGAGATTGAGTTCACCCCTCTTATCCTTACCGAAACTGCAGCCCCTGGCTGCCCCGAGTTTGTAGTTACACTTACACCAGAAGCACGTCCTTGAATCATTTGATCCACACTTACTTGAGGTATTGTCACTAAATCCTCCACTTCAACAGAGGAGACTGCTCCAGAGATTTCCTCTTTCATTTGAGATCCATATCCAATAACAATAATCTCGTTCAAACTTTCAAGATTTTCTTCCAATTGAACATTTACGGTAGAACTTGATTTTACGTTTATCTCTTTGGAAACAAACCCCAAGAAGCTAAACACAACAGTAGCTTCTCCTTTTAACTCTAGCTTGTAATAGCCGTCAAAGTTTGAAACCACTCCATTAGAGGTTCCTTTTTCAATAATGTTTACACCCACCAAAGGCAAACCACTTGAATCAGTTATAGTTCCCTGAATTATGTTTTGGGCCAAAATAATTGGACTCAAGAAACACAAAAAGATAAAACAATAGAAACGTTCACTGATACGAAAAAAGTTATTCGTAGTTAGTTTTCGCATATTCATATATTAGTTTAGTTAAAAAATGTTTAGAATTAATTAGAACACTTGTTGGAAAAGGTTGCTCTAATTTAACACATCAAATGTAAGCTATAAAACCACTAAACTATAATACTATTTTGTCATTGACTTATAGTATAAAAACTAAATGGATGTTTGAAAAAAAAAAAGAGTTTTTATTGTTCAATAAGGTAATACATATATTGATTAATGGTAAAAAATAAAATTTGCATATTTATGCTTGGATTAATTATTCAGGAGGTGTTTTTAGAGTAATTTTTTGAGGTTTGAGTTTTAAATCAAGCAAGCAAAAGACATAAACAGCTATAAAATTCTTTTAATACCTGAAAATTCCTGGGCATATTGACTTGGAGTGCGCTTTTTAAGTTTTTTAAAAACCCTATTGAAATTGGCAATATTATTAAACCCGCATTCATAAGCGATTTCTGAAATGCTGAGGTCCTTCTCAATTAATTTCATTGTGGCGTAACCAATTCTTACATCATTAACGTAATCTACAAAAGTTTTTCCAGTACGCTTTTTAATGAACCTGTTAAATGAGACTTCACTCATATTAACCAGATTTGAAATTTCCTCCAATGTTATTTTTCGGCTATAGTTCTCATGAACAAAATCATAAACGGTTTTTATTTTGTCGCTATTTTCAAAGCTTTCCTTGCCAGCGGTATAAGTAGATAAAAGTCTCTGGTTTCTAGAGTTTGATAAGTCGTATAATATTGAGAGGAATTCCAAAAAATAATCCATACCGTCAATTTTAGATATTCTTGTAAATCTTTCGTACATGCTAATTGACGTTTTTTCAGAAAACAATATACCGTGCACTGACCTATTGAACATGTCTTTTATAGGCTTCATGATTTGTTTTGATAGCAATTTCTCATCTAAGAGGTCCTCGTGGAATTGCACGGTTATTTCATGGAAAGATCTATTTTTAATATTATTATCTAACCAACCATGATGTAGGTTTGGGCCAATTAAAACAAGTTCTATGTTGTCAATCTCTTCAACACTATCACCTACAATACGTTTCACTCCCTTGCCGTTTTTGATAAAATTCAATTCATATTCTGGATGAAAATGAATAGGAAAATCGAATTCTGATTTGACCCTATCAAAAACTAAAAAACTGTCAACCGCTGTTAATGGTGTAATCTCTCTACGGACTTTCTTGGGAATCGTCATATTTATAAGTTATTTGTTTTTTTTTGTTTGGTTATTGACAAAATAATATCATGATTACAAAGCAAATATAACTAATTTTGTTTTTGTTGTACTTTTAAGCTGCACAATGATAATATTAATTTATAATTGTGATAGTATTATATTTTCATATTTATACATTAATGTTAATTAATAGTTTAAAATTTATAGGTTTAAGAAGGCTCTATCTATTCCCTTTTGTGTTACCAATCTTGATGAATTTCTCGTGTAAACCTTTTTATAATGAAACATATAAAAAACCAGATTTGGTAGATAATAATTTATCACGATCTGCGAAAAAACTGCATAAGAAGTTATTTTTTATAACTAAAAAAGGATTTGCTATAGGGCACCAAGATGCAACGTCTTATGGCATAGGCTGGAAACATGATGATTCTTTCAGGGAACCAAAAAGTGATATAAAGGAATTGACAGATGACTATCCAGCAATTTTTGGCTTTGATATTGGGCATTTAGAATTGGGTAAAAAGCATAATTTAGATACAGTGTACTTCAATACGATTACAGATTTAATTGTCGACGCACATAAAAAAGGAGGTTTAATCACTATTAGCTGGCATCCTGATAATCCTTCAAGCAAAGGAAGCTCCTGGGATACATCACCTGCTGTAATAGATATTATTGGTAACGGTTCACACAAAGAAGAGTATAACTTATGGATTGAAAGAGTTGCAGAGTTCATTAAATCATTGAAGTTTAAGGGCAAAGAAATCCCTATTTTATTCAGACCATTCCATGAGATGAATGGTAACTGGTTTTGGTGGGGCAATTCTAGTTCTAATGCTTTAGAATACATACGATTATGGAGAGAAACGGTTACCTTGTTGCGTGACAAGTATAATCTGCATAATCTTTTATACGTGTATTCACCAAACAAGCTGAATCAAATAGAAGATTATATGAAATATTATCCAGGAGATGATTATGTTGATATATTTGGAATTGATATTTATGATTTTAATGATACAGAAAATTATGCAAACTCCCTTGTTAACGATATTAATCTAGTGAGAAATATTGCCACTGAAAAAAATAAACTTTATGGGCTAACAGAAACAGGTTTAGATCAAATAAATACCGATAATTGGTTCACTCAAGTATTATTTCCAAATATTGAAAATTCAGGAATTTCATGGGTTCTTTTTTGGAGAAATGCCAGAAAAAGCCATCACTATATTCCCTATGTAGGGCATAAGAATGCCGAGGATTTTAAGCGATTTTCTAAACTTCCCCAAACACTATTTCTTAAAGAAATAAACCAAGACTAATAATATGAAGCTATTACATACAGCTGACATTTTTATAATTGCACTCTATTTAGTAACTATAGTTGTTATTGGATTGGTATTAAAGAAACGGGCTCAGCGCAGTAAAGAAGATTATTTATTGGGGGGCAACCGAATTCCCTGGTATATGCTAGGGCTATCTAATGCCTCAGGAATGTTTGATATTTCGGGAACCATTTGGTTAGTGACTTTAATGTTTGTTTACGGATTAAAAAGTGCTTGGATACCTTGGTTATGGCCTATTTTTAATCAGGTTTTTTTAATGGTCTACCTATCAAAATGGTTAAGAAGATCTGGAGCAACAACAGGTGCTGAATGGATTGGCACGCGTTTTGGATTTGAGAAAGGTGCAAGACTCTCACATGTTATTGTCGTAATATTTGCCCTTGTTTTATGCCTTGGTTTTTTAGCCTATGGCTTTATAGGATTAGGTAAATTTGTTGAAATATTCATTCCCTGGGAAGTGACCAGTAATTATGTTCCTTTTTACGTGTCGCCAGAGTTTGTTCCGCATTTCTATGGAATACTATTTACGCTCTTCGCGGTTTTCTATTCTCTTTTAGGTGGTATGTCGGGAATTGTTTGGGCCGATGTGGTACAATTTGCAATCATGACCGTAGCAGCAGTCGTAATTGGCTATTTAGGATTTGTTGCCGTGGGTAACTATGGACTAAATGTCCCAGATGGATGGATGAGTCCATTCTTTGGATGGGAATTGAACTTAGACTGGGCTACCATAATACCAGAAGTAAATGAGAAAATAAAAGATGATGGCTTTTGTTTATTTACCATATTTTTTATGTTGATGGTATTCAAAGGTATATTGGTAAGTCTTGCGGGTCCAGCACCTAATTACGATATGCAAAAAATATTGTCAACAAAATCCCCATCTGAAGCCTCAAAAATGAGTGGATTTGTTTCTGTTGTTCTTATGCCAGTGCGCTATTTAATGATTGCTGGTTTTGGTGCTTTAGCTCTCATTTTCTATGAAAAGTTGGATTTGATTGATACAACTGGAAATGTAGATTTCGAACTTATTTTACCCAACGCTATAATGGAATTCGTTCCTATTGGTTTAACAGGGCTTTTATTAGCGGGTTTAATTTCAGCATTTATGTCAACCTTTGCTGGTACTTTGAATGCCGCCCAAGCTTACATTGTGAATGATATCTATTTGAAATATAAAAATAAAGATGCTTCATCCAAACAAATAAATAATATGAACTATCTAACTGGTATTGCCGTGGTTGTTGTAAGCATCATTCTAGGACTATTTGCTGAAGATGTAAACTCTGTCTTACAATGGATTGTTTCTGTATTATATGGTAGTTACGTGGGAGCCAATATATTAAAATGGCACTGGTGGAGATTTAATGGTGAAGGATTTTTCTGGGGTATGGTCGCAGGATTGGTAGCCGCAGTTATTATTCCTAAACTTTTTCCTGATGTTTTAAGTCTTTATTTGTTCCCCGTGTTACTAATTATTTCTATGGTCGGTTGCATTTTGGGAACGTATAGTGCACCACCAACGGATGAAAAAGTACTTAAAGCATTCTATACTAATGTAAGACCTTGGGGTTTTTGGAAGCCGGTACATAATAAAATTTTAAAAGAAGGAATCATAATTAAAAAAAATAACGATTTCGGAATTGACATGTTCAATGTGTTTGTTGGAATTATAGCACAAACAGTACTAGTCCTATTGCCCATGTATATTATATTCCGTCAAACAACTCCAATTTTTGTTTCATTATTAATAATTACAGCGTGCATTTTTCTGCTTAAAAAGTATTGGTGGAATGCACTTAATAAAAAATTAGATTAGCGTATGAGCCAACAAACTAAACAAAAACCGAGCATGCTAGATATTGTAATCAAAAGTCATCATGAGTTGATTACTATGAAAAATATGCCTGTAAAGGACTGTAACGGTATTTACACTCGGTATAGAAATCCCATACTAACGGCTAAACATATTCCAATTCATTGGCGATATGATTTAAATCCTCACACAAACCCTTACGCTTTGGAGCGTATTGGCTTTAATGCTACCATGAATTCAGGAGCCATCAAGTGGAATAATAAATATATACTTTGTGTAAGGGTAGAAGGCAATGATAGAAAGTCTTTTTTCGCCATTGCGGAAAGTTCTAATGGTATAGATAATTTTAAGTTTTGGGATAGACCTTGTGCTATTCCACAAAATGAGGAAAACCCTGATATTAATGTCTATGATATGAGGTTTGTTGAGCATGATGATGGCTGGATTTATGGTATTTTTTGTACGGAAAGAAAAGATCCCAATGCGCCTCCAGGTGATACGAGTATGGCCGTTGCCAATGCAGGTATTGTAAGGACCAAGGATTTTATCAATTGGGATCGATTACCCGATTTAGTATCTTTAGCTAGCCAGCAACGCAATGTGGTTTTACATCCCGAATTTGTTAATGGAAAATATGCTCTGTACACAAGGCCCCAAGATGGATTTATTGATGTTGGCAGTGGTGGGGGAATTGGATTAGGATTTATTCAGGATATGATAAATCCCGTATTAGAAGATGAACGAATAATTTATGGTAAAAAATACCATACAATTTACGAATTGAAAAATGGGTTAGGTCCTGCTCCAATTAAAACAGATAAAGGGTGGCTTCATTTAGCACATGGTGTAAGAAATACAGCAGCAGGTTTAAGATACACATTGTATATGTTTATGACTGATTTAAAAGATATTTCAAAAGTAATACATAAACCTGCAGGTCATTTCATGGCACCTATTGGGAATGAGCGCATTGGTGATGTTTCAAACGTGTTATTTTCAAATGGATGGATTCAGGATGATGACGGAACCGTTTATATTTATTATGCATCTTCCGATACCAGAATGCACGTTGCCGTATCTACTGTTGATAAACTGGTAGACTACGTTATAAATTCACCTGAAGATAAATATACTTCAGCAGATTCAGTTGAAACTATCATGGATTTAATTGATAAGAATAAGGGTTTTTATTAATGAAAACCGCAGCATACTTGCAACTGAAAAAAGAAATGCATGATGAGTTATTGCGTATTCTAGATTACTGGCAGAACAATACAATTGATTATGAGCATGGCGGATTCTTTGGGAAAATTGATTTCTACAATAAAGTTGTCCCAAAATCATCTAAAGGAATTATCTTAAACACTCGAATTCTATGGTCATTTTCAGCAGCATCCAACTATTTAAAAACAGATACTTACAAAGAAATTTGTGAAAGATCTTATGAATATCTGAAACGTTACTTTAAAGACACTAAAAATAAAGGCGTTTTTTGGGAACTGGATTATTTAGGACAACCAATAAATAAGCGTAAACAAGTTTATGCGCAGTCATTTGCTATTTACGCACTAAGTGAATACTACATTTATTCTGGGAATCGAGAATGCAAAGATTGGGCTATCGAACTTTTTGAATGTATTGAGAAATATGCTAAAGATGAGCAATATGGAGGGTATCTAGAAGCTTTTAAAGAGGATTGGAGTCCGATTGAAGACATGCGGTTAAGTGATAAGGATATGAACGCTGCTAAAAGCATGAATACCCACCTTCATGTTTTGGAGGCTTATACCGCATTGTTAAAAATTTATGACAATGCACATTTAAAAGAAGCCCTAAAAATGTTGATAGAAATTATGAACAATAAGATTTTAAACAAGAAATACCATTTTGATTTATTTTTTGATCAAAAATGGAATTTATTAAGCTATACGGTATCATTTGGTCATGACATTGAATCAGCATGGTTGCTGCTTAGAGCCGCCGAAATGGTTAACGATCCAGTAATTATAGAAAAATCTAAACATATAGCAGTTGACGTAGCCGATACTTTTTTAAAACATGGAATTGATGTTGATGGATCGGTGCTTAACGAGGTTAATTTTTTTACGAACCATACCGATACCGACAGGCATTGGTGGCCACAGGTAGAGGCACTTATTGGATTGAAAGAAGCCCATTCAATCGAAAATAAAGAAAGCTATATAGCATCGTCTGTCAACATTTGGAATTATACTAAAAAACATCTACTTGACTATGAAAATGGGGACTGGCATTTTAGGGTAAACCAAAAAGGAAAACCTTATACTCAAGAAAATAAGGTAAGTATGTGGAAAGCACCTTACCATACAACTAGAGCATGTATAATGATCAATGAATAAGTTTAATAGCCACATAAAAATAGGCGTTATTGCCTTATTAACAGTATTTGTTAATAGTTGCTCTAAGGACAATATTGAAGAACCCGATGGCGAACCTGCTGTTGTATCAAAAATTACAATTTCTACAAATACTAACGTTCTTACGGAACCTTCCTTAAATGGCTCATTCAAATTAACATTAACCAAAATTGTTAATAAAACCACGACCGTCAATTATACCATTAGCGGAACGGCAACCAATGGGGAAGATTACAAAATGATAGACACTAAAATTGATATCCCAGCTAATAACCTGTCTATTTTAATACCCATTGAAATTAAAGATGATGGTGAAACGGAAGAGAACGAAACGATAATTATTACCCTAACCAATACCAATAATCCAGATGTGGAAATAGGAGATTCCAATTCTGCAATGATAACTATTTCGGCCAACACAGAAACATTCGTTTTACAACCGAATGAAACGTTGAATTATATGGTTAATCAAAATGCCACAAGTGAAACCATAGCCCTATTTTACAACCTGAAAATATTATCCCAAACAAAATACCTTATAGGACAACACGATGCCTTTAGTAGTTTTTATATGGATGCTGGCGGAGATTCTGATATTAAAAAAACAACGGGGAGTGACCCTAGTTTATTAGGTTCAGATTTTATGTTCATAACCGATGACCTGAATAATGAATTGCTTTCCAATTGGTATTTTCAACAGGAGCAATTAATTACTGGTCATGCCAAGGAAGCTTATAATAAAGGAATGGTAAACATTTTCGCTTGGCATTTTAGAGAACCCTTCGAAGGTTTACACTTTTATACCAGTGAAATGACTACCTATCAAAAGCAGAATGCATTTAAAAGTATTTTACCTGGTGGTAGCAACCATGACTATTACAAAACTAAGCTCGAAAAAATTGCTGATGTAGCCAAAAGCATGATAGGCAATAACGGAGAATTGGTGCCTTTTATTTTTCGACCGTTTCATGAATTTGATGGCGACTGGTTTTGGTGGGGAGCCCCTTATTCAACAGCAGAGGAATTTAAAACCTTGTGGCGTTTTACTGTTGAATATCTAAGAGATGTTTTGCAGGTAAACAACATACTTTTTGCATTTTCACCCGATAATAAATATAATAACGACACCGAATATTTGGAAAGATACCCAGGAGATGCCTATGTGGATGTTTTAGGGATGGATAATTATGGGGATTTTAAAAATAAGGGACAAATGGGTGTAGATGAAGCCAATAAAAAATTAAAGGTCATTAGTGATTTAGCTATCCAAAAAGTTAAAATAGCTGCCTTAACCGAGACCTGTTATTTTGTTGAGCCAGGAGTAAGTAATCCCATTACAGATTTTTATTCCAATAATTTATACCAAGCATTAACAAAAAACGAGGTAGAACTGGGTTTTATGATGTTTTGGAGTAATTCTAAAGATCGCTACTGTACACCAACACCAGGTTTATCTACTACACCCGATTTTATAACCTTCACCAACAAAGCAGAATCCGTTTTACAAAATGAAATACCTAACATGTACCAACTACCTAATTAAGTTTAATTTAAAGGTCTATTGTTTTTTAGTCCTTATTTGTTCACTAAGCTCATGCAAAAGTTCTATTTACAGAAAAATTGGAAAGCAAGAAATGCCACTAATTTCGGTTAAAGGGACAGAGTTTCGAAAAGGTGACAAACCCTATTCATTTATTGGGACAAATTACTGGTATGGGCCTATTATTGCTTCAAAAGATGGAGGCGATCGCCAACGACTTATAAAAGAGTTGGACCTTATGAAAAGCATCGGAATCGATAATCTTAGAATTTTAGTTGGTGCTGAAGGAGAGGGTGGCAAATCCAGAATCTCACCTGCTTTACAACCCAACCAAGGCGAATACAATAAAGACTTGCTGGATGGACTGGACTTCCTATTAGCAGAGATGCGCCGAAGAAATATGTATGCCATTCTCTATTTAAACAATAATTGGATTTGGTCTGGAGGGATGGCACAATATTTAAAATGGAATGGTTATGGAGACATTCCCAATCCGTTTGATCCAAAATATTCTTGGGACGATTATCAAAATTACACCAAGCAATTTCAAAGTTGTGATCCTTGTAAAAAAGCCTTTTACCACCATGTGAATTTTATTATGGGGCGAACAAATAACTATACAAAATTAAAATATGTAAATGATAATACCATAATGTCTTGGCAAGTAGCCAATGAACCACGAGTAATGATGGTTCCAGAGCATGAGGTCGCTTATATTGATTGGCTAAACCAAACAGTTGCCTTAATGGATTCCTTGGATTCTAAACATTTAATTTCAACAGGAACAGAAGGAAAAGCTGGATTTTTGCTGGATATCGATATGTATAAAAGAGTCCACGATAATTCTAAAATTGATTATTTAACGATGCACATGTGGCCTAAAAACTGGGGCTGGTACGATGAAAATAATGAATCGGAAAGCACAGAAATATCCATTCAAAAGGCTTATGAGTATATGGAGGAGCATCTTGTGGTTGCTAAATCTTTGAACAAACCTATTGTCATGTCAGAATTTGGTTTTCCTCGAGATAATGAAAGTCTATCTGTTAGTACGTCGGTAGAAAATAGAAACGTCTTTTATAAGGCAATTTTCAGCTATCTCATAGAAAACAAGAAAAAGAATGATATTTTGGCAGGTTTGAATTTTTGGGGATTTGCTGGTTATGGAAGAAATAATCCTGTAAATGGTGAATGGCAATTAGGGGACGACTTTACGGCAGATCCACCCCAAGAGCCTCAAGGATTGAATTCTGTTTTTGAAACGGATTCCACCACTCTGAAGATAATCAAGGAAGCTAATTTGAAGCTATTAAATTAAGCCAATAATTTATAGAGTCTGAATGAATACTTAGCCGATAACTGAGACATTCTATTAAATAGATAAAACAAAATTGATAAAATCAATTGTATGAAATACTCTAAAATTCTAATGTTCATATTTTTTTTTATTATTATAAATTCTTGCAGTGAAAAAACAAAAAGACCAACCATAAAGATTGAAGATATTTATGCTTGGTGTATTGTTCCTTTTGATAGCGTTAATCGTAATCCAGAAGAGAGAATAAATATGCTGAAAAAACTCGATTTAACAAAATATGCATACGACTGGCGTGAAGAAGATCTTGAAAATATGGCTACGGAACTAAGGCTGGCAAATAAAAACAAAATAGATATTATAGCAATTTGGATGTGGATAGACAATCAAAGGGACAGTATTGGGAAGTTAAATAAATCTAACAAAAAAGTTTTTGATATAATAAAAGAAGTCGGTTATAAAGGAGAAATATGGGTTAGTTTTCATGCTAATTTTTTCGAAAATTTAACTGATTCTTTATCTATTCAAAAAGGAGCTAAAATGATAGATTTTATAAGTAATCAAGCTGAAAAAATGGATTGTAAAATAGGTTTATATAATCATGGGGATTGGTTTGGTGAACCAGAAAATCAAATTAAGATAATTAAAGCGTTGCCCAATAGAAATTTGGGTATAGTGTATAATTTTCACCATGCCCAAAACCATATCGATACTTTTTCGGAAATTGTAGAAATAATGCTACCCTATCTTTGGCATGTGAATTTAAACGGTATGAAAAGAAATGGTCCTAAAATCCTTCCAATTGGTAAAGGCGATCAGGAAATGGAGATGATTACATCGTTGAAAGAAAAAGGCTATAAAGGAGATTATGGTATATTGGGCCATGTAGAAAATGCAGATGTTGAACTAATTTTGCGAGCCAATTTAAATGGATTAAAAAATTAAACTAACCATAGTTCATGGTTTAATAAATTGAAAAACTACCTTATTTTTAGAATTTACAAATATTTTAATTTTACTTTAATACTGTTTTTAGTTGATTTTGTTTTTATTTTTTATTAATGTAAAAAAACACTGATAACAGTTTAAAGTCACCATTTTCAAAAATGATGACTTCTAGCTTGATATAAATTTTAAAGTTATTGTTGTCTTACACTTCCTGAAGCGTTATCACTTTTGTTCACCTTTTCAGGATTACCATAATATTTTATGTCACCACCACTGCTTGCTTGAGCTCTTAATTCCCTGGATGTGTTTATTGTAATGTCTGCTCCGCTAGAAGCCTTTACTTCACTAGTCTCAGCTATTAAGTCTGCTGCTTTAATATCGCTTCCACTACTGGCTTCAGCGATAAGTTTTGTTGTTTTTCCAGATAATCTCATATCACTACCGCTTGTGGAATTACAATTTAAAACAGATGTGTTTACATCCAATTTCATGTCACTTCCACTGCTTGATTTTAAATTTAAAGTTTCACTAGTTATGGTATTTGTTGAAAATACATCGCTACCACTGGTTGAAATGATACTTGAAATATCCTTGAAAGAAACATAAACTTTTTTAGCTGCGGCGCGACCAATGTTCTCTTTTGTGTGAATTTTCAAAACACCTTCTTCGATATCGGTCATGATAAGTTCTTGTAAATTCTCATCAGCTTCAACACTTATGCTCACTGTATTTCCTTGTGTTAAGTATACATCTAAACCTTCAGAAGCTCTTATTGATGAAAAAGACTGGTTAACTGTTCTTTCTTTTGTAATAACATTTCCGTTGCCTCTAATTCCGGGGTTTAGGTCAAAATTGCATGAAAAAAGCGTTAAGCTTAAGATGGTTGCTACGATGATTTTAATAAGTGTTGTCATAATAGTTTGTTTTTTTGATTGTGTAAATTTTTGTTCAAATATCTTTTAAAATGTTATTGATGAGTAACTTTTATATCTGAACCGTATTTTTTTATGGATGAATTGTTAGTTTTCCGATTTTACATCAATACCGTTAGAATTAATATTGACTTTTACATCTTCAGATTCAGCTTTAAGTCCTTGCTTATTTATTTTTAGGTTCCCTTCTTCAGAATTGATTTCTACACCCTGCTCATTAATTTTTAACGCTGGAGTATCAACATTCAATTTAAAGTCATCCTCCGGACAATCCAAGCATTCTGTATCATCAAAAAGTATTTTGATATAATGGTTGGTATCATCTCTTGATATTAAATTTCCTTCGTATGTTCTGTAGTGTAAAAAGGGTTTTGTACTACTGTTAAAATAAACCACAGTATTCTCTGGAATATATAAAATCACATCCACCTCTTGATCGCTAAATTTGTTTTCGGGGTTTGTAGTTAGGTAAGAATCTAACAACAACGTATTATTTTTGAAATCGAAATTGAAATTAATGTTTTTGGCGCGCTCTCTTGCAATTTCATAACTTCTTCCATCGGCGCTTTTCTCAATCGCTATCATGGCGATAGAATCGGTCGTGGATTTAACCCTAATATCAATATCAGTCGTGTAAATTGTTTTCACACCATTATCATCATAAGCTAACTTAAAACTGTGATTGTCTCTGTAAAAATTTGAATTAAAATTATCGTTACTAACCATCTTTATAGTCAAAGTATCCATGGATTTAACAGGTAACTCTGTTTTAACCGTGAAGTTTTCATTAAAAGCATGTTCACTAGCTTGTCTTATGCCCACTATTATTAAGGAAATTACTGATATTAACCATAAGCCTAGTAAGGTGAATTTCGCAATTTTACCTATGGATTTTAAATTATTTATAAGGATTTTTAACCCCAGATAGAACAAGAAAAAGAATGGAATGCCGACTGCAAAAAGCGTTAATAGAGATACTAACCAAATAGGTGTATTTCCGGCATTAGCAATATCAACTAGGTCTAAACCAGGTAAATGAATAATGTCTACTACGCCTATAGAAAATAAACCAATGATTAATGCTATAAGGGATGTAGCCCCAGTAATTATAAGGATGACTCCAATAAATTTGGCAAATACCTTAAAGAAAAACATAATAACATCTGCTAGTGTGTCAAAAAAAGTTCTAGAGGACGATTTTATTGTATTTGCAGGTTTTTTTAAGTCTACATTCTTAGCGGCATTCGATACATTTTTAGCAGCACCTGATAGTGAATCCGATACGTTTTTAGCAACGTCACTAACAGTTTCCGATACGTTTTCAAAACCGTCTTTTATTTTTTTTTCAATGTTGCTAATATTCACAGGTTCGCCTGTCATCATTATCTTTTCGGCGGTTGTTTTTGCTTCAGGCACTAAAATCCAAAGTAAAATGTATAAGAGTATTCCTGTGCCAGCTCCAAAAATTAAGAGTATCCAAGCTAAACGAATCCATACTGCATCAATCCCAAAATAATGTGCTAAACCAGACGATACCCCACCAACATAAGAGTTGTCGGTATCTCTAAAAAGTTTTTTTGATGATGCCGAGGAGGATGATTTTTTAGAATAAGAGGAATTAGGTTCATCTTCAAAAATTTCATCATCAACCAAATAATCTTCAGGTTGTCCCATAATTGAGATGACCTCATCTACTTCCTTAATGCGTATTACTTGTTTGTCATTTTGCACACGCTCGTTAAAAAGTTCTGCGATACGTGCTTCTATATCTGCTATTATTTCAGATCGACCTTGAGAATCAGTGAATGAACGTTTTATAGCCTCAAGATAGCGTTGTAGTTTTAGGTAAGCATCTTCATCTATGTGAAAAAATATACCAGCTAAATTTATGTTGACTGTTTTATTCATTTTTTTGTTGTTTTTTGACTTGTTACTAATGTTACAGCGTGGTGTAATTCACTCCAAGTTGTGTTTAATTCTTTTAAAAATAATTTTCCTGTTTCGGTTAAACCGTAATATTTTCGTGGCGGTCCAGAGGTTGATTCTTCCCATCTGTAATTTAAAAGTCCCGCATTTTTAAGGCGTGTTAATAGAGGGTAAATGGTGCCTTCTACTACCAGCAGTTTTGCGTCTTTTAAGGTGTCTAAAATCTCTGCTACATAAGCGTCTTCATCTTTTAAGACGGAAAGTATGCAGAATTCTAGAACGCCTTTACGCATTTGTGCTTTTGTGTTTTCTATCTTCATAGTGTCATTCGTTTAATTTGTTGAAACTGTTCATTTTTTGATTGATTTGATTGATGATTATTTTGATGATTTTACTTTAAAAAATGGATTGTTAATGGATATTGATACACTTCACCATCTCTAGCTTTTAAACTGGCAATGACTATTAATACAAGTTCTATAATAAAGCCTATTACAGCTAATACACCTAAAGCGCCACCGATGTATAGTAGAGGAGAAGGCTTGCCTATATTGATATGAAAATTATCAAATCCATGAAAATCTATAAAGTCAATACCATTAAAAATCTTAAAAACAAAAAAAGGTATCGTTAAGGTTCCTAAAATAATGGCATATAGTAAAATACTAATTTGAAAGTTTATAATCTGCTTACCGTTAGCATCTATAAATTCCGATTTATCCTTATTTGCTACCCAAAGTATAATAGGACCGATAAAATTTCCAAACGGAATTAAAAATCTGCTGAAGGTTGACAGATGTATAAAAGTTGCGATATTTTTTTGATGATTATCTAACATGATTTTTTGATGAATTTAAAAGTATATAATAGTTTCTTATGCAAATATATGTCTTAAAAAAGGTATTATGTTACGCATAGTACTTAAATTTAACATAAATTTAACAAATATGTTTTATGATGAAGGAATTCTTTTCAAAAGATTATTTAGTATTTTTACTAAAAATGCTAACCATGAATCGTTTTATTTTATTTCTAGTATCCATTGCCATTATTTCTTGTAAAAATCCTGCTGAAGGTAAACCCATAACTGAAACAGTCTCTGATACTACTTCGGTTAAAGACTTCCGAGAATTTAAAGTTTTAGATTCAAAATATATTTCCAATGAAGATTTGTGGAGTCGTTTTAATGAAGATTTAAAAGATTTTTCGGATGCAGATTATAACAGTTTAAAACCGCTTATTCTTGAACAGGATATTCCTACCATACAAAAACATGTCTATTCTGGGGATTTTTCTTATGAACTATTAACCAAATTCTATTTATACCGCATCAGAAAATTTGATAGAGAAAACGAATTATCATTAAATTCGGTTATTTCTATTAACCCAAATGTAATTGAAGATGCAAAACTAAGGGACCGAGAACTTTTAAACAGAAAATTAAAGCATCCTATTTTTGGCATGCCCATACTTTTAAAGGATAATATTAATGCTTTTGGAGCGCCAACAACCGCTGGTGCTGTCGCGTTGCAAAACAATAATGCAGAAGATGCCTTTATTACGAAGCGTTTAAAAGAGCAAGGAGCCATTATTTTAGGAAAAGCCAATTTGAGTGAATGGGCGTATTTTTTCTGCGGCGATTGCCCAAGTGGGTATAGTGCGATTGGCGGACAAACCCTAAACCCTTATGGGCGCAGAATTATGGACACCGGTGGCTCTAGTTCGGGAAGTGGAGTAGCAGTTGCGACTAATTTTTCTGTGGCTGCTGTTGGTAGTGAAACTTCTGGTTCCATTTTATCGCCATCCAGTCAAAACTCTATTGTGGGTTTAAAACCTACGATTGGACTTTTAAGTAGAAGTGGTATTGTGCCCATTTCTTCAACTTTGGACACCCCTGGACCTATGACAAAGAACGTTACTGACAATGCTATTTTATTAGATGCTATGTTAGGTTTTGATAATTCAGACTCTAAATCAATAGAAATGGATAGGAATGGGAGTATGTATGATGCTTTTGAATCTGCCTCATTACAAGGTAAACGTTTTGGAGCCTTTAAAAGATTGCTAGAAGATTCCTTGTATGTGCAAGCGATTTCAAATTTAAAATCGAATGGTGCTGAAGTTATAGAAATTGATGAGCAAGAAATTAGCTTGCCAAATTTCAGACGGTTGTTAAATCTAGACATGAAAAAAGATTTACCTATTTACCTTTCTGAATTTGCCAGTAAAGATGTAGCAGTAAAATCTGTTCTAGATGTGGTGGAATTCAATAAAAAAGACTCCCTTAATATCATGCCTTACGGTCAGCGGTTATTTGAAGGTATTGTAAATGACGAAGGAGACGCCCTGTTTTTAGAACGCATCCAAGACACCTTAAAAACCAATGGTAGACAATATTTTGATATTCCTATGAAGACTCAAAATTTGGACGGTTTTCTATCCATTAATAATTACCATGCTGGTTTTGCTGCGGTAGCCGAATATCCTGCTATTACCGTACCTATGGGTTATGCCGAAAATGGTGCTCCCAAAGGATTGACATTTATAAGTAAACCACTTTCTGAAAAGCAATTATTGAATTGGGCCTATGTATATGAGCAAACTTCAAAAAGAAGAAAACCTCCTGTTAATTACAACTAGTTTATCAAATTATTGATTTTAATCCAGAGGTCATTATCAAAAGTTGAAAGCGCAAAATTAACACCATCAGCCACATCACCCATACGAATAACCACCAATTTTTTACTTGGTGTTATGTAAATCTTTTGGTCGTTTTTGCCTAAAGCTGCATACATGTCTTCAGGAGCATCTGGAATCAATTCACCGTTAAATTCAAATTGAAGTGCAGGTAAATGATAGGTGCTTTTTCCATTTAGCCACCATAAATAGCCATAAGCTTCATTAATATTTTGTGATGTGCTTGTGGCTTCATTTAAATAACTTTCTGAAATAATACGGTTACTTTCCCAAATCCCTTTAGCATAAATCATCAAGCCAAATCGTGCCATACTTCTCGTAGTGCTCCAATAAACACTTAAATTATCTAAATTTATCCATTGCCCCGTCATGCCAATTTTATCTCGCAGTTTGCTATTGAAATAGTTAGACCAGGTTTGGCTACTGGCGGCCGCAACCACATCCTGCATTTTTACATAGACATTATGGTATGCCCAACGGGTTCCAGCATCGGCTTTATATTGCAGGTTTGCTGACGAAACATCATCACCTAAAGTATCATCCAAACCAGAGTTCATGGACAATAGGTTTTTACAAGTAATTAAATTTTCTTTTTCTAAAGTGGCGTTGGTCCATCCTGTACCTAAATAGTCTGAAACTTTGTTGTTTATATCAATAAGGCCTTCCTCTTGAGCAATTCCTGAAACGGTTGAGGTTAATGTTTTTCCGGCACTTGCCCAATACCAAGGTAAATTGGAATTGTGTCCATTCATGTAGGCTTCAACCACAATTTTACCATCATGTAAAATCATGAAACTTTTGGTGTTTTTTTCTTCAAGAAAATCCAACAAAGGTTGAAGTTCAGACGTATTCCAACCCAAATCAGCTAAGGATTTGGTTTCCCATGTATCAGAATTTAAAGGTGGAAAATAAATTTCATCTATGCTTGGTTCGGGTTCATTTGGAGATGTATCAGATGAACAGCTAAAAAACAGGAAAAACAATGGCAAAGAAAGATAGACTGTAGTTTTCATAACGTAGGTTTTCAAATTTGGACAATCAAATATATAAAAGGTTTAATTAAGTTGTATCTTTGCGCCCTGATTTATAGAAAATTATGCGTACAAAGTCTCTTAAAAAGAACAAGATTAATGTGGTAACACTGGGTTGTAGTAAGAATGTTTACGACAGTGAAGTACTTATGGGGCAACTAAAAGCCAGTGGTAAAGATGTGGTTCACGAAGAAGAAGGGAATATTGTGGTCATCAATACCTGTGGCTTTATAAATAATGCCAAGGAGGAAAGTGTGAATACCATTTTGGAATATGTTCAAAAAAAGGAAGATGGCGAGGTTGATAAAGTTTTTGTAACAGGTTGTTTAAGTGAACGTTATAAACCCGATTTACAAAAGGAAATCCCCAATGTAGACCAATATTTTGGTACAACAGAATTGCCCGGATTGTTAAAAGCTTTGGGTGCCGATTATAAGCATGAGCTCATTGGTGAACGACTAACCACCACGCCTAAAAACTATGCCTATTTAAAAATTGCTGAAGGTTGCGATAGACCTTGTTCGTTTTGTGCCATTCCTATTATGCGTGGAAAGCATCGAAGCACGCCCATAGAGGATTTGGTAACCGAAGCTGAAAAACTAGCTGCCAATGGTGTTAAGGAATTGATTCTAATAGCTCAGGATTTAACTTACTACGGACTCGATTTATATAAAAAACGAAACTTAGCCGAATTATTGGAAGCCTTGGTAAAAGTAGAAGGTGTTGAGTGGATTCGTTTGCATTATGCCTTTCCAACAGGATTTCCTATGGATGTTTTGGAGGTTATGCAACGTGAGCCTAAAATATGCAATTATTTAGATATTCCGTTGCAACATATTTCCGATAGTATTTTAAAAAGTATGCGTCGTGGCACAACCAAAGAAAAAACGACGAAGTTGTTACAGGAATTTAGAGCTAAAGTACCCGAAATGACTATTAGAACCACACTTATCGTAGGCTATCCCGGTGAAACTGAAGAAGATTTTCAAGAGTTAAAGCAGTGGGTTAAAGCCATGCGTTTTGAGCGTTTAGGTTGTTTTACTTATTCACATGAGGAAAATACCCATGCTTATAATTTGGAAGATGATGTTCCTGAAGACGTTAAAATTGACAGGGCTAACCAAATTATGGAAATTCAATCACAAATTTCCTGGGAACTCAATCAGCAAAAAATAGGAAAAGAGTTTAAAGTGGTAATCGATAGAAAAGAAGGCCATTACTTCGTTGGAAGAACTGAATTCGATTCTCCCGATGTGGATAATGAAGTATTGATTGATGCAACCAAAACCTATTTAAAAACGGGTGAGTTTACTAAAGTGAAAATTATTGAAGCCGAGGATTTTGATTTGTATGCTGAGGTAGTCTAATTATAAATTATCAACCCAACCAGGTTCTGAGGCAATTGTAAAAACCATTAGTGTTACAAATACTATATAATAAATTGCGATACCTAAATGAACTTTATGGCTTTTGCTTCTAATCCCCAGAATTATTGGTATAAAAGCTAGAAGATTACCAAACCTTGCTGGATGTAACAATTCTTGGTTAATTAATACCGCTGAATGGACCTGTATATAAACAAGGAAAACCAGCATGCCATAAAAAAATTTATTTTTATTCTTATAGTAATAATCTCTCCAAGATACAATTTCATTAGGATTTTCTGGAATGAGAACAGTAGCAATAAAGTAATATAAAGCACCGTCCATTAAGGCTAATATAAATTTGTAGAGTTTCCAATCCACATCCGTTAAGGCCCAAGTTCCCCAAAAACTAATTATAATTGAAATAATTATAACTCCTAAAAATATAATGTGTACAATGTACCTGTTTTGTTTATTTGTAGCAGAAGATATGCCTCCAAGTAAACGCAAAACTGCTGCAGTGTAAACAAATGAAAGGGCGATACTCACATAGTTGAAAAAATCCATATTCATAAAGCTAGGTAATTGTTTTTTTAAAAGTTACTTAAAATTGATTAGTTAATGGCTAAATAAAAATTAGCTAATAAACTAAGTTAGTTATTTTTTCCAAACAAAGTCAATAAAATAATATCGTACAATAACTCAACTTTACTATTTTTGGATGTATGCAAAAAAATGATTTTTCAACATTTTTATATCAAATTAGCAATAGGCCTCTAACAGTTTTAGATGCTTCAATTCCGCGATCAAAATATGTAGCTATAGATTTATCGGCAACCAATGAAAACTTAAATAGTGTTGATGTATCCTCTTCCTTAAAGTTTGAAACATATATCAATAATCATATCAAAACTCATGATGGCCTGGTAGCATATGGCGGATATTTGGAGGTTAGAAATATTTATAAGCGTAGTAAGCATTTCAACAATCAAGCACATGATGAACGCAATATTCATCTAGGTATCGATTTGTGGAATGATGCTGGAACATTTATTTATGCCCCTTTAGATGGGGTGGTGCATAGTTTTAATAATAACCAAAATTATGGTGATTACGGACCAACCATCATTTTGAAACATGAGGTTGAAGGTATTGAGTTTTTTACCCTTTATGGACATTTAAGTGTAGCTTCTTTAGATGATTTACATGATAATAAACCTTTTAAACAAGGCGAACCCATAGCAACTTTAGGTGATGCTTCTGTAAATGGGGATTACCCACCGCATTTACATTTTCAAATTATAAAAGATTTGCAAGGTTTAAGGGGCGATTACCCTGGGGTTTGTAGTAAAACAAATTTAGAATTTTACAAAAGCAATTGCCCGAATCCTAATGTGATTTTAAAATTATAATTTAATTTCAATGCGTATGATGTTTTTTACGTTGAAATTAAGAGGTTTTACTTAACTCATTCGAAAACTATCCAACTCCATATTCCCATTCAGTTGCTCTATATAATTCAAGATATCGTATTTGCCAATATCTTTAGAAGACGAGGTTATAAAGTAAATGGGTATGTCTTCCCAAGTTTTTAAAAGCTCGGTTTTGTAGTCTTCCACATGTCTCAAAATGGCATTTGGTTTTAACTTATCGGCTTTTGTGAAAATTATGGAAAATGGGATACCGTTTTCGCCCAACCATTCCATAAATTCCAAATCTATGGGTTGTGGTTTATGTCTGATGTCCACTAAAATAAAGGCGTTAACTAGTTGCTCACGCAACAAAAAATATTGTGTTATAAATTTTTGAAATACCTTTTTGGCACTTTTAGAAACTTTGGCATATCCGTAACCTGGTAGATCTACTAAATGCCAATTTTTGTTTATTAGAAAATGATTGATGAGTTGGGTTTTTCCTGGCTTACCCGATGTTTTAGCCAGACTCTTTCTGCCCGTAAGCATATTGATTAATGAGGATTTACCAACATTACTTCTACCTATAAAGGCATATTCGGGTAATCTGCTTTTTGGACATTTAGCAACATCAGAGTTGCTCATAACAAATTCGGCAGATTTTATAAGCATTTATATAATTTTGTGTTTTTCACATTTATTCTAAAGAAATTTAAACTGTGAATTGCGATTTAGGAAGAGACACTAAAAGCCTCTTTTTTGTAGCCATGCATCAAGCAATTTATTAAATTCCTGTGGGTGTTCCATCATGGCTGCATGACCACATTTATCAATCCAAAATAATTCAGAATCTGGTAAAAGTTCATTGAATTCTATGGCAACCTCTGGCGGAGTTACAGTGTCATTTTTACCCCAAATAATACAAGTAGGTACATGCATATGAGGCAAATCTTTACCCATATTATGCCTAATGGCACTTTTGGCAATAGCTAACGTTTTTATAAGTTTGTTACGGTCATTTACCGTTTCATAAACTTCATCTACAATTTCTTTTGTAGCAACGGCAGGATCATAAAAAACGTCTTGGGCTTTCTTCTTTATAACTTCATAATCACTACGCTTTGTGTAACCACCACCCATAGCACTCTCATAAAGCCCGGAGCTACCTGTTATTATTAAAGCTTTTACAGTTTCGGGAAACAATTTAGTATGGTATAAGCCTATATGACCGCCAAGGGAGTTTCCCAATAAAATAACTTCTTTATAGCCTTTAAATAGGATGAAATCATGCAGATATTTCGCAAAACTCTTTACATTAGTTTTTAGCAAGGACATGGTGTAAATAGGTAGTTCTGGAATAATAACTTTATACCCCTTTTCGCTGAAAAAACTGGACACTTCATTAAAGTTGCTCAAACCTCCCATGAGGCCGTGCAAAACTATAATTGGGGTGCCTTCACCTACTTCAATATAACTGTAATTTTTTTCCTTTTTTAATCTGTGTGCCATTAATTAGTTCATCTACGCTTTGAAACAAATATAGTTATTTCATGGATATTTCAATGTTTTTAATTAATTGAAAAACATTTTCCAAGCAAATTACTTCGAGATTTTTTATGAAATACAAATAACAAAAAACCGTGTTCAAAAATATAGTTTTTATATGAAAATGTTAACAAAAATTATTTTAAATACCAATTGGCAAAAATCTTTGGAATCTAGTTTTAGTGCTTAAAAAATTGATTTAAAACCAAAAATAAAATTCTCTTAACTGAAAATTTATTAACAAAGTGGTATAAAGTGGTAATATGTGGTAAATTTTTCAATATATTTGAAACTTAAACGTTAAAATTTCTTAAAAACCGCTTTGGACTTAATTACAGGAACATATGATTGTAAAGTTGATGCAAAAGGTAGATTGATGATGCCTGCTGCTATTAAAAAGCAACTTTCTTCTGTAATTCCAGATGGGTTTGTACTACGTCGTTCCGTTTTTCAAAAGTGTTTGGAGTTATATCCTATGAGCGAATGGCAAATACTTATGCAGAAAATGAATAAACTCAATAAGTTCAAAAAAAAGAACAACGATTTTATTAGAAGGTTTACTGCTGGGGCAAAAATGGTAGAAGTTGATGTGAACGGGCGTTTATTGATTCCAAAAGACTTGACAGTTTTCGCCAATATTTCAAAAAATATTGTGGTAGCCTCCGCTATCAATATTATTGAGATTTGGGATAAAGATTTATATGAACAAGCTATAGATGATGCTGCTGTGGATTTTGCGGATTTAGCTGAAGAAGTTATGGGACAAGATGATGATGACTATGGAATATCATAACCCTGTTTTATTAAAAGAAGCAGTGGATGGATTGAATATTAATCCTCAAGGGGTTTACGTGGATGTTACTTTTGGCGGTGGTGGTCATAGCAAAGAAATATTAAAAAGACTTGATGGTAAAGGTAAATTGTATGCTTTTGATCAAGATTTAGACGCTCTTGAAAATAAGATTGATGATGAACGGTTTACGCTTATCCATGAAAATTTTAGATACATCAAACGTTTTTTAAGATTTCACGGAGTTAAACAAGTAGACGGTATTTTGGCGGATTTTGGTGTGTCGTCTCATCAGTTTGATGTAGCAGAACGCGGATTTTCAACCCGTTTTGAAGCCGATTTAGATATGCGCATGAATCAACAAAACAATTTATCGGCTTTTCATGTAGTAAATGAATATGAAGAAGAGCAACTTAAACAAGTGTTTTTGCAGTATGGGGAATTACGTGCAGCACCAGCTATGGCTAGACTTATTGTAGAGCATAGAAAAACAGAACCAATAACAACAAGTGAACAATTAAAAAAGGTGCTAAAAAAGTTTTTACCACCAAAACATGAAAATAAAGTGTTAGCCCAAATTTATCAAGCCATAAGAATAGAAGTGAACCAAGAAATAGAGGTCCTAAAAGAGTTTTTACAACAAACACCAGAGCTTTTGAAAAAAGGTGCGAGATTGAGTTTAATATCCTATCATTCTCTTGAAGATAGATTGGTAAAACGTTTTATAAGAAATGGCTTGTTTCAAGGTGAGCCAGTGCGTGATATGTTTGGAAATTTTGAAGTGCCATTTAAAAAAGTAAGTGGCTTGATTGTTCCCTCAAAAGAGGAAATAAAAAAAAATAATAGGGCCAGAAGCGCAAAACTTAGAATAGCTGAAAGATTATAAATGAAAAAAAACATCTACAATATATTAAAAGGAACATTTCTAGTAAGTGACGACTCTTTTAAGAATTGGCGGTTTATTCTTTTCATTTCAGGATTGGCAATCATTATGATTGCAAGTTCTCATAGTGCCGATAAAAAAGTATATGAAATTGCCCGATTAAAAAATGAAGTCAAGGAAATGCGGTCAGCTTTTGTTGATGGTCGTTCAAAACTCATGAGACTTAAAATGGAATCTACTGTGGTGAAAGCTATGGAGGAAAAGGGGATAAAACCTTCGGTGATTCCGCCCAAAAAAATAAAAGTAAAAATTCAAAAATAAAGTAAACTTTGGCAGTAAACGAGAAAAACATATTAAACCGTTTGTATTTCATAGCAGGGTGTATGTTCATCTTCGGCATTGCTGTGGTTTTTAAGTTGTTTAGTATTCAGTTTTTACAAGGTGATAAATACAGGGCATTAGCTACTGAACGTGTTGTAAAGGATGTCATAATTCCAGCCAATAGAGGTAATGTATATTCGGTAAACGGTAATTTACTAGCCACTTCAATTCCCAAATATGATATTAGAATAGATGCCATAACACCAACTTCAAATACTTTCGAAAAGTATATTAAACCCTTATGTGATTCCCTTTCAAAATTTTCAGGAAAGTCCTCAAATCAACTTGAGAAAGAATTAAGACAGGCTCGCGCGAATAAAAACAGGTATTATTTATTGGCTAGAAATATTGGTTATTCAGATTATATTCGAATAAGAAATTTCCCATTACTGGAATTGGGAGCCTATAAAGGTGGATTAATTGTTGAGCAAACCACCAAGCGTGAACATCCTATGGGTGGTATTGCTGAAAGAACGATTGGTTATGAACGTATTGATGACAAAGGAAATATAACGCGTCCAGGAATAGATGGGGCTTTTGGATTGAAATACTTACGAGGTATAGATGGAAAACGGAAAAAACAACAAATAGGAAAAGGTCAGTGGAAACCCTTAAGTGATGCTAATGAAGTGGAACCCCAAGATGGTTATGATGTTTACACGACTATTGATGTTAACATACAGGATATTGCACATCATGCTCTATTAGAGCAGTTAGAAAAATACAAAGCAGATCATGGTTGTGTGGTGGTAATGGAAACCAAAACCGGCGAAATTAGAGCGATTTCCAACTTGGGAAGAAACCAAAATGGTTATTACTATGAACGGTTAAATTATGCCGTTGGTGAAAGCCATGAGTCGGGTTCAACATTTAAACTTATGGCTTTGGCAGCGGCTTTTGAGGATAAACTAGTTGATAGTAGTGATGTGGTTGATACAGAGAGAGGAATCATAAGTTATTATGGAAAAAAAGTAAGAGACTCTAAAGATGGAGGCTACGGTAAAATCACAATTTCTAAAGCTTTTGAAGTGTCTTCCAATACTGGGATTGTGAAAGCTATTGATAAAGCCTATAGAAATCAACCCGAAAAATTTGTGGATAGGTTATACCAAATGAATCTAAATCAAGATTTAAATCTACCTATTATTGGTGAGCCAAAACCAATTATTCCAGATCCAAGAATTAAAAACGGACGTTGGAGTGGTATTGCACTTCAATGGATGGCTTATGGTTACGGGGTGTCATTTACTCCGCTACAAACACTTGCCTTTTATAATGCAATTGCAAATGATGGTGTTATGGTTAAACCAAGGTTTTTAAAGGAAGTGAAAGAGTTTGATAGGGTAGTTGAGCCTTTTAAAGAAGAAATCATCAATGAACAAATATGTTCTAAAGAAACTATTTTAAAGTTACAGCAATTACTTAAAAATGTGGTTGAAAAAGACCATGGTACAGGGCATCGTCTTTATTCTGAAAATTTTTCAATGGCTGGCAAAACAGGAACTTGCCAAAAGGATTATAGAGATAAAGAGAAACTGAACTATATATCATCGTTTGCTGGGTACTTTCCAGCAGAAAACCCAAAGTATTCTTGCATTGTTGTTATTCATGAACCCGATAAAAGTGTTGGTTATTACGGAGCCGATGTGTCTGGTCCTGTATTTAAAAAAGTGGCTCAAAAAATATTTACAGATACACCTATTGTTGATGAAATTGAAACATTACATATAACCGAGGCTAGCGTTGAGAGCGAGTTTGAAGCGTTTTATAAAACGGCTCAAACCTATAAAACCATCATGCCAGATGTAGTAGGCATTCCTGCTATGGATGCGATTACGCTATTGGAAAACATGCATGTTGATATCAAAGTAAAATTGAATGGCAATGGTATTGTAAAATCACAATCTATATTTAAAAATACCAAATTAAAAGATAAACAAATAGTCGTTTTAACCGCTTCATGATTGAACTAAAAGACATATTATATAAAGTAACCATAAATGCAGTTGTTGGAAGCACTAGTATAAAGGTGAATGCTTTAGACTTCGATTCGCGTAAAATAACACAGGATGATTTATTCGTGGCTATAAAGGGTTTAGTAGCTGATGGGCATAAATTTATTGATGTAGCCATACGTAATGGTGCTAAAAGTGTTGTATGTGAGGTATTGCCAAAGAGTTTTGTTGAGGGTGTGACGTATGTAGAGGTCGATAATTCTAGTAAAGCTTTAGCGGTAATGGCGTCAAACTATTATCATAATCCATCTCAAAATTTAAGACTTGTTGGAGTTACAGGTACAAATGGAAAAACAACTGTAGCTAGTTTATTATATCAATTATTTAAAAAAGCGGGTTTTAAAGTGGGGTTGTTATCAACTGTAAAGATTATGGTAGATTCTACCGAATATAAGGCAACCCATACTACCCCAGATTCTATTACCATAAACAAATATTTAAATGAAATGAATTCCGTTGGAGTGGAGTTTTGTTTTATGGAAGTGAGCTCACATGGCATTCATCAACACAGAACGGAAGGCTTGCATTTTGAAGGTGGTATTTTTACCAATTTATCGCATGATCATTTAGATTATCATAAAACCTTTGCTGAGTATAGAGATGTAAAGAAAAGCTTTTTTGATTCACTTACGCATTCATCTTTTGTTATTTCTAATATTGATGATAAGAATGGCTTGGTGATGCTTCAAAATACTAAGGCTAAAAAATACACTTACGCTTTAAAAAGCTATGCAGACTATAAAGCTCAAATATTAGAGAATCAATTTGGTGGTCTATTATTAAAGATAAATGATAGCGAAGTCTGGACACGTTTAATTGGGAATTTTAATGCCTATAATGTGTTGGCTATTTACGCAACCGCAGAATTATTAGGACTTGAAAAAGTTGAAATTTTACGATTGATAAGTGATTTGGAAAGTGTCAGTGGACGTTTCCAATACATCGTTTCAAACGAGAAAATAACGGCTATTGTGGATTATGCCCACACCCCCGATGCTTTAAAAAATGTATTGGAAACCATCAACAGTATCCGCACTAAAAATGAAGAACTCATCACCGTTGTGGGCTGTGGTGGCGATAGAGATAAAACCAAACGCCCAAAAATGGGACACATCGCTTCCACTTTAAGTACCAAGGTTATTTTCACAAGTGATAATCCAAGAAGCGAGGATCCTCAAGTAATTTTAGATGACATAGAAAAAGGCGTAGAACCCCAAAATTATAAAAAGGTTTTAACAATATCTGATAGAAAACAAGCAATCAAAACAGCTTGTCAAATGGCACAACCCAATGACATTATTTTAATTGCGGGTAAAGGACATGAAACCTATCAAGAAATTAAAGGAGAACGCTTTGATTTTGATGATTTTAAAATAGTAAAACAATTATTAAAACAATTACAAAAGTAACATGTTGTACTACCTATTTGAATATTTAGAAAAACAGTTTCAATTTCCTGGTGCATCTCTTTTTGGGTTTATCACTTTTAGGGCTGCCTCTGCTATGATTTTGTCATTGTTAATTTCTACTATTTATGGTAAAAGAATTATTCGCTTTTTGGCAAAAAAACAAATGGGTGAAACCATCAGGGATTTAGGATTGGAAGGCCAACAAGAAAAAGCGGGTACACCAACGATGGGTGGGATTATTATAATTTTAGCAACATTAATCCCCGTGCTTTTATTGGCTAAACTGGAAAATGTTTATATCATTCTTCTAATAGTCACTACACTTTGGATGGGAACCATAGGTTTTATTGACGATTATTTAAAGAAATTCAAAAATGATAAGGATGGTTTAAAAGGTCGTTTTAAAGTAGCTGGTCAAGTGGGATTAGGGTTGATAGTTGGGTTGACATTATTTTTTCATAAGGATGTTACCATAAAGGAAAAATTACCAGAAGCCCAACAACAAGTATTGTTAGCGGAAAACACAAATATCCTGCCGTCTCAGCTTTTTAAAGCCGAGGAAAAATCAACTAAAACTACGATTCCGTTTGTCAAAAATAATGAGTTTGATTATGCGAATTTAATTACTTGGATTAGCCCAGATTTGAAAAAATATGCGTGGGTTATATTTATTTTGGTAGCCATTTTTATTATCACGGCAGTTTCAAATGGTGCTAATTTAACCGATGGAATTGATGGTTTAGCTGCTGGAACTTCGGCCATAATTGTTCTTACATTGGGAATTTTCACCTTCGTTTCAGGTCGTATCGATTTTTCAGATTATCTCAATATCATGTACATCCCAAGTATTGGGGAAATCACAATATACATTGCAGCTTTTGTGGGGGCTCTTATTGGGTTTTTATGGTATAACGCCTATCCTGCTCAAGTGTTTATGGGCGATACAGGCAGTTTAACAATAGGAGGAATTATAGCAGTTATAGCTATTGCGGTTCGTAAGGAATGGTTGATTCCGGTGTTGTGCGGCATTTTTCTGGCTGAAAATTTATCGGTAGTCATGCAGGTAAGTTGGTTTAAATACACCAAGAAAAAGTTTGGTGAGGGACGTCGAATTTTTAAAATGTCACCGTTGCATCACCATTATCAAAAAATAGGATACCACGAAAGTAAAATAGTAACTCGTTTTTGGATTGTGGGTATTTTGTTAGCTATACTTTCTATTGTCACTTTAAAAATTAGATAATGAAACGGTTAGTGATTTTGGGAGGGGGAGAAAGTGGTGTTGGAACAGCGCTTTTGGGCAAAGCAAAGGGATATGAAGTTTTTGTTTCTGATAAAGGAAAAATAAAGAATAAGTATAAAGAAGTTCTTATACATAATGAGATTGAATGGGAAGATGAAAAACATTCTGAGGCTAAAATCTTAAATGCAGATATTGTTATGAAAAGCCCTGGAATTCCTGACAAGGTTTCGATAGTGAAGCAAATTCACGAAAACGGAATTAGTGTGGTTTCAGAAATAGAATTTGCCGCAAAATTCACGAATGCAACAGTTGTTGGAATTACGGGTAGTAATGGTAAAACCACTACTGCTTCCTTAACACATCATATTTTAAAACAAGAACTAAACGTGGGTTTAGCAGGAAATATTGGTGAGAGTTTTGCTAAACAGATTTTAGAAAAAAACTTTGAGAATTATGTATTGGAGATAAGCAGTTTCCAGTTGGATGATATCAAAGATTTTAAACCACAAATAGCGGTTTTATTGAATATTACACCTGATCATTTAGATAGATATAATTATAAGTTTGAAAATTATATCGCTTCAAAATTTAGAATTGCCATGAATCAAACTAATGATGATTATTTTATTTACGATGCTGATGATGAAGTGATCAATAATTATTTAAAAAACAACCCAGTTCAATCAAAATTATTGCCTTTTTCATTATCAAAAATTATCGAAAATGGCGCTTACTTAGATAAAGATAATATTAAAATAACTATAGATAACAATCAAATAATTATGCCAACATCAAATCTAGCATTAGAAGGAAAACACAACATTAAAAACGCTATGGCGGCCTCTACCGTAGCACATTTATTAAAAATAAGGAAACAAACTATTAGAGAAAGTTTAGAAAATTTTCAAGGTGTTGAGCATCGATTAGAGGAAGTGTTAAAGATCAACAAAGTGCACTATATAAACGATTCAAAAGCTACGAACGTAAATGCTACTTACTATGCTTTGGAAAGTATGAATGCGCCAACAGTTTGGATTGTTGGAGGTGTTGATAAAGGAAATAATTATGAGGAATTATTTCAGTTCGTGAATGAAAAGGTAAAGGCTATAATTTGTTTGGGTGTTGATAACGAGAAGCTGTTTAATACATTCGGAAATATGGTTGACATCATAGTTGAAACTCAATTTATGAGTGAAGCTGTCAAGATCGCTTATAAAATAGCGGAAGCAGGAGATAATGTTTTATTATCACCGGCATGCGCAAGTTTTGATTTATTTGAAAACTATGAAGATAGAGGGCGTCAATTTAAAAATGCCGTAAGAAATCTGTAAAATAAAAAATTGAAAACACTATTCAATAATATAAAGGGCGATAGGTTAATTTGGGCAATAGTAGCACTATTGGCTATTCTATCCTTTTTACCTGTTTATAGTGCGGCCAGTAATTTGGCTTATAAAGCAGGAGGAGGTAATACCTTTACTTTTTTTATAAAGCATTTTATGCATTTGTTCTTAGGATTTGTTATTATGTATGGCGTCCACAAAATCCCATATAGATACTTTAGAGGTTTATCATTAGTTATGATACCAATCGTATTAGTATTGTTGGGTGTAACCATGTTGCAAGGTACTACCATTCAAGGAGCTAATGCAAGCAGATGGATACAAATACCCATAGTAGGTATGTCTTTTCAAACCTCCACCTTAGCTTCAGTGGTTTTAATGGTATATGTTGCAAGATATATGTCTAAAATTAAGGATAAAGAAATTACGTTTAAAGAGTCTGTTTTACCATTATGGATTCCCGTTTTTTTAGTGCTTATATTAATACTGCCTGCTAATTTCTCGACGGCAGCCATTATGTTTTTAATGGTGATTATGTTAGTTTTTTTAGGTGGATACCCGCTTCGTTATTTGGCAGTTATAATTGGTTCTGGAGTATTAGTTTTAGCCTTATTTGTTTTAATAGCCAAAGCCTTTCCGGATGCTATGCCAAATAGAATTGATACTTGGATGGGCAGGATTGAAAGTTTTTCAAATCCCGAAGACACAGAGGCTGATTACCAAATAGAAAAAGCCAAAATCGCTATCGCAACTGGCGGTATAAACGGTGTGGGCCCCGGAAAAAGTATGCAAAAGAATTTTTTACCACAATCATCATCAGACTTCATTTTTGCAATCATAATAGAAGAATATGGTTTGATAGGGGGTTTTGTAATCATGATTTTATACCTCTGGTTATTATTTAGAATTGTTATAGTAGCTCAAAAATCAGACACTATTTTTGGTAAACTTTTAGTGTTAGGAGTCGGCTTGCCAATTGTTTTTCAAGCCATAATCAATATGGCGGTAGCTGTAGAATTATTTCCAGTTACGGGGCAAACCTTGCCCTTAATAAGTAGTGGTGGGACCTCTATTTGGATGACGTGTTTGGCTATTGGAATCATTTTAAGTGTAAGTTCTAAACGAGAAGATATAAAAGAACATGAGATTAATGAAGATAACCCATTAGAAATTTTATCAGAAACTATTTAATGAGTCACTATAAAATCATATTATCTGGAGGTGGGACAGGAGGTCATATTTATCCTGCTATTGCCATTGCTAATGAATTAAAGTCTCGTTTTCCTGAGGCTCAATTTTTATTTGTGGGTGCCAAGGATAGAATGGAAATGGAAAAAATACCACAAGCAGGATATGATATAGAAGGTCTTTGGATTTCTGGAATTCAGCGTAAACTAACCTTGAAAAATTTAATCTTTCCTTTTAAAGTGATTAATAGCCTTTGGAGAGCTCGTAAAATCGTTAAAACTTTTAAACCCGATGTTGCCATAGGAACAGGCGGTTTTGCGAGCGGTCCATTATTGTTCGTTGCGGCGTCAAATAATATTCCAACCTTGATACAAGAACAAAATTCCTATCCTGGGATTACTAATAAATTATTGGCTAATAAAGCAAAAAGGATTTGTGTGGCTTATGATGGTTTGGAACGTTTTTTTCCAAAGGAAAAAATTATAAAAACCGGCAATCCTGTTCGTCAGGGCTTATTGGATATAGACACAAAGACCGTACAAGCAAAAAACTTTTTCAATTTAAAACATGGAAAATATACCTTGTTAGTTATTGGAGGAAGTTTAGGAGCGCGCCGAATAAATGAGCTAATTGAAAAAGAATTAGATTTTTTTGATACTCAAAATATTCAAATTATTTGGCAATGCGGTAAACTTTACTACCAACAATATAAAATTTATAACAACACTAAAAATGTTCAGGTTTACGAATTTTTAAACAATATGGATTTTGCTTATGCCGCCGCCGATATTATTGTTACTCGAGCAGGGGCAAGTTCGGTTTCCGAGCTCTGTATTGTTGGTAAACCAGTCATTTTTATTCCATCTCCCAATGTCGCTGAAGATCACCAAACAAAAAATGCCATGGCCATTGTTGATAAGAATGCGGCTTTAATTATCAAAGAAGAAGATATTGATGCTGATTTTGAAAACAAATTTTCTCAATTGGTAGCATCGCCAGAAAAACAAAAAGAATTAGGTACCAACATAAAAAAATTGGCATTAGTGAATGCCACTAAACAAATAGCAGATGAGGTTGAGAAACTTCTGAAAACAAAATAATGAACTTAAACAACATACATAATATCTATTTCATTGGCATTGGTGGTATTGGTATGAGCGCTCTTGCTAGATATTTTTATGCGAATAAAAAGGAAGTTGCCGGTTACGATAAAACTCGTTCAGATATTACGGATAGTTTAGAAGATTTAGGGCTAAAAGTTCATTTTGAAGATGCCATTGCGAATATTGACGCAAAATTTAGGGATGCCAGCAAAACGTTGGTGGTTTATACGCCTGCTGTTCCTAAAAATCATTCAGAGTTGAACTATTTTATCAATAACGGTTTTAATGTTTTAAAACGCTCTCAAGTTTTAGGTTTAATTACAGAAAACACCTTTTGTTTGGCTGTTTCTGGTACCCACGGAAAGACAACAACAACCAGTATTCTTGGTCATTTAATGAACATATGTAATGTTCCCGTAACGGCGTTCTTGGGCGGCATTAGTGAAAATTATAACTCTAATTTAATACTCAATGGAACAGAGGTTTCGGTAGTAGAGGCAGATGAATTTGACCGTTCATTTTTAACCTTATCACCCAATATCGCTTGTATAACGTCCATGGATGCAGATCATTTGGATATTTATGGAAATGCTACCGAATTAATAAAATCGTTTGTAGACTTTTCGAAAAGAGTGAAATCCAATGGAAAGCTTTTTGTAAAAAACGGTTTGCCTATTAAAGGGATTACTTATGGAATTGAAGATGATTCAGACTATTCCATTCAGAATATAAAAATACAAAATGGCACCTATGTCTTTGATGTAAAAACACCAAAAACAGTGCTTGAAAATTTACAATTTAACCTACCCGGTAGACATAATCTGTCGAATGCATTAATAGCCTTGGCGATGGCTGTAGAGTATGGTTGCCCTCACCAGCAGCTCGCCAAAGCTTTAGCATCTTATAAAGGTGTAAAGCGCAGATTTACCTACCATATAAAAACAGAAAATTTAGTTTTCATTGATGATTATGCACATCATCCTGAGGAGATAAATGCAGTACATCAAGCGGTTAGGGAAATGTACCCAAATAAAAGAGTTTTAGCCATTTTTCAACCACATTTGTATAGTAGAACGAGAGATTTTGCAGATGATTTTGGTAAAAGTTTATCACAATTTGATGAGGTTTTTCTATTAGAAATATACGCCGCCAGAGAAATGCCTATTGAAGGCATTACATCTACTTGGTTATTGAATAAAATAGATAATCCAAATAAAAAATTAGTTAGTAAAAAAGATTTAATACCCCAAATTCATTTGAGTCATGCGCAAGTTATTTTAACCATTGGCGCAGGAGATATAGGGGAAGAAGTAAAACATATAAAAAAAGAATTGAGCATTGCGAGTTAATTGGAATTATATAAAATTAATTGTTTTGTTAGGCTTGGTGGTCTTCTTATTCGCATTCGCTTCAGATAGAAATGCTAGAAGGGAAATTTCAAAACCCATGGTGAAGTTTATTGGGGAAAACAATCTTTTTATAACCTATGAAACTGTTAGTAAATTGTTAATACAAAATTATGGTGGTGTTAAAAATGTACCCAAAGAAACTTTAGATTTGAACGTATTGGAAAGTGCCCTCAAATCTAATTCAATGATAAAAAATGCGGAAGTGTATCTAGCTGTTAATGGTACACTTAGCGCCGAAATTGAACAAAAAACACCTATAGCTAGAGTGAGTACAAATGCGTCTTATTATATTGATGACGAAGGCTTTTACATGCCTCTATCAACCAATTATACAGCCAGGGTGCCTTTGGTTACCGGTTATGTTGAAAAAAATAATTTAAAAAATGCCTATATAGTGGCGCATAAAATTAGAGAAGATGAATTTTTGAAAAAGCATGTTATAGAAATTCATCAGGACATTAATAAAAAGCTTTATTTAAAGTTGAGACAATACAATTTTGAAGTACAATTAGGAACCGTTAATTTTTTGGATAAAAAGATTAATAACCTCAAAGCATTCTATCAAAAAAGTTTAAAAGAGAATACTCTCAATAGTTACCGTAAGGTGAATTTACAGTTTGAAAACCAAGTAATATGTACCAAAACATAAACCATGGAGCATAATTTAGCAGTAGGATTAGACATTGGAACCACTAAAATTGTGGCGATGATTGGTCGTAAAAATGAATACGGCAAAGTTGAAATTTTAGGTATTGGAAAATCCAAAAGTTTGGGAGTGCACCGTGGTGTGGTAAATAATATTACCCAAACCATTCAATCTATACAGCAAGCGATTCAAGAAGCTGAAGTGGCCGCAGACATGAAAATTGAAGATGTTACCGTAGGTATTGCGGGTCAGCATATTAGAAGTTTACAGCATAGTGATTATATAACACGTTCAAATTCTGAAACCGTTATTGATGAGGATGATATTGATAGATTGATAAATCAAGTTCACAAGTTGGTTATGCTGCCTGGTGAAGAAATCATCCATGTATTGCCCCAAGAGTACAAAGTTGATGGACAGGCAGAAATAAAAGAACCCATAGGGATGTATGGTGGCAGATTAGAAGCCAACTTTCATGTGGTTGTTGGTCAAGTATCGTCTATCAGAAATATTGGTCGTTGTGTACAAAGTTCAGGATTGAATTTGGAAGGGATTACTCTAGAACCTTTAGCATCTGCAAATGCGGTTTTAAGTCAAGAAGAAAAAGAAGCTGGCGTAGCATTGATTGATATAGGAGGAGGAACCACAGATTTGGCTATTTTTAGAGACGGTATCATTCGCCATACAGCTGTCATTCCTTTTGGAGGAAATGTAATAACTGAAGATATAAAGGAAGGGTGCTCAATCATTGAAAAACAAGCCGAATTATTAAAAATAAAATTTGGTTCTGCGTGGCCTGGTGAGAATAAGGATAATGAGATTGTATCCATTCCGGGATTGAGAGGAAGAGAACCCAAAGAAATCACCTTAAAAAATTTATCTAAAATCATTCATGCGAGAGTGGTTGAAATTGTGGAACAAGTTTATGTTGAAATAAAAAATTACGGTCATGAGGAACAAAAGAAAAAGCTCATTGCCGGTATTGTTTTAACAGGTGGTGGTAGCCAATTAAAACATTTAAAGCAACTGGTAGAATATATCACAGGAATGGACACCAGAATTGGTTATCCAAATGAGCATTTAGCTGGTGATAGTGATGATGATATTACAAGCCCATTATATGCAACGGCCGTTGGATTGGTGTTAGACGGATTGAAGCGACATGAAAGAAGAAAAGCCGAACAGAAAAAGGAAACAGAAATAAAAGAAGAACTTGCAACTGAAGCGGAAATAAAAGAAAAACCAGTGAAGGAAAGACGTTCCTTCCTTGACAAATTAACCGAACGTGTTAAAGATTTTTTAGATAACGCAGAATAATTAATCCAAAGAATTAAAAATATATATTAAGTATAAAACCCCAGTAAAACAGAATTTATGAGCAGCAAAAAAGAATTCGAAAGCATCGCATTTGATTTACCTAAAAACCAATCAAATGTTATTAAAGTTATTGGTGTTGGTGGTGGAGGTAGCAATGCTATCAATCACATGTTCCAACAAGGTATCAAAGGCGTAGATTTTTATGTTTGTAATACCGATGCACAGGCACTTCAAAATAGTGGAGTACCAAACAAAATCCAATTAGGTGTTAACTTAACCGAAGGTTTAGGCGCTGGTGCAAACCCAGATATAGGTGAGCAATCGGCCGTTGAAAGTTTTGATGACATTTCACAAATGTTGGATTCAAACACGAAAATGGTTTTTATCACCGCCGGAATGGGTGGTGGAACAGGTACTGGTGCTGCGCCTATCATTGCTAAAATGGCAAAGGACTTAGATATTTTAACGGTGGGCATAGTAACTATGCCGTTCCAGTTTGAAGGTAGAATGCGTATCGAGCAATCTCAAAAAGGGATTGAAAAATTAAGAGAAGTTGTAGATTCCTTAATTGTGATAAATAACAACAAACTTCGGGAGGTTTACGGCAATCTTGGTTTTAAAGCAGGATTCTCTAAAGCTGATGAAGTGCTATCTACTGCTGCTCGCGGGATAGCCGAAGTTATAACACACCATTATACACAAAATATAGATTTACGTGATGCTAAAACGGTATTGAGTAATAGTGGTACGGCCATTATGGGTTCTGCATTGGCCTCTGGGAAAAATCGTGCTCAAGATGCCATTCGCAAGGCACTGGATTCACCATTATTAAACGACAATAAAATAACCGGTGCTAAAAATGTATTGCTGCTTATTGTTTCAGGATCACACGAAATAACCATTGATGAAATTGGTGAAATTAACGATCACATTCAAAGTGAAGCCGGACATGGAGCCAATATCATTATGGGAGTAGGTGAAGACGAATCTTTAGAAGAATCCATTGCGGTTACCATTATTGCAACGGGCTTCAATGTAGAACAACAAGATGAAATTTCTAATACTGAAACCAAAAAAGTAGTACATTCCTTAAGTGAGGAATTAGATTTAGATGCTAAAGAAAAGGAACCTGTAATTATTGCACCTATAATTGAATTGGAGGAGAAGAAAGAAACCCCCATTGTTCGCCATACTTTAGATATTGAGACAGAGGAAGAGATAGATATTAGCAATGTGGAAAAAAATGTTATTAATAAAAAAGATTTGACTACGTCATTTAATAATATTGATTTAATTCCAACATCAGATATTATCAGAAATATTAAAGTGGTATATGATGAAATCTCAGCAAACATTGAAGAAGATGAAGATTTTATTATCAAACCAGTTACAAGAATGTCTACTGAAATAGAGGATACTCAAGATATTGAAGAAGTTTCAGGTTATATTGAAGAGGAGCAACAAATAACATTAACTTTTGATTTACCACTATCGGTTCACAAAAATGATGATAAAGAAGAAACGGAAAGTGAAGTTATTTCTCACAAACTGACTGATGAAGAGGTTAAAAAAATTCCTGTAAATGATTATGTAGAATTAATTCCTGTTACTGAAACAAATGAAAAAGGTGATATTAGATATGCGCTGGATGATTATATTGAAGTAGAATCTTCAATGAATAAAAAGCAAGATCCTCAAAAGGAAACAATAGAAGATCAAGAGATTATTTTTGAGAAAAAAGTAATAGAAAAAGTTGAAGAAGAAATTACTGAAGAATTAGATCCTGTAAATAGTCCTATTTCAGAAATGCTTAAAGAGCGCGCAGAGGAGCGAAGACGTAAAATGAAAGATTTCAACTATAAGTTCAATAACGCAAAAATTGATGATATCGAAAAGGTACCAGCTTACAAAAGACAAGGGGTTAATTTAGAAAATGCAAAGCATTCATCTGAAACCGATATGTCCAGGACTAGCATAGGGCTGGATGATAATGATGACATTAAACTAAGAACCAACAATTCATTTTTGCATGATAATGTAGATTAAGCTAAACGTAATTAGTCATAAACCCAAAAAGCATCCCTCAGCTTTTTGGGTTTTTTGTTTAATCTAGTGTTCTATTCTAAATTTTTAAGTATAAACTATAGATTGAACACGGAATACTTTTTTTATCTTCGCATATTATTAAAAGCAAATAAAATGAGTTTACAGGATAATGTAATGACGGTTTTAAAAGAGGCCATGAAAGCTAAAGACCAAACTGCTTTAACCGCTTTAAGAGCTGTGAAATCTGCTATTTTGTTGGCACAAACTGAAGATGGTGCTTCAGGAGAACTAACCGAAGAACAGGAACTTAAAATATTACAAAAACAGGTTAAACAACGAAGAGATAGTGCTGCCATTTATTTGGAACAGGGACGAGAAGATTTAGCAGCCCCAGAATTAGCTGAGGCTGAGGTTATCTCTCAGTTTTTACCAGAAGCCTTAACCGAAGAAGAAATAGAGAAAGTAGTAGTTGCTACAATAAACCAAATAGGTGCTGAAGGTATGAAGGATATGGGTAAGGTTATGGGGATTGTAAACAAAGAATTAGCTGGACAGGCTGATGGAAAAACTATTTCCAATATCGTTAAAGCGAAACTCTCTTAAAATATACGATTCCTTTTTTAGGAAAAAAATGGCTGCGTAGTTCAATTGGATAGAATATCAGATTTCGGCTCTGAGGGTTGGGGGTTCGAATCCCTTCGCGGTCACTGAACGGGACAAATTCTTAATAAAAGAATTGTCCCGTTTCTTATTTGTGCCAAAACCCTTATTAATACTGGATATTTTTAAAAGCAGCGGATTGATATCAGCGGTTTGAACTTTTTTATTTTGAAAACTGAATTTATTTGGAAATATCAAACCGGTAAGGAGCCTTTTGTTGTGTATATCACCTTCAACATATTGTTTATCAAAGTTTTGTAAGTTAGATAATCCTTTTTTGTAGGTTTCAAAAATCGCTTTCTGTTTATTTTGATTCTCTTCTAAACACTGAAGCTCATCAAGTATATCCTGATACCTTTTTTTAGCCTGTGAATACTCTTTTTTATCCATTTGCCCATCAATGAATAGATCTTGGAGCTTTATAAGCTTATTACTTACAAGAGTCACTTTTTCGTAATGCTTAGGACCCAGTTTAGTAGCTTGGAGCTGCTTTTTAAGTTGATCTTTAATAATAATCTGTAAAAGTTTAAGAACAGGTTTTTTGAGACTGATGCTCTTTAAAAAAGACATAAAGGCAGCATCAGCTTCCTCTAAACGAAATCTACCCTTGCAAGGACTAATACAATGGTAATACGAGTAATGTTCAGAACGCCCTTTACATACACTTGCAGTCAGGGGTCTTTTGCACTCCGGACAAAGTAAGAATCCCTTTAATGGAAATTTAGGATTAATTCGACTATGAGTCACATGATGTTTTTTCCTTTTAGCATCAAGAACATCTTGAACCTGATCAAAGAGTTTTTTTGAAATAATAGGCTCGTGAATACCATCCACCATAACTTCAGGCTCGTCCTTATAAGCTTTAATAAATACTCCGCCATAATAAATAGGATTTCTAAGAATAATAGAAAACATGGATTTAGAGCTTTTTAAACCTTTTATGTTTAATCTGTTAAGGACTTCTTTTTGTGTATAAATACCTTTAGCAATAAGTTCAAACCCTTCCTGTATTAAAGGTGCTACATTCGAAGGCGTTAAAATTGGTTTTTTAGCATCATCTCGTCCTACATAATACCCTTTTGGAGGAGCTCCAACATATCTACCCTCTTTAAAAGCACGACGCATACCAGCAATCACATTTTGAGAACGCCTTTGATTTTCAACCTCAGGAATCGCTAAGTAAACAGCCATCATCAGTAACTGTTCAGGAATGGTCATATCTAAAGGTTGGGTAATGGAATTTATCTTAATGTCTAAAGCATCAAAAGTCGCTATCATTTGATAGGATTCAGCCGTATTTCTTGAAAATCGATCCCACTTGATGAGCAAAATCTCATCAATTTGTCTTTTATTACTCTTGCAATAAGCCAAAAGCTTTTTAAACTCAGGGCGGTTAAATGTTTTCGCTGAATAATCCTCTCTGTAAATAGCAACGATATTATAATCACGCTCTTCACAATATTGTGTCAATTTAGCTTCCTGATCACGAAGCGAATATCCCTTATCAGCCTGTTCATCTGTAGATACTCGTACATATAAGATAACGTTCTTCATAGCTTAACTTTTTGAATGTGTTAGGTTGTGACATATCACGTCAGATATAGTCTCTAACATATTTACAATCTCTTTAATTTCTTGGTCCGTATACGGACTTTCATTGTTTTTGTTTAAAATGCGTTTCGCATCATTAATATTCATTATTTCCAATAGGGTCCATAAGAAGTTTTCGAGACTTGTTATATGACTTTTGGATAGTTAAGAGCTAGGGATTTCCTAGGTCTATTTTAGTTTTTTTAGTTTTTCTTAATATTACATTCTTATTATTTCTATAAAAAATCTCTGCGCGCTCATAGTCATTCAATCCAAGTATTTTATTGAGTTCGGTAGCTTGATGTCCTAAGACTTCAACACTAGATGTACTCTCAATAGTTATCTGCTGATCATTGTTTTTATAAATGATAATCTTATCAAAATTTCGTGACCTAAGTATTTTTAAGATTTTGAGCTCATTAGTACTAAGCAGCCCAAAGTCTTTGGAATATTTAAGCAAGGATTTGTTTTCAAAGAACCGTTCAAAAAGAGGTCTTATGGGAATATTTATCACACTGTGTTCCACTAAACCTTGAATTATTTCAGTTTTATAATCTTCATCGGTTTGTTGGTAATATAATGACTCTAGAGTAGGATTAAACACCTCAAAACTAAGCTTAGTTTCCGAAGGCTTTTTGAAAATAAAAATACTGGGTGATTGTCCTGAGAGCAAAATAGCATTTATGAGCGTTCCCATTGGACTATAATAAATTTTAGTGGAATCAGGACTGTTCTGCACAAAATCTACCATGCCATGGATATCTATATTAAAAGCATTTAAAAAAGTGTTTACTTCATGATCAAATGCTATACGACCAATTTCCATGATGTCGTCTTTAGACATCTCTTTCATGAAATTAAAATCAGGCACAGTAAATAGAAAGGTCTTCAATTCCTTTATCGTACTAAGACCAACATTAAAAGAGCGCAATTCTTTAATAATGAGAACCCACAAAGCCTCAAAGGCATTGAGTACAACTTTTTTCCGTGTGACTTTATTAGCAATATCCTCATCGGACATCTGATGCTCATAGTCAATGATACCTTTGTCTTTCCAATTAAAGAACACACGATGTGCCACGTCTAAATCAGATAGGGATACCTTAGATTTTGATAGGCCGGGATATTGATTTATTAGATTGATGAGCTCTTCCATAGATCTAATATAGGTAATATATGTAATATAAACAAAATATCACAATAATTAATATGTTGTATTAAGGCATAGTAAAAACTTAAAAATACACCACCTGATTGGTATGAAGATCAAAATATGGGAATTTATTAAAGTTTCTCGGAGGTAAATTAGTAATCAAATGATATCTATCAAGCTTATTAATTAGAGTTGCAATATCTTTTTTTGTTGCTGGCTTAGAATCATCACCAGTCAATAGGTTTTTGATAAATTCCGCAATTAAAGTTCCCGCAACAACATTACCGACTCCAGCAGAACTCATTTTTTCAATAGCATTTTTCTTTTCTATTGGAATGTTGTTAGGTTGCACGAATTGCGGCAATACATCTTTTTTTTCTTTAGAAATTTTTTTTGCGCCACCCTTTTCAACCTGTCTTCTATGATAAGCTTTTGCCCTACAACTATTACTACAATATTTTTGTGCGTAGCGCCTTTTTGGGATAAATTCCTCATGACAATAGGCGCAATTATACTTAAATGTATCCATTATTCGTAAAATAAACGATTGTTTTACGAATATAACTTAATTTTCATTAATTTCCTATTCCAGAACATAGGATTTTAAAAACTGATAATTATAACTCCAAGGTATTCTAAAAAGTTTGAAATTGAAGATTATTTTGTTAGAAAAATATTTGTTCTAAAATTGTTCTCATGTCCAATAGTTTACAGTTAAAACTTGTATCGACCTTATACCGTAAGATTAGAAAATTTATTGGAACGATACAATATTATTTTACCCAAATATTTTTGTAATCCAAAATTCATATAATAAAATCTTTCAGAAAAGGGTAGGAACCTTGGTTCAAATAATTCTTATATGGATAATTCATTTTATATAATTTTAAAAAATCATTTAACTAAGTTAAAAACGAATTTACCACCCTAACTCTAACGTTTTAATGCTCCCCAATAACTTGTAATTCATTGTATAATTGTGAAATAACTAAATAAAACTTTATATTATGAAAACAAAATTACTATTGTTAGTTGTATTTATGGGCTTTTCACAAGTGATTATTTCACAGTCAATTACTTTTACATCTACACTAACGGAGGCTCAAATAGGAACTTCCGTCACCGTGAATTATGAATATACGATTCCTGCGGATGGCAATATTTATTGTGCACTCAATTTGTATAATGACTGGACATGGGCTTCAATGGTTGCAGATGGCGTATTGAGTCCTGCACTAGCAGGTACCAATGTAGCAGGCTCATTTGATTTTACAATCCCCCCTGGAACCACTCAAACTGCTGATTTAACAAGTCCTTATAACTATAAATTAGTAATTGAATTAAGCGATGCTGGATGGAATTGGTTAGCTGGCGATTATCCTGCTACACAAATTAATTTACAAAATGCAGCGTTGTCGATTAAAAACTCTGAACTATTAGAGGATGTTAATATGTTTTATTCAAATAATAGAATTCATTTGAAAGGTCTTAATACTTCAGATAAATATGAACTTAAAATCTTTGACTTGTTGGGTCAAGAAGTTAAAAGTATAAACAACGATAATAATATCGTAAACTTAGCTTCTGCTATTTATATTGCCAAGCTAAAAGTATATGGAAAAGGAATAAAGACTAGTAAAGTTTTAATAAACTAAATTTAGACTTGTTCTTATTATTCGTTTTGAATTAGGATTAATAGTGAAAAAATCGAAGGGAATTTTACCTTCGATTTTTTATTTTATAACATATAATTTTTGTTTTTGTTAACTTTAATAAATTCGAAAATTAATTCAGTTAAATAGTAACTTCGTATAAATGAAGATTCGATATAAAAAAGTAAAATTAGTATTGGTTTTATGTGGGTTTTATCTACTCACAATTAATTGTTTTAGTCAATCACAAGTAATTTTTAACAAGATAAATCAATCAAATGGACTTTCAAGTAATAGGGTTACAGGTATCATTAAGGAAAACAATGGATTTGTTTGGATAGGAACAGAGAATGGATTGAATAGGTTTGATGGTAAGCAATTCAAGATTTATAATAGTCAAAATAGCTCAATTAGTTCCAATAATATTAGTGATGTACTATTGGATAGCAAAGGAAGAATTTGGGTTGCAACTCTAGGTGGCGGCTTAAATTTATATAGTAATTCAAGTGATGATTTTGTCGTTTATAAAAATGATTCCAAAGATTTAACTTCCCTACCTTCAAATCAATTATATAAACTTTTTGAAGATTCCAACGGGAATTTATGGATTGGTTCTGAAAATGGATTATGTCTTTTTGTGGAAGCATCAAATTTATTTATAACCTACCACCAACAAAATAATAATAATACCAGCCATAATATAGTAACAAGTATTTACGAAGATACTCAAGGTGATTTATGGATAGGTACATTTGGACATGGATTGAATAAATTTTCAATGACAACAAAAATGTTTAAACATATAGAATCTGAAACTTCTATTTTTAACGATTTTGTTCATACCATTTCTCAACTTAACGAAGATGTATTATTAGTAGGTACTAGTGGTAGTGGTTTACTGATGTTTGATCTTAAGACACACAAATTTGAGAATTTCTTTAAAGATTCAAATAAATTAAGTAGTGAAATAACTATAGTACGCTCATTATTCAAAGACAAAAAAAATGATTTATGGGTGGGGACAGACGGAAATGGTATAATAAAAATAGAAAAACCTAATAGTACAAACCCTGAAATATACAATTTCACTCATAAGCCGCAATTAGATTCTTCTTTATCAGGTAATGCAGTTTATGTTATAACGGAAGATGAACAAGCTAATATTTGGATTGGTACAGCGTGGAATGGTATTAATATATTGCCACAAAAAAATAATTTTGAATTGATACCAAGTGATATTATGGGGTTATATCCAATCCCAGTATTATCTATATATAAAAATAAAAAAGACCTGTATTTAGGTCTTGATGGCAAAGGTTTAACAGTATTTAATACTGAAACTAATGAAGTTAAACAATTTAATAAAGATTTTAAAAACTCTATTGGAGGAGATTATATTCAATGCATTTATGAGAGTAAAAGTAAAATACTTTGGATTGGAACTTATGCTAACGGCATCATAAAATTCAATCCTAAAACAAACTCATACATACAATATAAACATGAATCGGATAATCCCAAATCACTAAGTTTTAACGATGTAAGAACTATAATTGAAGATGACAAAAACAATCTATGGGTAGCCTCATGGGGTGGAGGTCTTAACTATTTTGATACAAGTAAAAATGAATTTACTGCATTTAGAGAAAATAAAAATGACACGACATCAATTAGTAGCGATAATATAGTTTCAATGATTAAAGATGGTACTACTCTATGGTTGGGCACCTATGGTGGAGGAATTAATCTTTTTAATACTTCATCTAAAAAAGCTACACGTTTAAAAAACCTTAATAAAAACCAAAATTCAATTGATAGTGATAATATTTTAAGTTTACTAAAAGATTCAAAAGGAAATATTTGGATTGGAGATTCTGAGGGAGGAATCAATCGTTTTGATTTTGACACAAAGATGTTTAACCGTTTTGAAACTAACAATGAGCTAAACAATCAATCTGAAGTATCACTTATAGAAGACGATAATGGTAATATCTGGTTTAGTACAGAAAAGGGTATAGGTAAATATGATTATGATATTAATGATTTTAAAAGTTTTCCAAATTTTGCAGGGTCATATCGTATAAATTCCGTCTTTAAGGATGAAAGTGGGATATTGTATTTTGGACGTTCTGATGGGGTGTTAAAGTTTAACCCAAAAAACATTTTGTATGAAAACATACAGCCTCAAGTTAAAATAACAAACTTTAAACTGTTTAATAAAGATTTGCCAGTAGGTGAAAACGAAATCCTAACCAAGAACATTACTTTAACAAATCATATATCCTTAAGGCATGATTCAAATGTAATAACCTTTGAATTTGCAGCATTACAATTTCCGTTTTCTTATAGATGTGAATATGCCATTCAAATGGAGGGATTTGATAAAGATTGGAGAAATATTGGAACAGATCGCACAGTAACCTACACAAATCTTTCCCCAGGTAATTATAACTTTAAAGTAAAAAGTAAAGAATCTGGTAGTAAGTGGGGAGATGATTTTACATCCATGAATATATATATTCAAAAACCTTTTTGGTTAGAATGGTGGGCGATTGTATTATACATTTTATTTGCTTTATTTGTTTTATATCTTTTTAGAAAATACACAGTGGCGTGGGAACAGTTAAAAACGAATTTAAAATTAGAAAAACTTACTCATGAAAAGGATATAGAGCTATACAACTTTAAGCAACAATTTTTCACAAATATATCACATGATATTAGAACACCAGTAACTTTGATTTTGGGCTCAATAAATAGATTGTTACAGGGGAAAGAGGAGGTAGATGATGACCTATCCAACTCGATAGAAACCATCAAAAAGAATGGTAACAAATTAGTCAATTTGGTTAATGAATTATTAGACCATAGAAAGCTTGAGTTTAATAAAATTAAACTACAAATAGTTAATGAAAACTTGGTTGAATTTTGCGAAGAAATATATTTGTCTTTTAAAGAAATGGCATTAGAAAAAGGCATTCATTTCAACTTTAAAACAAACACTGATGAATTGCTAGTTTGGTTTGATAAAAATCAGCTAGAAAAAGTACTATATAACTTATTATCAAATTCATTTAAGTTCACTAAAACGGCGGAGACAATAGAATTTTCTCTTTTTGATAAAGAAGATATTGTAGAAATTCATATTAAAGACAAGGGTATTGGTATAGCAAAAAGGCAACTTGATAAAATTTTCAATCGTTTTTACCAAACAAAAGAGAATGCCGATAGTAATACTAATGGATTTGGGCTTGGTCTAACAATTTCAAAAGAAATCATTGATTTACACCATGGAGAGATAGTGGTTGATAGCATAAAGGGTAAAGGGACAGAATTTGTTATTAAATTAAAAAAGGGTGAAAGCCATTTTACTCAAGAACAAATTAATGGAGATAAAACTAATAGTTTGTTAACCAATTATTTTAAAGAAAATCTAGAGAATCAAAAAAATAATGATTTGGTTATTAAAAATGAAAATACTAACAATAAAAACCCAACCCTTCTTATTGTTGAAGATAATACAGATATCCGAGATTATATTGTCGGGATTTTGTCAAATGAATATAATATTATTGAAGCTTCTAATGGGGAGGAAGCATTACAATTAGTTTTTGACAATTCTTTAGATCTAATTATAAGTGACGTTATGATGCCTATAATGGATGGAATAACCTTGACAAAAGAATTAAAAGCAAACGTAAGAACAAGCCATATTCCTATTTTATTATTAACTGCACGTGCTTCATTTACCCACAAAATTGAAGGTTTTGAAATTGGTGCAGATGATTACATAACAAAACCATTTAATGAATTATTATTAAGAAGTAGAATTAAAAATATTTTAAAAAACAGGAACTTATTACATGAAAAATTTTGGATGAAAGAACTTATACCAATAAGTGAATTAAACCTTAATAAGTCTGATGAAGAGTTCATGAACAAACTGATGAATATTTTAGAAGAAAATCTAGACTCTGCTGACCTAAATGTGAATTTTGTATGTGATGAATTAGGGATGAGTCATTCAGTGGTCTATAAAAAAATTAAAAGCTTAACCAATATGAGTTATGTAGAATTTGTTCGTGACTTCAAACTAAAAACAGCAAAAAAGCTTATTGAAGAGCAGAATTTTTCTGTTTTAGATGCTTCTTACCACGTTGGTTATTCCGATAGAAAATACTTCAGTAAGTTATTTAAAAAGCATTTTGGTAAAGCCCCTTCAGAATATCTCAAAAAAAGTTAGTGACTTAATAATATCATTAATTTCTGTTAAAATGAATTTATACCCCTAAATTAAAAGAAATAATTACCCTGCTACATTTTGCTTAAATACTTAATTGCATCTTGGTTCGCTTAACCTCCAACAAAAATCTTTACTAAACGATTTAAACTAAACTAAAACCAAGACTAGCATGATTAAAAACAAATTAATAAACAAATTATTTACACCTAATAAATTAAATTGTTTTACCCTTTTCTATTTAGTGCCATTTTTATTTTTTGGCCAAACTTTAACAGGAGTAGTTACTGATGAATTAAACCAACCCCTTCCGGGTGCTTCAGTACTTTTAAAAGGTACTTCAATTGGAACAGTCACGGATTTTGATGGTCAGTTTTCTTTAGATATACCAATTAGTAATTCTAGTAATATTATTATAATATCATACATTGGATATGTAACCAAAGAAATTAGCCTTAAAAATTTTAATAATCTTATTGTCGCATTGTCTGAAGACATAAGTACCTTGGATGAGGTAGTTCTTATTGGTTATGGAACTCAAAAAAAGAAAGATTTAACGGGTTCGGTAGCTAGCGTAAGTTCAAAAGACTTTCAAAAGGTACCTGTTACCAATGTAGAGGGTTTAATCGCTAATAAATTACCGGGAGTACAAATAACGCCTACCAGTGGGAAACCAGGGGCAGGAAGTTCAATTTTAATTCGAGGTGGTTCCTCATTGAGTGCAACCAATGATCCGCTATTTATAATTGACGGTGTTCCTATTGAAGGATTCAATGGGGGTCCAGGATTTCTAAGTCAATTAAATCCAAATGACATCGAAAGCTTTACGGTGTTGAAAGATGCCTCGGCTGCCGCAATTTATGGTTCGAGAGCCTCAAATGGGGTAGTTATTATAACCACAAAAAAAGGTAGTCAAGATGGTTTGCAAATTAACATTTCTTCAAACACTAGAGTATCAACTATTATTAAAAAAGCATCGGTTTTAACAGCCGATCAATATCGCGAAGTAGTAAATGACTTAGGATTTAGTAGGACTCCTTTAGGTAATGCCAGTACAGATTGGCAAGACGAAATTTATCAAATAGGTTTTGCTTCTGAGCACAATATAAGTTTGAGTGGCGCATTTAAATCTATTCCATATCGGGCGTCAGTTGGTTATCTCGATCAAAATGGAAACTTAAAAACCGGTAGATACGAAAGATTAACGGCTTTGTTAAATCTAAGCCCTAAATTTTTTGACAACCATCTGAAAATAGACCTAAACTTAAAAGGTTCTTTTGAAGATGAGCGTATTGCCAACGAAAATGCACTTTGGACATCGACAGCTTTCGACCCAACCCAACCAGTTTATGTTGAAGACCAAACCTATGGTGGTTATTTTCAATATACACAGTTTGCTGATAACCCTGCCATAGCGCTTATTAACCCAATAAGTATGCTAAACCAGGTTAATAGAAATAACAGAAATAAAAGAAGTGTGGGCAATATTCAGTTAGATTACTCCTTACATTTTTTACCAGATTTGCATATTAATGTAAATGCTGGTTATGATATTAGTAGAGGAGAATTTAGCGACTCTGCTCAGGCCAATTATTTTCCAAGTGATTTGTCTGGAGGCTATATTTATTTTGCAGACCCCTCAAGAGAGGTTAAAAATTTATTATTCGAATCTTACTTGTTTTACAGTAAAGACATTGAATCTATAAAAAGTAAATTTGATATAACTGCAGGATATTCCTATAATGACTTTCTAACAACCAACTATTTTTATCCAACTTATAGAGCAGATGGCGTTAAGTTTCCAAACAGTGATCCTGTTTTTCCATTTGATAAGCCAAGTCATTCTATCATTTCATTTTATGGTCGTTTTAATTATAATTACGATAGTAAATATCTCTTAACAGCCTCTTTACGACGTGATGGTTCTTCGAGGTTTGCCGAAGATAATCGTTGGGGTCTCTTCCCATCAGTAGCTTTGGCTTGGAAAATAAATGAAGAGAATTTTTTAAAGGATAGTAAAACCCTATCAAACCTTAAATTAAGATTGAGTTATGGTGTTACAGGTCAACAGGATGGCATTGCAAATTATTATTATCAAACAGGATATAATACAGGAAGTTTAAACAATCAATATACTTTTGGGGATACCTCTTATACTACGGTTTCACCACAGGCTTTCAATCCAGATCTTAAGTGGGAACAAACGGAATCTTTTAATATAGGTTTTGATTTTGGATTTATTGATAATAGAATATCTGGTAGTATAGATTTATATAAAAAAGACACTAAAGATCTATTGAATTTAACAACGGTTCCTTTAGGAGTAAATTTTAGCAATCAATTACTTCTCAATATTGGCACTATGGAGAATAAAGGAATAGAATTTAATCTTAATGCTTCCCCTATAAAAAATGACAATTTATCATGGGACATTAACTTCAATGCCACTTATAATGAAAACAAGATTACTAAATTAACCAATGGTAACGATGAAGGTGTTGGGTTATTTAGCGATGCTACTTTAGTAAATACTGTTGGATTTCCTCGGAATACATTTTATTTATACCACCAAGTTTACAATTCAGATGGAATGCCCATTGAAGGCCAGATGCTTGATGTTAATAACGATGGTATGATAAATGCCGACGATAGATATATTACAAACAAGTCAACTTTGCCTAGATATCTTTTTGGATTTAGTACAAATGTACAATACAAAAAATGGAATTTTAATGCATCATTTCATGCAAATTTAGACCATTACTTGTTCTTCCAGCCTTATAATAGCACTGTTGCAATTACCGACTTTCAAGTTTCACAAAATCTAAACACACTATATTATGATACGTTATTTAGGTTCAATGACGATGCTCAAAGGTATAGCGACTTTTATTTACAAAATGCCTCGTTCTTGAGAATGGATAATTTAAGTATTGGATATAATTTTGGAAAAACCTTGGTAAAATCTAAGTTAGGCTTAGGTTTAAACTTCTCAATACAAAACGTTTTTACAATTACCAACTATACTGGTCTCGATCCAGAAGCCATTAGGGGAAGTGAAAATGGCTATCCAGTCCCTAGGGTTTACGCATTGGGAGTGAATTTTGATTTTTAAAAAAATTGACAATAAATAAATTTAAGAACTATGAAAAAAATAAGACAAAACAGATTTTTAAGGATGATGTTTTTATTGGCTTTAGCTTTGTATTTTAATTCATGTACAGATGATTTAGAGAAAACACCAGAAAACGTCACAACATCAGACAAGCAATTCAATAGTGTTGAGGGTTATAAACAAGGGTTGGTATCGGTTTATTCAAATTTAGCTTACAGTACATTTTTGAGATTTTATTGGAGTATGCAGGAATACACCACCGACATGGCAGTAAGCACATGGAATGATGGGGGAGATGGTATTTATCACGAACTCGCATGGAGCGCTGATTCACCAGCAATAACCAATGTTTACAATGCGGCAATTAACATGATTACATTATGTAACAATTACATTAATGAGGCATCCCCAGATAAGGTTAGCGCAAGAGGTTTTTCGGGTTCAGAGGCTAATCAAATAGAGCAGTTTAAGTCTGAAGCAAGGTTTTTGAGGGCATATTGTTTTTGGATTTTAATGGATTGCTATGGCAACCCACCATTTCCAACCGAGGAAACATTAGGTACTACAGCACCAAGTCAAATACAACGGGCAGATTTATTTGATTTCCTTGAAAATGAATTAACCGACATTGAATCTATACTAGCAGACCCCGGGACAAACGAGTGGGGAAGACCAGATAAAGCAGCGGCCTGGGCTTTATTGGCCAGAATGTATGTTAACGCAAAAGTTTATACAGGACAAGAACACTATACTGAGGCAATTACCTATTCTAATCGAATAATAGATGAAGGGTATGCTTTAGAAGACAGATATGAATGGTTGATGCTTGGCGATAACAACCTCAATACAAATGAATTTATCTGGACCATCAATTATGATAACACCAATATTACTTGGTATTCCACCAATTTCTTGGCCTTAGGGCCTGCGGGAGTTCCTGGTTCTATAAATGGTATGTCCAGTTCATGGCAAGCATTCAGGTTTACACAACAAGTGCCTGCGCTATTCCCAACAGCAGATACTTCGATAGATAAAAGAGCAATGTTTTATACTAATGGACAAAACCTAGAAGTAAATTCCATAACGACAAGCACTGATGGGTATTCAGCTTACAAGTACAGAAATAAAAAACGTGATGGTTCTCCAATAGAACAGAACAACAATTTTGGGAACATATCTGATATTGATTTTCCTGTATTTCGTCTAGCAGAAATATATTTAATATACGCTGAATCTGTGCTAAGAGGTGGGACAGGTGGCAATCTTACTTTGGCACTCGATTATGTAAATAAAATAAGAGGACGTGCTTATGCCAATGATCCATCTAGTACTTTGGGAAACATTACAAGTACTCAACTTACCCTTGATTTTATCTTAGATGAAAGAGCTAGAGAATTATATTGGGAAGCTCATAGAAGAACAGATTTAATCAGGTATAACAGACTTACAACAGGAGATTATTTATGGGCATGGAAAGGTAATGCAGAGGCAGGTAGAGCTGTAGATGATAAATACAATCTATTCCCAATACCAACATCAGATTTACTAGCAAACCCTAATTTACAACAAATAGAAGGCTTTTAGAGACTTTTTAACAAACAAAGAAATCATGAAAATTATTCATAAATATATAGTTGCCATTGCTTTAGTTTCAATATTTGTATCCTGTACTGATAGTGAAAACTTATATTCTGCAAAAGCACCAGAGAACGGTTCTTTTGAGATTACATCTAGCGTTACAAATGTTATATTAAATGAAACGGATGCAGAAACTGAAACGGCCCTAACATTAAGTTGGAATAATCCATCATATGGTGTTGATACGCCAGTGACTTATACTTTGGAGATGGATTTAAATGATAATGACTTTTCTTCACCAAGAACTTTTTCTGTTACTGGCAATGAGAGGGTATTTACGCACGCCGATTTGAATTATTATGCACTAGAGTTTGGCATAGCCCCAAATATTGAGGGACAAATCAAGGTTAGATTAAAAACGAGTTTGAAATATGGTGCTTTACAATCTTATTCTAATTCCGTAAGTGTTGCTCTAACACCTTATGATACGCTCAATTTGCTCTATGAAATGCCAGCAGAATTATATCTTCAAGGAGATGCTGTTCCATCAAATTGGGGAACACCATTGCCTGAATCTCAAAAAATGTCACAAATTGACGATCATAGATTTGGATTGATTACGCAACTGGTAGGTGGCAAAAGTTATGCTTTTATTTCAACCCCAACTACATGGTCAGATCCAGCTTATGTAGCCTTAGAGTCTGGGCAATCTGCCTTTGAGGGCGATTTTAGGCCTGCGGGTTCCATGACCGTTCCACAATGGGGAGGCAGTCCATTAAGTTCTCCTTCCACAACAGGCATTTATAAAATTATTATAGATTTTACTACTGGTAAATATTCAGTAACTTCAACACCTTCGTTATTGCCACCGCCAACAGATTTGTATATTATTGGAGATGCCACCCCTTTAGGATGGGCTGCAAATGTGGATGCTACACAAAAGTTTACAAAAATAAGCGATTATGTTTTTGAAATCACTATCCCGCTTACTAGTGGTGGCGCATTTACCTTTATTACTGCGACTTCATATAGTGATCCAGCCTACAAGACCAATACGAACATTCAAGATGGTTCTGGGGGTGATATTATAGCGTCTGGTTCAGCAACTAACCCTGCATGGGGAGGCGATAATATCATTGCGCCATCTACGGGAACGTTTACAATTAGAGTAGATTTTAAATCAGGAACTTATCTTTTGATTCCTTAATAAGAATAAAAAAATAGGTTGGTTTATAGTTTACACCATTTAGATAAAACATATTTTGATGAACTCTTTTTTTAAATTTTTTCTTGTGATTGTTGTTGGATTTCAGGCGTGCAGTCAAAATGAAATCATCAGTTTAGATGATGGACAAGAAGTAGATTTGAATGCTCTTTATCCAGATAATAATGTTGTAATTTCTACTCATACGGAGTTTACAAGAACTCATTACCCGATAAGAATTGCAGAATTTAAAGAACACCCCTTAGAATTCAAAGATATTGTATTTCTCGGTAATAGTATTACTGAACAAGGAGGTGACTGGTGCTTGAGATTAAACAACCCAAGAGTAAAAAACAGGGGTATTGCAGGAGATACTACGGATGGTGTTTTGGCACGGTTAGAAGAAATTATTTACTATGAGCCTCAACAGGTTTTTATTTTAATTGGTATTAATGATTTGTTTAGAGATGATATGACTGCTGAAAAGGTTTTCAATAATATTTTAAAAATAGTAAACAAGATAAAATCAGGGTCTAAAGAAACCAACATATTTGTTCAAACTGTTTTACCTACCTCAACACTATTATTAAAAGAAAAAATTCAACAAACAAATGCACTGCTTTTGGAAGCAGAAAAAAATCAACCCTATCAAATTATTCCGTTACACAATCATTTTGCAACTTCCGATGATTTGATGAATATGGAATTATCTGAGGACGGTGTTCATTTAAACGAAAATGGATACATACGATGGGTTGATAATATTATTAATAAAGTCAAAAAATAAATAATGATTAAAAAATTTAAAATAATAAAGTATCTAGCTATTCTAGCTTTGTCTTTACAGTTCAATTGTACATTAGATAATCCCATTCCAGTCCCTAATACATCAACGCAAACTCCCAAAGGAACATTTTATAAAGGGTCTTATATGGCTTATGTAACGCATCAAGAAACCTTTGGCAATGTAATTTTTAAGGAAAATGGCGTGCCAAAAGATGCCTTTCAAAGTTTAGCAGACCATGGTGCAAATATCGTCAGACTAAGAATTGATAACCCTCCATATAGCAGTAGTTACACAGCGGGTTATGCTGATGTTGACTTTGGTTCTCCAGAAAAAGTGAAGATAGAAATGCAACGTGCTAAGAACGCTGGATTAAAAACTTTATTGACTTTTGGCTATCAGTCCATGGCTCTTGAAGATAATCAAAAGCTAAATGATTACGTTGCACCACTGCAATGGCAAAGTATAGCAAACGATGTGGATAAGCTATCTGAAGCCATCTACAACCACACATTAACCATACTGGAAGATTACATAAATTCAGACTTGATACCCGAGATTGTTTCGATTGGTAATGAAACCAATCAAAGGTTTTTGGAGCCTAATTTAGAAGAAAGCAATTTGCCACCGTACAGTGTTGTTAGAACAGTGAAGTTATTAAATGCTGGAAATAAGGCTGTTAGGGATTTAAACATAAAGTATAATCTGGACATTAAAATAGCCTGTCATATATTTTCTGCGGCCAGTTTGCCATCTTGGATGAAAACACATGTTCGTAATGGATTGGATTTTGATATTATGGCTATTTCCCATTATCATGCGTGGCATTCTATGGGGAATTTTACCAGTTGGACCGATGTGGTTTCGTGGGTTAAAAATACTTATGATAAAGATTTTCTAATTATGGAAACCGCACAGCTTTTCAGGACTGGGGGTAATGATGCTCATGTAGATATTTTAGGGATTGATAATATTCCTGCGGGTTATGATAACCCACCAACTACCAATACCCAAAAAGAGTACTTAAAAGATTTTGCACAAGAATTATATGATGCAGGAGGTTTGGGATTAATATATTGGGGCGGAGAATGGGTTGGCTCCAATACTTTAATTTTTCCTGATCAATATGGAGCGGGCTCTTCATGGGAAAACAAGGCGTTTTGGGATTTTAATTACAATCTTCACGATGGAGTCAACTGGATGAATGAAATTGTAGAGCAGTAGGTTTTTATTTGATCTAATGAATATGTTTAAAAGTTTTATAACATGTAGTTTTTGTTTGTTGCTTCTAACCTGCAACGATGATCATGAAACTACATACATTCAAAAACAGAACTTCAATGAGGATTGGTCTTTTAAGCTATTGGACACATTAGAACTAGCTTATGATTATTCAAAAAGTAAATTAGATGATACTACTTGGGAAAAAGTAGATTTACCTCATACGCCAAAAATTGAACCTAAAATTGTAAATAATCAGTGGCAAGGGACATGTTGGTACCGTAAAAATTTTGATTTAGATGAAAATTTAAAAGACAAAAAGCTCTTTTTAAAATTTGAAGGCGCCATGAACATCGCCGAAGTATGGGTTAATGGTGAAAAACTAATTGAACATCATGGTGGATATTTACCTTTTATAATAAACTTTACCAAGGTTGCCCATTTTAATAAAAAAAATACAGTCGCGGTAAAATTAAACAATCACGATAATCCGATAACTGGACCTAAACCCTTAAAGATTCTGGACTTTAATACCTATGGAGGTTTATACAGAAGTGTTTGGCTTATTGCTAAAAACGCACTTCATATAACAGATCCAATAGAGGCAAACAAAACTGCCAGTGGGGGTATTTTTGTTACATACCCTCATGTTTCAAAAGAAAAAGCTATTGTAAAAGTTAAATCTCATATTCAAAATGATTACGAAAACTCGGTGTCATTTGTTGTTAAAAACACCTTGTTAAAAGACGATAAGGTGGCTTTGGTTAAATCAAGTAATAAGCAAAAGCTTGAAGCATTTGCAAATAATGAGGTAACTACTGAAATGGAACTTGAGAACCCAGAATTATGGTCACCAAATTATCCTAATTTGTATAAACTTGTTACAGAAATTATTAAAGATGGGGTTGTTGTTGATAAGGAAATAACCAGAATTGGCATTAAAACCATGAAGTTTATAGGTCAAGATTTCTATTTGAATGGAGAAAAAACCTTCTTGAGAGGTGTTAATCGTCATCAAGAATACCCCTACATCGGTTATGCATTATCAGACAACGCAAACTACAGAGATGCCAATAAAATTAAGGATGCTGGTTTCGATTATGTTAGGTTATCACATTATCCGCAAGCACCGGCTTTCATGGATGCTTGTGATGAACTAGGTCTAGTAACCATTGATGCTATTCTTGGCTGGCAATACTACAGTGATGATAAGAGGTTTCAAAGCCATGTGTTTCAAACCGCACGTGATTTAATTAGGCGAGACAGAAACCATGCCTCGGTTATGGCCTGGGAAGTATCATTAAACGAATCATGGATGCCAGAAGCATTTATTGATTCATTAACGGCAATAGCACATCGAGAATATCCTGGTGATCAGTGTTTCACTACAGGATGGCAGCCTTATGGTTATGATATTTTTTTACAGGCTCGTCAACATCGTTTAAAGCATTATGATGAGAGCTTAAAAAAGCCCTATAACGTATCGGAATATGGTGATTGGGAATACTATGCCATGAATGCTGGACTTGACCAAGACAGTTGGGGTAATTTGTTGCAGGAAGAACGTTCGAGCCGTCAATTAAGAGGTGCAGGAGAAAAATGCCTTTTGCAACAGGCTACCAACATACAAGAAGCCCATAACGACAATTTGAATACCCCAGCTTTTGCTGATGGCTATTGGGCTATGTTTGATTATAATAGAGGTTATGCAAACGATTTAGAGGCTTCAGGAATCATGGATATTTTTAGACTGCCAAAACCGTCCTATTATTTTTTTAAAAGCCAACGGGATCATAATGCTCCCTTTGGCGAACCTATGGTGTTTATCGCAAATCATTGGCAAAAGGATAGTCCATTAGATGTTAGGATATTCAGTAATTGTGACGAGGTAGAGTTGTTTTTGAATGGAAAAAGCCTTGGCCGTAATAAACCAGACAAGAACCGAATTTCAAACAACTTAAAACATCCACCTTTTATCTTTAAAGTTAATTCTTTTGAAGAGGGAAAACTTGAAGCAAAAGGTTATATCAATAATAATTTAGTGGCATCTCATTTAGTGCAAACACCAAAGAAACCAAACAGAATTGAAGTTGTTGTTGACAATAAAGATTGTGAAAATTTAAAATTAGAAACCAATGATATATTCTTTGTCAATGCTTTTGTAAAGGATGAAAATGGTATGGTTGTTCCTGATTATACAGGTGAAATTACTTTTAGTGTTGGAAAAGGTGTGCAATTAATAGGAGAAAATCCTGTTAATTGCGAGGCTGGAATTGCTTCAATTCTGATAAAAACAAGTCTCGATATTAAGGATATTGAACTCCATGCAACTTCTTCGGATATATTAAATTCATCAATCGGAATATTAGCAAAAGAGCGAGTGGTCAATGATAGCTTACCTCTAATACCAAAATTGTTTTTACAGCATGAAAGAAACAACAAAGGGTCTTGTTTAATAAGAGGCGATTTAACCAAAAAGCAAATAGCTTTAACTTTTGATGATGGACCTACTGATATGTCAAGAAAAATTATGTCAATTCTAGATAAACATAATGCTAAAGCGACCTTTTTTTGGATGGGTGAAAAGCTTGAAGGAAACATGGGCATTATCAAGCAAGCCAAGGATGGTGGTCATTTAATTGGATTTCATGGCTGGAATCATGATAATATCTTGGGCGTACCTAATGAAAGTTTATGGAAGAATCAAATAAAAAAATTTTTTCAAGCCTTAAGCTTTACAGGAGCTGATCAACCAAAATATTTCCGACCTCCCTATGGAGCAATCAGTCAAGATCAAATTAGCTTTTTGGCCGATAAAGAAGTTAAAACCGTATTGTGGTCTTTAACAACTATGGATTGGGATAAAACACAAAATGATGAAGGCCAAATGTTTGAGAAATTTAAAAACCATATTCATAATGGAGCTATAGTTCTTTTACATGATTTTGATTTTGGAAATCCAGATGCAAAACTTAAAGATTTAGAGGAAATACTGATTTTTGGTAAATCTAAAGGCTTTGAATTTGTTAGCATAGAAGAATTATTGTAAATGATTAAGACCAAAAAAAACATAAAAAATGTAATTGCATTTTTGGTTGGTTTTTCCGTGTTAATATTAGTTGGTCTATATCTTTTTTCTGGGGATAAAACTTCAATAGCCAACTTCAACCTTGCAATCGATAATATAGTTAAGTCATCAAACAAAAATATCTTGATTTGTGCTCACAGGGCATTTCATGAAAATGCACCTGAAAATTCATTAAAATCAATTCAAGATGCCATTGATGCCAACGTGGATATTGCGGAAGTTGATGTAAGAATGACAAAGGATGAAGTTTTGGTACTAATGCACGATGATAAAATTGACAGAACTACAACGGGCAGAGGGTATATAAAAGATTATACGTTTAAAGAATTACAACAATTCAATTTAAAGGTTAAAGATTCTATAACCTCACATAAAATTCCGAGGTTGTCAGAAATATTAAAGTTGGCAAAAGGTAAAATAATTTTAAATTTAGATTTAAAGGAAATAATTCCTCTTGATTATTATGATCTTTTAAAAGAAAATAAAATGGAGGATGAGGTAATTTCTTTTATATGGAACAAGAAAACTTTGAATGAAATAATTGAAATAGATTCTTTATATGCTGTTTTGCCATTATCAGAAAATAAGGATGAAATGGAATCAAATTATAAAAGTTACTATTCACCAATTCAGCATTTTACTGAGAAAAGCTATACGCAAGAAAACATGAATTGGGCTCATAAAAATGGTGTAAAAGTATTTGTTAATAGTCTATGGAAACAAGATGTAGACTTAATAAATGGAAACACAAAATCTTTAGATAGTTTATTGCTTTTAAAACCAGCGATCATTCAAACAGACTACCCTAAACAGATGCTCAATTATTTAAAAGAAAAAGGATTACATGATTAGTTGCCATAATATAAAAAAATGAAAATGAAAACTTTAATAAAAACCATACTTTTAATACTAATACTACAGAAAGCTTACTCTCAAAATTATATGATAGGAGCCGATTTGTCTTTTGTTAAAGATGCAGAGGATAAAGGGTTTGTTTTTAAGGAAAATGGACAACCTAAGTCATGTATAGAAATATTTAAAGACCATGGGTACAACTGGATTAGATTAAGATTATTCCATAACCCAAAATTAGGGGCTTATAATTTGCCAAATAATTTGGATTATACGATTGCTTTAGCAAGAGAGGCCAAAGACAAAGGGTTTAAGTTTCTATTAGATTATCATTATTCTGATACATGGGCAGACCCAGGAAAACAATTCACGCCCAAAGACTGGGAAACTAAAACATTTGAAGAGTTAACAGAAGAAGTTTTTGAGTACACTAAAATAACTATGGTAGCTTTTAAAGATGAAGGTGTTTTTCCAGATATGGTTCAAGTTGGAAATGAAATAAGTAATGGTATGCTTTGGCCAATAGGGAAATTACCGGACAACTGGGATAATTTTGCATCGTTACTACAGGCAGGAATAAATGGAGTAAAAGCCAGTTGTGGAAATAACCCTTGCCCTAAAATTATGATACACATTGATAAAGGAGGTGATAAGACTTTTACCAAATATTTTTTTGATAAAATTAGAAATTACAAAATTGAATATGATGTTATTGGGCAATCGTATTACCCTTGGTGGCATGGGAGTTTACTGGATTTAAGAGAATGTTTGCACTTTGCATCTAAAGAGTATAACAAAGATATCATTGTTGTAGAGGCAGCGTACAATTTTAGGAGGCAAGAATATAAAGATAAAATAGGACCATTTCCTGAAACTCCACAAGGGCAAAAAGAATTTTTAGAAGAAGTAAATAAAATAATACTTAATGTGCCAAATGGAAGGGGAATAGGGTTGTTTTGGTGGGAGCCTGCGGCACCTAATAGAGGTTTTGAATCAAGAACATTTTTTGATTCTGAGGGAAACGTGATGCCAGTAATAAATGTTTTTAATCAATATACAAGACATTGATTGGGGTAAAATGAAATTATTGTTTTAGACCATTTTAAGAATTAATAGAATACTTATGTAAACAACAAATTATTCAAAAACAAGTAATTTTATAAAAGAGTTGTCGGCGTTTGATTTTTGTGTATTCCAAACAATAAAAACAAAACACTATTTATTTTATCCCCCAAGGTCTTTCTAAGTATGCTAAATGCTTTTGTCATATGGGCTTCTACAGATTTAATGGATATATTCAGAAACTCAGCTATCTCTATATTTGATAAGCCTTCTTGTTTGCTTAGTAAAAAGGTTTCTTTACATTTAGGTGGAAGGTTTTCAATTTCCTTTTTAACTAAATTCATCAGTCTTTCTAAAGATTTTTCATCTTCTTCTTCTAAAATAGAATTTAATGCTTCAATATTTTTTTTGTCTAATGGAACGACATGAATTCTTTTTCTTTCTTGGTTAAGGAATTCATTATAAACTGATCTATATAAATAACTTTTTAAAGCAAAGTCATCTTTAAGTTTTAACCGTATTCTCCAAATGTTAACAAATACATTTTGGACAATATCTTTAGCATGATCGCGATTGTTTGTAAGTTGGTAGGCATAAGCACAAAGCATATTATGATACTTATCTACCAAAAAGGCATAGGCTTTAGATTCACCTTTTTTTAGACCACTGATTAGAACAATATTATCCATTAAGAAAGAATTGAGAGTATTATAATTAGGATAATAAAATTAAATAATTATTGCAATAATAATAAAAATGTTCCCAAAAACTTAGGGTTGTGCAAAATTGTTGTGTTATGTTAGTATATATACTATGAAATGATTTCTCAAAAGATACTAAAACTAATAATAAAATATCTTAATAGACAGGCTACTCTTTTGGAGCGGAATGAATTAGAAAGCTGGCTTGAAAAAGATAATAATTATAAATTATTTAAAGGATATGTCAAGATTAACTACCTAATCGATTTGAATATGGATATGTTTGATACTGATGACTCAAAAAAAGAATTACTTGAGTTAATCAACAAAGAAAAAAAGCAGTTTAAAATACGAAAGTATACTAGACTAATGAAATATGCAGCAATCGCAATTTTATTTTTAGGAATTGGGTATTTTTATCAACAGGGCTACTTCACTAAGGATTCTGAAATTATTATTCCAAAAGAAAGCGTAACGCTTCAATTGGAAAATGGTAATATAGAAGTTTTAAATGAGGATGGTTCCAAAAATATTATTGATAACCAAGGAAACCTTTTAGGTGCTCAGAATGGTTCTCTATTGGTCTATAATAACTCAATATCAAAGGAAAAATTAGTTTACAATACATTATCCGTTCCTTATGGAAAGCGTTTTGAGATTAAGCTTTCAGATGGTACAAATGTTCACTTAAACGCTGGTTCTTCGTTAAAATATCCGGTTAAGTTTATTGAAGGAGAAATTCGAGAAGTGTTTTCAGAGGGTCAAGTATATTTTGATGTGGCTAAAGATGAAGACCATCCCTTTGTCGTTACTACCGATAAGATTAGTGTTAGAGTATTAGGTACACAGTTTAGTGTATCATCTTATACCGAAGATAAAGATGTAAGTACTGTTTTAGTAGAGGGCACTGTAAGTATTTACGATAATAATAAATCATATAGTCCTGAAACAGCGACTTTGTTAAGTCCAGGATTTAAAGCTGATTGGAATAAAAAAGAAGGACGCATTAAAATTCAAGTAGCCGATATAGAAATGCAAACAGCCTGGATTGATGGTAAAATTATATTTAGGCACGTACCATTTGAAAATATTGTGAAAAAATTAGAAAGACATTACAATGTTGAAATTATTAATAATAACAAAGGTTTCAGTAAAGATTTAATTACTGCAAGTTTCGATGTTGAAACTATAGAAGAAGTCTTTAAAGTTATTAGTGAAATACATCCAATTAATTATAAAATAGAGTCTAATACAGTAATAATTAACTAAAATAGAATTTTATGATAATAAACCAGTAAACCAACTGTAAACTAAATAAAAATAATCATATAATTTTCTAATCAAAATTATTAGAAAACAAAAACCGGAAGATGCTACGAACATCTCCCGATTATAAAATGTGATTAAAAAAATTAACCACTTTAATGAATAACAAAAGTATGAAAAAAGTACTTAGGTTGAAGAAACATAATTCCTTGACCCTAAAATTTGATTTAAAAATGAAGCTCACCACACTTCTGCTGATAGTTTCCCTTTTCCAACTTCAGGCGAACGAATCTTATGCTCAAAAAACCAAATTAACCATCGATCTTCAAAATGTAGCTCTGGAAAAAGTTTTAGATGAGATTGAGTCTATAAGTGAGTTTAAATTTATTTATAAAGACAAGGAATTAGACTATCAAAGAATAGTTTCCATCAAGGCTAAAAAAGAAAATATAGCATCCATATTAAATAGATTGCTTGAGGAGTTTAATGTTGGATTTAGTATCATTGATAGACAAATAATTATCAAGCCTAATGAAAACCCAAAAGCAAACAATATCCAAAAAGCTTCAACAAAAATCGATATCTTTCAGGATTTCGTTGTTTCTGGTATTGTATCAGATGTAAATGGTCAACCACTACCAGGCGCTAACATCATTGAAAAGGGTACAAATAATGGCACACTAACTGACTTTGATGGAAATTATTACATCACTTTAAAAACTTCAAATACAACGCTTGTTATTTCTTATTTGGGTTATCAAACACAAGAAATTTCAATTAATGGTCAAGATACAGTTAACGTGGTTTTAATTGAGGATACTACAAGCCTTGATGAAATTATTGTAGTGGGTTATGGTGCTCAAAAAAAGGTAACGGTCACAGGTGCTGTTTCTGATATAAAGACTGAAGAAATACAGGAATCTAAAACAGCTAATTTAGCAAACAATCTTACGGGAAGAATTCCTGGTTTGGTTATTAATTCTAGAGGTGGTGAACCTGGGAGGGATAATATTAGTGTTCGTATAAGAGGTATTGGTACCACGGGTAATACTGACCCTTTGTATGTTATTGATGGAATTCCTAACAGGGGAAGTTTTGAAAGGCTTAATCCTGATGACATAGAAAGTATATCCATATTGAAAGATGCTTCAGCGGCTATTTATGGTGCGCAAGCAGCGAATGGCGTAATATTGATTACTACCAAACGAGGTAAAAAAGGTAAAACTACTTTCAATTACAATCAAAGTTATTCCATAGCGCAACCCACAAGAAGACCTTTCCTTATGAATGCTCAGCAATATTTAACATGGATTGATGAGGTAAATGAGCGTAACAATAGACCTACTGAGTTTGAGGATATTATAAGGGAATATAGAGATGGATCGATAGATTCGTCGGTTTGGGGAGATACTGATTGGTGGGATGTTGTTACTGATACTTGGACGCCTCAGATACAACATGGCTTAAATGTTAGCGGAGGAGGGGATACCACACAATTTTATTTATCAGGTCAGTTTTTAAATCAAGATGCCATTTATAAAGGTGATGCCTATGGTTATAAGCAATATAATATTCGTTCTAATATTGACACCCAGCTATCAGAAAACTTAAAATTGACATTTGATTTATCCGGGCGTATTGGTGACAATAACAGTCCAACATTAGACACCGATGGTTTAATAAGACAAATATTTGTTCAAGCTCCCTATGAATTTCCATATTTTGAGAATGGACTAATTAAAAAAACCTCAACAGGTAATCCAGTAAGTTTGGTTAATGGTAATAGTGGCAGTAGAGAAACAAAAACCAAAAAATTTGATTCTAGATTTGCCTTGAGATGGGATTTGCCTTTCATAACGAAAGGTTTGTATGCAAATGGTTACGCTGCAATCGATTTTTACACTACCACCAGAAAAGACTTATCTAAACCCTTTGACCAATACGAATTTGATGAAGTTACAGGAGAGTACATTAATTTAAAATTTCAAACGGGGAATATTTCATTGTTTCAGCAATATAGTGAGGAACTAAACAAAACTTTCCACTTTAAAATTGGTTACGACCACAGGTTTGGTAAGCATGCGATTAATGCCTTTGCAGCTTATGAACAATACGAGCAACAAGGTGAGTACTTTACTGCTAGAAGGCAAAATTTAATATCTGAAGATATTCCTTTTCTTTTCAGTGGTTCAGATGATAATCAACAAATTGATGGTAGAGGGTATCAAGCCGCAAGACAAAATTATTTTGGCAGAATTAATTACGGTTTTGATGATAAGTATTTAGTTGATATAACCATGAGATATGATGGTTCGGCAAATTTTGCCAAGGGTCAACGGTTTGGGTTTTTCCCTGCTATGTCATTGGGTTGGAGAGTATCGCAGGAGAAATACTTTAAAAGCGAGCTGATAACCGAATTGAAATTAAGAGCATCATGGGGTCTTTTAGGAAACGATAGGGTGAATAATTTTCAATACCTTCAGATATACAATATTGGAAATTCCTATGTTTTTGGAGAAAACCCTTTAAGAACAAATGGATTAACACCTAGTACAACTCCAAATCCCAACATTACCTGGGAAACCTCTCAAAAGTTTAATTTTGGTGTAGATTTAAGATTTAAAAAAGCACTACTGGAAGGTAGTATTGATGTCTTTTATGAAAAGCGCTCAGATATATTAGCTCCAAGGAACGCTTCTGTTCCTGTTTTTTCTGGTTTAACCTTGCCTGATGAAAACATTGGTAAAGTATCCAACAGTGGTATTGAAGCCCAATTTACACACAAAAATCAAATTAAGGATTTTAACTATTCGATTGGTGGTCAATTCACTTTTGCCAAAAGTGAAATTATATTCATAGATGAACCACCGAATGTTCCAGAATGGCAACGTAGAACAGGAAGACCAGTAGATTTTATTCTATTGTATGAGGCCAATGGAATTTATCAAAATCAAGAAGAAGTAGATAATTCAGTTAGTTTTCCTGATGCACAGCCTGGAGATGTGAGGATTGTTGACCAAAATGGTGATGGTGTTTTAAATGAACAGGATCAAATTATTTTGGAAAATTCACCTACACCAAAGATTGTATATGGTATAACTTTAGGAATGGAGTGGAAAGGTTTTGCTTTAAATACCTTACTTCAAGGACAGGGACAGGCTCAAACAATTTACAGGCCTTTCGATATCAACCAACAAGCTGCTTTCTATGAAGATAGATGGAGGTCAGAGTTGAGGTCACCTAATGCCATTTATCCTGCGGCATTTGATACAGCTAGTAGTAGTTTTCGTGAGGTATCAACGGTTTGGGTAAGAAACAATTCATTCTTGAGATTAAAGAATGTTGAATTGTCCTATTCATTCAACCAAAAACTTTTGGATCAATTGGGATTGAATAGTTTAAGATTATTTGTAGCAGGACATAATCTTTTGATCATCCACGATAACGTAAAGATTAATGATCCAGAAAGCAGTTCCTCGACAGGTTGGTTTTATCCCCAGCAAAGGCTTTTATCAACAGGTATCAACTTAACATTTTAATGAAAAAGAAAATGAAAAGATTAAAACAAATATTAATTTCTGCAATAATCATAGTGTCATCTTCTGGTTGTAATAATGATTTCTTGGATTTAAAGCCACAAGATGCGGTATCAGAAGCCAATGTTTGGCAAGATTTGAACTTAATTGAGCTTTATGTAAACGATAGGTATAACGAACTACCTCATGGTTTTCCACAATGGGCAGGGGGCTTACGGATGACTGGAATTACCGATGAAAGTTACCACATGCATGAAGCCAGATTTTTAGATAAATATACCCAAGGCGGATTAACGTCTGGTTCTTTAAACATGTATTATTTCAATGGTTTTTGGCTAGATGCCTATTCAGCTATTCGAAATAATAATATTTTTCTTGAGAATATTGCTTTATACTCTGGAGAAGAGGTTGAAAGAGTTAAACAACTTACCGCAGAGATTCGGTTTTTAAGGGCATACTTTTATACTGAACTTATTTCAAGATATGGCGGAGTGCCCTTAATTAAAGAAACTTTTAGTTTAGATTCCAATTTTGATGTTCCTAGAGCTTCTTTTGAAGAATGTGTGGAGTTTATAGTTGAGGAATTAGATTTGGCAATCCAAGATTTGCCAAATAAAAATGAAGCTGTTGAATTGGAATTTGGAAGAATTACCAAAGGTGCTGCAATAGGATTGAAAATACGTGCTTTATTGTTCGATGCTAGCCCGTTATTTAATATTTCAAATGACCAATCCAAATGGCAATTGGTTTCCGATGCCTGTGAGGAGTTATTCAATCTTAGTCAATATAGCTTATCAACAGATTACAAAGGTCTTTTCTTAAATGCAATGGACCCTGAGGTTATCTTTTTTAAACAATTTATTGACCAGTATGGATTTGAACTAGTAGATGTTTTATCAGATTTCTATTTTCACTATAGAGGTGGACATAGCATTGATGAATGGCGTTTTCCAAATGGTGACGGGGGTTGGATAAGTGAAAATCCAAGGCAAGAGTTTATAGACCAATACGAAACTACATCAGGAGTCATTCCAGTATTAGGTTACACAGGTACTAATCCAAATAATTTAACTCCAATTATCAATCCAAATGCCACGAACTACAATCCAGGTAATCCTTATCAAAACAGGGATCCTCGATTAAGATATTCTGTTCTTTATGACGGCACTGTCTTTAAGGGTAGACAACTCGAGTTTTGGAATGGTGGAAAAGACAGTAGAAATACGGATGTTGATTTTTGGTGGAATGGAAGCGTACTGGGATATGGTATTAGAAAATCCTTAGATGAAAGTTGGGAGCTGAATGCCGGCGTTGCAAGTGACCAACCTTGGATTTACATGAGGCTGGCAGAATTCTATCTTACCTATGCTGAAGCTCAGTATCATCTCAATAATTTTTCTACTGCAGTTGAGTATGTGAATCGCGTGAGAAGTAGAACAGGTGTTAATATGCCACCCATCAATGCCTCAGGGGATTTATTGGCGAAAATCAAGCATGAAAGAAAAATAGAATTGGCTTTTGAAGGTAATAGATGGTACGATGCTAGAAGATGGATGGACGCAGAAAACGATTTTGCAAAGGACATTGTTGGGGTAGAGGTTGTCAGAAACCCATCTAACGGCTCAAAGTCTTATAGATATTTTTATTTCGAGGGAGGTACGGGAAAGAGAAGCTTTCCAGCGTATCATTATCTATGGCCAATACCCATTGAGGAGATTCTAAAAAGTAATTTGGAGCAAAACCCCGGCTATAATTAATTACTAGGTAACTATGAAAACAATAAATAATACTGATTTATTTAAAAACATAGCCTTGAAAATGCTTTTTGTTATAGCTGTTTTGTTGCTATCAACTATTGCTTGTAGCAGTAATGATAAAATTCAAGATATTGTTGAAAATGACCCAGATTATAATATTTCTGATTACCCCAAGAATGATATTTTTTTTCTTCCAAATTTAACTGAACCAACGCATTATCCCGGTATTGCCATATATACTGCGGATATGGGTAAGGAGAGAAACACTGAAGTTAATTCGGAGTGGGTCATTAGAAACAGTCAGTTTAGTAAGGTATCTTCAGAAATTTTAAGGAATGGCTTCAACGCGATGCATAAAATATCATTTGAAGGTTTTAATAGCGGCAGTGATTATATGGAATTTGTTGTTGCCATTCATGGTAAACTTATAAATAGAGTACCAGTACCTATGGAATTCTTACAGAATTTAAAAGGTCTTAGCTTTAGAGCGGTAAGCTATGAAGTACCAATTAAGTTAACTCTTGAAGCATTTGATATTTCAGGTAACTTATTGAAAAGTGAGGAATTTGATATAACTACAGATCAAATGAGGTCATACACCATGACTCTTAACGACCATGGCTTACATCATTTATCATTTAAAATTGAAGGAAATAAACAAAACCTGTCAATTTTTAAGAAAGGGGCATTGGGGATTGATGATATTTATTTGAACAACGGAACTACCTCACCATACCAGCCACCACCAAGCGATGCTCAATTTGTAGAATGGCTAAAAAAGGCAAGCATAAACTATTTTTTATGGAATTACAGAGATGTTGGCAATGGTAGAGGTATTGTATTAGAAGCAAGTGATGATGCGTCGAGAGTATCTTTATCAGGAATGGGTTATGCCTATGCTATTTACATTTTGGCTGAAAATGATAATATTATCGATTCGCAAACATCAAGGACTAGAATTTTGTCGATGCTTAGATGGCAACAAGCACAAAATTGGTTCAATGGTTCTGGAGGTATTTATGGTTTTCCGTTGCACTATTATAATGCTGATGGTAGTGGCCTTTTCCAAGGTGATGCTGCAGCGGTCAGCACTATTGATTGGGCAATTTGTGCTGCTGGTATTAGAACCGTAAAACAAAAATTCGCAAATGACATAGAAATCGTAACAATATGCAATGAGTTGTTGAATAGGCCTATGTGGGAAGAATCAATCTATACTAATGCGAACGACTCGTATAGATTTGGTAGGATTGTAAAAGGAATAAATGCTGTTAACGGGCAAAAGAATGGACAGGTTTGGGCAGATGCTTTTTCAGAAGAAACAGAATTAATCTATTTAGAAGCTTTAGCCTCTGGAAAGGTAAATAATCTAGATTTAAATAGAATTTATAGAGAATATAAAAATGGTTATCATGTAAGTTGGTTTGGAGCTGGCTTTACTTATAATTGGATGCAACTTTGGACAGGTTCTGTTGAACCTTATAAAGGTAATAGTATTTCAGCATTCAATAATGACGCACAAACATCTGAGTCAAAATTCAATATGACTTTAATGGGCTTAACTGCTTGCCAAACATTATCCAGTGTTGAAAATAATGGATTTATTAATTGGAAAAAATACATCAGCAACCAAGGCTCTTTGGTGTCAGGGGCCAATACTAATGAAGTCATTCAAATATCACCTGCACCTTATGGCGCAGCTTTGGCATTGCCTTTTAGTCCTTCGAAGTCCATACAGGCTTTAAGATCGTATGCCGATTTAGGGTATTATCATCCTTTGCTGGGACTACCTGATAATGTTAGAATTAATGATTTGCCAACAAATCTTAATGTTCCCGTACCAAATTGGAATCCTTTTGATATCAACATAGGTCCTATAGCCATGGCGATAGATCAATACCAACAAAACATTATTTCTAATTATTATATGAATGATTCTGCTATTGCAAACAGCTTACAGAGCTTAATACAATCATTTTAAAAAAAAACTATAAAAATGAAAACAAAAATTTTAACCTTAACTCTAGCCTTAGCCTTTTTATTTGGCTGCGAAGAAACCCATAATTATCCTGATGAAATAGTTTTTGATCCTGATGTCAGTAGTGAACAAACTAATCTGGGGCAAGAGATTACTTTTACCGATTATTCTACTGGTGTTGTTTCTAGGAAATGGACATTTCCAAGTGGTTCACCAGCTACTTCTACTGATAAAGAAGTGAATGTGAGTTTCTCGGAAGTTGGATTAATTACATGTACTATTGAGAATACATTTTCTGATGGTATTACCGAATCTAAAGATATTTTTGTTCAAGTTGGAAGCGGTCTTATAAACTTTAATGTCAGTGCTTTTCAAACAAGTGCCAACGAACCAATAGTTTTTAAAGACAATTCCAACAGTGTTGCTTCAAGAATATGGACATTTCCAGGAGGTTCACCATCAAGTTCAACAGATGACGAAGTAAGTGTGACTTTCTCTCAAGAGGGCCCTGTTGAATGTATGCTTGAAGTCACATTTTTAAATGGCATTACAGATACTCAAACCATAAATATTCAGGTGGGAACCGAACAATACGTTAGATCTGTTTTTGGTTTTGAAAATTTGGAGTTGGCGGCTGATACTTGGGAAGGATGGATATCAAATGGCACTGATGCCATGGTTTTTAGTATTGAGAATTCGCCAGGTGAAGGTGCTAATGGAACCGATGGTTTTGCAAAAATTGTTATCAATCAGGCAAATATAGAATCACAACTATTCACTAAAGGAAAAAATGGTTTTCCAAATGCAGTTTTGCAAAGTAATAAGACCTATGAATTCAGTTTTTGGATTAAAAGTGAAGATTTCAATCGAGTTACTGCAGCTGAGGTGACCAATGAAAGCGACAAGCAATCATGGCGAAATTTCGCATGGTATAGCCCGATACCTGAGGTTACAAGTGAGTGGTCTTTTAAAACAATTACTTTTCAAACAGGGGACCTTACTCAAGTTTACTCTGAGGGCAAGGCCAATAATGCATGGACACAGTTTAAGTTTATACAACCCGGATTGGGAACTATATATATTGATGAGATATCGCTAAAAGAGTCTCAATAATTAATTATTAATTAAATTATAAACAACTGTAAATCAAATACATAAGATTTTCAGGGTGGAGATTTATGTCAAAAATCAAAAAAACTAAATATTAAAAACTAATTAATGTCTAATCTAAATATCAAAATTATGAAATCAAAAATTACATTTTTACTTTGTTTAATTGCCGTTATGTTGTCTATGATGGTAGATGCCCAAACATACGTTTATAACGAATCAACTTCTTCAGGGATGTTCTTCGAATCTCCAAACGGTGGGGAGGTTTCCAATCCACTCTCAGATGCTGTAAATTCCAGTGCTAACTGTGCGTTTTCTGGTACCGATAATCCTTTTCCTTGGTTGGAAATTCAGTATTTCCCAAACTATACCCCTGTTTCAGGTGACAAGCTTTTCTTATCTGTTTATAACCCGAATTCATCTCCAGGTGCACAAGTTCAATTTAATGATGGCGCATATTTTGGAGGTAATATATCGTATTCTGGCTCTGGGTGGCAAGAATATGTTATTGCACTTGATGATGAGATAGGTAATTCAATAACAAAGATTACACTATACCCGACTGAGGGAACATCAATAGGGGTTTATGTAGACAACATTTACTTTGGGCAAAACTCAGTATTAGCTCCTGCCGAAAATCCAATAGTTTATGATGAGACAGAATCATCTGGTATGTTTTTCGAATCTCCAAATGGGGCAGAAGTTTCAAATCCTCTATCTGATGCTGTTAATTCCAGTGCAAATTGTGCATTTTCAGGCACGACTAATCCTTTTCCATGGTTGGAAATTCAATATTTTCCAACGTACACTCCCGTAGCTGGTGATAAACTTTTCTTCTCAGTTTATAATCCTAATAGTTCTCCAGGAGCACAAGTTCAATTTAATGACGGTGCATATTTTGGTGGTAATATAACATATTCAGGCACAGGCTGGCAAGAGTATAGTATAACACTTGATGACGAGATAGGCAACACAATGACAAAGATAACTTTATACCCAACGGAGGGCACTTCAATAGGGGTTTATGTGGATAATATATATTTTGGACAGTCTTCAACATTAAGTAATAAGTCATTTACAAAATTTGAAGAAGTAGTATTTTTTGATAAATCTGGAAAAATCAATTTTGCCAAGGATCAAATCAATACATCATTAAAAGTTTTTGATATGCTTGGTAGATTGATTTTGGATGAAACTATTCAAGGAAAAACATCTTCCAAAGCTGTTAGCAATGAAGGAATTTACATTTTACAAATTGAGAAAGATGATGTTCGTGGAGTGAAGAAAATATTCTTTCAATAGTTTTAGTTTAGTTAAGGTAAAACTCACCAATTATGGTGAGTTTTATTTTTCAATAAATTTTTGTTAAACATAGAATTTAGTTATGAAATTATATAGAATACTACTAGTTATAATGACTATAAGTTGCCAAGTTATAGCTCAAAATACACCTAACTTACAAAAAAAGGGAACTGCAACTCAACTTATGGTTAATAATGAACCATTTCTGATGATTGCTGGAGAGGTTCATAATTCCTCGGCTTCAACAATTGAGTATATGGAGCCTCTTTTTCCAAAGTTGAAAAAGATGAATCTAAATTCGGTTTTTGTAACACTTGCCTGGGAACAATTTGAGCCAGAGGAAGGTGTTTTTGATTACTCATTAGTTGACGCAATTATCGATAACGCAAGTAAAAATAATCTAAAAGTTTGTTTACTATGGTTTGCAAGTTGGAAGAATGGAGAATCAAGTTATGCGCCTATGTGGGTAAAAAAAGACACTAAACGCTTTTTTAGAGTAAAAACCAAAGAAGGCAACGAAATTGAAACTTTATCCCCATTCTGTGAGGCAACAAAAAAAGCGGATGCAAAAGCATTTGCTCAGTTAATGCAGCATATTAAAGAAGTAGACAAAGATCAGACAGTAATCTTAATGCAACCGCAAAATGAAGTAGGGATGTTTCAAGATATTGATTATAATACCATTTCCTTGAAATTATATGAACAAACTGTGCCAAGCGAATTAATTAATTATTTAAAGAAAAATAAAAAAAATCTAGATACTTATGTAAGAGATGCTTGGTCCGAATCTAATTTTAAAACACAGGGGACTTGGAAAGAACTTTTTGGTGATACATCAGAGTCAAAAGCATTTTTTACCACTTGGCAATACGCAACGTATATAAACTTTGTGGCTAAAGCAGGCCGTGAGCAGTATAATTTACCCATGATGGTTAATGCATGGATAGTTCAGAAATCTGAAGACTTACCCGGGGTGTATCCAAATGGTGGCCCGGTTTCAAGGGTTATGGATATTTGGAAAGCTGCTGCACCAGACATAGATATTCAGTCGCCTGACATTTACTTACCAAACTTCAAGGAAATTGTAGCTATGTACCATAGAGATGATAATCCTTTATTGGTACCAGAATCTAAAGCTGAGGTAGGAAGAGCCTATTATGCTTTTGGAGAACATGATGCGATTTGTTTCTCTCCTTTTGGAATAGAAGATGCTGCTGATAATTTTGTGTTTACAAAATCGTATGAAGTTCTCAATGAAGTTGAACATTTAATAAAAGATTACCAAGGCACTGGTAACATGAGGGCCGTACTTCAAGAAGGCAGCGAGACTTATAATGATATTTATTTAGGTGATTACAAGATCAAAGTCATGTATGAAAAACCAAATAAACCTTCTTTTGGTATTATCATTCAATCTGGTATCGATGAGTTTATAGTTATAGGTATGAATATGTCTATGTATTTTTCTTCAGAGGTAAAAAATACCATTGGTTATATCGGTCAGGTATTTGAAGGCCGCTTTGAAAATAAAAAATGGATAACTACCCGCATGATGAATGGTGATGAAACCTATCATAATTCAAGATTAAGGGTATTTGGAAGAACTTATGTAACAAATGAAGATATCTTACAGACAACCAAAAAGGAAGGAGAACCTGATGCCTATTCGCCAGCTACTAAACAAAGTGTCGTTACACCTGGAGTTTATAAAGTAATTACTTATAAGCGCTAAATACCATCTAAAGATTAATTTAGAATTATATATCATTAATCTTTTAAAATCTCTTTAATTCAAATAATAAAGGTCCTACATTTTTCTGTTCGCTCTACTAGTTAAGTTTGTCCTTAAATGCTCAATAAATCACTTAATATAATTTACTATTTAAGTTTTTGAATAAGTCTTTTATTTGGTTTGAAGTCAGGTCTATTTGGTTCACAAAATAAAAACTTCAACCAATTTGGTTGAAGTTTTTTATTATTACAATCTTTATTAAATAAAATTTCTCTTTTCTAAATAATTTTTGGTTTCAATGAATTTTTAATTCATTTTCAAAACATGCATCTCCAATTTATTTAAATTTCCAAATATTACAGGCAAAAGACTCATTATTTAAATTATGAAGAAAATAAATTTTTTTTTATTTTTAATTAATTTACTTGTGATAATAATTTTAAATGTTCCTAAAAAAACTCTTTATCATATTTTTAATTTTGGGTTGTTACTTAGGAAATTCGCAAGTTTCACAAGACACAACAAAACTGGAATCATTAAGAACGCAATCTGGAGTAGATCCAACCAGGGTAATAACAAAGTTGGTATATTCAATATGGTACTATGATAAATCTGATAATAGATCTCAGATAAACAATAGGATAAATTTTACTGTCGGGGTCAATCGATGGAGTTTTGGATTAAAGCCAGAAATAATAACTACCAATAATGGCCAGTTGGATAGTAATTTTGAAACCAGAATGGGCGATCTACGATTTTCCATCCTAAATGCTTTTTATGTAAAGAATAAACATGCACTTGCTGCGGCCGCAGAATTTACTTTACCAACAGGAGCAGTTGGTTTTGGGAATCAATATTTTTCAATGAACCCATCTTTAACATATTCCTACACGGTTAATACTAGTTTATTTTTTGCAATACAGCCTCAATATCTTTTCCATTTATCAAAAAATTTAAAGTATCCAACATTGAGCGTTTTTACCCTTAGGACTTTTTTGGCAAAATTTATGGCCTCTGGCTGGTTCTTTGTTTTCGAGCCCAGAATCATCAATGATTTTGAAAATAACAACTTCGACTTTGTGGTTGCGCCAATAGTAGGTAAATCACTGGGCGGCGGTTTTAACATTACCTCGGTTGCCGAGGTTCCCACTAAAAAAGAAACTATTAACAATAGAGGTCTTTTAATTCAATTAGGAATCACCAAAAACTTTTAATATATGAGAAAATTATTATATTCTTTCTTGCTATTTTCCGCAGTCTTTAGTACTGATTTGATTGCCCAAACTCCTTTGAATTTTAATGATTCAGACCCGGTAAAAATGGGGTGGATGCAAGGTTTTCCGCCACCTAAAGACAAAATTGTGTCTGCCATCGACGGTAGTTTCTTTAAATTTCCTGCATTACGTTATAGCGTTTGCCATATGCGTCAATTTATGCCAACTACAGTTGTGAAATCAACTACCGGTAAAACTTTTAAGTTTAAAGTTAGACTTGATAATAATATTGATGCCATTACATTTACTCCAACAAATGCTAATGGATTAATGACCTGGAAAGAGTCTTTAGAAAAAAATTATACTGATGGAATGCTTATTCTTCATAAGGGGAAAATAATTTATGAAAAGTATTTTGGTGAATTAAAGCCTGATGGACTCCATGCAGCAATGTCAGTAAGTAAAACCTTTACTGGTACCCTTGGAGGCTTATTAATTGAAGAGGGAGTTTTAGATGAAAATAAATTAGGGTCAGATTATATTCCAGAGTTAAAAGGCTCGGCCTTTGGAGATGCCACGATTAGGCAAATTTTAGACATGACAACTGGATTAAAATATAGCGAAGATTACTCCAACCCTAATGCAGAAATTTGGGCTTTTTCGGCTGCGGGTAATCCTTTTCCGAAACCACAATCATACAATGGACCTACCAATTATTATGATTATTTGAAAACGGTCCAAAAAGAAGGTGAACATGGGGAAGTTTTTGGATATAAAACAGTAAATACAGATGTCATGGGCTGGATAATTTCTAAAGTATCTGGAAAGAGCATTCCTGAGTTGCTTTCTGACAGGATTTGGAAACCACTTGGAACTCATTTTGATGGATATTATCAGATAGATGGTGCCGGGATTGCATTTGCCGGAGGTGGATTTAGCGCAAATATGAGGGATATGGCTATGTTTGGAGAAATGATTCGAAAAAAAGGATATTTCAATAAACAACAAATTCTTCCATCTGCACTCATTGATGACATTATGAAAGGGGGTGACAAGGAGGCATTTAAAAAATCTTCTTATGGTTCATTAAATTGGAGTTATCGAGATATGTGGTGGATAACTCACAACGAACACGGGTCATTTGCAGCAAGAGGAGTTCACGGTCAAACTATTTATATAGATCCAAAAGCAGAAATGGTTATTGTTAGGTTTTCCTCCCATCCTGAGGCCAAGAATTCTAAGATTGATCCAACTTCATTACCGGCATATCATGCTGTTGCAAAATACTTGATGAATAAGTAAATCCTAATAGGCATGATGAAGTTAACTATATTATATTGGTCAATTACTCTTTTATTGTTGGTAACCATCAACGGATTTTCACAAGAAGAATCAACAATTGACCAGGATTTTAAAATTGAAAAAGGGAGGTTTTATAGTTCCCTTACCTTTTCTTTGAATCAGAGAAAAGCTGAAAACGAAGACCAACTTTTAAGGCAAGTCTTAGATCAAGATAGATATACTTATAGAATAATAGGTAATGGAGGTTATGCAATAAAAGAAAACTTTACTTTAGGTTTATCAATTGGCTATGGTCAATCCCGTGAAGACATTACCTATTTAGGTGAAAGTGAAGAGAATATAAATTCTAAACGTCTTCAACGAGGCATTTCCTTTGTGCCAAATATGCGAAACTACATTCCCATTGGTAAAGGGAAATTGCAAATTCTTATTCAAACTGAACTAGGATTTACTTTTGGAGAATCTCTCCAAAGGATTTACTCATTAGATAATGTAGATAAAATTGAGGGTGATTTTTTAGAAATTCAACTCGGTGTAAGTCCAGGAGTGGCTCTTTTCTTTACCCGAAATTGGGCTTTTGAGACTAGAGTAAATGTAGCCGGATTATCAACTCGCATTGAAAAAGAAGTGGTAAATGATGATGTATCAAATAGAACGCGTATAGAACAAACTAACATCGACTTAAGATTGAATTTATTAGAGCTAAATCTCGGGGTTGCGTTTTATTTTTAGAAAATTATCAAATAAAAGTATATGCTTAAAATTATGAATTCCAATAAAATAACAATCGACATTAAAAGATTCAAAGTTTTTTTCATTTTGATGCTTTTAGGTTTTTTCTTTGTAGAATCATGTATAAGCGAGGATGAATTCGGTCTATCATCTTTTAAAGAAGTCAAAGCATTTCAATTGCCTGGTCAGGCAGGTTTAACATCGATTAATAAAGAACTGCGAAGTATAATAATTCCTATGAGTGAGGAAGCTCAACTAATTGATTTAATCCCATCAATTATAGAAATTTCTAACTTAGCCAATATTTCTCCCTCAAAAAATGAGCCTCAGAATTTTTTAGAGCCTGTGAGTTACACGGTGACAGCGGAAGATAATTCAACAGCTGTTTGGACAGTTACAGCAATACCCGCATTACCCAACCCTCAATTACCAAATAGCGATTTCGATTTATGGTATAATGTTGGAAGATATCAACAACCTGGAGAAAGCGCCGAAAACACGGTTTGGGGCACTGCAAACAGAGCTTTAGCCATAGCCGGAGACGCTAATACTAATCCTGAAGACCTCGGTGATGGTGATTTTGCAGCCCGACTTACTAGTGTTTCGGCGCCACTATTGGTAAGAATGGCGGCAGCGACCTTATTTACTGGAAAATTTACAGATAAATTCCCAAATCCAACAGATCCCAGATCCAATATAGATTTTGGTACGCCATTTAACGGACGGCCTAATGCTTTTAAGTTGGATTATATTTACATTCCTGGATCCTCATATGAGGATGCTGATGGAAATTTACTTTTGGGAGGTGATCAATGCGATATTTATGTTTTGTTGGAAAAAAGAGATGGTAATAATATTCAAAGGATTGGTACAGGTTGGTTTCGAAGTGGAATTGAAGTTGCTAATTGGGAGAATCTAGTAATAGATATAAAATATGGAGAATTAACACCTTCAGACCTAGAGTATGAATATGCAAATATTCAGGATGGTGAATCATGGGGTCTAGGATCTGCGACACCAACGCATATTACGGTCGTTTTTTCATCTAGTGCTTTGGGAGATTTTTTTACTGGTGCTATTGGAAGCGAATTATGGATAAATAATTTTGAACTTATTTATTGAGCCCTATGTAATAATCAAGATAGTAAAAACACTAAATCTTTATGAGATATGAATTTAATAGAAAAATGTATTAAAGCTTTTTATTGGCTAATTATAGTCGTTCTTTTTGTGATATTGGTTTATTCGTCTGCAGAGCTGATATTATTAGTAGTAAGAACAATGCTCAATAAAACATCCATTTTTGATTTTTCAACAAATGCAGTTGATGTTAAGAATTTATTCGTGCAACATGTGCAAGGGTTTATTGCTGGAATTCTTTTACTTACTATTATACTGGAACTAATTCAGTCGTTTTTCGTGTTTCTTAAATCGGAAGAGCATTCTAAATATCTCATTATAATTTATGAAATTGCCATGATAGCCATAGTAAGGCATCTATTTGCAATGGATTTTGAACATACTGATGGAATGAAGTTATTAGGTATATCAGTTTTAGTTTTGGTTTTAGGAGCGCTTAATTTTATAAACAAACCGTTTGTTATTAAAAGGATTTCTGGCAAAAAAACAAAATGAATAAAAGCTATTAAACTGAAATAAAAGGAAAAAGTTATGTTGAATATTTTTAAAGATAAGTTATTGGTTAAAAATTATTTACCATTTAATTTATTGCTTTTAACAATTCTTTTGTCTTTGAATTCTTGTTCCCTCGTTAAGATTGAAAGTGAACAGAAACCATTGGGACTTGTCGATCTGAATACCAGATTATTAACACAAGGTTTCGCTAATAATGCTATGGACAGAATAGAACAAGCTGCGGATAGTATTCATAATTTATCAAAAAAGGAGAAAAGCGTTCAACTAAACACACTGCATTGGAAAATACAAACATCTGAAGAATTAGGAAAAATTAGTTTTCAAACTGAGCCAAGGATAGCTTTGGTAGATACTTGGGCTTATTTTTTAGAAGTAAGAAATTCGCTCGAAAACCCTTATCTAGAGCAGGTTTTTGGGGCACATAAGCCAATAGCGCTTGATGCGGTTCATCAAAATATAGAAGAAATTCAAAAAATTGCTAAGAGTGTATTGAGTAAAGATGAGTTTAAAAGAATTAAAGAATTTGTGGAAGATTATGCTAATAACACACCTTTGTTATTGCAAAAGGAATTTAAGCATAAATCCGTAAGGCAATCCTATTTGGAGTTCAATAAAATACCTGATAGTATAGCGGTTCAAACTGTGGGAACCTTATCAGAAGTAGTTTCAGATGCTACCAACCGATTTGGTTATTATTCAGATGCTGCTGGTAAACGTTTCAATTGGAAATCAGAATTATTTTTAAAAGAAAAGGGACTTGACTCCTTAGATTTTGAGGCAAAATTGGCAGAAATTGACCGACAATTTCAACGCTTAATTGTTATAGCCGAGAGGTCTCCAGAAACTATTGAAAGAGCCATTAAAGAATTCAGAAATAATATTGGCCCCCTTTTTAGTAGCCTTAATTATGAAATAGAATCGGCTATGCGAAGTCTTTCTTCTGATGTTCAGTCGGTTGACGAAATAATACATAGGGAGCGGGTTGCTATAGATTCCATTATAAAAAGAGAGCGGATGGTTTTAACGGCCAAGGCTGATACATTGGTAGAATCTGGTGTTGAAAAAGCTATTGCCAGCATAGGAAAAACCTTAAGAAACTTGATAATGTACTTTATTTTACTCTTTATAGTAGTACTAGGATTACCATTTTATATAGGCTACTTAATAGGTAAACGTAAATCTTAAACTTAATTATGAAAAATATAGCTTTATTAATGTTTTCTCTCCTGACATTAGTTTCTTGTTCTATGATGAAAAATAAAACATCAGTTATATGGATAAGTGGATTTAAAACAACATGTGATCTTGGTGTAGGGAAATCATCATGTCTTCTCGTATCAAGGACAGAAACTCTAGATAATGCAAAATGGGAACTATTTGGTGCAGAAATTCAAGGATTTGATTTTAAACTTGGACAACTTCAAAAGGTCCAATTGGAAGAAATGAAATTAGAGGAATCCGAACAATTGGCCGATGCACCATCAATTGGTTACCGTGTGTTAAAAGTGTTGGATAGTCTACAAGATCCTAGATTACAGTTAAATACAAGATGGATTTTGGGTACAATAGAAGGTGAAAAGCTAAATGACAGCATTCAAGTACCAGTATTACAGATTGATCTATCTGAAATGATTTTTGGAGGAAATGGTGGTTGTAACGCCTTCAGTGGTAAAATTCTTCAACTTGGATTACAAGAAATCCAAATGTCCAAAAGTGCTAGTACTTTAATGCTCTGTCCCGAAAAGAACTATGAAGACCAATATTTTAATTTACTTAATAAAGTAAGTTCCTTTAAAGTTATAGAAGGAGAACTGCAGTTATTTGATAAAGACAACAACGTAATTTTAGGTTTTATGTCTCAACAGCAAACAAGTAACCGTGATAGACTCCATGATATTTGGGCAGCAGTTAGGGTAGAAGGGTTTCCTATTAATCGTATGGTAACAGTTCCACAATTAGAGGTCAATACCCATGAAATGAAGATATTTGGCAATGATGGCTGTAACGAATATTTCGGGTCCATTTCAGAACTGTCCAATGAAAAAATTGTAATAGAAAATACAGGCAGTACACGTAAAATGTGTCCTGAAATGGAATACCCTCAACGCTATATGAAAGCATTGAAAGACATTAATAGATATGAATTTAAAGATAATATTTTGATCTTTTACAACTTAGAAGGGAAAGAAATATTGGCTTATAGGAAAGTAGATTAACAAATAAAGTATCACACAATATTAAAAACCAACCTCATGAAATTAAAACTTTTATTCTATTTAGGTTTCTTTTTGTTTATTAATCATATCAGCGCTCAGGAAACAAACTTTCTGAAATTGCATGACTCCGAAAATTTAAAAGTTCAGGGCTATTTACAGTTTGGTTCCAATGCAGTGGCAGAAACCAATTTGTTTTGGAACTTAGCAGACGTTCCTCAGTTAGATTACAACTCTGATACCCAATGGCTAGAATCCTACGTTAAACCTGGAATGGGATTTACAATGCCTTCAGGAAAATCTAAATTCTATGGTAAAATTTCGGCAGTAGCTTCTTCTACTTTGGGTACAGATGCATTTGATGAAAAAAATACTGGGAGAATAACTCTAGAAGAAGCCCATTTAGGCTATCAATTTTCATTATCTGAACAATCAAATTTAGATGTTTCGGTCGGATCTAAAGAGCTTAAATTAGGAACTGGTATGTTAATTGCCAATGGAGGTGTTAGTGGTTTTGAAAGAGGTGCTCTAAAATTTGGCCCTCGAAAAGCGTGGGAAATGTCTGCAATAGGAAAATTAACTAGTAACAAATTGAGTACGACAGTTTTTTATATAAATCCTAACGAGTTACCTTCCAATGATACGAAAAATGAAATTTTTGGATTTGATTTTAATCTAAATGAATCCGTAAATGAATATATTGGGATTAGTTATGTCAATGTTATCAATTCTAATGCGCCTTACCCTCAAGCGGCACCTAATGGCAATGGTGCCCCAATAATTACTTTTGGAGCTAGAGAAGATTTGAATGCCATTAATTTTTATGGTAAAACCTACCCTTTTAATAGTTCATTAAAAAACCTGTTCACTGCTCTTGATTTTGCATATGAATGGAATGATAGAATAGACATGAATGCTTGGGGAGGAAGGGCCCAAATTGGATATGATTTTTCAAATATAACTTGGAGACCTACAATGATGTTCTCTTATCAAATTTTTTCTGGTGATGATCCTGATACACCAGGTTTAGAACGCTTTGATCCATTATATTATGAAGGCTCACCAAGTGCATGGTCTACAGGTTCAAAATCATCTATGGTTTTTATTAATTCGAATGTTAAATCCTTTGGCTTAAGTATAAGAATGATGCCATCACAAAAGGATATAATTACATTTCGTTATGCAAGTATTGCTGCTCAACAGTTAAATAGCCCAATACAATTCGGACAAGCCGCTAGAGTAGAGTTTTCAGATAATATACCTACCGTAGTTGTAGGCGTGTCCCAACCCAGTTTAGCAAATGATTTTTTTATTGAGTACAATAGAATAATAAATAGAAATATATTTTTCAATGCAGGATTTAGTATGTCATTTGCAGGGAATGGGATAGAAAATATTGTAGGGGATACTTCCATTTGGACTGGCGGATTTGTAAATATAGTATTTAATTATTAGTACTTTTCAAGTGGAATTGATTTTCAAAACTATTTAAAATGTTATGATTATTAAACTTAGGCAAACCATTACTCTTATATTTTTACTTTGTATTAATATTTCTTTCGCCGTTTCTGATTCTCTAGTTTTTAATGGAGGCACTGCACTGGTGGGTGAAATCAAGAAAATGGAAAAAGGAGTACTAGAGATAGATATTCCATATGGTGATGAAAATTTTAAAATAAAGTGGCAAAGTATCAAAGAAATATATACGAAGTCTCAATTTCTAGTAAGTGCTGATGGTAAAGTAATTTACGGAAGATTAGAATCAATTTCCGACGGGAAAGTAAAAATATTTGATGAAAGCGAAACATATTTGATTTGTAATCTTAGCGATATCGTATACTTAGCTCAATTAAAAGATGGATTTGATAATCGATTTACTGCCACATTAGAGGCAGGCTTTAATTTGTTTAAGGCTCGAGATATGCAACAATTTTCTTTACGTAGCTCGGCAGGATATCATGAAGATAAGTGGTCTGTTAATGCCACCTATAATATAATACGTTCTTCTCAAAATGAAACGGAATCGATTAAACGAACCGATGGTTTGTTAGATTACAAACGATTATTGTTTAAAAATTGGTTTGGAATTTTAACGATTTCTACTCTTTCAAATACAGAACAATTAATTGATATTCGTGCTAATTCTCAATTAGGTGTTGGTAATTATATTTATAGTTCGAACAAAGCCTATTTGATTTTGAAAATTGGTATAAATAATAATCTAGAAAGATTTTCTAATATTGATGAAAGTTTTAATAGTTGGGAGGGATCTTTGAGTACTGAATTAAATTTATATGCAGTTGATGGTTTAGAGTTATCTTTTAATTACATGGGGTATTCTGGGTTAACTGAAAAAGGAAGATATCGTGCCGATTTAAATCTCGATTTGAAATACGATCTTCCATTGGATTTATTCATTCGTGCAGGTTTTGTTTTTAACTACGATAATCAGCCCGCAATTAATTCCGTTCAAACAGATTATGTATTTAGGACTGGTATTGGTTGGGAATGGTAATTTTTTTTATTTAATTAATTTTCATATTTCTCATCCGTTATTTTTGAATTTTTGTTCATAATAAAATTCAAAGACCTATATTTTTTTTATGAAGCATATAATAAACGCTTTTAAAATTTAATTTATATAAGGTTAGTTTTTATTCCTTATATTTTCGATTTATATATTGGAGTTTTTCTGTTATAATTAAAATTCAAAATATACGTTTAGTAGTTTATGCCAACCAACCTATATTTCACCAGTTTAAACTTAACAAACCAAATTATATTAGGTGTTTTTCTAGTTATTATGGCGTTTATAATTTTACGCTATAGTTTTAAAATGTTTGAAATGGGTTATGTAATGACATACAAAAAACCACTATACAACCATTTTTATATCACTTTAAAAAAGTTAGACAACCATCAAAAAGATATTCTAAAAAAACAATTTTCATTTTATAATAAATTAACTGAAAAAGAGAAAAAGTTTTTTGAACACCGTCTGGCTTCATTTATAAAAGACAAGGATTTTATTGGTAGAGAGGGTTTGAATGTTACAGATGAAATGATAGTCCTAATATCGGCAACCGCGGTTATGCTTACTTTTGGTTTTAGGGATTTTTATATCGGCCTTATTTCAAAAATTGTAATATATCCCAAAAAGTTTTTTTCTAATTCCAATAATACCTACCATAAAGGTGAATTTAATCCCAGGCTTGGAGCTTTGGTTTTATCATGGGAAGACTTCAAACAAGGATTCGCTATAGAAAATGATAATTTGAATTTAGGTATACATGAAATTACCCATGCTATCCATTTAAATAGCATGAAGGAACGTGATGTAAGCTCAACTATTTTTAGTGATTCATTTAAGGAATTGTCATTATTGTTATCAACCAATCATAATTTAAAAGATAATTTACTAGCCTCTCATTATTTTCGAAATTATGCATTTACCAATCAATTTGAGTTTTTGGCGGTAGCCATTGAAAATTTTATAGAAACACCGAAAGACTTTAAGGCGCAATTTCCCGAGGTTTACAATAAAATTAAACAAATGCTCAATTTTAATACAGCTGGTTATTAATTAGTTTGGTTATGACATTTATCATAATTATTTAGGTTTTAGTTTGATATTTTTATTAAACTAAATTTTGAATAGCCATGATAAAAAAAGCACCAATTTCAATGATAATGACTACCCCAGTTATAACTTTAAAGAAAAACGATAGCTTAGAAAAAGCAGAATACCTTTTCAAGAAACATCATATAAGACATATACCTGTTGTTGAAAATAATGTAATTGTTGGGATGTTAAGTCAAACAGATTTATTGCGATTAAGTTTTGCTGATTTTTCTGATGATATTGAAGAGAATGCAGATGCACTTGTTTTTAATATGTTTAAAATTAAACAGATTATGAAAAGTAACATTGTTAGTGTATCAGTTTCCAATTCTATAAAGGAGGTTGCCGAAATATTAGCGACAAAAGAATTTCATGCGCTCCCAGTAGTCGATAACAATAAACTAGTTGGTATAGTAACAACTACAGATTTGATTAAGTATTTATTAAAACAATTTTAATCATTAATTATAAAACTTTAAAGATGTTAGGAAGTATTTTAGTTTCAGAGATAATGAGTAAAAACATCATTGCCTTAAAAAGAAGTGATGATTTAGAAAGAGCGGATATGCTTTTTAAAAAGTATAAAATCAAGCATATACCCGTGGTAAGTTCTGACGTAGTAATAGGGATGCTGAGTTACTCCGATTTATTAAAAATTAGTTTTGCTGAAACCACGGACGATGAACATGATGTAAATGCGGTAGTTTATAACTCTTTTACCATAGAGCAAGTTATGACCAAAAAGGTTATAACCATAAGTCCTAAAGCAACCATAAAAGAAGCTGTTGCCATTTTAGCAAAAGATGAGTTTCATGCTTTACCTGTAGAAGATAATGGTGTTTTGGTAGGTATTATTACAACGACCGATTTGCTAAACTTTTTTTTAAAAGTTCTTTAGGAATTGGCTATAGCTTTAAGGTCTTTGATAGTTTCAATTTGGTTATTACTTTTAAAAATATAGCTTCCTGCTACAAAGGTATCTGCTCCGGCATTTACCAATTCTTTAATATTTTTATTAGTTACACCACCATCGATTTCTATTCGCGTATCTAAACCTTGTTGATTAATCATTTCTCGCAGTTTTATAACTCTTTTGTAAGTCATATCTTCAAATTTTTGCCCTCCAAAACCAGGATTTATTGACATCAGTAAAACCATATAACATTTAGGTAAGATATCTTCTAAAACAGAAACGGGTGTTGTTAAATTTAAAACAACGCCGGCTTTACAACCTGCATCCTCAATTTGAGTGAGTGTTCTATGTAAATGTATAGTAGACTCATAATGAACCGTAATAATATCTGCTCCAATTTTTGCGAATTCTTCAATGTAGCGTTCAGGTTTTTCAATCATTAAATGCACATCTAATGGTTTGGTTGCATGCTTTTTTATGGCTTGTATTACCGGCATTCCATAAGAAATATTTGGAACAAAATGACCATCCATAACATCAATATGAAACCAGTCTGCTTCACTTCGGTTTACCATTTCTATATCCCGTTGGAGGTTAGCAAAATCTGCGGCTAAAATGGATGGTGCAATTAGTTTTGAATTCATTGTTATTTTTTAGTTTTAAAGTACAAATATAGAAAAAATAAACCCGCGGTAATCAGCCGCGGGTTCTTTCATCAATCAAAAAACGAACAGTTATGTGTAACTGTTTGTTACTGTAATTTAGTCGTAATTATTATTAAAAAATTACTATCCTAAATAAGTTTTTAATATTTTACTTCTAGAGGTATGTTTAAGTCTACGAATAGCTTTTTCTTTAATTTGTCTTACACGTTCACGAGTTAAATCAAACGTTTCTCCAATTTCCTCTAAGGTCATTGGGTGCTGGTTTCCTAAACCAAAATATAAACGAATAACATCGGCTTCACGAGGTGTTAAAGTTTCGAGAGCACGCTCAATTTCTGTGCGCAAGGATTCGTGTAATAATTCTTTATCTGGGTTTGGAGACTCTCCACTATTTAAAACATCATATAAGTTAGAATCTTCTCCTTCAACTAAAGGTGCATCCATACTTACGTGGCGACCAGAGTTTTTCATGGACTCTTTAACGTCATTGATAGTCATATCCAACTCTTTCGCAATTTCTTCGGCAGATGGCGGACGTTCGTGACTTTGCTCTAAAAAAGCAAATGTTTTATTGATTTTATTGATGGAACCAATTTTATTTAATGGCAGACGTACAATTCTAGATTGTTCAGCTAATGCTTGAAGAATGGATTGACGAATCCACCAAACAGCATAGGATATAAATTTAAAACCACGAGTTTCATCAAAACGTTGAGCCGCTTTAATTAATCCTAAATTGCCCTCATTGATTAAATCAGGTAAAGTTAAACCCTGGTTTTGGTATTGTTTAGCTACCGATACAACAAAACGTAAGTTAGCTTTAGTTAATTTTTCCAAAGCTCTTTGGTCGCCAGCTTTAATTCGCTGTGCTAATTCAACTTCTTCGTCTGCGGTAATCAGGTCAACTTTTCCAATTTCTTGAAGATATTTATCCAACGAAGCCGTTTCTCTATTGGTAACCTGCTTCGTAATTTTAAGTTGTCTCATCTAGTATTCTCCTATAATTAATGAACATTGTTATTCTGTTGTTATACGTTCGAATAATAAAAAATGTTACAATAAGTATTAAATTTTTATGAAATTTTTGTTTGGTAAGTTAATACTTTCTAGCATATCTTCAGTAAACTTATAATGCCCACGTGCTGTGATTAATCTAAATCTATAAGATTTTAAATTACTTAGTGTATTTAAAAACAACCATTTAGATTTTAATAGTTTTGGTTTTTCAGATTTTAAACTAATATCGAAGTAATGTTTTCTACCTTCTTTAAATGCCACAATATCAGGGGTTATGGCTATATCGCTTCCTTTTTTTAAATAAGACTTTGGTGTTTCGTAGCCTTCGATATCGGCTTTAATATTTTCAAAACCATGGTTTTCTAAATAGGAAATGGAATCTTCTAGAATCCCTGAGTATTTTTCTTTGTCTTCGTAAATCATAGCTAACAATATAATGAAAATTTGATAAAAAGCAAATTTTTAACATCATTTAACTATTAAGTATGACCTAATTATTCAAAGTCAAAGGCATCATTATCAATAATAATACGTTCACGAAGTCTATTTATCTTTTGGTGCATTCTGTTAAAGAAAAGAGAACGGTCTTTTTCCCCTGAATTTACTAATAGTTTTGAAATACTCATTTGCTTTTCAAAAAACTCAAACATAAGTTCACAAGTAGGTTGGTGCTCAATTTTAAAATAGCTAATAACAGTAAATGGCGTAAAGAACACTTTTTGAAAAGGTGTTTTCACCATAATAGTGTTACTCATAGTATGTATATCATTGATATACAAGTTGTAAATAGCTTTATTTTTTGAACCAATTAAACATTGTTGGATAGCTTGCTTTTCAATATGTCGAATTACATCTTCTATATCATCACAAATTTTCAAGGCTAAATCTTTAGAAAGCGCACCAGCTTCAAAATAATAGAGGACTTGCTGTAAAGACCCATTAATGGTGGTGTTGTTCCATATTTCGGTAATGTTAATATCCTTGTAAATCTCTCCCAATCTAAAGGCGCTTTCTAGCATAGATTCAGGAATATTTTTGATAAATGCATCGAATGTAACCTTATTCCTAGTCATTTCTGGGTCTACATCTTTCAACCAAACATAAATTTTATATCTAGAAAGATAGGAATCTTTTAAAGTGTGAAACAAAGGTATGTCTTTGGCAGAATAAATTATTGACGCACTTTTAAGTTTTGTTAAAGGAAAAACACTATCGTAGGATTGGTTTAACCATACTTCAAGCCCTTCTTTATTGTGTATTGGTGGTGATAAATTGGCTAAAATTGTGTTTGTATTTCCAACTTCAAATAGCTTATTTAGTGATATTTTATAGTGTTTGGCAAGTTTTACGCCTTCTTCCAGCGTTATACTGGTCTTTAAATTAATTCGACGATAGGCAGCATCATATCCAATATCTAAAACACTGGCTATTTCTTCAGCAAATGAAGTATTGTCCTGCGCTTTTTCCTTCAGGTAGTTAATAAATTGTTCTTGCATTTTTTCAAAAATTACAAGTTCAAAGAGAGTAAGTTTGTGAAAAATAAGAAAAATAAATGGAAATTCAGGACAATTTCAACAATAAGCTTTCAAAAATTGCAAGTAAATTTGAGTAATACGATTAGAATTTTGCTATTAACAATTTAAATTACCAAACATGAAAACTCAAAACTCTAACAAATCTAGTATAGTGCTCAAAGCTATTTTTAAGTTAGTAGATAGTTATATCTATTTTGTACTTGTAAGTAAAAAAAACAAATCTGAAATTAATTTAAAAGCTTGAAATACTTATATTTAGTAAAATTTCACTAAAGAAAGTTGGCATCTATAATAAACTTTTTTCTAATTGCAGGTGTAATACAAGGTTTTGCATTTAACCTTGTTACCATGTTTGTCAAAAAAAAATGCGACAAGGTAATTGTCTTCTTGAATTTAACCGTACTATTTATTTCCTTAAATAACCTTCAAAGATGGTTAATTGATAATGATTACACTTCCGATTTATTTCTAGTAGAAAATTTACTTATTCCGTGGTATGTGCTTATTCTACCTATGTTTTATGCGTTTACCACACACTTTTTAAAGGTTCAGGATAAAGTAAACGATTTTCTTAAATTTTCGATTATACTTTTTGTCTCTGAAATCATACTTCGTCTTTGTGTTATTTCTTATGTGTACTATGAAGTACCAGACAGAGATACCTTTCTAATTGAAAGGTATACGATGCTGGAAGATATATTGAATCTTTTGTACAGTATCTTTTTGTTTATTAATGCTTGCCTAATTATTTTTAGGAGGCACCATTTGATATCCTATATTTTATCTTATGATGATTTAAACTGGATAAAATGGTTTATTAGATTAGGAACTGTGGTAATCATTTTTTGGGTTATGGCAGTTGCCATTAAATCATTTACCGGAAATGAAGATGCCTATGTGTTTTTAAGACTTAGTTCATCCATATTATTATACTGGATAGGTTATCAAGGATTTTACAAGTACAATGTTTTAAGGGATAGAATTGTTTTAAGGAGCTCAATGGATAGTAATCTCATTTCTGTAGCGAATGATGCCAAAAAAGTATTATCCGATAGTGAAGATGATTTTTACAATGAGAAGCATCAAAGCGATTTTCATAGGATAAGGGATTATATAATTAAAGATAAGTTGTATTTAGATCCATTACTTAGTATGGAAACTCTAGCTTCTGACCTTGGTATGAGCAAAAGCTACTTTTCTAAGCTTATAAATTCTTATAGTGATTATAATTTTTCAGATTTCATAAATTCACTTAGAGTTGAGCAAGCCAAAAAGTTCTTATCTAATAATGAATTTAGTGATTACACCATAGTAGCCATAGGCTTAGAATGTGGCTTTAATTCTAAATCTACCTTTTATTCTGCTTTTAAAAAGTTTACTTCTGAAACACCCTCAACTTTTAGAGACAAATATTAACCTCTTTTAGTCCGAAATAATCGTTGGACATCCTAATTATTGCATCCTAGACCATACTGGACATTGGTTTTATTTGACGCCTATACTTTTACGATTAACAAATAATCATAAAAAGTTTTAGTCATGATACCAATGTTAATTGTTTACCTATTAAAGAAAATGAAAAGAACAAACTTCTTTTCCAGAAAGCGGTCATTTATTAAAAAATTAGCGATAAGATTGAAAATCTTCATGGTCTTATTTATGATAACTACTTCATATGCCAATGACAAAAAACCATTAGAGCAGATAAGTTATAACGTTGTTAGAAACAATGAAATAATTGGCACTATTAAGGTAAGTTGTAACACTAAAAGTGATTCAACAATTTATGCTTTAGAGAGTAGTATAGATGTAAAATATATTTTGAAATTTAGTATACGTGGAAAGGAAACAGCCATTTATAAAAATGGCATTTTAATCTATTCTTCTGTTTACCGAAAAGTTAATAATAAGATTAAAGCTAATCATAGCGTAACTTATAAAAATGACAGCTATCATTTGGAGATTGGAGATACAGAAAAACAATTGGGTTTTGAGGATATTCAGGATAATTTGGTGATGCTTTATTTCAAAGAACCAAAAAATTTAAACCGTATTTATTGTGATAATTTGAAGCGAATGGTAAATCTTGAGCCTTTAGGGGAGGGTAAGTACAAGGTAGCATTCTCTGAAGATAAGTTTAATATTTTTCATTATGAAAATGGTAGGTGTGTAAAAGTTGAAGCCAATAGCTCTTTGTTTAGTGTAACCTTAATTCCTGCTTAATCATGATAACAGTAGAAAATAAATGGATAATAATAACTATGGCTTTCATTACCTATTTTTTGGTAAGCTGGGTATATAAAAGGATAGAGGTGGTTAACCTTCAAAAAGCATTGCAAATTAGAAATGGACTGAGATTATTAAACTTAAAACACAGTTTGGGAATTGTGCTTTTCGGAGTGTTATTTTATATATTATTTCCCGATTTAAGGAACTTAATAACTAGTCTTGAAGTTCCACGATTACAAATTCTGATACCTTTTTTGGTATTAGCAATAGTATGTGCATTGATTTCGTGGGTTTCTGTAAAGGGCACTATTCAATCAGAAGGAGGAATTAGCCACTATTCATTTTCAGAGGCTTGGCTATACTTTATAATTCGATTTGTATTTCTGTTCTGGTATGAGTTTTTCTTTAGAGGTGTACTTCTTTTCAGTTTTTTGGAATATTATAACCCTACATATGCTATTCTATTCAGTGTTATGGCTTATTTAGTCATTCACTTATTTGATTCGAAGAAAGAGATTCTTGGCACCATTCCATTTGGCATAGTCTTATGTATTCTAGCTTATCAAACACAAAGTGTTTGGTATGTTTTTGCAATTCACTTAGCACTTTCTGCAGTTTACGAAATATCAATTTTTTATCATCAAACCTTAAAAACATAATATTATGAACGTTTTACTCACTGGAGCTACTGGATACGTAGGTCATCAATTGGCTCTAACATTGGCAGAAAACAAGTTTAAAGTGCATGCACTAGTAAGAGATTTGGGCTCATTTAAAGTTCCTAAGCATGATAATATTACCCTTTTTCAAGGCGATATCTGCGATTATCTATCTATACTGAAGGCTATTGAAAATTGCGATTATGTATTCCATACAGCTGCTTATACCAATTTGAAATGCCGAAGCATTGAGAATTTCTACAGCACCAATGTTGTGGGTACTGAAAATTTGCTTAAAGCGGCTTTACATCATCAAGTTAAAAAAGTAATTTATACCAGCACATTATCAACTTATGGACCTTCGTATAAACAGGTGCCTATAATAGAAACCCAACCCAGAATTGCTTCATATGCAAACGATTATGAGCTAACCAAAAGTATGTCTGAAGAGATTGTTTACAGCTATTTTAAAAAGGGGCTTTCCTGTATTATTCTTAATGTCTCAAAGGTGTATGGTCCTGGTTTGGCAACATTTTCAAATGGTGTGAACAGGCTAATATCAATGTTTGATAAGAATGATTTTTTAATAGTGCCTAATAGATTACAAAGTACATCTAATTATGTATTTATAAAGGATGTCATAAATGCCCATCTTTTGGCAATGCAAAGTTCTGTAAAATTTGACAGATATATTATTGGAGGTGAAAATGTTAGTTATAAGCAATTGTTTACCCTAGTTAAGAATTTAACAAAGAGTAGGATCAGAATTGTGAAAATAAACTACAAAGTTATAAGAACAATCTTCTCCATTTCGTCCTTTTTTCATGCGCTTATAAATGCCGCGCCTTCCATAACGCCGAGGATTTTAGATTCTCTTTTCGTGAACCGTATTTCGTCGTCCAAAAAGGCGCAAAAGGAATTAAACTACCAACCTACCACATTAGAAGTAGGACTTCAAGAAACGATTCAATTTTTAAAACTATCATCATGAAAACTTACACTTTAATAACAGGAGCAAGCACGGGATTTGGCAAATCATTGGCTATAGAGTGCGCTAAACAATCAATGAATCTAATAATAGTGGCATTAACAGATTCTGGTTTAATAGAACTTGGAGATTTTCTAAAATCTAATTTTAATATAGATGTTCTAGCCTTTGAAATGGATTTAAGTACAAAAGAAAATTGCAACCTACTTTATAAATATATTAAAGCGCAAAATGCCTCCATAAAATACTTGTTAAATAATGCAGGGGTTTTAAGTAGGGGTTATTTTGAAGATTTATCTGAAGATTATTTTCTCACCCAAATTAATGTTAATGTAGCAACTCCAACAATACTCACAAAATTGTTTTTGGAGGATTTTAAAACCAATGCGCCATCAGGAATTTTAAATGTGAGTAGTATGGCAAGTTTTTTCCATTTGCCAAAAAAACAGGTGTATAGCGGTACAAAAGCATATCTGCTTTCCTTCTCGAAAAGTTTAAGAAAAGAGATTAAAAAATATGGTGTATGGGTCTCTATTGTATGTCCTGGAGGAATGAATACAACTACGGGGCTGTGTATTCAAAATAGAAAGTTAGGATGGTTATCGAGAACCTCTATACTAGATCCTGAGACTGCAGCTAAAGAAACGCTTAAAAGCTTTTTTAATAAAAAGGAAGTAATTATTCCAGGAGCTATGAATAAGGTGTTTATGTTTTTGGATAGTATAATTCCAACCGCCATTAAAAATAGACTTACAGCAAACGCTGTTTGAGTTTTTAAGTGTCCGGATATGTCCTAAATCATCTATGGAATATTATTTCGGACACTAATTATGTAGAGATGTGGCAATTTTGTATCAGAGAAACAACCAAAATAGAAATTAAGATGAGAACACTTTTTATAACTTTAGTATTCGTTTTTATGATACATCTCATTCAATCACAAAACCAAAGACAAATTGCTGATTGGCATATTTCTGATAACAAATCCAACAATTTTAGCATGAACAATGCACTCAAGTTATTTGAGTGGATAGATTTAACCATGGCACCTCAATTAGGTGGGCTTTTTGCTAAAACGTTCAATACGGTTTCTCCGAATTTAAAATGGCAAGATTGGTATGACGATTTTGATTTTGGATTCAGCACAAAAGCAAGATGGAAACCAAATAAAAAAATTAAAATTCAAGCCATATATAACATTGGAATGCTAAAATTTGATAACAACTTTGGAGAGGCAAATGCTTATCAAATGAAAGTATCTGTTGTCTATAAATTTTGATATTATGAAAAATGTTCTAGTAACAGTGCCTCTCTTACTTATTTAGAGTTAAAATGAAGTTAATTATCCTCCCCAGGTTTTCAATCATCGTGTCGGTCATCTCTTAGATTATTAATTGGAAAACTATTTACATTGGGTAACTTGTAATGGAATCATGTGGTTTTATTGACCCTTTTATTGACCTATAAAGAGCCTAAATTTTAGTGCCGATGTTCTAAATTGTATCTATTAAATTTAGTATCTATGATTAAGCAAATTACAATAATTTTTTTAGTGTTTTGTGTTAGTTATTCTTTTGCACAAAACACCTATTACTTCAGTAGTTCTGAGGGAAATGATTCTAATGCAGGTAATGAAGGCAGTCCTTTTCAGACCATTTCAAAATTAAATAGTCTGTCACTCGCTGCAGGAGATAAAATTCTGTTTAAAAGAGGAGATACATTTATAGGGCAAATAGTGGTGTCTCAATCAGGAGCTAATGGGGCCCCAATTATTTATGATAGTTATGGTACAGGAGATTTACCAGTTTTAAGTGCAAGTGATGGACCTAATGGGAACCCTGACCCATTAAGCACCATAAGAATAATAGGTAAGCAATATTTGGAATTTCATAACTTAAAAATTGAAAATGCAAGGTTTGATACTACAGGTACAGATGATGACAAATCTTTTGGGATCTATATACAAAGCTTTAAAACGTTGCCAGGTTCGGGTAACTTTGAAGATGCAGTGCTATTTAATTACTTCAGGTTTTCTAACCTAGTGGTTCAAAATATTTATTCGGTTAATAGTAATGGAACTGCTTTTAACAATATTCGTACAACGGGTATTTATTTTCTTGATGCGTTTGTAAATGATGTTATTATTGAAGATTGTTATTTTACAGATATAGAGCGTTGTGGCATTTGGCTCAGAAAATATGTTTCGGATGCTATTATAAGAAATAATAAGTTTATTGACCTTGGAGGCTCTGGAACAATAATATCCGCTTCAAAAAGAGTACTTTATGAAAAAAACCTTATGCGTTTTACCGGTTCTAATTCTGACCCAAGAATGACAGGAAGAGGAAGTGGTATGTGGGTTTTTGGCTCAGATGATGTGGTTGCCCAATATAATAGTTCTCAACATGCTCGAGGCGATGGTGATTCTTCTGGGATGCATGTAGATTATGGTAATACTAATATTTTATTTCAATACAATTATTCAGAAGATTCTGCTGGTGGATTCTGTGAGACTTTAGGTGCTAATGATAATATCATATGGAGATACAACATCAGTGTAAATGATGGAACCTTAGATAGAGGAGGTAAGAACAAATTATTATGGGTAAGTGATTATGCATTTGTTCCAACTAAGAGTACCAATGTCTTCATTTATAACAATACCATTTATCAAGGTAAAGACTATAAAAATGTGATTGGTGATTCAGAAATTAGTTTAAAAGCCGCTTCCTTAAATTTTATGAATAATATCATTTATTTAGAACCCGCTGCTAAACTTGGTGAAAAGGCTTATTTGTTTGATGTGAATACGCCTAATTTTTCTAGAAATATTATGTATGGAGGAACCATTAAAGTAAATTTTAAAAATTTAGATGCGACCAAAATCATTCAATCTCCTTTGTTGTTGGATCCAGGAAGAAGGCATTATTCAGGATATAAACTGGTAACTGGTAGCCCCGCTTTAGGTGCCGCATTGAGTTTTACAGAGCCAAGTTTCCCTTTGGCTGGTTTAGGTATATTTAGTGCAATTACATCCAATGCTACAAAAGATATTTATGGCAATCCTGTAAATTTATCAGGAGCAACAAATATAGGGGCAGATAATGGTTCTGGCGAGCCCAGTATTCCAACTGGAGTTACTTATGAAGCGGAATCAGGTATTATTTTGGGAGGTAGTCAAATAAATTGCACTAACGGCTCGGGAGGAAAAGCCGTGAATGTTGGAAGTGCAGGACAAACGTTAACTTTTAATAATGTTAATGTATCTGGTACAGATTTATATTTAATCAATGTGTTTTATGCAAATCCCTTTAAATCTAGTTTAAAGGTAACTGTAAATGCAGGAGAAACGGAGTCTATAATTTTGCCATATTCAGATGCTTACTGTTATCAATCAGGGATTCCAACAAGTTTTCCTATTATTAAAACGCTAAACAATGGTGACAATACCATAATGTTTGAGCAAGGTATAATCGATAAAATTGAAGTGGTTTCTGTAAACGAAGCGACATTAAGTACAAAATCTGAAACATTTTTAAATAAGGTAGAAGCTCATTTGGAGAAAACTATTATTTCTTCTAATGAAACTCTTAGATTGATTATTAATAAAGAAATAGAATATAAAAATACAGGACTTTATATCTATGATATGACGGGTGCATTATTAGCTAAAAAGGATTTTTATTCTAGTGAAGATATTAGTATGGATGCTAATAATTTGGGAACAGGCGTAAAGATTATTGTAGCAAAAGTTGGACAATATGTGTTTGTAGATAAAATAATAATTTACTAACTGTATAAAATAAAAAAACCGCTTCAAAATTTTTGAAGCGGTTTTTTTTAATTGAAGAAATTAATCTTCTTTCTTATCGTCTCTAGGTCTTCTATCGTCTCTGCGGTTGTCGCGTCCTCGATTGTCTCTACCTCTATTATCCCTAGAACCTCTGTTATCCCTAGAATTATCTCTTGGTGGTCTAGCAACATAACCTTCTGGTTTTTCCAACAAGGCTTTACGAGATACTTTTTCTTTACGTGTTTTAGGATCTACGCCAAAATACTTTACATTAAAAACATCTCCCATATTAACAACGTCACTCACATTTTCAGTGCGTTCCCATGCCAATTCACTTACGTGCAACAACACTTCATTACCTGGCGCTTGTGTATATTCTACAACAGCTCCAAAATCAAGCATTTTAATAACTTTTACTTCGTAAGTACCACCAACTTCTGGTTTAAACATCAAGGAGTCTATTTTTGCTAAAACCGCATCGATACCATCTTGATTCGTGCCTAAAATTTCAACAATACCTTCTTCAGTAACAGGATCTTCATTAATAACAATGGTAGTTTTGGTTGCTTTTTGTAGTTCCTGAATCACTTTTCCACCAGGACCAATTAAGGCACCAATAAATTCGTTTGGTATGATTCTGGTTATCATTTTAGGAGCATGAGGCTTCACATCAGGATTTGGTTGTGCGATGGTTTCTACTAATTTTCCTAAAATATGTAATCTTCCAGCTTGAGCTTGTTTTAAAGCATTCACAAGAATTTCATAAGATAAGCCTTTTACTTTAATATCCATTTGACAAGCTGTAATGCCATCGGCAGTACCGGTTACTTTAAAGTCCATATCTCCTAAATGATCTTCATCTCCTAAAATATCAGACAATACGGCATATTTACCAGTTTCAGTATCGGTGATTAGTCCCATAGCGATTCCAGACACTGGTTTTTTGATTGGCACACCAGCATCCATAAGCGCCATCGTGCCAGCGCAAACAGTTGCCATGGATGACGATCCATTACTTTCTAACACTTCAGAAACAACTCTTACTGTATAAGCATAGTCCTCAGGTACCATACCCTTTAAAGCTCTTTGAGCTAAATTTCCATGTCCAACTTCACGACGTGATGTGCCTCTTAATGGGCGGGCTTCACCAGTTGAGAAAGGAGGGAAGTTATAATGTAAATAGAAACGCTCTTCACCTTCAAAAGATGGCATATCTATTTGATTTGCTTCTCTGGATGTTCCTAAAGTTACTGTCGCCAAGGCTTGAGTTTCTCCACGGGTAAAGATTGAAGAACCATGTGTAGAAGGTAAATAATCCACTTCACACCAAATAGGTCTGATATCAGTTGTTTTACGTCCATCTAAACGTAAACCTTCATTCAAAGTTAAATCACGAACAGCAGCTTTTTCAGCTTTACTATAATATTTAGAAATTAAACTGCCATATTCCTCTTGTTCTTCTTCACTAAACGTAGCTTTAATTTCTTCTTTTATTTCAGCAAAGGCAGCACCTCTTTCGTGTTTAGCAGATGCAGATTTAGCAACTGCATATACTTTGTTATATGCTAAATCATGAATTTTTTTAGACAATGCATCATCTTCGCGTTCTGGCTCATATTCACGAATGTCTTTTTTACCAAAAGCTTCAGCCAGTTTTACTTGAGCCGCACATTGTACTTTAATAGCATCATGGGCAAATTTTATGGCTTCTACCATTTCCTCTTCTGAAATCTCTTTCATTTCACCTTCAACCATCATAACAGAATCCGATGAAGCTCCAATAACCATATCTATATCAGACTCCAATAGTTGGGCCTGAGTTGGATTGATTATAAATGTACCGTTGATACGACCTACTCTTACTTCAGATATTGGTGTTTCAAAGGGAATATCACTTAATTGAATAGCAGCAGATGCTGCTAATCCAGCCATGGCATCTGGCATAACATCCTCATCATGCGACATTAACTGGATCATGACTTGTGTTTCGGCGTGATAATCTTTTGGGAATAATGGACGTAATACGCGGTCTACTAAACGCATAGTCAATACTTCACCATCACTCGGTCTAGCTTCTCTTTTGAAAAAACCTCCTGGGTAACGACCTGCAGCAGCAAATTTCTCACGATAATCTACTGTTAAAGGTAAAAAGTCTACATCACTTTGTTGATAATTGGAAACTACTGTACATAATAACATACATTTTCCAGATTGCACTACAACGCTACCATGCGCTTGCTTTGCTAATTTTCCGGTTTCGATAGAAATTTCCCTACCGTCACCAAGGTCTATGACCTCTCTAAAAACTTTTGGAATCATAAATTTTTTAATTCTAATCCTGACATTTTTAAATTCGTCAGAACAATGTTAAACAATGGTCGTTGTGTTGTTGCGTGTAGTTGTTGTGTGACCAATGAAAAACTGTGTTAAGCTTCTTCAATGCAAGTTATACTCTTCGCTGAGTTATGTTTAAAACAAAAAAGAGGCTGTAAAAGCCTCTTCTTCTTATTTTCTTAATCCTAATTCTTTTACTATGGCACGATATCTTAAGATATCTTTCTTAGTTAAGTAATCTAGTAAAGCACGACGCTTTCCTACTAGTTTTACTAATGAACGCTCTGTATTATAGTCTTTACGATTATTTTTTAAGTGTTCAGTTAAGTGATTAATTCTGTGCGTAAATAACGCAATTTGTCCTTCTGCACTACCAGTATCGTTTTTACTTTTACCGTGTTTTGCGAAGATTTCTTCTTTTACTTCTTTTGCTAAATACATGCTAATATTTATGTAAATAATTGTTATGTACACGAAAGACTTTCTTTCGAGCGGCAAATATAGTGCTTTTAAGTTGAAAGTTAAACCTTAAAAGTTAAAAATTTTACAATGGTTAATACCACTATAAACCATAGTTATAAACATGAACTCTGTCTTATGCTCTCAAAGGTTGATTCAGAATTAAATCTAAATATTGGTTAACCTTATTTTTTAGGTCTTTTCGGAGCGTAATAAAGTCTAAAAAGCCATGTTCCAGTAAAAATTCTGAGGTTTGGAAACCTTCAGGTAAATCTTTACCAGTAGTGTCTTTTACAACGCGTGGTCCAGCAAAGCCTATTAAAGCCCCGGGTTCTGCGATGTTTATGTCTCCTAACATGGCAAAAGAAGCTGTGGTTCCTCCAGTTGTGGGATCTGTACACAACGAAATATATGGTATGCCAGCATCAGCTAATTGTGCTAATTTAACAGACGTTTTTGCCAATTGCATAAGCGATAAAGCGGCTTCCATCATACGTGCGCCACCAGATTTTGAAATAACCATTAATGGGATATTGTTTTTTAAAGAATAATCTGCAGCGCGCGCAATTTTTTCTCCTACAACACTTCCCATGGAACCACCAATAAAGGCAAAATCCATACAGGCCACTACCAAATCTTTTCCTTTGGATTTTCCAACAGCACAACGAACCGCGTCTTTTAATTTGGTTTTTTCCTGTGCTGCTTTTAAGCGGTCTGGATATTTTTTGGTATCCACAAACTTAAGTGGGTCTTTGGAATCTAAATTGGCGTCTAATTCCTTAAATTTATTATCATCAAAAAGAATTTCGAAGTATTCTTTACTGCCAATACGAACATGGTAGCCATCTTCCGGACTTACATAAAAGTTTTTCTCAAGTTCATCAGCGTCTACTATTTTACCTGTTGGAGATTTATACCAGAGCCCTTTGGGAGTATCTTTTTTCTCTTCAGTGGTAGTAGTAATTCCTTTAGTTTTTCTTTTAAACCAAGACATATGATTTATAATTTTAGATATACGATTTTAACAAAGTATAAAAATCGAAGGTTTAGTTAGTTATTCTGCAAATGTAAAACATAAAAATTTACTTTTTTTATGTTTTAAAATCAAAATTTAATAAAAGTCTTTAGTGATTTCTTACAATATAAAAAAATAATCTCGTTTAATCTTACCTGAAGTTTAAACGAGATTATTTTAATGTTATAAAAGGGGATGATTTATAAAGTATTGACGTTATTTAAATCTTCAAACGCCTTTTTTAAACGAGCTACAAATGTTTTTTCTCCTTCGCGCAACCAAACACGTGGGTCGTAATATTTTTTATTTGGAGAGTCTTCGCCTTCCGGATTTCCAATTTGTCCCTGTAGATAATCTTTTTTGTCACTCATGTAATCGCGGATGCCACTCATAAAGGCATATTGCAAATCGGTATCTATGTTCATTTTGATAACACCGTAGCTAATTCCTTCGCGAATTTCTTCAACAGTTGAACCTGATCCACCATGAAACACAAAATCTATGTGATTATGTTCAACTCCATATTTTTTTGAAATATATTCTTGAGAATTTTTTAGTATTTTTGGTGTTAATTTCACGTTACCTGGTTTGTATACCCCATGAACATTCCCAAAAGCTGCTGCTATGGTGAATTGTGAGCTTACTTTACTTAATTCTTCGTAAGCGTAAGCCACTTCTTCTGGTTGTGTGTATAGTTTAGAATCATCTACATCGCTATTATCAACGCCGTCTTCTTCACCACCTGTAATACCTAATTCAATTTCTAATGTCATACCCATTTTACTCATACGTTTTAAATAGGTCTTACAAATTTCAATATTTTCTTCAATAGGTTCTTCAGAAAGGTCGATCATATGTGAACTAAAAAGTGATTTTCCAGTTTCAGCAAAGTGTTTTTCGCTGGCGTCCAATAAACCATCTATCCAAGGCAATAGTTTTTTAGCACAATGATCGGTATGTAAAATAACAGTTGCTCCATAAGCCTCTGCCAAAGTATGCACATGTTTAGCCCCTGCAATAGCACCAGCTATAGCCGCCTTTTGGCCTTCGTTGCTTAATCCCTTTCCTGCATTAAACTGTGCACCACCGTTTGAAAATTGTATGATTACAGGCGCATTTAAATCCCTTGCAGTTTCTAAAACCCCATTTATAGTATCTGAACCAATAACATTTACAGCAGGTAAAGCGTAGTTATTAGCTTTGGCGTGGTTAAAAATAGCCTGTACTTCTTTTCCTGTTGCAACTCCTGGTTTTATGTTGTGTCCCATTTTTGTTAATTTTTTGATTTGTATTAGTATGTTCCAAAAGTAATCAATTTTTAAATAAGTAGTTGATGTTTTATAGATTGAAAATCTTAAAACTAGACTAAAACGATGTAGTTAAAAGTAATCTAGAATGGATAGTTTATCCCAATATTATAAACAGCATTGGAGAAGTTATAATCATTAAACCATCTATTTTGATCTTGGTAAGAAGGATCATAAGTTTTGAATCCTACATCAAACCTGAATACAAAAAAACTAAAATCGTAGCGTAAACCAAAACCAGAACCTAAAGCAATGTCTTCAAAAGAACTAAAATTATTAAAAGTAGCACGTTCATCTTCTACATTGTCCAATACATTCCATATGTTACCTGCGTCAACAAATAAGGCTCCATTTAGATTTCCAAAAATATTAAAACGCTGTTCTGCACTGAATGAAAATTTTAAATTGGCTTCATTAAATTCATTGGTGGTTTCTGAGCTTCCAGGACCCAAACTGTAGGCTGTCCAAGCACGATTATCGTTGGGGCCACCTGCAAAGAAACTTTTTGCGAAAGGTATGTTATTGGAGTTACCATATGGTATGGCTATACCTAAAAAACTCCTTATTGCCAATACATTTTTGTTGCCTAAATCCCAATGCTTTATATAGTCAAGCTCTGTTTTTATATATTGAGAATAAGCTACATTGAACAATTCATATCGTCCATCGGTATTTTTATTTAATCCCAAGAGTCTTGAAGATGTTGAAAGTAAGTTTCCGGCTAATTCTAGTTTTGCACGAAAAATTGAAAAATCGTTATCAAATAAATTGGTACGTTCATCATTTGTAAAATTATAGCTTGATGATATAATTAAGTTGTTTTCTGTTAAACGTTGTTTCCGTTCATTGATGCTGGCTACTGTTTTGTAACCATCATCATTTGGAGTTAAAGAGGTGTTATTGTTTAACACATCGTTTATGAAAGCATCTGTTTGAATAGGAAATAATAAGTCATTGCCATTGTTGTAATTTAAAGATGAAGATATAGCATTCAATGTGTTGAACGAATTTTGGTATACTCCAAAATAATTATCGACATTGAGATTTCTAACATATTGAATATTAAACACATCTAACCTATTGGATACTTTTTTGTTTGGGTACCAATTGTAACTAAGGATACCACTCAAGGTTTGTTTGTCCAACCCTATATTGGTTTGACTTGTTGTAGATAAGCTTATTCTTGTACTGGGCGACATATATTTTGGAATAAAGCCTTCAGTATAAAAAGGTGAAAATAGCCTGGGAATAGTCAATTTCAAATCAATTCCATATTCATTAATATCAAAAAATGGGTCGTCCATATTATTTCTATTTCCATCTTTTGAAGCACCAATGGATGTTATGGCTGATATTTCAAACGTTTCAGCTCCTCTAAAAATATTTCTAATAAGTAAACTGGGGTTTAATGAAAATCCGACGGTTTGAATATTACTTTGTGAAACATCTGCACTGAACCCCAAACTGAACTTTTTTAATGGGGTTAACCTTATGGTATCCGAAAGCGTGTTATCTGGATTTTCAATATAATCAATGTTAGGGTATTTAAAGGTTCGTAATTCATTTAAATGCCTATATGTTCTAGTTCTATCAATATCCCTAAAAATATCCCCTGGATTTATAAAAATGGCATCACTAATAGCTTTAGGTCTGTAACGCATTTTGTTGTAACTATATATTTTATAACCGTTGTAGGATATGGAATCTTGAAATGGTTTCCCGCGGTTTTCAAAAGTATAATCCGCAATAATATTTACATCCCGAATGGTGTAGACCTTGAATGGTTCATATCTAACAGAATCTGGAGTTCTTATAGTTCTGTTTTGGATATTGATATCAACATTTAATTTTTTGTTGGTACCAATAGTGTCTATCTCAAAAGTAATATAATCTGATTTAAAATGATAGATACCTGAGTTTCGCAACTCATTGGTTATTCTGTCGCGCTCTTGGTTAAAATCTGACGTTTTGTATTGTTCGTTAGACCTAACTAAAGCCTCTTTTTTAATGTTTTTATAAAGAGTGTCTATAATCGGTGACTTTATATTGGCCGTAATTGAATCAATAATAAAAGAAGGACCTTTTTTAACATAATACTCAACCTCGGCCCGTTTTTTTTCATTTTTTTTGATTTCATAAGAAGCTTCTACATCAAACCAACCATTATTGATATAGTAATCTTGAAGTCGCTTCGCAGACCTTTTGGTTTTATTTATATCAACTATTACAGGAGCCTCACCGGTTTTTTTTAACCAGGCATTAAAATCTTTACGGGATTGTATGTATTTATTTAATTGTTTTCGAGATAAAAGTTGCTCATAATTTTCTCGTTTATTGGGTCTTTTGGTTAAGTTTTTTTCAATTATGGAGTCAATATTTGGTCGCGCTAAATTGTAAATATTAAGTCTTAGGTTGCCTATAATTGGCAATTTACTGTTTGGTTTTTGATACAGTAGATTGTTTATGGTTTCCGTATTATCTCTTTCACCATCAACAATTACGGTGTTTTTTGTAAGTAAGTATTCATCATCCGCCACTCGCTTAACAACATTACAAGATGTAAAACATTCAATTAAACATATTAAAATCAGTATTTTAGAGAGTTGTTTGTTCAAATGAAAAAGATGTTTATTCGATTTATAGATTTTATTTTAATGGATAATTTAAAAGCTATTTAATAGCTCAAAAATACACTATTCTATCTAAAAAAAAGTACTTAAAAAATACATGACCAAGGAATCTTACTAATATTTTCTTTACTTTATAAAAAATTAATAAAGAACAGATGCTTTCCAAGAGTCAGTTAAAATTAATAACGAGTTTAAAGCACAAAAAATTTAGACAACAATACGGTTTTTTTGTGGTTGAAGGTGTTAAAACCATTACCGAATTATTGCAATCTAGTTTAGAACTTCAAACATTATTTACGACACAGACATTCAATATTGATGCCAAAAATGAAGTTTTAATTTCTGATGCCGAATTAAAACGAATTAGTTTTTTAACGACGCCCAATAAGGCTTTGGCAGTTTTTAAAATACCAACTCCTAAACCTATAGAAGATAAAGGATTAATTATTGCATTGGATGCTATTAGAGATCCAGGAAATTTGGGGACTATTGTTAGACTTTGCGATTGGTTTGGTGTAAAAGATTTGGTTTGCAGCAATGAAACAGTAGATTGTTACAACCCCAAGGTGATACAAGCTACTATGGGCTCTATAACTAGAGTCAATATTTCATATCTTAATTTGGTGGAATTTTTGAAAGATTCGTCTATGCCTGTATATGGAGCGTTTATGGAAGGTGAGAATATTTACAAGAAAACCAATCTCAAGGATGGGATTTTAATTATGGGCAATGAAGCTAATGGTATTTCAAAAGAAGTGGAAGCCTTCGTTAAAGAAAAAGTATCTATTCCCAGATTTGGAAGTTTACAACAAACGGAAAGTTTAAATGTAGCCACCGCAACTGCCATTTTGTTGAGCGAATTTAGGAGATGTTAACCCTATTGAAAAGTGAAATTCACAAAAACGCCTCTAGTTCTCATGCCTGCAATATTGCTCGTCCAGGGGCTATTTGGGTCTTTATCCCTTACCAATTCATCGTTTATTCCAAAAAGCCCACGAATGGAAGGTGTGAATTTAAAATTGTAAAGATATAAATCAATCCCGAAACCTAGTTCATAAAAAATGGAGTTTTTAGTGGTTCTGAATTGTCCGTTACTATTGTCTTCAGGGTTATCTTCGTTACTCGACAAATTTAAGGCAGTTGAAAAGCCTCCAACTATAAAAGGTTTGAAATTATTAATACGTTTTGTTGAAATTTTGACCAATAACGGAATGTGTATGTAAGTTGATTTTACTTCCCGAATCAAATCATTACTTTTCACATCAGGTATGCCATTGAAATACGTTTGGCTATAATATAATTCTCTAGTAGTGATAAGTAAACCGGGTTCTAAACGTAAATCTATAAAACTGTTAATTCTTAAGTTACCTATTAAACCAACATTAAACCCAGGGCTACGTTTAACATAAATATCCCTTAAATCTTCATTGTAATCAAAATTAAAATCATAATTGCTAATCCCTAAAAAATAACCCCATCGCAATAAATTATTGTCCGTAGAGCCTCTTCCTTGATTGGCATCATAGGTTACTTTTTCTTTCTTAAAAAGTTGCGCATTAGAGGTTTGTGTGATTAGCAGAAATGAGAGTAATGCAAAAAAATGCTTCATATGGTTACTTGGATGATTTATAAATTGTCGCAACTCCAAAAGTTTGCGGAAAATCCTCAACATTAATAAACCCAATTTTACGTAAAATATTGTTTAAAGCCTCTCCATATGGAAAAATTGAAGCGGACTCGCTTAAATACTTGTAGGCACTTCTGTCTTTTGAAAATGCTTTGCCTATTAAGGGTAAAATATATTTGGTATAAAAATGATAACCTTGTTTGTAAGGACTTTTAGTTGGAACTGAAGTTTCTAAAATAACAAAAGTACCATTGGTTTTTAGTACCCTGTAAATTTCTTTCAACCCGTTTTCAAGCGTTTCGAAATTACGAACACCAAAAGCAACCGTTATGGCATCAAAAGAGTTGTCTTCAAAAGGCATATTTTCACTATCACCTAAAATCATTTCAATTTTAGAGTCTAGTTCTTTGTTCTTTATTTTTTCTTTTCCAATTTCAAGCATACCACTACTAATATCCAACCCAATAATTTTTTTGGCATTTGTTTCTGCTAAATTGATGGCTAAATCTCCAGTTCCTGTAGCTATATCGAGTATAGTTTCTGGATTACTTTCATTTACTAATTTAACTACTTTTTTTCGCCATTTAATATCTATTCCAAAGGAAATAACACGGTTTAAACCATCATAATCACTGGAAATGGTATCAAACATTTGGGTAACTTGTTCTTTTTTACCTAAATCGCTGTTTTTGTAAGGCTTTACTTTTGACAATTCTTTGTTTTTCTGCAAATATAACCTTTTAGAAAAGCATTACATAATACGTGTTTAAATAATTATAATGATTCAATTTTACATAGCAATATTTATTTTATAGTATATTTGTTTCACTTTTTTATGATAATTAAATAATGAAGATTATTATTGCCGGTGCTGGTGAAGTTGGATTTCATTTAGCAAAATTATTGTCTTATGAATCTCAAGAGATTACGTTAATAGACATCAACAAAGAGAGTTTAGCCTACGCTGATACGCATTTAGATATTAAAGTTATTCGGGGTGATGCTACTTCTATTGGTATTTTAAAAGACGCCAAAGTTGAAAGTTCCGACCTATTTATAGCCGTTACGGCTAGTGAAACGACTAATATTACAGTTTGTGTTTTGGCCAAACAATTGGGCTCTAAAAAAACTATTGCCAGGATTACAAATACTGAATTTATTACCCATAAGGATGAGGTAGGATTTACCAAATTTGGTATTGACGAATTGATTTCCCCAGAATCTTTAGCAGCGTCTGAGATTGAGTTATCCTTAAAACAATCATCATTTAATGACACATACGAATTTGAAGAAGGAGCACTTACCATGGTAGGTTTAACACTTTCCAGATCAGCATCATTTGTTGGAAAAACAGTAAAAGAAGCTGCCAAAATTTTTCATGAGATACACTTTGTTCCTATAGCTATTCAACGTTTTGGAACTCAATATACTATTATTCCCAGGGGTGATACTAAGTTTGAAAGGGGTGATAATGTGGTATTTATTACCTCCGAAGGCGGTGGAGAGGAATTGTGTAGGCTTACTGGCAAAGCTAACAGAGAGATAAAGGATGTTATGATTTTGGGCGGTAGTCAAATAGGATTCAAATCAGCCAGAGATTTATGTGATAAGGGATTTAATGTCAAACTTTTAGTTGAAAATAAAGAACGCGCCTTCGATATAGCTGATGATTTACCTAATGTTTTGGTTATTCACAGTGATGGTAGAAATGTTGACCTATTGGACGAGGAAAACATTAGTGATATGGATGCCTTTATCGCTGTTGGTGGAAACTCAGAAACAAACATCATGTCTTGTTTGGTCGCTAAATCTAAAGGTGTAAAAAAAACCATTGCCTTAGTTGAAAATATGGATTATTTTGAACTGTCACATTCCGTTGGTATAGAGACTCTTATCAATAAAAAACTTTTGGCAGCCAACAATATTTTCAGATACATAAGAAAGGGCGAAGTGGTAGCCATGACCAAATTAAGCAATATGAATGCTGAATTGTTGGAGTTTGAAGTGAAATCAACTTCAGCTATCTGCAATAAATATATTAAAGATATCGATTTTCCTCGTTCTGCTATTATTGGTGGTGTTATAAGAAATGGTTTAGGTATGATAGCTTTAGGAAGTTTTAAAATACAAGAAGGCGATAGAGTAGTGGTTTGTAGCTTATTGCAATCTATAAAAGGTGTTGAAAAATTATTTCGATAAATGAAATATCCAAAAATATAATATGTTTTTGAAAAAAATAGTATATAGAAATCACATGTGTCCTTGATTTGAAAATAGAAACTATCACATGAAACTCAACTACAAAATTATTTTTCACTTTTTAGGACTTCTTCTATTATTCAATGGCGGGTTTATGCTTCTAGCAGCGCTCATTAGCCTAGTTTACAAAGATGGGGTTACCCTTCAGATTTTTCTAGCTGGAATTACCACACTTCTTATTGGTTTGCTAATGATGGTTTTAACCAGAAATCACAATAAGGAAATGAATAAACGTGAAGGTTATATTGTGGTTGCCTTCGGGTGGATAATAATGTCCTTATCTGGTACTTTACCTTATGTTTTAACAGACAGCATACCAAGTTTTACAAATGCCTTTTTTGAAACCATATCTGGTTATACGACTACAGGCGCATCTATTTTAAATGATATTGAAGTGGTTCCCAAGGGTGTATTATTTTGGAGAAGTTTAACACATTGGATAGGTGGTATGGGTATTATAGTATTGGCTATTGCTATTTTACCGTTACTGGGAATAGGGGGTATGCAGCTTTTTGCAGCCGAAGCTCCAGGACCAAGTGCCGATAAATTACATCCAAGAATCACAGATACTGCAAAGCGTTTGTGGCTAATATACTTTGGATATACAGCCGCCGAAACTATTTTTTTACAGCTTGCAGGCATGTCATTTTTTGATGCGATAAATCATTCTATGGCTACATTGTCAACAGGAGGTTTTTCTACAAAAAATGCCAGTGTAGCTTATTGGAATAATCAGCCCATTATTCAATATATTATAATTTTATTCATGTTTTTAGCTGGAACTAACTTTGTTTTGAGTTATTTCGCCTTTAAGGGTAAGATTCAAAAAATTATTCATGACGAAGAGTTCAAGCTATATTTTAAATTCATAGCTATTTTTACATTGATTGCTGCTTTAATCATTTATTTTAGAGCTGATGTATCTTTATCTTCTGTTGACCACCCCATGGTTTGGGGAGAGGCAGAAAGTGCTTTTAGGCATGGCCTTTTTCAAGTTTTAACTGTTATTACTACCACAGGTTTCATTTCTGCAGATTATACTTTATGGACACCTTTTTTAACGGTTTTCTTTTTCGGGCTTATGTTTTTGGGAGGTTCGGCTGGTAGTACTTCAGGTGGTGTAAAAGTCGTTCGTCATTTAATGTTGATCAAAAATGGCTTTTTAGAGTTCAAGCGTACGTTACACCCCAATGCGATTTTGCCCGTTCGTTATAACAAAAGAGCAGTTTCGGGTGATATTGTTTTCAATATCTTAGGTTTTTTTATACTATACATGCTATCGTTTATTATAGGCTCTCTTGGTTTTTCTATGTTTCAATTAGATTTTGAATCCTCTATTGGTTTAGCGGCTTCCACATTGGGTAATGTGGGGCCAGCATTAGGGGATTTTGGTCCCGTAAACAATTATGCTGCATTACCACCTTTGGCACAATGGTGGGCCTCTTTTTTAATGCTTATTGGTCGTCTAGAATTGTTTACCGTACTTATTTTATTAACACCTTTTTTCTGGAGAAACAGATAATTTTTCAATTTTTTATTAGTTTGATTTGGTCAATAAAATCAAAGAGCCACAAAGGTTTTTAGTTGATTTTTAGTGCTTTATAAATTGATTGATGTAACAATTTTATTGTACAGGCGTCTTAAGTATGTAACCAATTAAAAACCATCAATCATGGACTTAGTATTAACAACACAGGATTTAGAACCATTACCTAAACAGGTAGAAGAACCAATAATGACATATTCTGGTTTTTTAAATTCAAGCTATAAAAGCATTGTAAAAGATAATTACAATGGAAAGAATACAAACTCAATTTTCAATATAAAACAGCGTATTAAAAACAGAAATTTTACTAATTGTTGTTCTGTAGGCGTGGCTTTAAAATTATCTGTATTTCTTACCTTAATGATTTTAATATTTAATTAATCTCTTAAATTACAAAGTATTCTCTGTAACATTTCCTAAAAAAGATATACAGATAAGCATATTTTTAAAAACAGAAATCATGGGAGGTGAAGGTTCGATGGTTGCTGCCAATAATTCTCTAAAGAACAATAGAAGCCTTCTGTCTAGGAGGAAAGATAAAAAACCATTATCAGGGAGCTATTCGAATTTTGAATTGAAACAATTTCCAAAAGCTACTTCTTGAGCAGTTACTTGCAATAAGGAATATTATTTCAGAGGAAAATAGAATTATAGGAAGCAAACAATTTTTATTATTTGCGATTTGCGAAATAGGTATATGAATCTTATTGATACTAATAACCTAATAAAAAAAGCCACTTTAAGTGGCTTTTTTATTGGATTTATTTTTACTTTCTAACTTAAAGCTTCTTTAATACGTCTAATAGCTTCAACAATTTGTTCTTGCGAAGCGGCGTAGGAAATACGTATACAATCTGCATTTCCAAAAGCATCTCCATCTACTGTGGCTACTAATGCTTCTTCTAATAAATACATGGAGAAATCAGATGCGTTTTTGATGGTTTTACCGCGTAATGTTTTTCCAAAGTAATAAGAGATATTAGGAAACACATAAAATGCCCCTTCTGGTATATTGGTTTTAAAGCCAGGTATGTTGCTCAGTAAATCTAGTATTAAATCACGACGCACTTTAAATTCATCAATCATATATTGCACTCGTGAAGCTGGTTCATTCAATGCCGTAATAACGGCTCGTTGTGCTATACAGTTTGCTCCGCTCGTAATTTGTCCTTGCATTTTATTACAGGCACGAGCTATTTTTTCAGGTGCTCCAATGTATCCAATACGCCATCCCGTCATTGCAAAGGCTTTAGAAACTCCGTTCACCGTGATGGTCCTATCGTACATGTCTTCAAATTCAGCCATACTTGAATGACCATCTCCATAGTTTATGTGTTCGTAAATCTCATCTGATACCACATAAATATTTGGATACTTTACTAGCACATCGGCTAAAGCTCTTAATTCTTTTTTGCTGTATACCGAGCCACTTGGATTACAAGGAGAGCTGAACCAAAGCATTTTAGTATGAGGTGTAATAGCCGCCTCTAATTGTGAAGGTGTCATTTTAAAATCTGTATCTATAGAAGTTTTAACTTCAACAGGAATACCATCGTTAAGTTTTATTAAATCGGCATAACTTACCCAGTATGGGCATGGTAAAATAACTTCATCGCCTTTATTAGTTAATACTGCAGCGATATTAGCCAAGGATTGTTTAGCGCCTGTAGAAACAACAATTTGATTAGGTGTGTAAGTTAAGTTGTTATCGCGTTTGAATTTAGTAATAATGGCTTCTTTCAATTCTCCATAACCATCAACAGGTGAATAGGAATTGTAGTTTTCATGAATGGCTTGAATAGCAGCATCTTTAATAAAATCAGGTGTATTAAAATCTGGTTCACCCAAACTTAAACCGATAATATCTTTTCCTTCGCTTCTAAGCTCACGTGCTTTTGCAGCCATAGCCAACGTAGCAGACGTAGCCATGTTTAAAATTCTGTCTGATAGTAATTGCATTAAATTATAATAAATAATTGTTGTTAGACTTGTAAAGCAGGTTTCATTCCCATTTCTCTTAAGTATTTAAAATGAGCAATAATGGCCTTACGGGTTGTTTTATATTCGTTGTATGGTAAGTTAAATTCTTTGGCTGTTTCTTTAACTATTTTGGATATTTTAGTGTAGTGAACATGACTGATATGCGGGAATATATGATGCTCTACTTGATGATTTAATCCGCCAGTAAACCAGTTAACAATTCTGTTATTTGTACTAAAATTAATAGTCGTTTTTAGTTGATGGATAGCCCAAGTATTTTTCATAGTGCCATCCTGTTCCGGTAATGGCATTTCGGCATCTTCCATAACATGAGCTAATTGAAAAACCACACTTAAAATTAAACCAGCTGTATAATGCATTACAAAAAAACCTAATAAAATTTTCCACCAAGCAATTTCTAAAAATATCATAGGTATTACAATCCAAATGCCAACATAAATAATTTTAGAGATTACTAGTTTGCTCCAATTCCATACAGGATTTGGAAATTTGCCATATGATAATTTACGTTTCATATAACGTCTCATTTGCTGCCAATCGGTAGTAATGGCCCAATTTATTGTTAGCAATCCATATAATAATACAGAATAGTAGTGTTGAAATCTGTGATGCCATTTCCATTCAGAATGTTCTGTAAATCTTAAAATACGACCAGCATCTAAATCTTCGTCATGGCCATGAATATTGGTGTAAGTGTGATGAAGCACGTTGTGTTGTACTTTCCAATTGTATGCATTTCCAGCAAGAATGTAAATACTGCTTCCCATTAACCTATTAATCCATTCTTTGTTAGAAAATGAACCATGGTTTCCATCATGCATGACATTCATACCGACTCCCGCCATACCTATTCCCATAATTATGGTAAGTAATAATTGCGCCCAGCCTGGAATATTAAGAGTTAATATTAGAAAATAAGGTGTTAAAAATAATGTGAACATTACAATAGTTTTAACCCAAATTTTCCAGTTTCCAGTTCGTTTTACTTTATTGTCTTTAAAATAATCGTTAACACGTTTGTTAAGGGTTCTAAAGAATTTTGCGGAGTCAGTTCTGGAGAAAGATAATGTCTGTTTAGTCATACTATTAATTTTTACATAGATATTCAAAGAAATTCGAATAACCTACACGCAACAAATATAGGTATAAACGAGCTATACTTATAACGTTTTTTTGTAAAAAAATGTATTTAAAAAGTATATTTTTGTTGAAAATTTAACAAGAATGGACCTTATTCTAAAGTATTTTCCTGACCTAACTGAAGTTCAAATCAACCAATTTAAACAACTTGAATCTCTTTATCAAGATTGGAATTTAAAGATTAATGTGGTATCGCGGAAAGATATTGATGAGCTTTATTTAAGACACGTTTTACATTCTTTGGGAATAGCAAAAATAATTCAGTTTAAAAACGGTAGTAACATACTAGACGTCGGTACAGGTGGAGGATTTCCCGGTATCCCTTTAGCTATCATGTTTCCAGAATGTTCATTTCATCTAGTGGATAGTATTGCAAAAAAGCTGAAAGTGGTTGATGAGGTTGTTGAAGGCTTAGGTTTAACCAATGTTAAAACAACACATAGCAGGGTTGAAGATATTGATGGTAATTTTGATTTCATTGTGAGTAGGGCAGTAGCTGCCATGCCAACATTTGTACATTGGGTAAAAGGTAAAATTGCAAAACAACAAAAGCACGAACTTAAAAACGGTATTTTATATTTAAAAGGCGGTGATTTAACAGAAGAGCTTAAAGATTACAAAACCACAATCATTTATAATCTAATAGATTATTTTGAAGAAGATTTTTACGAAACTAAGAAATTGGTTTATTTACCGCTAAAATTCAAAGGATAATTATCTTAATCCTGCCAACTCATTTATTTGATTATTGAAATAATAATATTGGTTTTGATACCAATAAGTATTCCCATATTTTTCGATAGTATTTATGGCTTCATTTGGAGAAATAATGGCATTGGCTTTATCAAAATTTGCCTTAGCCTTTTCAATATCATTAATTCTATTATACGCCATAGCTAAGCCCAGATAAGCATCAAAATCTACCGAATCAAACTCCAAGGCTTTAGAGAAGTCTTCAATAGCATTCAAAAATTTTCCTAAAAATAAATTTGAGGCACCACTATAAAAATAACCATAGGCATTATTTCGGTCTGCTCTCAAGACCTTTTTAAAATCATTATTGGCTTCTTCGTAATATTTGACATCCATTAAAAATACCCCCCTGTTATAGTAGGTATCTACACTTGGGTTTATAAATATAGCCGCAGTATAATCTTTCAGAGCGTTTTGATATTTCTCCAACGCTTTGTAGGCTGCACCTCTTAAGGTATATACGTGTGACAGCTCAGGCGAAATTTTTAAAAGGCTGCTTAAATCTTCAATGGCCTCTTCATATTCGCCCAAATCAAACTTTACGCATGCTAGGCTGTAAAGGGCGTCCAAAAAGTTTTTATCAAGCATGTAAGCTTTGGCGTAATCGTCCTTGGCACCTAGAAAATCTTTTAAGCTATATCTTGAATTCCCCCTATTGTAGTATGTGTCAGCATCAGGTTCCTCTACAATAATTTTAGAATAATCAACAATAGCTCCGCTAAAATCACCTAAATCATTTTTAGCTATAGCCCTGTAAAAGTAAGCATCTAAATTACTAGGCTCTAATGATATAACCTGAGTGTATAGCTCTATTTTTTTTGATAAATCTGTTTCTCGAGATGCTTGTCTGAATATTTTGTTTGCTTGCCCAAGACTAATAATTGGGCAAAGGGCAATTAAAAGAATAAAGTTTTTTCTCATAGTTTTAACGCAACAAATAATATGCCGTATTTTTTTTGCAATTAAAGTTAACATATTTTTTTATTTAAAGATAACTTCATAATGAACTAATCAGCCTTGGTCAGTAATAATTTGAATGAATTTTTCGTAAATATTTATTTAACAGTCATCCAGCCAGAATTAAACAAACTAATAAATAACTTGAAAAAATAGAATTGTAAGGGATGCTTCGATTTTTATAGGTGCCTATTCTTCAATAATCTTTAATAGCTTTTGTCTTGCTTTTTCGAAATGCTCTGTAAGTATAGGGATAGGTATATCTCCATAGCCTTGAATTAAGCGTTCGTTTGAAACAGAAAGCAATTTTAATAAATCTTGAGCCGCATTTTTTGCTGTAACTGAAGTTGTACTTCCTAAATTATTAAACCAAATAGGGCTACTTTCAGCAAATGGATAACTATCCATTAAGGGCCATTCTATATTACCACCAGAGACTCGGGCTGTTACCCAGCCTCCAGAAGGAACTTCAAAAGAACCATTAAAAGTTTTGCTTCCAGATTTGGTGTTCCCTTTTTGGGTGTTAATTATTTCACCATTCACAAAAATCTCCACCTTATCATAGGGTAAAGGTGAGTGAACATCTAGCGTCCATTTAACTTTTTTGTTTTTAGTCTTAATAATATCGCCGACTTCCTTGTCATTAACCTTAAATTCTATTTGTGGCCCATTAGAAACAAAACTCTTTCCATTTTTTAACGCCTCTAAATAACTCTCAACAGTTAGATCACCTTTAGGTTTCGTGTATACCCTAATGGCCCCAATAGCCATAGTTCTATATAAATTGTTCATGACGTCGCTTCCCGCGGATATATTTAATGGAATACCAATATTTAAAATTTTATGCCAAACTTCTGCAGTTCCAATTTCATCGGACCATAAACAACCTAATTCAATGATGTCAGATTCTTCTAAAACGCTATCAGCAATTAATGCTATTGGAATGCGTTTAGCGCCATTTTCACTAAAAGGATTGCGAACACTAACTGGATGCACATAACCACCCAAAGCACCTTGGTTTCTTGCAAAATTTAAAGGCTCTGCATTGAGTCTGTCATCATTTCCATAAATGTCATACCTGGGTCCCCAAACCCAAGGCCAAAAAAGATCTTTGGTGCCAATCAATCCCAGGTGTCCAAGGAAATGAGAGCGGATTTCTTGTCCAAATTGGATAATTGGTAATTCCTCCCGTTTCCAATCCCATAAATCTTGCTGAAGAAATCTGTTTCCCAAATTGGCTAAAAGTGGGAATGCTACATCTAAATCTTCAGCTTTCAAATCAAGAACGATGTCATTCGGTTCCAATTGATTTGTACCACCATAATTAATATGAAAATGATTATCTCCTGAATACCATCCATGGGCTCTGGCGTTCCAAATTCTTTTCAAGTTTATTTCAATTAGTCCAGAAGATTCATTTACCACTACTTTTTGGACCTTTTTTTCTGTAGAAAAACCGTGGACAGCTGTAATAATTATCTCCCCAAGCGTAGTCTCTATATCAATTTCTCCTGGAGAATAGAAGAATACTACCCCATTTTGACCATCAGAATGCACAATACCAGTTTCTGGAACAATGGGATGTCCATACAGGTCGGTAATACTCATCCTTACAGGTATTATTTCTCCATCAATTTTGCTTACAATCTTTATCTTTGTTGTTGGAATGCCGAAATTCCATTTATAAATACTCAGGGTTTCAGTAAGCCCTCCATTTATTCTTATTCTTTTCAATTCAGATCTTTCATCGTCATTAGTCTCGTTAAAATAAACCCACTGGCCATCCGCACTAAACTTTGGGGATAAGGGTAAATTGTTGCTTTTGGTTAATAATAGATTGCTTTCTGGATAAAATACATTTAGTAATCGTATTTCATAGTAATCATCTTTGGGCCAAGTATATGCTAAGGTCTGGTTGTCTGGTGATAATGTAAAAGCCGCTTGAGATGTAAAATTTTCCTCAGCTAAAGGATTAGAAGTCCCTTCGACCAAATTTAATAATTCAATAGAGTCATATGAAAATCCTTTTTTCTTAAGATAAATAAGGTAGTCTTTTGAGTTCATGGCTATTGGTAATCGCTCTAAATCATCATTTTTTGTAATCAATTTTTTTTCTAAAGTCGACAAGTCTATTTCCCATAAATCGATAGAACCTTTTTCTGCTGAAGCATAATAAATAGAATTTCCATCTCTAGAAAATATGGGGTCTAAATCGAGAGCTTTAGTATCAATAAGGGTGGTTTCTTTATTTGAGTTTACATCAAAAAGCATGATTTTTGTATCTGAACTATTATCTCTTACAAATACAATTTGATTACCATCTGGGGACCAATTTGGTTTTGAATCCATGCTGGAAGATGATGTTATTCTATTGGCTACTTTTGTTTCTGTGTTATATAGCCATAGCCATCCTTTAGCCGAAAAAGCTATAGTATTAGTTTTGGGAGACGGTGCGGGATCTGTTGGACCAGCGTTTAATACTGGTAATTCGTATCCTTCTAAATAAACGTGATGACCGAAACCATCCACTTTAGGATACCTATTTGACCATTGTGCTGAGATAGTTAAAACATTAAAAAGAATAATTAAGCTGGTGACAAGAGATTTTTTCATAGAAAAATAATTATTAAGGATGCAACTAAGGTATGAAGATTTATAAATGTAATTATAATATGATAAAAAAAACCCGTCAATGACGGGTTTTATATTATATCTTAAGATGGTTTTTATTTACCCAAAAAAGGATATCGGTAATCCGTTGGGGTTACAAAGGTTTCTTTAATCATTCTTGGCGATACCCAACGTAATAAGTTTTGAGCACTACCAGCTTTATCATTGGTTCCAGATGCTCTAGCACCACCAAAAGGTTGTTGACCCACAACAGCCCCAGTAGGCTTATCATTAATGTAGAAGTTACCAGCACTATTTTGTAAGGCTTCAGTAGCTTGAACAATCGCGTATCTGTCTGTAGCTAAAATAGCTCCAGTTAAGGCATATTCGCTGGTTTCATCAACTAGTTTTAGGGTTTCTGCATAGGCATCATCTTCATAAACATAAATGGTAATAACAGGCCCAAACAACTCGGTACACATGGTGGTGTATTTTGGATTGCTTGTTAAAATAACGGTTGGTTCAATAAAGTAGCCTTTGCTTTTATCATAACCACCACCTGCTATAATTTCAGCATCTTTATCTGCTTTGGCTTGGTCGATATACTTAGCCAATTTATCAAAAGACCCTTCATGAATTACCGCAGTAATGAAATTCCCCATATCTTCAGGAGAGCCCATTTTAAAGGAGTTGATGTCTTCTAAAAGATATTTTTTTACATCGCCCCACAAACTTTTTGGGATGTATGCCCTGGATGCTGCACTACATTTTTGACCTTGAAGTTCAAAAGCACCGCGGGAAATAGCCGTGGATACTTGTTTAGCGTTGGCCGATTTGTGAGCGATGATGAAATCTTTTCCCCCAGTTTCACCCACAATTCTTGGGTAGGTTTTATAGTTGTGTATATTGTTGCCTATTTGCTTCCAAAGTTCTTTAAAGATGAACGTTGAGCCTGTAAAATGTAAACCAGAAAAATCTGGACTCGATAAAACGGTTTCGGTAATCATCACTGGATCTCCAAACACTACGTTTATAACGCCTGCAGGAACACCAGCTTCTTTAAATACATCCATGATTACTTTTGCTGAATACACTTGACTGTCACTTGGTTTCCAAACCACCACATTACCCATCAAAGCCATACAGGAAGGCAAATTTCCAGCTATAGCGGTAAAGTTAAATGGTGTAACTGCATAGGTAAATCCTTCCAATGGGCGATACTCTATCCGATTCCAAGCATCACTGGTGCTTTCGGGTTGTTCCATGTAAATATCGGTCATGTATTGCACATTAAAACGTAGGAAGTCAATCAACTCACAAGCTGCGTCAATCTCCGCTTGATGTATGGTTTTAGATTGTGCAATCATGGTAGCTGCATTAATTTTGGCCCTGTATGGTCCAGCAATTAATTCCGCAGCTTTTAAAAATATACCGGCACGATGTTCCCACGGCATTTGGCTCCATGTTTTTCTGGCTTCCAAAGCAGTTGAAATAGCAAGTTCTACATGTTTTTTTTCAGCTAAATGATAGGTTCCAACTACATGTTGATGATCGTGAGGTGGTGACATGGTTCGGGTGTTTCCAGTAATTACATCCTCACCATTTATATATAAAGGCACATCAATTTTACTGTTAAACATGCTTTTATATGCTTTTGAAACGGCTTCTCTTTCAGGCGTTCCGGGAGCATAAGATTTTACAGGTTCATTTACAGCAATTGGTACATTAAAAAAGCCTTTTCCCATGATTTTTTGTTTTTTGTTATTGAAAATTCATAAAATACGATGCAAAATTACGAATTTTTAAATCAAAATAAGGGATGTGCCTCTGTCAAATAACTGTTAATATTTAGTTTATTTTTGTAAGTTGCACATCTGTTTTATGACCCATTAATCCTATGTGTACAGTAACCTTGATTCCGAAAGGGAAAAATGATTTTATTTTAACGTCTAACAGAGATGAAGCTCCAAACAGAATCTCTTTACCCCCAAGTTTTTACAATATTGAAAACACTAATTTGTTATACCCAAAGGACGAACAATCTGGTGGTACATGGATTGGTGTAAGCGCAAACAACAGACTAGTTTGTGTGCTTAATGGCGGATTTGAAATACATGAACGTAAAGCTTCATACAGAAAAAGCAGGGGTATCGTAGCACATGATTTTATGGTTGCTGACTATTTGGTTTCTTTTGTAGAAACCTACAATTTTGATAATATTGAGCCTTTTACTTTGGTGATTGCAGATTGGAATACTATTTTAATATTTTATGAATTGGTTTGGGATGGTACTCAAACCCATTTTAAAGAATTGCCTTTGGAATCAAGAATATGGTCGTCATCTACTCTGTATTCAAAAAAAATGAGAATAGAACGTTCGCAATGGTTTGAGAATTTTAAATCTGAGAATGAGTTAAGCCCCGAATCGCTATTAAAATTCCATAAAACAGCTGGCAAAGGAAATGAAGATTATGGTGTTATTATGAACAGAGGGTTTGTAAGAACCACCAGTATTACTCAAGTTGAAAAGATCAATAACATAGTTGGAATGCGCTACGAAAATCTTCGTAATAAATTAGTTTCAAACGAAACATTCAATCTTTCCCAACTAATTAATGAGTAACACGGGTATTATTTTAACATTGGCTTACCCAGAAACTATTGTTATGGTTGCTGATGAGTGGTATTCTCCTTTTCTGCGATATTTAGGCGTTGGCAAGAAAAATTATTTACGCGCGGGTCATGCCGCTTTGGTCCTTATAAATAAAGAAACTGGAGATCTTGAATATCATGATTTTGGACGTTACATTACACCCGAACCCACTGGAAGAGTAAGAGGCAAGGATACCGATAATGAATTGGATTTCCCTTTAAAGGCTGATATTCAAGACGACACTATTAAAAATCTAAATGACATTTTAGAATTTTTGGCAACACACCCTAAATTAACCCATGGTGATGGCAAATTAATAGCCTCGGTTTGTAATGCAGTCGACTATCAAAAAGCCAGAGCGCACATAACCAACATGCAAAATAAACATTTTATTAGGTATGCCGCTTTTATAAAAGATGCCTGCAATTGTGCGCGTTTTGTTACCGATAGTTTAATTGCATCCGTAACTGATATCACCATTAAAAAGAGACTAGAAAAGTCTAAATGGTTCACACCCAGTACCGTGGGAAACGTAGTTTTAGCCGATACCGAAAATCATGTTTATGAAGTTTCTCAAACAGGCGTAATTTCGAAATTCAACGGTTCCCAAAGAAGTGAAAATATTCGTTGTTTTTTAGATAAGCTGAGAGATCATGAACCAAACTTTGTTGGGACTTTAAAACCTAAACCTATTGATGATTTACATGAAAATGCCCAATGGTTGCCAGGTATAGCTGCGGGCGCTTGGTTTGAATTGCATAAAATTGGGCATGATGTAGAATACCATTTTAAGCGTATTTCGCCTCACGGAAATATTGATGTGCATGATAGGTTTGTGGTTGATGACGACTCGTTTGATTATGATTTGGAGTTTGAATTTATTCATTACTCCAACTGCAAGTTTTTTCATGTAAAGCAGAATGAACGGGTTTACAGGTTTGAAAGAATAGGTTGATATGTTTAATTTGACTTTGTGAAAATTTCAATTAACTTCGCTTATCGCAAAAACGTTTTAGTTTATAGCGAAAGGGGCGCTTAGCTTAAAGGTTGGTATGGTAACTTTAAACTTTTTGGTTGTGGTAAAATTTACCATACTGTAATGACCTTGCATTGCCCCAAAAGGAGAGGTTAATAAACAGCCGGAAGTGTAAGTATGTGATTCGCCTGGTTTTAAAACCGGTTTTTTACCAATAACGCCTTCGCCAGATACCGTTTCAACGTTGTTTAAGGCATCAAGAATTTCCCAATGACGTGCATTCAATTGAACTGAATCTTTACTTTGGTTTTCAATAGTAACAGTATAACCAAAGGCATATTGAATTTTATAGTTTTTATAAAATGAGCCTTCATAGGTTGTTTCTACCGAAATTTTTATGCCTCTTGTTACTTGTTGAACCATCTTAACTATTAATAAACCATATGTTTACGGTTGCTAAAATAAGAAATATATAACAGTTGTGGTTAAATTTTAACGTGTTTGATGTAAAAATTAGTTAAACGGTCATTTTAATTCGAGATATTAACCGAAGTGCCTTCACCAAGGCCAATGATCCTATCGTATCGAGCACCTAAATCTCTGTAATACACCAATACTTTATAATTGTTTTCGGTTTGGTAAAAGTTGCCACCAATGTAACCTTCATTTATAGTATTGTCCTTATTCACTGTAACATACTTGTAATTGTAAAACCCTTGCTTCAATAACATGGTATTCCTAAATATTTGGTTTTTTTCATCGTAAGTCATTTTCGTACTTTCATCGGTGGTGTAGTTATTAAAATTACCATACACATGAATGTTTTTACCTATTAATGATTCATTTCCTTGTAATGAAAAATGTACCCAAACGTAATCAGCTTCAATACTGACGTCTTCAGCATCGATGTTTAAAATCACATAGTTGCCATTAATATCAGGGTTATAAGTGTAGGGCCTATTGGCTCTTGGAATGTTGGTAAATAAGTAATTATGATATAAATCTTGTAAATCGATGTATTGAATACCAGTGTTAGCGGCTCTTATATCCTTGTTTTCAAAATAGAAATATTCATTTCCGCCCCAAAAACTGGTCTCAATGTCATATTTATAAATCAGCTGATTGCCAATCGTATATTGAGGAGCTACATTGGAAATAGCTGTTTTTAAATTGTTGTTTTGAACGATAAGTGCTTTTACAGTTTGTATGGGGTTGTTGAGTTGGATTTTGTTTGATGAAATAACCAATTCAACCCTTTGTTTTTCTTCAATAAATTGAATATCGCGAGCTCGTTTAAGCGTTACACCAACATCAACCAAATCTTCATAAATCATAAATTTTCTTGAGAAAACGAGCTCATCATCATAGTTGTAAATAAAAAGGATATAATTACCAGAAACACGAAGTGCTTTAGTAAATTCATTGGGAATGGTAAGTTCGTAATGCGAATAAATTTGATAGGTGTTATATGAGTTTTCGTAATTTCTAATGCGCTGATTGTCAAAACCGTCAAGAAATTCAGACTTCATTAAAACCGATGGTGTCCAATCAAAATTAAAATGCTCAATTTTATAGTAATAATCTTCTTCTAAACCATTTAAAGCATCAAATTCCAAAACTACATACTCACCTAATTTTAAAATAGGCAATTGAGTTTCTGGGGTGTTGCCTTTAAAGTTGATGGTTTTTATATAATCTGGTGGATTTTGTTCTTCAACCTGCGAAAAGACAAGGACTGGAATAAAAACAAAAAATAAAATTTGTTTAAGTTTTAACAACATTTTAATGAGGTTTTGAGTGTAAAGATAAACAAAATCTATGCCTAAGTGATATTTGTTATTTAGAATGAATATAAATAAATTAAGTTGAATTATTTGAATGAATATTATAGCTATTAATTCGTATTTTTGCCCCGATTTTTAGACAACTAATTTCAATAAACATAATATGTCAAACGACATTCGTATTAAAAAAGGTCTGGACATTAAACTTAAGGGTGAAGCTGAAAAAACTGTAGAACAAGCAGTCATAAGCAATTATTGCACCATAAGACCAGAGGATTTTCACGGTGTTACTCCAAAACTTGTCGCAAAAGAAGGTACAGCAGTAAAAGCTGGTGGTGCTTTATTTTACGATAAATCCCATGAAGCGGTTAAATTTTTGTCTCCAGTTTCAGGAAAAGTTGTTGAAGTAATTCGTGGACCAAAAAGGCGGATTGATGCCATCAAGATTGAAGCAGATAAAACCCAAGATTACGAAGATTTTGGTAAATTCAATTTAGATAGTGCTACTGCCGAAAGTATTAAATCACATTTATTGGCATCAGGATGTTGGCCGTTCATCAAGCAACGTCCCTATGATGTCATAGCAAATCCTGATAAATCGCCAAAAGCTATTTTTATTTCAGGGTATGCGAGTGCTCCTTTAGCTGCCGATTTAGATTTTACATTAAAAGGAAAAGAAGCAGAATTACAAGCAGCAGTAACCGCTTTGGGAAAACTTACCGAAGGTAAAGTCCATGTTTCTGTTGCCAAAAAAGGAAACTCACCATTGGCTGGATTAACAGGGATAACTCTTCATAAAGTTTCTGGGCCTCACCCATCTGGAAATGTAGGTACTTTAATAAATAAAATTGATCCTATTAATAAAGGCGAAATCGTTTGGACTGTGAATGCCCAAGATTTAGTCATTATTGGGGAGTTGCTTTTAACAGGTAAATTTAATGCTGACCGCATAGTTGCTTTAGTAGGTTCATCTATTGAAAAACCCAGATATTTTAAAACAAAAATTGGTAGTGAAGTTGCTACTATGGTTTATGATAAAGGGATTTCAAAAGATGCCCATGTGCGCATCATTTCAGGGAATGTTTTAACTGGAAAGGAAATTAAGCCAGATGGTTCTTTAGATTACTACAGTAATGTGATTACGGTAATTCCTGAAGGTGATGACTATGAATTTTTTGGATGGAATAAGCCTGTTTTTGACAAAGTTTCAACTTCAAGAGCGTTAACATTCTCATGGTTAACACCCAATAAAAAATACGATTTAAATACAAATACTAACGGAGAACATCGTGCTTTTGTAGTAACAGGAAGTTACGAAGAAGTATTTCCTTTGGACATGTACCCTATGCAAATCCTAAAAGCTTGTATGTACCAAGATTTAGATGAAATGGAGGCTTTGGGTATGTACGAAGTGGCTCCAGAAGATTTTGCATTAACAGAATTTATTTGTGTGTCTAAACAACCACATCAAAAAATTATTAGACAAGGTTTAGACTTAATGCTTAAAGAAATAGGATAATGGGTTTAAAAGAAAAATTACATAATTTTAAGGAAAAAAATAAAGACAAAAAGTGGTTGCCTGCTTTTTCCGCTCTACACACGTTTTTATATTTACCTAATGAAACTACTCATGGCGGTACCCATATAAAAGCTGCAGATGATTTAAAACGTACCATGAATACGGTCATAATGGCCTTAGTGCCATGTTTGATATTTGGTATGTTCAATGCGGGTTATCAACACTATTTTGCCTTGGGTGAAATTGAATCTGCTAAGGGCTTTTTAGGGGCTTCATTTTGGACTCTAGACAACCTTATGGTTGGAGTTTGGCAAGTATTACCTTTAGTTATTGTCTCTTATGGGGTTGGTTTAGGAATTGAATTCTTGTTCGCCATCATCAAAGGACATGAGGTAGAAGAAGGTTACTTAGTTACAGGTATGCTGGTGCCATTAATTGTTCCTGTTGATATCCCTTTATGGATGTTAGCTGTAGCTGTTGCGTTTGGTGTTGTGATTGGTAAGGAAGTGTTTGGAGGTACAGGAATGAATATTTTAAATCCGGCATTAACCATAAGAGCATTTTTATTCTTCGCCTATCCAACGTGGATGTCTGGTGACAAAGTTTGGGTGCATGGCGCTGTAGCTAGAGATCAAGCCATAGCTGCAGGTGAAAACTTGGATGCTATTTCTGGTGAAACCATATTAGGTGCTTATGCCCAAGGGAACTCAGTAGTTTATGATTATTGGGATATGTTCTGGGGTTTAATACCTGGTTCTGTGGGGGAAACATCTAAATTCTTGATTATCATTGGTGCCTTATTTTTAATTTTCACTAAAATAGGTAGTTGGAGAATTATTTTCTCAACATTAATTGGTGCGTTAACTATGGGGTTAATTTTCAATTTTATTGTTGATTCAGGTTGGATTGCAGAGACCAGTAAATTTTACGGGTTAATGAGTGTTCCTTTTTGGCAACACCTCATTATAGGAAGTATTTTATTTGGTGCGGTTTATATGGCTACTGACCCTGTTACTGCTTCTCAAACTAACAAAGGAAAATGGATTTATGGTTTTTTAATAGGTTTTATATCTATTATGATTCGCGTATTTAATCCAGCCTATCCAGAAGGAGTATTTTTAGCTATTTTATTAATGAATGTATTTGCTCCTACAATTGACCATTATGTGGTTCAAGGAAATGTGAAGAAAAGAATGAAACGTCTTAAAGTTAAAACTGCTTAATTATGAGTGCTAGAACAGACAAAAATTCATATACCATAATATTCGCCATAGGGATGGTTTTATTAGTAGGTGCTTTATTAGCATTTGCGTCTTCATCCTTAAAGCCCAATATTGATGAAAATAAACGATTAGAAAAGCAACAAAACATTTTGTACGCCATGGGTGTAAATGAAAATGATGAAAGCAGTGCTAATTTCGTTTCTACCGAAGATGCTCCAGAATTGTTTAATAAATACATCAAAAAACAAATTGTAATTGAAGGTGATAAAGTAAGTGAAGATGAAAATGCTTATTTGATTGATATTAAAAAAGAACAAGCAAGTGCCAAAGCGGGAAATATTAGAAAACTACCTTTATTTGTTGGAGAAAAAGATGGTAAAACCTATTACATAGCTCCCATTTATGGAAAAGGACTTTGGGATGCTATTTGGGCTTATGTAGCTTTGGATGAAAACATGGTGGTACAAGGTGCTTATTTTGACCACAAAGGTGAAACACCTGGTCTTGGAGCTAACATTACACAACGTTATTTTATGGATGATTTTATTGGTGAGCATTTAAAGTCTCAAGGAAAATTTGTAGGTATCGATGTGGCTAAAGGTAATGCAGATCCAAAAAACGAAGATAAAACAGATAATGAAGTTGATGCTATTGCTGGTGCAACGATTACTGGTAACGGAGTTTCCGCTATGATAAAAAGTGATTTGAAGCTATACGTTCCTTATTTTGAAAACTTAAAAAACGACTAATCTATGGGACTTTTATCAAAAAAAGACGCAAAGTTAATAACTGATCCATTGGCAGATAATAACCCAATTACCATTCAGGTTCTTGGTATTTGTTCCGCTTTAGCAATTACTGCAGAATTGAAAGCTTCTATTGTAATGGCGATTTCTGTATTATTTGTTTTGGGTATAGGAAACGTAGTTATTTCTTTAATGCGAAACATCATTCCTTCCAAAATTAGAATTATTGTGCAATTGGTTGTAGTTGCAGCTTTAGTAATTATTGTTGATCAAGTTTTAAAAGCATTTGCTTACGAATTGAGTAAAACACTTTCCGTTTTTGTTGGGCTGATTATTACTAACTGTATCATCATGGGTCGTTTTGAGGCTTTTGCTTTAGGTAATGGTCCTTGGCGCTCATTTTTAGATGGAATTGGTAATGCGGCGGGGTATGGACTTATACTCATCATCGTTGGGTTTTTCAGAGAATTATTAGGTTCTGGTACATTATTAGGATTTAAAGTTTTAGGAGATCCAATCGAAAAAACAGGACTCTATGCTATTGGTTATGAAAACAACGGATTTATGTTATTATCACCTATGGCACTCATAGTTGTTGGAATCATTATTTGGGTACAACGCAGTAGAAATAAAGCACTAATAGAAGATCATTAATAATTCAGAATTCTGAATTCATAATCAAGAATAAATGGAACATATAGAATTATTTTTCAAATCAATATTTATTGATAATATGGTATTTGCTACATTCCTTGGAATGTGTTCTTACCTAGCAGTATCAAAAAAAGTAACTACAGCTGTTGGCTTAGGCGCGGCAGTAATTTTTGTATTGGCTATCACAGTGCCATTAAACTGGCTATTGGACCAATATTTATTACAACCTGGTGCCTTAAAATGGTTAGATGGTAGTTCAAACGGTGAAGGTTATTCAGGTTTTGATTTGAGTTTTCTTTCATTCATCATGTTTATAGCAACTATAGCAACCATGGTACAGTTGGTTGAAATAGTAGTTGAAAAATTTTCACCTTCATTATATAATTCATTGGGTATTTTTTTACCACTAATCGCGGTAAACTGTGCCATTTTAGGAGGTTCTTTATTTATGCAATCTCGTGAAATCCCAACTTTAGGACTAGCTACAACTTATGGCGTTGGTTCGGGTATTGGTTGGTTCTTGGCTATTTTAGCCATAGCAGCTATCCGTGAGAAAATAAGATATTCCAATGTGCCACCAGCCTTAAGAGGTCTGGGAATTACATTTATCATAACAGGTTTAATGGCTATTGGATTTATGAGTTTTGGAGGTATGCTTACGGGCGGTGATGATGCTCCAAAAGAAGAAAAAACCGCAAAAATTGAAAAGTCTCAAGAAGATTTAGAAAAAGATAAAGTGATAGCTAATAACACAACAAAAGTAAACGAATAGTATGATTTTAGCAGCAGGCACATTAGGAACAGTAATAGCAACCGTAACAGCCTTTTTGGTCATTACACTATTGTTAGTCGCATTACTTTTAGTAGTAAAGCAAAAATTGTCACCTTCCGGACCCGTAAAAATTACCATTAATGGTGAAAAAGAAATAGAAGTAGCTTCAGGTGGAAGTTTATTATCTACTTTAGGAAATCAAAAAATATTCTTACCATCGGCTTGCGGGGGTGGTGGTACTTGTATTCAATGTGAATGCCATGTGCTATCTGGTGGAGGTGAAGCTTTACCAACTGAAACACCACACTTTACTCGTAAAGAATTGCAACATGGTGCGCGTTTAGCTTGTCAAGTTAAGGTAAAACAAGACATGGATATCACTATACCTGAAGAAGTTTTTGGTATTAAAAAATGGGAAGCAACAGTTGTAAGAAACTATAACGTAGCTTCTTTTATCAAGGAATTTGTTGTTGAAATTCCAGAGGATATGGGTTACAAAGCTGGTGGATACATTCAAATTGAAATCCCTCCTTGTGAGATTAAATATTCAGATATCGATATTACTGCTCATCCTGAAGAGCATGAAACCCCTGATAAGTTTCAAGCTGAATGGGACAAGTTTGGTCTTTGGCCATTGGTAATGAAAAATTCTGAAACGATAGAGAGAGCATATTCCATGGCTTCTTACCCAGCAGAAGGGCGTGAAATTATGTTGAATGTGCGTATAGCTACACCACCTTGGGATCGTGCCAAAAATGGTTGGATGGATGTAAACCCGGGTATAGCTTCATCTTACATATTCGCTCAAAAGCCTGGAGATAAAGTAACTATCTCAGGACCTTATGGTGAATTCTTTATAAATGAATCTGAAAGCGAAATGTTATACGTTGGAGGAGGTGCTGGTATGGCGCCCATGCGCTCGCACTTATATCACCTGTTCAAAACATTAAAAACGAATCGTAAAGTTACCTATTGGTATGGTGGTCGTTCTAAGCGTGAATTATTCTATTTAGATCATTTTAAACAATTAGAAAAGGATTTTCCAAACTTTAAGTTTTACTTAGCATTATCTGAACCATTGCCTGAGGATAATTGGAAAGTTAAGGAAGATATTGATGCCCCTGGAGATGGTTTTGTAGGGTTTATACACAACTGTGTAATTGATAATTATTTGAGTAAACATGAATCTCCAGAAGATATAGAATTGTATTTCTGTGGACCTCCATTAATGAACAAAGCGGTTCAAAAAATGGGAGAAGATTTTGGTATACCAGATGAACACATACGTTTCGATGATTTTGGGGGTTAAAAACTTAAATCAAAATATAAAAAAACCAACTCAAATGGAGTTGGTTTTTTTATGCAATGTTTTTAAATTAATTCATACCTAGGGGAGTCATTATTTTTGTACTCAAATAGTTTTGTATAATCCATAATATTAGTGACATTGTCAAATTCACATAAAAGCTGAATGACAGAACATAAGCCATTAAATAAAATATCTTTATCCTTAGGATGTTCTGGTTTGTTATTTTTGTGGTGAAGAGGTAATTGATACCCACAAGCCTTAAGGAAAGTGGCTTCAATTTTCAACAATTCCAAAGGGGTATAGCCATTAAATTTTCTACCAAGAGTTTGATGTACTTTACCAATATAGTTTAACTCTGTAGATCCATGATGATCTGAAAGGTGTTTCCAGCTATCAGTTTTGTTTAGAATATTTCCAACAGCACATTGCTTACAGCATTCAGGATTTAATTCATTATTGTGAAAAGCCACGTAGAGCTTTTGAATGGCTTGTTCCAAACGAGGTGAAGATTGCATATCAATTTTATTTTTTGATTTTAAAATACAAAATTTATCTAAATTATTAATATTATTTTTGTAAAATGAATAAACCGCTAACAGAACAAGAACTACATAATTTAGCCATGAACCACGTTGGAAAAGACCTAGAGCAACGCGGGTTTGAGTTTATAGCCGTTAACAGTAAACTAAAAAAACATCCGCAGTTTGTTTGTATTGATAAGAATAAACAATATTATTTTGTCATTGTTAGGGCGGTTATTCTTCCCGAAAATCCGAACAATTATGATGTAATTTGGATGGAATCGTTTAAAAAGCACGCTCGTGAACAAGATGCCAAAGTATTGTATGCAGGTGTTGGAATTGGTAATGTAAATGATGAAAATGCACCCATTTATTTGAATGAAGCATACTTAATGGAGTACAATGGTATTCAGGTTTTAGAGACTAATTTAAATTAAATGAAGCAATTATTACTAATATTTTTTGCACTTTCAGTTTTAGCTTGTAAAAAGGAATTAAAGAACACCAAACTATCTGGTGAGATTTTTGGCACAGGTTATTCAATTATTTATGATTCTGAAATTAATTATAAAGAAGAATTTGATAGCCTATTTTACAATCTCAATAAATCGTTATCTACCTATCAAACCAATTCCCTAATTTCAAGAATCAATAGAAATGAGGAAGTTGATATGGATGTTTATTTTGAAAATGTTTTTAATGCTTCTAAACAAATATTTTATGAGACGGATGGTGCCTTCGATCCTACTATAGGCGCGGTGGTCAATGCTTGGGATTTTGGGCCAGAAAACAGTATAATTAATCTAGATAGTTTGAAAATTGATAGCTTAATGCAGTCGGTTGGGTTTAATAAAATAATTATAAATGAAAAGACTCTCAAGAAGCCAAAAGATGCTTTCATAGATTTTAATGCTATTGCAAAAGGCTATGGGGTTGATGTGATAGGGGAGTTTTTAGAGTCTCAAAACGTGAAAAATTATTTGGTAGAAATTGGAGGTGAGATTAGAGTTAGAGGTATCAATGTTGAAAAGCAAAGTTCTTGGAAAGTAGGGGTTGAGATGCCTCATTTTGATGGTACTCAATCTATTTTAAAGGCAATAAGTTTACAAGATGAAGCCATGGCAACTTCGGGAACTTATAGAAAATTTAAAATTGATGAAAACGGTAATAGATATGCTCACATAATTGATACTAAAACGGGTTACCCTAGTAAAACTAACTTATTAAGTATTTCTGTAATTGCTGAGGATTGCATGACTGCCGATGCATATGCAACAGCTTTTAAAGCTATGGGTATAGAAAAAGTGAAGGATTTTTTAAAAAACCACCACGAACTTAAAGTGTTTTTAATTTTTGAAAATGATAAAAATGAATTTGATACCCTCTCGTTAAACGGATTTCCAGAAAATTAATTTTTATAAACAACAGGGATTATTTCCCCTTTAGCTAAACAATACTTTTTGATGTCCTCATTTGAAATTTTTGAAGTATAATCTACTTCTTCAACTTTAAAACCAATATGTCGTAGTTTATCAAAATAATCACGACCGTAAACCCGAACGTGGTCATATTGTCCAAAAATTTTAGCCCGCTCTTTTTTATCGGTTATCGTATTGTCTTCAAAAGTTTTTTCTCTACTTAAGTCTTGAGGTATTTGAAAAATTCCCATTCCACCAACATTTAAAACTCTGTATAGTTCTTGCATCGCTTTAGTATCATTTGGAATGTGCTCTAAAACATGATTGCAAAGAATAATATCAAATTCATTGTCCTCAAACGGTAAATCACATATATCAGCTTTTACATCAGCTAATGGCGAATTTAAATCGGTGGTAATGTATTCGAGATTTTCCATTTTTTTGAAGCGCTTGTAAAAAGCTTGCTCTGGTGCAAAATGTAAAACTTTTAATTGAGCTGAAAAGAAATCTGTTTCATTTTTAAGATATAACCAAAGTAAACGATGCCTTTCTAAAGAAAGGCTAGATGGCGATAGTACATTGTTTCGCTGGTTCCCATAACCATAAGGTAAAAAGGCTTTAAAACTTTTACCGTCGATGGGGTCTGTAAATTTATTTCCTTTTAATAAAACTACTAAAAGAGGACGAACAACATAGCTCAACCTAATAAGCAAAGTTCTGGGAATAGTGTTTAGTATAAACTTGAAAAGTTTTTTCAATGGAGATTATTTATAATCTTCCCTCACAGGGCAAAATGTATCGATTACCTCGCAGTCGGTTATAGCAATAGCGCTATGCACGGCATTTGAAGGAATAATAGTAATGTTTCCAGGTTCTAAGATTTGCCTAACACCATCAATAGTCATTTCTAATTTCCCTGATGTTACTTGAGTAGTTTGTTCATGCATATGCGAGTGCGCAGGCATGACGGAACCTTTATCGATACTCACAAAGCCTATGGTCATATTTTCAGAGTGAACATATCTGCCCGATATGCCTTTGGTTAATTGTTTTTTTGGAATTTCAAAAATGTTAAAATTCATAACTATAAAATTATTGCTTCTTTACGAAATTCTTCCTCTTCATTGCTTTCAATGCCCAATGCTTCATAAATGTATGCAAAGGTAGAAAGTAATTCAGGTTTACCATCAATAAGGGCTACATCATGTTCAAAATGCGCACTGGGTTTATTATCTAATGTCGTGATGGTCCATCCATCTCTGTGTTGCTTTATACGGTGTGTTCCCATGTTTATCATGGGCTCTATAGCCACTACCATACCTTCGACAAATTTTTTGCCTCGACCACGTTTACCATAATTTGGCATTTCTGGATCTTCATGCATTTTTTTGCCTAAACCATGCCCAACTAATTCCCTAACAACTCCGTAACCATGGTCTTCACAATATTTTTGAATGGCGAAACCAACATCGCCTACACGATTATTTGCTTTGAATTCTCTAATACCAATATAAAGTGATTCTTTTGTTACTTGAAGAAGTTTTGCTGTTTCAGGAGCTATTTCACCAACAGGAAAAGTATAAGCATGATCGCCGTAAAAACCATTTTTTAAAGCGCCACAATCAATGGAAATAATATCGCCTTCAACTAAAGGTTCCGAATTGGGGATTCCATGAACCACTTGACTGTTGGGACTCATGCATAGTGTGTTAGGAAAATCGTAAAGTCCTAAAAATCCTGGAATCGCTCCTTGATCCCTTATACATTCTTCTGCAATTTTATCCAATTGAAGGGAGGTTACTCCTGGCTTAATGGCTTTGGCTATTTCGCCAAGTGTTTTAGACACTATTAAAGCACTTTCGCGCATTAATTCAATTTCTTCTCTCGTTTTTACTTCTATCATATTTAAAAATAATAGCAAAGATACTTAAATTAAGTTTTATTGATTTTTGTGATTTATGATTTTTGACAGGTTTTTTTAGCTTATTATTGGATAATTTTGTTGTATAAATTATTGTACAAAATGTATAAAATTGTAAGTGCAGAGGAGGCTGTAAGAGTTATAAAATCAAATAACAGGATATATATTCAAGCAGCAGCGGCGGCTCCTCAATTGTTAATGAAAGCTATAGTAGAAAGACATGAAGAATTGCGTAATGTTGAAATTTGCCATTTGCATGTTGAAGGAGAAACACCCTATGCAAACCCAAATTATAAAGATAGTTTTCATGTTAATTCTTTTTTTATAGGTAACAATGTCCGTCACACTTTAACAGCTGGTAATGGTTCGTACACACCTGTTTTTTTAAGTGAATTGCCATTATTGTTTAAACGAAATATTCTCCCTTTAGATGTGGCTTTTATTCATGTATCTGTACCTGATAAACACGGATATTGTTCTTTAGGTGTTTCAGTTGAGGCTACTTTAGCAGCTATAGATAATGCTAAAATTGTAATAGCACAAGTAAACAAACAAATGCCTCGGACTCATGGTGATGGTATTATTCACCATACTGAAATAGATTTATTTGTTGAATGCGATGAGCCTATTCCTACACATTATTTGGGTGAACCAACGGCCACAGAGAATAAAATAGGTGATTTTGTTGCCAGTTTAATTGAAGACGAGAGCACTTTGCAAATGGGTATTGGTAGTATTCCAAATGCTGTATTATCAAGACTAACTAATCATAAAAATTTAGGTTTGCATACTGAAATGTTTTCTGATGGTGTTATTGATTTAATTTTAAATGATGTTATAAACGGAGATTTTAAAGCTATTAATCCTGGGCGTGCCTTAGCTACTTTTTTAGTTGGCTCAAAACGTTTATACGATTATGTTGATGATAACCCTTTTATTGAAATGCGAGCTTCAGACTATGTAAATGATGCTTCAATAATTAAACAAAACCCTAAAATGGTAGCTATTAATTCGGCCATAGAAGTTGACCTTACTGGTCAAGTTTGCGCAGATTCTATTGGTGCAAAAATGTACTCTGGTGTAGGTGGTCAAATGGATTATATTAGAGGAGCATCCTTAAGTGAGGGTGGAAAAGCTATTATAGCATTGCCTTCTGTAACCAAAAAGGGTATGAGTAGGATAGTGCCATCACTAAAACCGGGTGCTGGAGTTGTAACCACTAGATCTCATGTACATTATGTGGTAACTGAGTATGGAATTGCGAATTTGTATGGGAAAACCATTAAAGATAGAGTGAAGGCATTAGTAAATATTGCCCACCCGGACCATAGAGAAACCATTGATAAAGCTTATTATGACTTGATGATTTAGTAATTATTTAAAAAAGTCTAAAAAACTTTTTTTCTTTTGGGGAATTTGAGGTGTTTCATTAGTAAGTAGTTGGTAAATTTCACCCCAACCAGGAAATCCCCCAACATTTCTATCATCTATAAATAAATCTGCATGGATTTTTCTACTACTGTTGTTGTTAAAATGTTCTTCAGGGTAACTGTCGTTAACAGCGTAAAATATAATACCGTTTTCCTCACAAAATTTTACAGCCTCATCAAGCCTATCTCCATGTCTGTAAGTCCATAAAATAAGCATATGCCCTTTTTCTTGTAACTTTTTTAGAGTTTCAAAAGCAAAAATCATGGGTTTACCTATTTTTGGATAAGCATCCTCTACTATGGTACCATCAAAATCTACGGCAATTATTAATCTGTGGCTAAAATTCATTTAAAATAAAGACTTGAGTTTGGTAAAAGTACAATAATTTTTAATGATTATACTAAAGCGTGTTGTGTCATGGCTTCTGGTTGTGGAATTCCCATAAGTTTTAAAATAGTTGGTGCCATATCACCTAAAATACCATGATTAATATGGGTTAATTCATTATCAATTAAAATAACAGGAACCGGGTTAGTAGTATGAGCAGTGTTGGGTGAACCATCTGGGTTTATCATGGTTTCACAATTTCCATGGTCGGCTATTAGAAGTGTAGTGTAGCCATTTTCTAAAGCCGCTGTTACTACATCTTTAACACATACGTCAACGGCTTCGCATGCTTTTATTGCAGCTTCCATCACTCCTGTGTGACCAACCATATCACCATTGGCAAAATTTAAACAAACAAAATCTACATCTCCTTTTTGTAATTCAGGAACCAAGGCATCACGTAATTCGTAAGCACTCATTTCTGGTTTTAAATCATAGGTCGCCACTTTTGGAGAGTTTCTTAAAATACGAGTCTCACCATCAAATGGGGTTTCTCTTCCACCAGAGAAAAAGAAAGTTACATGTGGATATTTTTCGGTTTCAGCAATTCTTATTTGTTTTTTATGATACTTTTCTAAAACTTCTCCTAAGGTCTCGGTTAAATTATCTTTGTTAAAAATAACATTTACGTTTTTATAAGTGTCATCATAATTAGTAAGCGTTACGTAGTGCAAATTTAATTTATGCATGTTTTGCTCATGAAAATCTGTTTGAGACAAGGCTTCGGTTAGTTCGCGACCGCGATCTGTTCTAAAATTGAAAAATACAACCACATCTCCATCTTTAATTTTCGCAACAGGCTCGCTGTTGTCATCAACCATTATGATAGGTTTAATGAATTCATCGGTAATATCATTATTGTAACTTTTTTGGATGGTATCTGTTACATTGGTCGATTTTTCTCCAACACCATTTACCATAGCATCATAAGCTATTTTAACACGTTCCCATCGTTTATCCCTATCCATAGCATAGTATCTACCAGTAACGGTGGCTAACTTACCATTTGTTTTTTCCAAGTGGGATTCTAATTCTGTGAGAAATCCGAATCCGGATTTGGGGTCCACATCGCGACCGTCTGTAAAGGCATGGACATAAATATTTTTCAACCCAAAATCATTTGCGGCATCTAATAACCCAAATAAGTGATTAATATGAGAATGTACACCACCGTCACTCAAAAGGCCTAAAAAATGCACATCTTTATTTTGCTTTTTAGCATAATTAAATGCATCAACCAACACTTTTTCGGTATTCAATGTTTTATTTTTAACAGCTAAATTTACCTTAACCAAATCTTGATAGACTATTCTCCCAGCTCCCAAATTCATGTGGCCCACTTCGCTATTACCCATTTGTCCTTCTGGTAAACCAACATGTAAACCATCTGTTCTTAAGGTGGCATAAGGGTATTTTTTATAAAGAGAATCTATAAAAGGAGTGTTCGCATGGTCTATGGCAGATACTTTGGGATCTGGAGAATTACCCCACCCGTCGAGTATCATTAAGATAACTTTTTTGTTCATTCTGTTAAAATTTAAATATGCTGTAAAGATAATTAAGTTTGATATAAAAACAGATAAATAGCTCTTGAAAAGCATCGTATTTAAAGGCTTTTTTGTTTTTCTGTCAAATTATACATTCCGTTAATTAATTGTGAAACAAACGTTAAAAATATGTTATTTACTCATTTAAGTGTAACAGATTGAATTTTAATGCGTCTATTTAGTATATCAAAAAACGAATCATTAAATCAAATTAAAATCTTTCATCATGAAAAAAACAATCATTATTTCAGCTGTTGCGTTATGTTTTTCAATTGCAAATGTTAACGCAGAACCAATTTCCACAAACATCGAAACTAGCAACTATGAGTATTTCTTTAAAGTGAACTCATTTTGTGTATCTATTGCCAAAGGCGATTTAGAAACCGTTCAAAAACTTATCGCTAGGGGTGCAGATGTGAATGAAAAATCTAATGGCATGACTCCAGCTATGTATGCGGCAAAATTTAATAGGACCGACATTTTGGAGCTTCTTATTGTTCATGGAGCTAACTTAAAAGCAAAAAGTGACAATAAAAAAACAGCTTTAGATTATGCCGAGCTCCACGGGGCTCAGGATACAGCTGCTATTATCAAAGAAGCATTGTCTAAAGGTAAAAAACAAAAATAAGTATAAGATACATGTAATTATTTGAGTTAGTCGCTCACAAAAAAAGCCTTGTTTTTCAAGGCTTTTTCATTTTATTGATTTTTGTATTTCTCGATAGCTTCTCTAATTTTTTCAATCCTATTATCAGGGTCTGGATGTGTACTTTGAAATTCAGGAACTCGGTTTGGTCCAGCGGCTGTTTTAAGAATTTCCATAACCCCAATCATTTCTTCTGGTTGATAGCCAGCTTTAATCATAAATTTAACACCTAATTCATCGCTCTCAAGTTCATCATCTCTGCCGTTTGTAAGTAATGTATTTTGGCCAATACCACTTATTAAACCACCCATATCTGCTCCAACCGATCCTGCTGTTACTAAACCTTGCCAATACTCACTTTCTGCAATACGTTCTGCGCTGTGCCTGCCTAAAACATGTCCAATTTCGTGTCCCAAAACACCTGCCAATTGATCTTCGTTTTCTAATTTCGAAAATAAGGCGTAAGTAATAAATACTTGTCCACCTGGCAGTGCAAAAGCATTAATGGTATTTGGATCGGATAATAAATGGAATTCATATTGATAGGGTGTTTCTCTAGCAATACTATTATTCACCAGTTTATTGCCTACGTTATCAACCAAAGCTTGGTACTGATTATTGGGGTGTAAGCCACCATATTCTTTTTCCATTTGTGGGGCACTTTGCAATCCAATCGCTATTTCTTCATTTGCACTCATTGAAATGGTTTGTATTCTCCCCGTATAGGGGTTTTCCTCACGCTGACTGCATCTTTTTAAAACAAAAAAAAGGGCAATTCCAGCGCCTAATAATAACCTTAATTTAAAATTTCTGCTTCTCATTTTAATAGAGTAAAATTAAAATTACAAAATTTGGAGTTTATAATAACTCTTTGTTTGATTTTGGATTAATCATTTATAAACTTAAACATTACATAATGCCATCCAATATCTTGAATAAGGAATGAATTCCCAATAATTTGGTACCCACATTTCTTATAAAAATTTAAGGCAACTTCTCGGGCGTTACACCAAATAACTTCTACTTTCTTCTCTTCAAGGATTTTTTCGCCGTAGGTTAAAATAATATTTCCTAAACCCAAGCCTTGATATTCTTTCAAAACTGCCATACCCCTTAGCTGATATTGATTTTTTCCTTGAATATCAGTGTGGTCTTTTTTAAAAAAGGAACATATCCCAACTAATTTATCTTTAGTATGAATACCTAAATGAAAAGTGGTTTCTAAATCATCACCATCAAAAACACAAGTTTCTATTGGTTTTCCAGCTCTTAACATAGGTTGCCTAACTTTATAAGTTTCTAAAGAACTTATAATTCTTATATCGTAATCTAAATTTTTAATGTTCTGTTCAGTTTAGAATTTCATAAATCAAACATAAAATATTTTGAGGAATTATTACCTTCACGAAAAATTTATTTATGGGTTTTATATTTAAAATTTTAGATAAGGAACATATAGATTTGATAATCCCATTAGTACAAAAACTCAATGATGAAAAAATCTCTTTTCCAGTTTTACAGAAGCGTTTCCATGAAATGGTCAATCAAAATTATGAATGTGCCGTTATTTTAGAAGGTGAAAAGTTGATTGGCGTTTGTGGACTATGGTTTTGTACTCGTCATTACTCTGGTAAAAGTGTTGAACCAGACCATGTTTTTATTGAAGAAACTTATAGAGGAAAAGGTTTGGGTAAACAGTTTTTCAAATGGATTTATGATTATGTGTCTGGCAAAGGTTGTGAAGCGGTTGAGTTAAATACCTATGTAACTAATTACCCTTCCCATAAATTTTATTACAATCAAGGTTTTAACATTTTGGGATATCATTTTTTAAAAAAGTTATAATTTTTATTTAGTTAACGAAACAGTTAATATATTTGTCTTCCATAATTGCGGGAGTAGCTCAGTTGGTAGAGCGTCAGCCTTCCAAGCTGAATGTCGCCGGTTCGAACCCGGTCTCCCGCTCAAAAGCCTCTTACAATAAAGAGGTTTTTTTTATTTTATAACTTAAAATATTAGAATAAACTTTTGTTTGGAGAATTACGTCCTATTATTTCAGATAATTTAACTCTGTTTCTGGCTTCACTTCATAAGGTGCTTTATTGTACTCAAAAACCCTAGCCGTTAAAGAACCTTTTAAAATAATCGAATGGCCTTCTACTTTTAGCCAACTGCCTTCTCGTAAACCTATTACAGGAGGTGTATTGAAATTATGAAACTCATGGATTCTGGTTTCCCTGGTTTCGCCCATATGTTTGCTGTTTAAATCGGGATCCATATAATGAGGATTGATATTGAAAGGCACTAATGCCAGAGCACTAAAACTTGGAGGATATATAATGGGCATATCATTGGTCGTTTTAATGGTTAATCCACATATATTACTTCCAGCACTAGTGCCTAAATAGGGCGTGCCGTTTTTTATGACCTTTTTTAAAATATCTATCAAGTTGTTTTTGTAGAGTTGATAGGTCAGCACGAATGTATTACCACCCCCCACAAAAATAGCTTCGGCATTTTTTACAGCTTCAATGGGGTTTTCAAAAGTGTGAATGCCGTGGGTTTTAATATTGATTTTAGAAAAAGCATTACTTACTTTTTCTGTATAATGATCATGCGAAATACCACTTGGTCTTGCGAATGGTATGAATAGGATTGTTTCAGCATCTTTAAAAAACACTTTTAAATCATCTAAAATATAATCAAGATAACCACTTCCATGAATGGTAGAGGTGCTTGCAATAAAAATATTTTTCATAAAAAATGTTTTTTTTTGATAAATCAAACCATATGAAAATTTTAGCAAAATTTTCATATGGTTTACTTCTTAATTAGAAACTAAAGTAGTAATTTCAAAACAAAAAAATATGAAAAAATTCTTCTTCTTTATAATATGTTTATTGCCTTATATAACACTTTCACAAACTAAAAATAGGATTGAGGTTAGTGGAAAAATTATTGTTGAGGGAAATGATATTTCGGGTATTACTATTTTCAATACCTCTACAAACAGCGGGGTTATTAGTGATGAAAATGGAGAGTTTACCATTCAGGTTGCTTTAAATGACACAATTGAAGTTAGTGCCTTGCAATATGAAAACATAAATTTCATTGTTAATGAGGCTATCATTAACTCGAAAAAAATAAAACTTTTTTTAATTGAGGAGATCAACAAATTAGATGAAATTATTGTTTTTAGAAAAGGCCTTTCGGGTAATTTAAATAAGGATGTTGAGTCTGTAAAACCATTTAAGCCTAAACTTGACGCTTTATATTTTGGCGTAAAACATAGTGCAGAATATAATTTTGAAAAGGATTATAAATCTGAGGTGGAAAATATGGCAGTCAACTCACAACAACCTACCATGGTAAATGGATTAAATATTATTAACGTGGTTGACCAATTACTTTTGCCACTCTTTAGATCTGAGGTTAAGGATAAAAAGAAGGTAGGGGTGCCTGATGTTCCCGTAGAATCTATTAAATATTATTTTGGTTCAGAATTTTTAGTGGATAATTTCAATATCCCAGCGCATCGAGTTGAAGAATTTATTAGGTATGTTGAAAGTGGTGATTTTGATTTTTCATTACTTAATTATGGCAAAGAGTTGGAATTTCTGGAACTTTTACATAAAAAAAGTTTAGATTTTTTAAAACCAAAGCCTTAGCCGATAGAGTTTTAACAAAATATTAAAAGGTATTTACGTTTTCTTTAAGATTAGATATGTTTAATTTAGGTTCTAAATGAACCAATTAGAAACACGTATTACTTTTATTATTATTTCAATTTTATTTATTTATAGCGCATAGTCAAACCATTAACAGGGTTGAGGTATATGGAGTTATTTTGTCTTCCACTAATGATGTAGAAGCGATAACAATTTTTAATAAATCATCAAACAAAGGAACCATTACAGATGAAAAAGGACTTTTTGTATTAAAGGTAGCTTTGAATGATATTATAGAGATATCAGCATTACAATTTCAAACGGTTACCATTACCATTGATGATGAGGTGATAAAATCAAAACAGTTAAAAATTCAACTAATTGAACAGGTCAATTATTTAGATGCAGTTACCTTATCATCTGGTCTATCTGGTAATTTACAAACAGACATACAGAATACTAAAGTTATGAAGCTCAAGCCTATTGATTTAGGAAATATGAATGCCTTTGAAATGAGTGAAGATAAAGTATTTAGTAAAGGAGTCATTCAAGACCATTTAATATCAATTATACATCCTGATGAACGCAATTATTTACCAGATTTCGTAAAAATATTTAAGTTGTTGAAGAAATCCAAACCAAGAACATCCTTAAATAACGATGGAAATATTGAAAGGCTCAAACCAACAAAGTTGTTAGATATTTACTCCCATAAAGAAATAAGTGGGACATTTAATATACCACAAGAAAATGTTGAATCTTTTTTGGTTTTTATAGAGAATAATGGAATTAAACCAGAGTTATTAAAACCCGAAAATGAATTACAACTAATAGAGTTTTTAATAAGGCAAAAGGAGGAATTCCTTAATCTTGAGGATGCGAAAAATTAACAGCATAGTAATATTCGTTTCCATGTTTTGTGTTCAAAAAATGGTTTCCCAATCAGTCGAAATAACTGGTAAAGTTGAAAGCAAATCAAATGTTGAGAATATCCATGTAATCAATAAAACTTCCAAAATATTTACAATTACCGATAATACGGGAGTATTTAATATAACAGGAAAGTTGTATGATACCATTGTTTTTTCGTCCATTCAGCATCAGCAAAAAGAAGTAATTCTCTCTCAGGAAATTATATTATCCAAAGCTATTTTTGTTACTCTAGAGGAACAGATAAATGAGTTAGATGAGGTAATGGTAGGTAAAATACTTTCGGGGGATTTATTGTATGACATAAAGAATACAGAGGGCGAGCTGCCTATTAATTTTTATGATGTAGGTATACCGGGTTACACAGGTAAAATTGCAACACAAAGTGAGAGACGCTTAAGTGAAGCCTCAAATTTTAGACCTTCTGTTAATGGTAATTCAATGGGAGCAGGGGGTTCCGTTTCAATTTTACCACTTATCAACGCTATTACGGGCAGAACCAAAATGCTAAAGGATCGTGTTAAAAAGGAAAGAAATGCCGATTTACTTCGCAGAATTAAAGGGGCTTTATCAGAAGATTTTTTTAGTGTTTATAAACTTGAAGACAGTTTGAAAAACGATTTTTTCTTTTTCTGTGAGGACGATATTAATTTTAATTTTAGATGCCAAAATAAAAGTAATGTTGAAATATTAGAATTTTTAAAGGAAAAATTTCTACAGTATAATCAAAACCTAAACGTTAATAAAGACTAATTATTTCTGGAATGCTTTTTGAAACATTATAATAATTACTTTCGCAATCAAAACAAAGAGATGAGAATATCTACATTATTTCTATTCGTATTAATAACACCGCTTTTGGCATTTACTTCTTTGCATAAATATTATATCAGCGTTACCCAAATTAATTACATTCAAGAGAAACAATCAGTTCAAATAACTTCAAGAATTTTTATTGATGATTTTGAAAATTTATTGAGAGAACGATATGATGAAAAAATTACTTTGGCAGGAAAGGATGAACCCGAAATTGCTAACACTTATGTTGAAAAATATTTAAAAAATAAGGTGACAATCAAAATAAATAACGAAAGTGTAGATGTCAATTTTATTGGTAAAGAATACGACGGAGATATTATGCGTTGTTATTTGGAAGTTGAAAATATTAAAAACATAAATACTATAGAAATTACTAATCAGGTTTTGTTCGATTTGTATGATGAACAGCAAAATATTGTAAAAACAAAAATATACTCAAAACAAAAGAGTATGATACTTTCCAATCAAAATAGCACTATGGTGTTAAATTTTAATTAAATAAATTAATAAACTTTATGAATTTATTAAATTCGCCCTTTTCGTTAAATTATATCTATTTATTTTAATCAAAAACTCAAAATCTTTAAATAAACTCACATAAACAATGAAAAACTTCACGTATTTTATTATATCTATTTTTTTGGTTTCTACTGGCTTATTTGCTCAAGAGGAAACTAAACCTCAAGGTCACACAGACCAAAATAAATTTAGGCAAATGAAAGACCTATTAGCTACTCCAAACGAAACTAGAACAGCTTCTGGTGCGCCCGGTTATGCCTACACACAACAAAAGGTAGATTATATTATAAATGTTAGTTTAGACGAAAATAAAAATAGAATTTATGGTGATGAAAAAATCACCTATCATAACAATTCAAAAGATTATTTGGAGTATTTGTGGATACAACTGGACCAAAATATGAGGGCCAAAGATTCAAAAACGCCAGATATTAATTCAGAGAGTTTTAATGTACCTTTTAATGGTGCGAAATCCTTTACCAACGCTAATTTAAAAGAGCGTTTTGATGGAGGTTTCAATATCGAGTATGTAAAAAATGAAGATGGATCAAATTTATCTCATTCAATCAATCAAACGATGATGCGAATCAATTTGTCCAAACCTTTAGCTCCAGGTGAAATTTTTAAGTTCCAAATAAAGTGGTGGTATAATATCAATGATATAAATGTTGATGGTGGTCGTTCTGGTTTGGAAACCTTTCCGGATGGCAATAACAACTATACTATAGCGCAGTTTTATCCAAGACTTTGCGTTTACGATAATGTTGAAGGCTGGCAAAATATGCAATTTTGGGGTAGAAGTGAGTTCGCTTTGGAGTTTGGAGATTTTGATGTAAAAATAACGGTACCAACAGATCATATTTTAGAAGCTACTGGAGATTTGCAAAACCCAAAAGATGTTTTAACAAAGGAACAGCAAAAACGATACGAAATAGCAAAAAAATCATTTAAAGACCCTGTTTTTATTGTAACTCAAGCAGAAGCTGAAGTAGCTGAAAAAGGAAGGAGTAATAAAACTAAAACATGGCACTTTAAAGCCAATATGGTTAGAGATTTTGCATTTGCCTCATCCCGAAAATACATATGGGATGCCATGGCTGTTGATATTAATGGAAGAGCGGTTATGGCAATTTCACTTTACCCAAAGGAAGGAAATCCTTTGTGGGAAGAACATTCAACCAGAGTGGTTGCAAATACTTTGGAGGAATACTCCAAACTAACATTTGATTATCCCTATAGTAAAGCAGTTTCTGTGCATTCAGAAAGACAAGGAATGGAATACCCTATGATTTGTTTTAACTATGGGCGTCCAAATCCTGATGGAACTTATTCAGAAAGAGTAAAAAGAGGAATGATTGGAGTTATCACGCATGAGGTTGGACATAATTTCTTTCCAATGATTGTTAATAGCGATGAAAGACAATGGACTTGGATGGACGAAGGATTAAATTCTTTTGTTGAAACGTTAGCAGAGTTAGATTACGACCCTAATTTTATTACTGGGAATTTGCCCAAAGATATTGTGCCTTATATGGGAGGCGATCAAAGTTATCTATCACCAATAATGTCTCAAGGAGACTATGTTTACCAATTCGGACCTAATGCTTACACGAAACCAGCAGCTGGATTATACATGCTAAGACAAACCATTATGGGACCGGAGCTATTTGATTATGCTTTTAGAACCTATTCTCAACGTTGGATGTTCAAACATCCAACTCCTGAAGATTTCTTTAGAAGTATGGAGGACGCCTCTGCTATGGATTTAGATTGGTTTTGGAGAGGTTGGTTTTACACAACGGACTATACCGATATAGGAGTTAAAGATGTTAAACAATACTATTTAACAGATAAACCAACAGATGTTGCTATGGAACAAGCAAAACGATATAATATGAGTTTAGATAATTATAAAGATCAATTAGTTTACTATGCGGAAGCTGAAAATGGTGCGATACCAAACGACGCTAAAAGTCCTAATGATTTTGAATTTTTAAATGAGTATTTACAAGGTTTACCAGATGAAGAAAGGGCTTCATTAAAAGAAGCTCCAAAATATTTTTATGAGGTTACTTTTAATAAACCTGGAGGTTTAGTAATGCCAATAATTGTGGAGTTAACATACGAAGATGGCACTAAGGAAAGAAAAATGTATCCAGCACAAATTTGGAGATATAATGATAAAGAAGTAAAAAAGGTGTTTAAAACAGAAAAGGCAATTACAAATATAGTTGTTGACCCTGATTTAGAAACAGCTGATGTTGATACATCAAACAACTCTTGGCCAAAAGAAAATAAGGAAAATAAATTTGATGAATTTAAAGATAAAGTAAAAGGTTAAAAAGCCATCAACTAATCAGTTTAAAACAATAACCAAAAACAAAAAAGTCAAAATGAAAAAACTAGCATATCTATTCTTTTCTTTTGTAATAGTGTCTTCGTCTGTTTTTGCTCAAGAGCAGCAAAAAGCAATTAGAAAAAGTGGACATACTAATACTAATAAGTTCAAACAGTTATATGATGAGTTTGCTACACCAAATATGTTTAGAACCGGTTCTGGTGCTCCCGGACCAGGGTATTATCAGCAGCAAGCTGATTACAAAATGGATATAGAAATTGATGATGAAAAGGCTAGGCTTTCAGGTTTTGAAACAATAACATATACCAATAATTCACCAGATGAATTAACTTATTTATGGGTTCAGTTAGACCAAAATATGAGGGCTAAAGACTCTAAATCACCTTTAATTGAAAGCAGAGCTATCAGAGAGGCATCTACAACCGATGGATTTTTTAATTCTTACATGAAAGAGCGTTTTGATGGGGGATTTAATATTCAAAAAGTTATTGATTTGAATGGAAACGATTTAGCACATATGATACATCAAACCATGATGCGTGTGGAATTACCAAAACCACTAAAAACGGGTGAGCAATTCTCGTTTTCAATAAAATGGTGGTATAACATTAATGACCATGTAAAAGATGGTGGTCGTTCAGGATATGAATATTTCCCAGAAAATGATAATAGAATTTATGTAATGGCCCAGTTTTATCCAAGAATGGCTGTTTATAATGATGTTGAGGGATGGCAAAATTCACAGTTTTGGGGGCGAGATGAGTTTGCTTTACCTTTTGGAAATTTTGATGTGAATATAACAGTACCAGCAGATCATATTCTAGATGGTACCGGTTGGTTAACAAATCGTAAAGAAGTGTTCACTAAAGAGATGATGAAACGTTACGAAATAGCAAAAAACACGTTTGATACTCCAGTTAAAATTGTTACGCAAGCAGAAGCCGAAATAGCAGAAAAACAAAAAAGCAGTAGTAAAAAAACATGGAAATTATCTGCTCAAAATGTTCGAGATTTTGGTTTTGCCACATCAAGAAAATTTATTTGGGATATGATGGCTGTAAAAATTGGCGATAGAAATGTGATGGCAGTTTCACTTTATTCAAAAGAGGGCAATCCTTTATGGGAGCAATGGTCAACAAAAACAGTTGCTAGTACTTTGAAATCGTATTCAAGAATGACCTTTGATTATCCATATCATAAAGCTATTTCTGTTCATGCACCTATGGGGATGGAGTATCCCATGATTTGTTACAATTTTGGTCGACCAGAACCAGACGGTACTTATAGTGATCGCGTAAAGTATGGCATGATGGGTGTTATCATTCATGAAGTAGGACATAATTTCTTTCCTATGATTGTTAATAGTGATGAACGTCAATGGACATGGATGGATGAGGGTCTTAACTCTTTTGTTCAATATGTTGCACAACAGGATTTTGGTGAATGGTACCCTGATGCCCTTTCTGAAGGAGATGAAGTATTCCCTTCAAGACGTGGGCCAGCCGCTAAAATTATTCCTTACATGAGTGGAGACCAAGATTATATTGCACCCATAATGACCAAAGGTTTAAATACCTATCAATTTGGTAATAATGCCTATGGAAAACCCGCTACTGCCTTAAATATTTTAAGAGAAACGGTAATGGGCCGTGAACTTTTTGATTATGCATTTAAAGAGTATGCTCGACGTTGGATGTTCAAACACCCAACTCCTGAAGATTTTTTTAGAACTATGGAAGATGCTTCTGCTTTTGATTTGGATTGGTTCTGGAGAGGTTGGTTTTATACGACAGATTGGGTAGATATAGGTTTAAAAGAAGTAAAAAAATATTATGTAACCTCAAAGCCAAATAAGTATGGCGAAGAATTGGCAAAAAGATTTAATAGAGATATCAAAGACTATGTTTTTTTGGTAGAAGAAGGCAGTGAAGAGTTTGAAGAACCCATGCGTAATTCCGATCCAATAAGTGCTTCACCAACTTTAAAAGAATATTTAATGGATAACTTTACCGAAGAAGAGCGTAAAAACATACATGCTCCTAAATACTTTTATAATATTACTTTTGAGAAACCAGGTGGTTTGGTTATGCCAATTATCGTTCAATATACTTACGACGATGGTACTTCGAAAACAGAAACCTATCCAGCTCAAATTTGGCGGCTAAATGATAATGAAGTTAGTAAAACTATTGCATCAGATAAGGAAATTGTAAGTATTGTAATAGATCCTAAATTAGAAACAGCAGATATTGATACTTCTAACAATTCATGGCCTAAAAAAAGTAAACAAAGTGATTTCGAAAAGTTTAAAGAAAAGGTTAGAGGTTAGTAAAAATTAAAAAAACAAAAGCCAACTTATAAATGTTGGCTTTTTTTATTATGTATTAAACCCTTTAATATTTCTTTATTCTATAGAAACAACTTACTATATTTGTGATGTGATACATCTAACTACATTTTTATTCATTAGCGGTGCTGAAATAGCTTTTATTCTATTTATAGCTATCATGGTGTTTGGTGCTGATAAGTTGCCCGAAATTGCGCGAGGTTTGGGTAAAGGTATGCGAACACTTAAAGATGCCACTAACGATATAAAACATGAAATAACCAAAACTGCTCAAAAAAACGGCATTGATACCAGTATTACTTCTGATGTAAAAAAAGAACTCGATAAAGTAAAAGATGATTTAGAGGATTTTACAGGTTCTGTTAAGCGTAAGCTCTAAATTTTCCTACTTATAGTTAATCCATCTCTTATTGGTAATAAAACCGTTTCTATGCGATCGTCTTCTTTCAAAAGTTTGTTGTAAGCTACAAGAGCTGGAGTAGACGTGTCATCTTTCTTGAATTCCGTATCTAATACCTTACCACTCCAAAGGACATTATCAGACAATATAATACCACCTTTGGTTACCTTGTCTATAACTATATTAAAATAATTTACATAGTTTTCCTTATCGGCATCAATAAAAACCAAATCAAAGGTTTTGTTCAGTTTAGGGATTATTTCCAATGCATTTCCCAAATGCTGATAAATTTGATGACCATGATTTGATTTATCAAAATATTTACGCTGAAAATCAACTAATTCTTCATTAATATCAATAGTATGTAATTCACCCTTATCTTGAATTCCCTCTGCTAAGCAAAGTGCTGAATAACCAGTGTAAGTGCCTATTTCTAATATGTTTTTTGGCTTTACCAATTTAGAAATTATACTTAAAAGGCGTCCTTGATAATGCCCACTTAACATTCGTGGCTGTAAAATTTTTTGAAAAGTTTCACGGGTTAATTGTTGTAACAATAGGGGTTCATCTTCAGAATGTTGAACCACATAGTCATCTAAATCTTCGGGTATAAAATGCATTAACTTAAAATTCTATTAATCAGGTTTTCTTTGGCCTTTTTATCATCACCACAAAGCCATTGAATGACGTTGTCTTCCCAAATGGCATCATATTCTGTCTGATTTATAATTTTTCTTTCCATGGCTAAATCTAAAATTTTTCCAGGGTATGAAGATTGTTTTGCACTTTCCATTTCACCTAAGGGATAAGGGTCGTCTAAACCCATCAAAACTTGTTTAGACCCTTGATTTTTGATTAATAGTTCTAACGAACCCGTATCATGAACCAAAGTATCAAAGAAAATATTTTTGTGGCCAACGGCTTTTCTTGGGTGATGTTTGCCTTCAAATAAATCGGGTCTTCCATCAAAACCTTGAATGCGTCTTCCCAAATTAATTTGTGCCAATTGACCTCCATGTGCAAAGCATGTACGCATATTGGGGAATTTTTCTTGGTAACCATTTAGTGTTAAAAAATGATAAGCATCCGCACATTGTGCCAACATCCAAATTAGATGAAAACGCCATGATGTATTCTCAAGTTTGATAAATTTTTCTCCATCATATGGATGAATCTCAACAGCTAAATTATATTTACTTGCCAATTCAAAAATAGGTTCATTTTCTTCATCAAAAATACAGCGCCATGTGCCTATGGTATCCATATAGTGGGTTGGTAAACAAAGTAACTGCATGCCATGGGTTTCTACGCAACGCTCAATTTCCCAACAAGCACTTCTTACAAAACCAGGATGTACTACAAAACCACAAGTGAATTTTTTTGGGTTTTCATGCTGGATTTTAGCATTAAAATCGTTTTGAAAACGCAATGCTTTTTTCATTTCCTCAACCCGCAACCCGTTACCATACAATTGCGAGAGATTTAAAACAACAGCATGGTCTATTTTATTGCGCTCCATCCATTCTAACTTTTCATGTAAAAAGAAACTGGAGTCAGTTATGGGTCTATTCCAATCTTTTTGCAGCATGAATTTTCGGTCTTTATCAACCCAAAAAATACCTTTTTCCTGCATGAAATCTGGAATTTCCTCAGGGTAGGGAAGTAAATGTGAATGGCCGTTAATTCTTAATTTGCGTTTTTCCATTTTGTTATTCCTGCAAGTGCAGAAATCTAGTTTTAATCAATTTGAACTTTCTTAGGAGGTTGCATCACTTCACCACAATTTGGGCAGCTACGTTTATCTAGGTTGCCGTAGTAATTGTCAAATATTTTTGGCATATCGGTCTCAATATTTTCTAAAGTAAAATCTTCTCCGTAAAGTTTGGTGTTACAATGTTCGCAAAACCAAAGCAAAGCATCTTTAACACCTTTTTCCCTGGGATATTCAATAACCAATCCCACGGTATTGGCTCCTCGTTGAGGCGAATGCGGCACTTTAGGTGGCAATAAAAAGATTTCGCCCTCTTTAATATGAATATCTTTTGGGGTGCCTTTATCAATTACTTTTAAAACGATATCACCCTCTACTTGGTAAAAAAATTCTGGGGTTTCGTTGTAGTGGTAGTCTTTTCTGCTATTAGGGCCACCAACAACCATGACAATAAAATCACCGTCTTTCCACACCACTTTATTGCCAACAGGGGGTTTTAACAAATGTCTATTCTCTTCAATCCAAGCTTTAAAATTTATTGGCGGATATAATTTACTCATGATTTTATATTTTGGGCGTGCCCCTTAGGGTCGGGCTTTACGCGCTACTTGGTAGCTAGCTTCAATCCCTCACGCAATTAATGACATCTATAAAGTTACAAACTTTTTGTACGACCACCATCAACAGGAACGTTAATTCCATTAACATAACTGGCAGCTTCACCAGCCAAAAAAACAATCACATTGGCCGTTTCTTCTGGTTGAGCAAATCGTTTTACAGGCGCATAATTTTTCATCATTTTTGTCATATCCTCAACAGATGTATCAGCACCTAGAGCTTTAATTTTTATAATTTCAGATAAACGTTCTGTTTCGGTAAATCCAGGTAATACATTGTTAACAGTAATACCAAATTCGGCAACTTCTTCAGCTAAGGTTTTGCTCCAATTTCCAACGGCACCTCTAATAGTGTTGCTTACTCCTAAACCAGGTATGGGTTCTTTAACAGAGGTAGAAATCACATTTACAATCCTGCCAAAACCTTGTTCTTTCATAAACGGAATAGTAGCCTGTGCTAATACATGATTACATTTTAAATGCATGGTAAAAGCATTTTCAAACTCCTCCAAGCTGGCATTTAAAATAGCACCACTTCTTGGTCCACCTGTATTGTTTATTAGAATGTGGAAGCCGTTATTTTTTTCAATATGTTTAATAACTTGTTCTTGCAAATCTCTGGGGTTAGAAAAATCGGCTACAATATAACTATGGTTTCCATCTGTTGGTAATTCTTCCAATACAGCTTTAAGTTTTTCTCTATTTCTCGCCACTAACGTTACGTTAACACCTTCGTTTGCCAATGCTATAGCTGTCGCTTTTCCAATTCCTTGTGTGCTGCCGCAAACTAAGGCGTTTTTGTTTTTTATGTTTAAGTTCATTTTTAATATTTTATACAAACATTTTTCGCTTCTGTAAAAAATCGCAATGCTTCAAAACCACCTTCACGACCAACTCCAGAAGCTTTCATGCCACCAAAAGGGGTACGTAAATCGCGAAGCATCCAAGTGTTGACCCACACAATACCAGCTTCAATTTGGTTAGTTATTCGCATGGTACGTTTTAAATCGTTCGTCCAAATGGTAGCGGATAATCCATATTTCACTTTGTTGGCCATTTGTAAAACTTCTTCCTCGGTATTAAAAGGCATGATGGTTACTACGGGTCCAAATACTTCTTCTTGGTTTATTCTGCAATCATCAGTTTCTATTTCAATGACGGTGGGTTCAAGATAATAACCATTTTCAAAACCTTTTACTTCTACTTGGTTTCCTCCGCAAAGAATTTTACCATTTTCCTTTTTGGCAACTTCAATATAACTCAATATTTTTTCAAGATGTGGTTTGGAAACCAATGCGCCAATATCAGTTGAATTATCCGAAGGATGCCCAACTTTAAGTTTCTTAACCCTTTCAACAAAGTCTTTTTTAAACTTAGCATAAATAGGCGATTCTATAAATAAACGACTACCACACAAACAAATTTGTCCTTGATTAGCAAATGAAGAGTTGATGGTAGTCTCTAACATATTATCATAATTACAATCAGCAAAGATGATATTTGGGTTTTTGCCACCAAGTTCCAAGGATAGTTTTTTAAACATGGGAGCAGCTATTTTAGCAATATGAGCACCTGTTTCTGTGCCTCCAGTAAAACTAATGGCTTTAATTTCTGGATGCTCTATAATAGCTTGACCAGTGGTTGATCCCAAACCATGAACAATATTTAAAACGCCTTTTGGTAGTCCAGCTTCATTACAAATGTCACCTAATAAAAAAGCAGTCATGGGAGTTACTTCACTGGGTTTGGCAACCACACAATTACCAGCAGCTATGGCTGGCGCTATTTTCCAAGTGAAAAGGTAGAGTGGTAAGTTCCATGGCGAAATACAACCCACCACGCCAATGGGTTGGCGCAACGTATAATTAATAGCATCTTGACCAATACTTTCATGACTCTCACTGGCAAATTGAGTTATGGCATTACCAAAAAAACGAAAATTACTTGCTGCTCGAGGGATATCTATACTTTTTGCTAAAGAGATAGGTTTTCCATTATCCTTGCTTTCAGCTTCGGCAAAACGTTGTAAATTGGCTTCTAATAATTCGGATATTTTAATCAAAATTCGACTTCGTTCTTCCAATGTGGTTTGCGACCAACCAGGAAAGGCTGATTTAGCACTTTGATATGCTTGCTCCACATCTTCAGCCGAAGAGTTGGGCAGTTTTCCATAAACCTCACCGTTTGCAGGGCAGTAATTATCTAACCAATCATCTTGAATTGGATTAACAAATTGACCGTTTATGAAGTTTTGGATGTTCATTTATACTTAGATTATACAAATAAGAAATTAAAACAGAGACTTTTTTCTCCAATCTCAATGCTTAATTCTATTTTTTATAAGCCATTACTTTAATTTCCACCACCAAATCCGGATGTGGTAATTGATGAACAGCCACTGTGGTTCGGGTTGGTCCAGTTTCTTTATCAAAAAACTCAGCATACGCTTTGTTGTAACCAGCAAAATCGTTCATGTTTACTAGAAATGACGTCACATCTACCACATCTTTTAAAGTAGCACCTTCTTTTGCTAAATTTTTCTCAATATTTTTTAAGACTTCACGAGTTTGAACTTCAATATTTAATCGTTTTGTACCCATCTCGTCTATAATATCAACACCAGCAATCGTATTGTCTGCTCTTCTGGAGCTGGTTCCTGAGACAAAAATAAAATCACCAACACGTTTGGTGTGTGGATAAGCGCCTCTGGGTGTTACAGTTTTTTCACTCATGATATTTATTTTAATCCAGCAATTCTATCATCTTCAAGAATAGCCTCAGTTTCTTTTTTTACATTGTTTAGGATGATTTTTAAATCATCATTTAAATCAATTTTTTTATCGTTCAGCAAGTTTAAAATAGCCTTGTCCTGCGCCCGACCTCTTAACATGGCTTCTCTATATCCAATATCTTCATTGAAAGTTACTAACGAATATTTAGAAGAGTATTCATTTGGAAATGTTTTTTCCAAAGCCATTTCCAATTTACGCTTTTCTTGAAAAATAGGATGTGCTACGTGGTCTTTCATTTCATGAAAATTATCAATAGCTAAATCAGCGATGGCATCGGTATCCTTTTTTCGTGTTTTTTCATATTCCTTGAAAATGGTTTCCCAATCGCCTTTATGTTTTTCCAGAATGGTATCAAAAACCACCACATCTTCAAAAGAAGCATTCATACCTTGACCGTAGAATGGTACAATAGCGTGGGCTGCATCACCCATTAAAAGCGTATTACCCTTATAGTGCCAAGGGGAACACTTTACAGTTCCTAATGGCGCTGTTGGATTTTCAAAAAAATCTTCTATTAAATTTGGCATAATAGCCAACGCATCAGGGAATTCCTTTTGGAAAAACTCCAAGACTTTTTCCTCTGTGTTTAGGTTATTGAAATTGAATTCACCTTCATTATAGCTTAAAAATAGTGTCACCGTGAAACTACCATCTAAATTGGGTAATGCAATAAGCATAAAACTGCCACGAGGCCAAATGTGTAAAGCGTTTTTGAAGGCTTTATAATCGCCATTTTCTTTAGGTAAAATAGTGAGTTCTTTATAACCATGGGTTAAATATTCCTGTGAAAAACTAAACAGGAACTTTTTACCTAAATAGTAGCTTTTTCGCATGGCAGAACCCGCGCCATCTGTTGCGATGATGACATCGGCATCTTCTATAAATTGGCTTTTTGTTTCGTTATCTTCAAATAGGGCAGTGGTTTTTTCAAAATCAACCGACTTGCATTTTCTGTTGAAATAAATATGAACGTTTTCATGCTTTTCGGCTTCGTCTAGAAGTAATGCATTCAAACCTCCACGGGAAATAGAATTGATATATTCGTGCTCTCGACCACTGTAATTAGACTGAAAGGTATTGCCGTGTTCATCATGTATCATGCGCCCATACATAGGAATACAGAGCGATTTGACTTTCTCCTCTAAACCAACCAGTTTCATAGCTTTATTACCTCTATCTGAAAAGGCTAAATTGATGGAGCGTCCCGCTGAAATATCAACTTTACGTAAATCTGGCCGCATTTCGTAAACCGAAACACGATAACCCAATTGCCCCAAACGCAGCGCTAGAAGACTTCCACAGAGTCCTGCGCCAATAATGAGTATATTTTGTTGTTTATTCATTTAAAATAAGCTTCAATTTTTCAACCAATCTATACACATCTTCAAACGAATTGTAAAAAGGTACTGGTGCACAACGGATTACATCTGGTTCGCGCCAATCACTAATGACACCACTTTCAGTAAGTTTGTGATGCAATGATTTATCAGCATTTTTAACTTGAATGGATAATTGGCAACCACGTTCCTCTGAGTTTTTGGGAGTAATAATTCTTATGGTATCTTCTCCTAATTCATTTAGCAAAAACTCAAAATAGTCTGTTAGTTTTTTTGATTTCTCTATCAGTTTTTCCGTACCTACTTGATGAAACATATCCAAAGACGCTTTTATGGCAGCCATTGACAAAATGGGTGGATTGCTTAATTGCCAGCCTTCGGCTCCTGATAATTGATCAAACTCACCACGCATGTTAAAACGCGTTTGTTTGTTGTGGCTCCACCAACCCGTGAATCGGTTTAAATCTTTTTTAAAGGCATGACGCTCATGAACAAAACAACCTCCTAAGCTACCTGGACCTGAATTTAAGTATTTGTAAGTACACCAAACAGCAAAATCGGCTCCACAATCGTGTAAATTTAATGCTACATTTCCTGCGCCATGGGCACAATCAAACCCTACTTTACAACCATATTTATGACCTAATATTGTAATGCGTTTTAAATCGAAAAACTGCCCCGTATAGTAGTTGACGCCACCTATCAAAATAAGAGCAATTTCTTCACCTTGTTCTTCTAAAATGGTTTCTAAATCTTGGTAATTTAGTAACTCTTTACCTTTTCGGGGTTTCCATAAAATAAGGCCTTCTTGGTCATCAAAACCATGATGACGAAGTTGCGATTCAACTGCATATTTATCACTTGGAAATGCATCACTCTCAATGAGTATTTTATAACGTTTTTTTGTAGGTTGATAAAATGACACCATCATAAAATGAAGGTTTGCGGTGAGGGTATTCATTACCACTACTTCAATTGGTTTAGCACCTACCACTTTTGCCATACTTTCGGTTAAAAATTCATGATAGGTTAACCATGGATTCTTGGCATCTGTGTGTCCTTCAACTCCTAAATTTGCCCAATCATCAAGCTCTTGATTGACATAAGATTTTGTTTGTTTTGGCTGTAAACCAAGCGAGTTTCCTGTCATATAAATCAATTCATTTCCGCGTTTATCTTTGGGTATATGAAACTGATTTCTATAAGATTTTAAGGCATCGTTTTGATCAAGTTCCAAAGCGAATTTCAGATCAGATTTATAATTTGACAAGGTAATTGGTTTTCGATTTCTAACAAAAATAAGCATTATTAAGTTAGAAAGAAACACTAAAAAATTCAACCTAACCCTATCATGTTTTTTGTATATTTAGTAAAACTTTTTGCTATGGGTAAAACTAAAGAATATTCAAATGGCGAGGTTACGATTGTATGGGACGCAAAAAACTGTATACATTCAGGAATTTGCGTAAAAGGCTTGCCAAATGTTTTTAGACCTAAAGTAAGACCTTGGATTAGTATTGATGCAGCTAAAACTGAAGATTTGGTCAATCAAGTAAAACAATGTCCATCTGGGGCTTTGAGTTTTTATATGAATAACGAAAAGGATAAAACCTCCGAAGTCTTAAATACAAAAATTGAAGTTTTGGAAAACGGACCACTTTTGGTTTATGGTACTTTGAATGTTACCCATAAAAATGGTTCCAAAGAAGTGAAAAATAAAACTACTGCTTTTTGCAGATGTGGTGCATCAAACAATAAACCCTACTGTGATGGTGCCCATCTAAAAAATGATTTTAGAGGATAAATTAAAAAAGCGCTTGAATCATTAACTCAAGCGCTTTAGAATATATAGACGCATATTGCGGAAAATTAATATGATACTTTATATACGCCTAGCATTAAATTTTGGATGATGTTTTAATTTATAAAAATTAATCTAAAGTCACTTTTACATCAGTAAACTTTAAATTCCAATCGCCTTTTGCATTTTTATGTTCCATAGCTATTTTAATACCATTAAAATCTTGATAATTTTCAAAGGTATTGGTTAACGAGGGTTCTTGTTGGTTGTTTCTTCTAAAACGCCATTCCTTAATCATAAAATCATCGTTATAGTAAATATCATAAGCATCCCCTGGCGTGTAACCACCACAATTATTGGAATAGGTTAACGTAATTTTATTTAATACCGATTTACTTATTGGCGCTGCCTCTTTGGCGGGTTCAGAGATACTAGCACCAGTATCCCAAACTAGTTGAAAAGGAATCAAGAGCCAAAATTTATCATTTACAAAAGCACTATCAGTTTTGGCAAACAATGAGTCTACTTGTTTTCTATTGTATAGTATCGTATCGGTTTCACGCAAAAGCGATACTTCATTGGTTTTAGTTTTCCAAACCCAACGTCTTTTTTCATTAAAAGTAAAGGCTACTTCAGAAACATTTTTCCAGTTTTCAAAACCATGGGCATGAGCTATTTTTTGGGATATTGAAATTTGATTTTCAACTATTTCTGGTTCAGTGGCTTTTGTTTCAGTTTTCTGTTTGCAACCAACAAAAACAAATAAAAACAAAGTAATATAAATAAGCTTTTTCATAATTTAGATTTTTTGGTAAATATAACTTGAAGATGAATAATAACGAAAAATATTTTGAAATCAATAAGCAAACATGGAATCAAAAGGTAAAAGTACATGCAAAAAGTGATATGTATGATTTGGAGGCTTTTAAAAATGGGAAATCTTCTTTGGGGTCTTATGAAACAGAAGCCCTTATTGACGTAAAAGGAAGGTCGCTTTTACATTTGCAATGTCATTTTGGACAAGATACTTTAAGTTGGAGTAGGTTAGGAGCTACATGTACAGGAGTTGATTTGAGTGATGAAGGCATTAAACTTGCTAAAAAATTAAATAACGAATTGGGTTTAGATGCCCAATTTGTTTGTTGTAATGTTTTAGATACTTCAAAATATATAAAAGAAACTTTTGACATCGTGTTTACAAGTTATGGTGTTATTGGTTGGTTACCCGATTTAAAACCTTGGGGGAAAATGATTGCAGAGCGTTTAAAAAAAGGAGGTACATTTTTTATGGCTGAGTTTCACCCCATCGTTTGGATGTTTGATTATTTAGAGGGTAAACCCGTTATGAAATATGGTTATAATCAAGATGAGGTAATTTATGAAGAATATGAAGGTACTTATGCTAATACAAACTCTAAAATGATTAGTAAGGAATACGCCTGGAATCATGGTTTAGGTGAGGTGGTCACAGCATTAACACAAGCAGGTTTACATATGGAATACTTAAAGGAGTATCATGAAAGTCCTTACGATGTTCTTCCCGAATTGATTAAAACAGATTCTGGAATGTTTGTTACAAAAGATAACTTATATCCTTTGATTTTCACTTTGAAAGCCACAAAGCTTTAACAAGGAGAATTGCCTTTTCTTTGTAGGTTGTTTAAACTTCTCGGCTATGAGTAGTTGCGTGGGTTAGCACTAACTTTGCAAGTACGGACAAAACTGAAAATCCGCTAGGGTTTTCAGAAGTAGGCGAGAACAAGCAACTACTTATAGCCATTGTTATCATCTTTTTTTAGTTCGTTGTGACTTTTCTTTTTGAGAATGACAAGATTAAAACTGCTAGAACAACCAATAATGCACTAAGAAAAGCCACGTACTCATTAATTGAACCAATGTATGCTGTAAAGGCTACCATTTTATCAGCTCTTTCAATTAATTCGCCTATGTATCCATTAACAAAGAATAGGATGGATACTAAAAGCCATGGCCAACCTGACTTTCTTTGGAAAATAAACAGAAGCAAGCCAAAAGCAACACCTATGTAAGTTGCGGTAATGCCGGCTGTTTCAAATCGATAAAACGTTTCTGGGCCCTCAATTTTATAACCCGGAATAAAGCTAATAAGAGTAAAGAAAAGAGCTATTCCGAAAAATAAGAGGGAAGTACTCATCAGAAAATGTCCGTGTAGCATTCTGTTTTTTCGAAATAGGAATCCTAGCAAAATAAGTATAGCAACTTCTAATGCGGGAAATATATTCTGAATCACAAGCATGTCTGCTTCACCACGAGCAGCTGATTTTGATGCTGAGTGAACAGAAAGCAACACTAAGGTTGCGATAAGAATTGGTCCAACAACAAAAATGGAATTACCTAATCTTCTATGTATCGAGTTCTTTCTTGAATCAATATAAACAAGTTGTGCTAAAATTAGTCCGAGCCATAAGAAAGTTGTGAAAACATGCAAGTTTTGATAAAATGTTGGATCGGAATCGGGACCAAAATAGATATTCCAGAAACCCGTAATACTAACCAAGATGACGATTACTAGAAATGCTCGATTTATATTGTTTCTGATTATTTCCACTATTGACTTTTCAGGTTCATTCCTATAATTGATGATAATGTCATGATATGAACTGTTTTCATTTTTTATATCAGCAGTTAAACGAAGTTAGTCGAAAAATTATACAAAATCAATTTTTGTATTTCAGGTTTAATGGCTTTCCTTTAATACCTCTGGCATTTTAGCTTTAAATCTATTTAATCTGGGGATGGATACGTTTTGTATGTAAGGATGATTTGGATGCTTTTTTTCATAATCTTGATGATAATCTTCCGCTACCCAAAACTTTTGAAATGGATACACCTCAGCAGCTATTTTAACGCCTAACTTTTTCGCCAAAGCGTCTTTTTTTCCTAAAATAATATTTTTTTGTTTCTCATTTTGATAAAAAATAATGGAGCGGTACTGCGATCCTCTATCATTACCTTGTCCGTTAACTTGCGTAACATTCTGTGATGCAAAATACACATCAATCAGGGTTTCAAAACTCACTACTTTTGGGTCGTAAATAATTTCAACCGCTTCGGCATGTCCTGTTCTTCCGGTATTGCTAGCTTCGTAGGTTGGGTTATTGGTATGGCCACCAGAATACCCTGAAATGGACTCCTCAACACCTTTTACGCTCTCATAAATAGCTTCAACACACCAAAAGCAACCGCTCGCAAAATAGGCTCGTGCTTTTCCATTTTTAATAGGAACTTCAATAGGTTCAGCATTTATAACTGCTAGTTGTTCTTCGTTATTTTGTGCTTGGTTTTTACAATTAAATATTAAAGTTAAGAGTACTAAAGGAATTAATTTTTTCATGGGTTTTATTTTCTTTTTCAATAGACGGATAAAAGTACAAAACCTTAATGTTTTCTTTGTGAAAGTTTTATTAAAAAACAAAAGCCTTTCGATATCGAAAGGCTTTTAATTAGGTGTTTTTGAATGTTTATAGTTTTGAAAATAATTTTTCCATTTTAGCTTTTTGTTCCTCAGCTAGTGCGGCATCAACTAAAATTCTTCCACTATGCTCATCTGTAATTACTTTTTTACGAGAAGCTATTTCAACCTGTACTTGTGGTGGAATAGTAAAGAAAGACCCACCAGAGGCTCCTCTTTCAATAGGTACGACCGCTAAACCATTTTTCACATTGGTTCTTATTCTAGTATATGCAGCTACCAAACGCTCTTCAATTTGCTCTTTGTATTCTTTAGATTTAGAGATTAAAGCTTCTTCTTCTTTTTCAGTTTCCGCTAGAATGGCATCCAATTCACCTTTTTTGTGTTTTAAATGAGTTTCACGTTCTTTTAAACGCTCCTTAGTTTCCGCTATGACTTCTTTTTTCTGCTCTATTTGTGCTTTAAACTCTTTAATATGCTTTTCAGCTAATTCTATTTCAAGTTCTTGAAATTCAACTTCTTTTGTTAAAGAATTAAATTCTCTATTATTTCTAACGTTTTTTTGTTGTTCACTGTATTTTTTTATTAACGATTTAGATTCTTCAATTAAGTTTTTCTTACTTGCTATATCGTTGTCAATAACCTCTAAACTAGCAACCAGTTTTTCTAATCTTATATTTAATCCAGCTACTTCATCTTCTAAATCACGAACTTCTAATGGAAGTTCTCCACGTACATTTCTAATTTCATCGATACGTGAATCGATAAGTTGTAAATCATAAAGCGCTCTTAAACGCTCTTCTACAGTTGCTTCTTTCTTATTAGCCATACTTTAAAAATACTTAACAGGATTGGTATTCGTGTTTGATAAAATGATTGCAAAATTAGTAATTTTTTTTGTAAGATATGCTACTAAAAGATTTTTTGTGAACTGTTCACTTTCATAATGTCCAATATCTGTTAAAAGGATGTTGTTTTCTGCTTGAAAAAAGTCATGGTATTTTAAATCAGCAGTAACAAAAGCATCCGATCCCGAAGCTTTGGCAGCCTCAATGGCAAAACTGCCTGAGCCACCTAAAACCGCTATTTTTTTTATTTTTTTATTCAAAAAAGAGGAATGCCTGATACATTTGGTATTCATTTTACTTTTTAAATAAGTTAGAAAATCGTTTTCATCCATGGGGTTTTCAAGTTCTCCAACCATTCCCATGCCAATATGTTGATTTTTGTTTTCTAAAGTGGTTATTTCATAGGCTACTTCTTCGTATGTGTGGGTTTTAAAAAGTGTTTCAATCACTTTCGGTTCTAAATGTTTAGCGTAAGTAATCGTAATTTTTGTTTCTTCCTCTTTATGAATCTTGCCTTTTTCACCTTTTTTAGGATTGGAATGTTCATTACCATTATAAGTGCCCATACCTTCTACATTAAAACTGCAATCGCTGTAATATCCTATTTGGCCAGCCCCACTGCTAAATAAGGCGTTTCGCAAAACTTCAGCTTCATTTTTTGGAACATAGGTAGTAAGTTTTTTTATAGTTTCGCTTTGTGGAATTAAAATGCGTTTATTTCTTAATCCCAACTGATCGCAAATCATGTTATTAACACCTTGTAAAGCATTATCTAAAGCCGTGTGGATACTGTAAATAGCGATGTCATGTTTAATAGATTTTATAACAACGCGCTCTACATAATTTTTACCAGTTATTTTTTTTAAACCCTTAAAAATAATAGGGTGGAAGCTTACAATAAGGTTACAGTTTTTTTCTATGGCTTCATCAACAACAGTTTCCAAGGTATCTAAAGTGACTAAAATACCAGAAACAGGAGTGTTTTTGTTACCTACTAAAAGACCCACATTATCAAAATCTTCGGCATAAGCTAATGGCGCAAGTTCTTCTAAATAATTTATGACGTCCTGAACAATCATATTTAATATGTTTTACTTCAAAGATAAAATAATTACTTTCGCTTAAATGAAGCTATTGCGAAAAATATTAATTCCTTTTGTTCCTGTATATTATTTTATTACATGGTTGCGTAATAAATTATACGATTGGGGTATTAAAAAGTCTGTTTCATATGATTTTCCTGTAATTTGTGTTGGTAATTTAAGCGCTGGAGGAACTGGTAAAACTCCTATGATTGAGTATTTGGTAAATCTTTTAAAAAGGGATTATAAGTTAGCGACTTTAAGCAGAGGTTACAAAAGAAAAACCCAGGGTTTTCAATTAGCCAATGAAACATCTACTTCTAAAACCATTGGAGATGAACCATTTCAGTTTTATAATAAGTTTAAAAATGAAATTTACGTTGCCGTAGATTCTGATAGAAAAAATGGCATTGATGAATTAAAACGATTGGATAAAAATATCGACATCATTTTGCTTGATGACGCTTACCAACACAGAAAAGTAAAAGCAGGTTTAAATATTTTGCTTACTACATATCAGAGTCTATACTTTAAGGATATCATGCTCCCAACTGGTAATTTAAGAGAGCCAATAAGAGGTGCAGAACGTGCTAATGTAATAGTAGTTACCAAATGCCCAAATAATCTCAGTGAATTGCAAAAAAAGGTTATTTCGCAAAAGATTAAAGCTGTAAACCACGAACAAATATATTTTAGCTCAATTAATTATTCTGAAAAAATTATATCTGAATTAAACACAAAAAGCATTGATGACTTAAAAGATTTCACCTTAGTCACAGGTATAGCAAATTCAGATCCTTTAGTAGCGTTTTTAAAATCAAAAAGTTTAAAATTTGAGCATTTTAATTTTAAAGATCATTATGATTTTACAGAAAAAGATATTGATTTACTCACTAAAAAAGACTTCATTTTAACTACAGAAAAAGATTTTATGCGACTAAAACAATATGAAACTTTAAAAGAAAAATTGTTTTATTTACCAATTACGGTAAAAATATATGATGCTGAGAAATTCAATAACGCCATAATAAAATTTGTTAAGCGCTAGCCGAAGAGCCTTTTTTGTTGGTTAATGCATTGTAAAGTTTTTTCTCAAACTCTTCCTGTTTAAATGGTTTGGGTATAATATCGGTAAAACCAGCTTCTTCAAATTCATGCATTTTATCTTCAATAGTAACGGCAGTTAGCGCAAAAATAGTTAAGTTTTTATCAAAAGATCTTACAATTTTAGTAGCTTCAATACCGCTAATTCCTGGCATGTGAATATCCATTAAAACAATATCGTATTTATTGGCCTTAATCTTTTCCACTGCTGTTTCACCATTGTCCACCACATCACAATAAAGTTCCATTTTGGTTAAGATTTTCTTTGTAATCATTTGGTTAATTTTGTTGTCTTCTACAACCAAAATCTTAACCTTTGTAAGGTCTATATCATTGTTTTTTGGATTAAAATAGGATATCTTATCTTTTTCTCCTTTTTTGGAGTCAGTATATTCTAAAGGTATTTCAAAATAAAAAGTGGTTCCGACATCCAATTCACTTTTCACATAAATATTACCTTTTAAAATATCAATTAAACCTTTAACAATAGAGAGTCCTAAACCTGTACCACCATATTTCCTGTTGATTTGTATGGAGCCCTGAGAAAAGCTTTCAAACATATGGTCTTGTTTTTCTTGGCTGATTCCTATTCCATTATCCTCAACTTCAAAACGTAAAGTGTGAATTTTATCTTTTTCTTGAATTTTATAAACTCTTATCCAAATATCCCCATCCTTGGTAAATTTGATAGAGTTACCAAGAAGGTTTATGAGTATTTGTGATATCTTTAATTGGTCTGCTATATAATTCTCAGGTAGATCCTTGTCGTATTCAAAATGAATTTTGATATTATTTTCTTGGGCAGAATTGTTAAGCGCTAAAATAATGTTATTGATTTTCTTCTTTAAATTGAAGGATTCTGGCTCAATATCTACTTTGTTGGCTTCAATTTTATTTATTTGGAGTATATCATTAATAAACGTTAGTAAATAATCGCCTGAAAACTTTAAAGATTTTAAGTGTTGAATTTGTTCTGGTTTTGGGTTTTCTTCCAATAACATATTACTTAAACCGGTAACGGCATATAATGGCGTTCTAAGCTCGTGTGTTACAGTTGAAAGGAAATTAGCTTTTGTTTTTGAGGCTAATTCGGCTTTTTCTTTGGCTATAATAAGCTCACTATTCTTTTTGTGAAGCATATTATTGGTTTTTAACCTTATATTGTTGTTTTTGTAAAGCGATAAGGTTAATAAGGATAAGATCGTTATTAATGCGACACTTAAAATAGATATTAAAGTCCCTAAATTTTTGTCGTCCTCGGCTTGCTCTAATTTTTCTACAACGGCTTTATTTTTTTCAATTTCCTCATTCAAAAGATATTGAGCTTCTTGATCTTTAGATGAGTTTATACGGGTTAAACTTCTAATGGAATCTGAAAGTTGTAAATGGGCATTTAAATAATCGCGTGAGGATTTATAATTTTCAACGTCATTATAAAGATTACTAATTATCAAATATCCTTGATTAAGAATGTTTGCGTAATTATTCTTTTTCGCTAAGTCTATCCCTTCATTGGCGAGTACTAAAGCTTTATCATTATTATTTAATTTGCTGTAAACAGTTGCAAGATTAATTAATGCTTCACTTTGAGTTTTAGTGAAATTATCTTTTTTAGCCAAAGCGAGAGCTTGCTCAATGATATCTCTTGATTTTTTGTAGTTTTTTAGAAATTTAAAGGTTTTACCTTCACAGAGTAAGGTTTCTGCTAAATCTGCATCTAGTTCTTCTTCTTCAAATTTTGATTTTGCAGCTGTATAGGAGTCTAAAGCTTGATAATAGTCTTCTTTTGCTGAATAAACATCACCAAAAATTTTGTATGATTTTCCTAAATTTTTATTGTCATTGGTTATCCGCTGTACCTCAACGGCTTTATTTAAGGATTTTATTGCTTTATCATACTCTTCAATAATTAGTTGTAATCTACCTTTAATACTGTATATCAGGCCAATACTTTCTTTATTGTCAATTTTTTCAGCGAGTTTTAATGCCTCATCTAAATTTTTCTGAGCCTCAAAATAGTTATAATTTTCTAATTCGGTTTGTGATTGCGTAATACGATAATTAATATTATTCTGTGCTATTTCAGGATCCTCTTCGATGTTTTTTTGCGCAGAAACACTAATGCTAAAGAGCATCAGTAAAATAAATATGTGGTGTCTTATTCGGGACATATCATCTAATTATCATCGACAAATATAATTATTTTATCGATAAAACGCATTTTTTTTCCGATAAATTACATAAAAGGTCAATTATTCGCTGAGAATAGCCTGATTCGTTATCGTACCAACCTATAATTTTTACCATATTTCCTATCACAGACGTCATTTGAGAGTCAAAAATGCAAGAATGTGTATTACCAACAATATCAATGGAAACAATGGGATCCTCGGTGTATTCTATGATACCTTTATATTGATTATTTGAGGCTTCTTTGAAAGCATTATTGATCTCATCAATGGTAACTGTTTTTTTTACATTAAAGGTAATATCTGTTAACGAGCCATTTATAACTGGAACCCTAATACCACAACCTCCAATAACATCAGATAAGTCGGGAAATATTTTTGTAAGAGCTTTTGCAGCACCTGTCGTTGTTGGTACTATAGATTGTCCAGCAGCACGTGAACGCCTTAAATCTCGATGTGGTTGATCGTGCAAACTTTGGTCGGTAGTGTAGGAGTGTACGGTTGTAATATATGCTTGATTTATACCACAAAGTTTATTAATCAGGTTAATCATAGGAGCTGCATTGTTTGTGGTGCAAGAAGCATTAGAAATGATGGTTTCATTTCCTTCGATAGTATCATCATTAACTCCCATAACAATGGTTTTTATTTCATCTTCAATAGGTGGGACACTTAAAATAACTTGTTTAGCACCATTTTTAATGTGATAATTTAAATCTGAGATCGTTTTAAATTTTCCTGTGGATTCAATTACGAAATCAACATTAAAAGGTAACCAATTGATATCTTTTGGATGCCTGAAATTCAATAATGGGATTTTGTGGTTATTTGCGATGATATGATTTTCATCATGTGAAACATCACCATTAAAAATACCATGAACACTATCGTATTTTAATAAATGACTAAGAGTTTTGGTATCGGCTAAATCATTAATGGCAACAACCTGTATATTTTTATGATTTTGAAGTAATCTAAAAACTCGTCTGCCAATTCTACCAAAGCCATTGATAGCGACATGAATCATGGTTAATTAATATGTTTTTGTGCATGGTAAGAAGACCTAACCAATGCACTACTTTCAACATGACGGAAACCTAAATTTAACCCAATTTCCTCGTATTCTTTAAATTGGTCAGGGTTAATAAATTGCTTTACAGGCAAATGCTTTTTACTGGGTTGTAAATATTGGCCAATAGTAACAACGTCCACATCATTGGCTTTTAAATCGTGAAGTGTTTCTATAACTTCCTCTCTAGTCTCACCTAAACCAAGCATAATACCAGATTTAGTTCTGCGTTGACCTTGTTGTTTTAAGTATTTTAAAACACGCATACTTCTATCGTATTGCGCCTGTATACGAACTTCACGGGTTAGCCTTCTCACGGTTTCAATATTATGGGAAACCACTTCAGGAGCCACTTCAATAATTCTGTCAATATGTTTTTCAATACCTTGAAAATCGGGAATAAGGGTTTCAAGAGTGGTTTCAGGATTCATTCTTCTAACAGCCTTAACAGTTTCAGACCACATGATGCTTCCCATATCTTTTAAATCATCCCTATCAACACTGGTTAAAACCGCATGCTTAATTTTCATGATTTTTATAGAACGCGCTACTTTTTCAGGTTCGTCCCAATCAACTGTTTCTGGTCTTCCAGTTTTTACACCACAAAATCCACATGAGCGGGTACATATATTTCCTAAAATCATAAAGGTGGCAGTACCTTCACCCCAACATTCACCCATATTTGGGCAACTTCCTGAGGTACATATGGTATTCAACTTGTATTTATCAACTAACCCTCTTAATTCGGTGTATTTTTTACCCGTTGGAAGCTTAACACGAAGCCATTTTGGTTTAGGTTGACGTTCTGGTAATATATTGGAAGTAGTTTCTGTATTCATGTTCATTCAATAAGGTTACAAAGATACAAAGTATTCTTTTAAATACTTTTATAAAGTATATAGATACCAAATGCTAAAACCTATTAAAAATGTAATTCCCAACCAACTTAAAATGTGCATGGATTTTGATGGTTGCCATGCTTTGGGCGTGTGTTCGCTGCAAATTAATTGATAGCTAATGATGGCATAGAAGGGGGCTGTAATAAATGATAAAATGGTGGCTATTTGCACTAGTAAACCCATCTCAGAGGCTAAAAAGAAAAAGATACTTATAGTGCCAATAACGAGCAAAATAATCCAAAAGTTGTAGTTAAATTTTGAAGATTTATTAAAAAGTAACTGAGTGGTTTTTGCCATCGCTCTTGGTGATGCATCTAACGTTGTTAAAGTAGTACTAAACATGGTTGTAAATGCGGCGATGCCAATGATGATATAGGCCCAATCACCTAAGTTAGTAGTGTACATATTAATTAATTGACCAGAAAAAACGCCTGCTGAACTACTAAACGTTTCGCCACTATTAAACATGACCAAAGTACCTAAAAGCACAAAGCCAACACCTAAAACGATGGTGCCAGCATAGCCTATGTTAAAATCGAATAATGCAGATTTAGTGTTGTATTCTTTGGTGTCTTTATTTTTTTCAATAGCCCACAAGGATTGCCATACTGCAATATCCAAGGGTGCCGGCATCCAACCCATAAAGGCAATTAAAAAAGCCATTTCAATAGAATTTTCAGGTAGTATTTGCTTTAGAGAAATAGGTTCAGTTTTGTTTACTAACGCAATAATTACAGCTATTAAAGTGCTGATGGTTAACGTTATGATAATTATTTTCATCAAATTATCTAATAGCCTATACTTTCCTAAAAACAATAAACCAAAACAAATAACTAGGATAATGACGGTCCAAACTTTTACACCAATAATACCACCAAATAAAGCCGAGGCTATACCAGCTGTAACTATCGTGACCGCAGTTTGTATAGTAAACATGGTTGCCAAAGTCAATAGAAAATAAACCATTAAAACCCCTTTACCCAATTTTTTATATCCGTCTAATAAACTTTCGCCAGTTGCCGTAGCGTACCTGGGTCCAAATTGAAAAAATGGATATTTAAATAGGTGTATTAAAAGCAAGGCCCAAACCAACCCTAAACCAAAATCGGCACCAGCTCTGGTGGATTGCACCAAATGCGATACCCCTATTGCTGCTCCAGCAAATAATAATCCCGGACCTAGATTTTTAAGTTTAGTTAACATTTATTTTTCTCTAATAATTTCAGCAAGTAATTTTTTAGCGCGAAGTAATTTTACTTTTACGTTATTAATAGGTTCTTTAAGTTCTTTAGAAATTTCTTTATAACTAAATTCTTGAAAATAGCGCAAGTTTATAACTTCTTGATAATGAGGTTTTAATTTTTTTATATCCCGAAGAAGTTTTGCTAAATGTTGCTCCGTTATGAGTTCATCTTCTGGTGAGGGCGATTCATCTAAAATCTGGAAAGCTTCTCTATTATCCTTGGAGATGATTTGTGAAATGGAGTGTTTTTCTTTCCGAAGTAAATCAATGTGAATGTTTTTCGAAATAGTAATTAGCCATGTTTTAAACTTGTAATTTTCATCAAAAGTCTCAATTCTATCAAACGCTTTAGAGAAGGTTTGAATGGTAATATCTTCAGCGTCATTCTCATTTTGAGTGCGCTTAAGCTGAAAACCATAAACATCATCCCAAAAAGTATCTAATAGATAATTGAAGGCTTTTTGATCATTTTTTTTGGCTCGCTTAATGGCTTCCTCTATTTCCAATAGTTAGGTTTTGAAATAAGATTATTTATAAAGATAGTTAATTGAGCACTAATTAAAAATATTTCCAAAAAGGGAAAAAATGCAATAAGGTCGTTTTCATTTAATTTTTTTGCTGAATAACCCAGAACAATATACTGTGAAATAATCCTTAATAAAAATAAACTAAAAACAATGGGCCATTTGTAAAGGGCAAAAAATATTATAAGGGTTGAAAACCAGAATAAGAATTGGGTAATATAAATTAATCCTAAAAATATTTTATGCTTTTTTTTGTAATGATTTGCAGTGGAAACATGACGTCTTTTTTGCTTAAACCAATCTTTAAAAGATGTTTTTGGGTTGGATTCTGTAAAACTTTCTTCAGAAAAACATATGGATGTGTTATTTTCATTAGCCACTTGATTAACAAATAAATCATCATCTCCAGAGTGTACTTTTATATGGCTTATAAAACCGTTAGCGTCAAAAAAATCTTTTTTAGCGTAAGCTAAATTTCTGCCAACACCCATATAAGGAATCCCTGCTTTTGCAAATGAAAAATAATTTATAGCTGTAGTTAACGTCTCAAAACGAACGAGTTTGTTAAGAAACGATTTTTTAATTTTTGAATGCGCACCATATCCTAAAACAATAGATTTTTCGTCACTAAAGTGTGAACTCATTTCCCTTATCCATTGATTTGAAAGTGGTTTGCAATCGGCATCAGTAAATAATAAAAAATCATTTTTCGAAGCCTTTATCCCTAGAGTTAAAGCATATTTTTTATTTCCCCAAAAAGCCTCAATGGGTTTTACATCTACAATTTTTATATTAGGATGTACCTTTGCAAAATGTTGCATGACTTTCAATGTCTTGTCCTGGGACCCATCGTTAATCAATACAATTTCAAAATTTGTATAATCCTGTTCAATGATTAAAGGGAGAAAAACTTTTAGGTTTTTAGCTTCATTTTTGGCACAAATAATAACAGAAACAGGAATATTACTAAGAGTTTTCTTTTCCTGTTTTAAAAAGGCAAACTTGCCGAATAAAAAAATATAAATCAAAACTTGAATGAAAACTACAACAACAAAAGTGCAGAAGACAACATCAAGAAACCCCATGAAGTTTTATGAGTGTTGAGGTTCGTTACATTCACTAAATTGATCAGGTGTTTTACCACAAAAACCACAAGCTTCTCCATTTTTATTTAGCATAGGATTTTGGCTGGCGCAGGTTCCAGAAAATTTCCCATCTTTTTTAGCCCAAATTTTTATGGCGATACCTGCAAATCCTAATCCTAATAAGATAACAGTAATTAAAAGAAGTTTCATTGGTTTTTTGTTTTTGCAAAGATATGATTTTGAAGATTAAAAGAGAAATAAATCAGTTTTAATATATTCTACAAATTCTATTAAAAAAATGTAAATTTAAATTTTAACCAACTAATTTATTTTTAATATGAAAAAATTATTTGCAGAGTTTTTTGGAACTTTTTGGCTCGTTTTTGGTGGCTGTGGTAGTGCAATATTTGCGGCAGGTTACCCAGATTTAGGTATTGGGTTTGCTGGAGTTGCTTTAGCATTCGGTTTAACGGTATTAACAATGGCTTTTGCTGTTGGTCATATTTCAGGAGGGCATTTTAATCCTGCCGTTTCTTTGGGCTTATGGGCTGGAGGAAAGTTTGAGGCTAAAGACTTACTTGGTTACATTCTCGCGCAACTAATAGGTGCCATAGCTGCTGCTGGGACTTTGTATTTAATTGTATCCAATAAAACTGATTTTAATTCTATTGGTGGTTTCGCTGCTAACGGTTTTGGTGATTTGTCACCAGACGGCTATTCAATGACCTCTGCTTTGATTGCAGAATTTTTGTTAACGATGTTTTTTCTGTTAATAATTTTAGGAAGCACTAATTCTAGGGCACCAAAAGGCTTTGCGCCCATAGCAATTGGTTTAGGGCTTACATTAATTCATTTAATTAGTATTCCTATTACGAATACCTCTGTTAATCCAGCTCGATCTACCAGTCAAGCGATATTTGCAGGAGTTGAATACACGAGTCAACTTTGGTTATTTTGGATAGCTCCAATTGCAGGAGCAATTATAGCAGGTTTTATACACAAGTTATTGTTTGACAAAGATTAAGTGAATGAAAAAGCCGCATTTTATATTTAAAATGCGGCTTTAAATTTTAAGGCTTTAATCTTATTGTAAGCTAATCTGTGCTACAGAATTTTTTAGCGATGCTACACTATTGCCACCTTTTGGCTCAATAGTGATACTTAAAGCAAGTGCATCTTCCATGTAAGGAATGTTTTGTAATTTTCTATCGGCTTCATTCAAAATTCCTAAACTTACCATTTTGCCTTGCAGTTCGGCCCAAATTTGGTAGCATTGCTCTTCAGGTAATTTAGGTAATGAAACTACATCAATCATAGATGTTTTTTCTTTAGGATTTATGTATGCAACCGTTCTTAGATCTTTAGCTCTTTCGTTTCCTGTAATGATATACTTCTCTGTTTCAGGGTTGTTAAGCTTTAAAAGTTGACGCATAACGCTATTTAGCATTTCATTGTTTTTTTCAATATCACTTCTTAAATCAAAAATTTCATCAACAACAACCTGATTTTCTTCTGAAAGTTTTTGATTCTGATTATAAAAAATATAAGAAGTGCCTGCAAAAATAAAAGCAGCTATACTAGCAGCTATACTAAACTTATACCATTTTTGATAAGTGCTTTTTGTGGTTAATTTAACTACAGGATTTTCGTCAAGCTCATCTAAAATATTATTTAAGATGTCTTTAGGAGCTTCTATAGCATTACTTTTAGCTACCACTTCTAGGTTGAATTGTAATGTGTTGTAAGCATTCTGGACTTCTGGGTATTTTGAAATGTAAGATTCTACCATATCTGTTTCCTCAGTATTGGTTTCACCTAGCAAATATTTTTCTAGCAGGCCAGAATTTAAAAAAGTAATTATTTTTTCATTCATGACTTTGTTTATTAAGGATTGTATATTTTTTTTAATTCTCGCAATCCAATTTTTAATCTTGATTTTATGGTTCCTAACGGAATATCTAGTTCTTCGCTAGCTTCCTGTTGTGTCATACCTTCAAAAAAGAGAGCATTTAACACAATTTGATATTTTTCATCCAAACTTTTTAAATGCTTTTTTATGTCTAAAACATCTTCATTTAATTCATTTGAAGTTATTTTATATACGGATGAAGTTTCAATTTGGATTTCGTTACTATTCTTGTTTTTCTGTGAACGGATTTTGTCAATGGCTGTGTTATATGCTATTCTATATAACCAAGTAAATAATTTGGCTTTGGTAGCATCATATTTTTTTGAGTAACGCCAAATTTTCACAAAACTTTCTTGAAGTACATCTTGGGCCGTATCGCCATCTTTTATTAACTTTTTTATAACACCATATAGAGTATCAGCATAGTTCTCGTAGAGTAACCCTATAGCTTTTTTATCTCCTTTTTGTAGTAAGGAAACTATTTCTTTTTCTATGGCTGATATCAAGTTAAGTTGGTTTAGTACATTAGGTTACTCAGGATTGTTGGAATCAAAAATAGAAATTTCTTTTTGATTATAAGATATTTACTTCTGCTTCTATTGAAATATCAAAAAGACGTTTAACAGTTCTTTGGAGTAATTTTGCAAGATTTAAAATATCCTCACCTTTCGCATTTCCATAATTTACTAAAACTAGAGCTTGGTTTTTATGAACTCCATAATCACCAAAGCGTTTTCCTTTGAATCCGGCTTTTTCAATTAACCAACCTGCAGGGACTTTAACTTCCTCATCATTAACTGGATAACTAGGGATGTCGTTAAAATTTTGATATAATTGGTTAAAATGATTTTTTGATATGATAGGATTTTTGAAGAAACTACCACTATTTCCAATAACTTTTGGGTTTGGTAACTTCCTTTCCCTTATGGCAATCACTGCGTTGGAAACATCTTTAATGGAGGGATTGTCAATTTTCATGGCCTCAAGTTCTGACGAAATACTGCCATAATTAATATGTAATTTATGGCTATGTTTAGTGAGTTTAAAAATAACGCTGGTAATAATAAAGTCCCCTTTGGCTTCTTGCTTAAAAACGGAGTTTCTATAACCAAAATTACATGCTTTTTTAGAAAATGTTTTCATCTGCATGTCCTTAACAGAAATAGCTTCACAGGAATCAAAAACATCTTGAAGTTCTACCCCATAAGCACCAATGTTTTGTATAGGAGCGGTACCAACATTTCCAGGGATTAAAGATAAATTTTCAATACCTCCAAAATTATTCTTAATACACCAAACAACAAATTCATGCCAGTTTTCACCAGCATTGGCTTTTACATAAACGATATCTTCGTTTTCTGAGACTATATCAATACCCTTAAAATTGATATGAATAACCAAGCCATCAAAATCTTTGGTTAAAAGCATGTTACTGCCACCTCCCAAAATAAGCTTTTGGGTGTACTCTTTTCGTGAAAGAATATCAGTCAATTCATCTATATTTGAAACTGATACAAAGTATTTTGCATTGACATCAATACCAAAAGTATTGTAGGATTTTAGGGATATGTTTTGAAGAATATGCACTAGTCTTTATATACTTTTAGAGCTTCCTTTATGATATTAACTGATTTTATAAGGCTGTTTTTATTTAATACGTATGCGATTCTAATTTGGTTTAAACCAACACCTGGAGTGGAATAAAATCCACCTGCAGGTGCCACCATAACAGTTTCTTTGTTAACATCAAAATGTTCAAGTAGCCATTGTGCAAAATCATCTGAATTTTTTACGGGTAATTCAGCTATACAATAAAAGGCTCCTTTTGGTTTAGCCACTTTAACACCTTCAATTTTACTTAATTCATCAATTAATATGTTTCGGCGTTCAACATATTCTTCTATAACATCATCAAAATAACTTTGTGGGGTATCTAAGGCAGCTTCACTAGCAATTTGCGCCAATGTTGGGGGACTTAACCGTGCTTGGGCAAATTTTAACACCGTTTGGATAACCTGTTTGTTTTTTGAAACCAAGCAGCCAATTCTGGCACCGCACATACTGTAACGTTTAGAAACAGAATCAATCATAATAGCATAATCTTCTAGCCCTTTTTCCTGCATAATGGAATAGTGTGTATTACCATCATACGCAAATTCACGATAAACCTCGTCGGCTATTAAAAATAAATCATGTTTTTTAACAATAGCAGCTAGTTTTTGAATTTCTTCCTTAGAATATAAATATCCTGTTGGGTTTCCTGGGTTGCAAATTAATATGGCTTTGGTTTTAGGTGTAATTAGTTTTTCAAATTCCTCAATGGGAGGCAATGCAAAATTATCTTCAATTTTGGAAATCACGGGGACTATATTTACTCCTGATGCCGTAGAAAACCCATTATAATTGGCATAAAAAGGCTCTGGGATTATAATTTCATCATCCATATCCATAATACTACCAAATGCAAAAAGTAGTGCTTCGCTTCCACCTGTGGTTACAATAATGTCATCATGATTTACTTGAATGTCATTTTTCCTATAATAATTGGCAATTTTTTTTCTGTAATCTTCTGAACCCTCAGACCTAGTATAAGCCAAAATATCCAAAGAATGAATTTTAACAGCATCCAAAGCGATTTTAGGGGTTTTTATATCTGGTTGCCCAATATTTAAGTAATAAATAGTTTTCCCCTTTTTTATAGCCTCTTCAGCATAAGGTACCAATTTCCGTATAGGCGATTGTGGCATTAATTGCCCTTTTTTTGATATTGTTGGCATTTGTAAGACTTTAAGCTACAAAGTTGAGAAAATTATCTTAAAGTTTTTTTAAAAAACGGTTATAAATCAGTAAGCTACTATAAAGATTTGTAAATTGAAAGGACCAAAACAATCCTTATTTAATGCACAAATATTTAATCTTAATAATTTTATTTTTTTGTTTAAATAATTATGGTTTTTCGCAAAGTAAGTTTGTTGTTCAAAACAAGAAACAATCAGAAAAAATAAGATTTAAATTAATAAATAATTTAATCGTAATCCCTGTTGAGATTAATGGTGTAACTCTATCCTTTTTAGTTGATACAGGTGTTAGTAAACCCATTATTTTTAATTTCTTAAATGTATCAGACACCCTAAAAATTAAGAATACCGAAACTATTTATTTACGCGGCTTAGGTGAAGGCGAATCTGTAAAAGCATTAAAATCAACTAATAACATTTTTAAGATTGGTGATGCCATTAATTTAAATCAAGATTTATATGCTGTTTATGATGCTCATTTGAATTTTGCTCCAAGGTTAGGGATTCCGGTTCATGGAATAATTGGATATGATTTGTTTAAAGATTTTGTAGTTGAAATAAATTATTCCAGCAAATACATTCGATTAACAAGTCATGAAAAATATGAGTTTACAGGTTGTAAAAATTGTGAAAAGTTAAATTTAAAATTCTATAAAAAAAAGCCTTATGTGAATGCAACGGTAAAAATAAATGAAAATAAGATACCCGTAAAATTATTAATAGATTCTGGTGGCAGTGATTCTTTATGGTTATTTGAAGATGATTCTTTAGGAATTAAATGTGGAGATAAATTCTTTAATGATTTTCTGGGGCACGGATTAAGCGGGAGTGTCTATGGTAAAAGATCAAAAATTGACGCTTTTTCATTAAATAGTTTTGAATTAAAAAGCGCTCATGTGGCTTATCCAGATTCAAGTTCAATATCTTTTGCTCGAAATCATAAAGACAGAAACGGGAGCATAGCAGGTAATATTTTGAAGCGATTTAATATAGTTATTGATTACCATAAAGCACTTATCACAATCAAGAAGAATGCTTATTTCAAGGAAAATTTTACATATAATAGGACTGGTATTGAGTTAGCTCATGAAGGTGTTAGGCTCGTTAAAGAAGCTGACGATGATGTCATTTATATTAATAGCGTTATTAAATTACCCAAAAATAGCGTTAATGAGAGTAATACAATTATTGTTAATCCTAAATATAAACTTTCGTTGAAACCTGCTTACACCATTGTTGAATTGCGAAAAGATTCACCTGCAGAAAGAGCGGGATTACTAATTGGAGATATCATACTTAATATTAATGGTAAGCCATCATATAATTATACTCTTCAGGACATAACAGAAATGTTTTATGGGAGTATTGGAAAAAAGATGAGGTTAAAAGTTAATAGAAATGGACTGGAGTTAACCTTTAGCTTTGATTTAAAATCGCCATTATAAAAAACAAAACCCAAGCAAATGGCTTGGGTTTTGTTTTTTTATGTTAGTATTGATGTTATTGCTGAACTATACTTTTTTCTTTTTTTTCTAGTAAACTTACTTTACTTGGGTCTACAACTTCACCTTTTATTTTCAAAGCAACAGTTGGTTTATCTGCATTGGAAATTACAGTTATTGTTTTTCTAATAGGCATCACTCTGTTGGTATCATATTTTACCTCAATTTGACCAGTTTTTCCAGGTAAAATAGGATCTTTTGACCAATTTGGAACGGTACAACCACAACTAGAGGTTACCTTAGATACAATTAATGGCTCATTACCAGTATTAGTAAATTCAAAAACTCTTACACCATTAGCACCTTTTTCAATAGTTCCATAATCAATAGTCTCAGTTTTAAATTCAATTTTTGCTTGCGCATTTAAACTAAAACTGATTAATCCGATAAATAAAATTGTAATTAATTGTTTCATGATTTTTTCTTTTATTTTTCACTTTAACACCTTTATAATAAGTTTATTATATAAGGTTTCTTGGTTGTTTTAATCTTTATTTCTAATCAAACATACTTACTTTTTCTACAATCTGCAAAAATAATAGATGTAATGCAGGTTTATTAACATATTTAACTTAGTTAAATGTACGTACAACTTTTTAGTTAATTGGTTTAAAACTGTTAAAATATTGTGTCATCCATTTTACCAATAACCATAATAACTTTCATAGAAAAAGAAATATAAGTACTTTTGCACATCATTGTTCAAAAACTATTCCAAAGTATGCAAATGCCTTCCAAATATGATGCTAATCAGGTAGAAAATAAGTGGTACGACTACTGGATGAAACATAATTATTTTCATTCTGAACCCGATGAAAGAGAGCCTTATACCATTGTTATACCACCACCCAATGTAACTGGGGTTTTGCATATGGGGCACATGCTCAATAATACCATTCAAGACGTGTTAATACGTCGTGCACGTTTATTGGGGAAAAACGCCTGCTGGGTGCCTGGTACGGATCATGCCTCCATTGCTACCGAAGCTAAAGTGGTTGCCAAATTGAAGGAACAAGGTATAAATAAAAGCGACTTAACTCGAGAGGAGTTTTTAAAGCACGCTTGGGATTGGACTCATGAATATGGAGGGGTTATTTTACAACAGCTTAAAAAATTAGGGTGTTCCTGCGATTGGGATAGAACAAAGTTCACTTTAGATGACGATATGTCTGAAGCCGTTATTAAAGTTTTTGTTGATTTATATGAAAAAGGACTGATTTATCGTGGTTTTAGAATGGTAAATTGGGATCCGGAGGCAAAAACAACGCTTTCTGATGAAGAAGTTATTTATGAAGAACGCCAAGGAAATCTGTATTATTTGCAGTATAAAATAGACGGAAGCCCTGATACGTTAACCATCGCTACAACACGACCAGAAACCATTTTTGGAGATACTGCCATTTGTATCAATCCAAATGATGACAGATTTTCACATTTACGAGGAAAAAAAGCCATCGTACCCATTTGTAATCGTGTTGTCCCCATCATTGAGGATGAGTACGTTGATATGGAATTTGGTACTGGGTGCTTAAAAGTAACACCTGCACATGATGAAAACGATAAAAATCTTGGAGATAAACACAGCCTTGAAGTCATAGATATTTTTAATGAAGACGCTTCTTTAAACAGTTATGGCTTGCATTACGAGGGTAAGGATAGGTTTGTGGTGCGCAAAGAAATCGTAAAAGAGCTTGAAGAAAATGGGTTTTTGATAAAAACAGAATCGCATTTGAATAAAGTTGGAACTTCCGAACGGACTAAAGCAGTTATTGAACCTCGTTTAAGTGACCAATGGTTTCTTAAAATGGAAGAACTCGCAAAACCTGCTACTCAGGCTGTTTTAGGAGAAAATCCTGAAATCAATTTATATCCGAAGAAATTTGAAAACACCTATCGCCATTGGATGGAAAATATCCGCGATTGGAATATTTCACGTCAGTTAATCTGGGGCCAACAAATACCAGCTTATTATTATGGAGATGGGAAAGACCATTTTGTGGTTGCCGAAACGATAGAACAAGCCCTTGAAAAAGCTAAGAAAGCAACAAATAATCAAGCTTTAACAACCAAAGACTTAAGGCAAGATACGGATGCTTTAGATACCTGGTTTTCATCTTGGTTATGGCCAATAAGTGTATTCGATGGTATTAGAAATCCAGAGAATAAGGACATAAATTATTATTATCCCACCAACGATTTGGTAACAGGACCAGATATTTTATTTTTTTGGGTTGCACGTATGATTATTGCCGGTTACGAATATAAAGGTGAAAAACCGTTCAACAATGTATACTTAACGGGTTTAGTGCGTGACAAACAACGCCGTAAAATGAGTAAGCAATTGGGTAACTCACCTGATGCTCTAAAATTGATTGAAGAATATAGTGCCGATGGAGTTCGTGTAGGTTTATTATTAAGTAGTGCGGCTGGTAACGATTTATTATTTGATGAATCATTATGTCAACAAGGAAAAGGTTTTGGTACTAAAATTTGGAATGCTTTCCGTTTGGTTGATGGTTGGGAAGTTTCAAAAGCCATTGACCAACCAGAATCTAGTAAAATGGCGATTGCTTGGTACGAATCCAAATTTCAAAAAGCCTTACTTGAAATTGAAGATCATTTTAGTAAATATCGCTTAAGCGATGCCTTAATGACTATATATAAACTCATTTTTGATGATTTTTGTGGTTGGTTTTTAGAAATGATAAAACCTGGATATCAGCAACCAATTGATGCTAAAACTTTAAAAAGCGTGATTGCTATTTTCGAGGATAATTTAAAAATAATACATCCGTTTATGCCATTTTTAACCGAGGACATTTGGCATTACATGAAAGAAAGAACACCAGAAGAAGCGTTGATTATTTCAAAATGGCCAGTAGCTAAACCAATAAACGAAACCTTAATTACCGAGTTTGAATTTGTGTCTGAGGTTATTTCAGGGATTAGAAGTATTAGAAAAGAAAAAAATATTCCTTTTAAGGATGTTATTGGTTTTTCAGTATTAAACAAAGAAAATTCAAATACCAATTTTGATTCAATTATTAAGAAACTTGGTAATTTGGATGGCATAAATTATGTTTCTGAGGCGATTGAAGGCGCATTAACTTTTAGAGTAAAATCGAGTGAGTATTTTATCCCAATGGCTGGAAGTATCGATGTTGATTCTGAAATAAAGAAGCTAACCGAAGAATTACAATATACAGAGGGCTTTTTAAAATCGGTTCAAAATAAATTATCCAATGAACGTTTTGTAAATAATGCGCCCGACCAGGTGGTTGCTAGCGAAAAGAAAAAGGAAGCTGATGCCTTGGCAAAAATTGACACGATTAAAGCTAGTTTAGATAGTCTAAAATAATATTATTTATTATTTAAATAGACCTGATATGATATTGTTTCAAGGTTTTTTGTTAAAAATGAAACGAATTTAGCAGAAGTTTTCTACAGGGCTAGGATAAAGGTTTTATTTCCTTTTCGCAGTTAATTCAGCTATTTTACAAATGACCTCGGTAGCTTTTATCATACTTTCAACAGGAACATATTCATAGCGTCCATGAAAATTATGTCCACCTGCAAAAATATTGGGGCAAGGTAACCCCATATAACTTAATTGCGAGCCATCTGTACCACCTCGAATGGGTTTAATGATAGGTGTAATATCTAGCTCTTTCATAGCTTTTTCGGCAATATTAACAATATGCATAACTGGTTCTATTTGTTCCTTCATATTGAAATATTGGTCTTTAATTTCAATACTGATAATTTCTCGGCCATATTGTGAGTTAAGTTCGTTGGTTAGTTTTACCATCACTTCTTTTCGAGCTTCGAAATGTTTCTTATCATGATCTCTAATAATATATTTAAGCATGGTTTGCTCAACATTTCCGTTAACATCATGTAAATGAAAAAAGCCTTGATACCCTTCGGTATGCTCTGGTGTCTCAATCCTTGGCAAGGAATTAATAAATTCCTGGGCTATATAAAGCGAATTAATCATTTTTCCTTTGGCATAACCTGGATGTACACTTTTACCTTTAACTGTGACAACCGCACCGGCTGCATTAAAATTTTCATATTCTAATTCACCTATTTGGCTACCATCCATGGTGTATGCCCAATCTGCTCCAAATTTATTTACATCAAATTTGTGAGCACCTCTACCAATTTCTTCGTCAGGGGTAAATCCAACTCGAATTTTACCATGTTTAATTTCAGGATGGTTGATTAAATATTCCATGGCCGACACAATTTCACAAATACCTGCTTTGTCATCAGCGCCTAAAAGGGTGGTGCCATCTGTGGTTATAAGGGTTTGACCTTTATATTGGTGTAAATCTTCAAAATAATCTGGCGACAATACTATGTTTTCCTTTTTTTTAAGAACAATGTTTTTACCATTATATTTATCGATAATTTGAGGTTTTACATTAGCTCCCGTAAAATCTGGCGAGGTATCAAAATGCGAAATGAAACCAATAACAGGTACTTCGTGTTTAACATTACTTGGTAAAGTTGCCATGATATACGCATTTTCATCAATGGTGACTTCTTGCATGCCAATAGACTTCAATTCTTCAGCCAGTTTGTTTGCTAAATCCCATTGTTTTTTGGTGCTTGGTGTGGTTTCAGAATTTGGATCAGATTGGGTGTCAATGGTCACGTAGCTAATAAAGCGTTTTATGATGTGTTCTTTAGAGATCATATTTTTATAAAATATATTTAGAGCTTGAGTGAAATAATTAAACAGCTTTCAAAGCCTAAAGTTACGATTATTGAGATTTTTATCATTTGAATTGCGCATTTTTTTATTTAGAATTACTTTTGCATAAATAATACTGATGTACAAATTATTACTTCGTCCTTTATTTTTTTTATTCGATCCCGAAAAAATTCATCATTTTACCTTTTCATTAATAAAAATAACTTCAAAAATCCCAGGGTTTTCAGCGTTATTTAGAAGTATTTATGTTGTTGAAGACAAGAAATTAGAACGAAACTTATTAGGATTAACCTTTAAAAATCCTGTAGGTTTAGCCGCTGGTTTCGATAAAAATGCCGTGTTATATAATGAATTGGCAAATTTTGGTTTTGGTTTTATTGAAATAGGAACTGTAACCCCAAAAGGGCAAGCGGGAAATCCTAAAAAGAGATTATTTAGATTAAAAGAGGACCAAGGTATTATTAATCGAATGGGTTTTAACAATGAAGGTTTAGAAGCTGCCATAAAACAACTTAAAAAAAATAAAGGAAAGGTTATCATTGGTGGCAATATTGGAAAAAACACATCGACAAAACCTGAAGATTATACCAGAGATTACCTAGAATGTTTTAATGCTTTGCATCCATACGTAGATTATTTTGTGCTTAATGTAAGTTGCCCAAATGTTAGTAGTCATGCCAAATTAAATGATAAAGATTATTTGGAAGAATTGATTAGTGCAGTTCAAACTGCTAACAAGACTTTTGAAAAGCAAAAACCAATTTTACTAAAAATAGCGCCCGATTTAAATGACAATCAGCTTGATGAAATTGTGGAGCTAGTAAAAGAGACCAGGTTAGATGGAGTAATTGCTAGTAATACTTCTACAAATAGAAGTAGTTTGAAGGCATCTGAAGAACTACTTAAAGAAATAGGTAATGGTGGTTTAAGTGGACAGCCCATAAAAGATAAGAGTACACGTGTTATCAAATACCTTTCTGATAAAAGTCAAAAGTCCTTTCCAATAATTGGGGTTGGTGGTATACACTCTGCGAACGATGCTTTAGAAAAAATAGAAGCTGGAGCTGATTTAGTGCAGATTTACACTGGATTTATTTACGAAGGACCTAGTTTAGTGAAAAAAATAAACCAAGCGTTGTTGAAAAGATAACTACTTTATAAACTTCTTAACAACTTTAGTATTTGAATCATTTAGTATTAAAAGATAGGATCCAGAAGATAAATGATTAACATTTATTTCACCATTTGAGATGATGCCGTTAGACAGTGTTTGCCCTTGAAAATTGGCAATTTGATAATAAACAGGCTCCGATTCAAGTACAACAGATTTTAAGTGAATTTTACCATTTGAAACCGGATTTGGATAAATTTTTACTTTAGCTAATTTATCTATTGCAAAATAGTCATCAGAGAAGTCAGATCTTAGCTTATCTCCCATAGATTTGTAGTACGCATAAATTCTAGTAAATTGTTGTTCAGTAAAATTACTTCTACAAGATTTTCTGGAATAAGACATTATGTTTTTTGTGTCAGGTTCGTAAACATCCCCATGAGCATCGGTTAAATTTCCGATATAATTACAATTATTATCTATAGTATCATATGATAATTTAGGATCTGCTGGAGTGTCACAAATACCATCGCCATCGGTATCGCAATTACTTCCATCAACAAATTCGCTTGTTAATTTTGTATTACTAGCACCATGCGTATGTATTAGAGAAAAGAAATGTCCCATTTCATGAGCCAATGAAGAATCATTGACAGAGCAACTATTTTTCATGATAATGATGTTAACTTTTTGCTCTACATAACCACAAATGCTCTCACCTAAAGCGTTTTCAATAGAATCAATGAAATATATATTGATTGTATTAGGAACGTAATTAGCTGTAATTAAACTTTTCTCATTGCCCTTCCTAAAATTTGAAAGCTCGTTATTATCAATGTAGTTGATGCCCTCAAATAAAAAGAATTTCATAAAAGCTTGTGCATAGATTTCATTAAGATTTGCTATGGCAACTTCCAGGTTCTTTTCTGTAAGTCCAGTTGAACCGTCCTCAGACCTGATGATGTGTGCTTTAATAGGAATGTAGTTCAAGTCTTTTTTTGAGTTTTTCGTCTTATTGGATTTTGCCAATTTAAAATCTTGCTCAAAAACAGATAATTGATTTTTAATGCTATTGTAATATTCAATAAACTTTTCAGAAGTTGTTGTACTACAGACTTGAGATTCGTTTTGAGATAAGATACTGCTACTAAACGATAAAATTATCGAAAAGAGGATTAATTTGATGTTGAAATCGAGTAGTTTCACTTGGGACAAAACATTTTAACAAATGTAATGGCAAAGGCTCTCCTCAAAGAAAAAAAACGTTAAAGGCTGAAAAAAATCGATTAATGTGAAAAAATGTAATTTTTGAATTAATAAATTACTATTTTCTCAATTTTCTTTCTCTCCTTATTAACTTTTAAATTTAGTAAATAAACCCCTTTATTTAAGTCGATTAAATCCATTTCTATGAAAGATAATTTGCTTTTGACATTAATTTCTTTTACCCTTTTTCCTAAAATTGTATAAACTTCAATACTACTTAATTCAATATTTAAAAGATTATAAATGGTAACATGACCATTTGTTGGGTTAGGATAAATTTTAACGTTTTCAATAGTTTCAATATTATTATTGTTTAAAGTTGAAGAATTCAAAGTAAAAGTAATGGTAGCCATTTTATTCCCATTTACTGGGAAACCTGAAATCATGGTTATAGCTTCTCTCGGATTCGTTACAGAATTTGGAGAATTATAGTCTACACCACTATCCGTTCCAGCATCATAGGCGTAAACATCTAGTGTGAAAGTATCTTTCCAGCCATTATTAACCAAATCATTCCCCGATCTTAAGTTTAAACTGTTTATGGCGATAAACCAATCAGGACTTGGAGCCACCATAGAGACTAATGTTATAAGAGGAAAATCTTCGCTCACAGTTACACTATTGATGGAGGCATTACTATTGTTTCCAGCAAAAGGAGAAAAATCTTGTTGTAAATACTGATTGGCCTTACCCGCATTGATGGCAGAATTTATTTCATTCATAAAGTTTGAGGTATTTCCAGTTTCAGCAATATTTTTAATGCCATTGGAGATAGGAGCTATAACTCCAAATTCCAATATATCGTTAATATTTTTATGAGTTGCCCCAGCTAAAGGAGACCAGTGAGCACCATTTGGAACAGATGTATGGTCTGTAGGATTCCAAATGGTAGTTAAGGAAATATCATAATTTGCAGAACTTTGGGAAAATGAAATCGCGCAGAAAAACAAGCTTATAGTAATTGATAAAATAATTTTTTTCATGTTAAATTATTAAGTACAAGTATTCTGCCGCATTAGTTAACAAATCCTTACAGGTTAAATGTTAAAACTTCCATCGAGTATTATCAGCTTAATTAAATTAGTGGTATTTTTATCGTCCTAATTTTTATTCATGTCTGAAGATATAAAAATTATCGAATGTCCGCGCGATGCCATGCAGGGAATTAAACAGTTTATCCCAACAGAGCAAAAGGTTCAATACATTCAATCGCTATTGCGAGTAGGATTTGATACCATAGATTTTGGGAGCTTTGTATCTCCGAAGGCGATACCACAAATGGTGGATACTGCTGAGGTATTATCAAGACTAGATTTAACCAAAACATCTAGTAAGCTCTTAGCCATAATTGCCAATGTGCGAGGTGCTGAGGATGCATCCCAATATGGAGAAATCAACTATTTGGGATATCCGTTTTCCATATCGGAGAACTTCCAAATGCGTAATACACACAAAACTATTGCCCAATCTGTTGATACACTTTCTGAGATTTTGGAAATAGCCAATACATCAAATAAGGAAGTGGTGGTTTATATTTCTATGGGATTTGGAAATCCTTATGGAGACCCATGGAATGTTGATATAGTAGGTGAGTGGACTGAAAAATTGGCTAGTATGGGGGTTAAAATATTGTCTTTAAGTGATACAGTTGGTACATCGAACCCACAAAACATAGATTACTTGTTTTCAAATTTAATTCCTAAATATCCAAAGATTGAATTTGGTGCTCATTTGCACACTACACCAAGTACTTGGTTCGAAAAAGTAGATGCAGCCTACAAAGCGGGTTGTAATCGCTTTGATGGTGCCATTCAAGGTTTTGGTGGTTGCCCTATGGCAAAAGATGAACTCACAGGCAATATGCCAACAGAAAAGTTACTTTCATACTTTACTTCTAAGGGCAAAAATAATTTGAATGCCTTAAGTTTTGAAAGTGCCCATAATGAGGCTTCCAAGATTTTTAATAAATATCATTAATAATAAAGAGTCACCATTTTAATTAGTGACTCTTTATTTTAAGGGTTTAAATATTCCTAAAATCTTAACTCTAAACCTGCATAGGCACCAAATGGATGGCCAGGTCTCAGTCCTGCAGGAACTCTTGATACAGCATAAGTTTCATCTAAAAGATTGATGACATTTCCTGTAAGACTAAAATTTTTATTTACATGGTATTTTCCAGCGAAATCTATAATAAAGTTAGATGTTACTCCATTTAAATCGGTTATGGTTTCCGTTCCAGCTAGGGTTCTAAAAGCCCCGTTATACCTCCCATTCAGGTTTAGTTCAAATTTAGAATGTTCTAATGAAATGGATGTATTGAACTGATGTTTTGCAATATATGGTAATTCATCACCAGCAGTTACCTCACCCCACAAATCATCGCTACTTCCAAAGTTGTTTAAAAATTCAGTATCCGTAAAGGTGTAACCAAAGGTTATAGGTAATGAAAATTTACTGTTATTTTCAAGCAGATCATAATTTAAAAGCAGCTCAATACCTTTTACAGATACTTCTCCTGCATTAAATTGATCTAAAGATCCAGTGCCGCCTGTAGCTGCTAAATCACTTCCTAACAGATTGCTGTAATCATTGTAAAATGCTACGAACTCACCTCTAAGCCCTTTTAAGTTAAACCTGGAACCTAGTTCATAATTGATGCTCTCTTCTGCTTTTTGACCTGGCTCATTTCCTGGAGGAGAAAAACCTTTATGAACTCCACCATAAATAGATGTATTTGAATTTAATTTGTAATTAAAGCCTATTCCAGGGATAAAAATATCTACACTATTTTCTCTGGACGAAAGATTATTTCCACTTCTACTTGGATCGTTAGTTCCAAAATTATCTCTAGAAAGCGTAATGTTTTCATAACGAATTCCGGGGGTAACGGTTAAATTGTTGTATGTTAATTTATATAAAAAAGAACCTGCAAAAGCCTTTGCACTACTTATTCTATTGGCATCACCACCTCTCGTTCCATTGGATGTTAAGTTCATCACACCATCAATTATGTTGTATCCATCAACCCACTGATAGCGATCCTCTTCATCATAATGATAACGTAATCCTATTTCTATATCATGAAAAATATTAGTTCCAGACCAATGATAATCAAATTTAGTTTGGATACCTTTTGAAACGTAATCTCGGTTGTTTGCTTTCACTAAAAGGGCATCATTACCAGAATTAGTGGAGCCGTTAACAATACTCATGTAATCTAAATAATTATCAGGAGTGTCAACTATGGAGGCAATACCTACTTTATTACCGTTGAAAACAATGTCATTTAATTTATACCAATTTCTAGAAAAACCATTATAATAGGCGTTCGTTGTAATTTGAAATTGACTGTTGAATTCCAATTTGTGGGTTGCCATAAATTGAATGTGATCATTGGTCATTTTATCTTCCTGGGAACTGGCATACCTGTTGAAAGGATTGGCTTCAAAATCATTTTGGGTAAGACCTAAATAAGTTTCGTTAGAAACTTCATCAGAATATTGAAATTTGAGCGATAACGCTTGTTTGATTGCCGCATTTGCACTAGAGTTAATTCTAAATTTAGCTACAAAATCATTTTTATCAAAACCTGTATTGCTACCATCTGCTAAATTTTTAAAACCATCAGAATTCATATTTAAATACTCTACAAGATATCCAAAAGTTTCTTTGCTATCTCCAATTTTAATATGTGTTTGCCCTGTATTGAAGCTACCATAGCTGCTTCTAAGGGCACCTTTGAATGAATCCGGTATCTGGGTACTAACTAAGTTTATGGCACCACCTGTGGTAAACGGACCATACTGTATTTGACTACTACCTTTTAAAACCTCAACGGCTTGCATTCTAGCTATGGATGGGAAATAATAGGCAGCAGGAGAACTATAAGGTGCGGGCGCGATTAGTACGCCATCTTCCATGATGGATATTTTAGCACTACGTTCAGGTGAAGTACCTCTTAAACTTATATTTGGACGTAGTCCAAAACCATCTTCTTCATAGATGTTAACACCAGGAACAGTTCTTAAAACCCTGTTGATATCTGTATAATTGAATTTCTCTAATTCTTTAGGTGAAATGTAGTAAGAAGACCCAGTTCTATTTTTTGCTTCATATTTACTCCCAAATATGACTTGTGCATTTATTAAAACCTGGTCAAGTTTTGTAATGGAATCGTTTTTAGTTTCTTTTTTTGTTTCTTGGGCATTAGAAATTCCTAATATCAGTAGGAAAAATAAGGAGATTCTGGTTTTCATTTTATTTAGACTGATTAAAAATAGTTAATTTTACGGGTGCAAATTTAGGGATGAATTTTACTTTTTACAAAGTTTATTTAGAATAAATAAAAATAAAATTTACAATAAATTGATATTCAACATTTTCGAAACAATATTTTTTTTAACAAATAATCTAGTTTAAAAATTTTGTGACCTCCTCAGATGTTGAATTTTCAAATCATATAATTAGGGTATCTCATATATGTTCTAAATAATAGCACTAAAACTTAGATTTTAGTTGTATATTTGCACGCAATTATAACTGTAATTGCATCATGATCGCACATCAAAATAAAATTCTAGGAGAGGGTTTAACCTACGACGATGTTCTTCTAGTTCCGGCATTTTCTGAGGTTCTTCCTCGCGAAGTCAATATTCAAACGAAATTTACAAGAAATATTACCATCAATGTGCCTATTATTTCGGCAGCTATGGATACCGTTACCGAAAGTAAAATGGCTATAGCTATGGCTCAAGAAGGCGGTATAGGGGTCTTACATAAAAACATGACGATTGAAGCACAAGCCTTGAAAGTGAGACGTGTAAAGCGTGCTGAGAGCGGTATGATCATAGACCCTGTAATCTTGTCTCTAGATGCTAAAGTTAAAGATGCTAAACGGGCCATGGCAGAGCATAGTATTGGAGGTATTCCCATTGTTGATGAAACAGGTACTTTGAAAGGGATTGTAACCAATCGAGATTTACGTTTTGAGCATGATAACAAACGTTCCATTACAGAAGTTATGACCAGTGAGAATTTAGTCACTGCAGCGGTTGGAACCTCTTTACAAGATGCTGAAAGTATTTTGCAAGAACATAAAATTGAAAAATTACTGATTGTTGATGACAACTATAAATTATCAGGATTAATTACGTTCCGTGATATTACCAAATTAAAACTGAAGCCTAATGCTAACAAAGATGCTTATGGGCGTTTACGTGTGGCGGCAGCCATTGGGGTAACTGCTGATGCCATTGATAGGGCCGAAGCACTCGTAAATGCGGGCGTTGATGCCGTGGTAATTGATACCGCCCATGGACATACCAAGGGTGTAGTTTCTGTATTGAAAGATATAAAAGCAAAGTTTCCAAAATTGGAAGTTGTGGTGGGTAATATTGCTACTGGTGCTGCAGCTAAATACTTAGTTGAGGCAGGTGCTGATGCGGTTAAGGTAGGTATAGGTCCTGGCTCTATTTGTACTACACGCGTGGTGGCGGGTGTTGGTTTTCCTCAGTTTTCTGCAGTTTTAGAAGTAGCTGCAGCCATTAAAGGTTCTGGTGTTCCAGTAATTGCCGATGGAGGTATTCGTTATACAGGTGATATACCTAAGGCCATTGCCGCTGGTGCAGATACGGTTATGTTAGGTTCATTGTTAGCGGGTACTAAAGAATCTCCAGGTGAAACCATTATTTATGAAGGCCGAAAGTTTAAATCTTATCGTGGAATGGGATCTGTGGAAGCTATGAAAGAAGGAAGTAAAGATCGTTATTTTCAAGATGTTGAAGACGATATTAAAAAACTGGTTCCTGAAGGCATTGTAGGTCGTGTGCCATATAAAGGTGATTTATACGAAAGTATCCATCAATTCATTGGCGGTTTACGTGCAGGAATGGGCTATTGTGGTGCCAAAGATATTGCTAATCTAAAGGAAATTGGGCAATTCGTTAAAATTACAGCCAGTGGCATAAACGAAAGTCATCCTCATGATGTTACGATTACTAATGAATCGCCTAATTATTCAAGGTAGAAGTATATTTAGATTAAAAAAAGGATTTCATAGTCTAGAAGTTTTTTCTCTTATAACTGCATGAAAACCAAAATGCTTTAAGGTTCATCTAATTTTAAATCATATAAATGATTGAGATCGTTTTTTTTTCAGTTTGATTTCATTTTTATGAATAATATCCCTTCATTTTTTATATCATAAAATAATACCCTTTCAAGTTAATGAAAGGGTATTATTTGAAAAAAATTATTGAACGGTAACAGAAAAAGTCCCTTCAATATCAGTTTCACCCCCTGCATTTGTAATATCACCTTCAGCTACACCAGCAGCAGTTTTATTTGGTTCATGTCGCAGAGTAATGGTCATATTGCCTGAGCCAGTATTAGCTGTGGTGGTAAATGTAAATTCCAATCCTAACGGATTTCCATTTCCATCGGTATCCCTATAGGCAAAACTTCCTATATTATTTGTGACTTCAAAGAAAAATTGATGTTCATTACTTTCCTCCTCAATTTCTGTATTTTTAAGTTCTGCTGGAGATTCTGTTTCATTTAACAGCGTTAAGTTTCCGTTATAAACTGTATTAACAGCCAAAGGACCTGATACTGTTATGGTAGGTGCATTCGGACCATCACCATCTAAATCTCTGGTTTGGAGAGTTACGGCTGTGCCTCCTCCAACAGGGGTTAAAACAGCTGTTAAAGTAGTAATAACCTCTTCTTCATTTACAGGGATTGGAATGTCATCGTTGGAGCATCCTAAAAATACAAGGGTTGATAAAAATAAGATTGATAATTTTTTGATTGTTTTCATTGTTATTTTTTTAAATACGTTAATAATTTAATTTTAATTGTAACATCAAATTTCTTCCTAGGTCATCGGCAAAATAACGTAGTCTGTTTAGATATTCTCTGTAAGAAACATTTAAAATATTAGTTATGTTTAAACCTATATTTAGGTTTGTTTTGTTTGATAAATCAATGGTAATATCACTTTGAAAATGTAAAAGATGATACGCTGGTGGCGGTGAACTCACATCCACTAATACCATTTCTTGCGTTCTTGGTATAAACACTTCAAAGTTGTTGTTTGGAAAATCGTTTTGTCTTAATACCAATTCGCTTTGCAATTCCGAATTAAAGTTTAACCATTTTTTATTTGCATATCCTAAAATATTAACTGTTTTGAATGATGGGATATCGATTAAAGCTTGTTCTCTGCTGATATCTCTACCTTTTATAAAGGATGATTTGTTATTAAATGACCATTGCTCATTAATTTTATAATTGGCTGTGATATCTATTCCAAACAAGGCTGCATTGGTTTGCTTATTAATCCATACCGGAAAAGCACCCCGAATGGTTTGTTCGGTGCCTATTGGTTCAATTAAAATATAGTTGTTGATATGATTGTAAAAGGCTTCAAGATTTATTGAAAAAGGTCCTTTTTTGTATTGATGCGTTCCAGAAACTCTATTCGACGTTTCTTTTTGAATACGTAAATTACCCAATTCAATTCTTGCTGCAGAATGATGTAACCCATCACTAAATAATTCAGAAGGATTTGGTGCTCTATTAGATAATCCATAATTAAAGATGAAAGAGTTATGGTCATCTGTTTTAAAGGAAATTCCAGCAGAGCCAGACATGTTGTGATAATCAAAAACAGGATTCGTAAGTAACTGGGAACCCAAATCTTCAATCACCAGATTTCCAAAGTCTTCATCATAAACACGTTCCAGCCAACGACTGGTTTGATAGAATTTTTTTGCATCAATACGATTAAAATCATAACGGAAGCCAAAATCTAAATTGATTTTTTCATTTAATCTCAACCCCGAAATGGCAAAAACACCTAAATCATATTTGTCGTAATCAGGTATTAAGCGTCGTACACCGGTATCGGGATTTGCAAAATTATTTTGATAAGCAGCATTAACTCCAAATTCATAGGTAGTGTTACTTTTTGAATCTAGTTTTACACTTGTTCTAATAGAATGCGTTTTTAAAGTAAGGTCTATAGCCGCTTTATTTCTGTCATTGCCAACACGAACATCGTATTCAAAACGTTGATTATTTTGAAAATCATATTGAACGTCAACACGTCCAAACTTTTTATAACGCTTGTAAAATTCTGCTTTTACAATTTGATGCGTTACATCTTGGCGTGGTGAGTTGATATCGTAACTAAAATCCTCAACGACCAAAGGTTGTTGGCTGTTGATGGCGTTTACTAAATCCTCAATATTTCCAATGTGAGACGACCTTAAAATGGCAATCTCATTATTTAAATAGCTGTAATAAACGTTAAAACCTTGTTCAAATTTTTTAAATCCAGCATTCATAGAGAAGCCTAGAGAGCTCAATCCAGTATTGGTTAAATTGTAATTTGATGTTTCGAAATCACCAAAACGTTTTCTGGATACTTGTGCGCCAACATACCAACCTTCTTGGTAGGTTTTGGTTAAAGATGAATTCAAACTATAACCTCTACCATTGTTTTGACCACTAATAATTGTCTTTCCGTAAAGCGAGTCATTTAAACTAATACTAGATGGTTTTAATACAATAACACCTCCCATAGCATCGCCGCCAAAAGCCAAGGCGTTAGCCCCTTTAATAACGTTGATGCTTCCTGCTGCATTCAAGTCAATATTTGGAGCGTGTTCAATACCCCATTCTTGGTCCTGTAAACGAACCCCATTGGTCATTACTACAATTCTACTACTATGCAAACCATTAATTACAGGCTTAACTATGGAGTTCCCAGTATTGATAGATGATACACCACTAATTTGCTTTAAAGCATCTCCAAGGCTATAGGCACTATAGCGCTCAATAGCTTGACTTTTAAGAAGTGATTCCTGAGATGTTTTGGTTAATTTATAACTGGAAGTTCCTTCAACTTTAACTTCATGGAGTTCCTCAATATGATGTTCTAAATTAATTTCAAGAAAAGTGTCCCCATTTATTAATACATCCAAACGTTTGGTTTCACATCCCAAATGGGAGACAACAATGGTTAATTTACCATCACAGATATTATCAATAGAAAATTTTCCATTGATATCTGTAGTGGTATATTTATCAAGATTTTCAAGGTAAATGGCGGCCGCTATTATGGGTGTGCCATCATGAAAATCATGAACTTCTCCAAAAAATTTAGAATTGCAATTTTGACTATTAACTAGCTGTAATAAACAACAAGTTATAATCAATACATAGTATTTCATAGTAAAGAATTTTAGTTTAAAATATGATATTAAACTAAAATTGGTGGACCTCGAAGCGAAAACGATAATTGCCGATGATTATGAAAATACTTGTATGTTAAAAAGGTTTTTTTATTAAATACTAATGGAGGAATAAATTGGCAACTGCTAAAGTGAAAAAAGTAATGATTGTTAAGTTGAAATTTATGGAACTCACAATCTAAATCCACTTTATGAATGTGTGTTGTATGGCCACTTTTACAAACTTGGTGCTGATGGTGAGAAAATATGTGGGTAAACTTGATGGCCGTTGGAACCAAAAGCGAGGCAACTAAAAAAAGAGTTGTAATTTTAAATGCGATATGTTCCTTGATTTTAATCAATTGTCCAAATAACGTTTAAAACCTAATCTAGCTAACATCTTTTTTTCAAAATTCCAGAAAAATTTATGCTGTCCTAAAAGCCAGCCAAAAAATACTAAGAGGAATTGGTACATAGTAAATAACAGAATAATACGAATGAACCAATAAATAAATGTGCCAAAACTCTCTTTTGTTATATTTAAATAACTCAAAATGGGCTTTCCTATATAAGATGCCGTGGAACCTGTGATGGCAAAAACTATTAAAATGACAACAATTTGCCAATTGTTTTCTATACCCCAACGTTCTTTTAATTTTTCCAAAAATAAAATTTTATGCAAAAATAAGGAAAACAATTTTAAATTCGAGGTACCCAAGGGCCTAACCTTTGATTGTATTTTAGTTGGAAGTAAATAAAATAATTGAATAGCTTATAATTTACTTCATAGCCATAATCAATATTAGGTTGATAGTCAATTTGTAATTCATATAAGTTTTGGTTGTAGCGTTGAGGTTGAAGCACACGTTGGTTCCATTCAATTACGTACTGGTAATTTCTTGTTTCTAGGTAATTTTGTGAGTAGTAGCCCTCTGGTCTTGCAGTACTTTGTAACCAGAAGTTGAAACCAGGTTCTATGATGATGATTTCATACTCTAAGTCCTCATTGGCTATTGTAACTGTATCATTTTCTTTAATGTTTTCTAAACGTTCATCCTTTGGTGAAGGAGCGGTTCTTGAGGTATTACAATTAAAAGCCAAAATTGTTATGAATAACAGGTGTATAATATTTTTCATCTCTTTGAATTTATATATGTTTCAAAAGTGTAGTTTAAAAAATCTTTTAAAATAGATAATGAGTTAACCTTGTTTTTCAAAGAGCTAACGTATACTTAAAGTTACAAAAACCAATGCTTAGTAAATTCTTTTTAAGAATCTTTAACAAAAAAGGCTAAACAACGTTTAGCCTTTTTAATGTATATGATATATGTGTAATTTATTTGCCAAAAAGGCCTCCAAGTAAACCACCAAGTCCGCCTTTCTTTTTATTTCCGCCTAATACCATGCCAGCTACATCATCAATAACGCTGCCATCACCATCGGCATCTAAAATTGATTCTAAAAAGCTTTGTTCATTTTTTGGTGAACTTCCTCCTATCAAACCTCCTAATAGGCTTTCAATTCCGCTTGGGTTACTTACATTTTGTTGTCTGGTTTGTTTACCTAAGATACCCATTAATATAGGAGCGGCAACTTTTAAAATTTGAGCTACCGAATCTGCATCCATTCCCGCTTTGGCGCCCAAAGTATTTTCAACTTGACTTTGTTTTCCTGCCAGCACATGCCCCAATATTTTACTGCCATCTTCCAAAACATTAGAATCTACACCACCACCAAATAAACCTCCTAAATCATCAAGGATGCTTCCATCGTGTTTGTTGCTTAAAGCACTCATTAAGCCCTCAGCACCTTGCGGGGTGGCCGCGTTACGTTTCATAGCTTGCATCAAAACGGGTAAAGCCATAGTTAGAACGTCCTGTGTTTTGTTTTGTGGTTGTTTGGTTTGATTAGAAACCCCGTTAATGATGGTTTTTCCTAAATCGCTGTTTAATAAATCTAAAATTCCAGACATGATTATGTTGTTTTAATTTTTTAAAAAATGAATTTCAATGTAAGAAAAAATCCCAACAATTTTGTTAGGATTTCTTGTAAATTATTGATTTTAAATACTTATCCTAAAATACTGATGATTTGTGACGCCAATTCAGTTCCAATCCTGTCTTGAGCTTCATTGGTGGCTGCACCGGTATGTGGTGTTAAGGATAATGCAGAATTCATTAAAAGTTGCATTTCTGGTTTGGGTTCTTTTTCAAAAACATCCAATGCGGCACCAGCTACTTTACCGCTTTCAATGGCTTTTACAAGTGCAACTTCATTAACTACGCCACCCCGAGCTGCATTAGCCAAAATAACACCATCTTTCATCATTTTGAATTCAGCTTCATCAATAACATAGTCTTTTTGAGCAGGAACGTGCAATGTAATAAAGTCAGCCTGTTTTAAAACGTCTTCTTTAGAAATGGTTTTGATATTGAAGTTTACTTTTTGACCATCAAAAAAGTCTAACTCCAAATTAACTTCATCTAAAAAAGGGTCAAAAGCAATAACTTTCATACCCGCACCCAAAGCTACTTTAGCAGTAGCTTGACCAATGCGACCAAAACCTAATACGCCAAGTGTTTTTCCTTTTAATTCAACACCTTTTGCATACGCTTTTTTTAATTTCCCAAAATTAGTGTCGCCCTCTAATGGCATATCTCTGTTGGAATTGTGTAAAAAACGTGCTAATCCATAAAAATGACCAAAAACCAATTCGGCCACTGAGTGTGATGATGCCGCTGGTGTATTAATGACATGTATGCCTTTTGATTTGGCATAATCCACATCAATATTATCCATGCCAACACCCCCACGACCAATAATTTTTAATCCTGGGCAGGCGTCGATTAAATCTTTACGAACGGTTGTTGCACTACGAACCAATAAAACCGCAATGTCTTTTTCGTTTATATAATTTATTAATTGTTCTTGTGCTACGGTTGTTGTTATAACTTCATATCCGCCTTTTTCTAAAGCCTCTATACCGCTTTTTGAAATACCATCATTTGCTAATACTTTCATTGTTTAAGTTAAAAGTTAAAAGTTAAAAGTTAAAAGTTAAAAGTTAAAAGTTAAAAGTTAAAAGTTAAAAGTTCTTAGAACTTTAATAATCCAACTTTAAGTTAATTTTTTATTTGTTTTGTCATTACGAAACTTTGAAAAAGTTGTGGCAATCTATTTAATAAGGTTCCTTTACTTTGTTCGGAATGACGATTTGATTTATGCTTTACTTTCCAATTCGCTCATCACTTCAACCAAGGCTTTAACGCTTTCAATAGGTAAGGCATTGTACATGGATGCTCTATAACCACCCACGCTTCTATGACCATTTAAACCACTTATACCAGCTTCCTTAAGCATGGTTTCGAAGGTTTCTTTTAAATTTTCATTTTTAAGTGTGAAGGTTGCATTCATGATAGAACGGTCTTCTTTGGTAGCGAAACCATTGAACAATGGGTTTAAATCTATCTCGGAATACATCAAGCGTGCTTTTTTCTCGTTCATTTCCTCTATTTTAGCTACACCACCTAAATTTTTAATCCATTCCAAAGTTAGCATGGAGGTGTAAACTGCAAAAACGGGCGGTGTGTTATACATACTGCCATTTTCTATGTGCAATTTATAATCCATAATGTAAGGGATTTTACGAGATACTTTCCCTAGAATATCTTCTCTTACCACCACAAGGGTCGTTCCTGCAGGCCCCATGTTTTTTTGAGCCCCCGCATAGATTAAATCAAATTTTGAAAAATCCAATACGCGGGAAAATATATCACTACTCATATCGCAAACCATTGGTATGGGCGAATTTGGGAAGGATTTTATTTGGGTACCAAAAATGGTATTGTTTGATGTACAGTGAAAATAATCGTAGTCCTCAGGAATATCATAGCCTTTCGGGATGTAATTAAAGTTTGCGGCTTCAGAGGAAGCCACTTCATATATATCATCTAATAATTTTGCTTCTTTTATGGCCTTTTTACTCCAAGTACCGGTGTTTAAATAGCCTGCTCTTTTTTCAAGTAAGTTCAAGGCTACCATTAAAAATTGGGTACTGGCACCCCCTTGAAGAAATAGTGCTTTATAACCTTTACCTTCAAGTCCTAAAAGTTCTAAAACGAGTGCTCTGGCTTTTTCCATCACATCCACAAAGGGCTTGCTTCTATGTGAAATTTCCAAGAGCGATAAGCCCCCGTTGTTGAAATCCATCACTGCTTCCGATGCTTTTAATAAGACTTCTTGAGGTAAAATACTAGGTCCTGCACTAAAATTATGTTTTTTCATTTCGAAGTAAAATTTAAGGTGTAAAGTTGCTAATTAATTAGGTATTTCATATTAAAAATTCAATAATTTTTTCATCAAATTGCTAACAAAAATTCAACAGAATTAACACTATCCGCATAATCCCAAAGTTTCGGTTTTTGGGTCGCTCCAAAAGCAATTTCATTTTCAATAAAACCATTGGAAACGATGCACTGAATTAGTTCTTTATCGGTTTTTAACTTTTCTTTTAATTCATTTTTATCGTCATAAAATTCATAAAACAACGTCGCAATGGGCGATGCATAGCTTTCATCTTCTTTTATCATGAAAAAACCATTTTCCAATATGTCGAACTCACTCATTAAATACACTGCTTTATTATAATCGTAGTTATTAGCATATTTTGCTTTTTCAATAATGGGATGCCAATGGTACATGGCTTCAAAAAAAGTATCAAAGCTATAGCCCTTTGGAACAAACAGTTTAGATACGTTGCGGCATCCCAAACCATAATAGCGAAAAATATCTTCCGATAGGTTTATTAATTCCTCATGGGTTTCATTACCTGATAAAACGGCTACTGAATTTCGGTTGTTTCTGATAATGGCAGGTTTGCCCCTGAAATAGTACTCAAAGTAGCGTGCGGTATTGTTACTTCCTGTGGCAATAACCGCATCAAAGTCTTCAAGTTTCTCTTCAGTAAAGCCTATTTTCCCCTTGAAATTAGGTTCTACATGCTCCAGATATTTGGCTAAATAGGGTAGTAAATGTTTGTCGTTTGAGGATTGTTTTACCAAAACCTCATGCCCGGTGATAAGCACTGTTAAAAAATCATGAAAACCCACCAAAGGAATGTTTCCAGCCATGATAATGGCCACTTTTTTGGGCTGAATATTTTCTAAATTATACGATTGTAACCAAGTGTTTAGGTTTGCTTTGGTGAGCGATTCTGACCATCCTTGGAGTGCAAACCTCATGTTTTCAGGAGTAAACCAACCGTTGTGCTCTTCGGCGAGTTTTAATTGGTGTTTAAAGCCATCAAAAAACAAATCGTTGCATTCAATATTCTCGTGTTTTTGGATATTGACATTAGAAAATTGCCCTAAAAACGCTCCTAATTTTACAAAAGCGTTAATTCTTTGTTGTAATTGCATTCTAATTTGGTTATGAATGGTTTTGGCTTTATTTTTGCGATTGCAAAGTTAGAAAGAAAAAAACGCTATGGCAATTATAATAACAGATGAATGTATAAATTGTGGTGCTTGCGAACCCGAGTGCCCAAACACCGCCATCTATGAAGGTGCCGACGATTGGAGATATAAAGACGGCACCAGTTTAAAAGGTAAGGTGGTATTAACCAATGGTGAGGAAGTGGATGCCGATGAGGCCCAAGAACCTATAAGTGATGAGGTTTACTACATTGTACCCGATAAATGTACAGAATGTAAAGGTTTTCATGATGAGCCACAATGTGCGGCGGTATGCCCTGTAGATTGTTGTGTGCCTGACGATAACCATGTAGAAACCGAAGAAGAGCTGTTGGCAAAACAACGGTTTATGCACCCTGAAGAGTAATGAAAAATTGACAATTAGTAATTGAGAATTAACAAGAAACCCTGAGCTATGCTTGGGGTTTTTTGTTTATATCTTTTGCTTGATAATGCTATTATTGTATTTATTTTCTGATAAGAAATTCCTAACTTCGCTTATCGGAGGATATAAAATCATTAAAACGGATTCATATCCTAATACGATAAGCGAATCACCAAAAAATCACTCCTTAACCTCAAACGCTTTCATTTCTTGGGTAGCTTCCAAGGTGTCTTCGTTTTCCCAAGTGGATTTTTCAAATTTGTTTAATACCTTATAAGGTGCCACTTTTTCTTGTTTTATGGCTTTAAAATCCTCAAGGGTTAATACGCTGTTTTGGGTGATAAGCAATTCTTCTTTTTCCTTGGCATCGCCTTCAAAGGTGAAGTCAAAACTTACCTTGTTTTTGGCACTGCTGTTTTCAATAAACTTTAAGCCACGGCTTATATAAAAGTAACTTCCTGTATGGCGTTTTACATACTTGGGTTGGTAGATATTATTGCTATTTTTTTCAAACAGAATAGTGCCTTCACTGAGGTTTTCAATATATTTTACGCCTATAAGAAGTTTTAGATTGAGCTTGTCGCCATGTCTGTTTTTATAGTAATTATAATCTACTTTGGTAATGGCGTAGGTGTCATCACTAATAAAAAAGGTGCCAGTGTATTTGGCTTTGCCACGTCTGGGTTCAAAGTGTATCATATAGGTTAACTCTGAATTGTTATAGGTAATGCCTTGATAGGTGTATTCGTATAAATTGGCATCTAAGAGTTTGTTTAAAAAGGAGTTGTCGTAAAACTGGGCGCGTCGTAACAAGGATTTTGCCTGACTGTTTAAATGTTTTAACGTAAACTCTTCTTTCGGGTTGTTATCTTTAAAATCTTCGTCTTTTAGAGATAGCGAATCTTCAATTTTAAAAATTCCCGTTTTTAATTTATAGGTTTTGGTGGTATCTAAATAGGTAAGGACAATTTTTTTTGCTTTTTCTTCCACGTCTTCCATAGAAAAATCGTTTTTATAGTCCACCAATTTGGTGGCTTTAACTACTGTTAGTTTGCTACTGTCTTTGGTTAAGTTGTAAAACTCGCCTTTAAAATCGGTAAAGTGTTTGATATCGCTTTCACTTATTTTTTTAGATAGGGCGTTTAAATCGGCATTGGCTTGTTCTAAATTTTTTTTACCAAAGTGTGAGGCTTTATCAATTTCAAAGGTTAATTCACCAAAATCCACATAATTGGTGGTTCTGTGAAAAATGTTGTATTGATAAAGATTGGTGTTGTAATTGGTTGTAATATTCGCTTTAACTCGCGCTATGATAGAATCGGCATTAGGTTTTTTATTGCTAATAAACACTTCATTTAGTTGGTTTATGGCTTCGCTAAGGGCAATTACAAAATTGGTCTTTTCAATGTCTTCAATAGATAAGGTTTTACTTTGGTAACCCAAGCACGAAATACTAACTGTTTTTAAATTACCCTCATCCGTGTTTAAGGTAAAATAGCCTTCTTCGTTGGAGATAATTCCAGAAAATTCACCTGTTTTTATGGTTGCATACGGAATGGGTTTTTTAGTGTTTGTATCAATTAATCTGGCTGTAACACTTTGTGCGAAACCTGAAAATTGGCATAGACATATACCAATAAGTAAATAAAGATATTTCATACGTGATGGTTTATATGAACTCAACGATTCATGTTTTGATATGTTACAGAAGCATCGCTTTACTCTTAAATTTTTCTTAGGTTTGTTGCTAAACTACAAAAATGACAGGAGAAAAAAACTTAGCTAAGTTGATTCGTGAAATGAACCCAAAGCTTCATGGGGGTAACTATGTTTTTGTTTCGGTAACCGATGTAAGTTTTATAAACAGGGCTGATATTTTATGTGAGTTTAAAGAACCGGAAGGCATTACCCTAGTAATGGAACAAAAAAAGGCCGATGAATTTAAATTTGATTATGATTTTGTAGCTTCATGGATTACGCTTATGGTGCACTCATCATTGGATGCAGTGGGTTTAACAGCACTATTTTCATCAGCGTTAGCAAAGCATAACATAAGTTGTAATGTGATAGCGGGCTACTATCATGACCACTTGTTTGTAAATGCGAAAGATGCCGAAAAGGCCATGAGCGTTTTACTAAGGTTATCAAAAAAATAAGTCGCCTAAAAAAGACTCTTTAGACGACTTATTATAATTCAATAAAACGTTTTAATCATTGATAGTGATTGTAAAAGAATCGTCAATGATGATGAATCCCAATGCCACCGGGTATAATTGAAATTCAATAGTTTCTGCACCTTCACTAATACCATCGTCTATAATAGTAATAAAATCGGTAATCAAATTTTGAAGACTGGTAGTCGCATCATAGTTATATATATAACCATCTTGTAGTAAAAAAGGACTAAAATCTTGTATGAACATAAAATTATAGTTACCAGTATCATTGTCCCAGTCATAATTATTAAGTACAAAATCTTCACCTTCAGTGGCCGTACCACCCGTGATTCTCATGCCTAATTGTCCAGAGATAGGATCATCATAAACATAACTACCTTCCCAGAAATCAGATTTACCTTCTATTAAATTTTGTTGTAAAATGGTAAATGTGACATCACTACCTTCAGTAACCGTAATATTATCTTCAACGACTTCTGCTAGGGTGGTATTCGCTAATGGTGTATTGGGTATACTATCATCTTGGTCGCAAGACAGTAATACCATGCCAAAAACTAGTGCTAATATGTATTTGGTTTGGATTAAATTTTTCATAAGGTTATTTTTTTTAGTTAACATCCCAGAATATTTTAGAGTTAAATGCATCACTTCTTGATTGACTAATAACATTGTCTGAATTACCTGAATATTCTGATGCAGGATATAATAATCGTACAGGAATATTAGGATCAGTAGAGTTAGCTGGTAAAGGTAAATTGGCTGGATAACCAGTTCGGTTATACTCAATCCACAACTCTGCTCCAGACACACTTGTAAGTGCAATCCACTTTTGGGTTATAATCGCGCCTAAAGCATCACCACCATTAAAGCCTAAATTGGCATCCGCATCGGTATTGGTAATGTAGGCAGAAGCATCACCTGCTCCAAGTGTGTCAAAAGAGGCTTGAACTCCCATATTGAACATAGTTTGTGCGTTGCCACTTAAATACCCTCTTTCTATAGCCTCCGCTTGTAGAAAATAACTTTCTGAAGCAAGCATAATTGGTAAATCGGCATCAGGACCTTTTAAAATACCATCACCAATACCAGAGGAACTGCCACCACCATTTTGTTCGGTACCAGCAGCGCCGTCCCAAATTAAATTTAATCTAGGGTCACCACTCATTAGGTTAACGGCAAAAAGTGAAGGGCCTGTTTGTCTTCCTTGATTTGTTTCAACACCCGCAGGTGTAAAACCGTAAACTTCCCAAAAAGGATTTTGTCTATCATCCGTATCAGCGTAACCTGGATTAATCGTAACATCTTCAGTGATGAATGTAGCGCTATTAAGTTCCGCAAATTCACTATTTACCTTGGACAGTAGCGTAGCATCACCTTCAGCCTTTAAAATTAAACGCACAAGTAAACGTAGTTTTACGGTATTGGCAAAAGCTACCCATTGATCCATATCGCCATTGAACGTGATATCTGAATTGCCAAAAGATTCAGAACTAGCATCTATCAAGCTTACAGCTTCATCTATCGAATCAATTAAGCTGAGGTAAATGTCCTGTGCATCATCATATTTTGGAAACAAATTATCTGTTCCATCAAATGCTTCCGTGTAAGGTGCATTACCATATAAATCTACAATGTATTGAAAATAAAAGGCTTTAAGTATTTTTGCCGCTGCTTTTTGATTTCCCCAATTTTTGCCATCTTCATATTTTTCAATGGTTGCAAAATTTGAGACATACCGAAATAAATCATCCCAAATATCATCATAGAATGTAGAAGAAAATTGGTATCGACTTTCAGGTCCGTAAGCATCATTAAAAGCTTGATAGTTTCCAGACCATGCTACGGCCATCCAGTTGCCTATTCTATTAACTCTATTGGTATAAGTTTCAGCACTTAATGCTTGCGCTCCAACGATTAATTGGTTTGGATTAAGTTCATCTAAATTCGGATTGTCAATGCTGTCATTAACATCTAAATAACTGTCGCACGAGGTGGCACCTAAAATAAGTATTAAAAATGCCAATATTTTATGAATCTGTTTCATTTGTATTTTTTTAGAATGATAAGTTAACATTTAACGCATAATATCTTGTAGGAGGTGTAATACCATAGCCTGCTAACCCATATCTACCCGCAAATTCCGGATCGTTGTAGTCAAAATTTGATCGAGGTAATATAGTTAATAAGTTTCTTCCACTTACCCCGATATTAAATCTGGATAATTTTAATTGTTGAATAAATTTAGCAGGTAAATCATAGCTTAAGCTTACCTCTCTCAATTTGAAAGCGGTGGCATCTACTACAAAGTTTTCATCAATAGTATTGTGGTCTCCAGTGTAATATCCATAAGCTTCTCCTAATGCTTGATCATTTCCACTGGAACCTGCTGCTGTTAGTACGGTTGTATTGTTTACACCACTTCCTTCAACGGTTGAATTAGGAAAGATAAACGGTTGTCTATCATTAAAGGTGGTTTCATAAGTTCTACCTTGACCAGATAATTGGTTTTTAATTCCAGAATAAAATTGATGCCCCGTTCTATAATCTGCCACAGCAGCTAATCTGATGCCTTTGTAGTTTAAATTAAGGGCGAAATTTAGAATAAAATCAGGAGTTGCTTGACCTAAAACTTGTAATTCTGAATTAATTAAAGGATTTCCATTACTATCAACAACAACCCTTCCCTGATCGTCTCTTTCATAAGCTGTTCCTAATAATTGAGGGAATTCCTGACCTTTTACGGCATAAGCACCAATGGTTCCACCAAGATTTGCTACTTCGACTCTGTTAGATTGATCAGTTACTTGTTCAACTTTGGTGTTGAATGTACTAAAACCTACTCTACCACTTAATTCCAAGTCTTGAGTTTTTATGGGTGTAAACCCTAGGTCGATTTCTAAAGATTTAGATTTTGTTTCACCAACATTAATTAAAGAATTAGTAAATCCTGTTGCTGACGAACTTGAGATATTTAAAATCTGGTCAGAGTTTTTACTAATCGAGGCTGAAACATCAAGCGTTATTCTAGGTACTTGGATATTTAAAAATTCTAAATTGGCGTTCACCTCAAAAGAGTTAATAAATTCATTTTTAACATTTTGATCGACTACCGAACCTTGGCCAATTAAGGATACAAGTCCTGAATCTGGATAAAATGTATCAACCAATCCTACCGTTGGTACTTGTTGTGGACTCAAAGCTGTTGCATTACCTGTTTTTACATAGGAAGCAGATAATTTTGCTTTGTGTAAGATATCGCTTTTTAAGCCCTCAATAGCTTTGGTTGGAATAAAAGCAACACCCACCGATGGGTAAAAGAAGGTTCTGTTTGCTTCGGGTAATACTGAATTCCAGTCGTTCCTTCCTGTAATGTTTAAGAATAAATAATCTTTGTATCCAAAATCTAATTGAGCGAACATACTTTGAGTTCTACTTCTTCTATTTTCTTCCCAATAATCAGGTAAAGAAGTGATATTTGATAATTGAAATAATCCTGGGATTGCTAAATCAAACCCTCCATTAACTTCACGAGTAAACTTTCTATCCGTTAGGTTTACACCGACGTTGGATTTAAATGTGATATTTTCATTAAGGTTATAATCGAAGTTAACTAAAAAATCAGTGTAGATGAAGCGCTCATCGTTATTATCTATTTGATAAAACGAACGAATAGAGCGGTCGCCACCTACGTAGAAAAAGGTATCCTGGAAACCATTTCTGTTTATTTCATCATTATTTTGAGTGCTTCTAATAGAGGATCTCAGTACAGTATTGATATTTTCGTTAATTTCATACATGAACTCTGCTGATAAATCGAGTATACTTCTGTTTCCATATCTTCGATCATTTTTTAATGTCCAATAGGGGCTATCTTCATAAATGGTCCAATGGTCATTATTATCACCACTACTAAAGGCTTGAACAGGAATATTACCAGCAGTATTCATTAGTCGTTGATACATGCTTATGCCTGGGTAGGTGTTATCTTCATTTTTATTATCAACATCTATACTATTAACATCATTTGTTTTTTGGCTTGTATATCTAGCAATACCTTGTACACTAAATTTACCAAGTTTTTTCCCTGTTGTTAAAGAAAAGTTGTTTTTAGTTAATCTACTGTCGGGTATGATACCTTTAAGACTCTGGTTTAAAAAACTTAATGTTATGTAGCCTGAATCTAAATTTCCTCCAGAAATGGATACGGAGTTTTGTAAGTTAATACCTTTGTTAAAAAAGGGAAGGATATTATCTTCAATGTGGCTGTAAGGAAAATATCTAAAATTACCTTCCGAATCAGGAGTTCCTATTGGGATTAAAATACCATTATAGGGTACACCCCATGATCCTTGATCTACAGATTCAATATTACCTCCCCAACCTTGTCCAAAACGGTCTTGAGTTTCAGGTAAGTAGGCAATCTCTTCAACGGTTGCAGATGATATCACATTCACTGAAAATTTATCAAGGCTTTTTACACCTTTTTTAGTTGTAACAATAATAACACCCGCAGCACCTAGTTCGCCATATAAGGCAGCACCATTAGCACCTTTAATAACGTTCATGGATTCAATGGTGTTTGGGTCTAAAGTCGATAAAACTTCAGCAGAAGACACAATGTTATCAATAACGATCAGTGCGGCGTTGTTACCAGAGATCGACCGGTTACCTCTTAATGTTATTTGGGTATTAGGTGTTAAACCTGCAGAGGTGGTATTGATTTGTAAACCGGAAACTTTTCCAGCCAGTGCCTGAACTGCATCGGGGTTACTAGCTTGATTAAGTTCTTCTGATTTAACAACCTGATTAGCTGTTGTAATTTCATCTGGTTTACGTTTAATACCAATAGCGGTAACAACTACCTCGTCTAAAGATTCTGCATCTTCATTTAAAACCACATTTAATAGGGTTGATGTAATTTCAACCTCTTGAGTGGAATATCCAACATAACTGAAAACTAGAAATTGTCCTATTTTAGCATCAATGGTAAATTTTCCATCAAAGTCCGTTGATGTTCCTGTTGATGTTCCTTTAATTATTACCGAGGCTCCAGGAAGCGGCATTCCTGAGGTTTCTGTCACAGTACCTGTTACTGTTTTTTGTTGAGCAAAACTTAACTGCACAACAAATACCATAAACAGTATTAAAATTCTAGTGAATTTTGTTTTCATATTTTAATAGTTTGAATTAGTTGAGCATAAAAGTCTAGATAAAATGCTAAGGTTGCAAATATATTTTGCCAAAAAGTGTCTTTTTTTAGAAACATTTAATATAACCTAATTTTATTTGTTGTTCTGTTAAAAAAGTAAGTAAATAACTTAGGATATCTTAATGTTATCGTAATATAATACTTACAATAAAACCTTTTTATTTAAAATTTACCTGAACAATCTTAATTCTGCTACTTGGTTCTTGCCCATCATGTTGAATTTAATTATGTAAAACCTATTTTTATTCTCAAGTGATATTAAAAATTACTTATTTACTATTATTATACATTATATTTGCACTCGCAAAAATCCTAGTAAATTATGAAAGCAGGAATCGTAGGCCTACCAAACGTTGGAAAATCAACCTTATTTAATTGTTTATCAAATGCAAAAGCGCAGAGTGCAAACTTTCCCTTTTGTACGATAGAACCCAACATTGGTGTGGTTAATGTGCCAGATAAGCGCTTGGAGAAACTTGAAGAATTAGTTAAACCAGAGCGTGTAGTGCCTGCAACCGTTGAAATTGTAGATATTGCAGGCTTGGTTAAAGGTGCGAGTAAAGGCGAAGGACTAGGTAACCAATTTTTAGCCAATATTCGTGAAACTGATGCTATTTTGCATGTTTTGCGTTGTTTTGACAATGATAATATAGTGCATGTTGATGGAAATGTGAATCCCATTCGGGATAAGGAAACCATTGATATGGAATTGCAGCTTAAAGATCTTGAAACCGTTGATAAAAAATTAGATAAGGTAAAAAGAGCCGCTAAAACAGGTAATAAAGAGGCCCAGAAAGAAGAAGCGACTTTGCTAAAGATAAAGTCAAGTTTAGAGGCAGGTATCTCCATTAGAGCCATAGAATTTAACGAAGATGATTACAACGATTTTGTAAAGCCTTCACAGTTTATTACCGATAAACCTGTTATGTACATATGTAATGTAGACGAAGCTTCTGCTGTTTCTGGTAATGCCTACGTTGAAAAAGTTAAAGAAGCTGTAAAAGATGAACAAGCTGAGGTTTTGGTTTTAGCTGTAGCTATTGAGGCAGATATCAATGAACTGGATGATTACGAAGAGCGTCAACTATTTTTACAAGATTTAGGTTTGGAAGAAGCAGGTTCTGCTAAATTGATTCGAGGAGCTTACAAGTTATTAAACCAACAAACATATTTTACGGCGGGTGTTAAAGAAGTTCGAGCTTGGACTGTCGATATTGGTGCTACAGCGCCTCAAGCTGCTGGGGTTATCCATACCGATTTTGAAAAGGGCTTTATTCGTGCTGAGGTTATCGCATATCATGATTATGTGTCTTATGGAAGTGAAGCTAAAGTGAAAGAAGCAGGTAAAATGCGTGTTGAAGGAAAAAATTACATTGTTAAAGATGGTGATGTCATGCACTTCTTATTTAACGTTTAGGTCGAAATGAGCTATTAAAACAGACCATGTAACTAGAAATATCATCTTAACAACAGAAAACCAATGTTCTCAACAACATTGGTTTTTTATTGTTAATTACTTTACTCAACATAGGTTTCATTTTTTACATCGAAGTGCTATATTAGCGTCCTATTCTTAATTTTTCACACATTTTATGTCTCAAGAAACCAATTATACCGAAGATAATATTCGTTCACTTGACTGGAAAGAACATATTCGTATGCGTCCGGGAATGTATATTGGTAAGTTGGGTGATGGTTCCTCGCCTGATGACGGTATTTATATTCTTTTAAAAGAGGTTTTAGATAATTCCATTGATGAGTATGTTATGGGTGCTGGAAAAACCATAGAAATATCCATTCAAGGCACCAAAGTAACGGTTAGGGACTATGGTCGAGGTATTCCTTTAGGAAAAGTGGTGGATGTAGTATCAAAAATGAATACCGGGGGAAAATATGACTCTAAGGCCTTTAAAAAATCGGTGGGATTAAATGGGGTAGGTACGAAAGCAGTGAATGCTTTATCATCTTTTTTTAGAGTAGAATCTACCCGTGATAACAAAAGTGCCTCCGCAGAATTTGAGCAAGGTAATCTTATAAATCAAGATTTATTGGACGATACGTCTCGAAGAAAAGGTACCAAGGTATCTTTCATCCCAGATGAAACCATTTTTAAGAATTATAAATTCAGGAACGAGTACATCATCAAGATGTTAAAAAACTATGTGTACCTTAATCCTGGCCTAACCATAGTTTTTAACGGTGAAAAATATTTTAGTGAAAACGGACTTAAAGATTTGTTGAGTGAAAACATCAATGAATCAGATAGAACATATCCGATCATCCATTTGAGAGGTGACGATATTGAAATCGCTTTAACACATAGTAAATCTCAATACAGTGAAGAATACCACTCTTTTGTAAACGGACAAAACACCACCCAAGGAGGAACGCACTTAAATGCTTTTAGGGAAGCGTTTGTAAAAACCATTCGCGAATTTTATGGAAAAAATTACGATGCTTCCGATGTTCGAAAATCCATAGTAAGTGCTATTGCCATAAAAGTGATGGAACCTGTATTTGAAAGTCAAACTAAAACCAAATTAGGATCTACCGATATGGGTGGCGATTACCCAACGGTAAGAACTTATATTAACGATTTTGTAAAAACCTATTTGGATAATTATTTACACAAAAACCCCGAGACTGCAGATAAAATACAGCGTAAAATTTTGCAGGCCGAGCGTGAGCGTAAAGAGTTGTCAGGTATTCGAAAGTTAGCAAAAGATAGGGCAAAAAAGGCTAGTCTCCACAATAAAAAGTTACGCGATTGCAGGGTACACTTTGGCGACATAAAAAATGAGCGAAATTTAGAAACGACTTTATTTATAACCGAGGGAGATTCCGCATCTGGAAGTATCACAAAATCCCGTGATGTGAATACCCAAGCGGTTTTTAGCTTAAAAGGGAAGCCATTAAATTGCTATGGCTTAAGCAAAAAAATTGTTTACGAAAACGAAGAATTCAACTTACTGCAAGCGGCTTTAAATATTGAGGAGTCGCTTGAGGATTTACGTTATAATAATGTGGTAATAGCGACAGATGCTGATGTGGATGGTATGCATATTCGATTGTTATTAATCACGTTCTTTCTCCAATTTTTTCCTGAAGTGATAAAAGAAGGCCATTTGTACATTCTTCAAACGCCACTATTTCGTGTTCGTAATAAAAAGGAAACTATTTATTGCTATTCCGAAGAAGAAAGACGGGATGCCATCGAAAAACTAAAACCAAAACCAGAAATAACAAGATTTAAAGGACTTGGTGAAATTTCACCTGATGAATTTAAACATTTTATAGGTGATGATATTCGTTTAGATCCTGTAATGTTGGATGAAGGGATGTCTATTGAGGAATTATTATCATTCTACATGGGGAAAAATACGCCAACACGACAAGAATTTATTATCGATAATTTGAAAGTTGAATTGGATTTAATTGAAGACGAGAAAGTTTAAAAACTTATGATAGAAGAAGAAAACGACAACTTAAATAACCAGCAAGACGAACCTCAGGAAACGATTACCCGAGTCACGGGTATGTATAAGGATTGGTTTTTAGACTATGCATCTTACGTTATCTTAGAACGTGCTGTACCAGCTATTGAAGACGGATTTAAACCTGTACAGCGCCGTATTATGCATTCTATGAAAGACTTGGATGATGGTCGCTATAATAAAGTGGCTAATATAGTGGGACATACTATGCAGTATCACCCACATGGAGATGCCAGTATTGCCGATGCCATGGTTCAAATTGGACAAAAGGATTTGTTGATTGATACACAAGGGAACTGGGGAAATATTCTAACGGGTGATAGTGCAGCGGCTTCACGTTATATTGAGGCACGATTATCTAAGTTTGCTTTAGATGTGGTTTACAACCCAAAAATTACCGAGTGGCAAGCCAGTTACGATGGCCGAAGAAAAGAGCCTGTAAACTTACCTGTCATGTTCCCTCTGCTTTTAGCTCAAGGTGGCGAAGGTATTGCGGTTGGTCTCTCAACAAAAATATTGCCACATAATTTTATTGAACTTATTGATGCCTCTATAAAGCATTTACAAGGAAAGCGATTTACTATTTTGCCAGATTTCCCAACAGGAGGCGAAGCTGATTTTTCAAATTACAATGATGGCATGCGCGGTGGAAGAGTGCGCGTTCGTGCCAAAATATCACAATTAGATAAAAATACCCTGGTAATTACTGAAATTCCTTTTGGAACCACGACTTCTTCGGTAATCGATTCGATTTTGAAGGTCAATGAAAAAGGAAAAATTAAAATTAAGAAAATAGAAGATAATACAGCTGCTGATGTAGAAATATTGATTCATTTGCCTTCAGGTTTGTCTCCCGATAAAACCATTGATGCTTTGTATGCTTTTACGGCTTGTGAGTCTTCCATATCGCCATTGGGTTGTGTTATCGAAGATAATAAACCATTGTTTGTTGGGGTTACCGAAATGCTGCGCCGCAGCACAGATAATACGGTACAGCTTTTAAAACAAGAACTAGAAATAAAATTAGGGGAATTTGAAGAACAATGGCATTTTGCTTCTCTGGAACGTATTTTTATCGAAAACAGGATTTACCGTGATATTGAGGAAGAAGAAACTTGGGAAGGCGTTATTAAAGCCATCGATAAAGGTCTTCAACCTCACATCAAGCATTTAAAACGTGCCATTACCGAAGAGGATATTGTGCGTTTAACAGAAATTAGAATCAAACGTATTTCAAAATTCGATATCGATAAGGCTCAACAAAAAATTGATGCTTTAGAGGAAGAAATAGCGAAAGTAAAACATCATTTAGAGCACCTTATAGAATATGCGATTGCTTATTTCACGAGATTAAAAAAAGAATATGGAGCTGGTAGAGAGCGTAAAACAGAGATAAAAACTTTTGATGATGTTGATGCCACTAAAGTCGTTATAAGAAACACCAAGCTTTATGTAAATAGAGAAGAAGGTTTTATTGGAACCTCACTAAAGCGAGACGAATATGTTTGTGATTGTAGCGATATTGACGATATTATTGTGTTTAATGCTGATGGAAAAATGATGGTAACCAAAGTGGATTCCAAAACATTTGTAGGTAAAGATATTATCCATGTGGCCGTGTTTAAAAAGAAAGATAAGCGAACCATTTATAATATGATTTATCGTGATGGTAAAGGAGGTCCTTCATACATTAAACGATTTGCGGTTACTGGTATTACCAGAGATAGGGAGTACGATTTAACAAATGGAAATAAAAATTCATTGGTTTTATATTTTTCGGCGAATCCCAATGGTGAAGCAGAAGTAGTTACTATTTTATTAAGGCAAGCTGGTAGTATTAAAAAATTGAAGTGGGATATTGATTTTGCGGATATTCTCATAAAAGGACGTGTTTCAAAGGGGAATTTGGTAACTAAATATTCCGTAAAAAGAGTTGAACTTAAGGAAAAAGGGCTTTCAACATTAAAACCCCGAAAAATTTGGTTTGATGATGCTGTTCAGCGTCTAAATGTTGATGGTAGAGGCGAGTTGGTAGGCGAGTTTAGAGGAGAAGATAAATTATTAATCATTACCCAATCTGGCAATATTAAAACCGTAACGCCTGAGGTTACCATGCATTTTGATGATGATATGATTGTTTTGGAAAAATGGGTGCCTAAAAAACCAATTTCTGCCATTTATTACAATGGTGAAAAAGAACTTTATTATGTGAAACGTTTCTTGATTGAAAATGAGGGCAAGGAAGAAACCTTTATTTCTGAGCATCCCAATTCGTTATTGGAAATTGTTTCTACGGATTGGAAACCCATGGCAGAAGTTGTTTTTGCTAAAGAGCGAGGAAAAGATAGAAGGGATAATTTAATAATTAACTTAGAAGAGTTTATTGACATAAAAGGCATATCTGCTCAAGGCAATCAATTGACCAAGGAAAAGGTAAACCAAATCAATTTACTCGACCCGTTGCCCTATGAAGCTCCCGAGGAAGTTCATGCAGATGAACTTGAGGTAATTGATGAAACCGAGGTTAAGCCAGATGATAATGGTATAACTGAAAATAAAACCAATACTACTAAAAGCAAACTCGATGATGATTTTGAAATTGATAGCGAAGGACAAATAACGTTGTTCTAATATTTTTATGAATTAGAGGTTTATGACCTTAATCAATTTTTAAAAGCCATACTCTTTCAAAACCATTTTCTTTTTGTTTAGCCCTAGTTCGTTTTGATGCGATATCTTTGTTGTCGTATCGATCTACATATACATAGTTAAAGTCATCATTGGCATCTTTTTTCCCATACCTTGCATACGAACCATTTTTTCTTAATCGTTCAATTTCCCTTTCAGCATTTTCTACCTGTTTGTAGCTTCCGAGAATGATATAATAACCAGGTTTTAATCGGTTATCTATAATATCAGATGGAGCGTCTTCTGTCATTATTGGGTATTTAGCGAGTTCGGCCTCTTCGGCACTTATCGTTTCTTCAATTTTTTCAATATTATCTGTTTCTGCTTTTTCAATAGTTTCAGTTTCTACCAATGCTACAGGATCTTCTTTTACCTTTTTAATACTATTTAATTTCACCCTATTTCTTTTAACATTTGCTAGCCATTCAGGAATTTCATTTTCTTTAGGAGTTAAATCAACCGACACACCAACCGAATGAACATTATTAAAATTTTGACTTCCTATAGCATTTTCAAAAGAATAACTCACCCTAATGTGTTTTAAAAATCTTCCACTTACCGCTGCGTTTACTGAATAATCATTTTTGTAGGAAATGGCTAATTCATAATTGCCCTTATAATTTAAATTCATTACTCCTTCGAAAAAAGTTAAATCAGAATACGAGTTATATCTAGCTGTTGGGGTGAGTCTAAAATTATCTGATACTCTTATCATATAAGATAAGTATGTAGTATATCCATTGTATGTTGTTAAGGGGTCTAGAGATGTGTTCAAAAGGTTATTTTGTACTGGAAGTTCATTCATAAAACCGCCAATAGTTAAATTAAAATTGGTGTAGTGTAACCCTAATCTAAAAATGGTATTAATATTGTTTTCTTTTGAGGTCCTATCTTCATTTAGCCTATCTGTACCTATGGATGCACCCAAATTTATATAATGAAACTCATTTCCAAGATTAAATCTAAAACGACTATTTAAGAATATTTGTGAATATCTAAAAACTTGATAGCTATGTCTAGCATAGTCTAAACCGAAAGCAGCATTATCGAAAGGGGAAAGTTGGGCATAGACATATTGTGTTGTATTGGATATATCTGTATCAGAGGCTTGAATAATACCGGTCATATTGTATTGCCCATTTAATGCTAGGTACGATGGGTCCTCCATGTAATGATTTATTTGATTTTGTCCAGGATATACAAGACGTTGACCCATTACAGACATGCTAAAAAGTATAATTATGGTAATATTGAATATATTTTTCATTGGTTTTGTCTTTAAAGCTAGATTTGATATAAAGCCAAATGGCATTCAAATCTAATAAGATTTATCAAAAATACGATAAAATGCAAATATATTCGATAAAAAGTATAAAATATTAACATTTTAGAGAAAATTTAAGACTCTAAGTTTTAAAGTGACTCAAGCTATCACTTTAGCAGATTAATATTTTTTAGGTTCTTTTTAATTGTTTCTGTATTTTTTTGATGGCAGATTCGATGGACTTTTCAGGCTCAATAATATTATATGCCCCCCAAAATCTAGGGTCTGAAAAACCTGAAGCTCTATCAGTCATAATGGTTGTTGGACGAATTAAATCTATTTTTGTTTTCACCATATTGTTGTCCTTTATTTCCCAATCTGTTATAGCCATTTCACTGTTTAAGGTATAGATACTGTTAAACAGTTTGCCTCTCCAGTTCACTTTAAAGGTTAATGAGATGTTACTATATGAATAGTGCCATTTTCCGTTAGTGGTTCTGTAATTAACTCTGTAAGTAGCCTCAGTTGGATATACATCGACTTTTCTGGGTTTTTTTCGCACGTACATTTGGCTAGAAAGTTCCCTATTGGATACATTTAAGCTATAAACAGCATTGGTAAGCGCAAGCGTATTAGCATCAATATATAGTTTTCCAAAATATAATGGGGTTGAGATATTTTCTTTCTGTTGAAAGTTCACAACATAAATCAACTTATCATTGATGCGTGTAGATTGCCCGTAACTAAAGTTGTATGAAGGAATATCTTCTTCAGTAAAAATATATTCAGGATACTTAATTATATCTGTGTAAAGATTGCTAAATGGGCCACCTTGAAGTTTTAAAGCTAAAGTATCTAGTTTTGAGTAATCCGTTTTTTTGCGAGCTTTAACAAGTTCGATATAATCTTTCTTTAAATTATCATAGGGTTGTTTATGGATTTTAACAACAGCCTCGGAAAGTGAGGCATTGCGCCTTCTTTTTTTTATGGTTTCTCTGTAAAAAGCCGTCATCAAGGTATTATTGGTATTGTATAACTTACTTTTTTTATTCAGCATTTCAATAACTAGGTCTTTAGCTTCTTTAGAAGTCGTGGTTATACTAATGGCTTCTAATTCAGTTATGGCTGGAGATAGGGCTATTTTATCGTTCTCTCCTATTGATGAGATTAGAATTTCTTTTTTTTCATAACCTAAGTGAGTGAACGTTAATATACCATCAAAAAAAGATTCAGGTATTTTTAACAGAAATTCCCCATCAGTATTGGTTACGGTACTAATGTTAGAATTTTTAATGACAATATCTGTAAACATTAAAGGGTCATTTGTATTGGCATCTATTATTATACCTTTAAGTTCTTTGAATGCTTCTTCATTTTGAGCATTGGAATTAAAGCTTATTATTATAAGAGGAACGATGTAAATGACTAATAATCTAATTAATTTTTTCATAGCAATATAAATTAAAATAGTGGCTTTAAGATACAAATTTACGAGCTAATAAACTAGTAATCAAATAGCTATTTGCATAAATAAATGTTAAAAATTAAGCGTTATTTTTCTTTCGAATTTTGAAATTCAAAAATTCAACAAATAATGAAAAAGCAATGGCGAAGTATAAGTAGCCTTTTGGAATGGCTCCAACCTGGTTTCCAAAAAAATTAGTATGTGATAGGTGTGCAGCTTCCGTTATTAGCATAAAACCTATGAGTATTAAGAAGGCTAAGCCTAACAATTGAACGCTGGGGTGCGTGTCAATAAATTTTCTGATGGGGTTTGCAAAACCAATCATAATACCAATGGAGATCATCACCGCAATAATCATGAGAACCAGATTGTAATTGTGGTTAGGATGTAAACCATTGGTCATGCCTACAGCAGTTAAAATAGAATCTATGGAAAAAATGAAATCTATAATCAGTATTTGAAATATGGCTTGAGAAAGACTCTTTAGTTTCTTTTTATTCATGCTGTTTTCATCAAGATTTGGGTTTTCCACTTTTTCGTGAATTTCTGAGGTACTTTTATAAATCAAGAAGAGACCACCTAAAAATAATATAATACTTTGCCAACTTACTCCTATTTGCAGCCAAGACAAATTAATGTTGTAAAAAGGTTCTTTAAGACCTATTAAAAAACTAACAAAAAACAAAAGGACTATACGTTGCGCCATTGCCAAAAACAGCCCAATAGTGGTGGCCTTGGAACGTTGGTGTTCGGGCAGTTTATTGGCAGCAATGGAAATAAACACAATGTTGTCTATTCCTAAAATTATTTCTAAAAATGTTAAAGTAAGTAATGCCATTATAGCATCACTTGTTAATAAGAATTCTATCACCATCTAAAAAATTATATTGTAAAATTAACTAAAAAATTGCCACTTATAAATTTTTGAGCTATTTTGGATTGTACTATATAAATAAAGTTTTACCAGTCAAGCGATAAATCTACATTACAGGTTATAGACAAATTATGGACTTGGTAGATATTTATTTGTTTAGTAGTTAGCTACAAGTTATATTGGCTGGATATACATTTTTATGAAAAAAAAATTACTAGCAAATCTTATTTTTTTAATTGGGATTTCGGGCTTCAGTCAGCAATTGTACATGGAACTTGGTTCGACTGTTTCTTCTTTTGACTATACAAATTCTCAAGGGCTTCCATTAAATAATTTATTGTCGAAATCAGACTCATATTTTGGAATGGGATACAGACAAGTTATCAATAATGAAAAAACACTATTTCTGGCTTTGGGTCTTACATATAACAATTATGGTGCTATTGGAAGTGAAAGCAGTGTAGACAATTTTTTTGAATGGGATGTGAGTTATCTGGGTATAAAAGCAGGTTTGGATTATAGAATATTTCAATTAAGGGATTTATCATTTTATGTTAAAGGATCTATTGCTTCAGAATTTTTAATAAGAGGGAATCAAACCATAAATAATGATGTTTTTGATTTGGTTGGTGAAGAAGAATTCAATAACAACATTCTTTTTTTACGAGTGGGTTTAGGGATTCAATATCCCATATCAAATAGTACAGCAATTTATGCGGGATATTCATATGGAAAATCTGTATTGATAAGTAGTGGCGAAAATGCCGAAAAATTAAAATTGAATGCACATCAGTTTGGGATAGGTTTTATAATAAACCTTCCCAATTGTTTTTGTGATTTTTAATACTATAAATACATTTTAAGGTGGACAAAGTATGGACACCCATTTAACAACACGGTTTTTGTATTAACTTAGTTATCAATAAATGGTTATTACATTAACTCTCAAAGATAAAATTCATGAAAATAAATTTACTTTTAGTTTGCATTTTATGTTTTGTTTTTTCAATACAAGCCCAAAATAAAAACACTTACAAAATTACACGTTCCAATATGGGTTCTGGTGGATCATCACAAAAAATAGCAACCTCAAAAGGTAACTACATAGTGAGTCAAAGTATTGGTCAATCCAGTGTCATAGGTACTTCAAATAAAAATGGCTATTATTTAAGGCATGGCTACCAACAGCCTGTGAGCAAAATTAAAGTCGTTGATGAGGTTTTTAAAAACAATGATTTATTGGCAACCATTTACCCTAATCCTTTTGAGGAATCGGTTTCTATTTCTTTCAATGAAGATATGGAAAGAGATATTGATGTTTTGGTTTTTGATTTGTCAGGAAAACTCATTTTTTCCAACAAATATGCTCCATCAAAAAATATTCAATTGCAACTCGATAATATTTCCAGTGGCTCTTATCTTTTAAAGGTTTTATCAAACAATAGACGCTTTAATGTAAAACTCATAAAAAAATAATCAGTATTAAAATTTACCAAACATGAAACATATACTAACCTTAGGAATATTTCTTCTAATAACATTTAGATTGTTTGCGCAGACTGATGGCCTTAGTTATCAAGCTGTTATTATTGCACCCGATGTTTTAGAATTACCAGGTGTAGATTCAGAAGGCAACTATTTACCAAATGCTAATGTAGCTGTTAAATTCATCATTTTTGATTCAGGAAATCAAGTAGAGTTTGAGGAAATACAAACCACTACTACAGATGAATTTGGTAGAATCAACCTTATAATAGGAGCGGTAGAACATGATAATTTTGAAAAAATAAGTTGGGATGGTACGCCAAAAGATTTAAAAGTTGAAATTAATTTTGGTAATGGCGATGGTTACATAGATATGAGCAGAGAGGTGCTAACTTTTGTGCCTTATGCTTACCATAGAAACATTACAGCAACCGGTACTTTAGATGTTGATGATGACACCTTTTTAAACAGGGAGCTAACCGTTGGAGGTCCAACAACTTTAAACAGTACTCTTTTGGTTGATGGCGGTAACGAAAGTAATTTAACAGGGGATTTAACAGTAGATGGTGTTACCAATTTAAATAGCGATTTAAACGTAAATAATCAAAGTACTACCAATTTATCTGGGGCATTAAATGTTGGAGTAGCTACAGGATTGCCAGATGATAACGCACCTACTGTTCTCAATGGAAGCCTAACAGTAGTAGGAGAATCCTCATTTACAGGTTTAACGGTTGAAGATTTAACAGTAAATAATTCATCTGAATTAAATGGCAGCATTGCAATGAATTCAGATTCTCAAATTACCATAACCTCAAGTTTAGATGGTGATGATGATACGGATATTAACAATTACCCATTAAAAATTGAAGGTGGTCAGCAAGGAATAGCCATAGTGGTAAATGAAAGTAGAACTAATAAAAATAATTTTATTTCATTTTGGGATACTACTGCCTCTTCCAGTCCAGCAATGTCTGGAGCTAATATGACCACTACTAATCCGACTATGTGGGGAAGGATTGAAGGAGAAACTCCTTCTGAATATACTAATAACGCAGATTATAACTTTGATCAAAGATCTCTTCAATATGATATTTTTGATGCCAGTTTTGATGTGCTATCAGCAGTTTGGGATACAGCCGTCGCTGTTGCCGATAATTTAGCTGCAGCTTCAGCAGCAGCTCCATGTGTAGGTCCAATTCCATGTGTTGCACTTCCGCCTCCATCATTTATTATTAGTACTAAATTCAGACTTGTAGCTGAGGCAGTTAAAACCGCAGTTGCCATTGCTGGAGAGGTTATAGCCATTGATAATTTGGTTACTTACAATAACAATAAGGATACCTTTCAAGGAGTTACTTATGCTTCTGGTGCTGGAGATTATGCCGAATATCTATTGAGAGAAAATATAGGTGAAAAAATGACTTATGGAGATGTTGTTGGTGTTAAAGGCGGTAAAATATCAAAAAATTTAGCTGGTGCAGAGAGAATTATGGTGGTTTCATATAAACCCATTGTTTTGGGTAATATGCCACAGCAAAATGAAGAAAACCAATATGAAAAAGTGGCTTTTATGGGGCAAGTTCCTGTTAAAGTTTTTGGAAAAGTAAATATTGGAGATTACATAATTCCTAGTGGAAAAAATGATGGAATTGGTATCGCAGTAAAACCTTCCTTAATAACTATAAACCAAATTAAAGATATTGTGGGTGTCGCATGGTCTGAAAGTGATGTTTCTTTTGGCTTTAGTTTAATAAATGTAGCGGTTGGATTAAATAGAAACGATAGTGGTTTAATTCTTGGGAAGCTAGAAAACAAAGTGAACGAACAGGCTCAAGAAATCAACACTCTAAAAAGACAAATAGAAGAAATATTGACAAATATTTCAAGAATTGAATCAGGACATGTAGTTAGTAGTGAAGTTAGTTCAGATTCGACTACAAATGAAGGAGAAAAAGTAGTGCATAACAGCCATTCGGACAGAAAGGTTACAGTAATTGAAGCTGTTGAAACAGAAATCATTTATTTCGAAATAACCAGACAGGACATAGAAGATGGGTTAGCATACGCCAGAAAAACAATGACTGAGTTTGGAGAATATGATAGAAACAGAGAGTTTTTTGAAAGGATTGATAACGATACAGAGTTCAGAGAGCGTTTTATTGATGAGATTCAGAAAAAATTAGATAAGCAAGTACATTATCATAAAGCGATTGATAAAAAGGGCAGACATTAAGCAATAAGGCTTCTAGTCAAGTTTATGAAAAACAACAATCTAACATTCTTTTTAGTTTCTTTTTTTGCCGTATCCATGATGTGGTCACAAAATACGTCTATACCAGATGCTAATTTTGAAAATTATTTAGAAACTCATGATGCCAATGGAAATACGGTAAATATTGGAGATAGCTCAAGTATGGGAGATGGAGTAGATGGTAATGGTTTGGTTTTAACGAACAGGATCAATTCTGTGCTTATTTTAAATGTTAGTAATTTAAACATTGACACACTTTCCGGAATTCAGGATTTTGATGCATTGGAAACATTAATATGTAATAACAATAATTTAGTAAGTCTTGATATTTCAAATAATGCAAACTTAAAGTCTTTACTCTGTAGTTCTAATCAATTGTTAAGTTTAGATGTAACGTCTAATTCCAATTTAGAGGATTTGGATTGCTCTAATAATCAAATTACTGCAATTAATGTTGCCAATAATTCTCTTTTAAAAAGTCTGACTTGTTCTAATAATAGAATTAGTGCCATAGATGTAAGTCAAAATACCGAGTTAACCTCTTTAGCAATTTCAAGTAATAGATTAAGTGTTTTGAATGTAAATAACAATTCAAATCTGGAAAGTTTATTTTGCGCTTCCAATCAAATCTCTAACTTAAATCTATCGGCAAATACCAATCTAAAAACACTAGACGCTTCCAATAATTTATTAACTACTTTAGATTTAAGTACCATTAATACGGTAATTTGCCCAGACCCACAAACCGATCCAGTTACTGCTTGTCAGGGCGCATCATCCATTAATATATCAAATAATCAACTAAATTCTTTAATTGTTGCCAATGGTTATAACAATTTACTAACCTCATTTAATTCCCAGGACAATCCTGATTTATTTTGTATTCAAGTAGATTCGGGTTTTACGCCTAACTCTAATTGGATGAAAGATGATTGGGCTTACTATTCAGATACTACCTGTACTGATATTTACACCTATGTGCCGGATGATAATTTTGAGCAAGCTTTAATTGATTTGGGTTATGATACGGTGTTGGATAATTTGGTGTTAACATCAAATATTAATCCAATTACAACGCTTGATATTTCAAATTCAAATATTAATGGTTTAATAGGAATTGAAGATTTTATTGCGTTACAAACACTTAATTGTATCAATAATAATTTAGATGAAATCAATCTTTCCAACAATGCCTCGTTGGTGAATTTGAATGCTTCATCTAATGGCTTAACTAATTTAGATTTGAGTAACAATACCAATCTCACAATTCTGAATGTTTCTAATAATACGTTATCTGGCTTAGATTTGAGCAACAATCTATCGATCAATAATTTGAATTGCTCTAACAACAATATAAAATCATTGAATTTAAGCAATCATCCTGCTTTAACTAATCTTAATTGCGATTCCAATACCCTTGAAGTTTTAAATTTAAAAAATGGTCAAAACGGAAATCTTGCTAATTTTAGTGCTATAAATAATCCAAACCTTTCTTGTATTGAAACTGATACTGGAACTGTGCCTGGGGGTGTTACTTGGGCTGTTGATGCATCTGCATCTTATGCAATTAATTGTGGAACCTATGTGCCCGATGATGCTTTTGAGCAAGCCTTAATTGACTTAGGTTTTGATACTGGAACCCTCAATAGTTATGTTCCAACTGCTAATATTGTTGGAGTAGCTAATTTAAATGTAAGCGGTTACAATATTACCGATTTAACTGGTATTGAAGATTTTTTAGCATTAACTACTTTAAATTGTTCCAATAATGCTATTATTCAATTAGACTTAACCGAAAATACTGCCTTAACAAGCATTATTTGTAATAATAATGCATTGGAATTTTTGGATATCAGAAATGGAAATAACATCAATGTAACCACGTTCAATGCTACCAACAATTCTAATTTGTTTTGTATAAATGTGGATACTGCCGTCATAGGAAGCATCCCTGGAAGTTGGTTAAAAGACGCCACGGCGAGTTATAATGACGATTGTGCCAACAATAGATACACGCCCATTCCAGATAACAATTTTGAACGGGCTTTAATTGATTTGGGAATCGATTCTGGAGCTTTGGATAATCAAGTTTTAACGGCTAATATTGAGTATTTAACCTCATTGAATGTCAATAGTAAAAATATTGAAAGTCTTGAAGGCATTAAAGCTTTTGTATCATTAACAGAATTGGATTGTGGTAACAATTACTTAGATGAATTGGATGTGAGCAATATGGGTAATTTGCAAAATCTTTATTGTGGTTCCAATTATTTTTTAACCAATAATCCTGCAAATACTAATGGACTACTAAATACTTCTGGAACAGTAAGTTTAACAAAACTATTTTGTGCGAATAATAACTTAACCGATCTAAACATATCATTAAATACGAACTTAGAAGAACTTGATTGTTCCAACAATGATATAACCACTTTGGATATTAGCAATAACACTAATTTGGTTGAGGTTAATTGTAATAGCAACCCAATAACTAATTTATCTACTGCTACGGTTATTAATACTTCATTACTTAAAATGAGTTGTTCAAGTAATGCATTAAATACGCTTTTGGTTACTAATTATTCGGCATTAACCACTTTAAATTGTAGATCCAATACATTAACACAGCTTGATATTACTTCAAATAGTGCATTGGAAGTTTTGGATTTTTCAGATAACGATTTGGCAGATGTTAACTTATCTGGTAAAACCAATTTAATAGCCGTTTCAGGTTCACAAAATCAATTGGTAGAAATTAATGATTTAACGTCTCCTGTTTTAGAAAGTTTAATCCTAGATAGTAATCAAATAACCCAGTTAAACATACTAAATAATTTCCCGAATTTAAAGCAATTGTCTCTCAATAATAATCAATTATCAGATTTAAACATCAGTACAAATAATAATTTAATAGAGCTTAATGTAAGCAACAATCAAACAACTGCTTTACAATTACCTAACAATTTAAATCAACTTAAAACATTTAACTGTAGTAATAATCTAATTACGGGCGATTTCGATTTAACAACTTTGGGAACAGGTACATGTCCAACTAAAAACCAAAATAATCCTTTGGATTTTTGCCCAGATTCCATAACGATTAATGTTTCTGGTAATCAATTAGAGTTTGTAAATATCCAAAACGGAATCAATAGTGAGATAATCAATTTTTCAGCAACCAACAACCCAAACCTTACCTGTATTCAAGTAGATGACATCAATAATATTGGTGCCAGTTGGTTAAAAGATGCTACTGCTCAATATAGCGTGGATTGTAGATTTGGTGAAACATACGTGCCCGATGATAATTTTGAACAAGCCTTAATTACCTTAGGATATGATGCTGGACCTTTGGACGATTATATTTTGACCGCTACTATTGAGGTTATAACCAATTTAGATGTTAGCGGAAATAACATAGCAGATTTAACAGGGATTCAAGATTTTATTGCGTTACAAAATTTAGATTTTTCAAGCAATGCTGTAAATACAGTAGATTTATCTCAAAATATCAATTTAACCCAAATTAATGCTTCAAATAATTCATTAGCTAATCTAGACTTGAGTAGCAATCCAAATCTGATAAACTTAAATATTTCAAACAACCTTTTTACAGAATTTGATGCCAGTGTTATACCAACGTTGCAAGTTTTTAATGGCGATTCCAATCAAATTATAGATTTGGATTTTCAATTAAATACGGCATTAACCAATGTAAGTTGTCTATCAAATGTATTGGAAAGTCTCAATCTTAAAAACGGACAAAATACCAGTTTATTAAATTTGAATGTACAAAATAATGCCACTTTAACCTGTATTGAAACCGATACTGGTAATGCCCCAGGAGGAGTCAATTGGTTAAAGGATGCCACGGCAAGTTATTCTGTTGAATGTCATTATGGAGAAACTTATGTGCCTGATGATGCCTTTGAGCAAGCTCTCATCTCACTAGGCTACGATTCAGGTACTTTAGATGATTATGTATTGACTTCAAATATCAGCAACATTACATCCTTAAATGTGAGCAATCAAGGTATTATTGATTTAACAGGTATAGAGGATTTCTTGGGTTTAAGCAGTTTAAACATTACCGGTAACGCCATTACAAATGTGGATGTAAGTGCCAACATCCTTTTAACAAATTTGGATGCTTCAGGTAATGGATTTACAGGTATTGATGTGACCTCAAACGTTAATTTGATAACATTAAATCTTTCAAATAACAGTTTAGCTCAAATGGATTTAAACTCAAATGTAAACTTGGTTAGTTTGAACGTTTCAGAAAATGTGTTGACGTCTTTAAATGTGGATGCTTTGGTTAGTTTACAAACATTAAATTGCTCGAATAATCAACTGGATTCGCTTCAAGTCATAAACAACCTCAATTTAACAAGCTTATATTGTCAATCCAATCTTTTTGTTAGCGACCAATTAAACATTCAAAATGGCAATAATCAAAATCTTAAAATTTTTAATGCTACCAATAATCCTCTGTTGAGTTGTATTTTAGTGGATGATCCATTCACAGTCATTACAAATGCCAATGGTGATTTCGATGGCTGGTTTAAAGATGCAACGGCCAATTACCAAACGGTTTGCGCTGATGCCGATAATGATGGCGTTGCGAATGCAGATGATCAATGCCCAAACACACCTTTTGGTGATGTGGTAGATTTATTTGGTTGCTCCATTTTAAGTTTGCCAAACAATAATTTTACCATTTTAATAACAAGTGAAACCTGTTTAAATAATAACGATGGAAAAATAAATATTTCTACGCTTCAATACTATAATTACACAGCAACTTTAACTAAGGATGATTTTAATAAGGCATACTATTTCACCAATGAGATTGATATATTAAATCTATTGGCAGGCACCTATGAAATGTGTATCACCATAGAAGAATGGCCAGATTATATAAGTTGTTATGATATAGTAATCAGCCAGCCAGAACCATTAAGTGTTTTAACAGGAAAGATAAATAATGGCAAAACAGTATCCATAGATATGTCTGGTAGTTCAAGTTATAACATCAATTTCAATGGATTGAAATTCAATACCACCAATTCTAAAATTACATTGAATTTACAGGAAGGAAAAAATAGCATCAAAGTTAGTACAGATTTTGAGTGCCAAGGTATTTATGAGGAAACCATTTTGGTTTCAGATAAAGTGTTTGTATATCCTAATCCATTTCAAGAAAGTATCAATCTCTATTTGGGAAATATGGATAAGGAAAACATACATGTTAACATGTATTCCTATCTGGGTCAATTGATATATTCCAAAGATATTGTGAATCATAATTTGGACACAGTTGATATTGATACTAGTCATTTGTCTGATGGAATTTATACGGTTTCAGTGCAATCAAAATCATCTGTTTCAACATTTAAAATTGTAAAAAAATGAAACACATAATATTTATTTTTTGCTTCGCTTTTTTGGTTTTTGGATGTAGTAAATCTTCAACCGATGAAGGTAATGGTGAAGAAAATCCAGAATTAGTTGGAAATGAAGGAACTGATGGCGGTGTAAAACTATATTTCCCACAGGAAAATATGTTATGCAATATCGGAAGCAATGTAACGCCAACCGAGAGTACCGTGTATTTTGAATGGGAAGCCAATGGCTCTGATAATTATAAAATAACCATAGAAAATCTTTTAACTGGCAATGTTATACAAGAAGAAACTAGTGCCGATATCATACCAATAGTATTGCAGCGTGCCACACCATACAAATGGTTTATTGTATCAGTAAAGGGTTCAAAAACAGAACGAAGCCCTACTTGGCAATTTTATAATTCTGGACCAGGAGTGCAGTCTTATGCACCTTTCCCAGCAGTTATTGTAGCACCAAATATGGCAGAAAATTTGGCTGCAACGAGCTCAGTTACTTTACAATGGACGGGAAGCGATGTGGATGATGATATTGCAGGTTATGACGTGTATTTTGGTACCAGCGCAAATCCTAATATCAAAGTTTCGGATATTACAGCTACCCAAACAAATGTACCTGTAACATCTGGAAACATTTATTATTGGAAAGTTATTACTAAAGACTCATTAGGAAACACTTCAGATTCTGGAACCTATCAATTCATCGTTCAATAATTAAACTCTTAACGTAATTTTTAGATTTCAAAAAACAGAATAGCTGTATATTTACATGATTTTTAAACTTAGTATGCAGCAAAATTCAATTCCTTTTCATAAAACAGGTTATTTCTCATCGTTAATTTGTGACTATTTAGACGAAAAATCAGATTTAAAACCGTTTTATAATCGTTTTCCAAATATTGAAAATTTTAAAAATCAAATTGAAGAAAAGCGTCTTTCGGTTTCTTCAAAATCAAGAACAGTCTTAACAAAAGTTCTCAAAAATCAATATAAAAACATTAAAGCTTCGGAATTAACACTTCAAAACATTGAAAGTTTATCTTCTGAAAACACCTTTACTATTACTACTGGGCATCAACTAAACCTGTTAACGGGACCTCTGTATTTTTTATATAAAATAGTATCTGCTATCAATCTTTCTAAAGAATTAAAAGCGAAATATACAGATTGTAATTTTGTACCTGTGTATTGGATGGCTTCCGAAGATCATGATTTTGAAGAAATCAATTATTTCAATTTTAAAGGAAAAAAAATACAATGGAATAAAAATTCAAATGGTGCTGTTGGTGAATTGTCCACGGATGGGTTGGAGGCTGTTTTTGACTTATTTTCTTTAGAGTTAGGGTCTACCAAAAATGCTGAATACTTAAAAGAACTTTTCAGTAAAGCCTATTTGGAACACACTAATTTGGCTGATGCAACACGCTTTTTGTCAAATGAATTGTTTAGGGACTATGGGTTGGTTATCATAGATGCTCATGATAAAGATTTAAAAGCACAATTTATTCCGTTTTTAGAAGAAGAATTGACTAATCAAACGTCATTTCAGTCCGTTTCAGAAACAAATAAAAAAATAAATGAATTACCTCAAAATTATAAACTTCAAGTAAATCCGCGAAATATAAATTTATTTTATTTAAAAGAAAATTTAAGAGAGCGTATTGTATTTGAAGATGGTGTTTATGGCGTTGTAAATACTGATATTACTTGGAATAAGGTTGAGATACTAAAAGAGCTAAGCGATTTTCCCGAAAGATTCTCTCCCAACGTTATCATGCGACCATTATTACAGGAGGTTATTTTACCAAACCTCTGCTATATTGGTGGTGGTGGTGAACTGGCCTATTGGTTTCAATTAAAAGAGTATTTCGATAAAGTTCAAGTTCCATTCCCTATTTTATTATTGAGAAATTCGGTTTTAATTCAAACTGAAAAGCAAAGTGAAAAACTTAAGAGACTACATATCTCTCATGAAGACATCTTTTTAAATCAAGATGAACTTGTAAGTAAAAAAGTAAAAGAAATTTCAAGTATTGATATTGATTTCTCCACTCAAAAGGAGTATTTAGTGAACCAATTTCAAGATTTATACAAACTGGCTAAACAGACCGATAATTCGTTTTTAGGTGCCGTAAAAGCTCAAGAAGTTAAACAAATAAAAGGACTGGAAAATCTTGAAAAACGTTTGCTAAAGGCCCAAAAAAGGAAATTAGACGATGAGGTTTCTAGAATAACAATCATCCAAAATGAGTTGTTTCCGAATGCCAGCTTGCAAGAGCGTAACACTAATTTTTCAGAGTTTTTTTTAGAGTATGGTGAAAATCTAATACCAACATTGGTTGAATGTTTGGAGCCTTTAAATAGCGAGTTTATAGTTTTGACACTCAAAGGATAAATACCAAATTTTGTAAAGATTCATCCTTGGATATTCCTAATTTTTTCTGCTGGGATCGCCAGTTTTTTTAAACTTTCTTGCAATATTTTGAAGTTCTTGACAATTTTTTAGAACTAATTCATTGATAATATTTAGTTAAGCATTAACTAATTTCGCATGAGATCAGGTAGTAGTTACGTCATCATTAATACATATCAAACCTTATTAATATTGAATCTTATTCAATCGATAATTCGTGGGTTAATGTTAAATTTACTCAATACAGATGAAACTCAACTTTAAGACGATTTAATTATGCACAAAATAGACATAGATTTGATTGAGATGACCATGGATGTTATGAAATACGTAATAGACAGGTTATCATCCACTAAAAATAAAATTGGGAAGCCCAAAAAGGAAGAAGAACTTAAAGCACTGGTTGGAGAAACAATAACAAAAAAAGGTATTGGGGGAGAGCAAGCATTTAAACTTTGGAAAAAGTATTTAACTAAGTCGAATGTTCCAATTGATCATCCAAGGCATTTGGCATTTGTTCCTGCATCGCCTACTAGAGCAGCCGTGATGTTCGATTTGGTGACATCGGCATCCAGTATTCATGGGGCTTATTGGATGGAAGGTGCTGGAGGTATTTTTTGTGAAAATGAAGCTATGCGATGGATAGTCTCTTTAACAGGTATGCCCGAAGGTGCTTTTGGAGTTTTTACAAGTGGTGGTACGGCTGCTAACCTTTCAGCAATTGTAACCGCAAGGGAGTACTGGAGAAGCTTAAAGGAACAAAATAAGGAAGAGAAGGGTTTGATAATTACTTCAATCGGAGCCCATTCATCTATAAAAGCCATGGCTAAAGTAGCTGATATTGATGTTTTGTTGGTTGATACAGAAGATAGATTAGAAGCAGATGCTTTACGAATAACCATTAATAATCTAACACCCCACCAAAAACAGCGCTTATTTGCAATTGTTGCTACAGGAGGAACAACCAATGCAGGTATTGTGGATGATTTGGAAGGTATTGCTTCTATTTGTGAAAAGGAAAACTTATGGTTTCATATAGATGCTGCTTATGGCGGAGGTGCTTTGGTGGCAGACTCTGTTCGTCATTTATTTAAAGGGATAGAAAAGGCAGATAGCATTACCATCGATCCTCATAAATGGATGTTTTCGCCTTACGATTGTGGTGCCGTTATTTATAAAAAACCTGAGTTGGCTAAACAGGCGCATTCCCAAGAAGGTTCTTATTTAGATATTTTCAAAGATGAAGGTGCACATGGGTTCAATCCATCCGATTATCAAATCCAATTAACACGTCGGGTTAGAGGTTTACCTTTATGGTTTTCATTGGCAACTCATGGCACTAATCGTTATAAGCAAGCGGTGGAACGTGGTATTGCATTGGCGCAAATTGCAGGAAAAATAATTAGTGATATGCCACACGTAGAATTGGTCAGGGAACCAAGTTTGTCATGCGTTTTATACAGAAGAATCGGTTGGTTACCGGATGATTATAAACATTGGACATACGAAAATCATGAAAAGGGATTTGCCTTGGTAACACCTACAAAATGGAAAATAGGTGACACTTTTGAAACCGTATCCCGCTTTTGTTTCATAAATCCAGATACCACAGAAAAGGATATAAAAATGATTTTAAATTCAATGGTTTAAAAATTGTTGATAAAAGAACGATAGGTAATTCCTCAATAAAAAATCAATTCCTATTTTTGCGCATGCAACACGACAAGGTACTTATTTTAGACTTCGGATCGCAATACACACAACTTATTGCCCGTAGAGTTAGGGAACTCAACATTTACTCCGAAATTCATCCATTCAATAAAATTCCAGAAAATATTCAAGATTATAAGGCGGTCATACTTTCAGGTAGTCCGTTTTCTGTAAGAGGTGAAGAAGCTTTACATCCTGATTTATCTCAAATTAGAGGTATAAAACCTATGCTAGCGGTTTGCTATGGGGCACAATATTTAGCCCATTTTTCAGGGGGTGAAGTGGCGCCATCAAATACTAGGGAATATGGTAGAGCCAATCTATCTTTCATTCAAAAGGGAGAGCCGTTTTTTGCCAGAATTAAAGAAGGTAGTCAAGTTTGGATGAGCCATAGTGATACCATTAAGCACTTACCAGAAAATGGTATTTTATTGGCGAGTACCCATGATGTTGAAAATGCAGCATTTAAAATTGAAGGTGAAACCACTTATGCAATTCAGTTTCATCCAGAAGTTTACCACTCAACTGATGGTAAACAACTGTTGGAAAACTTTTTGGTCAATATTGCAGACATCAAGCAGGATTGGACACCCGATTCTTTTATTGAAGAAACCGTTGAAGCTATTCAATCCAAAGTCGGAAATGATAAAGTGGTTTTAGGACTTTCTGGAGGTGTAGATTCTACAGTAGCTGCGGTTTTATTAAACAAGGCTATTGGTAAAAATTTGTACTGCATTTTTGTAAATAATGGCTTACTTCGCAAAAATGAATTTGAAAGTGTATTGAATCAATACAAGGGCATGGGGCTTAATGTAAAAGGCGTTGATGCCTCAAAACGGTTTTTGGATGCTTTAGCCGGTATCGAAGATCCTGAGAAAAAACGAAAAGCTATAGGTAATGCCTTTATAGAGGTTTTTGATGATGAAGCTCATAAACTTGAAGACGTTAAATGGTTAGCGCAAGGCACCATTTATCCAGATGTAATAGAGAGTGTTTCGGCTACCGGAGGGCCATCAGCTACTATAAAAAGTCATCATAATGTAGGCGGTTTGCCCGATTTTATGAAACTTAAAATAGTGGAGCCACTGCGGGCTATCTTTAAAGATGAAGTAAGGCGAGTAGGAGCCACTTTAGGCATTGATCCTGAGCTTTTGGGTCGTCATCCTTTTCCTGGGCCTGGTTTGGGTATTCGTATTTTGGGTGATATAACCGCTGAAAAAGTTAGAATCCTTCAAGAAGTAGATGCTATTTTTATCAATGGTTTAAAACAATGGGGACTTTATGATAAAGTTTGGCAAGCAGGTGCTATGTTGCTTCCTGTAAATAGCGTTGGTGTCATGGGAGACGAGCGTACATACGAAAAATGTGTCGCGCTTAGAGCTGTTGAAAGTACTGATGGAATGACTGCCGATTGGGTGAATTTGCCATATGAATTTCTTCAAAAAACATCAAACGATATAATAAATAAGGTAAAAGGCGTTAATAGGGTAGTTTACGATATTAGTTCAAAACCACCTGCAACCATTGAATGGGAGTAATTTTTGGCATGCTATGTGCACTCCATTAAAGCAGAAATAGGATTTATTTACCGTCATCCTAAAAGTAAAAAACATACGTATATGATAACATTAAGCATGTTTCATTATATTTATGTTCAGCAGATTATTATAATATGAATAGATTTTTATTAACACTAATTTTTGTTTTAGCATTGGGTTTTACATCACTTAATGCGCAAAATTTCAGCACACATCAAGTTAAAGAAGGTGAAACGATTGAAAAAATTGCAAAGAGATATTATGTAACTCCTTTTGATATTTATCAACTGAATCCAGATGCCAAAAAGGAGTTAAAACCTAACACCATTTTAATCATTCCTATTTCTAAAGCAAATCCGCCGAAAGTCACCATAGAAAAAGAATTAAAAGGCTTTACAGAGCATAAAACAAAGCGCAAGGAAACTTTATACAGTTTGGCAAAAGCGTATGGCATAACAGAGGATGACATAAAGAAATATAATACATTCTTATATGCCAACCCATTGCGTAAAGGTGATAAACTTCAAATACCTAAGTTTAAAATTACTGAAATCGTAGAAGCGCCTAAATTAACAAAAGAATATACCGTTTTGCCTAAAGAAGGAAAATGGCGTATTGCCTATAAATTTGGAATTACCGTTAAAGAGTTGGAAGCACTTAACCCTACTATGCAAGAAGTTTTGAAAGAGGGCGAAATTATAAATGTACCAAACCTTGAAACTGAGAGCGTAAAGGAGATTGACGATAAATACAGCTACTATAAAGTAATGCCCAAAGAAGGGTTTTATCGTTTAAAGCTCAAATTAGGATTAGACCAAGAACAATTGGAAGCTTTAAATCCAGGTTTAAAAGAAAGTGGTTTAAAAGATGGTATGATTTTGAAAATACCATATTCAAATTTAGCGGATGGTATTTTAATTACGGACTCTAAACGGGTAAATTTAACAGATAGCATATCAGATTATGGAATAAAACATATAGCTTTAATGTTACCTTTTAGATTGAATAGGGTAGAATTTGATACTGTAGCAGATACAAAAAAGAGTATAAAAAATGACCCTTATTTAAGTGCTTCTTTAGATTTTTATTCGGGGGTTTTAGTGGCTTTAGACTCTTTGAAAAGATTGGGAATCTCCTTAAAAGTGGATGTTTTTGATACAAAGTACCAAGTGAGTGAAGTTTCGAAAATAATTGAGGAAAACAATTTTGAAAATATAGATGCCGTAATAGGTCCGTTAACTTCCGAGACTTTTGATAAAGCAGCTTCAGAATTAAGACGATACAATACACCTATATTCTCGCCTATTGGCTCCAACTTAAATTTGTATGATAATGTTTTTCAATCTAAACCATCTGATGAATTATTGAAAAAAAAGGTTATAGACTTTATAAAATCCGATACGCTACCAAAGAATATAATCATTATTTCTGATTCTAAAACCATCAATGTAAGCAACGATTTGAAAAGGGAATTTAATGGAGCAAGGCAAATATATTCGCGTAAAAATAAGGATGGTAAAGATGAGTTTTTCGTTACCAAAGAAGATATACAAAACGTATTGAAACCTGGCAAAAATATAGTTTTTTTAGAAACCACAAATGAAGGTTTTGCATCCAATGTAACCAGTGTTCTAGCCTCCTTAAACAATAAAGAAAATATTGAATTACAACAAAAACCTATTGAAATTAAATTGGTGACCACAAATATTAATTCAGCTTTTGAGGGTGATCAAATAAACAATACGCACTTGTCAAAATTACAATTTCATTTTGCTGCATCTTCAAGAGAGTATAATGAAAACGATAAGAATTCGTTTGTAAAAACTTATAAAAGTATTTACAATACAACGCCAAATAAAAGAGCTGTAAAGGGTTTCGATTTAACCATGGATGTGGTGTTACGATTAGTAACATCGGAGAATTTGTATTTATCTGTTAAAAACACACCTTTAACAGAATATGTGGAAAACAAATTTGAATATAAAAAGAAGATGTTTGGAGGTTATTATAATGATAGCGCGTATTTAGTAAAATACGATAATTTAACTATTGTTGAAGTAAAGCAATAAACAAGAATTATTTCCCTTTTAAGATGTGGTGCCAATGTAAAAATTATGGCATTTAATTTTTTTGTTTTAACAGTTATTTCTTTTTGTTTTCTTTCGGTTGGATAATAACCTGTTATTACTTGGTATGATTCATATAAACTGTCTTGGGAAGACTTTAAAGTAGTACCTCATTATAACAAAAGTGTTGGGGCTATAACATCTTCACGTATTGCCTTTGGTTTATTTGTAAGGTAAGTTAAAAGTAAACAAAAAGTTAATTTTTTAACTGAAGTATATGCTCATTTTTTATCTAGAACAATCTTGGTATAATGCAGACTGGTAAATAATCATGTTTTGGACTATGACCAATTGCATTTTGATTTTATTGAGTTATAAGCAAGAATTTTTTTCAATTTCTAAAAGCACTTGATTCGACAAAAGTTCGCCAGAATAGCTTTTTGCTACAAACTCAGATTTTTGAAGTTCATCAATCTTTACAATAAAATCTAAACCACTGATTGTTGTCATTGGAACTAAGTTATTTATGAATAAATGCAGAGCACATAGTGGTCATAACATTTTTGTTTTTAAGTAATTTAATTCATTAATTTAGTAAATAACAATCGTATAGAAAATCCAAAAGGATTTTCGCAAGGAGGAGGATTAAAGCAATTAATTATACGCGCTGAATGACCTACGTATTTTATTCCGATTTATGCGCTTCCATTTCGATTTCAACCATAAATTCAGGAAGCGCTAATTCCTTAACTCCAAGCCAAGAACCAGTCGGAAAATGATTTTTGTAAATTTCAGCTCTAAACCCCGATTTTTCTAGCAATAGAGGCATATTGGTTGTGAAAATGTTTTCTATAACTACGTCATCAAATGTACAACCGTAGTGTTTTAATATTTTTTCCAAGTCAGAGTAACAGTTTTTCATTTGCTGTTCCATGTCTCCAATTGCGGTTGGATTTCCTTCATCATCCATACTCACTGCCCCAGAGATTTTAATATCATTTCCGATTTTTACGGCGTGTGAATATCCGTAAGCTTTTTCTACTTCAGGGCGAAGTAAAAAGTATTCAGGTTTTTCCGATTCAATTGTTACTTCTTTTTCAACTTCTTTCGTTTTTTCTTTTTGTTCACAACTTTGGAATCCAAAAGCCAATGCAAAAAGTGTTGCGAGTAAAGTCAGTTGGTTGATTTGTTTTTTCATCATTCTGATTTTTTTTGTGCCTACTTTTTAAGGATTTCGGCTTTTTCGTTTTTTAAAAAATGCTTAGATTTTTCAATTTGCCTCAAAACCCTTTAGTCGATAAGTAATTGTGTGATTTAAGTAACTAATTTAGCAAATAAAAACCGAATTAAAAATCCGCTTGGATTTTTAGAATTGGGCGATAATTAGAAATTATTTATTGCTTTTTTAAACTTAGTCTATTATTTCTTCATAAACTCTCACCCAATCAACATACATATGTTGAGGGAAGCTAGTTGTATTATTTGGTCTGCCAGCATAAGTTCCTCCTACAGCTAAATTAAAAAGAATAAAAAAATCTTTATGAAACGCCGTGAATTCATCTGATGAAATATCCATCTCAGCATATTGTTTGCCATCTACAAACCAACTAAGTTGTTTTTCATTCCACACTAATTCAAATATATGAAACTCATCTGCAAATTTACCATTATCTAATTTAAAGGAAGTAGCTCCCATCATGGCATGTGAACCTGAAGGATCTGCGTAATGAACATTAGATTCAATTAGGCCATCGTCTTTAGTACCGTATAATTCTAAAATATCAATTTCTCCACAATGAGGCCAAGGCGTATCCCCTCCATTTTCGTCTATATTTGCTCCTAGCATCCAAAAAGCAGGCCATATACCTTTGCCTTGTGGAAGTTTTATGCGAGCAGCTATTTTTCCATATTTCCAAGATTGCTTGTTCGCAGTGTGAATTCTTGCAGAAGTGTATTGGTTTAAACCGTGTTTGTCGCTCTCATGTATAGCTTTTATAACCAAACAATTATTTTCTATATAAGCATTTTTATTACTGTTTGTATAACGCTGCCATTCATCATTAAACCTCCCAGCCTTAACAACTTGTAAAGTCCAATTATTGGAGTCTATAATTTCCTTATCAAATTCATCAGCCCATTTGAGCTTCCATTGCTTGTCAATCATTTTATTAATACTTTAAATTGAAACAGTTGTTTTTTCAATTTTCTCATTATTAAGATTTTTCGTTTTATCTTTTTTATCACAAGAACATATTAATACCAAAAACGAATATAAAATTATGAATACGACGCATGCTCTTTTCATTTAACTATTTTTTTCTAATTAAGCCAAACTCAAAAATCAGTTAAGATTTCGGATGTAATTTGTACCAAGTATTTACTTAAAGCCATTTTTGCCAGCAGGTAGTTTATTCACATGTTATCTAAAAACGTAAAAATCTTTATGTAAGCGTTTTTTAATTCCATTGGGTTTGGACTGTGAAAACCATCTGGATTATAATCTACAAAATCTTTCTTGTTGTTAAGAACTTCAACAAATTTCGCGAATGTTTCAGGGGGAACTTGGTCGTCTTTTCCTCCATGCCATATAAAAATTGGTGGGTCTTTTTTGTCAAGATATGTTATCGGTTCATAAACTATTATTTTTTCTTTTGATTCATAACCTTCTGAAGGAAAAAGGGCATGGCCTGCCTTACTGAATAAGTCAATTTGGTGGTCTACAAAAATCTTTTCTATAACATCCAGTCCATCCACAGGACCTGAAAAGTTGATTATGCCAGTTATTTCAATTCCATCATTTAACTTATTTGGATATTTAACATTGTTTTGAGAAACACCAACATTAGTAGCTATTTGAGCTCCCGCAGAAAAACCTGTTACAATAATGTTATTCAAGTTCAAGTCGTAGACGCTATTATTTGCTTTTAGAAAATTTAAAGCGTTTGTTAAATCTTTAGTAGCAATTGGAATCCCTCTTTTTAATCGGTAATTCATATTTACTACATTTAATCCTTTTTTCAAATAAGGCTCGATGTATCTTTCTTCTTTACTTTTGTCGCTAAAATAGTATGCTCCTCCATGTAGGAAAACAATGGTGTAATTCTTCTTTCCATATGACTTTGCGTTTTTGGAAAGATAGATGTCCATATTCTGTTCGGCATCTGCTCCGTATGAAACATTTTTATTTATTTGATATATGGCCGAAATTTGTTCAGTTGTTTTATCCTGAATAGAAGCCAAATTTTTTGAACAAGATGTTAAAACCAAAAAAGAGAAAATGGTCAACAGGACTGCTGATGTATTCATTAGAGTTTTTTTTAATTACTGGCAACGGTCTTGGCTGTCATACTATAAATTTACCAAAAAGGAATGAAATTCCGAGTAGTAATTTTCAGCTATCATTAACTATAGCCTCGTTTTGTGGTGTTTTTAATTATTCTTCTTCAATAATTCAGTATAATTTGACTTTAAATGCAGGTCCATTTGAGGAAAAGGTATAGCGATCTTGTTTGTAGTAAATTTTTGATTAATAATTCTACGGATATCGCTTTTTACCTTATTTATTCTAAATATATTTTTACTAAAAAACAAAACTTGAAAATCTAATGAGGAATTTCCAAAATTCACTAATCGAGCTTCAGTTAATTCCCGGTCAGATATATCTGGATGCTCAAAGGCACTTTCTTCCAAAATTTTAATAACCAAATCCACATCGCTTCCATAAGCAACCCCAACATCAATTCTAAAGCGAGTTTTTTTTGTCTGGTGGCTCCAGTTTATTACTTTATTAGTTGTAATTAATGAATTTGGAATTATAACAGAAATATCATCTGTGTTTAATCCTTTTGAAGTTCTTATTCCAATACTTTGAATTCTTATCACATCGCCATCTATTTCTAAAACATCATCGATTTTTATAGATTGTTCTGAAAGTAAAATTATTCCTGATATGATATCATTAAATGTTTGCTGTAATCCTAATCCTATCCCAACAAGTAAAGCTGCAGAACCGGCTATTAATACCGTTACTTTAACGCCAATAGTTTCTAAAATAAGCCCGATTGTAATGACCCATATTACATATCTAATGATTTGAAATAGGGCATAAGCACTTCCTTTGTCAAGTTTTTTGAACTTACGCTTCACAAATAGCGCTTTCCTAATTAACCATAATATTAATTTGGTAATTAGAAAAATCAATAGAATAGTCATTAATGTATAAACCCTTATCTTATTTTCACCAATACTAATAAGCTCAAATTCTAAAAATTCCTTTAATGCTTCCATATTTTTTCATTTAAAAACACATAAGTGCATGTATATAATTGGGTAAGTGTTTAAAGCACAAAAGTTAGTGAATAAATAATGATAAATAAAATCCGCGAGAATTTTAGCATTAGGCTATATCCAAGAAATTATTTTTAAAAGTTATGGGCAAGTTATTCTTTAATACACCTAATTCCTGCTCCAATTTGAATTGCTGCATCATCAAATAATATAGTGTTTTGATCAAATAATTGAACCAAAATTCTTCTTTGAGATGGTAAGTTATCGCCAATTAAATCAGAGGTAGCCCAAGTACAAACGCCTTGACCAAAAGTTGGAGTTCCGACAGCGCTAACATAACCATTTGGCAAACCATTAAAACCATATAAATTTGTTCCGCCACCAAAACCTGGAAGCCATCCTGTCTCTGTTTTTAGTACGGTTGCTTCATTGCCTTCATGTCCCTCACTTGCCAAAAACCTTTCTAGCTCCCTAAAATCAGCTTCAGTAGGTATGCGCCATCCTTCTGGCGCTAACTTACCGCTTTCAATTGCAAAATGATTATACATTGCACCATAATAATCAAAAGGTAATTCTTGGTCGACTACATTATTTAAATCTTCAGTAGATGCCCATTGGTAAAATGCTTCTTGGTTATTTAAACTACCCCAATTAATGCCATGTTCTTCAAAAGTATAAAGGGTAATTGGAGAACCATCATTGTATTTTGTTGTTTTGAGATTTTCTAACATCCAAATTTGATTGCCCATTTTAATGGTGTTATAAATATTACCATCGGCATCAGTGACAGTTAATTCAAGCTCTGAGTTTGGTAGGTTGTCATCTTTTGAACATGCAAGACTGAATAATAATAAAAGAATAATATTAAGTCTAATAAATGATTTCATAATTTGTTTTTATATATAACAACTTAATTTGGTTTTTTCCTGAAATTTAATTTTTAATGATTGTCAATCTATTTGTTTATGGAAAGTTACGAGTTTGCGTTCGAGGATTTTCCGACAGAAAATCAGAAGCCAACGAATAAAGGAACTAACCTTGTTTATGGTACAACAAGTAATTAATTTCATATGGTGTAGCCAATTCGTTGTTTTCTCCATTTTTACGGTCTGTTTTTTAGATTCCTATTTAATACCCTGTTTCGATTATTGGTACAAAACATATCTTGGCGGTTTTAAACCGTTTAGTCGCATTGAGACAAGCATTTGTCCTCGGTGATGGGTAATATGGTCGGCAAGTAATAATAAAATCTGTCTTTTTGTTCTGTTCGCTCCAAAATAGTCCAATCTTTCATCAAGTCTATTCGGGTCAAAATTTGAGATGAATTCTATTGTTTTGTCAAAGGTTTCAATGATTTTGTAAATCATTTCTTTTTTTGATTTGTTGTCCACTTTGAGTTCCGTGTCGGTATTCCAGTTTCTGGCTTCACGTCCACCCATTAATGATTGACTATGCCAGTCCATTGCCCAACCGATATGCATTAAATTTTCTGAAAAACTCATTGATTCAGGTGTTGCTTTGAATTCATATTTGTCCTCTGGCATTGTTTCAGCCACAAGAATTAAATATTCTTTCGATTTTTCTAATCGTTCCAAATATTCTTTGATGAAATTATATTCTTGTGCAAATGAGGGTAACATCATTACCGAAGTCAGAATTAATAGATATTTTAAGTTTTTCATTTGGTTCAATTTATTATTTCCGGTGAGTTTTGGTCAATGATTGTCAATGGTTGCTTATAAACGGTCGTTTTATTGCCGTTTATACATTTTTTGGAAAAAGTTTTATGTTAATATCAATTCTTCTTTTAAGATAAAATGTTGTGCAGTCTCCTCATATCTCGATAAAACACGTTTTGCATTGTCTGGGATATATGCAGTATCATATTTTTCGCCAGCAAACAATTTTACAGATTCTAACGAATCAAATTGAAGCACAAGAAAAAACTCCATCTCATCATTCTTTTCCATTGTCGAAATACTGACTTTCTCCAAACCTTCAACACCCTTTCTTTTCACTTCAGGAAACACCTCATTAATAAGCATATTTTCATACTTAGCGGCGTTTTCTAGTGAAGTCCATCCTTTCCAGGTTCTAATGATTTTTTTCTTACTATTCATTTGGTATTAATTGTTGCCAATGTGTTTGTTTATGATTGGTGGCGTGTTTAAGCAACTAATTTAGCAAATACAAACCGAATAGAAAGTCCGCGAGGGCTTTCGTAAGTAGGGAAGTACTAGCAATGAATTATACACGGTGTTAGCCTTTCGTTTTTATTTGTTCTATATTTGATTGTAGCCTCAATACTTTTTCCAGGATCTTTGAATAGGTTTTCAATATAAATGTTCTATCATCTTTCATTTTCCATAAATAACTTAACATCTTTTTTTGATTAGCATCTGTTATATTCAAAGGAAGTTGTATGGATTCTATTTCACCATTTCTATCAAATATCAGGTGGGGTGAAACGTGGTTGTTAATTTCTTTATAATAGTTATCGTAAAAGTTCCCTTCTGGGTCTTGCTCCTCCAACTTTCTAATAAATGAATAATCTTGTTCATATAACTTAATTATTTCAATTCGCAAAGAATCATTTTTAATTAATTCAAGACCTCTTGATTTTAATGATTCATAACCTGATTTGTTTTGGATTGAGATGAAGCCCATGGTTAAATATTTATAATAATATTGAATTGAATCTGTTTGAACTTGCTTGTTAGTAAACATGTCATGATAATATCTACAAGCTTTTAAACCAACTCTATGGAAAAGCATATTAGCTCTTATGTCAATCAAATCTTCATTTAAGCCATTCAAGATTTCTACTAAAATTTTGTTTTCAATATTATTCTCCTTTCTGTTCTGGTTCCAATTATTAATTGATAAGGCAATCAGAATACCAATAACCACAAGCACAATTTCTCCAATAGCATATTTAAAATACTTACCAGTTTTATTTTCCATCAGTAAGTTTTGTCTAATTTTTCTAAAGAATTTTATCATTGGTTAGCTGTTTTTGGTAATGAAGCACAACGTATTTGTGTATGGTTAGTTGCGTGGTTAAGCCTTAAAATTAGCAAACAAATCACAGATAGAAAATTCCAACGGAATTTTCGTAAGTCAGCAGTGACCTAGCTATTAATTATACACGGTGTTAGCTACTGTTATTTTTCATTAAGAAATTCAATAATCGTTTCCGCGAAGTCCATTGAAAAAGGTGCACTCATATGGTCTCCACTTACGAGACTCAATTTACTATTCGGTAATTGTTCTTGTAATTCTTTCGGATTTCCATTATCTAAATCATCATCTCCGCAAATTACCAAAGTCTCCACCTCAATATTATTAAGTTCCGCAATAGTTGTTTCTGGTTGATAGTCCTGTAAATAGCCCATTATTTTGAAGTTCACATCAAGATCTTTTGCAAATTCTACAGCCTCTCTTGTCATGTCATTAGGCTCAGTCCGTCCGGAAAAGACATTTCCAAATTCAATTCGTCTGTGCCAAGTTGGATTCGTAAATCCAATTCCCATTCCCCCAAATACAGCTTTGGTGATGCGCTTATCCTTAGTAACTAAGTTTGCAAGAACAATGGCGCCTCTTGAGTACCCTATAGCCATATATTCATCAGATTGTAAATGGTCAATTAGTGCCATTAAATCTTTTATCTCGGCATTATTTTTATAAGCATTTTCATCAATAGGTTTATCTGAATTTCCATTACCTCTTAAATCTGGTATAATAACTCTGTAGCCTTGTTTAATCAGTTGTTTTTTTAATTCCGATGTTCCCCAATTCCAATTGCCATCGACTATAAAACCATGAATTAGTAAAACTATTTTTCCGTTTCCATGGTCAGAATAAGCAATTTTAATTCCATCAAATGAGATGAAATCTTTCTTCCTTTCTTCTTGTGATTGACAAGAGATTAAGCATAAAATGACTATAAATATTGATTTATATATTCTCATTTTCTATGATTGTGGCTAACGTTTTTGTGTATGATTTCCTTGTGTGTTAGAGCACCTAATTTAACAAATACAAACCGAATAGAAAATCCGCAAGGATTTTTGTAAGTAGACTTGCGCTAGCAATTAATTTTAAACGGTGTTAGCATACGTTTTTTATTCATCTATTTTTTCATAATCAACGCTGGCCTTTGCTATTCCTTCTGGATTTGGATCTAAGTAAAGTTCATAACCTTTTATAAGTTTTACTTTTTTTAATTCACCCTTAAGAATAGAAATTTCTTCAATAATCTTTCCGTCTTGTTGAACTCTGATTGAGAATTGTCTATCTCCAATATTTCTTACTATTGCATAGCAATTTTGTCCAATATAGGGATTAATTGTTCCGTCTTGCCCAGGTCCTTTACCCGTCATTATCATACTCTGTGACGGTTCTAATATGAATTCTGTTTGAGCTGTCACTTCAAATTGTATCAAGAATATTAAAGAGGTGGCTAATATTAATATTTTCATGGTGTAATTATTTTAAATACTGTATTTATAAAATGTGTGCTAACGGTTTGGATATAAATTCGTTGCGAGAAAATCCGCGGGGATTTTCGTAAGTGAGCAAAAAGCAAGCAATTAATTTTGTTCGGTGTTGGCATTTCGCTGTTTTTTATCAGTTTTTGGTCAGTCGTAAACTTTTTTTTCGATTCCCTCGTCAGTTCGTCGCAACAGTTATTTACTGTTTGTCAGTCAAATTTTTCTTGAGTTTTAATTTCGAAAACAAGCTAAAAGTCCGACAAATTAAGTTTTATTTTTCAATCAAAATAGATTGGTAATGGACCATTTTTTCTTGAATATTTGATTGTTTTATCAATTATTTCTCTTTTTTCTAAATCCGTAACTAAAACATTATCAAAAGGTTTTTTCCATTTTTTAATTGAGCTTATATTGGCATAAAATGCAGGAGTCATTGTCCATTCGCCATCAATCAAGATTGATTTATGATTATCGAATTTAATTTCAATTGTACTTCTGAATTGAACACTGATTTCAGTTATTTCCATTTAATATAATTTTCAAAATATTTGCGTTAGGTTTTTTAGCAATGAATGGCAATGGTTTTGTGTATGGTTAGTTGCGTGGATAAGCCCTAAAGTTAGCAAACAAATCATAGATAGAAAATTTCTGCGGCATTTTCGTAAGTCGGCAGTGACCTAGCCATTAATTATTCACGGTGTTGTGCTTTCGTTATTTTTTATTTAGTTGAGTTATATATGCTTCTTTTAATTTTTTGGAAGATTCAGAAATAGTTTTGGAAAATGCCTGTTTTGTTTGCCAGAAATACCCAAATCTTGCTAGTCTGTTAATTAAGAATTTATCCTCAGCTAAATCTATAAAATCATAATCTAGTTTGCTATACATAGAATTTGGATCCAATACTAAAGTTACATGTTTGTCAACTAATTTTGTATCGTTAACTTGATCAGCTATTTGGTCATACATTTTACTAACCGCTTCGAATTGAGATAAGAACTCAAATGTTTTAAATTTTAATTCTTTATTATGGATTAATCCTAATTGACCGGTACTCTCCAATTCTTGAAAAGTTTTAAGTTTCCCCTCTATTCTTACAAATTGAAAAAAGTTGCCTAAAGTAAAATCTAGTGTGTCTTTTCCTTTTTCCGTTAGTGCTCCCTTCCTTAATATGATAACAGATTTACCAATAAAATTAACAAGTTGAGACGCTCTTTCAGCATCATTTTCAAATCTAATGCTAACAGCATCTAATTCATCAGCGAGTTTTTGGTGAAACTCTTCCGATAATCGGTTACTTTTCCGAGTTTCATTCCAATTATTTATCTGAAGCGCGATTAAAATCCCAATAACCACAAGCACAATTTCTCCAATAGCATATTTAAAATACTTACCAGTTTTATTTTCCATCAATAAGTTTTGTCTAATTTTTCTAAAGAATTTTATCATTCTGCAAAATGGTTTTTTAAAATAGCTTTTGTAATTTCTAATATGTTTTTGTGTTGAACTAGGTTTTGATTGTACATTAGCATTTTGGCTAAAAAGACTTCATTAAAGGAAACAATAAAGTTCTTTTCGTCTCTATGCTCTCTTAAATAATCACCCAAAGGACCACCTCCAATAACATGTAGTTTCCCTTTTACAGGATAATTAGCATTGAAACTTTGACTACGCTTTAAATATATTTCCCAGTGGTCATTATGACTGTTTATTGATTTTTGTTGTAGAATATTTAAGTTAGATAAATCTTTAATAAGATCATCACTCAGTATTCCTAACTCTCCTGATTGTACCATCGAATTGTAAGTGATATTGTTAAAACCAGAAAATCCAATTCTAATCGTACCAACAAATTCAGTATATACTATTTTATCTAAAGTGTCTATCGAGGCATTAGATTGCGATAATCTATCATGATAGTTTTTTAAAGTGGCTATCTCTTTTTCTTTAGTTAAAATTCCTTCTTCTAAAGACACAACATCTGCTCTTAAATCACTTTTAATTTGAGATAATTTTAGGGTTCTTGTTTTATTGATTTTATTCTCTTCATTCCAATTGTTGATTCCAAGAGCAATCAAAATTCCAATAACCACAAGAATAATTTCTCCAATGGCATATTTAAAATACTTTCCAGTTTTTCCTTCTGAAAGTAAGTTTTGTCTAATTTTTCTAAAAAATTTTATCATTGGTTATTGGTTGGTCATAATGAATTACAACGGTCTCGTATAACCGTCAGTTACGGGTTAATATGCGTTAATTTTCGGTTTATAACTGGCGTTAGCAATTCCGAGTGGATTCGGACGCAGTCGAATCCGCTCGGAATTGTGGTTATACATTGTTTTGCTTTCGTTATTTTTTCAGCAATTTTTCAATTAGTTCCAATATTTCTCGAGATTTCTCCTTTACTCTTAAATGTCCTCTAATGGTGTTGTCAAACATAAATTTGCGCTGTGTAAGCGAATTAGAAAGACTACTAACTAAAACTTTTTCATTAACGTTATTCCATAAAATCTCATCAACAATATTACCTGTTGGCCCCTTTGAATAACTGAAATGCTGTGCATAATAAGTACTTACATTTTTATAAGTATCTAGATTACTCTCAAATCGTTTTAATTGGTCTTCTTGAATACTATTTAAGTCCATTAACTTATCTATTAAATCTTTATTCAGAAGATTAATATTTCCTGATGATATGATGGTGTTAAAGGTGTTATTTGAATAGTCTCTTTTAACTTTAAAACCATCATCTAATTCGTTTCTTGCTATTTTTATAATGGTATCAATGTTACTGGACGGTTTATAGATTCTTTTTAATAATTTTTCTGTAGTCTTATTATCTTCAAGTTGTATTTCAGTAATACGACTTATATCCAAAGTGTCTTTTTTTAAGTCACTTGCTAGAGAATTCATGTAAATTATTTCCAGCTTTTTATTTTCACTTTCTTGATTCCAATTATTAATCTGTAAAGCAATTAGAATACCAATCACAACAAGTATGATTTCTCCAATGGCATATTTCAGATACTTTCCAGTTTTTCCTTCTGAAAGTAAGTTTTGTCTAATTTTTCTAAAAAATTTTATCATTGGTTATTGGTTGGTCATAATGAAGCACAACGTGTTTAGGTATGGTTAGTTGCGTGTTTAAAGCACCTAATTTAGCAAATACAAACCAAATAGAAAATCCGCAAGGATTTTCAGAAGTAGGCGAGAACAAGCTATTACTTATAGCCATGGTTACACAACGTTTTTAATTTCTTATGGGCTTTTGCCATTTGTTCCAAACTTTACTTAAATCAACACTAGTACTTTTCGACATTATCGATTCAATTTCATTATATTCAAATGCTCTTTTATTGACTTCAGTCCATTTCAATAAACCTAGAATAGCGTCTTTGAATGATTTTACACCTTTTGTCTCTTTCTGTATTAGTACATCAAGGTCATGTGCTAAAAGCGCACCTCTTGAAAATAGGTTTTTGCCTATTCTAAAATCCATAGAATATTGAGTGGAACCTAATATAGATAAATCCTTTAATGATTTATCCTGAATATATTCTGGAGCCTCGTCAATTGTTGAATTAAAAAAATTTAAAATTCTCTTAAAGCCTAATACATTGTAAAAGCTAACGTACCAAATAAAGCCTTCGTTTAACCAAATGGTTTCTATAATTGGTGCTGTTTGCCATTCAAATGGACGATACCCTGTTCCATATGATCGTAAAGGAAGCCACGAATGCCCCATGTGATGAACAATTCCACCAATTCGGGCATTTTCATCATACTCTTTTATTGCATTAGAAATATTTAAGCTGGCCGTCATGCTGTTTAGGTGCTCCATTGAAAAACCATAGCTGTGATGTTCAGATAATGGCTTAAGAAATTCGTAGCACATTGTATAATGTGGCATAGGGATGTAACCGAAATAATCTTCCAGTCCGTTGAGGGACAATAAGCCTCTCCTTCCTATCTCCTCAACACTGATTGGTGTTTCTGCATAAGCTGCCACAAATAGCGGAATTTTGGATTCTTTAACTTGATAGACTTGGACTTCATTCCCTAATAAAAATTGTGCGTCTGCCAGTATATCAAAATTATCAACCTCGTAAGTGTCTACTCCTTTATTTCTATCGATAGCGGGTCTTAAAGTGCTAAAAATTGGCCAATTTTTGTTTGTGTTAATCTTTAAGATTATCCCATTCTTTTGATATCCTTCTATAAAACCAAAAACAGAATAACCCAAAATGCCAAGGTAGTCTTCTCTCATTTTGGAACTTGCAAATGCTCCCAACAAATCCAATTCCATTTTTTTTACATCAACCTCATAACTAATTTTATTTAGCATTTCATCCTTTTCTTCAAAGATGAAATATGAGCCATCTCCAATAAGCCCTTTCAAGGTCTTTCCACTAGTAGAATAACCGTTAACATCACTAACAAATGCCAAATAGTTTGTGAGATCATATGTTCCAGGTCCACTTCTTGGGATTACTAATTTTATGAAATTTGCCTTTAAAGTATCAAATTCCATTTCAATATTGATTTTCCCTGAATTTGTTGTGTGATTAAGCGTATAAACGATGCGGTTTTGTGAAACCGACATGTTAAAGCAAATAATAATTAAAAAGTAAAAGAAGTTGATTTTTTTCATTTTGAAATGTTGTGCATGGTATATTTTCAAAGAGCTTTATATTTTGCTTCTTCGGCTATGTAATAGACCTCTTCTAAAAGCCATTTGCCTTTTATAAAAAGAAAGTGATATTCCCAGTCTGCAATACTATATGGATGATTAGGATCGTTGAAATGGGTTTTTATAATAACTTTTGACTCCTTTGAGTCCGTAGTTACAATTTTTTCATATTCGGGATGATGACTCGATTCTGATCCAAAAGTAATGCCCTGATAATCTTTCTGTGGAATGCAATATTTACGAATGATCTTACGATAATTACGTTCTATCTCGGCATCGTTACTTCCATTTCCCCTATCCGTCCGAAACGCATATTCATTCCATTCATAATAGTCTTTGATAAATGCAAGGGTTAATTCTTCAGGAGTCAAAGAATCTGCTTTTTGGCAGAAGCAGCTTGTGGAAAAGGTAATAATGATAAAAAAAATTGAGTGTTTCATTTGGTTATATTATGCATAACGGTTAGTATATGAAAAGTAGGCGATTTCGAAGCACTAAACTTTCGGTTAAGCACAAAGTTTGAAACGAGTCCAAAGGCTTTATTTTACAACTATTTCGCCTATTTTTTTATATACATTGTTAGCGGTTCGGCTTTATTTTTTTTCTATTCCAAGTTGTAGAAACACTGACTTCCAATTGCTCCGCCACCGTATTCTAAAACAAGTTTTCTATTCACTAAAATATATGTACAACTATCATTATACTGTTCAATCAAGTTATCAGGAATTGGTTGGTCAAAAACGTTAAATGAATACATTCCCATTCCACTTCTTTTAAATCCAATTTTGGTTGGTTCTCCACTTTCAATTTGGATACAGTCAGCTTTATCTAGCTTTTCTTTAAGTGTTTTTAAAGTTTCCCTTGTCCAACCCATTGGTTCAATTAAGCTATCCATTTTCGCAGTATTCGTTTTTAAGTCCCACTCCAAAAACATTGGTCCGTTTGGGTTTCCTGCTGTAGAGTCTAAAGCTTTAATTCCAAATCGCCCCAAAGTATTGTCATTATCAAACTCGATTTCAACAAACCTATTTTTTGGTACTATTTCATTGAAGTATCTTTTAAGTTCATAGATTTCTGTCTTGTTCTTCTCAAAATTTTCCTTTAAGTCAGTAACTGAATAATCTTTATCAAAACCACCGAAAGCTGATACAACCATTAAAGTCCAACCCATAAAAACCAAAATTCCAATTCCGATTACAATTGATATTCCTATAAGTATTTTCTTTAACATTCGTTTCCTGTTTTATTTTTCAGCTGACCGCTAACGGTCTCGGCTATGAGTAGTTGCGTGGTTTAGCGATTAACTTTGCAAGTACACACCAAACTGAAAATCCGTGAGGATTTTCAGAAGTAGGCGATAACAAGCAATTGCTTATAGCCATTGTTGGGCAATCGTACTTTTCTTTTTCTTTTGAGCGTAGGGGCAGAAACACTCTTTGCCAAGCTTGGGTTTGAGCGTTGGCCGGTGTGGCTTGGCAATGTGTGTGGCTGTTGCTTGAGGAAATCTTCATTATTAAGCTTTTGGATTTTTCTTGTACAAAAACTCATTTCTAAAATCAAATAATAGTCGTGAGAAATGAAGTCTATTAGAATTGTTTTTATCAAGTAAAAGCTGATTGATATCAGAATTAATCATAAACCGAAAGTATTTAGGAACATCAAAAAAGTAAATTTCATTATTGATGAGTTTTTTAATGACTTTGATTGAGGAGTTTACATAGATTTCATTAAATCTTTCTATATCACATTGCTGTAAAGGAATTTTTACGGTATTACTTTCATTGTGATGGTCTAATTCAAATTTTGAACTTATGATATTGCCAAAACCAATAGAAGAATTTGATTTGTATATTTTCTTGATATATTCATTTGATTTACAGCTTAATAAAAATATGTCGTGTTGGTCAAAAAAGTAATTTCCCCAAGTAGCATCTAGGAAATACTTTTCATATGTATGACTATCATCAGGTTCATATAATCCTGAAGAACTCCCGTGACCAAGATAAATAATTAATGATTTCCCTTCCAAGTCTCCCAATAGACTTTTTGCACGGTTTATAGATTCTTGTTCTGAATTAAAAGAAAAGTAATAATCTTTGAATTCATCCTCATAAACGCTTAAAAAGTTAGTTGACTTATCTAAAGCGTGAAGGATTAATATTTTGTCATAATTATTCATTCAGTCTAGAATAATGTGAAATGGATAAATCAATAAATTCCTTAATGAATCTTAACCCTCCTATATCTAGGCTATTTGTGTTGAGAATATCTGCAATTCTTTTACCATCAAAATCAGAATTTCCCGTGTTAATTACCATATTTGAATCAAAGGAAAGAACGGAATCTAAAACAACATTTGAAATCGTATTTGATTCTCTAAGTAATGTTTTAATTTCCTGAAAACGCTGATCGTCTCTTCTGCAAAACTTAACCTTTAACTCAATTACCTTACTTATAAAGTTAAGTGCAGGGATTATATCATCAGGTTGATTTTCTAATTCATTTTTTATTTTTCCAATAACATAATCAGAGGCTTTTTTAATGTCAGAAGAATAAACTAAGAAAGTTTTACTTTTCCATTTGTCTTTAATTTCTAAAACATTTTCAATTATATCCCAACCTTTAATTCCTGCAAATCCATCTGTATTATCTGGTATGATGTTCCAATCTGTTATTATTAAGTTGATATTTCTTCCTTTTGATTTTTCTAAAACCTCTGTTTTAAACTTTTCAAACTCAAATTCATTCGTATCAACATTAAAGGAATCATTTGGATTTATAACAATAGGATTAACTTGACATCCTTCAATAGTTATTTTATTGTTATACTGATTTGGAGCATCAGAATCATCATCAAAAACTAAATAATTCAATTCAACTTGACTCATTAGATTACAATTTTAAAACAAGCCCCTTTGAGCTTTACATTATTCCCAATAAAGTCTATGGTTCCCTTTAAACTATTAACTCTTTTTTTGACATCAAACATCCCAATACCTGAGCCTTTCGATTTTGATTCTCGAACACCTAATTCAAAAATTGATTGAGAGTTTTTAACTAAATTTTCAGGCATTCCATCACCATTATCATAGTAATAGATTTCTAATTTATTGCCATTTATTTTAAACTCTACCATAACTTCCTTGGCATTCGCTTTTCTAGAATTTGAAACCAAATTATCTAATATGATATCAATTTCAATCGGGTTTATTAAAACAAATTTATCTATAACATTAACGGTTTTCACTTTTAGACCTTTGAATGAAACAGACAAATCTTCTAGATACTCTGAAATATATTTTGGCAAGTTGACGCGTTGATTAGTAAACTTGTAGTCGAAATTCGACTTAATTATAATTTGAGAAACCTTAATAGCTTTATCAATATTGCTTTTTATTGAATATAATTTGGTCTTAATCTCATCACTGATATTTGATGTAATCAATTCATTGATGTAAGTCGAAGCATTACCAACATATAAATCAATAGAGTGAACAAGCTGTTCAGCATCATCACTAAGTGTTTTTCGGGTAGCGTTTAAATATTGATTTTTTTTAGTTTCAATATTTAATTTATCAGATAAATTCTTGCTCTTTTCTTTTTCTTCTTGAGCTCTTTGTTCTGCCTTAATTTTAGCTAATTCTGCTTCAGCTCTTTCTTTTTCCTTTTTTAAAGTTTCAAGTTCCTCTTTTCTTCTTTTTTCTTCTTCTATCTTTTGTTTTCTTTCAGCTTCTTCTCTTTTCTGTTTTTCTATTTCAGCTTGTTTTTCAGCTTCAATACGCTTTTTGCGTTCTTCTTCTTCACGTTTCTCAGCATCTTCCTTTTCTTTAGCTAGCTTGTTAAAATTATCCTCAGTTAACTTTACTTGGTCTAAAAGAATCTTATCATTCGTTTTTTCTGCTATTTTTTCTAATTCTGCAATAAATTTAGGCTGTACTATATCTAACTTTTCATTTACAAAACTTACCAAGTCTTTATTGTAATCGATAATTTTAATTTCTTTATCATCGCTTAAGGTCTTGATTAGATTTACAAAGTCAATCTTACTCCCAATATTACCTAATGCATCTTCGTAAGTATCCTTATCCTTATCCTGTTTTAATCCCTCTCTTTGCAATTCAGCAATTTCCTCGTTTAAAAAATACTTCTTTCTTTTAAATGCTTCACCCCATAAAACGCCAACCACGTATCTTTCAAGCCTTAAAAATGCCTTTTCATTAAATATATCAAATAGAATCTTTTTTCCGAGAGTGCCTACTAAACCACCATCCCTACTTGAAACTTCTTTGAATTGTTCAAAGTTCTCTGTGGTTAAATCAACTTTTCCGAACAAGTCCCTTGTACCTAAAAAACGATTATACCCTTGTTGTTTTCTGTTATCTAATTCCCAACTATCATCACCAACATTTCCATAAGGCTGTACTCTAAATCCATTTTTAAACAAGAAGACGTTCCCATAATTTGTTGGTTCAATATCCATTAATTTCCCAAAATTAATTTTAGCACTCCTGTTTAAAAAATAAAGATTGATTTCTAAATCATCTATTATTGATTTATAATTATTAGGTTCCTCTATATGATAAATTAGTGTACCTCTGTCTATAATTTTGGTTGTAATTGTATCATCTTTTAAGCTTAAATCAATTTGAGTAGTTTTAATGTCAAGTACCTTAAGGATACTGTTATCAATCACACCATTGATTTTTCTATTATTTCCGGAATCTTTATCTACTTCAATAAATTCCTCTGCTACAATTTCAATTTTAAATGAGTTTACCTTTGAAAAGGGATTGATTAATTTTTCAAGTGACCTTCTCAATTCTAGAAGTTTTCCCTTGTCCCAGGTTGAGTTGAGATTTTTTATTTTTAGTATTGTTCCGTAAGTTTTTTTTTGAGGAAAAATATTCTCATTCCCAATTTCTTCAAATGGAATTTCAATTGAACCGAAGCTTTGTTGGGCATCCTTTTCAAATTCACGCCAATCCACATTTACTTTATACGTAATGTTGGAATTGATTTTGGAAGTTATTAATTCAAGATCTTCGCCTAATCTATCGCAGGAAAAACGCCCGACACCTTTTGCTCCTGCATAAAACCTTCTCGACTTTAGATTATTTAAATGCGAATCCCGTTTTAAATCATTATCTTCTGTATTATCTTTTTTCGCTGAATAAGCAACTGCAAACCATTTCTTTTCCAAATCATCTTTAGACATCCCTTTTCCATTATCAGAAATGATAATTTCGTTTTTGCTAAAAGAAATCTTTACATAATCAGCATACGCATCATAAGAATTTTTTACGAGCTCATAGATTGCAATGAAATCATCAGTAATTAAATCTCTACCAATGATGTTTTTCATCCCAGTTTTAACATCAAATTTTAGTTTACCCTTATCCATTTAAAACTGAGTTTAAAATTAATCCAGCTTGCTCGCCAAAAAGTGGGGGAATTGCATTTCCAATTTGTGAATATCTTGGAACTTCTTGAGTTCTTCTTTTACCTCCAGTAGTGTATTTTCCTTTAAACTCATACCAATCATTAAAGGATTGTATTCTTGCATATTCACGGACTGTAAAAATTCTAGGCTCACAATAGTGAATATAATCGTCTGGCAAAGTTGTTATTGTTGGGGTAGGTGTTTGACCTGATAACGGAATTACCGTCCTCTTTTTAAGATTAAACCTTTCTTTTAATTCGTTTGAAAGTGTTTTATTCTTTTCGGCATTTTGGAGAATAAACTCAAATTTTCTTAATGTGTCCTCGCTGTGTTTTGCAAATCTGTGACTGTCTGGAATTTTTGAATCAACTTCACCTCTAAGTAATTTTTGATATTTTGATTGAATGGGATTGTAAAGACCTGCTGTGAATGATTTTGTATCGGGAGAAACAACTTCATTAATTTTTAGCAAGTCTGAAATAGCATCCTCCAACGAATTTGTTAACCCAATTCCTTTTTTAATTAAAAATGTCTCTTTTTGCTTTTGGATTTTTTCAAAAAAACCGTTTGGCGTTACTTGATTGGCAATATCCTTTCTAACACCAACTAAAATAAATCTTGTTCTTTTTTGCGGAATGCCAAACTCTGAGAAATCAATCAGTTTGCCCTCAACTTTATAACCCTGAAAATCGCCTTTTGGAGAATCGTATTCAAGTGCATTAGTAACGTATTCAGAATAGATTTTTCCCTTGATTTTGTTTTTGTCAAACTTCTGTGTAAAACCCTTTACATTCTCAAAAAAGATAACCTTAGGTTGAACCAGTCTGATAAATTTGATGTATGACTTAATTAATTCATTCCTTGAATCTCCTTCAATTCTTCGTCCTGCTGTTGAAAATCCCTGGCAAGGTGGACCACCTGCGACAAGGTCGATTTCACCTCTTAGTGATTTTAAATTGTCCTTATGATTTTTAATTACTTCATTGATGTCGTGATTTTGTTTTGGCAACCATTTTGGCCATTCAAAATGATTTTTTTTCTCAATCAAGTTATATTTTAGCGTTTCAAAAGCGTCTGGACTTTTTTCAACAGCAAATTTTCCTTTCCATAATCCAGAATTATACAATCCTAGAGAAAGTCCACCGCAACCTGCGAAAAGGTCTATGTATGTTTTCTTGCTAGTCATTGTTAGTTTTTGTTGGATTTAAAAGTTCTCGAATGTCAATCTCTAATGCAAGAGCAATTTTGTGTAAGTTCTCTAACGATGGTTGTCTTGCGTTTGAACACCACTGAGATATGGTTGATTCATCTTTCCCAAGTTGTTCAGCTAACCACTTGTTTTTTCTTCTCGTCTCTGCTAGAGCGACCTTGATTCTATTTATTTCAATATTTGTCAAGATGTTTTTGTTTTACGCAAAGATATTAACATATTTGGAATAAAATTTACTTTTTTTATGTCTTTCTGTCGAGCGTTGGCAAAAAACAGCTCTTTTGGTTTTTTCAGCGTTGGCTTTCGTGTCGGCAAAAACCAAATGTGCTGTTTGTGCGGTGGGCTTTTTGTATGTTGCCCAACGGTTTTGTGTATGGCTCGTTGCGGAAAATCAGCTATGATTATCCGCCATGTCCGAAAGATAGCAAATTGCAATGAATTC